>NZ_JADPKX010000014.1:0-63832 GCF_023074155.1 Bradyrhizobium sp. 134 | reverse complement strand
ACTATCCTTCGACATTGTGACCTCGCGACAAACCATTCCGCGAGATCTTCTAGCCGACCAGATCAGCCCTCAGCGCGTGGTCCCTGCATGACGCTCACGTTTCGATAGTTTGGTTGAGATCATCCTCGATCGACGCCTTGGAGCCCGCAACGCTGAATGTATACAGATCTTCCTCATAACCGATCCGGGCTATCGACTTCACTCCAACGCTGACGTAGGGGTCATGGCGCGAAAGGCATTTAACTTTTGTCCTGTCATCGTCAAGCGCGAACTGGCGCATGTAGAATTGCGGGACGTAATGATTACGCTTTGTATGTTGACTGTTTCGTTCAGCCATTTCCAGCCTACATCTCCCGTCCGTGATACCGGCCCGGATGCCGACGCCGCAATCCTTCCATATCCCGCCGTATCTGTTCGCCCCGCACGATTCGTACAGACGTGATCCTCGGTCAGCACGCCGCGAATGGTCTCGGCATCCCTATCCCAGCCGAGCCCGGCCCAAACTTCTTGTTGCCGTGCGTGATCGTCGGTCAGGGTGAAGGCCATCAACTGTTCAAGGTTCATTTCGCCCGCCTGGATGAATAGGCCACCGGCAGCGCCGAACAGAACGCCTGAGAAACGACCTGTGGGGGATCGCCGGGGCAGTCGGTGACTCGGCGATCCGGCAAGTCACGGAAGCACGCGCGGTCGGCTTGCGGGAGATCATCGGGAAACTACGGCGCAAACTCAATTAGGGCCGCCGGCTGGGGCACGTGCGATTAGACAAGAGGATCCTTGATCGAAATTCAGTAGCGTGCGGCGCCCCAGCGGGCGAGAGAGGTTCCGACGAGCCGGAACGAACGGAGACAGCATAAGCACCACACCGAACGCGCCGCCCGACCCAGCAATTGGCGCTCCGATTTCTGGAGTGGCGCCAGCGCCGATCCTTGCCGCCCTGGGAAAAACAATACGTCCGACTTGGAAAATCCTTCAGTGCCCGCTTGGACATCTGAGGGGGTTTGACCTCGTACGGTCTTCTTGACCTACCAGAGCTTTGCCTCGCCAATCCCATCGAAGCGTCCTATGATTGTTGGCCTCGGCAGTACGCATATGTGTCTGGCCGACAGAAAGGCAACCTAAAGATCAATCCTCAAGAAAGCTGCAAGCTTTTCAGCTCGGTACAAACGCCGATCAAGGAAGTCAATACAACCGCTGACGACCTTTCAACGCCGGCAGCCGTAGACCTTGATGCTACTTCCACGTTCTGGAAATTTGTAACAGAAAGGAAGACGCACATGGACATCGATGAGGAAGATGGAGACTTCGAGAGCACGTCACTTACCTACGAAGTGGCCAATGGGCCGGACTTGATCCGCGAAGTACGTTGGTTCAGTTCAAGCCATAATGCCTACCGCTGGAGCGAAAGTGGTGACCGGTGGATTTTCCTCGACGAGTGTCGCAGCCTCAACTACGCCGTATATCTGGCGGAGAAAGACATCCGTTCGAGCGATCATGAACCAGAGGATTAATGCTGACCCGCTCTTATTGACTCCCGCGCAATAGGACAGCAGATCGCTCAGTCCGAGCTGATCTTAGGCGCCTGGCGCATCGTCGCCAACTCGCGCTCCAGCCGGTCGACCAGCGGCGCCAGCACGGGCCGTCCTGCGCAATGCAATGCGCGGCAATCGCAAGCGCGTTCGAGACGTTCGATTGTCACCGGCTCACTCATGTTACAATTGACCTTGCTTGCTCGGCCTATCGCAGGCCGGCGCCGTTGCCTTCAATCCCGTCATTGCTGCGCATTTCGGAATTGCACGACGTTTGTCGTGTTCTGGCAGTACAAAGCCCAGCTGTCCATCAACACGCGCCGCTTCTCCAATGCGTCGCCGCGCCGGTAAGCCTGCTCGGCTTTGTCGCCGATGACGTGCGCCAAAGCGGTTTCGGCAAGCTCGCGCGGGAAGCTGGTGCACTCGCCGGCCCAATCTCTGAACGAGCTGCGGAAGCCGTGCACCGTCGCGTTCTCGATCTTCATGCGGCGGAGAACCATTTCAAGCGCCATACCCGACAGCGGCTTGTTGGCGCTCTGACCAGGGAAGACGAATTCTCCGATTCGCACCTCGTCCATCTTCCGCACGATCTCCAGCGCCTTCGCCGACAGCGGCGCCCGGTGCTCGCGCCCGGCCTTCATCCGCTGAGACGGCACGGTTCACACGCCGCGATCGAGATCAAACTCAGTCCAGCGTGCGCCGATCGCTTCACCGGTGCGCGGCACGGTGAGGATCAGAAATTCGAGGGCGCGCGCCGAGACAGCCTCGCGAGCCCGCAGGTCGATCAAGAAGGCCGGGACATCGTCATAGGGCATTGCCGCATGATGGCCGCGCGTTAGATGGCGCTTTGATAGGCTGTGCTCCAAGTGTCCGCGCCACCGCGCCAGGCTCTCGCCGCTGCGATGCCCATTGACCTTGGCAGCATCCAACACCGCCTCGATCCGGCCGCGGAGACGCGGCGCGGTTTCCGGCTTGCTCTGCCAAATATGCCGCAGCACATCCAACACGTCATCGGTGGCGATCTTGTCGACGTGCATCGGGCGGATCTTGGCGCAATAGTCCAGCTCGGCTGCCTTGCGGTTGGATTTGACGCCGAGCAGCGTCATTCGCCATTGCGCCCCGTGCTTCGCGTTGCGCCAACCCGCCGCCTTGTTCTCGATAAAGCGTTCGGCGCACTCACCGAGCGTGGCGTCGACCGCGGGCCTTTTCGCATCCTTCGGGTTCGTGCCCTTCGCGATCATCTCGCGCGCCGCGGCCGCAAGCTTTCTCGCGTCGGCCAGCGTCACATGCGCAGCGACGACTCCTTTTTTGGGCGCCGATCCGAAGCCTAGTTCGATGGTCTTGCCGTGACAGCGATGGAGGAACATCCAGCGCCGGCCACCGTTCGGCGAGATTGAGAGATATAGGCCGCCGCCGTCGGCATGCCGGCCGTGTTTGGTGATCGTTGCCGCTGATGTTGCTTTCAGCCTGTGAATTTCCCGAGCCATCGTTTTCCCCTCTGCCCTATCAAGCTGCCCCAGCATTTGCGCTGGATAGTGACGGACGCCAGAGAACACGGAAGGCGGCCTCCTCTCCGCCATACTCACCGAAAAGTCCCTATTCTTCAGTGCTTCTACGCTATCGCGTGAAGCGAGCAGTGTTGGTTGCCGGAGCGACCATGCCGCCGTGACGGACCTCATCAGGTCTTCCGGCACCATCACCTTGGGTTCGGCCGGAAGCAGGAACAGCTGATGGATCCGTTCGCCGTTCCAAAGGAAGCAATAGTGCTTGCTCTGCGATGCAGGCTGAACGAATCCGGTGGGCCTCGATACGACGGCTAACGGATCGTCTTCACGTCGCCAGCCGGGCAAGATCGCGACCAGGGCAACCGTCACGTCGAGCACGCGTTCCGGCCGGCGGTGACGATCGCGAAGGTGACGAAGTGGGCGGTCGGAAATCTCGACCCGACCCGCCGGACTGGCACTTGGGCCAGGCGATCGTCCTCGATCTCGTCTTCAAGGTGAAGCCGCAGGGCAAGACCAATGGGACCCGATCACGACGCTCTCATGCGGGACTTGGCCTCGTCGACCTTCAAGGTCGGCGCACGTCGACGTCGCTGGGTCCCCCTCGGCGTCAAGTTTCCGCTCGCGATGTTTTTCGTCGCGGCGCCGGTCCGGTTCGGCGCATCCCCCTGGCGGAGATGAATTTCTGCACCGCAGAAAAGCGAGGTTTCCTCCTACCCGATCGCATGGTTATGAGTGACAGCACGGGATCATTCATTTTGACGTCATTGCGGGACGCCGGGTTCTTGCGTCGCATCTGTTATTATTCGGCAAGACATGAGGCCGGTGCTGTTAATCCTATCTGTCTATTGAAGGCTTTGGCGTCGTGTTCGTACGGGTGGGTAGTATCGGATAGTCGATCTTAGGTAGCCGCCCGGTAAGCGAATTCAGGAACGCGACAATATCGTTTTCTTCCCCATCGCTAAGCTTGGCGCCGAGCTGGATTTCACTCATCAAGGCAACAGCTTGCTTCAGGCTCCAAACCTGGCCCGAATGGAAGTAAGGGGCTCGCAAAGCAACGTTCCGCAACGGCGCAGCGCGGAAGACATATTCGTCGCCGACCGCCTTGGTGACCGCGAATCGGCCCTTATCGGCTTGCGGAAGCAGGGTTGCGTCCGGCTTCTTCATCACGCCGAACTGGAAGTAGGCCTGTCCACCGACATTGATTCCATTGTGGCAAGAGGAGCATCCCTTCTCCATAAACAGCGCCAACCCTGACTTCTGCTGATCATCGAGAGCATGTGTATTGCCCTCCAAATACTGATCGAACGGGGCCGCAGGTGTGATGAGAGTGGCTTCAAAAGCCTCGATTGCCTTCGCAAAGTTTTCAAAGCTGACCGGTCTAGCCTCGTTCGGGAAAGCATTCTTGAACAAGACGACATAGCTGGCCATTGAGTTCAAGGTGTCGAGCACATGATCCGGAGTCGCATTCATTTCGGCACTCGCCTGCACAGGGCCAGTTGCTTGCGCCTTGAGGTCCGCGGCGCGTCCGTCCCAGAATTGCGCCGCATTGAAGACCGCGTTGTAGACGGTTGGGGCCCGACGTAGGCCGACCTTCCAGCCGTGACCGACTGAGGTCGGACCGGCATCGACTCCGCCGCTGCCGAGATTGTGGCACGTATTGCAGCTAATGATCTCGCTTGCCGATAGCCGTGGATCGAAGAACAGAATCTTGCCAAGCTCGACCTTTTCATGCGTGACTGGATTGTCCTTTACCGCAGGAATGATTGAGGGGATCGGATGGAAGATCTGCCTGGCGGTTCTCATCAGATCATCGTCCGCGCTAGCTCCTGACGACATCAACAGGCCAATCGCCAAAACAGATGCTTCAGCCACAAGCCGAAGCTCCCGGATCGATTTGTTCATACACCCGCCTCATCAGTTCTGATTGATACGAAGGAAACAGTCGAAAGCGATGCCACACTCTGTTCCCTCAACGGGCCGGCGCAGCATGCACCGGATCCTGTGAAGCGAGGCTGCATCAAATGTTCGATTTCGAGGTGCTCGCTGCCGGCGTTCGCCCAAGAGGCTTTAAGCCGTTATTTGATTGGCGAATTCGCTTTGAGCTTAGATCACGACCTTGGTAGATCAGACTAGCACCTCAACCTTCGGAATGATGGCCGATCTGACAACAATAAGCGTGCCGAAAAAGGATAATTTGTCCGGTGGCCGCATCGGTTCTCCATTGAGCGATTGGGTGGCCAATACGCTCCAGCGAAGTTGATCTATCCGTGTTGCACTTCTGGTCGCGCTCAGCGCTCACGGTGTCGCTGGACAATAGCAACCCCCATGCCAGTCTTGCATCTGACATGCAAGCTGCTGATTTAGGTACAAAACGAGTCCGGGCTGCCGAACAACGTCGGATGTCTTGCTTTGATGAATACATACAGTGTCACAGATGCGACAAGCGCCAGTCCCGGCTAGACATCATCGCTCAGGAAGTTTTGTGATGAGATCCGATTGCCAGGCTTGCCGGCCACACGTGGCACGGCGGTACAAAGATCTACGCTGGCCTACGGCGAGACACCGAGCCGAGGCGCCCGGCGGTGCGCATCGCTCACGATTTCGCCTCGCCCTGCCGACTGAAGGCTCGCCGACTCAGTTCGGGTCGGCTCTTTGCGCGCCGCCTCCGAAATCGCGCTCGTTTGTAACAGACGAGCCCCGAAGCCTGAACATGGCTTGTCTTGAATCCCACCTGGGGTTCGCTGGCAGAGCAATTGCCCATCTCAAATCTGTTACCTAGACTAGAGTTTGACGGTACGAAGGTCCGATTTACTCGGATATTCCCATTCGACACCAGCTGAAGTGCCGGCCTGACACCTGATCGGGCCGCGTGTGGGTTGGGATAAGATAACCATTTCGACCCACCCACGGCCGAGTGGCAGCTTTTGAAATCCTGCGCGCTGGTCGCAAGAATCGCTGAACTTCTGCAGAAGCAATGGTCACTTCGTGCTCTTGCGTTGAAAGACTTCCGTACAAGAGGACATGTTGGTAGGAGATCTTTACATCATGTCCGCAGATGGCCAGGTCGTGAGATCTCATCCGCGTCTTACTGAGGGAAGGACGTGATTGACCAATTGTCCATGGCTGGTTCAAGTTAGATATGGCGTCGGTGATGGCTGCGATTGACGATCGATTGAATGAGATCCGACACGTGCGGAATGACATTTGGCGCTGTCGAAGAAGGCTTAAAAGCGAGCTGAGTAATCTCGAGCGTAAGGTTCTCGAAGATCGCCTGCTTGAGCGGCAATCTGCCTTTGAACGGCTCCTAGCGACCACGTTTCCTTTTACATTGACACTGTCAAGCAAAATTCGGGAGCCGCAGGTCATTGGCGCGCAAAATGGCGTCGGCTCATAGAACGCATGCGCCTGCGTCAGAAACGTAGGCTCCGTCGCCGCGGACCGCCGCGCCATCATGGCCGCCGCCGAGCTGAAATGCGTCGGTCCTCAGCCTTTTCACCGATGTGCTGGCCCGCGGTGAGCGCCGATAATGAAACCGTTCGGGCCCGCCATCCAGGACCACGGCTGGGGCACACCGATTGCGCCGTTTCTGCGAAACCGCGGTCACCATGAGTAGCTTTCATCCGACAGAGCGATCGAAGAAGCTTGAATCGGCCGTAGCGTCAGATTGTACAGAGCAGGCGAACGATACTCCAGACTAGGTGTAGCCGAATGAGAAGAGCCGCTATCGCTTTTGCATTATGTTCCGCTCTCGAGCTGCTCGGGCTAAGCGCGAGCGCGGTTGCGGACACAAGGCGGTACGCGTGCACGATCACTGCCGCCGATCGAGAGCCGGTCGGAGTTCGGAACGAGCGGGTCATTCTCACGGTTCAATATGGCTGCCAGATCGCGGATGGTCTCTCGCGTGACGCGGGGATTACAGCAGTGTCGGTCAGCGAGTGGGCTGCTGATAAAGGAACGTACCTAGCGTCCTTGGAATTTCACCGCGCGCTGGAGGGAGTTGCAATTGGGCAACTCTCCGAGGCGACCGGCTTCTCTAGCATGGAAGGGGAGCAAGGCATTGCGGTCGCAACTTCCGGCACGACAGTATTCAAGTTCGCATCTGGCTCATTGGCAGCCCTTTCAGGGAAGACCCTTAAATTCACCACCAAACTTACTGGCCTACGTAGCTTCGAATTGGAGTTCACAGATTGGCCAGAATCTCTTTTTTGGAAGTGACTCGTGTCTTACGCTTTATTTCCGCAAGCGCAGAAATATCCAAAGGAGTGAAGAAGGCAACGGACATTCTGCAGCAGATCGCACTGGAGAGGCTCCGCGCGGAGCTCGATAGGATGTTGCCGCTGGTACTGCGGGTGATGCGTCAAGAGCCCGGGCGCGCATCTTCCACGGCGACACTTATGTGGAAGATAAGGTTCTCGGCGTGTTCGAGCCGCCGGCCCGAGATCATCCGTAAGGACAAGCCGGCAAGCCCAATGAGTTCGGCAAAATGATCAAGCTGCAAGATCGTCGACTAACTCTATGCCCGGCGGCCCAATGGCGATCTGTTGATCCCGGCCATCGCAACCCACCAGGGGGCGTGCCGCGGCTGGTGGCGACTGACGCCGGATTCTACTCTGCCAGCAACGAGGCCGGCGCTGCGAGAGCATTGGGGGGTATGCATCCCCAATCGACCGAGCAAAAGCCCTGAGCGCAAGCGCGAACAGAAGAAGCGCTGGTTCCGCGGTGGCCAAAGATGACGCACGCGATGGACGCATCAGCATGGTTAAGCGGCGAAACGGCCTCAATCGATGCTGATAGAAGGATAACGCCGGAATGCAGCGCTAGGTCGCCCTCGGTGTAATCTCAACCTCGGCAACATCGGCCGGACGATGAGTAGCCGAGCCGCTCCGTAGACCTCGCACCCATCATGCTCGCTTCAGACCCCCGCCGTCCACTCGGCGGGGTTTGTTTTGTCCCATGCCGTTGGCCAAAGGCTGGAAAGCATCAATTTCGCGCCGGGAAGTAGATAAAAGTAGGCTACCCACGGGCCCTATTTGCCGAACAGAGAATATGGGAAGCTTCATTGACGGAGGATGAACGCTCAACGCGCACTTGAAGGCAGCCCGCGCTGATCGAGCCGCTCTAGTGGTGTCCGTCTGTAGTGGGAGCAGCGCCTCGCGCTCATTATCAGACAGGCCTCGTTGTCGCTGCACTCGGTGCCGCGTGCCGGCGTCGGCTCACCGCGTCACGCTTCCGCAAGCGGTGATAAAAGAAAGTCGACGCGCGCCCGATCGAAGCGCCGAATTGCGTCGCGGACTGTCTTACCGAGATGCTGAAGCGAGCTGCAACTGGACTGCCGAATGACAAGGACGGGCCATTGTAGAACGCCGACCTCTTTACCCCGAATGACCAAGGGCCACGAGCTTGCGCCTTTAAGGCTATCGCGGGCTGAGAATCGATCAGCCCCAATGCTCTCCACGAGATCGGGTGTCGCCACTTAGAGCGCGTCTCCACGAGATCAACTGGAATGACGAGCGAACCGAAAGATCGCCTGTAAGTGAAACAACGCCGTCTGCTGACAACTGAGTTCTCTTAGTCATCCAGAAGAGGTGCTGCAGCCCTCAATCATCACTTGCTCCGTATCGATCGCAAACACCATGGGCGCATCTACGTGCGCTGAACTCTCTCGAGCCGATCGTGTTTGCGATCGCTCGATGGGGCGCCAAGCAAAGCTGCGCACCGGAGTGACGCCGGCGCGCGGGAAGACTCTACCTATCTCGCTGGCGGAGAGCGCAAGTGATTGTTTTGTTTCAGACAGAGCGTTAGCGGGTACGCCTGTCGGTGCCACGCAGAGTCAGGTTTATAACAATCCGCATCCTGCCAGCTATCTAGCTCTACAGACGTGGGTTTTTCGTGTTCAACCAGCGCTGGCACACTCGTTGCAAACCCCTGCGCAACAGGCGGCTGTTAGCCTTTGCATCGACATGCAGAGGGGCAGGCCGCTCCTGATGGCACGCGAGCGAGTAAAGATGCCGATATGACCAAGGCTGGAGGGCAGGCATGACATCACCGAGACGCGTCTTGGTCAGCGATTCCGTCGACAAATCAACAGCGTCACACATGGCGCTCGCAAGCGCTTAGCCGAGATGAGCTGCAACATTCTGATCGACCGCTGCGGCATGATCCAGAACCCCGCGGAGTTGCGTCCGGTAGGACCGGCCAGCGAGATTGCACGCTTTACACCTCAACGCCGGATCGGAAATCCGTCGGTCTACCGGAAAAGCGCCGCTTCTTCATTTGAGACGACAATCGAAAGGAAATTTGTATGAGCCGAGCAACTACCGAGAGCGTCGCAGAGATCAAGGCGCGCAACAAGCAGCTAATTGATGAGGTGTTGAAGGTCTACCCAGAGAAGACCGCCAAAAGGCGCGCCAAGCATCTGAGTGTTCACGAGGCGGGGAAGTCCGATTGTGGCGTCAAGTCCAATATCAAGTCCATTCCGGGCGTAATGACCATCCGCGGCTGCGCCTACGCGGGCTCCAAGGGCGTGGTCTGGGGGCCGATCAAGGACATGATCCACATTAGCCACGGTCCGGTCGGCTGTGGTCAGTACTCATGGGGCTCGCGGCGCAACTACTACGTCGGCACGACCGGCATCGACACGTTCGTGACACTGCAGTTCACTTCCGATTTCCAGGAAAAGGATATCGTGTTCGGCGGAGATAAAAAGGTCACCAAACTCATCGACGAGCTACAGGAGCTGTTTCCTCTCAACAGGGGCATTACCATTCAGTCCGAATGTCCGATTGGTTTGATCGGTGACGATATCGAGGCAGTCTCCAGAGAAAAGTCAAAGGAATATGGCGGCAAAACCATCGTGCCTGTGCGGTGCGAGGGTTTTCGTGGCGTGTCACAATCGCTCGGCCATCACATCGCGAACGACGCCATTCGAGATTGGATCTTCGACAAGAGCGCCCCAGAAGCCAGCTCTAAATTTCAGCCGACCGCATATGACGTCGCCATCATCGGTGACTACAACATCGGCGGCGACGCCTGGTCGTCACGGATCCTGCTCGAAGAAATGGGCCTGCGCGTCATCGCCCAGTGGTCCGGGGATGGATCTCTCGCTGAATTGGAGGCGACGCCGAAAGCGAAACTCAACATATTGCATTGCTATCGCTCGATGAACTACATCTCACGGCACATGGAGGAAAAATTCGGGATTCCCTGGTGCGAGTACAACTTCTTCGGGCCTTCCAAAATCGCGGAGTCGCTGCGCAAAATTGCAAGCTTCTTCGATGATAAAATCAAGGAGGGCGCCGAGCGCGTCATCGCGAAATATCAGCCGCTGGTCGATGCGGTGACCGCGAAGTACCGGCCGCGGCTCGATGGCAAGACCGTAATGCTGTTCGTGGGCGGCCTACGTCCTCGCCACGTCATCGGCGCGTATGAGGACCTCGGCATGGATGTTGTCGGCACAGGCTATGAGTTCGGTCACAACGACGACTATCAGCGCACCGCCCAGCACTACGTCAAGGACGGCACGCTGATCTACGACGATGTCACCGGCTACGAATTCGAGCGCTTCGTCGAAAAGATCCGGCCCGACCTCGTCGGCTCCGGTATCAAGGAAAAATACGTCTTCCAAAAGATGGGCGTGCCGTTCCGCCAAATGCATTCCTGGGACTACTCGGGTCCTTACCACGGCTATGACGGCTTCGCGATCTTCGCCCGAGACATGGACATGGCAATCAACTCCCCGATCTGGGGGAAGACCACCGCACCTTGGAAGGACGCTCCGCGGCCGAGCCTCATGGCGGCGGAATAGGAAAGCCGACGCTCGGGCCCTTTCCTCCGCAGAGGAGGGAAGGGCAGGAGAACGAACACAAGAACCTGAAGAGTGCCATGATGACACAGAACGCCGAACACATCCTCGACCACTCCGAGCTTTTCCGGGGAGACGAATACCAGCAGATGCTGGCCAATAAGAAGGCGCTATTTGAGAATCCGCACGATCCCGCCGAAGTCGACCGTATCGGAGAATGGTCCAAGACGCCCGAATACCGCGAGAAGAACTTCGCCCGCGAAGCGCTAACCGTCAATCCGGCGAAGGCTTGCCAGCCGCTAGGTGCGGTGTTCGCCGCGCTCGGGTTCGAGCGCACACTGCCGTTCGTCCACGGCTCCCAGGGTTGCGTCGCGTATTATCGCAGCCATTTGTCGCGGCACTTCAAGGAGCCGACTTCGTGCGTCTCCTCGTCCATGACGGAAGACGCGGCTGTGTTCGGGGGGCTCAACAACCTGACCGACGGGCTTGCCAACAGCTACAACATGTACAAGCCGAAGATGATCGCGGTCGCCACGACCTGCATGGCGGAAGTCATTGGCGACGACCTCAACGCCTTCATCAAAACATCAAAGGAAAAAGGTTCAGTCCCCGCGGACTACGACGTACCATTCGCTCACACTCCTGCATTCGTCGGTAGCCACATTACTGGCTACGACAACACGCTCAAGGGCATCCTCGAGCATTTCTGGGATGGCAAAGCCGGCACGGCGCCTAAACTCCAGCGCAAAGCGAACAACTGGATCAACTTCATCGGTGGCTTCGACGGCTACACTGTCGGGAACATCCGTGAGATAAAGCGCATCTTCGAGCTGATGGGGATCGGCTACACGATCCTCGCGGATAACAGTGATGTGTTCGATACCCCCACCGACGGCGAGTTCCGCATGTATGATGGCGGCACGACACTAAAGGATGCCGCGAACGCAGTCCATGCGAAGGCAACCATTTCCATGCAGCAATATTGTACGGAGAAGACGTTGCCCTTCATCAAGGGGCACGACCAGGAGGTCGTCGCCTTCAATCACCCTCTGGGTGTCAGCGCCACGGACGATTTCCTGATGACGCTGTCGCGTATCACCAACAAGGCAATTCCCAATGCGCTGGAGCGGGAGCGTGGGCGTCTGGTAGACGCAATGGCTGACTCTAGCGCGCATGTTCACGCCAAGAAGTTCGCGATCTACGGCGATCCCGACCTCTGCTATGGCCTTGCCGCATTCTTGCTGGAGCTTGGCGCTGAGCCGACGCACGTGCTCTCGACCAACGGAAGTAAGGGCTGGGAGCAGAAGATGCAGGCGCTGTTCGCGAGCTCGCCGTTCGGTAAAAACTGCCGCGCCTTCCCGGGCAAGGATCTCTGGCACATGCGTTCGCTCCTGTTCACAGAACCAGTCGATTTCCTGATCGGTAACACCTACGGCAAGTATCTCGAGCGTGACACTGGAACGCCGCTAATCCGCATCGGGTTTCCCATCTTCGATCGCCATCATCACCATCGTTATCCAGTGTGGGGCTATCAGGGTAGCATGAATGTGCTGGTCAAGATTCTCGACAAGATCTTTGATGAGATCGATAAAAAAACGAGCTCGGTTGGCAAGACGGACTACAGCTTCGACATCATACGTTGAGGCGAGCGCCCCGCCTCATCGTCCGCAGGAACAGCGGCGCTGTGGCGGGGATCCCGGGTTATCCGCCGGGCCATCCTCTTGGTCTGTGCGAATGTCTTGACATCCCCGAAAGAGACACCATGACTTCGCTTCCCACGACCATACAGGACGTCTTTAACGAACCGGGCTGCGCCAGGAATGCGAGCAAGTCGAACGTCGAGCGCAAGAATGGATGCACCAAGCAGCTGAAGCCGGGCGGCGTCGCCGGTGGGTGTGCCTTCGATGGCGCCAAAGTCGCACTGCAGCCCTTCACCGACGTCGCCCATCTTGTGCATGGTCCAATCGCCTGTGAGGGCAATTCTTGGGACAATCGCGGTTCCGCCTCCTCCGGCTCCGATCTGTGGCGCAGAAGCTTCACCACGGACATGAGCGAGACCGACATCGTGTTCGGCGGCGAGAAGCGGCTGTACAGGGCAGTCAAGGAGATCACAGAGAAATACGACCCGCAGGCCATCTTCGTCTACCAGACATGCGTGCCCGCAATGATCGGTGACGACATCGATGCGGTCTGCAAGGCAGCGTCCGCCAAACTTGGCAAACCGGTCATTCCCATCAATGCACCGGGATTTGTGGGGTCGAAGAACCTCGGCAACAAGCTCGCAGGCGAAGCACTGCTGGAGCACGTCATTGGTACCGGAGAGCCCGATTACACCACTGCTTATGACATCAACATCATCGGCGAATACAACCTGTCCGGCGAGCTCTGGCAGGTCAAGCCGCTGCTCGATGAGCTCGGAATCCGGATCCTGTCGTGCATCTCGGGGGACGGCAAGTATCGCGAGGTGGCTTATTCGCACCGAGCCAAAGCCGCGATGATGGTCTGCTCAAAGGCAATGATCAACGTCGCACGCAAGATGAGGCAGCGCTACGGCATCCCGTTTTTTGAAGGCTCGTTCTACGGTATTGAGGATTCCAGCGATTCACTACGCCAGATCGCGCGCATGCTGATCGAACGCGGCGCGCCGGCCGAGCTGATGGAACGCACGCAAGCCCTGATCGCACGCGAAGAGACCAAAGCCTGGGCTGCGATTGAACGTTTCAAGCCACGCTTTGCCGCAAAGAGGGTTGTTCTCATCACCGGTGGCGTGAAATCCTGGTCGATGGTGTCCGCTTTGCAAGAGGCCGGGCTCGAGATCGTCGGCACGTCCGTGAAGAAATCGACCAAGAAGGACAAGGAACGTATCAAGGAGTTAATGGGCCAGCACGCCCACATGATCGAGGACATGTCGCCTCGCGAGATCTACAAGATGCTAAAGGACGCAAAGGCCGACATCATGCTCTCGGGCGGCAAGTCGCAATTCGTCGCACTAAAGGCGGCGATGCCATGGCTCGATATCAACCAGGAGCGCTGCCACGCCTATATGGGCTATATCGGCATTGTCAAACTCATGGAGGAGATCGAGAAAGCGCTCTACAATCCGATATGGGATCAGCTCCGCCAAGCCGCGCCATGGGATGAGTTCGACCGAATGCGTCAGGCAAGGACGTTTGCGCAGATGTATGCGCAAGCCGCTGATCCAGTTCGAGACGCGAGCAAGAACGGCGTCAATACGATAAGTCTCTCCAATAAAAATGAGGCCAGCGGTGACGAGAGCGCGATTGCGGCCCATCGCCTGAACCTGGCCAAGCCATGCACCAATTCCACCGCACGGTGCGTTGCTTGTAAGGACATTCGTTCCGATTTGCAGCCCCCTGCGCTGCAGGCGGCCGAGTAGGGGAACGGCATGGCGGTCGTCACTACCTCGAAGAAAGCCTGTTCGGTCAATCCGCTCAAAATGAGCCAGCCGATCGGCGGCTCATTTGCCTTCCTGGGACTGCGCGGCGCGATGCCGCTTTTGCACGGTCCGCAAGGTTGCACCTCCTTCGGGCTAACGCTGTTCGTGCGCCATTTCAATGAAGCCGTGCCGATGCAGACGACGGCCATGAGCGAGGTTGCCACCGTGCTCGGTGGCCACGAGAATCTCGAACAGGCGATCCTCAACATCTACAATCGGCTCGAGCCTGAGATCATTGGTATCAATTCGACTGGCGTCACCGAGACCAACGGCGATGACGTCGAAGCCTTCATCCGGTTGATCCGACAGAAGCATCCGAAGCTCGAAAAGCTTCCCCTTGTCTACGTCTCGACCCCGGATTTCAAGGATGCCTTTCAGGATGGCTGGGGCAAGACAGTGGCGCGGATGATCGAGATGCTTGTGGCTCCCGTCGACACGGCGAGACCGCGCGATATCTCCCGCGTCAACGTGCTACCTGGATGCCACCTCACGCCCGGCGATCTCGACGAGCTGCGCACGATTTTTGAGGATTTTGGGCTCAAGCCCTCGTTCCTGCCGGACGTCGCCGGTTCGCTGGACGGTCACATCCCCGACGAATTCACGCCCACCACGATCGGGGGCATTGGAGTGGACGAGATTGCGACCATGGGGCAGGTGGCCTGGACGATCGCGATCGGCGCGCAGATGCGCCGTGCGGCCGAGGCCATGCAGGTGCAGACAGGCGCGCCGTTCCGCCTGTTCGAGCGGCTCTGTGGCCTTATCCCAAATGACGAATTCATCGCCTTCCTGAGCCAGATCAGCGGCCGGTCGGTGCCCTGGAAATATCGCCGGCAGCGTGGACAGCTGGCAGACGCCATGCTGGATGCACATTTCCATATCGGCGGCCGCAAGCTCGCGATCGGCGCCGAGCCGGACTTATTATTCGATCTCTCCAGCTTGCTCCACGAGATGGGCGCACAGGTAAGTGCTGCGGTGACGACGACGAACTCACCGGTGCTCCAGCGGGTCAGGACCGAGGACGTCCTGATCGGCGATCTGGAGGACCTTGAAGAGCTTGCCAGGTCGCGTGACTGCGACCTCTTGATGTCGCATTCACATGGTCGCCAGGCCGCTTCGCGACTCAATGTCCCGTTCTTCCGGGTAGGCTTTCCGATGTTCGATCGCCTTGGCGCTGCGCACCTCACGATGGTTGGCTATCGCGGCACGCGCGATCTGATCTTTGACATTGCCAATCTGATCATCACCGACCGCGAAGCGAACCATGGGCCGACGCCCGACACCTGGCGATCAAGCTGCGGCGGCCCACAGGTCCATCCACCCCAGTTGCATTGAGCAGGGAGAGAAAACAACCCGGATGAAAGTTGCATTCGCCACTCAGGACTTGAAGCACGTCGATGCCCACTTCGGCTGGGCCAAGAACATCGTGATCTACGAGGTCGGCCCGGACGGGCATCGGTTCATCGAGGCGATCCAATTCGACGGTGACCTCACCGAAGACGGCAATGAGGATAAGCTCGCGCCGAAGATCGAGGCGATCAGGGAGTGCGCAATCCTCTATGTTGCGGCGATTGGCGGCTCGGGTGCTGCGCGAGTCGTCGCCAGGAACATCCATCCGATGAAGGTGCTGCAGCCAGAGCCCATCCACGACCTTTGCGTCAAACTCGAAACCGTGCTGAAGGGGTCGCCGCCGCCCTGGCTGCGGAAGCTGCTCACCAAAAGCCGGGATCGTACGGTGGATTTCGAAGCCTGAAGGAATAAAGATGGCCGATCCGTCTGAAGTCACTCCAGCCGCCGCCGCCGCGGAATGGCCATTTCTGAAAGAGCTCATCAAGATCTGGCGCGCCCAGGACACCCACGGCGCCTGGGAGGGCAAAAAGGATCTTGAGCTGCTCGAACCCTACGTTCTCGATAAGCGCAAGCGCCGTGCGCTGCCGATCGTCGGCAATCCCGACCCGGACACGACATGGCGGCTGGAGCTGTTCTTCGACGCCGTTGCGCTCTCTATCGAGAAGGCAACCGGTGTGATGATCTCGCCAATGCTGAAGATGCATCACGAAGGGTTCGGTCGGATCGTGCTGATCGGCGGCCGGCTCGTTGTCGTGAGCAAGCAGCTGCGCGACGTGCATCGCTTTGGTTTCGACCATCTCTCTGATCTCGCCAATCAAGGCGACAAATTCGTCAACAGCGGCGTTGAGATGATCCGTAAGTTCCCGGAAGTGGCGAGTTGTTGAGGCAAGTGTGAGCGATATCGAAACTCTGAAAGCGGAAATAAAGAAGCTGTCGGCCAAGGCGACCCAGGCCAAGATGGACCTCCACGACCTCTCCGAGGAGCTGCCGGTCAACTGGTCGTCGATCCTGAGCGTGGCCCAGAAGGCCCACGCTGCCTTCAGCGAGCTCGAAAGCAAGCGCCAATATCTCGAGGCGCTCGACAAAACATAGCGGACGGTTAGCCATGTCATTCAAGACCCGCGACGGTCGCAATTGGAGGCCGGACTACCTGGTTTCTATCGATCCCACCAAGTGTATCGGCTGCGGCCGCTGCTACAAGATCTGCGGCCGTGAGGTCATGACGCTGAAGGGGCTAAGCGAGGGTGGCGAGATCATCGATCTCGACGAGGACGACGATGAGCTCGAAAAGAAGGTCATGGTGCTGAAGGACGAAGGCGCTTGCATCGGCTGCAGCGCCTGCGCCCGGGTGTGCCCAACAAACTGTCAGACCCACACACCACCTCGTTGATTCAGCTTTCTCCGACGAGATCGACGAGTGAGTTGTCAGATACAAGCTGGTAGGGAACTCCCAGATCCGACCTGTTCTGGCGTGAAGCCGGCAGTTGCCGAATCGGGCCGCGACCTCGCATGGACCGCCGGCGGCGAAGGCCAGCAGGATCGTGAAAACGACAATGCCGACACCTCGTTGAAGAGTGACTCGCCCTGCATCTCGACCTCGAGACTTTCAGGTGCCTTTACATTTTGAGCGTACCCATGACCGCTACCGGATCGGTCAGGCTGATGAGGCCGCCAGACACGAGCGCCAAAGACAGCGGCAGCGACTAACCAAGGAGACCAGCGGGCTGCCAGAATAGAAAGCCAAGGATAAACGTCGACGTGATCGTGGCGAAGGTGGCAAGCTCGATTCGGGGTACGGCGCGGCTTACCAACGTTGCGAGATCGACGTGGAGCGCTCCCCCGAAGAGCAAGAATGCTAACAGTCCCGGACATCGCGACGGACGTGAAGTCGATCTGGAGCACTGTCTTTGTTAGCGCTTCGAGCAGATGCGTGGCGACGAAGGCAGAGATCCCGCGTTTGCCTGACGCTTCTGGCTCGATTGCAAGGTTCGCGATAGTGATGACGAAACAGTGGATCAGCATACCGTAAGCCCTGTGCAAAAAAGCGGGCTTCGTGCCCCAAACCTTCATTGGGAACGCGTGTGCGCGGATCTCATTATGGCCTGCCTGCAACAGCAGTCCACTTGCGAGAGGCCGCATATATTCCAGCAACTGGAATCGTCATTCAGGAGAACTGATAAAGAAGGTGTCGCCAGTCTGGCGTCTGACGACTATCCGACACTGTTCTGTCGCCTTTGTTGGTCCGCGACACTGGCCTAGTTCGCGAGCTCTTGTCTGGCCTCAGGCTAATCCGCTGAAAGCAATCACAATCTTTTCCTTCTGCTGGGTCGGCCAAATTGGCACGAGTTTTGAAGCTCCTTCGTTGCGAGCCGGGAGCCGCCGACCGACCTTCATTTCGTGGATGACACCGCGATCGATGGAACGAAGAAAGAAAAGCAAAATGTCAAATCCGCATCAGACAGCATTCTATGGGCAGGGGGCCTCGGCGAAATCGCCCCGATGTTCTCAGCAGTTTGCCCGAGCGCCTGGCGCGCGCCGGTCGGATCAGCCAGCCAACAGGTAAGGAAGATGGACGTGCAAGAAACCACGGCAGCATGCCGGGACGCCTTCGCCGAACTGGCGTCGCCAGCGCGCACCCACGACCCGTATCCGTTTATGCGGTGGTTGCGCGAGCACGATCCGGTGCATCGCGCGGCGTCGGGCCTCTTTCTATTGAGCCGCCACGCCGATATTTACTGGGCGCTCAAGGCCACGGGCGATGCGTTTCGGGCACCGGCGCCGGGCGAACTGGCGCGCTATTTTCCGCGTGCGGCGACCAGCCGGTCACTCAATCTGCTGGCGTCTACAATAGCGATGAAGGACCCACCGGCGCATACGCGTCTGCGCCGGCTGATCTCGCGCGATTTCACCATGCGCCAGATCGAAAACCTGCGGCCGAGCATCGCGCGCATCGTCGCAGCGCGCCTGGACGGCATGGCGCCCGCGCTGGAGCGCGGGGAGCCGGTGGACCTGCATCGGGAATTCGCGCTGGCCTTGCCCATGCTGGTCTTGGCCGAACTGTTCGGCATGCCCCAGGACGACATGTTCGGGCTCGCCGCCGTCATCGACCCCATTCTGAAAGGCCTGGGCCCGCACGCTAGCGACCCCCAGCTCGCCGCGGCCGACGCGGCCAGCGCCAGGGTGCAGGCCTACTTCGGGGACCTCATACAGCGTAAGCGCACCGATCCCCACCACGACGTCGTGTCGATGCTGGTCGGCGCACACGACGACGATGCCGACACGCTGTCGGATGCGGAGTTGATCAGCATGCTTTGGGGCATGCTGCTGGGCGGCTTCTCAACCACTGCTGCGACCATCGACCATGCGGTGTTGGCGATGCTAGCGTATCCCGAACAGCGGCACTGGCTTGAGGGAGACGCCGTGGGGGTGCAGGCATTCGTCGAAGAAGTCCTGCGCCGCGATTCGCCCGTCATGTTCAGCACCACTATGCGGATCGCCCAGCGCGACATCGAATTGGGCGGCGTGGTGATCCCGAAGAACGCGGACGTGCGCGTGCTGATCGCGGCCGGCAATCGCGACCCGGACGCCTTCGCCGATCCCGACCGCTTTGATCCCGCGCGGTTCTACGGCACCAGTCCCGGCATGTCGACGGACGGAAAGATCATGCTGAGCTTCGGCCACGGCATCCGCTTCTGCGTCGGTGCGCAACTGGCCAGGGTGCAGTTGGCCGAGAGCCTGCCGCGGATCCAGGCGCGCTTCCCCACGCTGGCATTGGCCGAGCCGCCGACCCGGGAGCCCTCCGAGTTCCTTAGGACGTTCCGCGCGCTGCCGGTGCGGCTGCGTGGGCAGGGGGGCTGAGATGCGCGTCGTGGTCGACCAGGATCTGTGCGCAACCACCGGGCAGTGCGTGCTGACGCTGCCGGGCGCCTTTCGCCAGCGCGAACCGGACGGCGTGGCCGAAGTGTGTGTGGCGACGGTCCCGCAGGCGCTACACGCCGCCGTGCGGCTCGCGGCCAGCCAATGCCCAGTCGCCGCCATTCGGGTCATCGAAAGCGACGTTGGCGATGACGAGCGCGCCAGCGCCGACCCTGCGCCTTCTCCGGGAGAGGCCGAGCGGCATGCCGCGAAAGAACAACGCAATCCAGGAGGACACGATGGCGCGGTTTGAAGGCAAGATGGCCGTGGTGACCGGCGCTGGCGCCGGCATCGGCAAGGCAGCGCCCTCGCCATCGCGCGCGAGGGCGGCAGAGTGGTGGTGGCCCACATTGATGGCTCGGCGGGCATCGCCTGCACCGCGCAGATCGCGGCCGAAGCGGGCCACGCGGCTGGCCGTGGCCATGGACATCGCGGACGCGCAGTCGGTGGCAGCGCTGCGCGAGACGGCGGAGCGGCACTTCGGTGGGGTTGACCTGCTGGTGAACAACGCGAGCGACATGCATCTGACCCCGCGCCACTGCGCGATCCTCGACCTGGCCCTGACCGTCTCGGATGAGACCATGGCGACCAATCTGCGCGGCACGCTGCTCTGCTGCCCGCAGGCCATATCGCTCGCGGCGGTGGCGCGATCGTCAACATGTGGTCTTGGCAGGGGCTCAGCGCTGACCCCGCGCAGACGTCCTACGCCGCGTCGAAGGCGGCGATGAAAATGCTGTGGGCCTCGCTCGCCACCCAGTACGGTCATGCGCAGATCCGCTGTAACGCGATTGCGCCGGGTCTCGTCATGACCGAGCGTCTCCTAGCCAAGCTGGACGAGTGCATGCAACGGCATCCGCGGCGGCACCAGCTCCTGCCGCGCGTCGGCTGCGCCGAGGGACGTGGCCGCGCTGGTGGCATTCCTGCTCTACGACGATGCTGCGTTCATCACCGGCCGGGTCGTGTGCATCGACTTCGGCATGCTGGCGCATGTGCCGACGTGCGCCGAGCGTGGCAACAGCCGCGCCGCGCGGCCTGCCGACACACCGCCGAAGCGGCCGCGGCGCCGCGCTGCTGACCGACATGCTGCTCAACCCGCTGGACCGTCGGCACCGGCTGCGGCACGACATCCCGGTCGTGCCCGGCGCTTTCCCCCTGGTGGGGCATCTTCCCGCCATCGTCTGCGACCTGCCGCGCCTGCTGCGGCGCGCGGAAGGGATGCTGGGCAGCCACTTCTGGCTGGATTTCGGCCCTGCCGGACACATGATGACCTGCGTGGATCCGGATGCGTTCGCACTGCTCCGGCACAAGGACGTGTCCTCGGCGCTGATCGAAGAGATCGCGCCCGAATTGCTTGGCGGAACGTTGGTTACCCAGGACGGCGGCGCGCACCGGCAGGCGCGCGATGCGATCAAGGCGGCGTTCCTGCCCAAGGGGCTGACCCAGGCCGGCATCGGCGACCTGTTCGTGCCCGTCATCCGAGCGAGGGTGCAGGCGTGGCGCGACCGCGGCGACGTAACTATCCTGCGCGAAACCGGCGACCTGATGCTCAAGCTGATCTTCAGCCTCTTGGGAATCCCCGCGCAGGACCTGCCGGAATGGCATCGCAAGTACCGGCAACTGGTGCAGTTGATCGTCGCGCCCCCGGTCGACCTGCCCGGACTGCCCCTGCGGCGCGGCCGCGCCGCCCGCGACTGGATCGACGCACAGTTGCGCCAATTCGTCCGCGACGTGCGCGCGCATGCCGCGCGCACGGGGTTGATCAACGACCTGGTGAGCGCCTTCGATCGCAGCGATGATGGGATGTCCGACGACGTCCTGGTCGCCAATATCCGCTTGCTGCTGCTTGCCGGTCACGACACCACTGCCTCGACGATGGCCTGGATGGTGATCGAGCTGGCGCGGCAGCCTGTGCTGTGGGACGCCCTGGTCGAGGAGGCGCAACGCGTGGGCGCGGTGCCGACCCGGCACGCGGACCTGGCGCAGTGTCCGGTCGCCGAGGCGCTGTTCCGCGAGACGCTGCGCGTGCATCCGACGGCCACGCTCCTGCCGCGTCGCGCGCTGCAGGAATTGCAACTCGGCCAACGGCGCATTCCCGCGGGCACCCATCTGTGCATCCCGCTGCTCCATTTCTCGACCTCGGCGCTGCTGCACGAGGCGCCTGATCAGTTCCGCCCGTCGCGGTGGCTGCAACGCACGGAGCCGATCCAGCCGGTGGACATGCTGCAGTTCGGTACCGGCCCACACGTCTGCATCGGCTACCACTTGGTATGGCTGGAACTAGTGCAGTTCTGCATCGCCTTGGCGCTCACCATGCACAAGGCCGGGGTGCGGCCACGGTTGCTGAGCGGCGTCGAAAAAGGCCGGCGCTATTACCCAACCGCACATCCGTCCATGACAATCCGCATCGGCTTCTCATGAGCTGGCATCGCATCCCCGTGTGGCGAGGCAGCGGCGCCGGCGACGGGCGGCATTGCTGCACTGGGCGCGTGCGCTCGGTGCGACGCCGGCAACACCGCGGCGGCTCGGCGCTCGCCGTGGCCGTGTCAGGTACAAGGACATGAACAACATGCAGACCGGTTCTACGCTACACGACGACCGAACTGGCGTTTCCGCGCTCGGCGGATTGGGCGCGCAGGTGCGCGGCGCATCCGGCAGGCTGCTGCCGGAGATCTGGATGCAGGACGGCGCAAAGCGGGTCGAACAGGCGTTGGCGCGTCTTCTCTGCGCCGAAGACGATGGTGAGGCCGAGCTGATGGCGGCGATGCGCTACGCCACCTTGAATGGTGGGAAGCGCACCCGCGCCTTGCTCTGTCTGGCTGCCGGCGCACTGGCCGACACGCCGGCGCACATGCTCGACGACATCGGCGCCGCCATCGAGATGATCCATGCCTGTACCCTGGTCCACGACGACCTGCCCGCGATGGACGACGACGTGCTTCGCCGCGGCCTTCCGACCGTGCACGTCAAGTTCGGCGAAGCCACTGCGATCCTGGTCGGCGATGCGCTGCAGGCGCACGCCTTCCTGACCCTGGCGAGCCTGGATGTGCCGGCCGACAACCGTATCGCGCTCGTGCGCGAACTGGCGCAGGCGGTGTCCGCCGAGGGTGCCGCAGGCGGGCAGGCCATGGATCTGTCGCTGGTCGGAAAGCACGTCGAGCTGGACAGGATCGTGGCGATGCACCGGATGAAGAGCGGAGCGCTAGTGCGCGCGTCCGTTCGCATGGGCGCGCTATGCACCATCGCCGAGGATGCCGCGCACGCTGCGCTGTACTGTGCGCTCGATCGCTACACCGCCTGTTTCGGCCTGGCGTTGCAGGTGGTCGACGACATTCTCGACGCGACAGCTGATACCGCGACGCTGGGCAAGACCCCCGGCAAGGACGCGGCGGCGCAGAAGCCGACCTGCGCGTCGATCATGGGGCTGCAGGCAGCGCGCCAGTTCGCGCTGGATTTGTTGCGCGACGCCGGGGAGGCCATCGCCCCACTGGGGCCGCGTGCGGAACGGTTGGCGCAGATGCTGCTGCGGGCCAACGCGTATCTGTTCAAGCACGCGCCATGCGCATGAGCGCGCCCGTCTGCGTGGAGTCGCCCCTGTGCCGCTGCGATCGGCGGGCGGGAGCGATGCATGCTGCACTGTGTCCGAGTCCGCGGCGCCAATCGCAGCGGTTGCCCAGAACGGCCGCGGCGCGCTGCGCGCAAGCCTATGCGGCGGACCGGCGCCAGCATCGGCGCGTCGCCGCACCGGAGCAGGCGACCGTCCGGCGCTGCCCATGCGCGGGGCCGCGACCGGCCCGCGGCGACGTGCGCGGCGTCTGCCCGGACCGTCTGCAGAAGGAAAATCCCGAGTGAACGCGCTTTCCGAACAGATCCTTTCCGAATTGCGCCACCTGCTGAGCGAGATGAGCGACGGCGGCAGCGTCGGCCCGTCGGTCTATGACACGGCGCGAGCTCTACAGTTCCGCGGCAACGTCACCGGTCGGCAGGACGCATACGCATGGCTTATCGCGCAGCAGCAGGCCGATGGCGGATGGGGAAGCGCGGACTTCCCGCTGTTCCGCCATGCGCCCACTTGGGCGGCGTTGCTGGCATTGCAGCGTGCCGATCCTCTTCCCGGCGCTGCCGACGCAGTCCAGGCTGCAACACGGTTCCTCGAGCGCGAGCCCGATCCCTACGCGCATACGGTGCCGGAAGACGCGCCGATCGCCGCGGAGCTGATCCTGCCGCAGTTGCGCGGCGAGGCCGCATCCTTACTGGGCGGCGTGGCGTTTCCGCGCCACCCGGCGCTGTTGCCGTTGCGGCAAGCGTGCCTGGTCAAGCTGGGGGCGGTAGCGACGTTGCCGAGCGGCCATCCGTTGCTGCACTCCTGGGAAGCCTGGGGAACCTCGCTGAGCACCGCATGCCCGGATGACGACGGCAGTATCGGCATCAGTCCGGCGGCCACCGCCGCGTGTCGTGCGCACGCCGTGACACAGGGGAGCACGCCGCAGGTCGGGCGCGCCGACGCGTATCTGCTAGCGGCATCGCGGGCGACGCGCAGCGGCATCGAAGGTGTCGTTCCCAATGTCTGGCCGATCAATGTGTTCGAGCCATGCTGGTCGCTGTACACCCTGCATCTGGCCGGGCTGTTCGCGCATCCCGCGCTCGCCGAGGCGGTGCGCGTGATCGTCGCGCAGCTCGACGCGCGCCTGGGCGTGCGCGGTCTGGGCCCGGCCTTGCACTTCGCGGCCGATGCGGACGACACCGCCGTTGCGCTGTGCGTCCTGCGCCTTGCAGGCCGCGACCCGGCGGTCGATGCGTTACGCCATTTCGAACTCGGCGAGCTGTTCGTCACCTTCCCCGGCGAGCGCAATGCCTCGGTGTCGACCAACATCCATGCTCTGCATGCGTTGCGACTGTTGGGAAAGCCCGCCGCCGGGACCAGTGCCTACGTCGAGGCCAATCGCAACCCGCATGGTGTATGGGACAACGAAAAATGGCACGTTTCGTGGCTGTATCCCACCGCGCATGCGGTCGCTGCGCTGGCGCAAGGCAAGCCCCAGTGGCGCGACGAGCGCGCGCTGGCGGCGCTGCTGCAGGCGCAGCGCGACGACGGCGGCTGGGGCGCCGGTCGCGCGTCCACATTCGAGGAAACCGCCTATGCGCTGTTCGCGTTGTACGCAATGGACCGGAGCGAAGAGCCGACAGGGCGCCGGCGCATCGCGCAGGCGGTGGCGCGTGCGCTCGAGTGGATGCTCGCCCGCCATGCGGCGCATGCATTGCCGCAGACGCCGCTGTGGATCGGTAAGGAACTGTATTGCCCCACCCGGGTCGTGCGCGTGGCCGAGCTCGCCGGGTTGTGGCTGGCGCTTGGTTGGGGGCGGCGCGTCCCGGCCGAGGGAGCAGGAGCGGCGCCATGATCCAGACCGAACGCGCGCTGCAGCAGGTGCTGGAGTGGGGGCGTTCCCTGACCGGGTTCGCCGACGAGCATGCCGTGGAAGCGGTCAGGGGCGGCCAGTACATCCTGCAGCGCATCCAGGCGAGCCTGCGCGACACCAGCGCCCGCACCGGCCGCGATCCGCACGACGAAACGCTGATCGTGGCGTTCTATCGCGAACTGGCGCTGCTGTTCTGGCTCGACGATTGCAACGACCTTGGCCTGATCGCGCCGGAGCAGCTCGCTGCCGTGGAGCAGGCGCTGGGGCAGGGCGTGCCGTGCGCGCTGCCCGGATTCGAGGGCTGCGCTGTGCTGCGCGCTTCGCTGGCCGCGCTCGCCTACGATCGTCGCGACTATGTTCAGCTTCTTGACGATACCCGGTGCTACTGCGCGGCGCTGCGCGGCGGACACGCGCAGGCGGTAGGGGCGGAACGCTGGTCCTACGCCGAGTACCTGCACAACGGCATCGATTCGATCGCCTACACGAACGTGTTCTGTTGCCTGTCGTTGCTGTGGGGGCTGGACATGGCGACCTTGCGCGCGCGTCCGGCGTTTCGCGAGGTCCTGCGGCTCATCTGCGCGATAGGGCGCCTGCACAACGATCTGCATGGACGCGACAAGGACAGGTCGGCCGGCGAGGCCGACAACGCGGCGATCCTGCTGCTGCAGCGCTATCCGGCTATGCCTGCGGTGGAGTTCCTCAACGACGAGCTGGCCGGCCATACGCGCATGCTGCACCGGGTGATGGCGGAAGAACGCTTTCCCGCGCCGTGGGGACCGTTGATCGAGGCCATGGCGGCCATCCGCGCGCAGTACTACCAGACCTCGAGCAGCCGCTACCGCAGCGACGCTGCGGGGGAGGCCAGCGTGCGCCGGCCTGAAGGCGCGGGAGGCGGCGGCGTGCGCGCGCTGCCGTCGGTCCGATCCGACGCAACGCCGTCGCCCGATGCGACGGACGGAGCGAGCATGAGCGACACCGCCCTGAGCCGGCGCAAGGACGACCATCTGGACATCGTGCTGGACCGACGAACGGCGCCGGCCACGATCGCCCCCGGTTGGGAGTACGTCCGTTTCGAACACTGCGCATTGCCCGAGTTGGACCTGACGCAGATCGACCTGCGCGCCTCGCTGCTGGGCAAGACCATGCGCGCCCCGCTGCTGATCAGCTCCATGACCGGCGGCATGTCACGCGCCGAGGCCATCAACCGGCATCTGAGCGAGGCAGCGCAAGCCTTGGGGATTGCCATGTGCGTCGGTTCGCAGCGCGTGAGCCTGCAATCCCGCAACTCCCAGGGGCTGACGCGCGCGCTGCGCCGCCTAGCCCCAGACATTCCCTTGCTGGCCAAT
Organism: Bradyrhizobium sp. 134; assembly: GCF_023074155.1. Lineage (NCBI taxonomy): Bacteria > Pseudomonadati > Pseudomonadota > Alphaproteobacteria > Hyphomicrobiales > Nitrobacteraceae > Bradyrhizobium > Bradyrhizobium sp. 134. The sequence continues at coordinate 37,521 of NZ_JADPKX010000014.1, read as the reverse complement.
ATCGGCGCCGCGCAACTGCGCGAGGCCGACGGCCTGGACCTGGCGCGCCGGGCGGTAGATGCGCTGGAGGCCGATGGACTCATCGTCCATCTCAATCCGCTGCAGGAAGCGCTACAGCCGGAGGGCGACCGCGACTGGCGCGCCGTCCTGGCGCAGATCGCTCGCGCCGCGCGCAGCGTGGGCGTGCCGATCGTGGCCAAGGAAGTGGGGTCGGGCCTGTCCGCCTCGGTGGCCTGTGCGCTCGTTGCGGCGGGCGTGGCGGTGATCGATGTCGCCGGCGCCGGCGGCACCAGTTGGGCCGCGGTGGAGGGCGAGCGCGCCCGCGATGCCGCCGACCGTACAGTGGCAATGGCGTTCGCCGATTGGGGGATTCCGACCCCAGCCAGCCTGCAGGCGGTACGTGAGGCGCTGCCAACGGTGAAGCTGATCGCGTCGGGCGGAATCCGCGACGGCGTCGACGTGGCCAAGGCCATTCGCCTGGGCGCGGACATGGCCGGGCAGGCGGCCGGCGTGCTGCGCGCGGCTACGGTATCCACCGAGGCGGTTGTCGCGCATTTCGAGATCGTCATCCGCCAGTTGGCCGTCGCCTGCTTCTGCACCGGCTCGGCTGATCTGGCGGCGTTGCGTCACGCGCGCTTGTTGCCATCGGCGCATCTGCCCGCCGGTTGATGGCGGCGTCGTCCGCACTTGCGGCGGGCGCCTAGTCTTACTCAGCCAGAAAGTCGCGGATGCGGGGATTCGCGGTGGTGGCGGATTTGCTCGGGTGCTGCTTCGTGCCAGGGAAGCGCCCCGCCATGCCCGACTGGACAGCCGAGAGTGAAGCCGCATTCGGCGCCTATGTCGATGCTTTGATCGGGGTGATCGGCCACGCCGAACGAGCTGAGCCCCTGACGGGGCCGGAACAAGGTGCGCCGGGAGACCGGCAAGGAGTAGATGGTGCAAGTCCATTGCAATGAAGGAGTAGCGATCGACCCCGAGTCATGGGCGATCCGTCGTGAGGAGACTTTCTGTGGTGTCAAACAAGGTTGTTAGGCTCAAGCAGTTTGTCAGCATCGTTTTGAGACAAAGCGGTGGCGGTGGAATGAAGGTTACGATCGAGGGCGGAACGAATTTGACGACACATGCCGGAGGAGGTCCGCATAGACAAAGAGCTGGGAGAGCCTGTTCGACGGCGACATCTTGCTTGTCGATGCGCCGGATCATGGCAGCGCTGCAGAGCGCGGTCGTGAATCATGAGGCGGAGACATATGCCCTTCTCGCCGGTTTTGCCCGGACTGCCATACACTCCGACCGGTCAGCGACTAGACGACACGCCGGATCCGAACCGTCTGCGGCACCATTGAGGTTCGCAATCCCCGATTGCCATCCAAGGCCGATCGAACGACACCGGAGCTGATGGAACTGATGGCGCGGCTAGGAAGCATGCTGCCCTAGCGGCAGGCGCCAAAGGTGCTGGCCGATTCCTGCCGACTGAACCGACCGAGACGCATGCGATCGTGCGCAAGGTACGATCAGGATCGGCAAGCGGCTCGACGACCAGGTCATGCAGGAAACTGGCGTGCGAGGTCCCAAACGGATGACCGATGGCACCTTGAGATGCAGCTTCCCGGAGCTCGGCGCAAAGAGTTCGTCATCAGCATCGATACGGCGTACGTTCGTAGCGCCTGATCAACATTCGGCGCGAATTTTCGAGCTCGTCGTGGCCAGATGCGCCCGCGGGGGACGGGGAGAAAGGGGCGGTTGCTATTTCTTAACCGGCAGCACCGACCATCAGGCAATCCGCGATCGTGCTCTTCGCCCTCTCTAGGAAGTCGGAATATCGCGGCTTTGGGGATGTGACGGTGATCTCGGACGGGGCCGAAATCTTAAAGCGGCTGCCCCGCGCCATGCCGAAACCAACGACCCACATCATCGACTGGTTTCATATTGCCATGGAGATCCAGCCCATACAGCAGATCGCCGATCGCATCGTACGATTCCGATCAGGCCCTTTTTGAGTGCTTCCAGCCATCGGCAGGGACGTCAGAACTGTGAAGTGGCGTCTGTGGGATGGGCGGGTCGGCCGCGCGATTCGCGACCTCGAGCAACTTCCCAGGACAGACTCAGTTGCGACATGCTGCATAGCTTCGCTTCGTTCTCACAACATTGAAGACGTGCGGCAAAGTCTGCTCAGCTATCGCTTGGCCTGGCTCGACCAACCGGCACCCCGCCGTCGCGTTTTACGGCTCTGCGGAATTGCATGTACGAGGCAAACCGCTTGACACTGGCTCCCTGGGTTCTCTCGAACGATGCAAACGTGTGCGTTACTCAGTCCTCGGTTCGGTCTCCATCATTCATGGGCGCAGCTCGTTGATCGGTTGGCGAGCATCGAACGCGCGACATCTCTGCGCCACGCAGGCTGGCAAAGGCCTGGAGCACAGCGCCAAAGCCGAACCATACATCGGCGATCCGCCCTCTGAAATGTGACCGCGACCATCAGCCGATCAGCATTGGATTGTCCTGATCCCCATGGATGCAGTCAGGCGCACGGTCGTGGCCAGCCGCCCCTCAGTGCAGTTGACGACAGTGCTCTTGGCCGACACACGACTAGCAGAGTGGCGGTGTGATCTCCCGAAAGGGAGGCCGGTAGTCCATCACCAGGGTTTGTCAGAGCCAGTCCCGGTGAAGCGGGCGCAGTGACTCTCTCCGCGGCATAGTCGTCGAGCTGGCGAGAGAGAGGTCTGCCTCAGACGGGGCGGTTTTCGCTTCTGTTTTTCACCGGCTCCATTTTGGCCAGGCCGTCCTCGTATGAAACTTCCCTGTATGATCCACCGATGTCCTTGGCCGCGTCGAGCAGGTAGTCGAGCCTACCGGCCGTACCGAGCTTCTTGATGTCATTCTTGTCGACGCCGGCGAGGTCCATCATCTCCTTCCAGACAGTTGATTCGTCGCAAGGCAGAATGCGGAAGGTGATGTCGCCTATCTTGGTGCGGTACTTCGCCAGCAGATCAATGTTGTTGCAGAAAATGAAATAGCTGCCTTTGGGGCTCAGCCTGCCATCCAGAACCTTTGCAGCCTCAGGTAGATACCCGAACGAATGCAGATATCCGGCAAGGACTGGGATAGTCGGTTCGCCTTCCTGCGCGATTGCAAGAACTTGTTCAATGGAATAGTCCGGCGGTCGTTTTTCGTCGGCGAGCTGGGCTTGGAACTTCAGCGCGATGTCGCCCCGAAATCCAAATCGCCCCGGCTTCGTTGTCTCGGTCTTAAGCACCGCATTCAGCAACCGCCCCTCCTTGTCCAACTGGCCAAGAGCGGTGTTGTCGATCGACGTCATGGAAGGCTCCTCATCAATCTGTCGTGTACATGCATCGCCAATGCGGCGTGTCCGCTGACCTTATGCAAGTTGTTTGCCGTGCGCCCATGTCTGCAGCGACGCACACGGTAAGCGGCGGATTGGCGCAATGTGCAGGGATAATACGTGCTGGCACCATCACGAGGTCTCGGCCGGATAAGGGCGGGACGCCCGAAAACCGCCTGTCGCAAATCAGACAGGTCGCAAATCGAATGGTCGCCGCGTTCAAAACCAATGGACTTCAGCTGCATCTCGATTGGCATGGGATTTGCGAATTGTGCCTCCGACAGAAACTGAGAGCGAGCCAGAAATGATCAGCCTAACGGATAGCGCCATCAACGCACTGAAGGCCGCAATCTCCTCGACGGCCCAGCCGGCAAGCGGTTTGCGGGTCATGGTCGAAGGCGGCGGTTGCCAAGGGTTCACGTACAAAATGGGTCTTGCTCATGAGCCGGTCTCCGATGAGCCCGTGTTTGAGCATGACGGGATCAAAGTCTTCGTCGACAAGGCGAGCCGGGCGCATCTCAACGGTACCACGATCGATTTCGTGGTGTCGCTCGAAGGATCAGGGTTCCGCTTCGATAACCCAAATGCCAAATCGAGCTGCTCCTGCGGCAAATCGTTCAGCTGAGCCGCCTTCGGACCATTCGCAATGGAAGGAGCATCGAACATGGGCCTGAAGGCTGAACGAACGAAGCAGTCTTCGAGTGCAGAGGCTTCCGATCGCGAGCGGATTGTCCGTGCCGTGCTCGATGAGATTCGGCCAAGCCTCAGGCGTGATCGTGGGGATTGTGAGCTCGTCGAAATCGAAGGCAACAAGATCATGGTCAGGCTCACCGGCGCCTGCATGTTATGCAAGCTCGCGAGAACGACGCTCGCGGCCAATCAGGCGCGCCTGATCGAGCGGCTCGGCGAGTTCGTCCGCCTGATCCCGCTCGCCGCGGCTGCCAAAGAGGGGCCTTAAGTGCAGAGCGGACAGTCCGTGCAGCTGATCTACCTGGATAACAACGCGACGACCCGTGCACATCCATCGGTAGTCGCGTCAATGCTGCCGTTCTTCTCTGGGCAATTCGGCAATGCGTCGTCCGGGCATGCATTCGGCACTGAGGTTGCGCTCGCATTGAAACAAGCGCGCCGGAAGCTGCAGGCCCTCGTTGGCGCGGCATTCGATCACGAGATCGTCTTCACCTCGGGCGCGACTGAATCCGACAACACCGCGATCCTGTCCGCGCTCGCCGTGCAGGAGGGACGCGACGAGATCGTCACTACGGCCGTTGAGCATCCAGCCGTGTTGTCCCTTGCCGAGGAGCTGGGCCGACGCGGAATCAAGACCCATGTCATTCCGGTCGATGCAAGCGGCCGATTGAACATCGAGGCTTATCGCAACGCATTGTCGAGGCGGACGTCAATCGCCTCGGTCATGTGGGCCAATAATGAGACCGGTACGATCTTTCCGGTGAAATCCCTCGCCAAGATGGCGCGCTCAGTCGGCGCGCTCTTTCACACCGATGCGGTCCAGGCGGTCGGGCGGATTCCGATTGACCTGAAGACTACGGACGTCGACATGCTGTCGCTCTCCGGCCATAAGCTCCATGGTCCGAAGGGGATCGGCGCGCTGTATGTGCGCAAGGACACCAGGTTCCGACCGCTGATCTTCGGCGGCGCACAGGAGCGGCATCGCCGCGCTGGCACCCAAAACGTTCCGGGCATTATTGGGCTGGGCAAGGCGGCGGAACTCGCTGCGGCACACCTCATACAAGAGCAGACGCAGATTGGCATGCTTCGCGACCGGCTGGAGCAAGGCATACTCGCTCTCGGCTGTTGCATCGTGCTTGGTGATATCAAGAACCGCTTGCCAAATACGTCCAACATCGCATTCGAGCATCTCGAAGCAGAGGCCATCGTCGACCACCTGAACCGCAACGGAATTGCCGCCTCGCTCGGTTCAGCCTGCGCGTCCGGCTCGATGGAGCCGTCCCATGTCCTGCGCGCGATGAGAGTACCACCGGCCTTTTTGCGCGGTGCGGTTCGCTTCTCGCTGTCGCGCGAGACGGCGCCGGATGAGATCGATCGTGTTCTGCAAGTCCTGGCGGACATCAATGCCAAACAGAGAGCCTTGTGGCGTGCGTGTCAGGAGCGCGCGGGCGAGAGCTCACAAGTTGCGGAGCTCCTATGAAGGTCATGATTCGCCGTTCGCCCGAGACGGGGCTTTCGATTTATGTGCCCAAGAAGGATCTTGAGGAGTCGATTGTCGAATGTGAGCACGAGACGCTGTGGGGTGGTTGGATTAGAATCGCGAACGGGTGGGTGCTCGACCTACCCGCGATGGCGAGTGACACCATCCTTCCAATTACGATCAATGCCAGAAAGCGCGGCGGCGAAGCAACCGAATGATGAATGCTGCGACTCCACAGAACCTCGCCAAACCAGCGGATGCGGAAGCTGTTCTTGGCGTAGCGGTCCGGCCTTTGCGAGGAAGGCCATCAATCCCTGGCTTTGGCTTGGCGTGGTCGAAGGTTCCAGCCGAACCTGCCGATGACTCCGGAAGCGGTCGAACCGTCCTTGGGACCCAAGATGGCGCCGACGCATGGTGTCAAACGCAATACTCGGCCTAGGCCTGCACTGTTGGGCCAGCGAGATGGCGTTGCCGGGGAGGCCTCGCGAGGGCCCATTGTGCTGACATCGCCAGCCCGGTCGTTACATTCCGCACATCTTCACAGCGTCAGGCCAATCGCTGCAACTCCGCAAGATACAGTTTCGAGAGGATTGGATCTCGCACCGGGCCAAGTCGTAGCTCGCAAATCGTGATGCAACGGTCGCGATGCAAATCCTTGAATCAGTCGAATTGCGCGAAGACTAAGGTTGTAAATGACGCATCGTCATACAAGGAGCGTCGACGACTCGCGAACTGGAAGGCCAACGCCCTCCGCTCCTGACGATGATCCCTATCTGTGGTTGGAACAAATAGAAGGCGCGCGGGCGCTGAACTTCGTCGAGCGGCAGAATAGCAGAACCCTGGAGGTGTTTGGCGGACCCGCAGCCGAACGAGACAGAGATGCGCTGACGGCGATTTACGACCGACCTGACAATATCCCCTATGTCAGCCGGCGCGGCGAGTATCTCTACAATCTCTGGAGGGACGCCAATAATCCACGCGGCCTCTGGCGGCGAACCACTCTGGAAGAGTATCGCAGGCTGAAGCCATCATGGGACATCCTGCTCGACCTCGATCAACTTGCGGTCAGCGAAGGCAAAGACTGGCTTCTGAAAGCCACGGCCGCACCGCCTGGAGATCACTCGCGATGGATCTTGAGTCTATCGCGCGGCGGAAGCGATGCCGTCACCTTGCGTGAATTCGACTCAGACACGAAGCTCTTCATCCACGACGGCTTTGTCTTGCCGGAAGCCAAAGGCAGCGGCGTATGGCTCGATTTTGATACGCTGGTGTTGTTAAGCTCCCATGGTGACGGCATGGCCGCGACCACCGGCTATGCGCGCACGGTGAGGCTGTGGCGGCGTGGTACGCATGTTGACAACGCGGCAGTGATCTTTGAGACCAAGGCCGCTCATGTGTCAGTCGGTTGCAGTGTTGACGACACTGTCGTGCCGCCCAGGATCTGGTTCCTCGATGCGACAGACGTCTCCAATTGCGTGGTCTGGCTGGGCGATGAAACGGGAGCCAAGACGAGGCTCGATTTGCCAAGTAACATCTGGATGCGGTCGCATCGCAATTGGCTTGCCCTGAAGCCGCGCGAATCCTGGTCTGTGGCAGGGCAGACCTATGCCGCGGATACGGTGCTCGTCATCGCGCTGCCGGCATTCCTGGCGGGCAGCCGCCAGTTCGACATTCTATTCGAGCCGGGCCCGCGCCGTGCGCTGCAGAGCTTCTTTTGGAGTGCGGGCAAGCTTGTGCTTTGCATTCTCGACGAACTCCGCCCAGTGTTCGAGATCTGCACGCCATCCGATCATCGCTGGAACCGCGAGCAATTGGGCGGGCTTCCTGATCTTGGCGTCGTCGACATCTGGTCTCTCGATCGCGATCCGTCCGAGAGCAATGGCGACTTGCTGGCTCACGTCGAGGATCCGCTCACCCCGCCGTCCCTCATCCTGCTGGAGCGCGGCGTTGGCAGTCCCGCCGTGCTGAAGCAGGCGCCGAAGACGTTTGCCGCGGAGCACTGCGTAGTCACGCGGCACGAGGCCGTCTCGATCGACGGTGAGCGAATTCCCTACCTACAGACCGGCCCGGTCAGACAGACCGGCAACGCGCCGGTCCATCTGAGCGGATATGGCGGGTTTGGAACGTCCGTGAAACCGTATTACAATTCCGCGCTCGGTAAGCTTTGGCTTGACTGCGGCGGCACCACGGTTCAGGCAAATTTGCGCGGCGGCGGTGAGTTCGGCACGCGCTGGCACGACGCCGGCCGGCTGGCCGGCAAGAGATTGTCGCATGACGATTTCGCAGCCGTCGCCGCCGATCTCGTTAAGCGCGGCGTGACACAGGCCAAGCGGATCGGGGCCGAGAGTGGATCGAACGGCGGCATCCTCATTACCAACATGCTAACGCGATATCCTGGGCTCTTTGGCGCACTGTTCTGCACCGTCCCGCTGATCGACATGCGCCGCTACACCAAACTGCTCGCCGGGGCGAACTGGCTCGCCGAATATGGCGATCCCGACAACGCTGAGGAGTGGGAGTGGCTGAAGACCTATTCTGCCTATCATGCTGCAAGACCCGGGCAGTCCTATCCACCGATCCTGATGGCCACCAGGCGGCGGGACGATCGCGTCCATCCCGGACATGCGCGCAAAATGGCAGCGAAGCTGCAGGCGATGGGCTATGAGGCTTATTTATACGAGCATGCCGCCGGCGGCCACGGCTGTGGCAAGGACAACAGGGAGCACGCCGGCTTGTTGGTGCTGGGCCTGCGTTTCCTGAAGAGCAGGATCGGCTGGCTGGATACCGAGGACGGGAGCGACGTAGTGTAGTTGTTGGACGGCAGTTCGTGCGATGTCGACCGAGGCGGCTGCAGCTTTACGAATCTGAGGCGTCCACACCCGCACCACCTATTCGAGATGCCTACCAACGTTTGGACGCACGGTCCAATTCGTGGCCGTCGGGACTCTGGGCACCAGGCGTTTCTCTTCACCTGCCCGACAATGCGTCCGGAGTGTCAGGAAAGGGCCCGCGTGATCTTCACGACATAGGTCGGTAACGGGTTTCTTGTCTGCATCTAGGAAGCATCGCCGGTTCAAGTTGTCCTTCAAAGCGTCCGGAACGTCTTTTGCGGATTGTGCTTTGCATACGCGTCACATTTCGGCGACAAGATCAACTTTCAACGACACCAGCCGCCATGTCTTTGCCCAAGGGCATAGATGAACCAGCGTACCGCCCTCGTAATAGCGCTGCCGGGCGCTGTTGTGATCGCAATTCTGTCAGCTTTCGAACATGAGTTGGTAAAACGGACATTCGAACGGACGATGCTTAACTGCTTGGAGCGAAACACAAAATACGTTTGTGGCAGGTATGGCACGCCAGTTGCTCTTGCCTTTTCAGAACTCTGGGGATGCTTGCTGGAGGGATTCGGCTTGCGAAGAGAATTGGAAAAATGAGTACTTCAGCGCAACACCAGGTAGCCTGCGGCGGCAGCGACATCAGCGAGACCATGCAAGTCATGGCTAAGCACAACAGCTGCGGTACGGTCGGTGGGAGCGACAAGGCCAGGTGCCGATCTCAGGCCGGCATCGGCAATGTGCCAAATGAGGTCTGGGAAAAGGTGAAGAACCATCCCTGCTACAGCGAGGAGGCGCACCATCATTATGCCCGGATGCATGTCGCCGTCGCACCCGCCTGCAATATCCAGTGCAATTACTGCAATCGTAAATACGATTGCGCAAACGAATCGCGCCCCGGCATTGTCAGCGAGAAGTTGACGCCGGAGCAGGCCGCCAAGAAGGTGCTGGCGGTCGCTTCCGCCATCCCTCAGATGAGCGTGGTCGGCGTTGCTGGCCCCGGCGACCCCCTGGCGAATCCGGACAAGACATTCAAGACCTTCGAGCTCGTCAATAAACTCGCGCCAGATATCAAGCTGTGCCTCTCGACGAACGGTCTGGCGCTAGCTGATCATGTCGACACGATTGCAAGACTTAAGGTCGATCACGTGACGATCACGATCAACATGATCGATCCCGATATTGGCGCAAAAATCTATCCCTGGATCTTTTACCGCCACAAGCGCTACACCGGCATTGAAGCTGCAAGCATCCTCAGCAATCGGCAGCTCCAGGGCCTGGAGATGCTCACCGCGCGCGGCATCCTGTGCAAAGTCAACTCGGTGATGATTCCCGGGATTAACGATCAGCATCTGGTTGAGGTTAACAAGGCCGTGAAGTCGCGCGGCGCCTTCCTGCATAACGTGATGCCGCTGATTTCGTCACCCGAGCACGGCACCGTGTTCGGTCTCAGCGGGCAACGCGGCCCGACCGCACAGGAAGTGACAGCATTGCAGGATAGCTGCGAAAGCGAGATGAACATGATGCGTCACTGTCGCCAGTGCCGCGCCGACGCCGTCGGACTGCTCGGGGAGGACCGCGGCGCCGAGTTCACCATGGAAAAGATCATGGCCATGGACATCAAATATGATGAACAGGCCCGAAAGGAGTATCAGGCCAAAGTCGAGAAGGCGCGCATTGCAAAGCTTGCGGCCAAGCAGGAGCAGCTTGCTGGGCTTGCCAGCGCGTCCAGCGAAATCAAGGTGCTGGTGGCGGTTGCAACCAAGGGCTCGGGATTGGTCAACCAGCACTTCGGTCATGCCAAGGAGTTCCAGATCTACGAGCTCTCAACTTCGGGCGCAAAATTCGTTGGCCATCGTCCTATTCATTCCTATTGCCAGGGCGGCGATGGCGAGGACAGCAAGCTCGAAATCGCCATCGATGCCATCAACGACTGCCATGCCGTGCTCGTGTCAAAGATCGGCGGCTGCCCGAAGGCCGAATTGATCAAGGCCGGAATCGAACCGGTCGATCAGTACGCCTGGGAGTTCATTGATGGCTCGGCGATCGCCTGGTTCAAACTCTATCTCCATAAAGTCAATGAGGGGAAGATCAAGCACATTGAGCGGGTCGATCCGGCGGCCCGCCGCAATGCGCTGATTTCCGCCGCCTGAGGATGGGTTCAGACAATGCCGTTCAAGATCATCGCCTCGCAATGCACGGGCTGTTCGGCCTGCGAAACGCAGTGCCCGAACTTCGCTATTTCCGAGCGAGCCGGCATTTTCCTGATCGATCCTGAGAAATGCACCGAGTGCGCCGCCTACTTTGATGAGCCCCAATGCGTGGCGGTTTGCCCGGTTGACAATACATGCGTGCTTGATACGGCGCTGCCGCGTCACCAGGCTGCTTGAGGGCCACGATGGATGTCACTACGACACTCGTTCAGAAACTCGGGCGGATGATGCTCCGCCTTCACGAGGCGCCGGCCACGGCTTTCCCCTTCTCAGACCGGGTGGACGGCTCTCCCTGGTCGCTAACCTTTTCGCCAGTTGTCGACCCATATTCTGGCAACGCGCACGTGGGCGGGAGCGCTCGAGCTATTCCTGTCGACCCGAAGGCCGCTGTCTTGGGCGTCAAGGATCAATTTCGCCGATGGACCCACAAAGGGCTGACCCGTCTTCCACGATATCAATCCAGTCATGTGCGGCCATCATTGAACAGGCGACATTCATGCCCGAGGCCTTCTTCAGTTGGTCATCCGAGAGAGGGCGTCCTCACCGAGCCGTGTCTTGGTCGCACGGTATCGAGCCGGCTAAGCATCATCACAGGGCGACAGGGCTATCCTATCACCTCGATGAAGGTGCAGAAATACACCTGCGCCACGGCAGGGCGTTCGGACCCGATCACGTGATGCGGAAACGAATTTCCTGCCACCGGTGCGGTCGGCGCCACCAAGTTGGAATTCGGCTGCTATGAGAGCACCTCGTGCGGGTCTTCCTGTTCTCGCTCAACGCCTATTGCCGACTTGCAGGTGCGTCTCGGGCAACCCGGCGAAGGACGGCAACTGTCGGAGGCTGCTGGGGCTTTGTCCGGCGGACGATGCTAGCGCCAAGGTGTTGTTGGGCGAGCGTATGGGCGGGACCGTGAGTGATCACGTCCACAATGCCCTCGGTTGGCGGGGTAATCAGGTCGACTCTGTCAGCTGTGCGCATCCCGCGCTGAAGCACGCGGCTCGCGGCCGGCTCAAGCACGCCCGGCTCGATGACAGACGCGCGTGCCGCGTCGACGGCTTCTTCAACATCAACGATGGGCTCACGGATAGTTGTCTCGATCGTCTCGATTTTAGGCTGCGGGCATTGATGTTGCTGCACCGGGATCCCGACAGGCTCATGCAATCCGCGACCCCAAGCGCCGCCGTGCGGGAATGGAGGGGGTCCATCGAGCATCATGATAGGGCGGTTCGTAAGCCCGGGCGCTCGCGAGGCGCGGTACAGTTGAACCATGGAGCGGGGACGGCAGCATGAGCAACATCGCCCGTGATAGTGACATCGTCGAGCTGACGGACGCCCCCTTCTTTGATTATGGTGACAACGTGCGGGCCAACCGCACCATCCGCAACGACGGCACCTATGTGGGCAAGGAGATCGGTGAGGTTCTGGTCAAGAAAGGGGAGCTTGGCTATGTCGTCTCGATCGGCACGTTCCTGCAACAATTTTATATTTATGGAGTCGAATTCCTCGGCTCCGGCAATCGCGTCGGCATGAAATGCAAGGAGCTCGATCTAGTCTCGCCAAGCCACGAAGGCGAGGAGCCGTTCTTGCCAGGAGCGGCACCCCGATGATCGAACCAAGATCGCCAAAATACCGGTCAGGCCAACGTGTCAAGGCGGCAATCGATCTGCTCAACGACGGTTCCTTTCCCGGCGCGTCGGCCGAAGAGTGTCTGGTCAGCGTCGGGTATATTGGTCAGATCGTCCAGGTCGGTCGCCATACGGGAGCGAACCTACCCATTTATATGGTCGACTTCGGCAAGCAGTTGGTGGTTGGCTGCCTCGAGGCAGAAATCTCTGCAGTCTAGGACATCGCGCAATGAACGCAGCAATCATCAGACGACATCATTCCGGATTGCCTGCGCATCCCAACGAGCTCGACCGGTGGCGGATCGTGCGCGCGCTGAAGAACCGCGAGCACTACCGATATGTCTCGCCAAAGGTGACAGCGGTTGCTGGTGGCTATCTGGTCGAGAGCCCGTGCTGCTCAGGCAATATCAATGCGGAGGGCGGCCTCGTCGACGTCGCGCTGCTGCACCACGATAGGACTGCGGCGGCATGGCAGCTGCTCCGCAAAGATCACCGCAGGGGCCTTTGGGAGTGGCATTCAACCCATCAACGGCTTGGCCTGGCGACAGCGGTTCTGAACGCCGACCCTGAACGTTTGTTCTGGCAATAGATCGTGGAGATGGTGCTCGAAGGCGCCTTGACGGAGATCGAGTAGACGCTCGCCGCTATTCATACAGCCTCTGAGCCCTGCCTGACGCTCCGGCAGAAAGCTCCACATCTTGCCTGGATTTGTTGCGAGGCGTCCGAGATGACGCAGAATCCGTTCCGCCGGGTTGGAGGTTCGACCTGCATCTACTCGACAGTGAAGGTCACCAGGTCACTGCTACAGATCACGAATGATCCGCAGCGCGCCGGCATTGTGCTGGCCAAGCGCTCTGGCAAACCGATCAAGCAATCGCCTGCCGGTGCCAAGCTCACACAGGACGGCTAGGCCCGCGGGTTGCTTGCCATGCCGTAGTGCCCGGCCCGGGAATATCACGATCAGGTCGCTCGCTCGTCCATCGGGTCCATAAGACGGGGACAGGCGATGGTCTCCCAGAACTGTTCGCTGAGGACGGAATCGCCTGGGAACGTCAACGTGGCTTATTAAACCAAGGATACTGCGGTAGATGAAGTTTGGATCAGCGAGCCGTGCTCGATCTGCTGACGAGGAATAACGCTCAGGCTTTGTAAGATGTGCCTTTGTGAGTACTCGCCCTTAGGTCCACCGCCGTGCACTCGCCGTGAAGGCCGGTTGATGATGCGCGCGCAAGTGAGGCAGTGCGACTGTCCCGGCCCATCCGCTCTCTCTAGTGCACCAATAGTATTGGGGCTTGGAAATATCATACTACAAACTACTGAGTGAAGTCGGCGCGTTCAAGCAGAAGCGCTTTTCGAGTTGTTGTTTCGAAGACGCATCGAGTGTCCCATCTCTATCGCTTGCTTCCATGTTGAAGGCGCTGACGTGCACGTAGAAAATCAGGTTTGTCACGCGAATAAAGATCCAGATGACAGAGGACAAATTCGCGTGTAGTTCCAGTTCTTATCTCAAAGAGAAAAATCCGCTTGAATGGTTGTCGATGACCATTGATATGGTAATGGGAAGCAGTTGCGTCTTCGCCAAAAACAAGACGCTCCAGGCAGATGTGCAAAGCGAAATCGGAGAACACGTGGCAAAAAGCACCAAGCGCAAAGAGTATAGTAAGGATGACGTCAAGCTGCTCAAGGCGCACTCAAAGGCCCGCACCCCTGTAGCTAGGGTTTCAAAGCTTATGAAGCGATCCGAGGGCTCTCTAAGACAGAAAGCACGTACCTTGGGGATTGGCTTGGGTCACCAGCGCTGAGATCCGCCTCAATGTTCGGAAATTGACCGGCGTGATGATCGAGACGGCCAGGCGGCTTACGACCGCCAGGCCACCCGATCGCTTCAGGTCCCTGCGCCCAAGGGTCAGCTCGCCATGAACGAGCTGACCGATTTCCTGATAGACCGGCTCACTTGGCCTAAAACTCGTCGAGTCATGGTTTTAATCAGGGACTGATAAGCCCGACTCGTTCGTCTCATAGTGCGGCTTACATCGGTCAATATAGATTTATCGAGCCCGGAAATACGGTCCGCGAGCGTGCCGGCGGATCATCATCCCGGCCGGTAGACGTCATTCGGCGCTGAGCTATCTCCCTCTGCCTCCATCCTTCTCGAGGCGCGACTACTGGAACCCTAGTTGCCCCGAAGAGGGAGCTTGGCCCGAGTCCGTGGGTGCCGGCATGTCAGCCTACAGCATTAGCGGCCTGCGGCTGACGCAGATCGCTCCGATGATGCTGCCGGCCGGCAAGGCGCAGAAAGAAGGGAATAGCCGCGGTCCGGCCTATGGCGACAACATAAAGGAACTTCGGCAGGAGATGTGCGTCGAGTAGGCGCAGAAGCGTACAAGTATTTTGTATGTTCATGCGGAGCCGCCTCGGCATCCTCTTGTATGCGGGATTTGTTATGAGGTGAGCAAGAGCGGTGGTGAACCTTGTTCAGCGTCATCATCGAGACTGTCGATTCGCCGCCACGACTGCCGCGCGCGGACAGCGCGGCGGTCGCGGTAGACTCGATGGTGGCAATGAGAATTGAATTGCATGCCGCACTCGCTAGCAGCAGGCCGCATTTGCGGTAAGATCGTCCGTATCCAGAAACGATTGAATCTGACGTCCTTAATTCGGGAGCTGCTCCTTGCTGCACTTTCGATATGTTGCCTCAGGCAATTTTAAGCGTGTCGCCGCCGATTTCGCGGTTGCAAGGGCAGAGCTCATCCGTCTGTATCGCATCCAGAACGCGTAACGTGTCCGTCGGGCTGCGGCCGACATTGAGGCTTGTCGCATAGACATGCTGGACCGTGTTCTCAGGATCGACGATGAACGTGTAGCGATGCGCGATGCCATCACGCGATCGCACTCCAAGGCCATCGACCAGTGCGCCCTTGGTGTCCGCAAACTGCCAGATCGATAGACGGTGCAGATCCTTGTGCTCACGCCGCCAGGCGAGCTTGCAAAACTCGTTATCGGTCGAGCCACCAAGCACGATTGCATCGCGATCGGCGAAATGCTTGGACAGGCGAGCAAACTCAGCGATTTCGGTTGGGCAGACGAATGTGAAATCCTTCGGGTAAAAGAAGATGATTTTCCATTTTCCGGGGAAACTCCTCTCAGTCAGCGTCTCGAAGGCGCTCTGCCCGTTCTCCTCTGGCAGGTGAAAGCCGGGCTTCACGCCTGTGATGTCGAACGGCGGCAACTTACTTCCAATTCCAGGCATATTGTCCTCACAGCATCGCGTCACACGGAAACAGCGTTCCGCGACTGGCAAAGCAAGCGATATGCCACCCCGCTGATGGTAAGCCCCATCATGCCGGTCGTGGAACATTCGCCTTTGATGATGGCGGTGTCCTCGGACCCTATCTGCACCGTGTGGTCTCCTCAATTGTCTCGGCCCGGCATTCCCCGTTGCGCGCTCCTTCGCCCGCCTCTCGCAGGGGAATCCACGCGCCCCGCTTTGTCGGTTTTCTGTCAGAGCCCTTGCCGCTGTCGGGTCCACCACAGCTTCCGGTCTCGGGCGCTGCGCTATTAGTCAAGCCTAATCAGATGCTTAACGCGCGTGCGAACGAATGGCACGCCAGTTGCTAACTGAATGCAGCAACAAGGAGTGAGGGCTGAGGGCACGCCGACGCCGATGGCGAGCGATGGCCTCCTTCCCGAAACCCATGTGCCCACGTTTCTGAGAGAGAAACAGCCTCGCGCGTTCGGCGCGCAAAATTGGCAATCGGTTGATGGAGAGCAACATGTCTTCGCTGAGACAAATCGCGTTTTATGGCAAGGGTGGCATCGGCAAATCGACAACGTCGCAAAATACGCTGGCGGCTCTTGCTGAGCTGGGCCAAAGGATTCTCATCGTCGGCTGTGATCCCAAAGCGGACTCGACTCGCCTCATCCTGCACGCCAAAGCGCAGGACACCATTCTGAGTCTGGCGGCGAATGCCGGCAGCGTTGAGGACCTCGAAATTGAGGACGTCATCAAGCTCGGCTACAAGGACATTCGATGTGTCGAGTCCGGCGGTCCAGAGCCGGGGGTCGGGTGCGCCGGAAGAGGCGTGATCACTTCGATCAACTTTCTGGAGGAGAATGGCGCCTATGAGGACATCGACTATGTCTCTTACGACGTGCTGGGCGACGTCGTCTGCGGCGGCTTCGCGATGCCTATCCGCGAGAATAAGGCACAGGAAATCTACATCGTGATGTCCGGCGAGATGATGGCCATGTATGCCGCCAACAACATCTCCAAGGGTATTCTGAAGTATGCCAATTCCGGCGGCGTGCGCCTCGGCGGCCTGATCTGCAACGAGCGCCAGACCGACAAGGAGCTGGAGCTGGCAGATGCTCTTGCCAAGAAGCTCGGCAGCCGGCTAATCTACTTCGTGCCACGCGACAATGTCGTGCAGCACGCGGAGCTGCGCCGCATGACTGTGCTGGAATACGCGCCAGAGTCCAAGCAGGCGGATCACTATCGCAATCTCGCGACCAAGATCCACAATAATGCGGGACAAGGCGCCATCCCGACGCCAATCAGCATGGACGAGCTCGAGGATATGCTCATGGAGCACGGCATCATCAAGCCTGTCGACGAGAGCCTGGTCGGCAAGACCGCCGCCGAGCTCGCCGCTGTTTCGGCATAGTTCATCTTGTCGGCCTTCTCGACCGGGGAAGGCCGACATCGTCCACTGCGGGACCTTTATGATTGGCACACAAAGCGAATTTGCCAATACAGTGTCATCTCCTGTATCAGCAGCTCACGTCGCCGAGCAGCGCGATGCGAGTGAGCTCTACGGGCTTCTGACCGGGCGCCATCCAACAGAAGTCGACATCAGCGACGATAACGATTTCGATCGCCATGTGCTCGCTTGCGCTCTCGCCGCATCCGCTATGGATGGCGGCCAACTTCCCGAATGGGCTGGCTTGACTAACCAGGAGCTCGATGCGCTGTTGGTGCAATACTTTCCATCGACGCCGATCAGGAGTTGTACCTGGCGCGAACAGTCCGCGTTACCGGCTCCTGACGAGACGATTATGGTGCGAGACCTCCTGCTTGCGCAACGTTCCACTCATGGAGAGGTCGGCGGCTGGCTCGCGACGATGATCGCGCGGCGCGCCATGGAGCCTAATCACCTGTGGGAAGATCTCGGTCTGCGGGAGCGTGACGAATTGTCCCGCCTCCTGATGCGCCATTTCGGGCCGCTGGCGGCTCGCAACACCAAGAACATGCGGTGGAAGCGCTTCTTCTATCGCACGCTATGCGAAGATGACGGTCTGGTGATGTGTACCACGCCGGTCTGCACGGAATGCAATGATTTTGATCTTTGCTTCGGCGAGGAGAGCGGGGAGAGCCGGATGGCCGGACGCCGGCGGGATCATCTGCGTCGTCTCGATGACCCCGTCCAAGCCATCCGAAGTTCGCAGGGCTGAGCTCATATGGATGCCCGCTCCTCGGCGCGAGTCCCGGTGTATCGGACCAGCTTTCGGCCAACGGTCACATGACCGGACTGAGGGTTTGAAAAGACACCGGGTAAACAACTTCGCGCAGGCAGCCTAAGCAGGACGCGGCGGCGCCTGATCATCGAGCTTGATAACTGGTGGATGCGACCGTCACATTTACCGCCCAAATGTTCTATGTTGACGCGCGATCGAGGCCAACATCCGCCCTCTCGATCGCGCCCGCTGACTTTTTACGAACGACGACTTGTGGTTGGACGACCGGATGGCTCAAGAATCCTCTTCGATCAGCGCCGGGATGCACGCGCCTTTCCCTGAAGTGTTGCAGCTTGAGGTCAGGCCCGAACCGTTGCCCGGCTGCCAAGCTTCCAAGCTCGGCGCCTGCCTTCAGCTCGGTCGCAAGCGCACCGGACCTGGCGCTCCGCCGTTTCCACCCTGGCGGATTTGCGACACACCGGACTAATCTGAAATTCGACGTCATTCACAAGTTCTCGGGAATTCGAGCGGTTTGGCACAGCAGTTGCTGTACAGCTTCCGGAATAAACCTACGGAGCCGCTGATGGCGTTAGCTGCCGCAATCACCGCGCCCGACAAAGATCAGTCGAGGTCCATAGTCCTTAATGACACCACCTTGCGCGACGCCGAACAGACACCGGGCGTGGCCTTCGCGACACCGGAAAATGTCTCGATGGCGCGTGTCGCTGGCCGCGGCCGGAGTCACGGAGATCGAGGCCGGCACGCCGGCGATGGGTCAGGAAGAGATTGCCGCGATCCGAGCGGTCGCCGAAGCCGGCCTCGCGGCCACGATCATCGGCTGGTGCCAGATAAAACCCGCGGATGTCGATGCGGAGATCGAGGCCGGTGTTTCGGTGGTAATCCTATCGATTCCATCGTCGGACGCGCAGATTGCGGCGAAACTCGGTGGCGCCGTTTGGCCGTGCTGGAGCGGGTGAAGCGCGTCGTGGCCCACGCTCGCGACAAGGGACTGGGTGTCGCGCTAGGTGGCGAAGACTCCTCGCGTGCCGATGTCAACTTCCTGATCGACCCACCGCATTGTGATCGGCGAGCATTCAGAGCTTGCCGCTATCACTTCGCTGTTGTCCGACTTGCAGCTTTCGGTCACCGCCGACGAAACCCAAACCATTCTCGCGCGCGTCCGTAAGCATGCCGTCGAGCACAAAGGCCCGGTTTCCGAGGAAACGGTGGTGGCGATGTGGCGCGACATTCATGAGAGATCGCTCCTCAACGGAGGCGATCAGGTGGTCAGCCATGCGCTTCGCGCGATCAGGTTGGAACATTCGGGCCAGGACGGCTTCTGGTCGCGGATCTAGATGGAGGTTGAGAATGACGACGGACGGGATCCTTTCGCAATTGAACAAGGCCTCCGCGGCAGAGGAGTTTTTTGCACTGCTCGGCGTCGAGTACGATGCGAAAATCATCGACGTGGCGCGGCTTCATATTCTGCGTCGCATGGGTGAATATCTCGCGGGCGAGGAGTTTACCGGTGCATCCGATCCCGACATCGCCTCGCGTTGCAAGGCCACGCTCGAGCGCGCCTATGCCGATTTCGTCACGTCCTCCCCGATCGAACAGCGCGTGTTCAAGGTCTTGAAGGATGCGGCCGCACCACAATCGAACAAGCATCCAGCATTGGTGCAGCTCGGTTCTTTGGAGTGAATTCAGTTTATATCGTGCTCTGGAGCGTGAAGGTTCAGAGAACCTGCCAACCACCCAGGGCGTCGAATTCAAACGCAAGTTGCAGTTACGGCCGCGGGTCCGCAGCTTGGACACTCGGCTCCCTAAGAGCCAATCACGGCTCAGCGCTGATATTTCCGTCGTTTCAAGCTGGTGCCCATGGTGCACCTATCTCCTGCAATTGTACGCCGGCAGCGGGGAGCACATATTTGGCGAGGAAAGAGCACCAAGATGCGGATGACTGTCTTCTGTCGCATTCTGGACATAGGTCCAGCACCGTGTCGAATGTTCCGATCCTCGTGAGAGGCTGCCAATCCGATTTCCTTCAGTAAGATTCTGTATTGGCGGTCAATTTTCATCGTCTGCGCAATTGGTACGACAATTGCTGACATTTACTCAGCTAGTCTGGAGAAACGAATGCACATCTTGGTCCGCATCGAGTTTGTTTTTGACGCCGCGCAGTTTCGCGCGCGCTGCCTGTCGACACCATGATACGTCGCGACGCCAAAGCGATGGTTGCATATTCCGGCCCGGCTGAGCTGAAAGCTGCGCTTGATCCGCGCCAAAGATTCGTGGACGAAATCACTCCCGCTGGCCGATCTATGGCCGAGGTTTTGCGGGCGGCGCCCTTGCTCTCCGGCGCTGGTCGCGCGGCGCCGTTGACGGGCGGCTTCACCGCCGGCCCTCGTGCCCTCGCCAAGAGTTGCGGGCGTGTCGCTGCAATCGGAAATATTGCGAGGGCATTCGGAGCAATGGATCGCGTTTTCACCGGCAAGCTCGCGGCCGACAATAGGACCAGCCGAGCCTCTGGCAGGTCCTCGGTCTGTTCCAACTCGGTTGCATCTCGAAGATGAGGAGGACCAATCGATCGGATCGAGTGACCGCGCGGTTGCGTGCCTCACTAGTTCCAATGCCAAACGGTGGCCCAGAATGCCGAACCGGGAAAGAACGCCCAAGCGGGGTGCTTCCGGGCTCGTCGACAAAGGTCCAGCAACGGGTGTCTGGGCCCCGCGCTGCTGCCAGGCAGTGTTGAAAAAATGGCGGCGGGCACGCGGCCGAACTCTTAACTGAAGCAATCTTCACGCGCGAATTCAAAGCTGGAGGCGGAGCACGCTTCGCTGGCGAGCCGCTACTGAACACGGATGGGAGTACAGATGATGAGCACCGCACCCAAAAGCGCAGCTCCGGCCGCGGGTGGTGGTCGCGCGGCGACCAAGAGGGAGCTGCCCGAACGATTCAAGGCTTATAGGCACGTCTGGGTCTTCATCGAGCAGGAACGCGGGATAGTGCATCCCGTCTCCTGGGAGCTGATGGGTGCCGGCCGCCGGCTCGCCGACAAGCTCAACGTTGACCTCGCCGCGGTTGTCATCGGCCCGGTCGGAGAGACAACGCAGCAGGCGATCGCCGAATCCTTCTGCTACGGCGCGGATCTTGCCTATATCGTCGCGGATGATCTCTTGGCCGATTATCGCAATGAATCCTACACCAAGGCCCTGTCAGAGCTGGTCAATACGTACAAGCCGGAAATCCTACTCCTAGGGGCAACTACACTGGGCCGCGACCTCGCCGGCTCAGTGGCCACCACACTGCTCACCGGTCTAACCGCCGACTGCACCGAGCTCGATGTCGATGCCGACGGCTCGCTTGCAGCGACCCGGCCGACGTTTGGCGGCTCACTATTGTGCACGATCTACACACTGAACTATCGTCCACAGATGGCAACCGTCCGTCCGCGCGTGATGCCGATGCCCGAGCGCGTGACCGGCGCCGTCTGGCGCGTGATCTCGCATCCGCTCGGGCTTGTAGAGGAAGATATCGTCACAAAAGTGCTGTCGTTCCTCCCGGACCGCGATTCTACAAAGTCCAACCTTGCCTATGCCGACGTGGTCGTCGCTGGAGGGCTCGGTCTGGGATCGCCTGAGAACTTCCAACTGGTACAGCAGCTCGCGGACGTGCTTGGCGCCGAATATGGCTGCTCGCGGCCGCTGGTCCAGAAGGGCTGGGTCACCGCGGACCGACAAATCGGCCAGACCGGGAAAACCATTCGGCCAAAGCTTTATATCGCGGCCGGTATTTCCGGCGCGATCCAGCATCGCGTTGGCGTGGAGGGGGGCGACCTCATCGTTGCGATCAACACGGACAAGCACGCTCCGATCTTCGACTTCGCCCATATCGGCATCGTCACCGACGCCATTCGACTGTTGCCCGCGTTGACCTCTGCATTCCGCGCGCAGCTGTCGCCGCACTCGCACGACCGCATCGCTGGCTAGGGGAGCTTGTTATGATCGAGGAAAGATTCGACGCGATCGTCGTCGGTGCTGGGATGGGCGGAAATGCGGCAGCGCTTACCATGGCCGAGCGGGGCCTAAAAGTGCTGCAGCTGGAGCGCGGCGAGTATTCGGGGTCGAAGAACGTGCAAGGCGCCATCCTCTATGCCGACATGCTGGAGAAGCTGATCCCGAATTTCCGAGAAGATGCACCGCTTGAGCGGCATCTCGTCGAGCAACGCTTCTGGATCGTGGACGAGCGTTCGCACACGGGGATTCACTATCGCTCCGATGATTTCAACGAGGAGAAGCCGAACCGCTACACCATCATCCGCGCGCAGTTCGACAAATGGTTCTCGCAGAAGGTCCGCGAGGCCGGCGCCACGGTGCTGTGCGAGACCACGGTGACCGAGCTCCTCCAGGATTCCCATGGGAGGGTCGTCGGGGTGCGCACAGACCGAGATGGGGGTGAAATCCATGCAGATGTCGTCGTGCTGGCCGAGGGGGTAAACGGAGTGCTCGGGACGGGTGCGGGCTTAAGAGGGCGGCCGAAACCGGACAAGGTCGCACTCGCGGTCAAGGAGATGCATTTCCTGTCGCGCGAGACAATCGATGCTCGCTTCAATCTCAAAGGCGACGAGGGGCTCGTCATCGAAGCCGCCGGAACCATCTCCCGCGGCATGACCGGTATGGGCTTCATCTATTCCAACAAGGAATGCATATCGCTCGGTATCGGCTGTCTTGTTGCCGATTTCCAGCGTACTGGCGAGACGCCTTACGGCCTCCTCGAGGGCTTCAAGCGTCACCCGTCCGTCGCGCCGTTGATCGAGGGTTCGGAAGTAAAGGAATATTCCGCGCATTTGATCCCCGAAGGTGGATACAGAGCGATCCCGCAGCTTTGTGGTGAGGGCTGGGTCGTTGTCGGAGACGCCGCCCAGCTCAACAACGCCATCCATCGCGAGGGGTCCAATCTGGCGATGACGTCGGGCCGTATCGCCGCGGAAGCGATCTGTCTTATCAAATCGCGAAATGATCCGATGACGGCCAAAAATCTTTCGCTTTACAAAAAACTCCTGAATGAATCCTTCGTGATCAAGGACCTGAAGAAGTACAAGGATATGCCGGCACTGATGCACACCCACTCGCAGAACTTCTTTCTCACATATCCGCAGCTCTTCTCCAAGGCGATGCAGGATTACGTGCGCGTCGACGGCACACCAAAGCTTGAGAAAGAGAAGCTGATGCTGAGCTCGTTCATCAAGGCGCGGTCGTGGAGTGGATTGTTCAGCGATGCCCTGCGCATTGCCCGGGCCTGGCGGTGATCATAAACCAAAGACAACGACGAACGACGGAGCCAGAAACAATGCCGAGCGAGCCATCCCGACGTGTCGAAGACAAACTATTCTACAACCGCTATCTCGTTGATTCCGGCCGCGCCCATATCAAGGTGCGGCCGCACACCACACCTTCGTCGCGGCTCTTATCGATGCTGAAGGCCTGCCCTGCACGGTGCTACGAGCTCAGCGATAAAGGTCATGTTGAGGTGACAGTCGACGGGTGTGTCGAGTGCGGCACCTGCCGGGTGATCTGCGAAGAAAGTGGTGATATCGAGTGGAGCTACCCACGTGGCGGTTACGGTGTGCTATTCAAATTTGGTTAAAGCTTCGGGGTAGGGGCTGATTGGCAGGCTGCGGCGTTGTGGCGGTACAACGAGATCACGCGCGAGTTTGAGATTTCACCTGATTCAATCGAGTCCCGATCTTTCCATCTACCGGGCGGGCCCTTCCCAGGTTCCGCTACAATATGCCCGGAGATACCCAAAGCGAGCCGGATCCGAGACAGGGCTCAACTCATTGGCGGGAATAGGTCGTCCATCTCGGATCGACCGATCCTGGTTCTCTCCCCAAAATCTCGCCGGTTTCGTCCTTCTTGGAGTTCGAGGCGATCCGCCTGTCGCCACTGCCTCGCAACGCTGCCTATCACCTCAAACGGAACGCTGGAAGCAGGATTTCGCTTCGCCATAGCCGCCGACCCGACAACGTGCCATCGAGCGCCTTGTAGACTAGACAAGCACGGCGGATCACAAAATTAGCGATTTGCGACTCCTCCGCGCGACCGCCGGGTTGCGCATCGTCAGGCGGGCTGCGCGCATGCAGCACACAATTTTGCCCTTTCATTCGCCTGTATCGCCGGGACATATGGTCGGCCGGAGAGCATGACGATGGTTGGATTACAAAAGAGCAGGGCAGCCGCTAACGCGCGGCGAGCAGAGGCACGCCGTGAGAGTTCGGTGGGCGACATCCAGGCCCGCATAGCCGAACTGAGAAGCTTGCCGCGCGAGAAGCTCGCGGATGCGGTGTTCATGCTCTCGATGAATGCAAGACGGCAGGGCGAGTTGATACGACATGCGATCGAGAAGCGCGCCGAGGTCGACTTGGACTTTGATCCGCCGCCGAATGCTGATTTCGCGACCTATCTCGCAAATGATGTGGTCTCGACCTTACGCCACCACGTTGCTGACCTTCCGACCTTGCTGGACCTGTTGGTTGAGCGAGCGCCTGACGTCTGCTTCACCGTCCATCGGGAGGAGGCCGTTTCGCTACTGGCCGCAATCATTCGCGAACACCGGCTCGAAGGAGTCCTTGAAGGCCTCTAGGCTCGCCGGGCTCCTGAACCAGCCAGCGAAGGATCGCCATGCCGGGATCGGTTCGGAAGCGGATTTGAGAGGAGCTGCCGAGCGTGCGTGAGTGTCCAGGGCGCTTTGAGGGACAGTCCTGCAAGATTGAATGTCCAGAGCGGATGGGGACGTCAGAAAATCTCGGCGCCTGCTTGCGAGGTCAAAACCGCCTCGAAATTCGCGGCGTAGCTCCTTTGTCATCCGTTTCCCGTTTATCGCTGGCGCGGAGCCGCTATGCACGTCCGGTCGCAGTCCCCGGCCGCGTCAAGCTCGGCGACCTTCGCGTTAGCGAGGACGAGATCCGCATTCTGAGCTTTCATGTTCAGTTGCAGCGCGCGTTTGCCCGCTGGCGGATCATGGAACCGTTCGCTAACAGCCATGCAAGGGAAATCACGGCAGGACACGTCGACCGAGCCGCGGCGATGTGCCAAAGCGGCGAAAGGCGGTCGCTCAACTCGGTGAGGCGTCCTGGTGAAATCGATAGCCCTTGTTTCGGTAGTCGCTGGCTGCGCCCTGGGGCGGCGAGGCAAGGCTGGCAAGTATTCCGCGAGCAAGTCGAGAATAGCAGAAAAGCTGAGTGGCGGCCCACTGCAAATTGGACGAAAGGGCCTTCTTGGGTGGCGCTGGATCGTCGACATGAACGCTCCGCCGAGCGTCTGCCATAAACCCCCTATCCTTGCTCGAGGCCGGGAATACGCCGAACTCGCGTCGGCTATTCGCTGTCTTCGCGAGCCGTACCGGCTTTCGCCGAACGTCGTGTCCACGAGCACGCCGAAGACACAGCCGAAATCCGCAGCTGAGTACGGCCGAACGGCGCGTCCCACGTCAATGCCGGCCAGGTCGGTCAGTAGGCCCGCTCAAACCCCACGAAGGCGCCTCACGCGCTGCGGCCAGCGGCACGTCAGCGACCTGCTGCAATAATCTGAAAGCATCCGATCGCAACTTCCATCACGATCAGCACGACTATAACCCACTCAAGACGCAGCGAGCGCCGTGTGTCGATAATGTCCGTCAGTGCGTTAGCCGTTCCGGAGATGGCCGACAGCTTGCGCTCAAGCATCTCAAGACGCTCCTTCAGTTCGTATTCGTCTTTCAGACGCGCATAGAGCCGCTCGAGTTCCGGCTTCTCCCAGAGTGCGTCGGGCTTTTCGGCAATCGCGATGCGGCCCGCGACGCGCTGCTCGACCAGGAGCGCATTGCCGATCAGTTGGAGAATGCCCTTGCGGCCCCGCGGCGTCCGGCCGCGCTCGGCCAGTTCGCGTGCAAAGGGTTCGATCACGTCGAACACCGCGGCGACACGGCGCTCATCTCGCTCCAGCGCCGTGCTCTTGGCTAGCGTATCGGCGATCAGCAGCAGCCGATCGTCACTAAAATTTCTAACACAAATCCGCCCGCCCGGCAGGATGACCTCAGCGCTCTGCTCGTTGCAGAGCTGCGCCTGCGCGCTATCCTCCTCATAGGAGGTGAGTTCACCGATGACGCGCGGTATCAGGGTTTCGATCAGAGCGGTTTCCTCCGAGGGCGACAACCCGATGAGCACTACAACGCCATAGCGGAAGACCACGACAAGGCCCGCATGAATGCGGAAAGCGACCGGCGTCGAGGACACCAGCGTTCCGATTTCCAGAGCCGACGGGTTGATACGATCCCCCAGCATGACTGCCCGAATGCGCAGCACCGAGGCGGCCGCCGTCTGTCCGGAGACCACAGCCTTACCGGGCGTAAGTTGATCCATGTTCACTTTAGCATCCGGTTTGGCGCCACTGCGACGCGATAGCGTTCCCCAGAAACACGTCCAGAACTTCGTCGCAGATGGTGCAGCGGAATTTGCCGAGCGCGTTGGTGAGAGATGACGCTGAGATCCAGCAAATGCCGGCTCCAGAGTTTGGATGGGTGGTCTCTAATTCATGTTCGTGCATGCTTGCCCGCAAGCTCAATCGAACGCCCAGCAAAGCTCTTCGAGGAATTCGACGATCCCCGGCCGCCAAACATTTGGCTGCGTCGTAGGCGCCTTCCTCGAACAACGTCGAGCAAGATTGATGCCGAACCGGTGTCTTCGCGCCAGCGGCGTCAGGATTTCCGCTTCAATGGGCGAGCGAAAATGATCGATTGGAACGGCGCAGGTTGATCAAAAAGCTGGTCGCGATGTGTGTTCAATTTCCTCCAGAGCATGTCGGCTACAGAACACGGCGGATCTTGGGCGCCGCACAAGCTTTCAAAGCGCAATCAGAGCCTTAACCGCGGCAGCGGCGCTGGCATAGCTGTTGCTATGAAATGTCGCAAAGACCGAGCGAAGGCTGAGTGCAGACCTGGTCCGATCGGGCGAAAACAGCACGTTGCCCGTGGACCGAGGATGGGAAAGGTGAAGTGCCGTTTCCAACCGTCAGCCACACGAACGTCGCGGCAAATTCTTGAGCCAAGGCCCGAGTACAACGGCAGAAAGGACTAGAGACCGTGCATATCGAACCGGGAATAGTAACAGGCGCCAAGTTCGTATTGAGCTGCGCGACAGGCATTGCGATGGGCTGCGTCGTCGCCAAGCTTGTGGTCGAGACCATACACGAGCGGCGCGCTCTGTCATTTGCTGTGCAAGCCATCGCCGCGACGGGTCTTGTGTTCACGTTATTCGAATTCCTGCCGCACTTTGCGGTTTGGGCATCGGAAGTGCACCTCGTCCTGGGCTCCACGCTGTTCCTCTTGTTTGGCGCGGCGCCGGCGGCCTTAGGTCTTGCGCTCGGCCTCTTGCTGCAAAGCGTCCTCTTTGTTCCGACGGACCTGCCGCAATATCGGATGAATGTCACGACGCCTCTAATACCGCTGTTTGCGATCAAGGCGCTCGCAAAGCGCCTCATTCCATCCAAGGCTGCCTATCGCGATCTGCAGTACAGCAAGGCGCTTTCGCTCTCGACTGCGTATCAATCCGGTATCGCTGTCTGGATCGCGTCTTTGGCGCTCTATCGCGCGGGCTTCGGCGCCGCCAACCTCGGTAAAGTCGCATCGCTCGCGGTTTACTATGCAGTTGTGGCCTTGGTCGAGCCGCTGGCTGATCTGGCTGCGCTGGCGCTCGGGAAACAAATTGGGCGGCGTGACTGTGAGGGGATCTGTCGCCTACCGCTCCCAGAAGGCATGTTGCGGTCGAAAGTAACGATGGCCGCCATCTCGGCCGCTTTGCTCAAGCGATACGTACGCTTTTCCCGATAGCAGCCGGCTGCAGCGATCCCGGGCGACGCGCACTCGCTGTTGTCCGCGAGGGGGCCGACTTTAGGCTCATTCCGCACAAGGCGACCAGGAAATCATTTCTCGCCGAATTGCGGCCGGCCGTCTGCGCCGGCCCGGTCGCTGGTGATCGGACGCGCACTACCGATTTCGACCTGCTGGTGCGTGATGTGGCGAAGGCGAACTGCCGCCACGACGTGGAGGAATGGCGGGAAGCGCTCAGGGCAGCAGCCTGGTCGCAGAGCATCGGGGACGAGGTTGGACACGAGGGCGTCTTGCGCTGCTGATACACTGGGAGTCATCCGTCGAACGAGCTTATCCATGCAACATTGGCAGCCTCCTCAGCACAGCCGCGATGGACCGCCGTTCGGCGGCTTCCCACGCTCTGCTGCACTCGGCCGGAATGTTCGCAGTTCGACAAAGAAGATCGCCATGTATGGATTGATCGTGGTGTTGACCACGCTCGCACTGTGCAGCATCGTGTTTGCCGGCGAATTGACCGGGCCGGCAAAGGTCATCAGCACCGACACCCTTGAAATTCACGGGACACGCGTTAGGCTCTGGGGCATCGACGCGCCGGACAAGTCTCAAATGTGCCGAGATATCAACCTCAATCCTTATCGATGTGGCCTCATGGCCGCGAGCGATCTTGAAGCCTTCATTGCAGAGCGCGAAGTCAGTTGTCTGTCAGTCCTGGAGGATGAGTGTGGACGGACATTGGCGATCTGTTCAGCTGATGGCATCGATCTCGGAGAATGGTTGGTGCGCAACGGTCTCGTGCTCGATTGGGAGCGATACTCCAGGCGCCGATACCACGCTGCGCAACGCGCGGCCGATCGTGCCGGACTGGGCTTGTGGGCGGGCAGCTTTGCCGTACCTTGGCTATATCGAGCGTGCATTCGGTTAGGTGGTGGACCAGCCAGCTGTTCTGACGACGCGAATGCTCACCCTTGACCGGTATTCCTCACACCAGAATATACGCCAGAGTCGTTCCGCACAAAGTGACCGTCACGGGCGAGCTGGCGTCGGCCGCGAGTGAGCAAGCTTACCACTGCCGCGCCACCATGCTCAAAAGGGGTAAGATGGTCTCAAGCTCTCGTAAGCGCGAAAGTCGCAAGACAGAAAATCGCGAGCTCCACAGGAACGCCATGGTTCTCGCCCTAATTCTTCGGAATCATGGACTTGCAGTCATGCCAAGGCGGCGCCTTTTGAGTTCGAAAGAGCCGCATTTACTCGGAAGAATGGCGGGCTCTCCGGACAAAGCAAAGGCGTGGCACGGAAAACAATCAGTTTCGCCGGGTACAGGTTGAGCGGAAGAAAGAAGGCCAGTGGCGTTCAAGGCACCATTGGGCGCGGTAGGCAACACGAATGAGGCTTGGGATGCAGCCGACCTCCACTCCATTCGACGCAAACTTTCAGGTTTTGACATGCCCAGGGCTCGCAGCCTGATTCCCAGAGGTCGCCAGATGCCGTCCACCAAAACTCATACACTCGCACTCAAATCTGATGCAGCAAGCCGGTGTGAGCGCTTGCTCAACGCCGGCTCCGCGGGGCGTATCGAAAGGACGGTAATCGAATTGGGCCCTTTGCCGCGGGAACGCCGCATAGGTCCCTTCCCGGACTTCGCTGCTGTTGGCGATATCGGCGGCGATTGCCTTTTCAAGCAACGGCTGCTCCGATTTACGCCAGAATTTGGCCGGGCGCGTAACAAGCTGAACACCACACGCGCGGTTTCGGCGATAAAGACGTGTGGACCTGCCTTGCAGGCGCCGATCACAACAATGCCTCAGAAGACAATGCAGCTGCTCGTTCGGTTGGAAACAGCACGGCTCGCTGACGACTGGCCGGAGATCCGCTGAATGAGCAAAACCGCATGCGACGAGGACAACTGCTGCGGCAGCCCCAACAAGAACGTCAGATCGCA
Source organism: Bradyrhizobium sp. 134 (assembly GCF_023074155.1). Taxonomy (NCBI): domain Bacteria; kingdom Pseudomonadati; phylum Pseudomonadota; class Alphaproteobacteria; order Hyphomicrobiales; family Nitrobacteraceae; genus Bradyrhizobium; species Bradyrhizobium sp. 134. The sequence goes on along the minus strand of NZ_JADPKX010000014.1, from coordinate 8,082 downwards.
TATCACCTACCGAACACGAAGTGCGCGCCTTCCAGAACGAAACGTGAGCCACTGAACGCGCAGCGTCGCTCCCATAACCTAGTGGTGTGCAGACTCTGTGCCGACGGGCACGATGCAAGCTCCTGGCCTTTTTCGATCGCGATGTCGCCAACCCGACAATAGCAGTCATTGCTCAAACAAGCCCCGGGTTTGAGGTCGAACACGAATCGAATGCCGGGCGCCGGCACCGCCGGTTAGATTCAGTGAACGCTCCTGCGAAAGAGATTAGGTGATCGAGTTTTTTTGCAACCACACAACGAAGTCGCACCTTAATTCGAGGCGCAGTGCTGAGCTCAGTCAAAGACCGCAAGCTCACGTCTTGACCGTCTCCCCGAGATCAGCCCCATAGCTGTGTTTCATAGCTGTTCTATTCGCACGGCGATCTCGGCAGCGAATTGTTCGTGCCGTTCTGGGTGGTGCTATTGTGCCAGACCGATGCAGGTGGGACCCTGATGGGCAGCTGGCGTCTCGTCCGCACTAGGGCTTTCGCGTGACGACCAAGTCGCGGCCAGATGGTCTCGGCCCAGAGGCCTTGCATCCGCTCGTTGTTCTTGGCGACTTCCGTGCCACTGTCGGCGCCGCGCCGCTCGGCGGTGCGTTGGAACGTGGCCAGCTCGATCGTCCATGCCTGGAGAATTAGCGTGCCGGCCTCGGCGATCGTTGCGGCGCTGACCTGGTGGGGTCAATGCTTTCGGTGTTTTCGTTAGGACACGAGCTTCAGCCCGACAATGCCGGCGACGATCAACCCGATGCTGGCAAGGCGAAAAGCGGCGGCCGGTTCTCCGAACAGGATGATCCCGAGCGCTGCGGTGCCGACCGCACCGATGCCGGTCCAGACCGCATAAGCAGTTCCAATGGGCAGCGTCTTTAGAGCAAGGCCGAGCAGGATCACGCTGCCGGCCATGGCCGCGAGCGTGAGCACGGACGGAACGGGCTTGGTAAAGCCCTCGGTGTATTTGAGGCCGATTGCCCAGGCGACCTCCAGCAGGCCGGCGGCCAACAAAATGCTCCAGGCCATGGCGGCCCTCCGTTCATGGCAGGGTCGCCCCCGCGGCTGATGTGGTGATGAGCTGGGCGCCATCCTTGCCGGGGCTCGCGATTCGCTTCGAGCAGGGGTCAACTTCTCTCAAAGATCAGCATTCCGACGTTATTGGTTCGGCGAATTCACACGATCGACAAAGCAGAAAGCCGTCCGTTCCGTTCATGCGATCGGCAATGTTGCAAAAAGCTGCCCCCTCGAAGAGATCCTTGTACCTGTCGCGGAGGAGGTTGCCCAAAACGTGTCGTCGCTCAAAATCCATGCAGCAGAAAGTAACGTCGCCGTTTGGGAGAAGAACATTACGATATTGCCGTTCGTCAGGACATGTCAGTGCTCCAACGATTGGCTGCCGTGCTCCAACCATTTTCTCGCCGTTGCCAGCCCTGCTGCGCGGCGGAGGCGAACGAACCAGCGCTTCGTCAGGAATTATGCCGACAAGGTCGGGATGCACCTCGCCCATGACTATGAAGAGCAACGATGAAAAGTCGGCATCCACAAGTTGGCGCATCAAATCGACATAGTTGCGCTTGACGAGACCACTATCCATGTGCGTGCCGTCATCAAAAACATGCACTAGGAAAACGCGGAACTGCATCGCACGCAAACGTCTTAGATCCCGCCCGTTCATTCCTGCCAGGGTTGTGAAAATTCGGATTCCATGGCCACACGCATAGGCATGCTCAACCATTTCGGTGCAAGCTGGATTGAGCCAAGGCTCCGAATATCCGGAAAAGCTGATGTCGACAGCTGCTGGTACGCGCGCCAGACATCGCTTGAAATCTTGGAGAGAAAGATGCTTCACGTCGGATATCGCTCTTTGCCGTTCGGCAAACTTGTCCTGTGGGCAATAAGAACATCCGACGACACAGCCCGTTGTCGTAGTTATCTCCAAGACCCTGCCGCCGCTGATTGCAGAGCGCAGCTCCTGTGGAGTCATCGATTCTATATTGTCCACTTCCGCGCTCCGCGTTTGGAACAAAGAGATATTGAGGGGACCGTCGATTTGCATCTCATGCCGGTTCGCTCATGCTTCAGTTCTCGATTCGTCGTCCACCAGCGCGACTCGGCATGGTCGCAAGCGCGATCGCGGCAGATGAAGAATGCGCCACGGCTCTCTCCCATAACACCCCAGTCCAGCAGGATTGGACGGCTGCCGAATGCACATCCCTCAATGGGGCTCGTCTAACGTCTCGCTTATTCCAAGAAGCATCTCTCATGCCATTGGCGGTACTGTCCTTGACTCGACACGTCCGCGATGAATGTCCTCCCAAATGCGCGACCGAGGTGAAACTCTACGCAATCGATAGAGTACAATATGACGCTACGTACGATTCAAGCTCTCGCGAAAATGAGCTGAATGACAGCTTTCTTATGAATCTTGACGGTGTAGCCTGCCCCGAGCACCACGTCATCATGATGGTCGGCATCGACCCGCGAACTTCCGATTGCGAGTGCCCTTGGCTCCGGTCGAGATTGCAAAGGCTTCACCTTCGTGGACAGCCTTTTGGCTCAAATTTCGGCGGGAAAGCCGGTGCTGGACAGCAACACGGTTCTCATCGTCGACGAGTGCGGCCAGATCGGGTCGCGGGCGATGGACAGGCTGCTGACGTCCGTCGCCAAAACGCGATCAAAAATAATCTTTATTGGGGATGTTGAACAACTGCAGCCGATTTCTGCGGGCCCGGCGCTGAAAATCTTGAGCACGATTTTGGAGCCGGCCCGTATCGAGACGATCGTGCGGCAACGCGAGACCTCGGCCCGCGATGCCGCGCAGGCTTTCGCCAAGGGGAACGCTGCGGAGGGCCTTAACATGTACGCAGAGCGTAATCTCATTTGTGACTGTGCTGGCGCCAAAGCCACCATCGAAACGGCCGTGAATGAATACCGCCAGGCACAGCGGACTTCGCCCAGTTCAACTCATCTCTTGATCGCCAAATCGAATAAGACGGTTCGTGCGCTGAATGCAGAATTGCGCCGGCACATGCGGGAGGATGGGCTTCTCAGCGGACCAGATTACGTCCTGGCTGCGGGCGATTCATCGGGGCGAGGATTTCACCTGTCGTTGGCCGTAGGCGACCGCATCAGGTTTGGAATCAGGCAAGACAAGATCGGTCGTGGTGTGATCAATGGCACCGTCGGAACGATCGAAGCAGTTGAGCAGGAGGCCGACGGGCACCTCATCGTCACGGCAACGATCGACGGGAACGAAACCAGCTTTTCGACCCGGCTGCTTGCGGACAAAACCGGACGTCCTCGGTTGGGGCATAATCTGGCCGTTACAGCCTACAGTTCTCAAGGCTTGACCGCGGAGACGGCCACCGTCGTGCTTGATACGGGCTACGATCGACATACGGCCTACGTCGCCATGAGCCGGGCCCGTGGAACGGTTAAGATCGTCTACGACGCCGACCTCGCGGCCAGTCAAATCGCGGCGGAGCGAACCTTCGACGCACCGGCCCAGCCGAGCAGCGCCGAGGAGAGGCTCGCCTTTATTGCGACGCGCATCTCTCGCGCTAACATCAAAACGTCCACGTTGGCGCTCACGCATCCTGACGGTGCCGATATTGAGGCACCCAGCAGAAGCAAGGGCCGCTCTCGGTAGCGTCCGATGACGTCAACGCGAACGGGGGCTCCTGGTGTGAGATGACGGTGGCGGCGTTTCGTCCACCGCCGGCCGCCTGATCGGATCAATAGCGCGCTTTGCGGTTTGGCCGCCGAACGACATACCGAGAAATCGTGGTTCGTCGTCAGCACGATGGCGACATCGTCTTCGGCGGTACGGATGATCCGTGTCGGAACCCCAACCTCAGGAGATCAAGAAAATGCCCTACAACGAGAGGGCGGACGCCCAGCTCAAACAGCTCGGCAACCAGTTGGTTGACCAGTTGATCGGTCGTGCGCTTCGGCACAACCCCACGGACACGATGGGGGCGTTCGCCCAGGCGACGCGTCTGGCGGAAGCGCTGGTCGGCTTCCTGCCGATCGGCGATGGCCCGAACAGTCGCGCTGACCATGAGATCGCAGCCGCGATCCCCCGTGTGAAGGCCATCCTGGCCATGATGACCATGTACGAAGGTTAGGCGAGATCGGGAAACAAACGTTTCTCGGCAAACGGGCCGACGGCGAAAGCTGTCGGCCCGTTTTGCTTTGCTGACGGTCGGTATGTTTCCGTTACGCCGTCGTTTTACGACTGCATTTGGCCGCCGAACGGGACTTCCTCAAAGCGTGCAACGGATCAGGCGTGATGTGGGCGATGCCGCCGGCACACGAACGAGGACCTGTTCCCATGGCTAAGCTTCCCCTCACGCCCCCCGCCGCCATCCTCACCGCCTCCAAGAAAGGCGGTACCGGCAAAACCCACTTGATGACGACCATCGCCGATCTGCTGACCCTGAACGGCTATTCTTACTGTGCGTTTCAGGCCGACGACAAGAAGCGGCTCGGCAAGATGCTCGGAGCGCGGGTCGTGGATTTGCGGCCCAATCCGGATCTGGTCATGAACGACCCCGCCCTGGTACGCAGGGCGTTCACGCCGTTCTACACCGCGTGCGAGACTGCGACCGGCACCGGGGGCTCGGTTCTGTTCGACATCGGGGCTGACGAGGTCGAAAACACCGCAAACTTCCTCACCGACGTCGAAATCGAAGAAGATCTGATCACTTGGAAGTTGCCGATGCTGGTGTTCGTCCTGGTGCAGGCCGAACCCGATGCCATCGGGTCCGCGGCCGAGACGATCCGCCGCTTCCGGATGGCCGTCCCGAGCGCAGATTTGGTCTTGGTCGAGAACCTGCACGAACGCAAGTCGCTCGACCAACTGTCTGTCGGCAGCATCGCCGGACAGCAGTACGCAAAAGAGCTCAAGCCGGTGCTCGACGGGGTCACGCGGATCGCGATGCCCGGCATCATCTCGGAATTTTGGGAACCGTACGAGAACGCCGGCCTGCGCTTCCTCAAGGCAATGGCCATGGACCCCACGGAGGACAGCAAGCTCCTGAAGAAGCCGGTCGGCGACGTCAAACGCGCCCGGCGCGCGGTCACGATCTTCTTCAGGTCGATGCACGGTGCCCTGTCCCAGCTCATCAAGCTGCCGAAGGGTGGGGCGTGATGCCGGACAACGCCGATAAAGCCCGGCCGGCGCATCGGTCGGTTCGGGTCGTCATCCCGCCGTTCAAGGCCATCATCAAGGAGGGCACCGAGGAGATCAAGCGACAGGCCAACGACCTCGTCGAGCGGACGCTGGAATCCCCAACAGCCGTCGATCCCAAAATCCTTCGCAAATGGGGAGAGGATGGGGCGCGCTATTTTTTCAAGCGGCTGAAGGCGCGCGTCAGCGACCAGGTCGGCGCTGCCGCAGCGGCGAGGAGAATGCCCCGTGGTGCCAACGTCAAGAGCAGCGTCGGGCACCACGGCATCCCTGCAAAGGCCGCCGCCATCGTTGCGAAAACGCGATCGGCGATTTGGCCGCGGAAAGCGCCTGCGCCGAAAAGCGCCAAGGCTCCCTTTGTCGCCGTGAAGAATTGGCAAGCCCAGCAGCGCGATCGCTTGTCCTATGTGGCAGTGGCGACGCTGCGCGGGCTCCTCGTGGCGCTGCTCATGACCGTCGGCGCCATCATCCTTCTCAGGTTGATGGCCTGACATCGTATTCCTCCCAATCCTCCCAGTAGACTGGAACACAACATGGGTATTTTCGCGTATCTGCAGGTCGGCCTTAAGCCCCGTCCGCACCCCTTCGTGGCCACCGCCCTGGGTCTCCTCGTCGGCGCAATGACGTTTCCGCTGGTTGTCACCGCGCTGCTCGCCATGACGGTTATCGGCGACCATTTTGTCTGGTCGAAGTGGGTGGCCGCCCTTACCGAGTTGGCCGATGCATCGAAGCTTTGGGCTTATATCGGAGCGCACCGTCCGATTTTGCTCGTTGGCCTCGCCGTCAGTATGTGCGCAGCCCATCTGACGCGTCTCGACGCTCGGGATCGAACGCCATGGACGGAGCCGTTCGAGACGCCCGACGATGCCGACCCCGCGTTTATTATGACGAAGATGCCCGCCTGAAACTCCGCTGGAGTTTCCGAAAGGAGGCAGGAGCGAGGGCGACAAAAGGTTTCTGGTTGGCCCCTTATCTCAACCTGCCGTTTGCGTTGGAAAGTCGGAATCTGCTGGTGGTCGGCGCCTCCGGCCACGGCAAATCCAATATCGTGCGGGCGGTCGCCACCCAGACGATGCAGCGCGGCGACCGAACCGTGATTCACTGCAACAAGGGTGACGTGACCCGAAGCTTCGACCTTCGCGATGTAGTCTTGATTTCGCCAGCCCACCGGGACGGCTGGGCCTGGGACATCGGCGCTGACCTGGACGGTCCCGCCGCCGCCGCCGAGTTCGCCCGCGACATCATCCCCTCATCCGACCAACCGTTTTGGTCAGATTCCGCTCGCCTGATCCTGACCGACACCATCAATGCCATCTCGGTCGAAAAAGGCCACGCCTGGGGGCCGCTCGACGTCCTGTTGGCGCTCCTCAGCAGTCCCGAAGACCTGCGCCTCAGGATCGCAAAGATCGACCTCAGCGCCAGCCCGTTGCTGGCCACGGGCGACGACGGCGGCACTGACAAGACCATCCAGGGCATCATGTCGACGTTGTTGTCCGCCGCCCTTACCACCCTGCGTCCGATGGCTTACGCCTGGGCCGGCCTGCCGCCGGAAAAGCATTTTTCCATCAAGAAGTGGCTTGTCCCGAACTACAACGGTCCCAAAATCGTCATTGTCCAGACGATGCCGAACTTCGAAGCCATGTCGACGTCGGTCTGCGGCGGCGTGTTGCGGCGAATCTGCAAGGGCGTTTCCGACGCCTCCATGGCGATCGACCCGTCACGGCGGACCACGCTCATTCTCGACGAGTTCTACTCGCTGGGGAAAATCGAGGGCCTCGCCACGGCGCTATCGGTGGCGAGAGAGAAAGGTCTGATTTGCGTCGCTGCCGTTCAGTCGATGCAGCAGTTGCGACTCCTGTACCAAGACGAGTCCGCGCTGCTTTCGGATCTGTTTCAGATCAAGATCTATAGCCGTCTTACGGCAGGCGAGGGGGCTTCGGACGTCTCGGAAACCCTGGGGTCGCGCACGATCCGGTGGCGAGCGCCAAACGAAAATCCGGCCCAGGGTGACAAGCGACAATTCCTCACCAAGGACGAAACCAGGCCCATTGTCACCGCCACACAGCTGGCGCGGGACTTCGGGTTGTTCGAACCCAATATCCCCAACGAATACATCCGGGCGATCGTGCACAACGCAGGGGCCGCCCATCGCTTTGACTGGCCGGCGACCAGATGGGAGGTGAAAGGGGGCTGCCTGGACGCGGTTCTAGAGATGGATCGGCGCCAGGCCTCATCCGCGTGATCTATATGGCCAAGAAACGCGAGGCCCTGGCGTGCCAGTGGTCCAATCCGCGAGCGAGCGCAGGTTCATCAGCGTCAGTGATTAATGGTTCCTCGGATGCATTACCTGTCGCAACCAAGAACGTGAAACCATTGACCCGCGGTCCAAGTTCGCATTGAGCCAGTTTTGACGAAGGCAAGCTGGTTTGCGGCGAGGCGGCTAATGCTCTGTTTTCCACTTTCAACGGAACAACGGACTTGGCCTCATCTGTCGCTGGCCAGAACCCGTCGCAAATGACCCCAAACGGCAGCGTCTTAGCATTACAGTTGCTTTGTTTGCGGGCTTCTGAATCCATGGGCAACCATGATTCGAATGTCGTGGACGCGGGCCGCGTCGGTTGAGGAGACGCTTGCGTTGTGGGCGGCGTCGCTTCGAGAGATCAAGCAACGGATACGTCCGTTGTTCACGCAAGAGCGTGTGGCGACGAATGCAGGCTTGTTCCTGGAAGGTCTGCTCGGAGATGAGCAGCGCAAGACCGGCTGGATGCGCGCGGAGGCGGCTGGCGATCCCGGCCCATGGCGGCAGCAGGCGATCCTGGGTCGCGGGGATTGGGACGCTGATGCCCTGCGCGACATCGTC
>NZ_JADPKX010000060.1:0-1287 GCF_023074155.1 Bradyrhizobium sp. 134 | reverse complement strand
TTTTGACGGGTTGTATGCTGGGTCGCCTTGCAGTTTTGTGGGTCCCGCTATGGGCGAAATTCGCAACTTCCGATCCGGGAACAACGGTGACCCCCCTTCACATGGCGTCGGACCTCGTCGTCTCGCAGCGATCATTGTCGGTGATATAGCTTCCTACAGTCGCTTGATGCAGGCGGACGAAGAGGGTACCCACGTCCGTGTCAAGCGGATTGAGCGGGACCTCATCCGGCCCAGCATCGTCGAGCACCATGGAAGTCTGGTGAAAACGACGGGCGATGGCTTCATCGCGATTTTCGACAGTCCGGTCGAGGCCGTGCGATGCAGCATCGTCATCCAGCAGAACCTCATCGGGCGCAATGCCTCGCTTCCGAGGGATACGCGGATCGAGTACCGGATTGGCGTCAATCTGGGCGACGTCATCGTTGAGTCGGACGATATCTACGGGGACGGCGTCAACATCGCCTCACGCATCGAGGGCATTGCCGAACCTGGTCAGGTCTACATCTCCGGCGCGATCTACGAGCAGATCAAGCACAAGGTCGTGTGCGGCTACGAGTCGCTCGGGGACCGCAAAGTCAAGAACATCACCGATCCCGTGCGCGTCTATCGCGTGCTGGCGGATGCAGATGCAGTCGGCAAGACCAAGGGCCGGCGCGAGAATATCTTGATCTTCCTCCTGAGCCTCACGCTGCTGGTCATTGCCACCGGCGTGCTGTGGTACCTGCTGGCGCAGGCGCCGGGCAAGGTGAGCGAGCAGGCCGCCCTGCCCGCCGCTTCTCCTAACGCTTCTCCTAACGCTTCTCCGGCCGCATCGCCAAGCCCGCAGCCTCCGCCGCGCGAGGGCGCCGCGCAAAGGCCGCAGCCTTCTCCCTCCTCGGCTTCGTCGCCTCCCTCGCCCGCTCCGGTGCCAAGTCCATCGACAGTTCCCGTCCGCGAACCCGAGATGGTCGCCATTCGCGGCGGCAGCTTTGCAATGGGAAGCAACGACGACCCGACCGAGCGTCCTGTCCATCAGGTGACGGTCAGGCCATTCTCGATCGGCAAATATCCGGTGACCGTGCAGGAATGGAACGAGTGCGCCGCCGCAAAGGCGTGCGGCTTCACGGCGATCGGCAAGGACGATGCGCCGGTCAGCAATGTGAGCTGGACCGACGCCCAGCAATATGCGGCCTATCTTGCTCAGGCGACAAAGAAGACTTATCGGCTTCCGAGCGAAGCCGAATGGGAATATGCCGCGCGGGGCGGAACGCAGACCAAATATTGGTGGGGCGACAAGCTGCAGCCGGG
>NZ_JADPKX010000009.1:0-81467 GCF_023074155.1 Bradyrhizobium sp. 134 | reverse complement strand
CAGGATGCCTTGCGCGATCTCCACGTCTTCCAGCGGCAAGTGATACTGATCTGGCCGCAGCTTCTCGGACGTCGCGCCGAACTTCTCGCGTCGCAATTCGCCGAGAATGACCTCCAACCGACGCCGCGCCTCTTCCGACGTCGCCAGCGCCGCCTGATGTTCGCTCAAGGCCGCCTGCGTTTGCGCCAAAAGCGCTTTCAATTGTTCATTTTCGTCGCGCAGCGCCGCGATGCTCATGCGCTATTTCGAGCACATCGCCGCCGCGCGTGCCACATTCAAAATAGCTTCCGAGTCATTCTGCCGCAGTTATCCAGCCGCCTGGGGACGCCGCGCTTCTTCCGGGCGGACCAACCTCCAATCCAGCCCCTCGAACAGGGCTGCGAACATCGCCGGCGATATCCGTATCACGCCGTCTGCGATCGTTGGCCAAACGAACTTGCAACCTTCAAGACGCTTGTGCACCAACACCAGACCCGTTCGATCCCAGACCAAAATCTTGATCCGGTCCGCTCGTTTCGATCGGAACACGAAGGCTGCGCCGCTGAACGGGTCGAGACGAAGCATCTCCTGCACCTTCGCCGCAAGCCCATCGTGGCCACAGCGGAAGTCGATCGGCCGCGTCGCGATGTAAATCTTCAGATCGGCACCGGCCGCGATCATCGTGACGCTCGCATCGCGCGGATCACACGGGACAGCTGCTCGCCATCTATGGCTGTGTCCGTCCGCAGCACGACATCGCCGATCGCGATCTCAAGCTTGATCGCCGGAACCTGACGCTCCTCCAACGCACCTTCCACGACTAGCGGCGCGAATGTCGGCTGCGATACCTCGCGCGGCGGCAACATGCCTCGCTGTCGAAACCGCCGCCGCCAATCGTAGATTTGCCAGCGCGTCGCTCCGTGCTTGCGCGCCACCTCGGACACCTGGGCACCGGGTAACAGACTCTCGGCGACGATCCGAGCTCTCTCAGCTTCCGAACGTACGCGGCGCCCCGATGGTCCTTCAAGAACCTCCAGCCGGCTCACCGATCCCCTCGTTGAGCCGTCCAAATGGACGTCCTTTTTGCTGTCCAATCCCATCCGAAACCTCCGTCCAAGCCGGAGGCTTCTTTCGCACGTTCATTCGAATTCTGAAGCAAGGGTATCGGCTTCGCGCTTACCGAGCAGCGTGATGTCCACACCGATGGCATCGGTGAGGCGACCCCAGCCCCAACTGCCAAGTGCGAGGCCTCCAGAGAACGCAGCCTGCCAAGCTGCAACGGATCGGCCCGCAACCCAGCGCGGGGCCGAAAGCTGCACGTCAATGTTGAACAGCGTCACGTCCATACGCCCGGAAAAACAGAGCTGCGGCTGTCAAGCCCGAATTATGACTGAGCACCATCGCCGCGATCGCGCCGCTCATGGACAGTGTGCAGGCACGAACCGCATCTTCGCCGATCTCTATGCCGCGACCTTGGTCGAGAGCTTCTGCACGAATTCCTCATAGATGCTTGCCTGTGCGTAGAGGCGATTGGCGCAGACGCAGGTCTGGTCCATGTTGCGGTATTTGGAGACGATGGCGCCCTCGATGGCGGCATCGATATGGGGGCCTCGAACTCCACGAAAGGCGCCAGCTCGAGGCCGAGCTTCTTCAGGCCGATGCAGGCCCGACCGTAGAGGATCTTGCCGACCTCCGTCGAGCCGGTGAGGCCGACAAAGCGCGCGGCCGCGTGCACGCACAAAACCTCGCCGATCGTCCCGAATCTCCGGCGATGACGTTGAAGACACTCTTGGGCACGCCTGCCTTCTCAGCGAGGGCTGCGAGCGCAACCGCCGAGAGCTGCGTCTGACTGCCTGGCTTCAGCACCACGGTGCACCTGCGGCGAGCGCCGCCCTACCTCGCGGGTGATCATCGAGTTGGGGAAGTTCCAGGGCCTGTGGCGCCGCAGACGCCAATCGGTGGCGTGATCGCAAGCAGCCTTGCATCCGGGCGCGGCGATAGAATCGTTTCGCCATAGATGCGGCGCGCCTCTGCGGCGTACAACTCGGCATAGGCGCCCCGGTATCGAGTTCGCCTAGCGCCTCAGAGAGCGGTTTGCCCTGCTTGGAGGTCAGGATTAGCGCGAGATTCTCGCGATTTGCGACCATCAATTCGTACCACGCGCAGGGTGTTGGAACGTTGCTTGGCTGTGAGCTTAGGCCATGCAGGGAGCGCTCGTTCAGCAGCCTCCACGGCTCTCGAGCCGTCGGCTGAGAGCTGCGGCAGTTTGGCGAGCCAAATGCCGATCGCCAGATTGTTTTTACCGCAGGGCCAGGTGAGCCAACTCAGGCGCCATCAATGTAGCAGGTCTCCCGCCGAAGTGACAGGTCCTTCAGACGCTAGCGAAGAAGGACGAGCCTTGCGTGGATTGTGCGGCGGTGGTCGGGGTCGCCTTGCTCCTGCAGGTCTTCAAATCCGAGCAATCAGGTCTTCGTCGACCGCGAAAAAAGGCCGCGCGAGATACCGCGCGGCCGAGTCAGGGAGGAAACGCCCCGAAGGGCACTGAATAGGAGCTCGGCAAGTAAATGAACTCACCGCGAACTCCAATCTTGCACGAAGCGATCGTTAGATCGTGCAAGCGGATATCGGATACTCATTTACCTGAGAGGATTGGAGGCGTTCGTAGCGATATCTTGCAGTTTTTGTGCGCAGATTTCGCCAACTTCGCAGCACTTGCTATCTTGCAAGCGCTTCTCGCGAGAACATTCGAACTTGCGTACTGTTCATTGAGAGCATCGAACACTCGCTCGTGTACGCGTCCGGTCCCGTTGATGGTTTCAGGATTTACGGAAATCAATCTAAATTAGTCAGCGCTCGTGACGAGCGGCAGAGAAATGTTGAGCGCGGCGATCCAGCAGGATAGCTGCGCGTCGCGACAGTGCGAACCAGCATCGGGCGCCTCCGGACAAGTCATTTGAGGGGCAAAATGCGCAAAGTTGCGATCGGAATTCGTGGAGATCATCACCGCGTCGCGGATTGCGCGTTGGGCTACGCGAACAGCTGGCACCGCCGGGGATTTCAAGCGCCATTGTCACAGGCGCAATCTGCGCTGTCGCCATGCTCTACGGGAGCGTGGCGCAACGTGAGTCGAATGCCAGCAACGAATTCAAAGATCATGTTATACCGTTGTCACAGACCTTCTTGGAATCTGGGCAAATTGCAACCCTCCCTGCGGTCTGTCATCAATCTCTACGCAGCGGGCTTCCAGAACGTGGTCTCGGCCCGACGAAGCCTTGGCTTCAGCGAGATTGAGGAGTTCAAGGCAAGTTACGAATAGCCGTCCGCGCAGTTGAGCATCGGGTGAGCGAGCTCAATCAGCCTCAGCGCCCAATATTGATGCTGAAGATGCGTTGCCACGACCATGAATTGATGTTGCGCGGCGAGGACAAACTCATCGCGATGAAAATCGTAAAAAGAGCGCCTCCGGGGCTGGATTCCATCACGGAGGTGGTTCCTCGGCACCAGCGTGGCGGAGCGAGAGCATCACAACTATCGTTGTGAGGAGGACACGGCCGCGACGTCTCGGGCATCAAAGAACAACGGCAACTGTGGTGAAGTTCATAGTCTTGGAATCAGCTAGTAGTCCATTTTAAAGTGTCAGCGTGCTTCCTCGTGCTACTTCTTTGCTCCTTGCGGAGTCGCCAAGTGTTGGACGCAACGACCACTGCGCTTTTGCGTGCTGTTCGTCCGAGGTGGTCTCCTCGGTCTGAGCCTGATCTGGGCCACGCGTCCCAATGTCAGCCTTCTTGCCGGCGCCATTGACGATGGTGGTGTTCTCCTTGCCGATCATCACCCTTCTTGGTGCGACCGAGCATGTTGAGCGTGACGTTCTTCAGTTTAACGCCGAGATCTTCCGAGATCGCTTGGCGAAAGAAACGCAATTTCCACCATCTAAATCGTGCGGGCATTGCCGCTTCGCTCGGATCAGCCTGCGGATCCTGCTCAATCGCGCCATCGCATGTCCTGCACGGCGCGCTGCGCTTGTCCCTGCCGCGTGAGACAACCCTCCAGAGGTCGACCAGGTCGTCTCCGTATTGGCAAACATTGTGGCTCACCTGCGCGCCAACTCGCGGGAGCATGCTAAACCACACAAGTATGCATCGCGGTCGAGAAAATTGGCCTCATGAAACTCTTGAGTCGCCGCTCTCTTGATGCGGGCCTTTCGCAAGAAAGATCTCGAAGAGCCGATCGCGGGATCCGAGTATGAAACGCTCCGGGGCGATTGGAATCAGAATGGCCATTAGCTGGATGCTCGATCTACCTGAGATGGCGAGCGACACGCCGCTCCCGATCACAATGAATGCCAAAACGCGCGGGAAGACAGTGGGACCGATGAACGCGCTCCCGCGAATTGAAATTTGTCAACGCAGTCGACGCGAAGGCGATTCCTACTGATCTTGGGGTGAGGATGAGAGCTCAGCATTGTTCCGTATCTCGGACCTGACCTCGCCGAGTTGATCGGACCAGATATGCCAATGACACAGGAGGCCTTCTGCCTTCTCCAGCAAAGTTGCACTATCGCGCGAGGCCAAAGGCAACGTCTCGGATGTCGAGAGCGACACACATCGCTCCACCGTGACGGCATTGACGGTCCAGGCGTTCGTGCGCGGGTGGAGCCGACACCACTGCATCATCATCTAGCATCCTTACCACGGCCTGTGATAGTCGACTCTTGGTACGACGGCGCGATGCGGACGGCTCTCCGGTACACGCGACGGATGGCGTGAGGTGAAGGTATCGCGCGCTCCGGCATCCACGTCGATTGCTGGTATCCAATTTACGATCCGGCAGGCCAAGAGGTTGATCATGCCTCGGCGGCCCCATTGGCCTACTGTGCTGCGCAACACGCACGGCAGCGTGCTGCCGGTCAAGAGCTTGAAGGCGCTCGAACGAGAGAACCGCGAGCTTCGGCAGGCCAATGAGATTCTGCGCAAGGCAAGCGCCTATTTTGCGATGGCGGAGCTCGACCGCCGGTCCAAGCCATGATCGCCTTTATCGAGGATCATCGTGGGGCGCATGGGGTCGAGCCGATCTGCAAGGTGCTGCCGATCGCCCCCTCGACCTATCACTCCCATGTGGCCAAGCGGCGAGATCCCGCCAGGCTGTCGGCGCGCGCCCGGCAGGATGCTGCGCTGAAGATCGAGGTCCGGCGCGTCTTCTATCAGAACTTCGGCGTGTACGGCGTGCGCAAGGTCTGGCGGCAGCTCAAGCGTGAAGGGTTCGATGTTGCCCGTTGTACAGTGACGCGACTGATGCGGGACATGGGCCTACAAGGGGTCATCCGCGGCAAGCCCGTCAAGACCACGATCAGCGACAAGGCCGCGCCATGCCCGCTGGATCACGTCAACCGCCAGTTCAAGGCGCCGAGGCCGAACGTCCTCTGGCTCTCCGACTTCACCTATGTCGCGACCTGGACCGGCTTCGTCTACGTCGCCTTCGTCATCGACGCCTATGCCCGCAGGATCGTGGGCTGGCGAGCCTCGCGCACGGCGCATGCAGGCTTCGTGCTCGATGCGCTGGAGCAGGCATTGCATGATCGACGGCCGGTCCATCGTGGCGGGCTCGTGCATCATAGCGATAGGGGCAGCCAATACGTATCCATTAAGTACACCGAGCGCCTGGCCGAAGCCGGCGTGGAGCCCTCCGTCGGCAGCGTCGGAGACTCCTATGACAATGCTCTCGCCGAAACGATCAATGGACTTTACAAGGCGGAGGTGATCCATCGGCGCGGACCATGGCGCAGCTTCGAGGCCGTCGAGTTCGCGACGCTGGAATGGGTGGACTGGTTCAACAACCGAAGGCTCCTCGAGCCCATCGGCAACATCCCGCCGGCCGAAGCCGAGCAACGCTACTACGCCATGATGGAACACCCCGCCATGGCGGCATAACTTAAACCAAGTGGCCTCCGGCAAACCCGGGACGGTTCACTAATTACTGACGCTGGATTATGTTGAGGTTCTGACTGAAATCGGCATCCAGACACCAGTTCCCGACCTCATCAAGGAAAGGCGGAACGGATGCAGGTTCCTCCCTCTTCTTCGGCTGTCTCTTCACTGATCTGCTTTTGCTATTTATGCCCGGCAGATCACCAAACGCTCGGCTGACGTCCATCACGCGATCGTCGATCCGCAAGCACTCTCACGCAACGAACTCTGCTTTCTGGTCGAGCAACACCTGACACTGGTCGCGATATGGCCCGCACGCGATAGAGATGTTGAGCGCCAAGTAGCGGCGCAAAGTGGTCTTCTCGCCGCGGTCCGCTAGTAGGAAGAGGTCGCATCGCAAGCGACCGGTGCGTGTTGGGAGATCTCACGCGAGCTCAATGAGAACCCAACGGCCATCTCCGTCACAATTGCGACGCCTGTCGCATTTCCGACGTGTGAACTGTCGCTGACGCGTGCACAACTGTGCGGACCAAGTCTAGCTAACTCGTTCATACGGCGGGAATGCCATCGCCATCCGAGATGGCACGCGAGTTGCTAACTCTCGTTCTGTGGCCGCTCAGGCTGATCGCCATGGGCACACTTGGTAGAGAATTGAATATGGATGCTGTTGCCGGACGCGGAAAAACATGTCAAAGATGCTGAGGATAGCGGCGGGATGCGCCGATTATAAGGGTTCCCGGAGCTCTTCGAAGAATGGCAAAGGGAGCTATGGGTCACAGGCTGTCCCAGGCGATCTGCCGGCCGAAATCTGGGACAAAGTGAGGACGCATCCCTGCTATAGCGAAGAAGCTCATCATCATGACGCTCGCATCCATGTCGCGGTCGCGCCGGCGTGCAATTTTCAATGCAACTACTGCAATCGTAAGTACGACTGCGCCAAAGAATCGCGTCCCGGTGTTGGTCGTGACAAGCTCACTCCTGAGCAGGCGGCGGGAAAGCTGCTCGCGGTAGCCACCAGAATTCCGCAGCTGACTGTGCTCGTTATCGTCGGCCCCGGCGATGCCTTGGCCAATCCGAAAACGACTTATCATGCCATAGATCTCCGTGCCCGAGTACGGCACAGCATTCGGGCTCAAAGGCCAAGCGCGGCGACGCCGCGATCCCGCAAGAACCGCTGATCTCGGTCGCGTAAGAGGTCGTATCTATGCCCTTCAAGATCGTCGCCTCGCAGTGGACGCGTTCCTCGGATTGTGAACCCTTATACCCGAATGTTGCAACGTCGGAGAAGGCTGGAAGCTTCGCAATTGAATCCCAGAAATGCACCGAACGCATCGTCTACTTTGACGAGCCGCAGTGTGTCGCTGTCTGTCCAGTTGAAAACACCAACGTCATGGATACATCAGTGTCGCGTTTACCACGCGCCTGCCTCAAAGGGGGGTGCTCGTGAACTTCATGCCGAGCTCCGTCACTCCAAAGTCGCGAGTATCGCCGTGTGCATTGACGGCGCCGCAGGCGTCGACTTGCAATTTCCTGTCATGCCCACGGATTACTCGGGATCGATCGCCGACATCGGTGCGTACGCGGCGCCCCGGACCCCGCAAGAAACTAACGAAGCGCAACAGTCCAAAGTTGCGCATCGATGTCGAGTGCCCACTAAGCAGCGCTGTCATCGATTTGAGCCACGCCGCTGTGCAGACGGGCCTATTCTTCGCCGAGCCAGGTGCATCGCGTTGCAATGTCGAAGGGGCCACCTGTCAGAGGAGCAAAGCTGCCCATGAACCTGGACCCAGTCATTCCACTATCAGGCAGCAAGGGAGCATTGGTCGCACAGACGCGGCTCGACGATGGTCTGCTACCCGAGGCCGAGGATCAGCAACGGCAGACCGGGCTCTTCTATCATCTGGAGGGAGTGGCCGAAAACATCTGCTCGAAGCAGAGACGTTGGCCTCTGTTCCGATCGAGCTCTACCGCTTAGACGTCTACAGACTCGCTGGGCTAAGACGCCGGAGGTGGCAAAGCTCTGCATTTTATCGCGTCTGTCGGGTCGGGACGCAGCGCATCGGGCCGCGTCGGCTTGGCTGGCTGATGAATGATGAGGCCATTCAGTTTCGCCGCATGGTGGCCCGACGTATGGGGCTGCTTGCCACGGTGAACGATCCCGATACCTCCGTGCACCTCGAGTACGCGCAGCGACCTTCACCTCATTTGGCATCCGCTCTGAACCGCGAAGCTGAACGGCGTGCCCGCTACGAAGTGGCGAGTCGCATCGCGGATGACGAGTCGGCATGTCCCATCGCAGACAAGGACAATATGCTGCGGAAGAGCACCTCTGCTCGCGTCTCCGTGCGCCCTGCAGGTTCGCCAGGGGGCGGTGCATGAACATGATCGTTTCCGACAGTGATGTGGTCCAGCTAAGCGGGCGGCCCGCGTTCAGCTTTGGCGAAAAGGTGAGGGCCAGCAGTACCATCCGCAATGACGGCACCCTTTGCGGCAAGGAGATCGGCGACATTCTGGCCAAGAAGGGCGACCTGGGTTACGTCGTTTCCATCGGTACGTTCCTGCAGAAATTCTATATCTGCGGTGTCGAACTTCTTGAAAGTGGCTACCGCGTCGGCGTGAGGCGCAAAGAGGTCGGACCGGTCGACGAGGGGGTAGATGATCTGCCATTGCCGGAAGTGGCTGTGTCATGACAGAGCCGCGCATTCCAAAATATCGATCGGGCCAGCGCGTGAAAACGGCAGCCAATCTCATCAATGACGAGTCAGTTGCCACCGCGCCGCCTGATGGGATCCTGGTCGGCGCCGGTGCCATCGGCGAGATCGTCCGGGTCGCGATGCATACCGAAGCAAGCGTGCCGATTTATCTTGTAGATTTTGGTGAGCGGCTGGTCGTTGGTTGTCTTGAAGAAGAGGTCACACTCCTTTGAGGGGATGTTCTCGCAATGAGAGTGTCGAGAGAGGTACCGGTCGGGCTGATCCCGCATCCGAACGAGCTAGATCGCAAGCGGATCGAACGTGCTTTGATCTCCCGCAAGCACTCGCCGAGTGTGACGCCGGTAAAGGCTGGCTATCTCATTGAGAGTCCCTGCTGCTCGCGCAATATTGACAACGATGGCGGTCAGATCGATGTCGCGCTGTTTCATTACGATGCCGTGAGCGGGATCTGGAAACTGTTCTTCAAGAATCATGCGCGAGGAAGCTGGAAATTCTACAGCATTTTCCACCGGCTTGCGTCGGCGATCGACGAATTGAACACGGATCCCGAGCGGCTGTTCTGGCAGTGATGCTCATTGGCAACAATCATAAGGAGTCACAATGGCGCTCGCCACAGAACAATTGATCGAAATCGAACGCCTGCTTGAGACAGCTAACACAGACACTAGCGCCGTTGCTGACCTAAGGCGCTGCTTTCCGCAGCTCACCTTGGTTCGATGTGATGCGTCGGATGTGGCGCAGCAGCCATTCCGGCGTCTTCCGCAGTTTGACCTGCATCTAATCGATGGATCAGACCACTGCATGCAGATTACGGCCGACCAGGCGCGAGCGACTGGATTGGTGCTGGCTAGAAGGCATGTTGGGCGGTGATCGGCACTGGACCCGCAGAGAATCGCCCCGATGACGCGGAGGCGGTGAATGCAATTCCGCTCTCGCATCCTGATATCATTGTTGCCGACCCGCGGCCGTCGAAGCGCTATTGTGTTCGCAGCGAATTTCCAGTCGGTCGACGACTGAGATGCTCAAACGAGCTTTCGCGATCTATGTTGGCCGCAAGCATAGCGTTGCGGTTCCAAACGCACGATTGGGCTCCTGCCTGGCCTGAAGGCGCTCGGTATCGAGCGAGAGGAAGAGGTAATCGCCTCTTCCTATTCGTTTCTCAGACCGTGCATGCCGTCGATCTGGCGGACACACGGGGAAGTTTGCCGACACCGAATGTTGGTCCGAAACGTGCCTCAAGACAATGCCGAAGAACGCATGAGGCCTAACACACGGGCGATTATCGCCGCCAACCCGAACGGGCCACCCGGCACCAATGCAGGTGCGAAGTTTAAGTCGCTGCGCGAGGTCCACCCCAAAGCGGGCCGAAACTGAACACGCCACAATCGAGCAGCCCACCGGTCTCTAAACCTGGAAAAAAAACGGGAACGATATGAATCCGCAGATCATCATTCACGTCCGCTTCGCCCCGAATGGCAGGGTGATCCAGATCAGCGAGCGCCCGGCGACGCTCACGCCCGACCAATGGTTTGATGTTCTCAAGACCCGAGCCGGCTCTGCCTATCGCCCACTGTCCCGTGGTCGTGGCGTTTTTCGGGTGACCCGGGCCGCAGTTGATACCTTCAAGCAGAAACTGTGACGCCGGCATGAGCGAAGAGATCATCGATATCGTGGCTAGCCACGATATTGGGGTGTTCGCAGGCTGTCCAGCCGATGCGATCAAGCGGGTGGCGCCAGGGCGTGCAGTCTGTCGCAGATCGAAGACATCGGCGAGGGCCTGCCGGTTACAATTCGTGTGATTCTTTCGGCAATGACTATTTCGATAATACCAATCGTTGCTGGCACGACGGTGTTCGGCTTAGCATCGGTTACTGCGGGTTGTTCTCCCCGGATCGGTCATGATTCAGATACAACGGAACGGTGCGACCTTGGAGGTCGACAGTGGGTTTTGCATCGGGGTCCCGTAATGGACACGCGCTTAGATCGGTTGCACTCCACGCTGTAGTCGACAGTTGGGTCCGAGTGTCGGGGGCGTACAGTCGCGATGGCGTCGGCTTTGCGAAACACCCACGTGCCGGCGGTCTCGTTCCTCCGATAACCGATCGACAGGCCTCGTCCGATTGAAACCAAGAGGGGCGTTTCGCGCACCGGCTTGTCCAGCCACGCACTGCGGCTTTTGAGCGCTTGTCCCTGATGCGCCTGACCATCGGCGATGCCTCAGCTTCATTCTGAAAGTGTCCAGCCGGAGTCCAGTGGACAAGGATGTATACGGGACTGACACCGGGGGGGGCGCCAGCGCACTCGAATTCTTGAGACGACCGGCAATTTGAAGATCTCTATAACAGGGCGTCGTGTCCTTCTCTCAGTTGCACAAGAAAAAGCTTCACTCACAAGCAGGCTTTGGCCGCGGGAGGAGCCTATGGGATTGAGACAAAAGCTCGCTAGCGTTTTCCTTCCTGCGGAGCCTTTAGCGCCGTCTGCTTCTCGAAAGCTGTATAAGCGGAAGACACCGCCCAGCATATGTTAGGTGAATCATTCCGTTCACGTCGCGATACGCGAGAAACGACAAGTCTGAGTTGGCAGCTGAATTAGACGGGGTTGTCTCTTACAGAGATATTTTCCCAATATTACCCAGATCCTGATTTCGGGGCCAGCGACCAATGCGACCTCATGTGGAATAATCACCATCGGGTCAGGGCCGCGCCTCATAAGGTCGAAGCAGGACAGTTCCAGTCATCTCCATGCTGAGCGAAAAACGCCGGGTATCCACGGATGACCGCTAGGACAAAGTTCTATCGCTCCGATCTCATCGGCAAAGGCTGCCGCAGAGCCGGAATGATCTCGTGGGATTGCTCACGCCCTTCATCGGAAGAGAAAAGTGAAGCGGGTTATGGCATGAGCTACACCGACGCAGCCTTTAGTTCTTGGTGGACCCTCTGGAAGAATAACTACGAAGTCTTCGCAGCAGATGGCTGGACGTCCGATGATCCCTTCGGCCTTTGGGTTGCAGACGGCGAACACTGGGAGGACCATTCTCGGCTCCTATTGTCAGTTCGAGGCATCCAATGTTCTTGATGATCTGAGCGAGCCCAGAGACATCTGCCCGTCAAGAACATCTGCTTGTTGGAAGCCTGCTCATGCCAAATGCAAGGAAATACGCCTGTCCCAGTCGCATCGGCTTTCACGGAAACCAGAGTTCTTGCCATTGAGGGGGAGCGCCGCGATGCATGATCGACGAGCGCGTCGATGGATCTGCATTCTGGCTCATCGTTCCGAGCAGTTCCTGTTAACCGAGCAGGAGTGCGATTGTTGGTTGATTTGTGCCTGGCTCATGTGGGTAGTCGCAAGGCGGTCATGATCACATGCAAACAGTTCAGGACGCAATTTGCAATCGAGCGCGCCCGCTATGCGGCCGCGCGTGGATGCTGATGCCGCCCTACCACGGCGTGAGCCTCAACGCGGACGCGCCCTCGATGCTCGATCGTCTCGGCCGTATCGCAGATGCGGCCAAGATTTCGATCCTGGTCCTGAATGCGCTGCTCAGTGACGTGACGTTAACAATGTCGTTTCTGGTGCGCCTTGCCCGGGAGATGCCGCGCTTTAGCTATTTCAATGTCGAGGTGCCGTTTGCCGCGGCGAAGCCGCGGACGTTGACTGACGCCGGAGGAGAGGCAATCCTCGGCCCCTTCGACGGAGAGGAAGCCATTACAATGATGCCAGATCTCGATGCTGGTGCGAGCGCGACGATGCCGGGCGCGCTGCTTCCTGATCTATTGCGTCCAGTGATCGATCATCACACTAGGGGACGCAGGCGGGAAGCCGCCCTGCCTGTCGTTAATTGATTTCGAGAACTGCCAGTGTGGCCTGCGCGCCGCCACGGGCGCGACGTGACATAGCTGAAGGAAATTCACTCCCACTAGCTCGCCCGCGAGGTCAATCCGATGGCTCCATTGGTGACGCTAACCCGCCCACATGTCCGCTCCCGAAAGAACTAGGTTCAATCAGCTGCCAGGCGTCAAGAGAGGTGCGGTACCGACAAATTCACCGCCACAAACAGCGCGTGAGGTAAAGAGCTTTAGCGGCTTATTGGAATTAGGGGAGGCGACGCAAGCCGACCGGGCGCGCACAAGACCAGAACCGGTGGTTGGCTGTCCCCAATAAGGTTTGAGCCTTCAACTCGTCAGTGCGCGCATTGTCGTCTGAAGACGTACATTCGTAGAGGTGCTAGGGAGGATTTTAGAGATGACCGGGACGCTCAATGGGACTACTTCGTATGCTTGGAGGAGGCGATCGCGCTCGAGAGTCCGCAATGCAGCCATGGAAATCGACAAAATCGATGCTCGTATTCTTGATCTCGTTCAACGCAACAATCGCCTAAGCAGTGAAGAACTCGGCGCAAGAGTTGCCCTATCTGCATCTGGAGTTCAGCGCCGACTAAAGCGCCTACGAAAAGAGGGCGTGATAGAATCAGACGTCTCAATCATTTCGCCAAGGGCGATCGGCCGAAACGTGACTATGCTGGTCCTCATTTTCTTTGAGCGCGATCGCGCCGACATCATTGATCGTTTTAAGCGGGGGATCCGCACTATGACGGAGGTGATGAGCGGATTTTACATCACGGGCCAAGCTGATTTCATCTTGTTGGTGACTGCAAATAATATGGAAGAGTACGAGCATTTCACCCGACGCTTGATAAATGAGAATCCAGATATAAAGCGCCTCGAGACTGTAGTTGTTCTGGACCGAGTCAAAGCCGGTTTCATTTTACCAATGGGATCGTTGGCATGCTGGTGACCCTCGCCATGACCGTTAACGCCCTGATCTTGGATGCAGCATAATGGCTTTCCGCGCTGTGAGAGCGGTAACGACCATCTCCCACTCTGGGCCTGCGTCGATGCGGTCCGATTAAGATGAGGCCGCGTTCCCGCAATTCCATCTGGCTCGGCGCATGCTCCTCAACAGCAATGTCCGAGGTTAACACTAGCGGCATGAGAGCACCTAGTGGATTCCGGAATCGTCGACAACCTGCTTTTTTTGCAGCGAGAAGATGCTTATCGAGTGTTGTGTGCAGCGTACCCCGCAGATTTGGAGGATGGAGCTGCCTGTATCGATGACCGCCCGAAATTTCGGAATAATGTGTTCTATCTTTGCCATAAATGCGAGCGCTTCTACCGTTCGCGGGGACGTCATTGCTTATCCATTGACGTCTTGCGTGCACACAAAATTGAGAACCTAAGCTTCGGCCGCGGCCTTTGCTGATTGTCTCGGCAGGCTGCTTCGCACTGGTCTTGGCGATCTGAGGCCTTTCGCGGATCCCGCTCCGTCGGTTGGAAAAGCGGGGCTGCTGCGTCTGTGACCCCGCAACCGCGGTAAGCCTCTCGACGTGTGGCAGAGGCACATCGCGCTTTGCGCCTGCAACCTCTTCGCGCTCGTAGGCTTCGATGTTGGTGTTCAAAATGTCCCGCGTCGGCCGTGTCAAGCGTTGGAGATCGCGATCAGGTGTTTCAATCGCGCAGCTGCCGCTCCGCTGTTAAGGGATTCTTGCGCAAGGGCGACGCCGTCCCTCAAGCTGGTTGCGTGGCCGGCCACGATCATTGCTGCGGCGGCGTTGAGAAGAGCAACATCGCGGTACGGACTTGGCATGCCGTCGAGCACGCTTTGCAGCGCGATTGCATTGGCATCGGCGTTGCCGCCCCTCAGCGCCTCGTTGTGGCAGCGGGCTAGGCCCGCGTCTTCCGGGGTGACTTCGAAGGTACGGATCGCATCTCTCTCTAGCGCGGCAACAAATGACGGTCCGGTGAGGGTGATCTCATCGAGTCCATCTGAGCCATGCACCACCCACACCGACTCAGCACCAAGGTTCCTTAACACCTGCGCCAAGGGCTGCACCCATCGACGCGAAAACACTCCGACGATCTGCCGCTTGACTCCGGCTGGATTTGCGAGCGGGCCGACTAGATTGAAGATCGTGCGGGTCCCAAGTGCCGCTCGGATCCGGGCGACGTGGTGCATAGCCCGATGACGGATGGGCGCAAGCATGAAGCCGATGCCAGCTTCGTGCACACAACGAGCAACGCTTACAGGCGGGAGGTCGACCTTCACGCCGAGCCGGGCCAAGACGTCAGCAGCGCCCGATAGTGAGGACACGGCGCGGTTGCCATGCTTGGCCACAGGAACGCCGGCGCCGGCGACGATGAATGAGGCGCATGTCGACACGTTGACTGAGCCCAAAGCGTCACCGCCCGTACCAACGATGTCTACAGGATCGGGGGGCGCGCTGACCCGGAGCATTTTGCTCCTCATGGCCGAGGCTGCGCCGGTGATTTCTTCTACGGTTTCGCCACGTACCCGCATGCCCATTAGTAATCCCCCGATCTGGGAGGATGTCGCCTGGCCCGACATCATGATTTCAAAGGCTGCTGCGGTCTCCTCGCGGGTCAGCGTGGCACCTGTAGCAACTTTGCTAATGATCGATTTGAGCGCGTTCATTGCTCTACACGTGTTTAGCGTGCCAACTGGCGAGTCGCGCGTGCGAGCGCGACCTTAATCCGCTAGATGATCCCATCTCCATGTTGTCGCTACCCACGCTGTTCTTTGCTGATATATGATCGGACAAACGTTGCGGTTTTGTGAGATCGAGCCGCACTCGACGGTTGCAGGATGATGTCCATGCCACACACGACTACTCGTCGTTGATGCTCCCAGCTGGCGCCGGCGCATAGCTCGAGATCCTGACCAAATACACTGCATGTTGCTCTTGATATGGCATTATGTCGCGCCGTCTCGATCAACAATGGTGCTCCTCCTCTTTGAGGTAACTGACCTTCGAGCGCGTTGCGCAACTTGCGCGTCTCGGCCGGCATCATCGGGCTCGTTACCGGCAGCGTTTGTGGGCTTGGTGGATGTTTGCACTGATCCTAAGTCACTCGTTATCGATACTTGCGCGCCCCATGACATCATTCTCACCCGCTTTCGTTTTTTGCGTTCAACAGCGAGGCGTCATTTGAAGGGGGCATTCGTGGGGCATGCAGCTCGGCAGCCGGTCCGGCTAGGACCGCGTATGCGTCGTCGAAGGCATGCGCGGTCAGCTTGAACGTCAGTCCGCCCTGCGATCCTACAACCTGACGCTGCGTAAGAATCAAGCTATCCATGGCGTTCACCTGCAAAGGAGCAAGCGTTCTTTGCTCGAGATCAGAGCCGGTGATTGGATGGGAAGACGGTGGGTGGTTTCCATAGCCGAGCATGGCGGGACGACTTCTTCTGCAACCAGCCCATCGTGGAATCGTTGACCGCGATCGTATGATGGCTTGCATGCAAAAAAAGGCCCGGCCTCATTTTGGAAGCCGGGCGAAGTCAGTCTGGGAGGAGCGACGCTGCTACACATCGCACCGACCGTCGGCAAGGGAGAGTTGCCGCCGGCTCATTTGCGGCGAGCGTTCGCCGCAAATTCGAAATAGGATAAGATCGTTATGCCATCACCCCACACGCTAGGAGTAGGTTACATTTGTTTGTTAGAGGTCGCGATTTCATTTCAAGATCGTACAATGTGACGTTAGGTGCGATTCAAGTCCTTTCAACGAAATGATCGCAGAAAGATCTCCAAGCTTTTGGCTTCCCGGAAGTAGCCAGGTCCGTGCGTAACGTACTATCCGTTCTGTCCCACCGGTGGGGGCTTGCCACGTGAAGGCGCTGCGCCGGCCCGCTGCGTAAGATCCGTCCCTCCGATCACCAGGATCTGGTCGACTCGGCGGCAGAGACAACAACCTTTCAACGTTGTCGCTTCAAACGGCACTGCTCAGAATAGGGCGCTGATGACGGTCAGCTCACCAATTCGACTCGGCCGGTGTCGAGCCGATAAAGACCCCCGACGACTTTCAGCCTATTCTGCACAATTGCTATATTTAGAATCGGAGCCGCCGATTTGAGCTTATTGACATTGTCGATTACATTTTGCCGGATCGCATTTGCGAGTGCATCCCCGCTTTCCTGGGAAGACGCTTTTACCGCGGGCGCAAGTGCGGCGGCGAG
This sequence comes from Bradyrhizobium sp. 134, assembly GCF_023074155.1. NCBI lineage: Bacteria > Pseudomonadati > Pseudomonadota > Alphaproteobacteria > Hyphomicrobiales > Nitrobacteraceae > Bradyrhizobium > Bradyrhizobium sp. 134. Next base: position 64,822 of record NZ_JADPKX010000009.1, on the reverse strand, counting down.
AGATGGAATGTGCCCAGGCAACGACTTGCCCTCTCTTAAAGACTCGATCGTAGCACCGACGGCGCCGCAGCGATCGTGGCCAAGTACCATGACCACCGGGGTTTTTAGCACGGTCACCGCATATTCAATGCTGGCTAGCATTTCATCGTTGGCGAAATTACCAGCGACACGGCAGACGAACAGATCGCCAAGTCCGCTATTGAAAACATGTTCGGGTGCAATACGTGAATCGGCGCAGGTTAGGACCGCTGCATATGGATTTTGCCCGCTGATTAAAGCTTCGCGCTCCTGTCTGAAATCGTCGAGTCGTGATAGGCCATGCACGTAGCGCGCATTGCTTTCCATTAGTCGCTTCAGCGAAGCGTCCGGCGTGAGAAGGTTGTCCGGTTTTGGCGGCGCTGTTGCCTCCATGGCGCCGGCAATCCTACCGCCCAGCAGGATGCCCGCCGCCGAAGCCGTGAACAGCATTAGCGAACGGCGAGACGGCGTCATCGGATAAGGCAGGATCGGTAGGCAGTCTTCACACATGTTCCCCTCTTCGAGTGCTGCTCTACGCCGTCCCGTGGCTTCGGGCTTGGCCTCGCTGCGGAACCAGCGCTACCCAGCGCCTTGCCTATGGAGGTGCACCAACTCAGTTGCACAGATGTGTTCGCCTTAGCGCCTCTCGCTTCGCTTGATGACAGCGCGATGGGCGTTATCCAAAATGGCTCCGAGAAGGAGTTCTAAAGTGTCATTACGGCGGCCTGATCAGGATTTCGAGACAACGTCACCGCCTCCCAAACAGCCGTTCTTCGGGCGGCATGCGCTTCACTAGATTGGGAGGAGTGGAGTGAACGCGGAGCCGCGCGAACGGCCTTAGCGCCGGGATCCCCATGTGCGCACGCACGGTGAGCACGAACGAACTGGGCATCCTGGTCGCTAGTGCTCCTCAGGTAATGTAGCCCGACCGAAGTTGTCATCGGCGCGTGCCCAATGGGATGCCTATCACATTGCGACGCAGCTAAGAACGGCTCAAGCCTCATTCCAATTTCTAGACGAACTGCGCGCCGTCCCGCGGTGCAGCGGTTTAGGTCCAGTATGACGTTCGGAGTATTGCCGGTCTGCAAGGCACTGAGCACCTCAGCGTACTTCGGTGAGGGCTCTTCGGCCTTGACCATCGTGCTGACGCTAACGGGCAACAGTAAGGACACTAGGAGTGGCGGGCGTCTGCCATTGCACAGCATATTCTCTTCTTCCTCCACGGAGCAGGCGCGAAGAAGTCAAGTTGCTCGATGGCATGCAAGCATGTGCCCAAACCGTTCTCAAGTGCTTCGAAGGGAATCTAACGTCACAAACTCGTATGTAAGACTGTGCACGGTTGGCGGTCCGCCGAATTAATTCAGGTGCCGAACACCTGCCTTCGGCGGTAGCCGGCGCAAACGAAGTCGTTTCGTGCGCCAACGCAGCGGTGCCAAGATCAAGCGCGTGTCGAAAGGCGAATCGCGCCATGCTCGAGACCTTTGATTATGCACGCTTGTTGACCTTGGCACCCTGTCAGCATCGGACCACCAGAGACTCGGGAAATCACGGCCGTCGTTGCCAGCCGGTAAGACCAACCTCTCCCTGGGTCGCCGCCTCGATTTCGCAGGTCGGTGAGTAGCGAACTACCATTGGTGGCGGCTCTTAATGAACAATCAAGAGACGTTGCCATGACGGTTTTGACGAAAGCCGAGAGCCTGTGCTTGATTCCGTGAAGCCAGTTCTTGTTCTCACCCGAGGAACCTGCGCAGGTGATTGGGTATGTGCGCCTAAGGGTGCGTTGCGCTTGCAAATAATTATGGTCGATCCCGCGGAGTGCGAGTCACTTCGTGCAATGCCTGCGAATTGCGAGAACGACCTGCCGTTTCGGCGGGCTCGTCACTGACCCTCCGCATGATGACGCGCCGTGCTGACATGTGCTCGCGCTCGCTGCACCAAGCCGCGGCAAATTCTCCGCGCGAGAGCCTTCCTTGAGCACGTGCCGTTGCAAGCCAGGCGCGCCATAATGCTTCTAGGGCGATTACGGACCGATCTGTGAAACGCCAGCGCAGGGCACCTCTGTTCCATCGGTGAGAAGCGTAAAGCGCATCACAATACTTGAAGCTAACACCACATTGTCAGGTTTGAGCCAACGGGCGCGACCGGGCGACTGGAGGAGCTCCAATTTTCAGGCGGCGCCCTGCTTGCTTCGTTTGGAACGGTGGGCACGGTCCACGCATGTCCGCTGTCGAGACCGAATGTACCTCTTCTGTCTGCTTTCGGCCCAGCTCGGTCGCGCGAGCCGGGCGGCCCACCCAGTCCAGGATCACTCCCATGAAACACTCGCTCCTTGCCGCCGTGTTGCTCTCGCTGACGTGTCTGTCCTCCACGGCGGTTCTCCAGAAGTCGGCCCCTGCGGCTCTTCCTTTGGCTCCAGGAAATCGAAGAGCCGCGCGCACTGGCTTGGGCCCGCGCCGAGAATGACAAGACGCTCGGCGTGCTCCAATCAGATCCCTGCAATCGCCGCTTCTTTGAGGAGGCGCTCAGCATGCTTCAGGCCAAAGACCGGATTTCGTATGTTTCGTTGGAACGGGGGGATCGCAGCAATATCAGGACAAGAATCACATGCGCGGCATCTGGGCGCGTACCAGGCTTGACAGCTAGCGCGGCCAGGACCCGCACCTACTTTCTGGTACGTCCGAAGAACGCGAGGTTCGGAGCGGAGATCCGAACTCTTCTCAATGGTTATGGCGGAGTCCTCGCCTCCTCCTGCCATCCTTTGCCGGAGCGACGGGCCGGCTCTGGCCCGAGCAGGGCAGTGCATATGTCGTCGCGAACCTGCCGGGCGGCGGCCAGTTTGGGCCGCGATGGCACGAGGCGGCCCAAGCGGCAACGAAGCAGCGGGCATGGATGATTCATCGCCTTTGCGGAGGACCTAATCCGTCGGAAAGTCACCTCTCCGCGCCGATGGGCGTGGTCGGCGGCAGCCAGGGAGATCTGCTGGTGGGCACCGCGATTACTCAGCGCCGGGACCGCTTCAACGCAGCGATCGTGCAGGTGGCGCTGTTCGACATGTTTCGGTTCACCAAGTTGGCGCAGGCTCCTCCTACATCGGCGAATACGGCGATCCCGCCATCCCGAGCCGCGCGGCTGGATCGAGACCTACTCACCCTGTCAGAAGCTTGTCCTGGGCAAGAGCTACCCGGTCCCGTTCATTCTCACTTCCAACAAGGACGACCGCGTGCATCCGGCCCACGGCCGCAAGGCAGCCGCCAGGCTTGCTGCGCTCGGCCGGCCCCATTACTGGTATGAAAATATCGACGGCGGGCATAGCGCGGCCGCCAATCTCACGGGATACGCGCGCCGGCTGGCTCTCGAATACACCTATGCATCCAGGCGGCTTGTGGATTGAGTGCGGTTGACGAGTGAGTTCGTTAAGGTCGCCAGTGCAAATAGCGGAGCGCATAGCGCGAGATCAGAACAACGAACTGAAAAAGCCGCGAGCCAAAAATGACCCCCGGCATTTTTCTGCCGGGGATCGCATTTTTAAGAGAGTTGGATCAGAAGTCCATGCCGCCCATGCCGCCCATGCCGCCGCCCGGAGGCATCGCGGGCGCGCCGGTGTTCTTCTTCGGCAGCTCGGCGACCATGGCCTCGGTAGTGATCAGCAGGGCCGCCACGGATGCAGCGTTCTGAATCGCGGTGCGGACCACCTTGGTCGGGTCGATGATGCCCTTGCTGACCAGGTTGCCATACTCGCCCGTCTGCGAGTCGAAGCCGTAGGCGTATTGCTCCTTCTCCAGGACCTTGCCGACGATCACCGAGCCGTCTTCACCAGCGTTGATCGCGATCTGGCGGGCGGGCGCGGAGAGCGCCTTGCGCACGATCTCGACGCCGGTCTTCTGGTCGTCGTTCTTGGTGCGCAGACCCTTGAGCTGCTCGGAGGCACGGAGCAGGGCGACGCCGCCGCCCGGGACGATGCCTTCCTCGACCGCCGCGCGGGTCGCATGCATCGCGTCATCAACGCGATCCTTGCGCTCCTTCACCTCGACCTCGGTCGCGCCGCCGACGCGGATCACCGCGACGCCGCCTGCGAGCTTGGCAAGACGCTCCTGGAGCTTCTCACGGTCGTAGTCCGAGGTGGTTTCCTCGATCTGCGCCTTGATCTGAGCCACGCGCGCCTCGATGTCGGCCTTCTTGCCGGCGCCGTTGACGATCGTGGTGTTCTCCTTGTCGATCATCACCTTCTTGGCGCGACCGAGCATGTTAAGCGTGACGTTCTCGAGCTTGATGCCGAGATCTTCCGAGATGGCCTGGCCACCGGTCAGGATCGCGATGTCCTGCAGCATGGCCTTGCGGCGATCGCCGAAGCCCGGAGCCTTGACGGCCGCAACCTTCAGACCACCGCGCAGACGGTTCACGACCAGGGTGGCAAGCGCCTCGCCTTCGACGTCCTCGGCGACGATGATCAGCGGCTTGCCGGTCTGCACCACGGCCTCGAGCAGCGGCAGCAGCTCGTTCAACGAGGAGAGCTTCTTCTCGTTGATGAGGATGTAGGCGTCGTCCATCTCGACGCGCATCTTCTCGGCGTTGGTGACGAAGTAGGGCGAGATGTAGCCGCGGTCGAACTGCATGCCCTCGACGACGTCGAGCTCAGTCTCGAGCGACTTGGCTTCCTCGACGGTGATGACACCCTCGTTGCCGACCTTCTTCATGGCGTCGGCGAGGAACTTGCCGATCTCCGCGTCACCGTTGGCCGAGATGGTGCCGACCTGGGCGATCTCGTCGTTCGAGGTGACCTTCTTGGAGTTCTTGACGAGGTCCGCAACGACGGCTTCGACCGCGAGGTCGATACCACGCTTCAGGTCCATCGGGTTCATGCCGGCGGCAACCGACTTGGCGCCTTCACGAACGATCGCAGCCGCGAGCACGGTTGCGGTGGTGGTGCCGTCGCCGGCCGCATCGGCGGACTTGGAGGCGACTTCGCGCACCATCTGCGCGCCCATGTTCTCGAACTTGTCCTCGAGCTCGATCTCCTTGGCGACGGTGACGCCGTCCTTGGTGATGCGGGGAGCGCCGAACGACTTGTCGAGCACGACGTTGCGGCCCTTCGGACCGAGCGTGACCTTCACCGCGTTGTTGAGAATTTCGACGCCGCGCAACATGCGGTCGCGGGCGTCTACGCCGAACTTGACTTCTTTGGCTGACATGTGGGTCTTCCTGAATGTTTTACTTGGTCTCACCCTTTACGACGCCCAGCAGGGCTCCTCAGGATGAGCGGTGCGAGATGGTTTAGGCGGCCTTCTTCTTGGCGGACGCGTCCGTGAGAACGCCCAGGATGTCGCTCTCTTTCATGATCAGCAGGTCGACGTTGTCGATCTTGACCTCGGTGCCGGACCACTTGCCGAACAGGACGCGGTCGCCGACCAGGACGTCGATCGGGATCAGCTTGCCGCTCTCGTCGCGGCCGCCGGGGCCGACGGCGATGACTTCACCTTGCGAAGGCTTTTCCTTGGCAGTGTCCGGAATGATGATGCCGCCAGCGGTCTTTTCTTCTGCGTCAATGCGCTTGACCACGACGCGGTCGTGAAGCGGACGGAATTCCATGCAGATCTCCTAAGCATTTACTTCAGTTGAAGATTTCCCGATTGCTAGCAATCGTGGCCCGCGAGTGCCAACGCAGGCGCAGCTGAAATAGGACCGATTTTTTGGGGAACAAGTGTTTGTAGCAGGAAAAATCCGCTGGGCGGGCGGATCTCTGTTGGGGCTGCCCAGATCACTTTCTCGGCTTGCCGCCGAGCACCCGACCTTCTTCTGAGTGAGTCGTACGGCTCTGCGTCTCAACCCAATCTCGCCTAACCGCTCAATTCCTCTGCCCTAAATTCGAGCTGGTAAAGGCCCGCCGATCTGGTGCCGGTTCAAATGCGAATCGTCGGCTGACTTCGTTCTAAGATTGGGATGCGTTTAGAACCTGACGCAGAGGTCGCGAATTGGGGTATCGCTCCGCTTGATCGATGATCCGATACTCAGCACCTCGAGGCGAGGCAACACTGGCTGCGCGAGCTAGCGCAGGAATGTGCTCAGATCGTTCGGCACCTCGTCCAGTTTCAGATCACGTTTGCGCGCCGAAGTCGCTGCTGGACGGCTCGCCCGTGCTCCAGACAGCGAGCGCGCCGATGTCCCCGGTTTGCGCGAAAGGGCCTCTGCCCGCATCGCGACAGCTCTATATGCGCGAACAGCTCGCCGAGCTGTCCCGCGACCATGACCTGGCCAACCGTTCAACTAAATGCTGAAGCGATGGGCGAGCTGTGAAGACGCCGGTGGCGGCGTGCTGATCAATACCGGAGCCAGCGTGGGTGTGGATCTCGACAGGAACAAGAGCTGGCACGAAATCTCCGCCCGGTCGCCCCTGGTGCGCTTGTCGGCGCCTGGTGAACAGCAGGCTGTAAGCCACCCCGTACCGGCGCGCGAGGCCGCAGACCGTCTCGCCAGCTTGCAAATGGCGAACCTGCTCGTCGCAGCTCCGTCGCCACCGACATTCGGCGCCCTATCGCTACGTGACCTCAAAGCTAGACTTCAAACTACACAAGACGGCCGCCGCCGGCCTTCAATTACCCACAAGTGCTTGATTCATTTGCGAGAGGCTCGATCGAAGAATCTTGAATCAGATGAATCGGTTGTGATTCATTGTTGAGCACCTGAATCGCGACGGCGAGGTGCCTTCATGCGTTCGAGCGGTGCGATATCTCGTCGGTCGGCGGGCCCGGATGGTCACCAGGATGATCGTGATGAAAGCGCCGTCGCACACTGGACTGAGCGCGAGATCGACAAGACTGCCTTCAAGGATGCCCGTCTTGGTCAACGATTTGGCGAGCTGTTAAGGCAAATTGGTGATGGCATGGGCGGGAGCATACCGTTCGCGTGCCAAGACTGGGCGAACACGAAGGCAGCCTACCGCTTCTTCGCTAACGAGCGCGTGGAGGAAGCCGACATTCTTAGCGGCCACTTCGCCGCCACGCGCACCCGTTACGATGATTGTACAGGCTTTGGAGCTTGATAGGAGTCATCTTGGACATCGTACACATACGGTGGCGCCTCGGATTACATGCGACACAGCCGCATTGTCCGAAAAGTTTCACACGATAAGCTATCTGAGGGGCTTGAATCGCACCCTACGTCAAGATGTAAGGTGTCGAAATGGGCGGTGACAGACTTCGGCACCCGAAGCCCGTCCCAACGAGTAACATACAGTGCGAATGTCCCAAATCCGAGGCTCACGCAAGGCGAGCCCGGTCATCGACGAGTGCCGTGAAGCTCCCTGTGTCTGGGTCACAGCAACGCGCGTCCGGCAGATGCGTTTGGCTCACCGTCGGATCGTAAGACGCCGCTCACACGTAAGTAGAGCGGCTGATTTGCCTGTGAGCGACGCGAGATGGTGGCCCTCAAACCTGCATCTCAATGCTAGAAGGAAGCTGATGCTTCGTGGCAAGTGCGAACGGCTACGTGGTGCGGTACCGGAAGTTGAAGCGTTCTCCCGTTCCCGGCAATGGGAGTGGGAAGCCGTTCAACATCAACTCTCCGACTGTGAACGCCAGCGGTACTTCGAAGCGATTTAGCAGGTATGCCGGGCGTCGGTCCGAATCGCGGTTCATGTTGGGGCTATCATGTGAGACGCGAGTGAGGCTGGCATTCTGGTTGAATACTATCGCGAGCTAGCGAGGGTTCGTAGCATTCGAGCGTCGCCATCACTATGACGGCGCATGACCCACTTTGGCCGGATGCCCGGGTCGAGTGCTTTGAAAGAGGCGCGCGTCGCGCCACGGATCCACAACGGTGAAAAAGCGGCTGATCACAAAACAGAACCGGCTTGGCCGAGCGCGGTATTTCCTGCCCAGGTCATTTTTATTTATCCAATGAATGACGCGGGTTACTCCCGGGAAGAGCCGGGTGCGGGAAAGCCGGCTCCCGGGTCTGTGAGGGCAAAGCCAAATGGCCGAGCTACTCGACCGCGATCGTCAGACTAGGGTACGTGACTGGCGGCATGGACGCGGTCAGCCGCGGCACAAAGCCATCTTGGTGCCCGCCGCGTGCTGCCCACACTGTTGCGCCACAAAAAACAGAAACCCACGCATTCCGAAGAATTCCCCAGCAATTCCATCGCAATTTGAAACGGCTGACACCTGATGGGCTTGCTCTAAGCTCGCCGCGAAAATGCCGCCGCGTTCAATGCAGGCTGTTAGGCTTGCAAGTCGAAAAGATAGGCCCACTCAGTCGCCAATCGATATTCCTTGTATTTTCGAGTAAGTCTGCGAACCGGGTGGTCACGCTTGAAAAATGCACCGCGTGCGTATGATGTCCTTGTGGCGGTAAGACGTGGCCCCGCTACGATGCCGATCTCACGATGCCAGCCCATACACCGGTAAATTCCGGCATAGGGGAGCCGTGGCTCCTGGCTCATGATCCTGGTTAAGTGGCTCGCTGTTAGACTCGCGCAGATAATGCCCGTTCTTATAGATCGCGATTCGTCATCTCTCAGTCGGCTAGCTTTAACTTTGCCTATAGCCATCGGTTCGGGCGCAGAGTTGATCTGAGAAGCTAGCTGAGCCCGCCTTCTGCGAGCGTGCTTGTTTATCTTTCGACAGCGCTCCCGGCAGATTGCCGCTGGTGCGGAGGAGCCCGCGCCATCGCGAGTGTACTTAGAGCTATGGACGCGATCGTATCGTGCGTGTTTTCGTTGCCCGTGCAGCGTTAATGCGCCGAGTGCCTGTTGGCGCTGGAAAACATCGATTCGTTGCACGAGCAGAGTCGTGTGGACGCTGAAGCGGCATGATCTTTCCCGATATCTTTGTGCGCATGACCAATTAGTTTCGCATAGACGCTCTTGACCGTCATCTACTACCGCGGCAACGAGAGCCAATATAGATCGAGAGAAAGAATGATGGATGTGATTGATCAAGCGAACGGTTCGGAGTTGCCGCCCGTCTTGCAGACGTCATCAAGACGCCTTCCGTGGGTTGTTGGATTTGTCGCCATCTTCATCGGGCTATGCGTTGGGGGTCAATTTTACCGGCCCCATATCGACCGAATGATCGAGGCGCTAGTGGCACGTGAAGTCGTCCCAATGCCGGCGTTGTCACCTGAAGACAAAGCGGCCCTTTCGGAGATTCGGTTGGGGCAACAGCAGGCGAGCGAGGAGATTTCAGCGCTCAACCGCAACATCGATGCGCAGCAAGCCGATTTGAAACGCATGTTAGATCAAATCGCAGCCCTGACCTCAAGAATTGAGTCTCTGCAGAACATTGCTGCGCATCTTCCTGCAGATATTCGTGCGCCAGTAGCCCAGGCCGCTTCAAAGCCGACTACAAGAGCCACTCGCCCGCCTAAAGCAGAAGGGCCCGTTTCCCTCGGGGGCGCGCCGCTGGGTTCTCGAGCCGGAGACGGACCGCCGATGATCCAGTGATGAAGCGTCGAGCCTGCCGGACATGGCGTCACTGAGAGGATGCAAGTCGAACTAGGAGCGAAGATTGCGGTGCTCACGTTCGGTCCTCCCAGGCGCGTTCGGTGAGGAGGACGAGAATGCGGCTCAACCGGTCGAGTCCGAGATCCCTTGTATGGCTCGGGTCTGCGAGGGCAGCCATGGCACCCGCCAGGCCCGCTGCACCGGACGGCGTGGTGGCAAGGCCATCGTGGGCGGAGAGTACGCGGACAGCATCCACCAATTCCGCCTCGGGCACGGTGATGGCGCGAGCGCCGTGACGCCTGAGCACCGCAACGGCGGCCGCACTCGCCTGGCCGCAGGAGAGCATCTCCGCGGATGTTCGGAGATCGCCCATCACCCGAATCGGGCGACCGGCCGCGAGCGCGGGCGCGAGACACGCTGCGGTTTCCGGCTCGACCGTCACGATGCAGCCCGGAGATGCCAGCCAGCCCGAGAGACCCTCGGCGATGGCAGCGGCGAGTCCGCCGACCCCAGCTTGTATAAAGACGTGTGTCGGACGCCCAAGGCCGGCGAAATCCACCTGATCACGGATTTCCGCCGCCGTGACGCCGTATCCCGCCATCACGTCGCAAACGATGGGGTCGTTCGGATCGTCGGTCGTGTCGGCGACAAGAATGCCGGCGCCTTGGCAGGCCGCGGCTGCGGCCGCATCAACTGCATTGTCGTAGGTGCCCGGCACCCATACGATCTCGGCACCCTGATTCTCGATGCGGCGCGCGCGCGCGTTCGGCACGCCTTCGTGCAGGAACACGCGGGCAGGCGCCCCGGCAAAGCGCGCGGCGGCAGCTACTGCGAGCCCGTGATTGCCGTCACTGGCGCAGACCAAGGTCGGCTGCCCCTTAGGTCGGGCCGCGAGAAGGTCGGCCAACTGCATGCGCGAGGCCCGGGCGAGCGCGCGCAGCCCGGCATAGGTGCCACCAAGCGACTTGAAACTGCCGAGCATGCGGCGGCCCTCGTCTTTCGCTAGCACCTGCGCCACTCCGAGCCGCTCCGCAAGCGCCGGAAGGTTCAGGAGTGGCGTCGGCGCGTATGCGGGATCGAGGCGGCCAAGCTCGGCTGCGATCGCATTGACTGGTGAAGAGGAGGTGCTGTTCATGGGGTGATCTTGCCCGCTACAGGTGACGGCTGCTGCTGGACCGTTGCACAGCAACTGTTTCCGTCGATCATAATCAGCTGTACCTGCGAGCACCACCCTCGACGACTTCGATCGCGCGCTTTTCGCGGAGGCCCCTTTGCGCGCTCGAGTCCGCCTACGCCTTTAAATTGCGCATTTGCGCAATGATCTGAGAGGTTTATCGGCAGGAAGTCTCTTGGAGCCGTAAGAAGTTTGCGAGCAGCATGTGCCCTCGTTGCGTAAGTATCGCGATCTTGCTGTACTATCCTATCGGGACTTGCCTCGGACTTCACAATCCAGCCTTGGATCCATCACACTCACAGCTGCATGAGGTGCTCGTCAATGTCTGCATGAACCTGTGACCTATATGCGCTGAAGACAAATGCGTTAACCTCAACAACGCGGGACGCTTGGTGAGCCACAACCGCAATACAAGCAATCGCGACAGCGCGGGGTATATCCGGATCTCGCGTGACCAAATCACGTGTCCCCGATATGGCGGCGCCGGTGGTGGTGTAGCTCGGCAGAGCAAAGCCCTCCGGAAGCGCGCTGACCTGATCGACGAACCACATCCGCGCTTGCGCAACGGTATGGTCGACATTGCAAGGGGCTCTGCCATTGCCGGCTGCAATGTCAAAGATCACCGGAGCTTGATCTGCCCCCGTGCCGCGCCGCCACAGCCGCACCGTGCGCGCATAGCCAGGTTTCGTCGCCATATCCGGCCCATAAGAGCTCGACAGCACCACCGTACCGAGATCAACCCATTCAGCGTCGCGGCTCGGCTTCCGGCAACACGGAGCTATCGCGAGCGACCGCTTTCCCGTCGATGTTGAACTCACGGAAGGTGACAGCATCGCTGGCGCGCCGGCAGGCTCAGCACTCCTGCGTCCAGGAGCCCCGGGCAGCGAGGGCCGTCGCATTCAGAAGCCGGTCTTCACCCTCGCTGATGCCGAGCTGGCCGATGTCGAGCAGAATTTCCCACAAGGCGGCGCTCGAATTCTTCCAGAGTGGTTCGTCGCCAGAGGCCGCGCGGACTGTTGGCGCACTTCCAGAGATTGTAGAGATAGCCGCCGGGCGGCTAATATAAGGTATATTGTCTGTTCAATCATAAATCGAGGCCAGCGCGTCCCGCTCCCGCTCGAATGCCGCTCCGTCAAACGTCTGCAACGTCTTGTAATTTTCCCGGTTGATAAATCTCAGCGCCTGCGCGCTTTCGATCTGTTCCAATCGCAATATGGATCATCGTCTGGAGCCGAGAACGAGGGCTTTCCAGCCCGCCACTTCGTCTTCGCTCTTGCTTTGGTTGCAGTTCACTACCTCCAGTCCTGGCATTTAGGCACACCGTGGGTCTGGCATCCGCGGTGAAGCGCCGTCTCTCGTAAGTTTCTACGACCTGACGAGACGTGAGATGCAAGGCCAGTCCTTGGCGGATGTCGCACGGCATCACCGCTTTAGTGCTGATGACAATACGCCCGCGGTTGGAGCGATCCCAGCGAAGCTCGACTGAAGGATTGCGGCGATGGCCCTCGCGACGCAGCCCGACGCGGGCGCCATTCTGCGGTGCTGCTCTGTTCGCGGATATCACGTCGCAGAACCAGCCGACGTTTCGAGCGAACAGTACTTGGGCTCCTTCGCCTGCGTGATCGAGGCGATCGTTTCCGTCATCAAAGTCTGGTCCTCCCTGCATGTGTACTCCGGTATTCGGCAAATGTGTGTTGTGTTCGATTCCGACGCGGCCGTGTTTCAATGCACGTGTGTCGCGAAAACGACATTCCCGAGCCGAGGCAGTGGCGGTTTACAGAGCGGAAGGAAGTTCTGTCTTAATTTATATGCGATACGTTTGGCGTCGCGTGGGTGGCCGCTATTGGGTCACTCGGACGCCATGACATCGTGAACGAATCTCCATCACGTCAGCGAAAAGCGTATCGCCAACCGTGCTACGGTGACGCCAGAAAGCCCGACCTTCAAGTTCAAATTTATCGATTGGCGCGCTGCGGGCTCCCCTGTGCGACTACCACCTTTCACATCCGTAAGATTGGTTGTCTTTCCAACATCGCGCATACGCGCCAGATGAGCAGGTCATCGAGGGGCGTCCGCCCCCGAGGCGCTCGCGCTGGCGCCGCGGATCTACGGCATCTGCTCGGTCTCGCAGTCGGTCGCCGCGGCTGCCGCTCTTCGCGATGCGATGGCGGCCGAGGTCGCGCCGAACGGGATACCCGTCACCAATCACGCGCATGCGGCGGAGAATACCGCCGATCATCTCATGCACTTCTACATCTTCTTCATGCCGGACTTCGTTCGCGAGGTCTGTGCCGCGCATGCATGACGAGACACGGGACCGTTTCGCAGCGACGCGCGGCACTGCGGCACGCGATGTCTTGCCGGGGCGGGCGCGGCTGCTCGAACCCATGGGTATCTTCGCCGGAAAGTGGCTGCATAGTGTGGCCTTCTAGCCGGCCGATGACGGCGGCCCGCTGGAAGGCGCTGATCGGCACCGATCTCGGCGAGCCGGCGCACGCTCGGTTGCCATCCAGCACGTCGTGCGCTCGTTCGATCCCTGGATCGTGTGCGCCGCGCATTGAGTGGTCTCTCGCGCGGGGGCGGAAACTTCGTTGTCGCCTGAAATCGAATTGTTTCCGCTTTTCTCGGTCGCGGCACGCGCGCGCACCGCAATTCGAGCAATTCAAATCTGCGACAATTTGGTATCACTCTACTCTACTTTCCTTACCTCTTCCAGTGCTTGGCCTGCTTCTTGCTGTCCTTGGCGTTATAGAGAAGTCAAAGCCGAGGCGAGAGGATTCATGGGCGCGGCGACGGAAACGTTTTACAGGGTGATCAGGCGACAAGGTATCACCCGTCGGAGCTTTCACAAATTTTGTACCCTGACCGCGACGAGTCTCGGACTCGGGCCGCTGGCGGCGAGCCGCATCGCGAACGCGCTCGAGACCAAGCCGCGCGTGCCGGTGATCTGGATGCACGGCCTCGAATGCACCTGCTGTTCCGAGAGCTTCATTCGTTCCGCGCACCCGCTGGTGAAGGATGCCGTGCTCTCGATGATCTCGCTCGACTATGACGACACCATCATGGCGGCCGCAGGCCACCAGGCGGAGGCGATCCTCGAAGAGACCCGCGCCAAGCACAAAGGGCAATATATTCTCGCGGTGGAAGGCAATCCGCCGCTGAACGAAGGCGGCATGTTCTGCATCGACGGCGGCAAGCCGTTCGTCGAGAAGCTGAAGATGATGGCGGAGGATGCGATGGCGATCATCGCCTGGGGCGCTTGCGCCTCGTGGGGCTGCGTGCAGGCGGCCAAGCCCAATCCGACGCAGGCGACGCCCATCGACAAGGTCATCCCCAACAAGCCGATTATCAAGGTGCCGGGATGCCCCCCGATCGCCGAAGTGATGACCGGCACTGTCACCTTCATCACCACTTTCGGCAAATTGCCCGAGCTCGACCGTCAGGGCCGGCCGAAGATGTTTTACTCGCAGCGCATCCACGACAAGTGCTACCGGCGCTCGCATTTCGACGCCGGCCAGTTCGTCGAGGAGTGGGACGACGAGGCGGCGCGCAAGGGCTATTGTCTCTACAAGATGGGCTGCAAGGGCCCGACGACCTACAACGCCTGCTCGACTGTGCGCTGGAATGGCGGCGTCTCCTTCCCGATTCAGTCGGGGCATGGCTGCATCGGCTGCTCGGAAGACGGATTCTGGGACAAGGGTTCGTTCTACGACCGTCTCACCAACATCAAGCAGTTCGGCATCGAGAAGAACGCCGACCAGATCGGCATGGTGGCGGCCGGAGCCGTCGGTGCGGCAGTCGCCGCGCATGCAGCGGTGACCGCGGTGAAGCGGCTCGCCGGCAAGCGCAAAGACGCGCACCGCACCAGCTAAGCCGCCAAAGAGATCCAAGGGTAAGAAAATCATGGGTATCCAGACTCCCAACGGCTTCAATCTCGACAATTCCGGCAAGCGCATCGTCGTCGATCCGGTGACCCGAATCGAAGGTCACATGCGGGTCGAGGTCAATGTCGACGCCGACAACGTCATCCGAAACGCAGTCTCCACCGGCACGATGTGGCGCGGGATCGAGGTGATCCTGAAGAACCGCGATCCCCGCGACGCCTGGGCGTTCACGGAACGGATCTGCGGCGTCTGCACCGGCACGCACGCGCTGACCTCGGTGCGCGCGGTCGAGAACGCGCTCGGGATCACCATTCCGGAGAACGCCAATTCGATCCGCAATCTGATGCAGCTTGCCTTGCAGGTGCACGACCACGTCGTTCACTTCTATCACCTGCACGCGCTGGATTGGGTCGATTTGGTCTCCGCGCTTTCGGCCGACCCGCGGGCAACCTCGATGCTCGCGCAGTCGATCTCGAGCTGGCCGCTGTCGTCGCCGGGTTACTTCAAGGACCTGCAAACCCGTCTCAAGAAGTTCTTCGAGTCGGGGCAGTTGGGGCCCTTCAAGAACGGTTATTGGGGTAGCAAGGCGTACAAGCTGCCGCCTGAGGCCAATCTGATGGCGGTCGCGCACTATCTGGAGGCGCTCGATTTCCAGAAGGAGATCGTCAAGATCCAAACCATCTTCGGCGGCAAGAATCCGCATCCGAACTGGCTCGTGGGCGGCGCGCCCTGTCCGATCAACGTCGACGGCACGGGCGCGGTCGGTGCCATCAACATTGAGCGCCTGAACCTGATCTCGTCCATCATCGATCGCCTGATCGAGTTCAACGAGCAGGTCTACCTGGCCGACGTGGCGGCGATCGGTTCGTTCTACAAGGACTGGCTCTACGGCGGCGGTCTTTCCGGCAAGAGCGTACTCTCTTATGGCGACGTGCCGGAACACGCCAACGACTACTCCTCCAAAAGCCTGAAGCTGCCGCGGGGCGCCATCATAAACGGCAATCTTTCGGAGGTGCTTCCCGTCGATCATGCCAACCCCGATGAGATCCAGGAGTTCGTGGTTCACTCCTGGTACAAATATCCCGACGAAACCAAGGGACTGCATCCCTGGGACGGCCTGACCGAGCCGAACTACGTGCTGGGACCCAATGCGAAAGGCACCAAGACCGCGATCGAGCAGCTCGACGAGGGCGGAAAATATTCGTGGATCAAGGCGCCGCGCTGGCGGGGTCACGCCATGGAGGTCGGCCCGCTGGCGCGTTGGGTGGTGGGCTATGCGCAGAACAAGGCCGAGTTCAAGGATCCTGTCGACAAGTTCCTGAAGGATATGGATCTTCCGCTGTCGGCGCTATTCTCGACGCTCGGTCGGACGGCGGCGCGCGCGCTGGAGTCGGTCTGGGCCGGTCGACAAATGCGCTACTTCCAGGACAAGCTCGTCGCCAACATCAAGGCCGGCGACAGCTCGACCGCGAACGTCGACAAGTGGAAGCCGGAGAGCTGGCCGAAGGAGGCCAAGGGTTTTGGCTTCACCGAGGCGCCGCGCGGCGCGCTGGGGCACTGGATCAAGATCAAGGAAAAGAAGATCGACAACTACCAGTGCGTGGTGCCGACCACCTGGAACGGCTCACCGCGCGATCCGCAAGGGAACATCGGTGCATTCGAGGCCTCGCTGATGAACACCCCGATGGTCAATCCCGAGCAGCCTTTGGAGATCCTGCGGACGATCCATTCCTTCGATCCGTGCCTGGCCTGCTCCACGCATGTCATGAGTCCGGCCGGCCAGGAAATGGCCAGGGTCAAGATCAGGTGAAGCAGGGGGAAACGCCATGATGGATGTAGCTGCACGTCCGTCGGAAGCCGAGCCGGACCTCTCCGCGATAGCGGCCGATGCGGCCGGCGAACATGCGGTCGGCCGTCCCGCCGTCTATGTCTACGAAGTGCCGGTGCGGATCTGCCATTGGGTGAACGCGTTCACGATCATCGTGCTGATGGTGACTGGTTATCTGATCGGAACGCCATTGCCCTCGGTCGAGGGCGAGGCCTCGGCGAACTTCGTGATGGGCTATATCCGCTTTGCCCATTTCGCGGCGGGGCAGGTGCTGGCGGTGTTCTTCCTTGCCCGCATTCTGTGGGGCTTCGTCGGAAATCACCATTCCCGGCAGATTTTCTATCTGCCGGTGCATCGCAAGCACTTCTGGAAGGAAGTGCTGCATGAAATCCGCTGGTATGCGTTCCTGGAGCGCGAGCCGAAGATGTATGTCGGCCACAACCCCCTGGCGCGGACCGCGATGTTCACGGGCTTCACGCTCTTCGTGGCGTTCATGATCGTTACCGGCTTTGCGCTCTATTCGGAAGGTGCGGGCATCGACCGCTGGCAGCACAAGCTGTTCGGCTGGGTGTTCGCCATCTGGCCGAACAGCCAGGACGTTCACACCTGGCATCATCTCGGCATGTGGGCGATGGTCGTGTTCGTGATGGTGCACATGTACGCCGCGGTCCGCGACGACATCATGTCGCGCCAGAGCATCATCTCCTCGATGATCTCCGGCGAGCGGCAATTTCGCGACTGAGAAACTGGAATGATACCGATGCCGACATCTTCGCAAGCAAACCGCATCCTGGTGCTCGGCATCGGCAACATCCTGTGGGCCGACGAAGGCTTTGGCGTGCGTGCGGTGGAGGAATTCCACCGCCGCTACGCCGTGCCCGACAATGTCACCATTCTCGACGGCGGCACGCAGGGGCTCTACCTCGTGAACTACCTGGAGGATGCGGATCGTTTGATCGTGTTCGACGCGATCGACTATGGGCTCGAGCCCGCGCAGTTGAAGCTCGTTCGCGACGACGAGGTGCCGCGTTTCACCGGCGCCAAGAAGTTGAGCTTGCACCAGACCGGCTTCCAGGAGGTCATCAGCGCGGCCGACCTGCTTGGCCGTTGTCCGCGACATCTCGTATTGATCGGCTGCCAGCCGCTCGACGTCGAGGATTGGGGTGGGCCGCTGACGGAGCCGGTTCGCGATCAGATCGCGCCGGCGCTCGAGCTTGGTTGCGAGATCCTGGCCGAATGGGGCGTCGAGGTGATGCCGCGCACGGCGCCGTTGGCAGAATCGGAGCGGCTGCTCGCCAACGACATCGATCATCAGCATTATGAGATGAGGGGGCGGCCTGCCTGACCGGCTGCACCGTCGGAGATCCACCATGTGCCTCGGCTTGCCGATGACGATCGTTGAGACTGACGGGATATCGGCGCTGTGCGAGTTCCGAGGCGAGCAGCGGCGCGTTTCGATGCTGCTGCTCTCGAACCCGCCGGCCGGTGCCAGAGTGCTGGTCTCTATCGACACCGCCGTTCGGCTTCTGCATCAGGCCGAGGCGCTCCTGATCGGTGCCGCGATCGACGGTCTGGGCGCAGCGATCAATGGCGAGGATTGCGATCGCTTCTTCGCCGACCTCATTGACCGCGAGCCGCAACTGCCCGAGCATCTCCGGCTTGATTAGCGCGGCAGCCCGCTCCGCGAGAGCCCGCGACCTCGCTGGAAGGTAAATGTCTATCTGCTAAGTTCATTTTCATCCGATATGGAAATTAGCTTTCCGTCTTGGGATTGATACATCTCCTGTCGTGGAAATATATGATTCAAATCAATTAGATAAATCAGGAAAGGTGATAATCGTCCTTGGCACGTACCTTGCTGATCGCTGTTCCCAGCAGAATCATAAGCTTGTCAGGGGAGGTCTGATGAAATTACAGCAGCGAAGGCAGGATCTGGCGCGGCGTGGCTTGCCCGAGGTGGATGCTGCGACGGTCGATCGTTTTCTGAATACGACCGACCAGGCCCGCGCCATCGCCGTGTTGCTGTCGGCGGGAGACCCCGCGCGTTTTCCGGAGGCGATCGATGTCGCGGTCGTGCTGCCGGAGCTGATCGAGGCATTCAAGGGTCGGTTGCGTGCCGCGGTGATCGCCCGCGGTGCCGAGAGCGAACTCGGCCACCGTTTTGGCGTGCGCGTGCAGCCGACGCTGATCTTTGTCGCCAACGGCGAGACACTCGAGCTGATCGCGAAGATCCAGGACTGGTCAATCTATGTCGACCGCATCACCAAGCTGAGCGACCGTCCGCGCGGCACGAGCGCCGTTGTCATGACAACCATCGTTCCCCAGCACCGCCAGGGTGTTGAACTATGAAAGCGGGTTTCTGGACTGCGCCCGAGGGCGCGGAGCAGCCGATCAACGTGTTTCCGATCGGCGATGAGAGCCTGAACGCGACGGGCGGCAGCCTGACCGCGGCCGGTGCCTTGGCCAAGCTTGCCACGCTCGACAGCGCGGAACTCGCCAGGATCTGCCCGAACGCCATCGAGCTGTTGTCGAAGGTGGCCGCAGCGATCGCGAGCCAGAAGGCCGACATGCCGACGCAACTGTTCCGGCTTAGCAATCTCAACGATCTCGAGCGCAAGCTGATTGCCGACGTGATGGGCGAGGGCGAAGCGGCCGCCGTGGTTGAGTTGCCCGATGGATCGTTGGCGCAGATCCAGGAAGCTGTGCTGGCCGGGATCTGGCGCGTGCGGCTCGGGAGCGACGCCAATCACGAATATCTCGAGGTCGGGCCGATCCCGGAGATCGTGAAGCGCGCCGCTGCCGATCTCACCGCTGCGGATTTCGAGATCGGGCAGGCCCCCGAAGGGGCCATGAACGTGCTGCCGGTGCTTGCGGAAATCCGCGAGCGGGCGCTCGCATGGCGGCCGGGCATCCGCTCGCAGATCATCAACTTCACGCTGCTGCCGATGAGCCCGGTCGACATGAGTTTTCTCCAGGACACGATCAAGAACGGGCCGATCCAACTGCTTTCTCGCGGCTACGGTACCTGCTGGGTACTCTCCACGGGCATCCGCAATGTCTGGTCGGTGCAGTTCTTCAACGCCATGGACACCGTCATCCTCGATACGCTGGAGGTCGGCGGCGTGCCCACGGTGGCGATTGCGGCTGACGAGGACTTCGAGGACTCGGCTGAGCGGCTTCAGGAGATCATCGAGGCCTATTTCAAATGAGCGGGTTCGAGAATTTTGGCGTGCGCCAGGACGTCGCTGATGTCACGCGGCTGGAATGCGGCATCTGCTGGACGGTCTATGATCCCAGCGATGGCGACGGGGTGGCACAGATCGCGCCCGGCACTCCGTTCGCGGCGTTGCCGAAAGACTGGTGCTGCCCGAACTGCGACTCTCCAAAATCCAAGTTCATGGCGCTCCAGCCATGACGGCAGATGCGCAAATTCCTGCCAGCGACGCCAACGCCGAAGCGTGGGGCGAGCTCTTGGCAGGAAGCTATCGGGAGATCGGCGAGCGCGCGATGCGCGATCTGCCGATCTACAACGACGCGCTCGGCGTCGAAGCGGTCGGTTTCCGCTGGTTCAACGGCACGACCATCGGCATCATGGTCACGCCCTGGTTCATGAACGTGGTGATCCCGGCGGGCGCGATCGCGCGGGATACTTCGGGCCCGAGCTTGCGAATCCGCCTCCCTGCGGGCGATGTCGAATTCACTCTCAGCGAGGTCGGACAAATGGGCCTGATCGCGAGCTGCTCGCTGTTCTCGCCGATGTTCCACTTTTCGGACATGGTCGCCGCGCGGGCGACGGCCGAAGCGACCTTCGCCGAGCTGATGCTGCCGGCCAACAGCGAGGAGGCGGTCCGTCGTCGCGAGCCCGCAACAAGCCCGATCGATCGGGGTAACTTCCTGCGCGGTGTTCTGACGGAGCGGTGCGGATGAGCCTGGCCTTCCGGAACGAGATCGACATCACGGTGTGGCTCGCCGGCGGCACGATCGCCGACGTTGCAATCCGGCCGCGCAGCCGGCCGCCGTTGACGCGCTTGTTCGCGGGAAAGCTGGCCTCGTCACTGCCGTCGGTGCTGCCGCGTCTGTTCTCCCTGTGCTCGATGGCGCATCAGGTAGCTTTCCTGTCCGCGGTCGAGGCGGCGCGGGGCGAGGATGCCGGTCTCCAGATCGAGCGCGGTCGCGTCGTCGCTGTCGTCGCCGAACGCCTGACCGAATTGTTACGCGGCCTGTTCGTTGGCCGTCTCACGCTTGACGGCGCCGGCGCCGCAGCGGTTCGTGCCATGATGGAGGCCACGGCCGTTCTGGGTGGCAGCATCGCCGAGCGCGGGGAGGCGGTCTCGCGCCGCGAGGCGGTGGCGAAGATCAGGGCATCGCTCACCGCGCTCGGGATCGCGAGCGAGGAGCAAACCCCCGGGGCCGGCAGCGCGCTGGCGGTACATCTTGCGAATTTCGATGGCGATGCCTTGCTGCCGCGGGTCGTCGAACAGTCATTCCTGTCGGCAGCCGACGATCTCGAAATCGTCATGCGGCTGCTCGCCGATGGCGCGATATTCTCCGATGCGCCTGATCTCCATGGCCGGATTCCGGAGACCGGCGTCTGGGCGCGGCGGGTTAGGCGCGAGCCGATCCTGCCGCCGGGCGCGGGGCCCGCCGAGCGTCTGAAGGCGCGGATCGCGGAAGTGGCGCGGCTCTGCGGCTTCCTCGAGGCGGACGATGGGACAGTCGAGGACGGTGTCCTCCAGAGCTACCGGCTGGGGACCGGCAGAGGCGCGGGTGCCGTCGAATGCGCGCGGGGCCGGCTCTATCATGCCGTCGAGCTCGACGATGAAGACCGCATCCTCCGCTTCGAATTCTTGGCGCCGACGGAGTGGAATTTCCATGCCCGCGGGCCGTTGGTTCGTAGCCTCCAGGGCTCCGTTCTCGCCGGGCGCCGGCAGGGGCTGGATGCGGTCCGCGCGCTCGTCGGCTCGTTCGATCCGTGCGTCGGCTTCAGCCTCAGCTTCCGCGAGATCGGCCATGCATGAGATGGCGCTGTGCCAGGGAATCGTCGAGATTATCCAGGAGGAGTCGCGCAAGCGCGCCTTCGCTAGGGTGAACGTCGTGTGCCTGGAGATCGGCGCGCTCAGCCATGCTGCGCCTGAGGCGATGAAGTTCTGCTTCGAGGCCGTCGCCGCGCGCACCATTGCGCAAGGAGCAAGGCTCGAGATCGTCGAGACGCCGGGAGCGGCCTGGTGCGTGGCCTGCTCCAAAGGCGTCGAGATCAAGCAGCGCTATGAGCCGTGTCCGTCCTGCGGCAGCTATCAATTGCAGGTGACCGACGGCGAAGACATGCGCGTGAGGGAACTGGAGGTCGACTGATGTGCACGGTATGCGGTTGCCGCGATGCCAAAGCGTCCACAGAACACACCCATGATCATTCCCATGATCATTCCCACGGGTACGATCATTCGCATCATCATGGGCACAGCGACGACCATCACCATCATCATGATCACGCGCCCGGCGATGGCGGACTGGTCGATTGCAGCGCCAACCCGGCAGGCCAGCAGATCGCCGGCATGAGCAGCGACCGCATCATCCAAGTCGAGCGTGACATTCTCGGCAAGAACAATCGGCTTGCCGCCGACAACCGCGCGCGCTTCGGCACCGACGACCTGCTCGTCTTCAACCTGGTCTCGAGCCCCGGCGCCGGAAAAACCTCGCTTCTGGTTCGCGCCGTGTCCGAGCTGAAGGACAGCTTTCCCATCGTCGTGATCGAAGGCGATCAACAGACCTCCAACGATGCCGAACGGATTCGCTCGACCGGCGTGCCGGCGATCCAGGTCAATACCGGCAAGGGCTGCCATCTCGATGCCGCCATGGTCGGCGCAGCCTATGACCGCTTGCCCTCGCTTAACGGCGGCATCCTCTTCATCGAGAACGTCGGTAATCTCGTCTGTCCCGCGGCGTTCGATCTCGGCGGAGGCCTGCAAGATCGTGGTGTTCTCGACCACGGAAGGCGAGGACAAGCCGCTGAAATATCCGGACATGTTCGCCGCCTCCTCTCTGATGCTGATCAACAAGATCGATCTTGCGCCCGTACTCGACTTCGATCTTGCAAGGACGATCGAATATGCGCGCCGGGTCAGTCCGAAGATCGAGGTTTTGACGGTGTCGGCGTGCACCGGTGAGGGTTTTGCGGCATTCTATGCCTGGATTCGCAAGCGAGTTGCACAGATGAAGCCCACCGAGATGGCGGTGTCGGGATGAGCATGAGCGGCGAGGCCACGGCGCGAGACCGAAGACGGCTGCGCCTGCATGTGCGCGGCGCCGTGCAGGGCGTGGGCTTTCGTCCGTACGTCTACGGCCTCGCCGCGCGCTATCGGCTCGGCGGCTTCGTTGCCAATGATCCCGATGGCGTGGTGATCGAGGTCGAGGGCGACCGCGCCGCGGATTTTGTCCATGCGCTCCCGCTGGAAAAACCGCCACTGGCTCGGATAGACGAGATCTCCGTGCAACCGGTCGGCATCACCGAAAGCGACGAGTTCCACATCCGCGCCAGTGAGCAGGGCAAGGTCTCGACCCGGATCGCCGCCGATGCCGCCACCTGTCCGCAGTGTCTGAGCGAGCTGTTTGATCCGGCGAGCCGCTTCCATCTCTATCCTTTCGTCAACTGCACCCATTGCGGCCCGCGCTACACCATTGCCGAGCGGCTGCCCTATGACCGCGGTACCACCGCGATGAGGCGCTTCGCGATGTGCACGGCCTGCGCAGCAGACTATGCCGATCCGGCGAGCCGTCGCTTCCACGCCGAAGCAATTGCCTGCCCGCGATGTGGGCCAAGGATCAGTCATGGTACCAAACAGATCGCCACTGCGATCGCCGACGGGAGGATCGTCGCGATCAAGGGGCTCGGCGGATATCAATTGCTCTGCAATGCCCGTGAAGATGCGGCCGTGTGGCGTCTGCGGCACCGGAAGCATCGCAACCAGAAGCCGTTCGCCGTCATGGTCGGCTCGGCGGATGTGGTCGGCGAGATCGCTGAAATCGATGCGGTCGCGCTCGCGCTGCTGGAATCCTCGCCGCGGCCCATCGTGCTGATGAGATCCCGCGATATGCTCGCGCCCTCAATTGCGCCGGAGCTGTCGCGGATCGGGGTCATGCTGCCCGTCGTGCCGCTGCATCATCTGGTGCTGAAGGCGCTCAATTCGGCGCATCCGCGAGCGGACGGCGCAAGTTGGGCGATCGTGGCAACCAGCGCCAATCCTGGCGGCGAGCCGCTGGTGATCGTCAATGACGAGGCCAAACGGCGGCTTGCCGGCATCGCCGACCTGATCGTCACGCATGACCGCGATATCGTCACCCGCGCAGACGACTCTGTCGTGTCGGTAGTCGCGGGGCGGGCGCAGTTCATCCGCCGCGCACGCGGCTATATTCCAGAGCCGATTAGGCTCGCGAAGTCGGCCCCGCCGGTGCTTGCGGTCGGCGGCGCGCTGAAGTCGACGGTCACCGTCATCCGCGGCAACGAAGCCTTCGTCTCCCAACACATCGGCGATCTCGACACCGCGGAAGGCATTCGCTTTTTCGAGGAGACGGTGGATCACCTGCTCTCGACGTTGGACATCGAGCCGGTCGTCATCGCCCACGACCTGCATCCGAACATGGCCTCGACCCGTTTCGCCGAAGCCAGCGGGAGGCGGCTGATCGCGGTCCAGCATCACCATGCCCATGCGGCATCCGTGATGGCGGAACATGGCGTCGCGGGGAGGGCGTTGGCGCTGGTGCTCGACGGCTTCGGCTATGGCAGCGACGGTGGCAATTGGGGCGGCGAGTTGCTCTCGTGCGATGGTGCACGCTTCCGGCGAATCGGACATCTGGCCCCGATGAAGATGCCGGGTGGCGATCGCGCGACGCGCGAGCCGTGGCGCATGGCCGCGAGCGTGCTGCATGCCTTGCGGCGCGGCGACACGATTGCGAAGCGCTTTGCGATGCAGCCGCAGGCTGCGCGTCTCTGCGCTATGCTCGACCAGCCCGGCGTGGCGACGACGACCAGCGCCGGCCGGCTGTTTGACGCGGCGGCGGGCCTGCTTGGTGTCTGTCCGGTGCAGAGTTACGAGGGCGAAGCCGCAATGAAGCTGGAAGCGTGTGTCCGCACACCGCGCGTCGCCGAGGACGGCTGGACGATCGAGAGTGGCGTGCTGTCTCTTTTCCCCTTGCTCGAGCGCCTTGCGGTCGATCCGGTCGATGGGGCCGAGCTCTTCCATGGCACCTTCGCCGCCGCCTGCATCGACTGGATCGCGCGCGCGGCACTGGAGACCAGCGTCACGACTGTCATCCTGAGCGGTGGCTGCTTCCTCAACGCGATCCTCGCAGACGAGATCGCGTGCGGCTGCGTCGCCGCCGGGCTCTCGCCGTTGCTGCCTCGCCAGGTGCCGTCCAATGATGGCGGCCTCAGCCTCGGGCAGGCCTGGGTCGCCGCGCTCCAACTCCTCGAACAGCAAGGCCTGGAGGGAAACGCCTGATGTGTCTCGCGATACCTGCTGAGGTCACAAAGCTCCTGCCCGACGACATGGCCGTCGTCTCGATCGATGGTGTCAGCAAGGAGATCTCGGTGGCGCTGATCGAAAACCTCGCCGTCGGCGACTACGTGATCATCCATGTGGGCTACGCCCTGACCAAGATCAATGCGCAGGAGGCGCAGCGGACGCTGGAGCTATTGCGTGAAATCGGCGCCGAAAGCCGGGAGGCCGCGCAATGAAATATGCCGACGAGTTTCGCGACAAGGAGATCGCGGTGGGATTGGCGAAGGCGATTCGCTCGGAGGCCGATCCGGAAAAATCCTATCGTTTCATGGAATTTTGCGGCGGCCACACGCATGCAATCTCCCGCTACGGGCTGGAGGACATGCTGCCGAAGAACGTGCGGATGATCCACGGCCCCGGCTGCCCTGTCTGCGTCTTGCCAGCGGGGCGCATCGACATGGCGATCCGGCTCGCCGAACGGCCGGACGTGATCCTTTGTATCTACGGCGACCTGATGCGGGTGCCGGGCTCGCAGGGTGCCTCGCTGCTGAAGGCCAAGGCGCGCGGCGCCGACGTCCGTATGGTTTATTCCACGATTGATGCAATCCGTGTTGCGGAAGAAATTCCCGGCCGCGCGGTCGTGTTCTTCGCCATCGGCTTCGAGACCACGACGCCGCCGACCGCCGTGATGATCCGGCTCGCCGAGAAGAAGCAGCTCAAGAACGTCAGCGTGTTCTGCAATCATGTGCTGACGCCGCCGGCGATGCAGAACATCCTGGAAAGCGCCGATATCCGCAATATCGGCCCCGTCGAGATCGACGGCTTCGTCGGGCCGGCCCATGTCTCGACCATCATCGGCACCGAGCCTTACGAGTTCTTTGCCGAAGAATTCGGCAGGCCGGTGGTGATCGCGGGCTTCGAGCCGCTTGACATGATGCAGGCGATCTTGATGCTGGTGCGGCAGGTCAACGAGCACCGATATGAGGTGGAGAACCAGTATAGCCGAGCAGTGACCCGTGACGGCAATCTGCGTGCCAAGGAGGAGGTCTCCGACATCTTCGAGCTGCGTGACCAGTTCGAGTGGCGCGGTCTCGGCCTAGTGCCTTATAGCGGGCTCAAGCTGAAGCGGGCCTACGACAAATACGACGCCGAGGTCCGCTTCGACATGAACGAGCTTCGGGTTGCCGACAATCCGGCCTGTGAATGCGGCGCCATCCTGCGCGGCGTGAAGAAGCCGGTTGACTGTAAGCTGTTCGGCACGGTGTGCACGCCGGAGGCGCCGATGGGGTCCTGCATGGTCTCGTCCGAGGGTGCATGTGCGGCACACTGGACCTACGGCCGCTTCCGCGATCATCAGCAACGGCGGGAGTCATGAAAGCCCATCAGCGCAAGATCGACATAAAGAATGGCTGCGTCGACCTGTCCCACGGTTCCGGTGGCCGCGCGATGTCGCAACTGATCTCGGGCCTGTTCCACGAGGCCTTCGGCAATGAATGGCTGGCGTGCGGCAACGACCAGTCTGCGTTCGATGTCGGCGCCGGGCGCATGGTGATGACGACCGACGGCTATGTGGTCTCGCCGCTGTTCTTTCCGGGCGGCAATATCGGCTCGCTGGCCGTGCACGGCACGGTGAACGACATCGCCATGGCCGGCGCGCGGCCCCTCTATCTCTCGGCGAGCTTCATCATCGAGGAAGGTTTTCGTTTGTCCGACCTGAAGATGATTGCGGATTCCATGGGCGAGGCCGCGCGAGCCGCGGGCGTCTACATCATCACCGGTGACACGAAGGTCGTCGAGCGCGGCAAGGCCGACGGCCTGTTCATCTCGACCGCCGGGATCGGTGTCGTGCCTGCCGGGCTCGACCTCTCTGCCGGGAATGCCCGCGTCGGCGATCGTGTCCTGATTTCTGGAACGCTCGGGGATCACGGCGTCGCCATCATGTCCAAACGCCAGAACCTCGCTTTTGAGACCGAGATCGTCTCGGATTCTGCTTCGTTGCATGATTTCGTCGCGAGCATGCTGGCGGCCGGCGGCGAGGGCATCCGTTTGATGCGCGATCCCACCCGCGGTGGGCTCGCCGCGACGCTGAACGAGATCGCCCAGCAGTCCGGCCTCGGCTTCCAACTTCAGGAGGCGGCGATCCCGGTGAAGCCCGGTGTTGCTGCGGCCTGCGAACTGCTCGGGCTCGATCCGCTCTACGTCGCCAACGAAGGGAAGCTGGCAGCGGTCGTGGCGCCCGAGGTTGCAGCAGCCGTGCTTGCGGCGATGCGGATACATCCGCTCGGCCGTGATGCCGCCGAGATCGGCGAGGCCGTGGCAGACGACCACCATTTCGTGCAGATGGCGACGCGCTTTGGCGGCGGAAGGATCGTCGACTGGCTATCGGGCGAACAATTACCCCGGATCTGTTGAGGCTCAGGATGCGCATTCTGCTTTTGTCGCATTCCTTCAACAACTTGACGCAGCGGCTGCATGTCGAACTCTGCGAGCGTAGCCATGAGGTCTCCGTCGAGCTCGATATCCATCCCGACGGGACCCGCGAAAGCGTTGCGCTGTATCGGCCCGACCTCGTTATCGCGCCGTTCTTGAACGATGTCTGGCGTGGCGTGCGTTGCCTCATCATTCACCCCGGCCCGCCCGGTGACCGCGGTCCTGCGGCTCTCGACTGGGCCATTCTCGAGGGCGTCGCGGAGTGGGGTGTCACGGTGCTGCAGGCGGATGGCGAGTTCGACGCCGGTCCAATCTGGGTCCATCGCACGTTCCCGATGCGGCGTGCCGCGAAGTCCACCATCTACCGCAACGAGGTCACCTCCTACGCGGTGGAGGCGGTGCTCGAGGCCATTGCCGCGATCGAGGCCGGGCACGAGGCGCCCGCGCCAATGGCGAGCGACGATCCGCGCATTTGCGTGCGGGGGCCCTGCCGGCAAGCGGATCGCGCGATCGACTGGCAGCACGACACATCCGTCGAGGTGCTTCGCAAGATCGACAGCGCCGACGGCATGCCCGGCTTGACCGACAGTCTGTTCTGGCAGGACGTCCGGCTGTTCGATGCGCGTGAGGCCCATGGCATCTCCGGCGAACCCGGCACCGTGGTGGCGCAATGCGAGGGTGCGCTGGCCCGGGCGACCGTCGACGGCGC
The DNA here is from genome assembly GCF_023074155.1 of Bradyrhizobium sp. 134. Lineage (NCBI taxonomy): Bacteria > Pseudomonadati > Pseudomonadota > Alphaproteobacteria > Hyphomicrobiales > Nitrobacteraceae > Bradyrhizobium > Bradyrhizobium sp. 134. The sequence continues at coordinate 36,845 of NZ_JADPKX010000009.1, read as the reverse complement.
GGTCTGGATCGGCCACGTCCGGAGTGTCGCGCCGAAAGGCTTGAAACGTGCGGCGACGAAGATCTTCGCGTCGTAGCCGCGCATCTGCCGCACAGGCCAGGTTGCGGCTACGGTCCGATCGAATATCGCGAGCATTGCGAGGTTGGCGGGCTGCAATTCAACTCTACAACGGCGCCATGAGCTCCGACAACTGCAAGGCACTGCTCAACGCCTAATCGAACCGCGCTTGCGCGCGCAACCAAGGTGCTGCTGCTGACCGGCGGCCGTGATTATTGGTCGAACGGCATTTCATCTTGCCGAGATCGAGGCCGCCGACAGCGCGGCGGATGAGTCCTGGCGCAACATCAACGCCATCGACGATCTTGCGCGGGCCATCATCGAGACCACCGATCGGCTGGTTGCTTCCGTCGTTCGCGGCAATGCCGGCGCAGGCGGTGTGTTCCTCAGCCTCGCCGCCGACGAGGTCTGGGCCAGCGACCGGATCGTGCTCAATCCGCATTACAAGGACATGGGCAATCTCTAAGGTTCGGAATACTGGACTTATCTTCTGCGCGGCGCGCGGGTGCCGCGAGTGCGGCCATGATCACTCAATGCCGGCTGCCGATGGGCGTGGCTGAGGCCGGACGCTTCGGCATCGTCGATCGCGTGCAAACGGCCAGGGGCGCCGCAACGGACGATCTCGTGAAGCTCGCGGCCGCGCTTGCATCGGATCCCGACTATGCCGCGCGCCTCGTCGACAAGCGAAGGCGCCGCGCCGCTGACGAAGCCGAGAAGCCGCTCGACGCGTACCGCAACGAGGAGCTGCGCCGCATGCGGCTCAACTTCTACGGCTTCGATCCAAGCTACCACGTGACGCGTTACAATTTCATTCACAAGGTCCCGAAGTCGCGTACGCCGCTGACCATCGCTAATCACCTGTCGCGGCGTGAGCGCGCACGACCTACCTGCATGGCGGCGCGATCATGAGCATGCCAGGAAACGTGTAGGACACGTGCCAGGAGACGTCAAAGGAACCATTCTCGTCGTCGTCAACGAGAGTCACTCGCAGGATGCTCTGCGGCGCGTCCGCGTGGATCGTGGTCGAAAGTCTCTATAGCTTGGATCGCGATTTCGCGCCGCTCGAAGACCTTGTCGCAATCGCGGACCGACCCGATGCATTCCTGATCGTCGATGAGGCGCATACAGCCGTCTAAGGTGAGCAAGGGCGGGAGCTAACTGCGCCTTGTGAGGGGCGCGAAAACCTTTTGGTCGTTCACACCTGTGGCAAGGCGCTCGGTGCCGCCGGCGCGCTTGTCACTGCATCCGGTGTGCTGCGCAATTTAATGGTCGATCGCTGTCGTCCATTCATCTTCGCCACCGCACCCTCGTCCTTGATGGCCATCGCCGTGCGGGCAGCGCGATCGATCCTGCAGGAGGAGTCCGAGCGTCAGCAGCATCTGCCTGTCCAACAAGACGGCACTCGCGATGGTCTTCAAACTGCTCGAGGCCGCGCAGAGAAGCTGGCGTCGTCTCGATGGCCACAACCAGTTGCCAAAACTCGTTGTCGGTGTGACATTCAATGATGGGATCCAGGTCATCGCCAAGCCGACCGACCGTCAGCCCATAACCGCCGCCTGACCGGCTCCGGCCGTCACCAAAATTTGGCGATAGCTCTGAAATAGGCCACTCGGGATTTCAAAGTAGGCCAGTGGCGCAAACGCTCTCTAATCGGACAGCGCGCTTAGGGTTGGGGCTGGTGCATCAGCGAACGAAAGAGCATCGAGAGCGAATCCACCGTCAGATCCCGGTTCTTTTTGAGATAGTGACATACGTTGTAGAGATAACCGAAATCGAATTCGCGCGGGTTCGGCTCGTATGCCCAGCAAAGCCTATAAGCTAAATCAAACGACAGCATTTGATTGTGGAAGGCTTCGTAGAACATAGGGAAGCGGATCATTTGCTGGCCAAAGCCATAGCTCAGCCCAAGCACTTCGCCGCTCTCCACTTGCTCCATAGTCCCGAAGGAACTTGAGTCAAACTCAACGGCCGTTACGATATCGCTCTTGTACAGAGCGTGAAGCATCGCGCCCGCGCGCTTGTAGTGATCGGGGTTTTCTGAGTCCAAAAGGACTGCATATTGCTTGATGTTCTGCGCATATTCGCCGTGTGCGAATAGGATGCGCTCTTGGTCGATTGTATGCACACAGGGGAAGTCTTGGATGGCGGCTTGCGGCGGCTTTTCAAAGTCTGCGGTGACATAGGCTACGAACGTAGCCTCATCCTCCAAGCTCTTGAACACGCCATTCATTTTCGCAACCCTGCGTCGAATCGACCATCGGAACACCCGTGGACCAACCGGCCAGCCATAAAAAAAGGCCCTGCATAAAGCAAGGCCTCTCCTGTAATAAATGCTTAATATTCAGACTATTTTCCGTGGAAGAACGCATCCTTCACCACCTTGAACGCGCTAAAAGCGTCTTTCGGATCGCGAAGCTGCTCATTCAGGTGATTGCACGGATACATGCGGACGAAGTCGTCGCCCGCAGGGGTCGGCGCCGTTTTCTTTTCCGATGCTTTTGTCATCACTCGCTCCAAATCTTAGCCGCCGCATCTTTGCAAAAAAGCATTAACGCTTGATTCGCAAAGAAATATGACGCGGGGTTGCATCCCGCGCCGTTTGGCCGTCTCCGGCACGATATAGAGATTTACCGGTTGGTCAACAAGAAAGGCCTTGACAGTTAACGAATCTGTGATCTCGTTGAATTTCCTCAAGAATCACACACTCGCCCCTTGCAATCTATGCTTGCGTCCGCAGCATCGAGTCAATGCGCGTCAAGCGGTCGTGTTCCAAAAAATCCGACTGTTGCACAGAAGACTCACCCATTAGTCGGGCCTGCGGCCGGTGCGGTTCACGCCATCCCTCCCTGAATTACCGTGAACTTCCGGCGCCGATCCGGCGGGGTCTCAGTGGGCAGCGCGGGGGCCACGGCGAGCGCGGGGTCCACAAGCTGCGCAAAATGGTCCAAGCCTTGTCCATCACGCCCAGCGCCATCGCTGGCGTCGTGCGCAGGGCTTCATGGACGCGGCAGAGGTTGTAGTGGGCAACGTAGAGCGCGACGGCCGCAACGTGGTTGTCGAGCTTCTTGCTAAAACCGTTGGTCAACCGGGTAAACCGACGCGACGCCATCGGCAACGAAAGGTTCTGGCGCTCGACGTAGCTGGTTGAAACGTACTGGTCGGGATCGCCCGATACTACGTCACGGCTTACGGCTACTACGGCAGCGGGCGAGTATTCGTCATCAGCGCGCCATCCCTTACGAAAGCCATGACAGACGCGGGGCTCGAGGTGACGGATCGAAAGCCCGACGCCGTGGTCATGGGGCTCGATCGACAAATTACGCATGAGAAGCTGCGGATTGCGGTCGACGCGATCCTAAATGGAGCAGCCTTTATTGGCACCAACCCCGACCTCCTGTTGCCGACGGCAGGTGGATTCGAGCCCGGGGCAGGAGCTACGATCGCCGCCGTGGCTGCTGCCACGAAAGTGGAGCCTTTGATTGTTGGTCAGCCGGAGCCGCATATGATCGAGACTGCACTTTCCCGCCTGGGCACGGTACGCAGCGCCACCTTCATGATCGGAGACTAGATCCGGCTGGAGGACCTTCCCCAGCTCATTCAGCAATTTACAGTCGAAGCTACAGGGGATTCGAACGCGCAAACCCTTGCAATAGAAAAGCCTGCGTTCTTGGCGCTAGCCGGCCATCATTGGGGTCGGAAATTGGACAGAGTTGCGCCAGATAGTCGATCAACTCGTAATGTTGAAAGACACGCATAAAATCGCCGACGTCCTCAAGCCGCGTTTGAACTCGGCGTCGCCCACCAGGCCCACAGGGGCATTCTCCGAGCGCGAGTGGATCATGGGAGGCCTGAAACGAAACAGGCTCCATCGTGGAAAGACCGCACGTTCTCCAGGACTTTCAAGGAAGACGCTTTACAACAAAATCAAGAAACTGCGGATACTGGAATAGCCTACGATCATGTCTTGCGAATAGGTTGTTTTGAAGCCGTCGCATGCAAAAGCGAGAATTTTGGTGTGGACGACCCCTGTTGGTCAGGCCGGACCAATTCCATCTCGTCGCGAATCCTCAACTCAAGAGCCCCTTCGGGCAAATGCACAATACCTTTGAGATGCGAACCAAGTCTTCTCTCTGCCACTGTGACCTCAGAATCACTGACAGCAGCAAACAAGTTATTGAATCCCAAGCTAGCAAACCATTCCATACGCCGAAGTTCAAGCTCCAGTCCGGTGTTAACCCGCATGGTAGCCGAAGGCTGCTCGATGATAGATGCAGGTGGAAAATTTACGACACCGCAAATTCTCGCCTCTTTTAATAAATCGGCAAAATCCTCCCAACAGGCGAAGGAATCGATCATTACCATTGCTGCGTAGGCATGAATGAACGTTTGCTTGCCGAGGCTGCGCAAATCGCGCAAAAGGCAGTCATTCCAGTCAATGACAGGCAAGGTCGCCATCACGAGCATGGAGCCTGCTGGAAGACTTCGCAGGGACGGCGCGTAGATTTCGAAGGGCGCGCCATTAGGCGCAGCCGTTAAGTGTGTAGCAAGCTTGCAGATGAGTTTTCCCATTCTTACGCGTCCGGCCGTATGGCCGATCTTATACACTGCTTTAGACCAGTAAGGTGTTTCGTCCTGGCGTTTGCTGGAGCGGATTGAGTTTGAATCGTGCTGGCTGGGAAATCCAGCATTGAAGACGTATTCGCAGGGTGTGAGGCCCTTCAGGGTCTCCAGCCGCCGAGCTTAGTTGTAGGCGGTGAGAAAGTTGGCAAGGTGAGTTGGAGCTGATCGTCTCGATCGTGATGGTAGCGTTGGACGGTCGCTTCCTTGATCGTGCGGTTCATGCGCTCGACCAGGCCATTGGTCCAGGGATGCTGATCTTCGCCAGCGGTGTTCGCCCCCATTTTTTCTTCGCATCGCACAGAGTGCTCTCGGGCTCTCTTACTATTCTGTATTGCTCGAGGGGAAGTTGTGCCGTGTTCTGTTGATTTTCTGAAGAGGTCGGCGTTGCCCACCTTGAGCCGGTAGGCTCGGGGTGCTGATTCCACAAACGAGAACAACGCCAAGACGGGAGATATCACACCGGCTGGTTCGCTGGCGACCGAGGCTTGTGGACGAAGCGTTCGCAGAAGTGCGGGCGAGCTTCGACCAGTCCTGCCTTGCGGCAGGGACGAGGGGCTCGGCACGATGATGGAGGCGGATGTCACGGCGGCCTGCGCGCCGCCCCACGGTCGCGACGCGGCGCGGCGGACGAACCGTTCGGGCCGAACGCGGGGACAGATCGGCTTCCACGGCGGCAAGATCGAGGTCGAACCCGCGGGTCCGGGATGTGGACGGCTGAGGTGACGATCCCGAGCTGGAACCGGCGGCGCAGGAGCACTGGCTCGGTCGCTGGGCGATGAGCCTGATGCTGATCAATGTGTCGACGCGCCGGTTCGGTCGCGCTGTCCGGCTGCCCGAGGGTGACGTGCCGGCACCGCCCGGATCGGGGGTTTTCGAAGTCGGCGGCCTCGCGGAGGTTTGTGGCGATGTCGGCGGCGCGGCTGGCCGACTTCATGGCTGCCGATCTGTCCGCGCTCCACCTTTTGTCGAAATCGACGCGCTGCATCTCGGCGACGATCTCGTGCTGGTCGACGCGATCGGGGTGACGGAAGGCAACAAGCATCCGCTGGCGCTGGTGGGAGCGACCGACAACGCCGCAACGGTTCAGGCCATGCTGGACAACGTGGTCTCGCGCGGGCTCGCCCCGACAGTGCCAAGACTGTTCATCGTCGACAGCCGCGAAAGCGTTGTCGAAGGGATCCGCCGCACCTTCGGTTCGGCCGCCGCGATCCAGCGCTGCCAGATCCACAAGGCGCGCAACATCACGGAACGCCTGTCGAAAGAGCATCGTGCGCCACATGTCGCGTGCTCCGCCAGGCCTGGGAGCTCGATGCGGACAAGGCTAAAAAATTGATCCGCAATCTCGCGCCTCGAGTCGATCAGCAATGGCCCGGCGTAGCGGCCACCATCCTCCAAGGCCTCGAGGAAGTCCTGACTGTAGTACGGTTGAAGGTGCCAACGGAGCTGCGTCGATCGCTCGCCTCTACCAAGATCGCCGAGAACATGATGGGTACCATTCGCCGCGTCACGCGCGACGTCAAAGGCTGGCGGGATGCCGGCGTGGCCTTCGATGGGCCTCGGCCGGCATGATCGACGCCAACAAGGGCTTCCGACGATTGAAGGCGCATAAGTAATTGTCGGTCTGGGTGCGGCCCTTCAAGCTTCACCACGATCGCATGACAACCAAGTCCGTTGCCCACGTCCGAGCGCCGCGTAACATCCATTCCGGCAACGTCGGCCCGATCTAGTTTAAGAGCGATCGGGACATCTCCCTCGACGGACTGCCTCCGTCGTGGTGGCGCAGCCGTGTTGAACAGTCCTATAGCGCATGCTTCGAATCGTGCGACAAGAATGCACCATCAAAGCTTGAGATTAAACAACATCGGAGAACGTCGGACGAGGCAAGGATCGATCTGGTCGCCACCGATCCTCGTTGCGGTTCGATAGGCCGAGAACTTATGGGTGAGACAAATGAGGTAGTGTCAGTTCGCCTTTACCCCCGGCAACCGCGTTGTTTAACTTGTGGGCGGTGGCAGCCAGGATCGGTACCGAAACAGCGCTCTCGCCCGCCAGACGCACTGCGCACCCGATATCCTTTGCAGAATTGGCAATTGAGACTGCCAGAACATCGGGTTTCTCGCCCAACAAAAAGGCCACGAAGGCTTGGAATATTCCACTATTAGTGGAACCGCGACTAACCAAAGAGCGGAGTGTTACAAGATCGAAGCCAAGAGCGTTCGCGAATTGGCAGACCTCTGAGGCTACCGCCGCTATGCCCATAGTCATGCTGTTGTAAACAAGCTTGAGCTCATGACCTTTTCCGACATCTCCCACATGAAGAACGGTCTCACAAAAATTAGCAAGAATGCCTTCAGCCGCAGGAAAAAGCGTTTCGTTCGATCCAACAATCGCGTTGAGAAGGCCGAGCTCTGCTTGTTCAGGGCTCCGTGTTACTGGGGCATCTATAAAAGCGAGGCCGCGTTTTTGAGCCTGCTCCGCCAGTGCAACTGTCGAGCTAGGATAAGACGTGGTGCAGTCAATTATTAAACCTCCACGGGACATATGGACAAAAAGCCCGTCCTGCCCAAGACACACTGCCTCAACCTCCCGGCTTGATGGCAGGGATAACACCACCGCACTTACATGCGGCGCCAGCTCAGCGATGGAAGGATGCTCACGGGCGCCTGCCGCACCCAATCGATCCGCACCGAAACGACTTTTGTTCGCTTTGATATGCAGTTCAACTTGGTGCCGCAACAGGCAGAGACCCATTCCGGTTCCCATGCGTCCGACGCCGATAAGGCCTATTTTCTGGTTCGCAGCTTTTGGACGTGCGTTGGGTAATAGCTCGGCGGTCATGATTTATGCATTCTGAAAGAAGCCGCGCCTTTGTAAGATCGGCGATAACTCATGATGGTTGTCAATCGTGTAGTCAGGATTCGCCGCGTGCAAGCGCAAATCCGAAACAAAACCGCGGGTGATCCATACGCTTTGAGTCCGAGAATGGCGTGCCATGTCCATTTCGACGGCATATCGCCGATGATGAAGATTGACGCCGGCTCTAGATTGTTCTTCTGCATGTACAGACGAAGCCGCTCTCCGTTGCCCATCGACTGGTATTGAGTGGTGCGGCTTTCAAAGGCGAGAACCTCGTTAATGTAGTTGTCGATTCCAAGTCGTCTCAACTGAGACCGGAGCGGGGCGACGATATGATTGCTCACGATGATGGACAAGCTGCTTCGCGCCGCGCCAGCTCCAAGAGTCTATGTGGGCCCTCGCGCAGATCGGCCTTATCCGCAAGAGGTTCATAGGTCTCGTGAGAGGCGGCGCTCCCATCGCGATCCACCTCCGCAACCTCGTCCCGAGACATTCCGAGACTGCGATAAAGAAGTGATAGCAGAACATCGCGATGTTTCCGAAACGTGTCCATGTGGATCGTCGCACGACCAAAGCGGTCGAGACTGGCATTTGTCGTTTGGAAGAGCGCGTGCGCATCATCGAGCTGCGTTCCATTCCAATTAAAGACGAGGACGGGATTCATGAACTGACCTCAAGCGCGGATTGATTGCATACAAGGAAGATCGGCGGTTAGTTTGCGTAAGTTCCTGTCCGCGCGCTGCTGTCCCGCCGGGGTTGGCATTTCGAATGTAAAAGGTGACAAATCGAAGTTCTCCAGTCTGCCGGGCAGCAACGATCCTAGGAGCGGGAAGGGCAGATACGTTGTCGTGGCTGCGTCGATCGATGCCGCGATATTACTTTCGATTAGTCTGAGAACGTGGGGTTCCATCTTATGGAAGAGCATGCTTTGAGTACGCTGCTCGGACGGCAATCGCTTCCAAACCTGCCAGAATGCGAGCTCATCTAGTGTGTCGATGCCCATGCCGTAGTAGTTCGGAGCTACTATAGGCGGCGAACCGATCGCCCAATGCACGGCTTTGGCTCCAGCGGTAAGGAGCATACTCGTTACTGCTTGACTGGTATCGCCGCGAATGAGGGCTTCGTCGACAACTATTATGCTGGCCTTAGCAAGGTCGGTGTCCGACACGCGGTATTTTCGAGCTATGCGAGATTTTCGTCCGCCAGGTGTGCCGATGAGAGTCCGCTGAAGAAGTGTCGTCGCGACCACTTCGCGACGCTCGGCCAACAGCCCGTATTCAGCGAGAGATGCAAACAGGCCATCGGCGTACGGGCCACCAGTATGCGGCATGGAGGAGACAATTGTGGGCGCAGGGCCCGCTTCCGCTTGCAGTCGACGCGCAACGAGTGCCCCCAAGACGACCCCGATGTTGTAGCGGGTTTCGAGATGTGACTGGCCTTCGATCGATGTGTTCGGACTGCCCAAGTAGAGAGCTTCGTAGGTGCAGAGCGTGGCTTTATGTCGTCCGTTGCTCACCGAGTGATCAACGCTGCACCCCGTTTTCCCGTCCACATACTTTATGTGGCCTGGCAAGATTTGCTGCGTATCACCCTCTAGAGCGGCAAAGGCACAATTTTCAGAAGCAAAGAGCAAAAACCCGTCATCTGTTTGCATCGCCTCCAATGGTCGCAAACCGGTCCGATTGCGATATGCAACGAGATTTCCGTCTCCGTCCAAAAAAAGCGCGCTGATAGCGCCATCGATACGGTCATCAATCTCTCGAAAGACAGTTTCGTAATTAGCGGCTAGACCGTGGCGCCAATAATCTCGTTCACAACACCGTTCAATACACTTGAGCAAGAGCTCAGCATCTGTGTTGACGGTTGTTCGTTGTTGCTTGGAAAGGAATTCTCGTCTGAGTTCACGAGCATTGACCAAAGCGCCGTCCAGAGAAACTGCCAAATGGCGGCGGGTGCTCCCATTGTTGTGAATCGGCCGAATGTCACCGCCATCACTCAGTTCGCTGCACCGGCTACGGACATGAGCGATCGCAACATGAGGCCGAAAGCTTCGATCTTGTTCGCTGGGTTCAATGCGCACTGAACCGCTCGATGATTGAAGCGCTCTCCCATATCGAAAGCCTTGCTTGTGCATGAAAGCGGCAACCCCGACCCCCGCCTGCCCACGAAGTGCAAGTTTCGGAATCATGTGCTTGAGTCGATCATAAGCAGTCGATGGTGAATGGCTTGAGGGGCATAGAAAGGCTGCAGCAACGCCGGACATACCTTTACCCCTCGTGTTAAACGCCGATGTTCCGGCTGGCATCACAGGCGAATGTACTTAGCCGAAAGAAGTTGCTCCGCTCTATTTAAGCAAGCGCCATACCAGTCCTCAGGCGACCCGGCTCGCGCTGACGGAACGACGCAATTCGAGAAGCTTAAACAATTGGGCTGCCCGGGATGAGTGTTTGCGTGTCCGTGTCCCGACATGCTGACCGAATTGCGACGACTTCGTCCGAAAGCCGCCAAGCCCCGACGACTGGTCGGAGGCTCTCGCGCTCGTGGTTGCTTCGAGGTAGGCATCTCACATGAGCGAGCATGGCGAACTCGAGCGGCGCCAAGCCCGGCGAGGACTCATCCTGCAGGTCGAGGGTTGTGCCAGCTACAGTCGGCTGGCGAGGGCCGTAGGTACGAATGAGGGTGTGACCCTGGCGGCATGGATAACCTCACTGTCACGCTCATCGCGAACACGACAGCCGCTGCTCGTTCTCGCTTATTCCGGCCCTTGCGTGCTGCGCAGGAGGTGAACACGGCCGTTGCGGCACGTCGATAATTTCGTAGCTGGCCCTGAAGCGATCCGGACAGGAGCAAGAGCCGGCACCGTCTCGACATGTAAGCGGTTCCTAGCGCTCCTGCCGCTGGTAAACGGTAGGATCGGAGGCCGGTCACGCGTAACCGGGCGGACGGTCCCAACAATTTGCAAGCCTCTTCGACCTGACGAACACCGCTTCGATCAGCCGGGTGGGACGCTTTCGGGCGGAGAGCGTAAGGTCCTGGCGATCGGCGGGCACTATTGGGAAATCCAAAACTGCTGCTGCTGGACGAACCGACCGAGGGAGTTTGGATCGGCGTGATCGAGGAGACCGCCTGATTGAGCTCGCCAATGAGATTGCGGTAATCATCATCGAGCAGCGCCCTTGGTCCCGCATGCACGTGGCGAACCACGGATATGAACTCGATCTCGGCCACGTCGCGCTGCGGGGTGCGGAAGGTGATGTCCGCGGTAATCCGAAACGTCTGCGCTAGCTCGCATCTTAAGTTTCTGGCGCCAGCTCTGGAGGAGTCCTGTTTGAGTGGTTGCTCAAGAAGCCGGATTTTAGGGAGCAGACGAGCGTCTGGCATACCAATCGCAGGAACCAGGAAGTGTTGTCTGAGCCAGGCGAGAGCGCGGCCGAAGCTGCCGCCTACGGCTGAGAGGACGACGTTGGCGGCACCGCCGGCACGGCCTAGCGGCGACTGAGGTGACCGTAGGCCTTGATGTGTCCGATTCGATCATGGGTGGGATGGCGGCGCCGCCCGTGCGGGTTGCGCCCGATCGACGTCGAAGACGCGGCGCAGTTCTCGCCGTAAACCGAAGCGATCTCGACGCCGATCCAATCCAGTCGAAGTTGCCGACAAGCAGAACCGGGCGTGCCTCACGGACACGATCTGAACCCAATCGCAGCCGTAACAGGGCCATTCGATCCTGTCGTCTTGTGCATCTTCGGCCGCATCGGTCCCTTCGATGCAACATCCTCAGGCGGTGCCATGCCGACGACCACGCAATTGTGCGTCTGCCCGCACCGATCTTTGACCGGAGCACTCTTCCGCAACCATATCGACTTGCTCGACATGATGTCGCTACTCTGGAGATGCGTTCATCTTCGCGCGAGACGCGCCTTCGGACGCCAATCGCTCGTTTATGGAGCTTTCGTCCACAGTATGCCGTCGGCCCATACGTGCTCAACGCGTCCCCACTCGCAAGCCGCTGCGAGATCCGGGAAGAACCCATGTCCATGCTGATTGGCACTCGTATTGCAAAGCAGCGGGATGCCCGTGAGCTCTTCGTATTCGACTAGAAGCTCGGCGACTTTGTGCTGAGAGGTCCTGCAAATCGTCTGCAACCGCGCAGATCCGTCGAGATGTACAACGGCCGGGATTTTGTCCCGCCACTCTGTTCGTGTCTGGTGATCGAAAAGCATGTAAGGGTCCGGCGTTCCGGGATTAAAAATATCTGGCGCACGATCCTCTAGGCATATCGGCGCCACTGGCCGGAAGTGTTCACGAAGTTTGATGTCGTTGAGATGATCCTTCATTTGCGGTGAAGTCGCGGCTGCAAGAATGCTTCTGCTGCCCAATGCCCGCGGTCCAAGCTCGGCGGGGCCTGCAAGGAAGATCACGGGCTGGTTGCTGGCCAGAATGGTTGCAAGTTCATGCATACTGCACGGCGCAGCCTCCCAATTGGGCGGCACATCGCTAGGCTGCAGGGCTGGACCACTATATACCGACCATTCCAGCGGCACGAAGCCTTTGTCCGCTACCATTGCGCAGCAAGCGGCACCGATCGCCGAGCCACTGTCATTCGGAAAAGGGGGTACCCAGACAGCATCGAACAGGCCTGACGCACGTAGTGCACTGTTCCATTTGATGTTGAGACCGCAGCCACCGGCTATGCACAAATTGCGCGACGCAAAACACGCATGCCGCTGCAAAGCATTCGTCATTTCACCGATCAGGAGGCGCTCGAGGAAGCAATGAAACGATGCGAGCACATCTTGGGGTGCCGTGGCCTTCAACCGGAGCATGCTGGCATCGAAGAAGTCACGTACACTCGCAAGCGCGGATCCCATGCTCTCGATGTCCGTATGGAAAGCGGAAAGCTTCGTGTCCGCCGCAAAGCGCTCTTGATAGAGTTCCTCAAAGACCGCGACGATGGTTTCACTAACACACCCGAGGGCGATATAGGCCATCAGCTTGCCGGCAATGCCCAGGTTGAGCTTGCCGGCACCGCCTGGGTCCAGCTTGCCGGGATCGGCTAGATCCCAGTTGGCGCGGTTCGCTTGCTTGTAGGGTCCATAATGAAGGCCCGCGGCCGCGTATACGTGTCCAATAAGCGGGAACAGGGATTCGAGGAACCGTGCGCCCTCGCGTTCTATATGATAGAGACGCGGAAAGGTGCCGCCGTCCCACACGAGGCAAAAAGCGGGCTGTCCCGCCTTGGCAAAGGGGCTGGTGCAGTATGCGGAAGCTAGATGGGCTGTGACGTGCGGATAGCTCCTGTAAGGGAAATCTCTGCCGTCGAGCCTGAGGCCAAGACCGTCGCGGGAGGTGAGAAGACCCTCTGCATGGCGTTCGACATACGGCGCGCCTTTGAGAGTGACAGGTGTGGTTCCGCTGAGGACCTGGAATTGCGATTCCACTTTCCCGGCCCAGCCGTCGATGACGAACTGATCAACTTGCTGCGGATCTAGACCGTGTTCCGCCAAGGCGACGACGATTGCATCAAGGTTGCCGATCGACTGATAACGCGGATTATTGCTCCGCTTCTCCTGCTCGCCGCAAAAAACAAGCCGGTTGTCCTCGACGAGAGCGATCGCTCCGTCGTGCGTCAGCTTGATACCGCAGATGCGCATAGTGCCTCCATGTTTACCCGGAAATTCGAGTGATTTGAAGATCAAGTCGGAGTCCGAGAGCATGCGAGCAAGCGGTCGTCGTGGCCGACTCATCTCCTGGCGCTGCTCGTTCGATCTTGATCAACGTGTCATTCCGTATGTCGATGTCTCTTTCGGCATCGGCAGCATGAGCCTAGCGCAGAGATCTGATTCCTAAATGCCGCGCGTAGCGCAGTGCACGATTTGCGCCAACGCCAATCGGAGCAAGCCAGCAGCAGACAGCCGAAGCATGCCGCCGATTTTGCGGATAGGTAATCTCGCTCGTGGCGTTTGCAGCGGAGCCCGGATCATGCGACCGGGCCCGTACACCCGTCCACAGGCCGGCCGCAATCGGCCGGAACGGGTGGTCTCGATCAATCGGAATGCCTGGTCGGGATTCGGTATACACAGCCGAAGTGAAGAGAGTGCCGCACGCGATCCATGGACCGGCTGGAGGTGCGCTAAGTCTCCAAATTGTCCGTCGTCAGCGGCGCACCTGTCGAGTCCTTGCGTGACGTGTCGCTGCGCCGGCGAGTTCATGGCGTTGAAGTCGGCAAAGAATCAGGTTGTACCTTCGGAAGTTGTTGTCGGACAGGTGCGGCGATGGTCGATTAAGTCGTAGCCCTCCCCCGCAGCATTCAACTCCAAAGACATGGTCGTCGAAAACGAGTTCGAGCGGCAGCGCCGCGCGACAGCAACATCGATGAGAAGCCCCCCGAGGTACTCAGGTTAGCGAAACAATCACACCTATCGCCATTTTCAACCCATTCACATTGCTGAGATGCAGGTTTTGGAGTTTTGGAGTTCTCACCTGCGCAAGCCAAGACAGCCGACCAGATGGGCAACTTGATGGCCCGGAAGGTTCAGTTGACTCCTTATTACTTTCCAAATCCCACCATCTTCATGGTCCAGCGGTTGACGCCCCCCTTATCGTTGCGATGGATGAACATCTTCCTAATTGTGGTCTCGAGGTTTCTGCGTTCAATCGCGGTCAGAAACGGAATGTCAAGCTGACGCGTCTGGGTAAACTTCTCCACTACCGTCTCAGTTGAATTGCAGGGCGGCAATCGTGCGGCAATCGCGTGCGTGGTATGAAGATCCTCGATAAAGTAAAAACCGCCAGGCTCGACGATGGGAAACAGCTTCGCTAGAGCAAGCTGCTGGTGGTAAGCTGCGTGTGAAGCATCCTCGATAATGATCCTTACAGGCGGGAGCGAACTCGCAAGGCGTTCCAAGGCTACCGCATCGCCCATGTCAAGGCGCTCGAAACGGAACCGATCCATCTTAAAGGCGCTGAAGTCAGCAATGTCGCAGCCGACGATCTCAGCTTTGGGAAAGAACTCCAACCACATTTTGATAGACGGAATATCGTCAACCTTGCGACCGACGAGTAAATCAGGATCGAGGGAGCCGTTCCCGTGCTGTAATCCAATCTCAACCATTGTGAAGGGTTCGTGGCGGAACTCCTCGAACAGAAAAGAGTAGAAGCCGGTGTAGCCATGGGTGTCGCCGACCTCATCACCCTTGTCGCTTCCGAGGGCATTTGCTCGTTTCGTCAAATTTGGGACGCTCATTAACACCACCTCTTTTTGACATGGGTCATCACACGACGGGATGTCCCTTCATAAGTTCAAAGAGCGTGCCAAACGGGCGCACTGATATCCATTGCTAATTCCCATTTGGCGCGTGTCGCGGGTAGGACGGGGTGTCGCGACTCCGACAATTCGTCGCGATGCTCCATCTCGCTTCTTTTGCGCGTCGCCGTTTTGATGAAGGCTAAACAGCGCGCTGCGCTACTTGCGTGAAATGAAATTGCACATTGGGGTGGGCCTTGAGCCAGTGCTCGTTCTTCAGCTTTCGGCCCGGAAAGGCCGCGGGGACGCTTTTCATGAAGCCGAGAAACTCGACGCGGCGACAGCGTTTTGAATGAGCCGCGATGATCTTTCCGGTGGCGACCTCAAGCGCCGCAAATAATGTTGTGGTGCCATGGCGCCTATAATCGTGGCTCTGGCGGGTCAAGGCGCGGCCATTGGGCAACTTCAGATAACCCTGCGCTCGCTCCAAGGCCTGGATCGAGGGCTTCTCGTCCACGCATAGCACAATGGCCTTGGCGGGCGGGGCGACGTAGAGGCCAACAACATCGGCGGCTTTGGCGTAAGATTCGGGTCGTTGCTCTCGCACCAGGACTTGCGAGCCGCGAGGTCAATCTGTGGCTGCGCAGGAATCGCCAGACATATTGGACGTCAACATCGCCCAGCGCCTCGGCTACTAGAGGGCCGGTCCAGCGCGCAAACTCTTGCGGGGGCAGTGCAGCCCTTCAAGGCCATGATCGGCATAGCGGTGCCGCCAAAGACTGACATCCGCGGCTGGACTCCGACTTCTTTCGAGCGGGTGCTACGCCCGTCCGCCGCCAACAGAACTATCCGCGCCCGCTTCAAATCGCGCTGCAACGTCACCGGCGAGCGACAACACGCCTCAAGCACCTTGCGATCTTTCCGCGAAAGGTGGACTTCTCTTGCTTCGGGGATCATCCATGTCTTGAATAACGACTCACGATCCAAGAAAAGTGGGTACTAGCAAGAATGGCTTGCGCGGGTTTCGCTATTTTGGGAAGGGCAAAATCGGCAGCGCATGCGACCTCACCGGTATGAGGGCGAACCCTCGGCTAGTGCAGTTTCGGGCAATGAGCCAAGATAGAAGTAGGGAATGCCGGGCGGATTGGCTCGGCCGTGTGCCGCCAATCGCCTCGGCGGCGCTCCCATTTAGGCATGCCGTCAGCGCGAACGCGCGCTGGACATGTCGTCGTTCCGAGCGCTACCGGAATTGGTGCTGTTGCGGACGCCATTCGGCAAGGCCGTGGTGCTGGTGCCGTCTGCGCCTGCGAGACCGCTGCTCGCGGTATTGGAAGAAGCGGATCGCCAATTGCTGGAGGGGGCGCTGCGTGTTCGGTGCGCGCACCTCGATGGCCGGCGGGCTTGGCGGCCCAAGGTGTTTGCTGACGGCACGATACGGAAGAGTCATGCGTGACTGCGGCGCGGCAATCAGTTGGGGCCAAGCACTTCGACAGCGTGTTGTGTAGAAGGCCCGCTTCAGCGCCATCGACGCAAGCGGCTCGCTGGCTTCGTCAGGACCAATAGGCGTCATCCTCGATGGCCAGGATGTCCCGCTTCCGTGCGATCTCGCGACGGCGCCCGCGCTCGTAATCCTCTCCCTCGGACTCTGTATGGTCGGAGGCGCGAAAACGCGCGCGCCGTCCGGCCGCGGCCGCCTTGTCGAACGGCCCGCAAGCAGTCCTTCCCCCGCCATCGGCCGCCGACCAGCTAGAGCTTAGCCAAATGTGCGTACGACTTCATGCCATGGTAGGTGGCCGCTTCGACGAAGACTTTGTCTCCGGCTGCCAGATCGAACTGAGTGCCAGCGCTATCCCATGCCGCGCTCCATAGGTAATGGAGTTTGTCCGGATTCGCCACGAAATCCTGCCTGGCGAAACAGGTTCGCCAGTTGCGCCCGGTGTTCTGAAGCACCCGAGTGGGACAGATACTCCACGTAGTCGGAAATATCGGCCGTTGAAAAGTGATCGCCGCGTACATGTGGCGGCGCGCACCTTTGGAGACGTTTTGAAATCTCGCAGCAGACAGTCATTCCAGTCGATGATAGGCAAGGAGGCCACAACGAGCATGGAGCCTTTCGGCAAATTGCGCAAAGATCGTGCGTAGATTTCCGATGATGCGCCTTTACGGGTGGCCGGTAGAAGCGTGGTAAGTTTTCCGACAGCCTGTCACTTTCGCCCATTGTACCCGATTTTACTCATCTATGGAATTCACCGATCTGATACCTGGTTTCAACCCCGTCTAGATGTGAGCACGCGCCGACCCGTCCTGGCTGCCGAATGTTTTCACTTAGAAACTGACCCCCGATGGGTTAACTCCGGCCAACGCTCTATTGCCGACTTCTCTGGAGTGCCGATCCGCTGGCAGACCGGGCTGGTCTGCTTCCTCCCACGAATCAGGCCGCTCCTGGATAAGTCCAGCAGCGGCCTCTTTTTGGCTTCCGGCCAATGCGGGCCCGGCACTTCCTCGGGCGAGACCGTGATGAGGCACACCGGTTGAAGCCGCTCGGCGGGCAGCCGTCGTTCGGAACTTTGCGCGAACTCGGCAGCGACTGTGCCATCGAGATCGACACGAACGTTACCCTGGGGCCGTGTGAGGCGGCCGCCAAAAGCATGAGACGGGATGGCTTCTTCGAAGCAGCCTGCGGAAGAACTGCAAATCAGTCCCGGGGGCCGACTGAACGCGTAGGGCGCCGCGAGCAAATCCTGGATGCTGCCGAACGGCATTTGTGAGAGCGCGGCCAAGCGGCCTCAACTCTACGCGAGATTGCCACTCGTACGATGTGCATCACGCAAGTGAGAAGGCTTCACGAGCCCGCGCGGTCCTCTAGCTGGATTGTAAGCGGGGCTGCGAGGCCCACCAGATTGTTTGTGCGTAGACCTGTGAGCGCCGTTAGAAGAGTCATCTTCTGCAAGGGTGCTCACAATGGACGACCATTCGGACGACATAAGACGACCGTTGTCACCGCGCATAGAAGTGTACGCCGGCGGCGGCCGGAAACAGTGGCCAGATGATTTGAAGGCGCAGATTGTCGCGGACAGTCTCGAGCCGGGCGCGATCGTAACAGATGTCGCACGTCGCCATGGCTGCCGGCCCCAGCAGGTGCATGACTGGCGGCGCCGGGCGCGTTTGGGTCAACTGGTGCTGCCAGCTGCGGCGGGTGCACTGTCGTTTGTGCCGTTAGTGTCGGAATCGTCGCCATCGGCGGCTGCAGCTCCCTCCGGGGCGCCGGAAGCAGCCGTTGTGACGGTTGAGCTCCATGGGGCACGAGTTGAGGTGCGAGGGACGCCTGGACTTGCCGTGCTGAGTGATGTGTTTGTTGCGTTGCGCCGGACACGTTCATGCTGACGGCTCCCGCTAACCTCATGATTTACGTTGCGAGCCGACCTGTAGACTTCAGGAAGGGCGCGGATGGTCTGGCGCTGTTGGCGAAGGAGACGCTGGGCCACGATCCGATGAAGGGCGTGGCGGTGGTCTTCCGTGCGAAGCGCGCTGATCGGGTGAAGATCGTGGTCTGGGATGGTAGTGGCCTCGTGCTGTATTGGAAGCGGCTTGAGGGCAGCGCCTTCAAGTGGCCGCCGGTCGTTGACGGCGTCATGCGAATGAACGCCGCGCAGTTGTCCGCGCTTCTGGCCGGCATGGATTGGACACGCATGCATGCGCCTCGAATCCCGCAGCCGAAAGCGCTTGCGTAGGACATAAAATCTTCGCTGCATCGGGGCGCGAAGCATGGCAGACTCGGGCCAATGAGTGATTTGCCTGATGAACTGCCGAGCGATCCAGCCGAGTTGCGTGCCTTTGCCGCGGCTCTGCTGGATCGCTGCGCCAGGCTCGAGCGGTTGCTCAAGCTTGCAAAAGACGCGCAGTTCGGTCGATCGTCGGAAAAGCTTGACGCTGATCAGCTCCAGCTTATTCTGGAGGATATTGATCAGGCTGTCGCGGCTCTCGAAGCAGCCGAGGACCGCGCCAATCCCAAAACACGCGAGAAGAGAGCTGCCGAGCGCAGGGCCAATCGTGGCAAGCTGCCGGAGCATTTGCCGCGCATCATCGAGACCCTGATGCCCGCTGCAACCTGCTGCCCATGCTGCGCAGGCGACCTTTTTGAGATCGGTCACGATGAGAGCCAGAGGCTGGACGTCGTACCGGCGCAGTATCGCGTTATCGTCACCCGCCGCCCCAAACTGGCCTGCCGCGCCTGTCACGGCGTCGTCCTCCAGCATGCTGCTCCCGAGCGATTGATCAGGGGAGGACTGCCGACCGAGCGGCTCGTCGCGCATGTGATCGATGCCAAGTATCATTGGCATTTGCCGCTTTACCGCCAGACGCAGATGCTGGCGACGCACGGTATTGCCATCGACCGTTCCACGCTCGCCTTCTGGGTCGGCTATGCGGCCCAGGAATTGAAGCCCTTGTGGCATCGTCTGCGCCAGCTTCTGCTCGCCTCTCCGAAGCTCTGTGTCGATGAGACCCCGGCGCCGGTGCTGGATCCCGGGCGCGGCAGGACCAAAACCGGCTACTTCTGGGCGCTGTCGCGCGATGACAGGCCTTGGGCCGGGCCTGATCCGCCCGGCGTGGTCTATGCCTATGCACCAGGCCGCGGCGCCGTTCATGGCTTGCGACTGCTCGAAGGCTATCGCGGCATCATCGATCGCACGAATGGCGCTGGCGCTCGACCTACCCGACGGCGGGGCCGTTCTGTTTCAAGGTCAGGCCTGGACCACCCTCCCTAATCGCGAGCGCAGGACGTGGCGCCGGGCTATCACGGTTATTTACCAGGCTCCCGTCAGCTCCTTTGATCCTCGCTGGACTGTGGGACGCATCATATCCGATAGCCTCGCCAATGACGTGTTGACCAGAGGCGAGCGCGATGCACGCGTCGTCCAGCACCTTGACCTGGTGGGACTATCCTCAGCGTTCTTGGATCGCCAACCGCTTGAACTCTCGGGCGGTCAGCGCCAGCGCGTTGCGATCGCCCGCGCGACCGCTCCAAGGCCCGCCGTGATCGTCTGTGATGAAACCGGGTCTCAGCGCTCGACGCCCTAATCCAGGCACAAGTGCTGAACCTGCTTGCCGATGTGAAGGCGCATCTTAACATGAACATCTTCATTTCGCATGATCTCGGCTTTGTCCGCCATCTCAGCGATCGCGTCATCGTCATGCGCAAGGGCGCGTCGTCGAGACCGGCACCAGGGACGAGATATTCCTCAATCCGAGTACCGACTACACCAGAGGCTTGATCGCCGCAGTCCCAAGTCTTGCGCGCGGCGGGCTGGCCAATCGTTCATTCAGCCGCTCTAAGAAGACGCTCATAAGTGCGCTCATTCCCGATCCTGTGATGAAGGCCGTTTCGACGAACGGGCCACGGCCTTTGGCCATTGAAAACGCGTCGAAGCCATACCCTGCTCAGGCAAGCGACGCCTTTGTCTTGCGCGCAGCGATTATTGCCACCCGAGTCGAGAGTTCAGTCTAGCCGATTTGCGGCGCTGGCGAGCTCGGAGGGTTGTCATATCGGCATCCGTCTATTCGGATTCCTGGTGGATTTGCGGGATGTCTGCGGCCTTTGGGCTCGTCTTTGATGCTGACCGTGGGATTTGCGACATGTTGTCGGAGGAGGACACGCCCGCCAAAGCAAATAGCCATTCCAAATCAAGCTATCGCAGTTGGCACGAGCCTTAAAAGGAGCTGTCATCCAGCATGGCATGCTCAAGGAATGTAGTGATGGCTCAGAAGATCATAGCCTCTCAGTTCACGTATGCGTCGCGTGCGATTGCGACTCCCGAGTGCCACTGTCCGACTCAGTGCGCGCTCGCGCACGCTTTCGCCAAGGTGATCGACCAAGCCTCGATTGCGGTCCACGCCCGCACCTCTCGCGGTGCCGATGACCGCCAGCCACCTGCCGCCTTTGGCTTAAAATGCGACTCGATGCGCTGGCGGAGGCGCTGATGAAGCCGCGCATCAGCGCGCGAGCAGTCGCCAAACCACAGGGTTAACGGTAAGCCCAGGCCGATGCGCGCCTCCTCTGTGAGGCGCAGCTGCCCGGCCGGACTGATCCCGCATGGGCAGGAGATCGCGACTTCAGGGCGAAAAAGAGCATCATCTCGGCGGAACAAGAGTCGTTTGCGGCCGGGGCAAACAAGTAGCTAGATTTCCATGGGCAAAATAATCGAAGCACAACCGGTATCAGTTTTGCGGCAGGGCACGAGACGGGCGGCTGGCCAACACTTCAAGATCGAGCTCAACGAAACTGTGAAGCTCGCGTGGCCGATGGTGTTGACCCAGCTTGCGCAGGTCGCGATGATGACGGCGGATCTTGGGCCTTCATCGGGCACATCGGGCCTGAGGCACTCGCTGCGGCCGCCCTGGCCGTCACGCTCTATCTCGTCAGCTTCACCGTTGGCGCGGGCCTGGTGGCGCCGATCGCACCTTTGGCGGCGCAGTCGTATGGGGCCGGTAATCTTGCTATGGTACAGCGCGCACTGCGCACGGGCCTATGGACGGCGCTGTTACGATCGTTCCCGATCATGGCGTTTGCGTCTCGTGGAGAGCAAATTCTGCTCGCTTTCGGTCAGGCCCAGACGCTGCGCGGCAGCAATATCTGTTCGGACTGGCCTTGTCGCGTAGTGCCGGCGCTATGGCTGCAGGCCATCCGTAATTTCATGGTCGCCGTCAACCGGCCGGAGCCGATCTCGTGGATCACGCTGGCGGCAATCCCTCTCAACGCGGTGCTCGTGTATCTGCTGGTCTATGGCAAGTTCGGGCTGCCCCGGCTTGAGCTGTTCGGTGCGGTGCTTGCGAGCGCGCTGGTGAACTGTGCGATGTTCCTCCGCTTTGTGGTTTGCCACAATGCGTCGTCCTTTTCGTAACTACCACGCGCTTGCAGATCTCTGGCAATTGGATTGGCCCTTCTTGCGACAGCTGATCGTGATCGGAACTCCGATTGCAAGCGCCTCCTGATGCAGTACGGAGTTTTGTCGGTTTCTGCGCTCCTGGCGGGCCTGATCAGCACCAGTGCACTCGCGGCTCATCAGATCGCGCTTCAGATCACCGTGATTACATCCATGATCGCTTTCGGCATCAGCATGGCGGCGGCCGTACGCGTTGGCCATGCGGTCGGCCGCAACGACGGTCCCGGCATCAAGCGGGCAGACCTGGTCGCGATGCTGCTCGGTACGCTCATCGCTGCCTTGCTGACAGTTGCGGTGATCGTCGCGCGTTTTTAGATCGCCGAGCTGTTTTTGGACAAATCGGTCGGAGGTGCCGACGCAACGATCGGACTGACTGCAGAGCTCCTTATAGTCGCCGCGAGCCTTTTTGTCACTGATGCCGCGCAGAGCATTGTGGCGGGCGGTCTGCGAAGGAAACTCGGGTGCCGCTTCTGTTCGTCGCCATTGCCTACTGGGCAATCGGCTTCTCACTTGGCCACGTGCTTGGTTTGAAGATCGGGCTTGGTGCGACCGGCATCTGGATTGGCTTGTCAATCGGGAAGAACATCTATACAGGGCCCCTCGTCCTCCGTTTCCCGCTGCGGGCGAGCAGGTGTGCATTCAGAGCCGTCACTTGATTGCGTAATGGCGGTTCTTGGCGAGCGGGAATCCAGGAATGCGAGGCGACTCCGCGGGTCCCTCCGCCTTCAAAGAGGGCAAGGCGTCCGATTGGAAACAAAATTCGTGACCGCGCAGTCACCAGCAGTTCCGTGCCTTTGCAAAGGCACATCGAAACCAATTTGCCGGCCCAGTTTGACATCCATCTCGTCCTTGGCAACCACGCGACCACAAGCATCCAAGGAGCTGTCCCGCCCGAAGTCCAGGCTGGCACATTCTCTCCAGCCTATGCTTCCTGCCTCAAGCAGGTCGAGCGCTTCCTCAGGCTCATCACCCGTCACGCCCATCCGGCATCGCCGAGCTCGTCAAGAAAGTGCGATAACCGACCCACGCATGTAATACAATTGTACGCCCTGCATGTGAACTCCTGACCCGAACACCGCCCCCGGAACCTCGCGCGACCTTGTTGGCGGATTTCCGGAACGGAGCTGCGTCGCCGGGACGGAAACTGAGGAACACAGGCGGCGAATTGTGGCTCAATAATACGACATCGGGAGAATGCGCCAACGTGCATTGAAAGCAACCGTCACTCGACGGTCATGGAGAGGGACATCGCACTTGTCGTCGAAGCGATAGAGAACAAGCAGGAGCCGCCGTTGCGAGCGTCGGGAATGATTGTATGGTTTGTGACAGGACGCAAGTCCTTGTCAGTTACCAAAGCCCAGACGCCTTCTGCCGAGCGCCGTTTCTAGACAATGATTCAACGTCTGTCAGGATAGATGAGGGACTGGCACAGACGTTGCTATTGAAGTGCATCGTGAGGCCGACTGTTAGAAGCACGAACTCGGGGGTAGCCGAAGTTGCGGCGTTTTTCACTCGACTGTCGACAGATCGATTAAGTACCCAAGGGTGACGTCCTGGGAGATCAACTCCGTCTGCTGCAACTTGCTCAGGCTTTTCGTGCGTGTCGGTTCGTGATGGCGCAATTCAAGAGCCCCGGTCAGGTAAGTTAGATCCTGATGAGGGATGATGCTTAACTCGCAGAAAGAAATCCCAAGAGGCGCTCGCGGCAAACCTTGGCGACTTCAAACAGGCGGGCCATGCAAAAAGCGCGCGGCAAACGAGGCTGAGAAAGTGCGCTCGTCATGGAGAATGGAAGACCCCGGCAATGACGCAAGCTACCGACGCCACTAGCCATTTCAGCGTGCCTGAGGAGTTGGGCATCCATGCAACAGCGATAAGCCAATCTTCGGCAGATGGCGACTTTGTCCGCTACTGGAGCCGAAACGGTGATCGGGCGTCTGCGTTGGCTGCGGTGGGAAGGCGAACCGAGGACGCGATCAAGAAGACCGGCATCGGCCTGCGGCTATCTTCCGAGAACTTCAACGGTCACGATCTATCTGGATTTCCGTTGCGGCGATGCATCCTCAATCGTGCGCAGCTTCACGGAGCGAAGCTGGATGGAGCCGATCTGTCCGAGGCCAACCTCATTTGCCCGGGATTGGAGCGAGCAAGTTTCCGCGGAGCCAAGCTCGACTTTGCGTATATGCATGCTATTGCCGCACAGGTTTGCAATTTCGACGATGCAAGTCTGCGCAATCTCATCGATGCAACGGGTAGCCTATTCCACGGGTGCAGCATGCGAAGGACCCGTTTCGACAACGCAGTGCTAAGTGGCGTCCTCTTTTATCAATGTGACGCGAGCCACGCTGTCTTTGATGGCGCTGAACTGCAAGGATCCACCATCAACGAATGCTACCTGCCTTGCTCGTCCTTTCATTTTGCCAAGTTAAACCAAGTTACGATGACGAAGGCGCATCTGACCGGCAGCTCGCTCTTGCAGTCAAGGGGGGAGTATCTATCAATCCTGCGCCCCACTTCGGTCGATGATCTTGTCCTAGAGAACGCTCATCTTCCTTACTTCAGGCTTTCAAAGGCGAGCGGTCGCATCCTGGCCAAAGCGCTGAGCGCCCCCTTTGCGGATTTCAGCCTCTCAAATCTCGCGAAGGCGGAGCTCGAGGAGGCAGATCTATCGGAGGCGCGACTTCTGTCGGTAAACCTCGCTAATGCCAACCTCGTCGGCGCGGTGTTGAACGGAGTATCCGTTCGTTCTTGTCAGCTCGATGGAGCTGATCTATCTCGCGCATCAGGGGAAGCCATTTCGATCTTCGAGAGCACGATGCGATCCGCCCAGTTGCGCGGCTTCCGTGCGCGCTGTGCGTTTATACGCGATTGCGATATCTATGATTCAGATTTTTCGCAGGCGTACCTATATCGCTCAATGATTACCGGTGATCCTCCGCAGTCCATGGCTTTGAACCGCGCCAATTTCGAGGGAGCCAACCTTGTTCAGTCCTATATTGCGGCAGGAATGACTGGCAGCAACCTGGAAGCGGCCCGTACGGCATACGTTCGAATGAATCAATCCTCGCTCTGCAAGACTAACTTGAGTGGAATTTCACCTTTCCAGGCAAGCTTTGTAAAAACAGACTTCTCGGGTGCAAGGATAACGACCTTTGAACCGCCCTTTTTTGCAGACAGATGTCCTGGGCTCCAGGCTGCTTTGAAGGACGTGGAAGATCAGAAATCCGAACCTTCAGAGTATTTGGCTGAGTTCTCATCGCTAATGAGGCGCGGTCGAGAAGGATCGACCTGATGGGCTAAAGGACGCATGACCATTTGGGGCGCCTGTCATCATAGAGAAGGACAATAGAGAAGCGGGATGTGTCCCCGTTGTGGCCGGACTCCAGGCGCTCATGAGCTCATCCGCCGCGCCGTCGATGTGGCCGGTAGCGCTCGCCATGGGTCATGTCTGCTCGAGCAGCAGGGCTGCCGGGCAATCAACAAGACGGAGTAGGAAGCATGCATCTAGCGTCTCTTTCAGCTGGCAAGACCTTCATTACGGACGTAGCAAGAAGAGAGCAGACTATCGGCACAGTACACACTTTAGGAGCATTGCATCTGGGCCATGCGGAGTTAATCAGAAGGGCCGCAGCCGAGAACGATGTGGCCATTGTCACAGTCTATCCGAACAAGATTCAGCTTAGCCCAGGTCCTGAGTACGAGTTCAATTTGGAGGATGACATTGCGCTTGCGCTGGGAGCGGGCGCTTCTGCCGTCATTTCAACGACCGACGCGGAGATGTTTCCGCCAGGATATCGCACCTTTGTATCTCAAGGGGATTATCCGCTGCGTGCGAGCGGGCCTCATGGGCTCCTCAAGGAAGGTATCACCGGATGCATCCGCTGGATTTGTTTTGCGCGACCAAATCGCAGCTATTTCGGTTTAAAGGATATTGGACAGGCCCTTCTCGTGAAACAAGCGGTCACAGACTTGCTTGTTGATTGCGAGATACGTTTTGTGCCGACAGTACGATACAGGAACGGAGTGCCCATTTCGTCGCGTTTGCGACACTTCAATCGTTCTGAGCTGGACGAGCTTTCGTCCCTCTTCATGGCGCTGGACCATTTGAGAAAAGAGGCCGCGCGGGGAGTATCTTCCGCCAAAGACCTGATAGCGTCGGCAAAACCGCTGATGAAATTCCGACGGTTTGAATTGGAAAGTCTTCGAATTGTTGGCGCGGACAGCTTTGAAGATCAGAAGCAGATCGAGCTTCCCGTTATAATCAGTGGAGTCGCCGTTGGTCACGGCCTTAGAATGCCTGATAATATCTATGTGCCGGATCAAGATACACTTCTGAATGGTCCTGCAGATATATGGATCGATTTGCCCGAAAGGTAGGAATCCGATGTCGATGCACAATCGCAAGCTTGGAGAGACCGGCTGCGGTTCGCGCATTGGGCTCTGAATCAGGAAAGACCCTTTTAGGGAAACTCCCGGGCCGAATCGCAATGGGCCTTCAACATCTTCCGAAATCGATGCTTATCGTCCCGGAGTTGCTTTAAGAAAAATGAGCCCTCGCTTCAACGATTTGTTCAGACCCGGACGGGAATCAGGCACAGGTGGTGCTGGACGGGTTCCTGCGGCGTGTTGGTATCTCAACCGTGATCCCGCTGCAGTCCGATGCTTGGAATGGGTCTGGGTTTTCGGTAGCCTGATGCGAGGTGAGGACAAACTAAGGGACATCGACGTCGCGCTCGAAACAACGTGGCGTCCAGAAGATTTGCCCGCTTATGCTGGAACGAACGGCAGTTCAAGGAGCTTCTGTCGTGCCGCGACGAAGTCGCAGCCATCCTTGGCCTCATCTGGCCAGCAGAGACATGGATAACCAAGCGCACCATTTATGGAGCTCGGCGGCATCCGTTCCTCGCCGGCGTTCAAGTGATGCAGCGATCTTGCCGAGCAGCGTCCTGCCGCCTCAGCTTCGTGGTAACAGAAGATGAGGGTGAATCGCCTCGTTTCATCGGACTCTGATCTGACGTTCCTCGTGTTCAGGTAGCTGATCTCCTAAAACGGGTGATATAGCCCCTGTTAAACCGTAGCGGGAACTGTTAAAGCGCACGGGGTATCGATCTGTCGCTTCGCGAGCAGTCGGCACCTGCTCCATCTGTGAAAGACGGGTGAAACAGCCGCACACATTGAAAATTCGATACGGCGAAACTCGTGCTCTAACGTAGAAATTGCGGGTGCAAGGTACCAACAACCGAAGGTATAGTAACTTTGATGTCGCGCCGATTGAAGACCACGAGCTATCCATTTCGTCCCGACCACCGCGATTGTACCTATTGCGACGCGTGAGAAATCGTCTTCCTAAAAATAGCTCGGTGCCTAGCTCGCCGGCAAAATGAACATTTCTCATCGTCGAAAAGAAAGCTGGTTTCGTTTCATGGACTAGACATCGATTGACCGTATGATTGAGATGTAAGAGCGAGGTAATTCATCATGCTGCACGTCGATCCCGGCGGCGTTGCCGACCGTTTCCGTCGTCTGATCGGAGCCGATGCAAGACTGGCCCTGATCGCGACAGAGCGGGGCACATGATGATGGTGGTGCGTGCCGACGACCTGGCGTGGCTCTTTGTGGCGGATGCTGGAGCACATTGCGGCCGAGTACGATCCGTCAACAAATCGTTTTCCCTGGCCTCCCCCATTAGTCTCGCGACGAAATATCGCACAGCTTTGTTTTAGGCATCACGATAGTGAGAGCATGATCATGAGCAACGTGACGACCATGGATAATGTCATTCCGCGATCGGACATCGTCAGGTCTGCGGCCCGGCTTGGTGCCGAGATCAAGAACATCAGGCTATCGGACGGATTGTCCGACGAGGTCATCTGCGCCATTAGCCAGTTGCTTCTCGAGCACAAAGTCATCTTCTTCCGTGATCAGGGACATCTGGATGATGCCGAACAGCAGCGCTTTGCCGTCCGCCTCGGCTCTCTGATCCCGCGTACCATAAGGGGAACATTGACCCCGGACATGGCGCCGGGCCGCGGCAGCGGTCGTGCCGACCGGATCCACATGGATCTCAGCTTCGGTGACTCATGTCCGAAAATCTCGGTACTGCGCGGTGTCGTGATCCCGCCTGATGGCGATGACATTATTTGGTCAAACACTGCGGCTGCATATCTTGATCTTCCCGAGCCGCTGCGAATGCTAGCCGACAACCTATGGGCGGTGCACTGCAGCGCCTTTGATTGCACCGTGACCAGGCACGCCATCGAGACGCAGCAATTCGATGATGTCTTCACCGGAACAATCTGCGAAACCGCGTGTCCGGTTGTTCGCGTCCATCCCGAGACGGGCGAGCGCTTGCTCGTGCTCGGACATTCTGTGCAAAACTTCGTTGGCCTAGAGAAATATGCCAGCCAGAAGCTGTTCAACCGGCTTCGATCGTACCTCACTGCGCGGGAAAATACCGTTTGCTGGAGCTGGAAATCGGGCGACGTTGCAATCTGGGATAACCGGGCCACCGAGTGCTACCCCGTCAAGCGACATCGCGTGGAGGAGCGCATCGCAAGCGATGGCGATGTGCCGCTCAGCATCGCTGGTTCTCGGAGCGTGGCGCGCACCAAGTCAAAGCCGCAGGCGGCCAAGGCTGCCTAGTTTGGAACCACCGATCTGGCTATTGCGATAGACGGAAGTGATCTGAAGTGTGCGTCGCCACTTTCGTGCGCGCAACGCGACGTCGATTAGTTGACGCGTACACGTTGGGTCTGTTGCTCTCACATTCGCGACGTCACTCGAGAATTCCGAAATCCGGGATCGAGCGTTTGGCCCTGAGCGGTTGGCGTTTCGGCGTTCGCCGATCATTCGACTATCGTTCTCGGTTAAAGCTGAAATGAGTTCGCTACTTCATGAACGGGCCGCAGACATCTAGTGTTCTGTCCATAAGTCCGTAGCATAATTATAGCATCGGTTTCGGTATCCTGAATCGAATGAGATACTGCGAACCGGACGCCCGAAGGCGACGCTCACAATATCCAGCGACGAACGGGCGCATTTCTTGGCGGTCGCGCGCTCGCGTTCGCTGCCGGTGGCACTGACGTTGCGGGAAGATCGTTCGGGCTGAGAGCGCGAGCCCCGCAACGCTGTTGTTGCGACGCAGCTTGGAGTAGGCCCCCCGAGGGGCTCTATGATGAGATGCGTACCGGCAGGGCCAGCACGGCCGTGAGGCTCACGCTACAGGCGTTTACGGCAAGAGAGACGAGGGCCCGCCGCGCCCTATGAGAGCGAGAACCTACTCGTTGTTCATTACATGCGGAAAGGCGTCGCGCTACAGGTGCGCTTGACACGGCCTATGACGTGCCGGCCGACTTCATGGCAATCGCTGCCGGCCATCTAAGTTCGCGACCGCGCCGTCACCCTCGACAGCTTTTGACCCTGCCATCTGGGACTTAATCCAGATTGAAGTTTGCTCTGGCCCAAGACGAGGACCAGAGCATGAAGCGCAATCGTTTTACGGAAGAGATGCGGTATTCGGTCCCGATCGCCTGACCTATTTGCCGCGCCGCACGTTTTTGACTGACGATTATGGACCGATTCCATCCTAAGGAGGAGAAGATCATGATCTACGTCGGCCTGGATGTTTCGCTGAATTCCGTTGCAATATGTGCGGTGGGCGAGACCGAGCTTATCCGGGAGGGAACGACGTTGGCGGACGCGCCATCGATTGCGCAGTACCTCGAACCATGGCCTGGTCAAGTTGAGCGGTTGGGCCTGGAGGCAGGACCGACCTCAGAATGGCTGACCGCAAATCTAATCGAACTGGGACTGCCGGCCGTCAGTTTGGAAGCCCGCCAGGTTAAGGCGGCACTTTCGGCCATGCCGGTGAACACCGATCGGAACGACGCCCGTGGGATCGCGCAGGCGGTGAGAATGGGATGGTTCAAGCCTGTCCACGTCGAGAGCATCGGCAGCCAAAGGGCGCGGACATTGGCGGCGGCTCGCAAGCATATCGTCCGCTCCATCGCTGCCACGGAGCAAGTCATCCGAGGACTTCTGCGTCCGCTCGGCCTCAAGGTCGGAATCGTCTCGCGGAATCTGTTCGCGACGCGAATTCGTGAGTTGGTCGGCGGTGACGCCATGCTGGAGGCGACCATGAATCCGCTGCTCGCCGGACGCGAAGCGCTGATGCGGGAGTACGCCCGATTGCATGGTCTGGTTCTGAAGGCCGTGCGCAGCGACCCGGCATGTCGGCTCTTGATGACGATGCCGGGGATCGGCCCGGTTTCTGCGTCGACCTTCCTCTCCACTGTGGACGATCCCAGGCGATTCCTGCATTCCCAATCCGTGGGCGCCTATCTCGGGTTGAAGCCCCGGCGATACCAATCTGGCGAGATTGATCGGGTGGGACGGATCACAAAAGTCGGAGATGGAGAAACGCGCACGGCCCTGTTCGAAGCTGCGAACGTCGTTCTCAGGCCATCGACCTGATGGTCTCCGATGAAGGCTTGGGCGATGCGTGTTGCACACCGGCAAGGAAGCAAGCGTGCGAAGGTCGCGCTGGCCAGAAAGATGGCTGTCGTCCTTCACCGAATGTGGGTCGATGGAACCGAATTCCGATGGACTGCGGCGGCGGCATAAGGCCGCCATCGCCTTCCCAAAAGACGCCCGTCGCGGGGCGTGGGATGGTCGAATTCGCATAATCTGTCGTGGCGTCCGCCTCAAGGCGGCTGACTACGCCGAAGAGCTTGAACCGACCATTCAACCGAATCCCATCATGTGGCGGCTTTGCCGACCACGAACAGAAGCAAGGTACCCGCGGCACGTGCTCCTAAGGGATTGACAGAAGCAGACCCGAATACAGAAGCAGATCGTCGGAGGTTTCGAAGGCAAAGCGACTGAGGAGGATGGAGGACGAGAACGCGCCCAACGCATGAGAGCGATCGGCAAGCTGCGCTGCCGCGCGTGCTATCGGCGCCCTCCACGTTCTGTTCAAGCGGGGCATGTGATCAACCACAAAAAGCTGTTCCGGCTCTACCAGGAAAGAGAAGCTTTGCGGTGCGTCCCGCCGTGGCGGCCGCAAGCGGGTGATCGGACCCCGGCGCCGATGACGGTGCCGATGGCGCCGAACGACCGCTGGTCGCTCGACTTCGTATCGGATCAGCTCACCGATGATCGCCGCTTCCGTATCCTCATTGTGGTCGACGACTGCACCCGCGAGTGCCTGGCGCTGGTGGCCGACACCTCGCTCTCGGGCACCCGGGTGGCGCGGGAGCTGGACCGGCTGATGATTGAGCGCGGCAAGCCGAAGATGGCGGTCAGCGACAACGGCAGCGAGCTCACCAGCAACGCCATCGTGACATGGGCTGATCAGAGCCGCGTGGAATGGCGCTACATAGCGCCAGGCAAGCCCATGCAGAAATGCCTTCATAGAAAGCTTCATGTATAGACGGCCCCGCGGGCGCAAGGGATTTCGACCACGTTTTGGAGATCGGTCTGGTGCGTTCATGTATACGTTCTGTTATTGCGGCCGATATCATGGCCGCTGGCCCTGCTGGAGATCGCGGATCGAGGCCATCAAGGCGTCCCGCTTGTTGCGCTTAAAGCTCTTCGGGCTTGCTCGATTGAACCGCCCCGGGATTGCCGGAGGCCATTCGGTTTAAGTTTTGCCGGCATGGCGGGTTGTTCCAGCATGGCGTAGTAGCGTTGCTCGGCTTCGGCCGGTGGTATGTTGCCGATGGGCTCCAGGAGCCGCCGGTTGTTGAACCAGTCGACCCATTCCAGCGTCGCGAACTCGACGGCCTCGAAGCTGCGCCATGGCCCGCGCCGATGGATCACCTCGGCCTTGTAGAGGCCGTTGATGGTTTCGGCGAGAGCATTGTCATAGGAATCGGCGACGCTGCCGACAGAAGGCTCCACGCCTGCTTCAGCCAGGCGCTCGGTGTACTTAATGGATACGCCTTGGCTGCCCCTGTCGCTGTGGTGCACGAGCCCGCTACGATGGACCGGCCGTCGATCATGCAGTGCCTGCTCCAGCGCATCGAGCACGAAGCCTGCATGCGCCGTGCGAGAGGCTCGCCAGCCCACGATCCTGCGGGCATAGGCGTCGATGACGAAGGCGACGTAGACGAAGCCGGTCCAGGTCGCGACATAGGTGAAGTCGGAGAGCCAAAGGACGTTTGGCCTTGGCGCCTTGAACTGGCGGTTGACGTGATCCAGCGGGCATGGCGCAGCCTTGTCGCTGATCGTGGTCTTGACGGGTTTGCCGCGGATGACCCCTTGCAAACCCATATCCCGCATCAGTCACGACACCGTGCAACGGGCAACATCGAAGCCCTCACGTTTGAGCTGCCGCCAGACCTTGCGCGCGCCGTAGACGCGGAAGTTCTGATCGAAGACGCGCCGGACCTCGATCTTCAGCGCAACATCCCGCCTGGCGCGCGCCGACAGCCTGGCGGGATCCCGCCGCTTGGCCACATGGGCGTGATAGGTCGAGGGGGCGATCGGCAGGACCTTGCAGATCGGCTCGACCCATGCGCCCCACGATGATCGTCGATGAAGGCGATCATGGCTTGGACCGGCGGTCGAGCTCCGCCATCGCAAAAATAAGCGCTTGCCTTGCGCAGAATCTCGTTGGCCTGCCGAAGCTCCCGGTTCTCCCGCTCGAGCGCCTTCAGCTTCTCGGCCATGTCGGTCGGAACGCCGGCCCGCTGCCCGCTGTCGACTTCAGCTTTCTTGACCCAGTCATGCAGCGTCTGCGGCGTGCAGCCGATCTTGGCCGCAATCGACGTCACCGCCGCCCAGCGCGAGGGATGCCCACTCGCGTGATCCAAAACCATCCGAACTGCACGCGCCCGGACCTCGGGTGAAAACTTGTTCGTTGTCTTGCTCGTCATGGCTCCACCTTCTCAAGAGTTGGAGCCTCCGGCAATCCCGGAGCGGTTCACGATCCCCGCTCCGCCGGTTTCCATCATGCTAGTGGCCTGCCTGCGTAGCAGTTTACCCGCAGCGTTAGGCCGATAGAACTCAACGGTCGTCATCATCGTCCAAATGATGCGAGCCAACTTGTTGGCAACGGCGATTGCAACGACCATGGGGCGACGTCGCTCAAGTAGTGCTTCGATCCAGGCCGCTCGACTCGTGATCGCGCCTTGGGTACCGGACGATGTTGCGGGCCCCAATAACCAGCAAGTGCCTGAGATAGGCGTCTCCTCGCCTCGTTATACGGCCGAGGCGACTTTCCTCCGGTGGAGTTCTGTCTTGGCCCGTTCCGAGCCAGGCAGCGAACTCCCGACCGGAGCGGAACATGGCGGGATCTGAGACAGTGGCCGCTACGGCCGTGGCCGTTATGGGGCCAACACCTGGGATGGAAGCCAGTAACTTGGCCATCGGATGTACTTTTTGGATCTGAGCCAACTGACATTCGATAGCGTCTATCTGGCTGTCGAATTCCTTCAGTTGGTTCACAAGCGCCACAAGTGCCATGCGGGCGGTGGTCGGCAGAATCAGTCCCTCGTCACTCAGCATATCCACCAAACCATCTATCTCGGTCGACCTTGCCCAACAACGATGCCGAACTCGGCAAAGTGAGCGCGGATTGCGCACGGCGTCATTGTGCTCTGGCGGACCAGCAAACCTCTCGCCCCGATGAAGCATCAAGAAGGCCTGGTTCTAGACACTCCTGATGGGAACAAATCTCATATTGGGGCGGGCGACAGCTTCGCAGATTGCCGCCGCGTCAGCGGCATCGTTTTGTTCCTCGCCGCACATAAGGTTTCACATACGCTGGCGGTATGAATCTCACATTATGTCCAAACCGCTGAATCTCACCCCCAGTAATGGGCGGGAGCGCAGGCCTCTATCCCAACCACGCAGGGTGAGAGCGCGGAGAAGAAGGAAACGATCTCGCCGCGCCGGAGGCGTTGGCGACCGGTCACTTGCCCTTGAGCATCAACTGCATGAACGTGAAATACATGCTTCGAAATATCCAACCCAATCGTCGCGACTTCCATGATGATTTGCTCCGGTTAGCGGTACGGAGATCGCCAGCATATCGCCGGCGCCGAGAGAGCGGGGCCGTCTTCCCCCATCAACGGCGGGGTGCGCGATGAACTGTTGAACGAGACGCTGTTCACGTCGCTGGACCAGGTCCGCGTCGCGCTCGGATGCCGGCGGGCCGATTGCAACGAGGCACGACCCCATTCGCAGCTCGGATGGAAAACACCATCGGAGTCGCCTTCACCTGCAATCCGCGACGGGATCTGGCGCTGCGCTATGCCGAGGGCTCGCTTCGCGCTCATGGTTATTGCCGACGAGATTGACTTCAGCCGATCAGATCGAGAGGCTCGCCGGGCGGCGAAGTGCCGGTCACCGCCTCACGTCGGCTTGCGCAAGAGGTCGGCGGCGAATGAATGGCAGGTGGCGAATGATCGTCGTCGGCGCCAACCCGCGTTCCCTTTGTAGAAACTCGGCGAACTCCCCAAATTCTCGTCCTGCGGCGACACCGGCGGCAGCGCCGCCGACGCGATCATGCCCGCCTCGCGCAACACCGATAGCGACCGCTTCAGCGCCGCCCAAGCTGGATGCACTGCTTCCCCGCTCGGTGCTTAAGGTGCCGTTCGGCCACGCGTTCATCGAGATCGCAACCTCAAGCCACATCTTTCGATCCAGCTGATGAGGCTCGCTGGCAAGTTCAGGCATCGCCACGTGCCGTGGCCAGCGAGTTCGTCCCTGACGAGGCGCGCCGCGTAGAGCTCGACGAGCTGTCTGTGGGGTCCACTCTTCAGGCGCCGGAATAGTCGGCTCCTGCCCAAATGCTCTTCTGGAATCATGTCCTGGCCTCCGCTGTTGAAAGCGGAGCTACAAGACAAAATCTGCCGAGCCGATTACACGCCGCCCAGGTGAATCTCGTTCGGCAGTCGGCACAAACTTGCAAGCTCAATGACGTCGATCCGCTCGCCTATCTCACCGGCGTCCTGACCAGGATCGTCAACTGGCATCCAAACCGCGACATCGACCAGCTACTTCCCTAAGTCTGCGGCGCTCAAGCCCTCAAAGCCGCGGCCTGAGAGGACGCTTACGGATCATCTGGGCGCTTATGAACAAGGGCGGAATCTATCGGTGTCCCGACCTACTGGCGATTACCACCGTCTCCCTCTGATGGATGCGTGACCGCCAAAACGATCTGACCGGCGCAGAGGGGGCAAGTTGCAACAACTGGCGATGAACCCGTGGGACGAAACCCCGAAACGAGTGAAGCTACTGCCCCGATGCGCTCAAGCGTAAACTTTGATCTAGCTCCGTTCCGCAGATCTCATCGAGGCCAGCGGCCATATTGTGCCGCGCGCAAAGGCCGGACATATGGCCGCACCGTTCCGATGTGTGAAATCGACTGAAAAAGCTCTTGCCTCGCGGTCCGTTCCACATATGGGGCACGGTCACTGTCGCCGTGCGGGACGCACTGTTTGGTCGGCCCGGATGAAGGTGAGCATCAGCAGCGTCTTTCTGAGCTGGTCGCGTTCACACATTGGGAGATGAGAGCGCGCAGTTGGCGAAGCCCGTCGGATTTGCAGATTGTGCTCTATTATCGTGATGCGGCCACGAGTGCACACCGCGTCTCGCGTCCGCACTGCAAGCTCGCGGCTTTGATATCCGCGGAATCCGGCCACCGACAGTACCGGCGGTCACGGCCCAGTTGCGAGTTTCACTTAAGCTCATCGTCCCGTCTGATTTCCACTTCCCGCATCAAGAGGGGGTCGTCGCCTCGTTCCACAGCGCATCCATCGCCTGGAGCGAGCTATCCTCCAGCAAGAGCTCCTTTGCTGCGAACGCCTATTCGATATGAGCAAACGGCGCGCGAATTGTGCATCCGCGTGGGGCTCACGCGCCGAGCGCCGCCGTATTCCAAATTGTGATAGGTCAAGAAAAATTCCTTTAAGGGAAGTTCTATGAGAATGCTTCTAAGTTCTTAGTCATAAAAAATCGGAACGTTCCGGCTGGATCGCAGGGCATTCGGCCGTTGGTCTTCCATCCATTTTGAGCGTAGAAATCTGATAGATTGACTGTGTAGAGAAAGGCCGATTGGCAGCCACGCCGTCGACCCTCTCTTTCAAATTGCTTCAAAATCTCTGTTCCCAAGCCTCTTCCGCGAAATTCCTTTGGCAAGAAGAACGAATCTAGGAACAACAATCCCACGGATGAAAGTCCAATCGCGCCGCCTAGAATGCGCTGTGTTTTTGAATCGGTTAAGACCACAGCAAGGGGACGAGTGTCGCCGATCCCAATGATAACATCACTGCAATCGTCGAGGCTGCCCTCGATCGCCTTTACGATACAAGAAGCGATTACATCGGTTACAACGATGTCCGGCATTTTCCCCTCCCTTCGCGTACATACAGCTCTTGCGGGAGCCTGACACGCATCGACAGATGACTTGTATCCGAGATAAACGCAATCAGAAAGCAACGGAACTGTTCGGCAAAGCACGAGAACTGATGCGGCGTCGCGTCCGACAGTACTGCGTTACATCGGGCCGATCTCCCTTTAAAAGGTGAAGTGGGCATCCACTTCGATGCATCACTTCCATTGCGCTCATGAATACAAGCGCCTGACCTGGACATGGGCATCATTCAGCGCAACTGATGGATCCATGTTACAACTGTGCTGATGAGCATTGGCCGGCATCGTGAACATTGGGGTTGATCTACCAGATATCTCTAGTTTGAACTATGCGCGCATGGCTCAGATTGCGTGGAGCGTGGAGCTTTTAAACTACCGGGATCGGTAGTATGTGCC
This sequence comes from Bradyrhizobium sp. 134, assembly GCF_023074155.1. Taxonomy (NCBI): domain Bacteria; kingdom Pseudomonadati; phylum Pseudomonadota; class Alphaproteobacteria; order Hyphomicrobiales; family Nitrobacteraceae; genus Bradyrhizobium; species Bradyrhizobium sp. 134. The sequence continues at coordinate 353 of NZ_JADPKX010000009.1, read as the reverse complement.
CAAAAGCATATGGTACTCAGACGCCAGCCTAGCATTACAGTTGCTTTGTTTGCAGACTTCTGAATCCATGGGCAACCATGATTCGAATGTCGTGGACGCGGGCCGCGTCGGTTGAGGAGACGCTTGCGTTGTGGGCGGCGTCGCTTCGAGAGATCAAGCAACGGATACGTCCGTTGTTCACGCAAGAGCGTGTGGCGACGAATGCAGGCTTGTTCCTGGAAGGTCTGCTCGGAGATGAGCAGCGCAAGACCGGCTGGATGCGCGCGGAGGCGGCTGGCGATCCCGGCCCATGGCGGCAGCAGGCGATCCTGGGTCGCGGGGATTGGGACGCTGATGCCCTGCGCGATATCGTC
>NZ_JADPKX010000005.1:0-511 GCF_023074155.1 Bradyrhizobium sp. 134 | reverse complement strand
CCTTTCATGCGGCGAGCCGCTCGATCGTTATCCCGCGCGGCTGCGGGCGCGTGACGGCTCCATCAAGCATGTGCTGATTACGTCGAACAGCCGCATTGTCGAAGGCAAGTTCGTCAACACGCGCTGCTTCACCACAGATGTCACCGAACTCCGTATTGCCGAAGAGGCACGGAACGCTAGTGAAGCCAGGCTCGCGGCAACTTATGAGGCCGCCATCGTCGGCATCGCTGAGACCGATCAGAGCGGGCGCTTCTTGCGGGTGAATGATTCCCTCTGCCGCATCGCGGGACGCTCGCGCGACGAATTGCTCGGAATGACCTTCTTCGACTACACCGATCCCGACGACCAGGCGGAGGATGCCGAACTGTACGTCCGGCAGGTCCGCGGCGACATCGAGAACTACACCACCCGCAAGCGGGCATTGCGGCCCGATGGATCCGTGCGTTATCTCGATATATTCAGCTCGTCGGTGCGGGATTCGGCAGGCCGCTTCCTTTATGGCGTGCGCGTT
>NZ_JADPKX010000051.1:0-511 GCF_023074155.1 Bradyrhizobium sp. 134 | reverse complement strand
CCTTTCATGCGGCGAGCCGCTCGATCGTTATCCCGCGCGGCTGCGGGCGCGTGACGGCTCCATCAAGCATGTGCTGATTACGTCGAACAGCCGCATTGTTCAGGGCAAGTTCGTCAACACGCGCTGCTTCACCACGGATGTCACCGAACTCCGTATTGCCGAAGAGGCACGGAACGCTAGTGAAGCCAGGCTCGCAGCAACTTATGAGGCCGCCAGCGTCGGCATTGCTGAGACTGATCAGAGCGGGCGCTTCTTGCGGGTGAATGATTCCCTCTGCCGCATCACGGGACGCTCGCGCGACGAATTGCTCGGAATGACCTTCTTCGACTACACCGATCCCGACGACCAGGCGGAGGATGCCGAACTGTACGTGCGGCAGGTCCGCGGCGACATCGAGAACTACACCACCCGTAAGCGGGCATTGCGGCCCGATGGATCCGTGCGTTATCTCGATATATTCAGCTCGTCGGTGCGGGATTCGGCAGGCCGCTTCCTTTATGGCGTGCGCGTT
>NZ_JADPKX010000001.1:0-99373 GCF_023074155.1 Bradyrhizobium sp. 134 | reverse complement strand
CCGCTTTCGGCCAATTCGGTCGAGATAAGCGGACACAACCTGATCGACTACCGAATGACGGAGGCGCGGAAGATTAGTCCGGGCCATCACCTGAGCGGCATCTCCGCTTCGCACCGCCGAAACTAGGCCCAGGACCGAAACGAAGGCTGATCCGGCGTAGATGAAGAGGCAGATCAGGAACGCCGCCAGGATGCCAATGAGCCACCTCATGGAGCGGCAATCATGGTTCAAGGGGATTGTTCCAAGATGCGATCAGCAAGGGCCTCTGACGCCTCTTACGCGGCTGTTAGCCGAGAAGTTTAATCATGTTATCGTTGGAGGTCGGCAATGCATAAAATGATCGCTGTGGCCGCAATGAGCGCTGGCTTCTCACTTGCAGCGTGTGGGAGAGACCCAGGGCCTAAAGGAGATCCAGGCGCGCAAGGTCCAGCCGGCCCGCAGGGAGCCCAAGGCATAAGGAGTGCCTGGACCACAAGGCCCCGCCGGCGCGCAGGGGCCTCAAGGCCCGCAGGGTCCGGCGAAAAGGGAGACAAGGGTGATCCGGCGACGGTCAACATCCGAGCGGTTCAGGCCGACGGCGCAGTCAATTGCGATAGCAGCGAAGCACTAGTTTCCGTGTTCTGCCCGAGTGGCGGTGCCGCGGACGGGGCGAAGTGCGTGACCTCTCCAACGCTTGGGCTTTGCATGAAAAAGTGAGTAGCCGTTCCCGGACATGGGCCTTTTGCTGCGAAGCGCGAGGAGCGCTGCACAAAGACGCAGACGTATCGGCCGCCTCTAGAATCGCACTATGCTGACTCAGCCAAACCTTACGGGGAAAGCAGGGAATGGTTAGGCCCGGCGCATTTCCGGGCTAGGACGCGTCGGGCCGCGACTCCGCAATCGCGCACAACTACGGAAGGCACGTGGCAATAGCGAGAACGATGTCGGCGCCGAAATCTCCCGAATACACCGAAATCAGAAATCCCGCGGCCAGAGCAGCTACAATCACTTTGAGTGTCAGCATTTGACATCTCCACTTAAGTCGCGAGAACCAATGTGGGCTCGGTCTGTTTCCGGGCTGCTTCGCGGGGTTCAGCAGACAGTTTCATTCACTGAGTTGTTATCCCGGGCGTGCCGCGGTCCAGCCTAGCGGCCCTCAAGCCAACAAGCCCCTGCCGGTGCACTCGACCAGGGCTGCGCAGGTGGATTGCGCGAGGCTCAGATGTGAGGTGTCGCCCCAAGACCCTGCGAAAGCTAATTCACATACTGAAATGCAGCGGCCTGAAAAATGCGGCACCGTCCACACTCTAACGTTGGCAGTCTACGGAAGCCCCCTTCCCACGGAGCCAGCCAGCGTGCGAGTCGCGGCCCTCCAACAGGACCGCGCCCGCGTGCCAACTCGCGGCCCGCGCAGGTGTGGCTTGGCACTGAGTTGTTCGCGCTGATCAAAAGTCCATGCGCTGTCATGTCTTCACGCTCGACGACTGGGGCACAACACTGGAAGTGCAAGAGATTGAGTGCGTTGGCCCGGGAGATGCTCTTCAGCTAGGCTCAGTTGCCGCGTTAAAAGATCGGGTCGAAGTTTGGTGCGGTTCCCGGCGGCTCGCTTGTTATGAGCCGGATCGCAGTCGAGTGAGGCCGCTGCTGCGTCTGAGCGAACTCTTGACGGTGGCCGAGGGCCGCGTTCTCAAAGGCGAGCAACACATCGCCCACCAGGAAAAGCTGATCGCTCGGCTCAAGCGCGAGGGACGCGAGCTCACACTTGCGTTTTCCATTTTGGACACATTGATCGAAGTCCAAAAAGGCTTACTCACAGGGAGCTGGCAAAACGGTCGAGCCAGAGATCTCGACCTGTTGCCGCCAGCGACGATCACCGTCGGACGCCCCGTCTACCTTCTAAGCCCATGCGTGACTCGTCAATCGCAGTGGCACGAACCGCCCGGACTAGCGGCCGACTTCCCGCTGTTGGAGGTGATTGTTCGTCCACAGGGATGCGTGCCGCTTCAGTTTTCGTTGCGCCAAGATCACCCCAATGCGGTGCTCGCTCGGCTGGACACTTCCCCGGCGCATGTCCCGGCGGCTGGCGGCACCTGCGAGACGTTAGCGCCCCTGTGCTATCTCACGTGCATTTTCTCGACGATCGCATAGAGCAGCATGAAAATCGGCAAGAAGACGAAGAACCAAACGGCCTCCGGTTCGTGCCGGGAAAATTCGCGGTTGGGATCTGTTTCAGTGCCGAACGGGACAGGTGGCACAGGCGGCTTTGGACGCCTGCGTTTTACCGCTCGGCTTAGCAGCCGTCGAATCGCTGGTTCGTCCGACGGCGGATCGCTTGCGCGTCGGCTCTGGTTCGTCACGACTTTAGACCGCGAACATCAGCGGGTATTTGCGGACCAGTTCGAGGTCAACATAGCCGGCGGCATTGATCCACTCGTGGGGACAGTAAACGAGCGAGCCGGGGTCGAGCTCCAGGCCATCCCGTTTTATTGCCTCGCCCGTCCCCAGTCGGCCGGCCCATTGTCTCCGTCCGTTTGGATCAGGGCGCATCGCGTCGAACACGGCGGTGTCGTTCTTCGTCATGGCAATTCCAGAGGTGTTGAAACCAATCTTTACGAAATGACCTTACTAGACGCGGGTGTTCTCGCCGACAAGTGACATTCGCTTTTGCAGTTGCTCACCTCAAGCCCGCATAGGTCGTGCTGAGCGTCTTCCCTGACTTCGCGCGGTCCCTCAGTTCGGCTGTTGCTCTTCTTCGTTCTCTCGATGCTGAACTCCTGAGCATCGTTGCCCTTCGCTACGCGTTAGCTTAGCGGCGAGCATGGTCGCGCTCCTGATCGACACGCCCGCTCAATTAATAAATCGAACAGCAAGCATGAGCCGGTCGCGCTGGATTGGCGGCGTGGCTCGGTGGTAACATGACGTGTCCTGGACGAAGCCGGTGCCTGCTTCGCCTTCAATCATGATTTCGTTCTCTACGCCAAATTGCTTATGCACGCTCGCTTCGCTTGCAGACGCCGAGCCGAAGAGCATACGAAGGGGCTTGCGCTTGTGTGAGCGCTTCATCATGACATGCGCGCCAGAGTTACGGTCGGTATCGGTTATATAGAAGTTTGCGTACACGAAATTGTATCCATCGACGTCATAATGGTAGTCGAGAACGTTTTGATGCCTCAGCCGTCGGCGCTCCTCCTCGGAAAAATCGGACGCGAAGCTCCAGCCGAGAATCGTCAATACTTTATGCGGTTCGTGCCCCAGATAAGTTCCCACGATGGCTCGGAGGACGGGGTCATCGACGATGGCCTGCACAGCAGGACAGCGGGTCGGGTTGCTAATGCCAGCGATTGGCGCGGATCTCCCGTCGGGAGCTTTGCCTCGGATGACGTCCGAATATCGAAACGTCGGGCCATCCGGATCGTAATTGGTGTGGAGCGGCTCCTTGCGTGCAAAGGTGTCAATTTCATTTACTATATGCGCGGGGAGGTTCAAACCTATGAACACCGCCTCTTCGGAGATGGTCGAAGCAATCTGATCGACATTCTGGTCGGGAAACAATGTAGAGCTTCCGTTCTGTTGCACGGAAACCCGACGATCCATCAGTCGTCTTGCGCCACCATAGACCGAACGGACCGTCCAGAATCGGCCCAGGGCGTATTGAATGTCACCTTTGACAATTCTCGCTGCTATCCCACGGAGATTCACGTCGGCCTCCCTGTCTTTAATTATCGCTCTAATTGATAGCACCACCGACTATCAGTGCTTTGCCCGGTGGAAGGGGGAACGCTCACAATGAACTGGCGAGCGGTGCAAAGGAGCGGCTAAGAGGCTGCAGTTTCCGTTAGTTCAGGATCATTTACCTTCAGGCGCGTGGCAGGCCCCGAGTAAGGAGCTGCGGGCGAGCCTTCTTCAGATCGGTCGCCACTTTTATCCTCTCTCTCAAAACGAGGATTTCGGAATATTCCTTTTTGGATCTCTGGCGGGGTGCGAACTGCTTCAAGTTGCTGGCGGTCAGTTTCAATATCGCGGCAATATGCCTACTCTGGATGTGCTGCATGGCAACTAAATCCGCTGTTGAAAGTGCGGCGTCGCTGGAAATAAACAGCCAACAATGCTGTCTTTTTTTTGCAGCGCATCACTGCCAGGCTGGGCGGGTCGCCGCGTTTGGCGATCTAGGTGCCGCAGCATCTCGCTCGAGTTCTCCAGGACAACAAGGCTCCGCGGCAGCATCTCTTTGTCCTAAGATCTTCCACCTGCATCCGCATGAGTTGGCGGCGTATCAATAGAATGCGACGGCGATACGTTTTTCTTTACGCCAGACGACTGAACAGCGACGTGGGTCACCGTCCGGAATGACAGTCAGCGCGAATTCGTCGGGAATCTTTTCATTTCCTGCAATATCAAGGGCGGCACCGTATACAGAGATGCTGCGGATCAAGCAGTTTGCTTTTGAACGGCCGAAGCTGATCGAGCCGGACTTTGGGATGCGTGTCGAATGAGAACTGTTCTGCTCCATTGTTTTTCTCCGAGAAAAGGGTTCGCTCCGCAGAGCGCAAAGTCGATTGTCGTCGCACCTACTGTCTCTAAACGTGTTCGTCAGAATCTCGCGAGCCGATCCAGCCGGCGTGGCTTAAATAAATACCATATTAAATGGACCGCTGCATTAAATAAGTTTGGTAAATAGAATTAAATGAGTAAATTCAATTGAAATTAGGGGCCTTGGGTCGTGGGAATTAGCCCATAGGGAGAATTGGAGGGCTGATAAATAATTGTACGCCAGACCGAAAGTCGTCCGATGATACGGAAGTAGAGTTCAGATTTCAGACGATTGCCCAGATAGAGCAGGACATCGCTGCGATATGCACGGGGCTGGGAGGCGCTTTCGGGGTCTGAGGCCAGTTAGGCTAACGGGCCAACCGGTGGCGGCGAGCGCGCAGGGAGGGCAAGTGGTGCGATCTTTCGTCAGGCTCGCCCCGTTCACGGCGTCGAACGCGGCGCGACGGAGGATGTGTCAAGCGTAATGGAGGCACACCGCGGGCGCTTCGCTCAGCTTCTTCGACCAGATCTCGAAGATCTGCCAACTCTGAGAGCTGAGAAGTGAGTTCGCTAAGTCGTTCGGCGTAACGGATTGCGCGAGAGCCTCGCATAAATGTCCTCCCCAGCACAAAAAAAGCACTATCAGGTGGCCTCAGAGCAAATAGCGCGAGTAGTAAAAGTAGAAGACTACATCGGCAAATAGCGGATTTCAACACCTCAGGCTTAATGGCCTCAGGACTGCGTCCACTCCCTGGCCAGCCCGTCAATGATCTTGACCTATTTGTCGAAAGCTTGGTTGGGCGTTCGGAGTCAAAAAGGGGCATGGGTGTATAAGCCAGCGTAGAAGTTGCACCAACCTTTCAAGTTGCACTAAGCTCATCCGATTAGATCCGAATTGTTTTTGTGGAGTAGCGTCATGTCGAGTGCGATTGAGTTGATTGTGGACGGCTATGCGAGACTGAAAGACCGCCAGTCGCTTGAGGAGCTGAGGGTGCACCGCCGGCGCCTTGCCGGAGACCTGAAAGCCTGGGCGGGCTTTGACTGCAGGTTGTCGATTGCGCAGATCGAGCAGGACATCGAGGCCATCGAGGCGGGCCTGGAGACGTTGTCGGGGCCGGTCGGCGGTTAAGCTAAGGCGCCAATCCGATGGCGGCGAGTGCGCAAGGAGCCAAGTGCTGCGATCTTTCATCATGGCTGCCCTCGCACTGGTCTGGGGATCCTCGTCCGCGCTCAGCCTGACGTCGGAGGAGATCATCGCTAAGCTTCGCGCCGCCGGCTATTCGCACATCCAGGAACTACCAGCCGGAAAGATAAAGACCTACAAGGCCGTCAAGGAAGGCACCGCGCGCTCGCTAATCGTCGACAGCACCGGCCACATCGCAGAGGTGGCGAGATAGCTAAACGGGCAGACGAAGCCAGACGTCTTTACTGGACAGTGTGCCGGTTGGCGTCGCAATCTCCATATCGACGACGCGAAACGAGCCATGACTTTCGTAAACGTAGCGAAGATGCCAGACCGGGCCGGGTTCCGGCGAGATGGCGAGATCGTCCAAGGCAGACGCGACGTATCGAACGGCATCGCGTCGCTCAACCGAGGCGGAGAACATCGCCTCTATCAGCGCGGCCAGGCTCATGCCGCCGACCAGCATGGCTCGTGCCGTTTCGTCGCCGTAAGTAAGCCGGAGCGCGGTCACGACTGCCGCAATAGCGTCGGGGTTCTTCAGAGCCACGGTAGATCCGCTTCGCCCAGCAAAACCATAATGCGGATTCCGCCCTTTTCGTGCAACCGGCATCGATTCGCGGTCAACTATCTCAATGGCTAAATGCCCAGAGCGAGCCGCTCCTGCGAAGCTCGATCAGCGGATCAGACGGGAAAGCTGCGGCTGGAGACGCTTGAGCCGTTCTCACGGTCCTCCGACTCTGAGGCGCCAACGACAGGGCGTACCTTGAGGGGCGCTCGCGAAGGACGCAGCGGGAGGTTAAATCGCTGCGGCCCACGCGTCGTCAAATGACGCCGGGTAAAAACACCAAGTGAAATATGCAGCCAGCCCCGGTAACAAAAATTCTGCCGCACTTTGTCTGTTTTGCAAACACAATTCGGTGGAACCGAAATACATCTAGCGGGCATTCTGTTCCGGGGGCGGAACAATTCTGGTTTTCTACCGCTGCGAAGGGAGGGGGCGCTGCACAGAGACCCAGTCAATCTAGCCGGTGGGGACCCGGCTACTGGAATTACGCCGATAGGACCACTGCGGACGCAAGAGTTGCCTTGAGTCCTCAGCCCCTCGCTGAAATTAAGCTTTCCGGCGGGTTCTTTTTGACTGTGCGGGATTGAGCGCGTTCACATCCATAATGTTGATGGAGACGAGCGTGATCAGTTGGCTGTTAGTCATCATAATCGCGGCCAGCGTTGCGGTCCTGATAGCTCACGCGATTGACGCCATCCGCTCCTGAAGACGAGCGCACCGGCGGAAAGTGGCACCCAATCTGATGACAATTTGAAGAACGGAGCATCAGTCAGCTTGCTTGTAACGATCCGAAGTGGAGATACGGTTCTAGACTGATAAGGATTGTCGCCAAACATTACCAGTCGTGCACGGCGGTTCACTTGGACCCATCTCGCGCGACTGCCGCGGAATGCCCGGCCGCTTCGACGCCCCCGCCGGGATTGTCCGGTCCGGGCCAACCCGGCACAGCAGCAACTCGGACGTCGGGGGGAGTTGTTCGTCTTCAATGCGAGCCAACGGTCAACCTTTCGGCCCTTCCGGCAACTTAGGGCGCATCAGGAAGCATGCGCTCGCGCACGTTCGCGGGCTTCGCGCCGGCGCTGGCGACATTCGCGTAGGCGCTTCGCTCGCTCCAAGGGCTGCGGCAACCCTAGCACCGGCGCGGCAGCCGCTTCTATTGCGACCTTCTCAACCATAGGGTCTTCGCTTCGGCGCGCCTCCATGGACTCGAGCACGGCTCGCCCTTTGACCGTGATCATCCAGCCGCCATTTTGACGCTCAACGAGGCCGTCCGAAAAGATGTCCAGTCCGGGCACGCGCGCGGCCAGTCGCTTGGTGCGCTCGGCCCACTCCGGGCCGCTAGTGGCGAGGATCGCCACATGGCGGTTCAGGTCCGCCACCAAAGCGAACCTGTCCGGGTAGCTCACCAAGATCTTCAACACCGTCACCTGCAAGTTCAACCCGCACCTCGCCCGATCAAGGCTACGTCGTCGGCGCTTGTGTCAGGGCTTTTCGGCCGGTCTGCCGCAGCTTGTCCGGTGTCGTTCGCCGGTCTTTGCGGCTTCGAGGATCTTGCAGACCAAACTGGGTGCCGCAGGTGGATCCACAATCCCTGAAACGGAAGTCTGCGCGACCGCAAAGAGCCGTGCACGTGCCTGCGGCCATCATAACGCGCGGCTATCGACTTCATGGCGCGAGGTCATTTCCCATTCGCCGCGGGCAATCCCATGCTGACGAGCGTGAGCGGCAACTTTCGCCGCCACACACCCGAAGACAAGGGTCCACAATTAGGAGGGTACAAATGTCAGTGAAGCAGCCGGTTCTCACGCCGCCCCAAGGCGGTGAGACGGTGACCTCGACTGGGGCTCAAGCGTCGAGACGAAAGTGGAGAGCAGCCAGACCGGAGGCGAATATGGCACTGTCCTTCGGACAGTGCGCGCGGGGGAGGAGCCGCCGCTGCACACCCACTCGCGCGAGAACGAGCTGCTCTACGTTGTGCAGGGGCAGCTAATCGCGCGCGTCGGCGATGCCCGCGTCGACGTGGGGCCCGGCGCCTACGCGGCTCTTCCCCGCGGTGTGCCGCATACAATCGAGGTGGTCGGCGGTCAAGCGACCCTGCTGCTCAGCTTCGTGCTGGGTGGGCTGGAGCGCTTCTTGGTCCCCCGCAAAGGCGAGCAGCTCGATCCGGCCGCTTTCGGCCTAACGTTCCCGTAGGGCGGGGACCGGGTGCGCGGCGCTGGCGGCCGTGCGCCCGCTCGGGCCTGACTACAGACTGCGCGCGACTCTCGTACGACGCTTTTAATGGTCGTACGTCGCACGCCGTGCGACGAGGCGGATAATTAGGACCGAAGCCCATCCACTACTTTAACACGAGCCCTACCGGTCTGCGTTCACTCTTCATGCCTTCCTTCCGCACCTGCAATTCAAGCCTGTCGATGCCGGAATCGGCGCGAGCCGCATTGCGGGCGCGGTAGTGCTTCACGATGGTCTGCGCACTTCGGTTTGAATGCCCAGTGATGTCGCAGATCGTCAGCAAGTCGCAGCCTGCCCGATCGAGCAGCATGACGCAGCTATCACGTAAGTCCTGGTCCTTCTTTTGGTCGAGTTCGCCGGCTCCGTGACGAACATCAGCGTGGGCAAGGCTTCAGACGCCATGCTGCCTCATCGCTATTGCTGTCGCGTGCGGCCTGTGCACCCAGCTAGTCCGCTAATGCACGCTTGCGCCCATCGACCGCTCGAGCATGCTGCGCCTTATTCCCCTTCATCGAGAAGAAAAGGGGCAAACAGCCTATCGATATTTTCAATCAGTTCGGCGTTTAGTCGCTCTGCGCGGATAACTGACTGGCGCCCGTTGTCGCGCGCGAGAAAGCCGAAGATAGCAACGGCCCGGGCGGTAGACACCTAAATGCGAAATGCGCAGCCCCTTGCTCAAGCCTCACCACGCGAGGATGGTGAAGTTCACTCCCTTCAGGGCAGTCGAGCTGCACAGCCTCTACGCTCGTTCGCTAACGCAGGTTAAATCGGGTTCCAGTCACTCCTCGGGGGTTCGCTCCCCCGCGGCTCGCCGTCGCTGCGATTGAGTGCTCGGAGGCGACTGCAATGCAGGTACAGCCGAGGCGCGTCGCTCCGCCTCTTGGACTTTAAGCCGCAGATCTTCCAGATCTGACAGTTGACAAACGAGGTCGTTCAACCGTTGGACAAGAAGGATCGAGCTATAACCCTGCATCAACGCCCTCCTGAGTCTGCAGCTATCCAGACAGCAAAAGGACCCCAGCCTCAGGGCGGTGAAGCTGGGGCTATCGATCTGCCTTGGTGAAGGCAGCCGCCCCTTGGGAGGGCACGGGAAAACTCGGCAATCAGTAAGTCGTTCCAAGCCGAACAAAAATGAGCCTAGCCTTGGGACAATGGGGAAAGCTGGGGCCCGACTGCATCGCCCACTTGGGGAGAGCAATCGGGAAAACGCGGTAATTGGCGAGCCCGTACCAACCGCGGTGCCTCCGAAAACGTTAGCGGCCTCTGTCGTCCTTGCCGTTGGGGCTGCCATCGCCGCCGCCGTTACCCCACGGCTCGCTTTTTGCTCGCCTCCATAAGCGCGTGCGCCGGCGAGTGGGTCGCTCAATAGGCAGTGTCGACCGATCGAAAGCGCAGCCGGACGGCTGTAAATTAGATTGAAAGTCCGTATTTAATATAGTTTAATATCGAAATTAAATTGCGACGATTTTCAGGGTTTTGGGATCATGCCTCATTCTCCGTCCATCGTGCCTCATCCATATCCACGTGACGTCTATCTTGTGCTCGAGGATTATGGAGGTGGGCTCGGACGTGCCTGGAGCGAAACCTCCGAAGACGACACTGGTCGAGCGACGCTGATGCGCCAAATAATGGAAGGTCAATACAAGCACCCTGCTCGGATCGTAGTCTTCAACACGGTTGAGGGATGGTCGCGTGATGTAACCGTAGAGATCGCAGATGAACTGCGCCGCTGCTTTGTCGAGTTCGATGACATTGCGTCAGCCGCGTTGGAATTCATCGAGAGAGTTGGAAGGAGTTGATTGTGGTGCCCGCCCGTACCTTAGTTTGCGCTAATCTCACCAGCTTATCAGACATGAGGATGCTGCGGCAGCACGAACGAACAAGCTACCTCGGCGAGGCGTGAGACGAGCCTGGTGGGGTATACGGCCAGCCCGTTTATTATGTTTGATTGTGTTTGGAGCTGCCATGTCGGTGGGTTGGGATCGCGCTGTTGAATGGGACGGAAAGGTCCTCACGGGTTGGGTGGTCGTAAATGGCGTGGCCACCAAAGTGACTGCGGACCGAGCGACGATCCATGCCCGAGCTGCAGGGTTTAGCGATGCGCTTAGCTGGGAGATTAAGCGCTTTCGGACGGAAATCTTTGAAAAGCTGATGCCATTCTTCGTTCGTCAGAATACCTGATGGTAAGCTATGACCTTGCGTGTTCGGGATTTTTCCGCAGTGATGGACAACGTCGGACGCTTTCCTCATCTGCGAGATGACGAGCGTGGTACAGCGCAGCCGGGAAAGAGTTCGTTTTTCGGTGCCCGAAGTGAACACGGGGACACGCCCCTCCAATCCGTCGTTCGCAAAATCGCTGAAGAAATCGGCATAACGATCCACTCGGAGAATATCGCAGTGTCTGAAAAGGCGTGTATTTCCTTTGCGCGCGGCATAAACGGATCCGCGCCGGATACCGCGGAAAGTGAGCCGTTGATCGTTGAGGCCGAGGAGGTGGGCGGCATTCGAGACAACTCACGTCTCTTGCGGCCTTCGTGCTCCACCGTTTCCTGGCCTCCCGAATGACTGATGGCTGCAAGCGGGTTCTTTTTCTTTGTACAGGCAACTATTACCGCAGCCGGTTTGCGGAGGAACTATTCAATCACCTTGCTGAACAAGAGGAATTGCCTTGGCGAGCATTCTCCAGGGGTGCTGCCGAAAGGGGGGCGCCGGAGAACACGGGATCCATCTCCCGCTTTGCGCTCGAGGCGTTGCAAGCACTGGGAATTAGCCCGAGCAGGGCTGATGAACTTCCGCAGCCGTGCACCTTAGCTGACTGTCGGCAAGCAGATATCGTCATAGGATTGAAAGAGGCGGAGCATCGATCGATGGTCGAACGCCGCTTTCCGGCCCTCGCGGATCGGGTCCTATATTGGCAAGTGGACGATCTCGACGTCGCCGAGCCCGGCGATGCCCTGCCACACCTCGAGCTAATGGTCGCGAACCTGATCGCTATGTTGCGAACGGACGACCTGCGGTCCTAAAGGCCCGTTGGCGAGCCGGAGGTAGGAACGGTAGGAGACGCGGGGCAGCCTCCGCTCGATGGCGAGTCGTCAAGGTCCACGTTGATAGTCGTCAGGATGTAGCCGAAGGGTGAGCGCAAGGCATTCAGTTCCTCGACCTCGACCTCCATCCGTATTCCCCATGCGGAATCGTTGCGGTGATCTCGACGTCATTGCCGGCCGACACGCGCCACGCTGCCACCCCGAAGCACAAGGTCAGCGTCAGGGCGAGGGCAAGCAGAAGCATAGAGACGAAATGGCTCACGCGCGTGTACCCGCAAATCCGAAACCCCTTGAGAGCGTGCACAGAGGCCCGATTCGTAAAATGCAGACGATCTGACCCATCGGCTGTTTTCCCCATCCTTACACGGGGCCAAAAGCGCTCACGATCCCGATCGTGATCGACACGAGCGCGACCACCACCCACAGAGCGGGCGAGCTGGAGGACAGGCCAACGACCAGTATCAAAACACCGATACCCACGAGGGCCGCTGAGATTGCGTAGGCGACTGCCTTTTCCATCTGTCGATCCACGACAACAAGGGATCGGTCGCACAAGCAGGACTCGAGGCAAATCGAAACGTTCCTTTCTCGATTTAATTCGGTTTCAAATTCCATTTAATTATGTTTTTGCGACTTAATTTCGCCAAATTAAAAGGCGCTTTCTGCGCACTGGGGCAGGGCTATTAACCCGGAGTCCTGCATGTTCAATCGAGTAGTCGTAGCTTTAGTGCTCGTTTTTACGACATCCATTTCTTCTGAAGCGCGCCCCTTGCGCGCCGCTTCGCCACCAGAATGCAACGTGATTATGCCGTGCGACTTTTCATCTTCGCTGGTGCAGGCGCAGAGATACACGAGACCGGCACCGCGCCTGCAGCGAAGTGCCGTTGCTAGCCTACGGATGTCTGTGGCCAGCTCAGGGGCCTTAACTAGTGAGATCGTCAGCGGTCGTCCGGCCGGTTGCCCTCGCTCGTTCTGCGGATGTGGTGCGGCGATACGAGTGTTTGGTCGGGTAGTACCGGAACTGAACCTCGCAGCCAATTGGCTGCGCTTTCCCCGCACCTCGCCAGCACCGGGAATGGTTGCCGCGCGACGTGGACACGTCTTCGTCCTTGAACAGCACATCGCCGGTGACATCTGGAAGGCGTACGATGCCAACTCAGGTGGGCACGCAACGCGAATTCACCCGCGCTCCCTGCGAGGGTACACCATCGTCAACCCTCATGCGGCCTAGGGCCATCGCGCAGCGTTCCCACTAGATTTTTCTCGCCACGTTCCGGAGCATTCGGCTCGCGGCTTCCGCCCAAAAACAGGGCCGCAGCGGTTTTCGCCGCGGCCCTGAAGTGGCAACTTGATTCTGCGCCGGCTTGTTCTCGCAGTTTGTCCCGAACACCGAGGTTGATAGGTCCGCCATCATGGAAAGCTTCAATGCAGCCAAGGCGTTCGATGACGATCATTGGTGTTCACTTCAGAACGATAGAATTCGACGATGCGGTGCTTCATTGAGACCCGGACACGATAACCAGCGGATATCCACGCTCTCGCTTGAGGACCTGCTCTCTTCAGTGTGCTCCACCACGCAGTGAAGGTGTAGGCCGATCTCGGCAGAGGCTTCCCCAAGATCGCTTCAATTTCTGAAAAGGTCAGGCGGAGACTTTGACCGTTCTCCGTTCGGAGCCTTTCATGCAATGGCTGGTAAATCGACCTCGGCATGCGAGCACTATGTCGACAAAATGGGCCGGCTGCCCGGCATTAGAATAGCAGTCTGGTGCATATAGAGCGCGGAGGCAAAAGGCATTATCATTCTGGTCTGCAAGACCTCGCGGAGCCTGACGCAGCGATGTCTCTTCAGTGTTCCCTTAGCTCTAGGTCTCTCAGCAGCACGTGGAGAAAGTCGCTGGCGTGGTCATAGCGTTTACGACCATTCACGATCTTGCGGGTGCGCGGCTCCAGTGTGTTGGCGATGGCTTCCGCGCCGGGTAGATCAGCCTGGTGCGACCACTGCTGTAGCAGCCGATCCGGAATGTCTTGAGCGGATCCAAACAGCTTCAACACACAATATTTGCCATCGTGCTTGCGATCAGCTTTCACAGAAAAAGCGAATAACCCTCGAAAGGTATTACGGGAAACGGCAGGTTTTGCCATTAACATCCCCCAACGTAAAATCGACTCGCTTTAAGTCTAGAAATCTGACGCGTTAACAAAATAAAATCCAGCGGAATTTAATCGCTTGCCTTCGAAAAAGAGGTCATCAGAACTGACGTAAATCGAAGCACCGTCTGTCACAGCTCGCGCCGTCCTGCGTCTCCGATACCCTATGCTGCTACGGGACAGTCGACCTTAGCAGGCGGCCGGGTAGGACGGGCGGGCCAAGGGCTGCCCCGCAAAATTGCTACCAGACCTCGCAAGTGACTGAGACGACCGATGTTCGCTCAACCCTCTCCCGAAGTCGCTCTCGTGCGCATGATCAGATAGTCGGTCTGGCGCTGCCCGGTGAATAGCGCGCGATAGATCTGTCCCCGATCAAGGCCAGTTCAATTTGCATCGGCTGCGGCGACCCACTCGATCGGAATGGAGCGACCGCAGGCCGGCACCTAGCCGCTCGGTAGGCATTGTCTGGTCGCCATTTTATGGTTTGACGTAGGTCCATCCCTGCTCCTGCAACTGCATCACCCTAACGACGCCCGACCTCACCACTTGGGCTTGGGCAACGATCGGAATGTCTTTGTTTTCGGCCTTTTGCATTTTCTCTTGCGTGTTTCCACAGGCTTTGAATGATACTTCCGGCGTGCTCAGAGCCATTTCCTCAATTCGCGCTTTCACCGGCGACGTGTCATCGCGGAGCATATGGAGGCCGGGGCCGAAGGTAATCACCTCAACTTTCACCCCTTCACCAACCTCCTTGTAGTATTGCGCGACGTTGAGTGCATTGTTCAATGCAAGATTCATTGACGCGGAGTCGCTTGTGTTGACCTGAAGGATTAAGCGGTGCTCTTTCTTGGCAGCAGACGATGGCGCGATGCGCGCCAGCTCAAATTGTTTTGGCGTCGCGGCCCGCGCCGATGAATTCGCGTGCGTTCTGGCCGCGCCATATGTTGAGGCTGCAGGCAAACTAGGCTGTGCCGGGAGCAGGCGAGTCTCCTGTGCCGCGGAACTAGACAGCCCGACCAGGAGCGAGATGATTGTCGCGATCATCGCTGTGATAATCTTCGGAAATTTGGGCATTATGTTGTTTCTCCAAGCAAGCTGAGGTTCATGATCAATTGTTGGGCTTCGCGATCGCGCGTGGCCATTTGCATGTTGCCGCCAATTTTGCACGCACGCTCTCGATACCATCGAGAGCGAACACTGCACCGGCGCCGGTCCCCGTTCGGCGTGACACATGCACGGAAAGTGCGCTGTGGCCGGGGATCGATTGCAACAGGCGAACGACATCGCTTTCAAGCGCGACACCGCGCGCTGACGTGATTGTCGAGACCTGAAAAGGTAGATCATCATTGATGCGCAGGGAAAGGGTGTAATCCTCGCGGCGGCCCGAAAGGCCGGCTCCATCAAGCAACACTTCGGTCAGGCCGCCGCGACAGCGTATCGACAGGCTCATTGCTGCGTCGGAACTGCCCCCTTGAGATGGCAGTGTAGCCTTGATGATCGATGAATAATCAACTGGCGAGGTGGTCTCGCTGACGATCCACGCCCCGGCTCCATTTGCGGACCGATCAGAGACGCGAACCGGCGCCATAGGGTCTTCGGCGCCTCGGGGCCGAGCGAGGTCATTTGCGATCGCGAGCGTCACGACGAGAGCGATCAGGGTGAACGTCATTGTGTCGCCTGGCTCGAACGCGGCAGACGATCGAGCCAGGCCTGCGCCGCGGGAAAACGCGTCAGGCCAGGGACCGTCGCCGCCAAGTTGATGGACTTCCATTTCGGATCGAAACCGGGCTCCTGCAGCTTGTTGATCCGCGAGAACAGGCGGTCGACAAAGCGCGCCACACGATGAAAGCGATTGGATTTGGTCGGCCAATTGAAAGCGACCAGCACGGTCGGAACGGCAATAGTTGTCACGCGTTCCCCCTGCCTGATCAAGTTCGGGTAATCAGCTGCGTCCAGCCAAGATGGCAGATAATAATCTTCAAACTTGCTCTCGTAGGGGACCGGCAAGAACTTGAAGCCGGCATCCCAGCGACCACGTATGAATGCATCCACCGGCTTTGATGTTATGAAAACGACGGCGGCCAGCTCACCCCTGCGCATTTGTTCCATCGCAACCTGATGTGGGATGAATGCCTTATCGACCTCGATCCCCAGCCGGCTGAAGATCAGCGGGCCCGAATAAGCTGCGGCGGTACCTTGGGTGTTGAAATTGACCTTCTTTCCGACCAGATCACTCAAGCTCTGAATTTCGGGCCTGACGAATACGTGCAGTTCAGATGGAAACAGGTTGAGCACATAGGTGATCCGTCGCTGGATGTCCGGCACTTGGCTCTTGTACTCGTCAAGTGCGTCGGAATTGATGATTGCTGCATCAATGCCCCGCAAATACAGCAGCGAATTGACGTTTTCGGTTGCGCCACGGGTCACGATGGGCAGCACGTGGAGGTCCGTTCCATCATCGGCCACCCGCGCCATTTCCGCGGCAAGCCGAATGGGAGCTCCTTCCAGCAGACCTCCGGCAATTCCAACAGTCCAATCGTTCATGGCCGCAATTTCCGCCCTTGCATGATCCGCACGTGCCCGCGGAGTCTGCTGGGCAATTGCTGGGCAACAGCCCATGATCAGAAGCGGAGCGGCTATCACGATGAGGAGAAACCAAGAGCGTATTCCAATCAGCTGCTTCATCGATCCGGCTCCCCTGGGAACGTCTATTCTGTTTTGTCCGCTGCGCTCTTCACTCCGACACGTAAGTTTAAGTTCGATCTGACTAGTCGATACAGCGCACGACCATTTGTCTGCACCGATGGTGCTAACGACCAAGTGCGTCGAATCGCTCCCTTGCCTCCTTGACCCCTCCGGCTGCTGCTCTGGCGTAAAGCTCTCGCGCCTTGGACGTGTCGCCGCGCGTTCCGCTCGAGCCCCATTTTGCAAGCAGGCTCGGATCATACGTTTCGGCGAGGGCGAAACTCGCCGGTGCGCTCCCTAATTCAGCAGCACGCTCCAGGACAACTCGTGCCGCGCCAATGTCGCCTTGTCGAAGCAATCCGGTTGCGCGAGCGATCAATCGCACGAGCTCGGCGGCGTTTTCGTTCCCGAGAACCGGGGATGGCGCCTTAGGCTCAGCTGCTGTGACCACGAGCTCTCGCGCGATCTGCGCGGGCGGAGCCTGCGGCGATCCCAGCAGCAGTGTTCGGAGCAGCTCCCTTGTTGGTGAATTGCCGGCTCCGCCTTCACCCGATACCCCGGCGGGTAGCCACGGTCCGACATTCGGGCGTGCTGCGGCAAGTTCTTGCTCATGTCGGCCGGATTGGTTGCATTCTCGCCGGAGCTGCTTTTTCAACTGTTCGGCTCGATCATCGTTTGCCGCGGCTTGCGCTTCATACGCGAACAGCTTGGAACGCGCCAACGAGAGCTCTTGCGCCAGCGCATCTGCTCTTTCGTGCTCTTCCCTCAATGAGAGCTTCAGTTTGGCCGAGGTATTCTCCGCCGTTCGGTTCGCCTGCGCCGTCTCTTCGATTGCCTTCGCGATCTGCTGGGATCGGTTGTCGAGCTCGATTCGCGTCGTCGCGAGCGTCTCATCCAGCTGTTTGGTACGATCGTGCTCCTGTCGGAGGCTTGCCTGTAGCTGAGCCTCCGCTGCCTCTTTTGCACTGATCTCTGCGGCTTGTCTGGTTACCTCTGCCGACTGGGTCTCCAGGTCGTGATGAGCGGCTGTCAGATTCTGCTCCAGCCGGTTTGCCCGATCTTTCTCCCGCTCGACAGCTTGTTGCAGGTCTCTCGGATCACTCTGTGCCCGGCGTTCGGGTTCGCGACCCTCGGGGCCGATTTCGCGGCTTAGCCGTGCCTGCACTTCGAAATCGTTGCGCGCCTTGACAAGTTCCTGTTCCAGACGCTGCGTATGCAAGCGCTCCTCCCGGAGCGATTTCTGCAGCTTATCGGTTTCATTCTCGGTGGCCTCCGCAATGCTGGTCCATTGCTCGCGTGCATGCTGCAACAGCCCCAGCACGGTATCCTGCTCCCGTCGGCATGTTCGAAGGTCAGCAGCAAGGGCCTGTATCCTCTCCTGTTCTGCGGCGAGCACTTGCCGCGATCGCTCGGTATTGCTGATTGTGGCTTGTGCGAGCTTCAGGGGGGGCGTATCGGCAGATGGTTTCAGCCGCGCCGCGCGCCACCCTCCCGAGCCGGTCGCGCCGCGCAGGTGCGTCGCCATGACATGGGCGTCGCTCGCCGGCCGATTTGGCTGCTGCGCGAGAACGGGTATGGTCAATGCCGATATTACCGTCAGGACAGTCGGTGCAACCCACGCCGACCTTGTTGCGCAGGTGAGCGCACAGCTACGAACACAATCCGAGGCAATCCACACGTCTGCGCGAACGGGCGATCCAAGGCCCGGCGCTGCCTGCATCGGCGCTTGTGCCCACATCCGCGACATTAATGCGTCAATCCGTTTCCCAATTGCAATTATCGATAGGCAAAATAAACTATATTATAATTTATTCAATGATTTATATCGCAATTTAATTTCGGCCGATGCGGCCGGTCGCTTGAGAAGGAGATCGTCCAATGCTCCACCGAATCCCTTCGCTGATCGTTGCGATTATCACGAGCGTATCTGTGCTGGCCCTGGCCCAAGCAGGCGGCGCAGTGGCGGGCTCCGCGGGTGCCGGCACTGGGACGGGCACGGGCAGCGCCAACACTGGCGGGTCAGCTCCGTCCGGCATGGGTACAAATGCGAGCAGCGCCAACCCTGGTCCATCGGCGCCTCCAGGAATGGGGACACGAGACGTTGGTACCGGTGCAAACCTGAACCGCACCAGTCAAACCAACAGCCCGGACGTTCAACCCGCCACATCGAAGTCGCGGGCGGCGGCGCAGGCCAAAAGAAATGCCGGCGCTGGCCACGCTCAAAATGGTCTGCCGATCGGAGCTATTGGCACCGGCACGAGCAACGAGGAGCAGATGATCGTTGGGCCGTCACCTAACCGAAAAATACCGGCAGCGAAGGTCGACGGAAATATCGCTGGAGCAGTTGGTAGGGGCTCCGGCCTTTCGGACCAGGTGAGCCGGCCGCGCGCCGCACGAGCTGGGGAAAAAGTGCTGGACGCCAAAGTGCTAGTCCAACGGCGAACGACAGTTTCGCATAAGCGTATTCCCGACCCAGAAAACAGAACTCGGTAGTCTGAGCGGACCGAGCCGGGCAGCTGAGCGCGCTTTGTCGGCCCTGCTCAGGTCTGCGCGCCGCCAGACGAAGGCAGGGCTTGCTTCTCCATGGGGCGCCTTGAAGAGGACTGACGCCCGGCACACGGCCGAGCGGGATTTGGGCTAGGCGAGAGCATTCACGCGGTTATGCGAGCGCTCGATTCCGCGGCCTTCGGATCATGTCCGATCGGTCGGAGCGAGGAGCCAGCCGTGCATCGTTCGAAATGCTCGCGAAGCATGTCATTAGCCAAGTGCTCCCAGAACTCAGCTTCGGCGAGAAGCTTCCAGCTTCGATCAGGATGATGCGCAGAAGTCTGTCGGCACAGCGACGCCATCGCGCGCAAGCGGCGTACGGTCTCCATCCACTCCTCCCATTTAGTTTTCCCTCACCTTATTTTCTGTTTTAGGTCATATTAATTATGATTATACCAGATAACCAAATTTGCCTTCCATGGTGCGCCTACCGAGACGATTGACGCGAACGACTTTCGCTTTGCTTTCAAATTGTCTTTCGGATGAAGCGCTGCTTCATAAAACTAAAAACAGACAAAAAGTCAGGCTTAAACCAACTCAGGTGCGGACATGATCCGCAGCATGCCGCTCGTGGATGATCTCGGTCAAAGCCGGAAAGGGATCCAAGTGCAGCACTTTTCCTAGCACAGAGCCTTCACTCGCATCGGCCTGCCTTGAAACTCCGCTGCGCGCACGCCTCATTGGAGAGCGATCGGGCGGCTTGGAGCTTTGTATCGGAGGCTTCAGGGTCGATCCGTGGAACGATCGTCTTCGAGTTCGCTGAAATTGCGCGCGCCGCTCGCCATCATTGAATCCGCGTGCGGCAACTCGTCCCAAACCGGGGCCTACGCATCCGTGGCGCCGGCCTTAATCTCGCTCTTTCTCCGAGGCTTCGCCCTTCCGCCCTTCGCACTTGCTCTCGTAGCCTCTGCAATTGGGCAAGCAGGCTAACGAGCTCCATCGCCGTTTGACGCAGAACAGCCAAGCGGCTGCAAGCCCCACTACTCACTACAATACCCCCCAACAGGCCCTTGCAGGATCAGCGATCGGAAGCGTTAGTTTGCGCCGACCTGCCGGTGTGACGCTTAACTTACGGTTCATGCGGGCGTCAGTTCGCTTTACGACGATAGACCAAAATATTTCGCATCCCTCCCGTAAGCCCTGGCAGAAGCCGCCAAGACAGGAATCTGGATGAACGCTGCGCCATGATTGAGCGCATCCAGTCCGTACCAAGACTAGTTCCCAGCCGGTGCGGCAGCCATGCCGCAACAGGTCAACTCCGCACGCGCGGCGTCAAATGAGGCGGTTGGCCCAAATTCGTGTAATGCTAGTTAGTTCGGCTCCGCGTCTGTACCGAAGCCCGCTACGCATCAGAACAGCGGCGCTTCCTCGAATATCTCCCTGGGCCGCACGACCGGCTCATCGACCCAGGCCTCGCGAGCGAACCAGTTGTGATTGGCGCGACAGACCGGGCAACGAGTATTGCCATAAAACACAACGCTCCGCAGGAAAGCCTCACGGTCCGACCTAATACCAGTAGGAATCGCGCGACCGGTTTGCGGACATTTGACCATGATCATTCCCATGCGAGCCTCCCTAGGAAATTATTCGTTGTCGAAACAAAAGGGAACCGGCCGGCTGGAGTGCGTCGTCATCTCGGTGTGGGTTACTTGGGGGGGCATCGCACACTGGGAGTGCTTGTTCGAGCAGGGCGGATTGCTCGTGACGACGTTTTTCCAACCGGCCGGATCGCTGCTTGAGCGATTCCTTTGACGCCGCCGCTCTTTGGCTCGGCAGCGCGGGCGTTAATTATTCGTCTCTCGAAAGCTCCTGGGGCGCCACTGAAAATGGGCCAATCTGAGCGGGTGGGAGTTTTGCGCGCGCTATGCCGCTCGCGACGAAGACGAAGACGATCATGTCGCCCGTGATGGGCAAATTGGCTAATTCGATCACCGGTTTCACTCCACTCTCGTCAGCGAAATATTCTTCGTTAGGATTTAATCCTGCAAATTAAGCCTTGCGCTGTCGGTCTGGTTTGCGACGCTCGTAAGGTTTTATTTTTGCTGTCCTGCACGCAGGAGGCCAAGATCATCGCGGCGTTTTCTGCGACGCTGTTCTCGGTCGGCTGTTATTTCCACGCAGGGCCCGCTTCTTGGTATTTGAATGGTTGCATCCGGTTCAAACATGAAATAAATATTGATTATATTGAGATCATATAAATCTCGTTGTTAATTGTTGTCAATGACGTAAGCTGTTTTCGTCATTTTTTTGGTCGGAGGAGACGATGCGGGAATCAGTCAAGAAGAAGCGCAACTCCACCTCGGCTGCGAAGCAGTTGGCTCAAATGCGCGAGAAACTAGCGAGCATCAGCGAGAGGGAGCGCGTTCTACGAGAGCGGAGTGCTGCTCGCGAACTTTACCGCTATCTGCTGGACTCTCACCGGTTGACCGCGCCGGCGACCTTTCTCGGAGGACAAGTGTTGAATATTTCTCCATCTGGGGTGAACGAGGGTGGTCAGCTGGCGGCGTGACCCGAGGCCGTAGGGTCATTCGAAACGAATCCCAGTCAGGCGATGTGCATCCGCACTGAAGGTGAATTTGCGCCGCTGTAGCACGGCGATCAAGCCGAGTTTCCTCGGCAACTGCAGCTCGTTTGAACGCGCCGCGGACAGGACATTGCAGGATCAGGATGTTGTCGCCGTCGCGTCGACACGACGGAGAAACAGATATCGTCGCTATCGGGCATAGCCATGCTGGAAAAAACATCGGCAGAGGTGGTGTTGAGACCCGCCGCGGGTGCCGTCTTCGCGCTGCTGGACGGTCGACCAGTGCTTTTCAGCGAGACAGGGCAGAAGATCTATGAGTTGGACCAGGTAGGGGCGTTCATTTGGTGCAAGTTGGCACAAGGCGCTTTTTTGGAAGAGGTCCATCAGGAACTTGGGCAGCTAGGCATTGGCGCGCGCGCAGCGCGCGAGTTCACATGGCAGGCAATGAACGTCTGGATCGATCGAGGGTTGCTCGATCTCGACTGGCGAATGTCGGCCGATTGCGCCTTCTCAACAGTTCTTGCTCAGCGCAGGATCAGCGTCCGGGCTGCAAATCGGGGCCTCTTACAACGGTTGATTTCGCTGTTTTGTATTACGAACGACAGCGGCGAGGAGGAGGATATTGCGATCGAGACAATGATGCTCGGCGATCGGGTATTTTTCCGCGGGAATGACGCGAGCATCCATAGATGTGAGGCCGCAGCTCTGGCCCCTACAATCAAAGCTCACATCACCGAGCGACTTATCCGAAGCAATCAATGGGCTTTCGCGCTCCACGCCGCTTCTCTTGTCAAGTGCGGCAAGGGCTTGCTGCTGTGCGGCCAACCGGGAGCCGGCAAGTCGACTCTGGCGCTAGAACTGGTAGACGCTGGATTTCAGTATGCCGGCGATGACGTTGCGCTGATTGGGGCTGACGGAACGATCTGCGGCATCCCATTTGCCCTCACCCTCAAGCAGGGATCGTGGCGGCTGCTATCCCGACTGTATGGCGACTGGAACGACGTGACGCACCGCCGGTCCGATGGCGCCGAAGTGCGGTATCTGCCGATTCCCGATGCGCACAATGGGAGCCTCTCTGCCAACTGGATCATCTTTCTGAACCGGGTTGCAAGCGGCCCCGTCGAACTGACCCCCCTGGATCAGCTTGATTCGATCAAGCGGCTCATTGAGGGCGCTTTTGCCGCAGACGGGAAGCTGTCGCAGTCCGGCTTTTTCGCTTTGAAGCGGATTGTTGCGGGCGCACGATCGTTCCAACTTATCTATTCGGAATCGGCGCAGGCTCGACAGCTGCTGATGGACTTGTGCAATGACAAGGCATAGTGCGGCACTGACAAGCCTATGCAACTGCTTGCGAGGCTTGCCGCCCGTCGAAGTGAAGTGGACCTCCGTCATCGGGCTCGCAAACCAGACGTTGACGACGCCTGCGCTCATTGACTTCGTCGATCAATTTGCATCGGTGTTGCCAGAGGACGTGTGCACCTATATTCGCCAGATCCATCGCCGAAACGTGCTGCGCAACGATCGGTTGGCCGGTCAATTGGAAGAGGCCGTCATTGCGATGAACGGCCAGGGAGTTACGCCGGTGTTGCTCAAGGGTGCGGCAACGCTAGCCACAGCACCTGTCGAGCGGCGAGGAGTTCGGCTGATGTGTGATCTGGATATTATGGTCATGCCGGACGAAGCTGAAAGTGCAGTCACCGCTCTGCGCGCGATTGGCTATCAAATTCATGAGCGGACCCTTCCCAACAGCAAGAGATGGTATGTCGAGTTGAACCGGCCCCGGGATGTCGGAACCATTGATCTGCAGCAGGGCGCTTTAGACCCGGCGTACCTTGACCGTGGCCCGGGAAATGCTCTGAACCATTGCGTCCCTGCGCGCTTTGGGCGGGGAAGCGCGTATGTTCCCACGCCCACCTACCGAGCGCTTATGTTGATCATCCACGATCAGTTTCAAGACTTTGGCTATTGGCTCGGTGACCTCGATCTGCGACATCTTCTTGAATTGCGAGATCTGAACAGTTCCGTCGGGGGCATCGATTGGAGTGAGCTTACCTCTCATGTCTCGAGCGGATTGATGAAGAACGCAGTCGAAACCCAGCTACTTGCTCTCGCTGCGCTGCTTGGAGTCGAGGTCCCGCACTCGATGCGGTGCCGACTGATTCCTCGTCTGCAGTTCAAGCGACAATTGATCCAAGCACGCTTTCCGGCCACACGTGTGCCATTCCTCGCAATGACGGTCTTGGACCTCAGAAATTACCGGAGGAGGATGACCTCTGGCTACGCGCAAGCCGGCTTGCGCGGGCGTGGATTGTGGTCTGTGCCAAGAGGGTCCACTTTACAGTTTCTGTTGAGCGCGACCACGACGGTTCGTGCCGGAAAAGTCTAAGGCCAGTAACGGTCACACGAGCGCCTTCGGGGGGATTGGAGATTCCTCAACGGAAGGGAGTTTTCCATCAGCCGCCTCCAGAGCGCGCATCAGGTGGCAGATTTTCGGAATCCTCAGGGCCCAACATTTGTGCAGTTGCGCAGTGCTAGGAATGCCCTTGACCACCCGCATTCCGATCAGACGACTCGTCGTTCTCGCGAATCCTGAACTCTTCGAGCGTGTGCCCCGATTGGAGCGCGGCAACTAGCCAGCGAGGCTGTTTACCACGTCCCGACCAAGTCTCTGTCGGGCGGAGTGGATTGAAGTATTTTGGCACGACTTTCGGGTATTTGCGGCGCGGCGGCTCGCTCGTTCCGGCGTTGGCGGCCCGTCTTTCAGCTTCACCGAATTGATCCGGCTGGTTGAGTTGCGCAAGACGTTTTTCGAGCTCTCGCTTCTCGACTGTGATCTTTTCGGCAAGTATCTTTGTCAGCTCTTCGTGAAGGAGCCAGAGTTCCTCAAAGTCCATGGCTTCGAGATCTTGCCGACGCATAGCATTCTCGTCACCGTTCGACTGGCGCCTGATCCATCTGTCATCCTCGGCTTACGAGCACATCATTGCCCGAACGCCCAAAACAAACGATGGACCAAAGCCAGTGCTTCAAATCGACGCTACAATAAATAAAATGATATATTATTTAATAATTATTTACTAGGGTTATTTTATTAAATGGGGGCTTGGCAGCCCAATGACTTGCTGCAAAGCAAGAAAGGGGAGTATCTCAATCGAGTTCCTCCCGGCGTCTTCAACTCGGGGCATCCTTCCCCGGCTGCACCCGGATATTCGGGACCTGAAGCTCAAATCGCGGTCAGGCAGCTAGCGCTGAGGGACATTGAGTTCGTTGGCGCTGGCGCATATTCGAAGGCCGCAATATCGAGATTGCCCAGAACAAAGGACAGCGTACGGCAACCTATTCATCGAGAACATTGCGTCGCGATGACGCGTAGGGCGCTTGATGTGATCCCGTCATATCAGTTCGCTTGAATGGTTCCACGGTTGCCCGCAGGACGTGTGAAATTCACCCCTCCGAGATTAAATTATGAGGATAGCCTATTGTTTTGGCTTGATTGACTGTTGCGGCGCAGTTATCTGGAATGCGGATTTAAGTACGGTTCCATACATTTTGTTGGGTAAATCGAGTTCACCATCTTGATTAATGTCCATCTGGGACATATCAAGTTTGGCGCAACTACAGGATGCGCGCATGCCAGCTAAGAAACTCGAATTAGACTCAATGTCCCTTGACGATCTCTGGTCGCTTCATGAGGAAATTAGCGGGATCCTATCGGATCGGATTAAGGCAGAAAAGCACGAATTGGAGAAGCGCCTGGCGGTTCTCGGGGGCGGGACGGCCGTTTTGGCGGATTCAAGCGGGTCCGGCGTGTCTCCTGCCGCCAAAGCGAGACGCAAATATCCGCGGGTGCTGCCGAAATACCGGAACCCCCAGACGTCAGAGACCTGGTCGGGGCGTGGCAAGCGGCCCCGGTGGTTGGTTGCTGCTATGAAGTCTGGCCGGAGAATTGAGGACTTTCGCATAGGGGATGCAAGTCCGAAGCTTCGTCAGCGCGCATAACCTAATCTGCATTGATCGACGGGATGGTTGCGGTCAAGTGGCCGGCGCGGCGCCGTGATCCTGTGCGCCTAGTAGGCGTTGCGTCCCCGCAGCACTTCGATGGGAGTTTGCAGCAGGATTACGAGATCAAGCCGAAGGCTCCAGTTGTCGATGTACCACAGATCGTATTGTACGCGTGTTTCGACCGTGATGGATGTGGGGGTTGGACCACGGCAGCCATGGACTTGGGCCCATCCGGTCAATCCTGGCCTGACCCTGCGGCGCAAGGCGTAGTTCCGCACGAGCTTGTCGAATTCTCCGTCGTGAGCCAAGGCATGAGGACGGGGACCGACCAGCGACATGCTGCCGTCGAGAACATTTAGCAGCTGTGGCAGTTCGTCGAAGCTTGTCCGACGCAGCCATTTGCCGACGCGGGTGACGCGTCGGTCTAGGCGATGGGCCTGAAGGATCGCGGGCCCGTCCTCGAGCACATGCATCGTCCGGAATTTGCTGATCAGGAAGATCCGGCCATTAAAACCACAGCGTTGCTGTCGAAAGAATATGGGGCCGGGCGAGTCCAGCTTGATTGCAAGTGCGGCCAGCACAAGCAGCGGGGCAAGTATCGTCAAGGCGAGCGCGGCGCCGAAAAGGTCAATGATTCGTTTGGTCGCACAGTCCAGCTGCGTAAGCGGACCACGCTGGAGTTCAACACAAACCGCACTTCCAAGGCTTCGCGTGGGATGTCGAAGCAATTCGGATGTCGTACCGACCGGCACGAACACAACGGGTAGCGGCAAGACCCGCAAATCGGCAACGAAGGCCCGGAGTTCGGGCCATCGTTCCGGGTTCGCTTCCACAACCACCTCGTCGAGCTCGGAGCTGCGAATGTAGTCAATCACGCGAGCCGTGAGCCGCCTTCGACAGGCAGGACTGAAGCCGATTGGGGGCAAGCTGAACCGGCCTCGGACGCAATAACCATGCATCGCGAGCGTTTCAGACAGTCCGGCGTTTTTCGATTGCGGCTGGTCGCTAACCAGAATAATGTTTGTGCTGGCGAATTTTCTGCCGCTCAGGCCCCTCCCGAGAAGCGCTCTCACTCCCCACCGCTCGGCCATCAGCAAGCCGAGGCCCAGGACCGCGAAAAGTGTGCCCGCTTGGTGAGAAGAGCCCGGACCAATTGCAAAGCCGTACACGGCCCATATCAAGAGCAACAATGACGTCCATGCAATCCAGAGGGCGCGCATCTGACTTCGCAGGACGAGAAGCTCAGCTGGCCGATAAAGGCCGTGGGTCTTCAAGAGGCAAACCAGACATGCTGCGCTGACGAGCGCCAGGCCAAGTGCGTTGCTTAAGTCGCCTGCAGCCCACCCATTCTGAGCTTGGCACAGCCACATCGAAACGACGCTCGCAAAAACAATGGTCGCAACATCCGCACAGGGCGCCACGTATTCGATCGAGTCGTACCGGAGGGGCCATTTGTGCTGGCGGGAAAGTGACGGCCCGGGACTGACACGATCCGTAACCTCCCGATCGGGGAAATGTCGGTTCACGAAATTCATTGTCAGGACACCTGCGGTTAATATTTAATATATTATTAATTAATCCGATCTTTCAAGAGAAAAGTACTCGTTTGGCTATTTAATATGTCGCACTGCTCGGAGATCTATCGAGACCCCTGTCGGGAATTCCGCGCGCGCATGCTGTCGAGGTACGACGGATCCAGCTCCGAAATCAGGTTCTCGAGATAGACCTTCCCGTCGGCTGAGGCTAACCGGTATGCAGCCACAAGCGCCGGCCTGAGGGCAGGCCGATGCGTAACGATGAAACTGACATCGCGCTTGATCAAGTCACGGAATTCAAGCTCCCATACCACAGCGTCTGTGGCGAACGCGACGGATAGCCGTAACGGAAGCAGATCCAAATCATTCGGCGCGGTATAGTACGACATCTTGAGCATCGCTGCCGTCCCAGACCGGGTCAAATCGTGCTTCGATGCCGCCGCGAGCATGAGCCAAATGTCGCCGCGAAACGGCGAAGAGCGTAATGCACGGGCAAACGCATTCGAAGCCACCGGAAGAGCCGTCTTTTGCTCGTCTGCGGATAATGCCGGATCCCAGCTGGATCTCGATTCCCCTCGGATCCATAGGTCTTCACGTGCTGCCGCAACTGAAGCCGGTTTCGAGATCGCATTCGGCCATGCTGCGGTCAATACGCCTGTCGGCAAAGAAGAATGACCACCGAGATACCAGGCGGGCAAGACCATCCAAATTGCCTGCACGAGCAGTGTGATACCAAGAACCATCAGAGCAACGCGGGGCCAGGCGGTGACAAGAGCTGACGCGAATCTTGGACGAGATGCCGGAGCTGGACCGCCCATCCAATCTGAGTTCTCTTTCGATCCCGGGGATATGGCGTCACGGCCTGCGCCGGGGACGCTTTGACCGAACGCCAGTCCAAAAACCGCGGCGATCAAAAGTGATGCGCCCAAATCCAAAATTTCATGGTCGGCAAAGGCCAGTACCGTCAGTGTAATCGAAGCGCCAGCGCCCAAGGCTGGGTACTCGTAATCGTAAGCTCGCGACAGAGACCGCCTGATCAGAATACAAGCGCCGAGCATTGCTACAACCACGAGACTGCAAAGGAACGCCCACCCCATATCCACAACGATTGCGGCGGCGGCCGTTGGCCTTTCTCGCAGCGCACCGCTTCCGATGTCCCGATAAATCGGCAAAAGAACGGCCGAAGCGCCTGCACCGGATCCCGCCGGTCGGACGTCCTGTAGCATCCGTTCTGTCGCGATCTGGCTGCTCGTTGACAAAGCGATCGTCAGATCGGTGTTCGTCCTGAACGGAATGACCGTCACGCTGGCAATAAGAAATATTACGGCGGTTGCGAGAACGCCAGCGGTACCCCACAAACCGAAGAACCACCTGCGAATTGCGAAGACCGAGAGCAGGATTCCTGATCCGAGGAGCGCGGCAACGACGGCGGTCGAGTTGGTCCGAATGAGCAGCGCCGCCATGCAGACAGTCATTGCGATGATCGCGGCGGACAGAGCTGGGAGCGGGACTGGCCCAATTGTTCCTGGCCGACTGCGGCGCCGAAATTGATCGACTGCGCGTATTGCCGTCGCGCAGGAGAGCAAGAGGCCGAGCACTGCGACGGTTGAGCCATCGGGCCCGGCGACGCCAGCAGTTGCCTTAACGAACCACATAGCTGTGGTGATCGTGGCTATCAACAGCAGGATATGCAGGACTTGCGCTGCACGATATCGGTCAAGTGTGACGACGGCAGTGACAAGGGCAGCGGCGAGCACAGCGCAATACTGGGCGAACGAGAACATCGTCGCCCCGGTATCGACCGTGATTATTTCGGCGAGGGGTTCGTTCAAGGCCGCCGATGCAGTCGCCCAGATGGCATTGCCGAGCGTGCCCATAGGCATCGGCACTGCCTGTGACGCCATCCAGAGCGCCGGAGTCGCAAGCACAACGCCCAGACCAGGCCGGAGCAGCTTGGCGAGCCCGAGGGAGGCGGATGATGGAACGATCGCAACGACCAGCGCAGCCGTTGCAAGTACGAACGACGCCAATATCCTGATTTGCAGGCTTTCTGGCATTGCGAGCGTCGCGATGATCGCCACTAACTCGGCTAACATGACAAGCCGGATAATCATGTAAACACCATCTTGTGGTGCGGCCACTCCGCTGATCCGCTAGCCGGAGAACGTGGAGCCGCTACGAGACAGCCTTAAGACCCGGAAAGGCCATAACGGATGTAGTGGCTATCATGATAGTAGTAGCTCCGATGTCCGTCATATCGAGCCATGGCCTTGGTATCCGTTTTGCTGAGAACCGCCCCAATCAGCGATTCGTGAATGTTGGGTGCCGTGTGCAATGCGTGCTGCACGACATCTATTTTGGTCCGGCCCCATTCAACAACGAGAATGTAGCAGTCTATTAGAGATGAAGTGGCTCGGACATCAACTAGGGGGGTCAGGGGAGGAAGGTCGACGATGACGTAGTCATAGTCAGCTCGCAAACGGTCGAACAACTTGCTTATCGCGTCGGCGCAAAGAATTTCGCTGGTGTGAAGCAGAGGTCCCCGCCGCACGGCGGGTAGAAATGCAAGATTGGTTGTCGGATCCCGCCAAATTGCGTCCGCGAGGGAGCGGCTGCCGTTTGCAACTTCGATGATTCCGGCGAGGGCTTTGGGCGCAAAGATAGCAGATAGCGAGGGATTCCTGAGGTCGCAATCGACGATGATGGCTTTCTTGCCCGTGTGCCCGATCAATTGCGCGAGCGAGGCAGCAATCGTGGTCTTGCCCTCATTCGGTAGGGCCGAGGTAATCCCGATGACCTGGGAGGAGATTTTTGCCGGATTGTGGTCGATGGCTAGCTTGATGGAGCGAATTGCCTCGGTATATCGAGAAAGCGGCATCCCGACCACGGTCCGATGAACTGCGGTCGGCGACGAAACTATCCGTTGCTGAACATCATCATCGGTTTGCTGGAGGCGAACTGATGGCTTCGGGGATTTGCGGGCCGGTAGCAATGGGACCGAAGAAATGCAAGGCAATTCCAGCACGGTTTCCACTTGTGAAGAGGTACGAAAGACGCGGTCCATGACGTCTCTGAGCAGCGCCAAGCCGATGCCCAGCGCGAGACCGCCGAGGATCCCGAGCGTCAGCACCAACCTTGTCTTAGGCTTGCTCTTGCTCGGCGGCGGCGAAGCAGGAAAAACGACCCGCGTTTCCGAGATCGGGAATGTCTCCTGCTGTGCAGAGCCCATGTAACGCTGCAGGAAAGTCTCGTGCAAGCTCCGCAAGCCCTTTGCTCGGCTCTCCAGATCCTTGATAGTCAGCTCAGCAGAATTGACTGAACGGGACTGAGAGACGGCCTTGGCCAGCTGCTTTTCGATTTCTTCCTGCCGCTGTTTGGCGAACTCGAATTCGCTTCGGCTGACTTCGGCAAGTCTCTTGACCTCGTCGAAGATGGAGGCGCGAAATTCCCGGATGCGGTTACGGACACTGACAACCGCCAGGTGGTCGCGACCGACCCTGGCTGTCAACTCGGCCTCTCGCCGCGTGAGTTCCAGATATTGTTGGCGGAGCCCCGTAATGATCTGACTGTTTGTCGCATCGGCCCCGATAGCATCCAGATTGATCATCGGGGGCGGCTTTTGCGGATCGGAGGTAAGGAGAGATTCATACCGAGCCAACTTGGCCGTGGCCTCAGAGGTCTGAGCGCGTGCGGCAGCCAGTCGATTGTTGATTTCTGTGATCTGCCGCTCGTCGATGGGCTTTCCGTCCAAAGACACGATATTGTTCTGGGCCTTGTAGACATCGACGGCACGTTGCGCAGCGAGGGCTTGGTCACCGAGATCGCGCAGCCTCTCCTGCAGCCAGCTTGTTGCCCTGCGATTGGCATCGAATTTTGCATTGAGCTGGTCCGCAACATAGGTATTGGCTACCGCGTTGACGATCTCCGCGGCTCGGGCTGCGTTGCTCGAACTGAAATTGATTTCAATGACGTTGCTGAACCCGACACGTCCTGTTGAAAGCCGACTCAGAAATGCGTCTACCAGAGCGTCCGATGGTTCGCCCTTCGTATCGGGCGGGTTATCTTTCCTCGATCCAGTCGGTGCCCATGACCGAATTCGTTGCCAGAGCGACTGTAGAGATAGCCCTGACGCACTAAAGTCCGGATCGTCAGCCAGTTTCAACTGGTCGATGACCGCGACCGCAGTGGCCTTTGATCTCAGGAGCTGAAGCTGGGTCTCGATTTGATTGAGATCGAAAGCCGTCTCGGCGAGCAGTGATTGCTGCTGGACAAATAGGGGCCTTGGATTAGCCAACAGGATCTGAACCTGCGCCGTATAGGTTGGAGTCACCAAACGGAGATAGAGCATGCTGGCCGCAGTTGCGAGTGTAGCAGTGACAAGGATTACGAGATATTGGCGTCGTAGAAGCCCGATGCCGTAATTGATGACGTCGCTGATTCCTCCGCCGTCTGCCTGAGCGGGTTGAGCCAGGTTCACCGGCAGCCGCAGTCTATCCGTGTGTTGAAGATTGTTCTGGAGCATCACGTACCTGTCCGACGGTGGGGTCACGTTGGGGCCGCCCGCCCGTAGACCAACGTTCAGGCAGGACGTCCGGGCGCTGGGAGATTATATACATTAAAAAAATCTGCTTGCCAAATTAAATGAATCCTATATTAATTAAGTTGAGATATAAATAAGGACGAGGCAGTCGCTCCGGCGCGGTGCCGACAAAACAGACGATATTTCCGTAGCTTGCGGCGACCGTATTTGGATCGAAAATAATGTAAGCGTTCAGAGGCGGATTGGCGGACGGAGAAATTAATTCTATCGATGATTATGGTCCGCTGCTTGAAACCCGATTGAAATTAAGGACCGGCAGGAGGTGCCTAATGCTGGAACTGCGATCCTTGGCTATCCCCGATGTCAAAGTAATTCGAGCAGATCGCATTTCCGACGGCCGCGGCTACTTCTGTGAGACCTTTCAGCGCTCGGCTTTTGCTGCGAAGGGAATCTTGCATGACTTCGTTCAGGATAATCAGTCCAGCTCAGATCGGATCGGCACGGTGCGCGGCTTGCATTTCCAGCGACCGCCTTTCGCCCAGGCCAAACTCATACGGGTGTTGAATGGGGCCATTCTCGATATTGCCGTTGATCTCCGACGTTCATCGCCCGACTTTGGCAAGCACATCGCCATCCAGTTGGATAGCGAAAGCGGTGAGCAGGTGTTCATTCCGAAGGGATTCGCGCATGGTTTCTGTACGCTGCAGCCCAAGACCGTGGTCTTGTACAAGGTCGATCAGGTCTACGCCCCGAGCCATGACGGCGGCGTCTATTGGGCTGATCCCGCACTAGCGATCAAGTGGCCCGTCACACCGTCAGAGGCTCAGATATCGCCAAAGGACCAGATTTTGCCTACGCTCAACCAGCTTGCTTGCATTTTCGAATAGTGGAGATGAGTAGAATGCGTATCCTAGTGACCGGCGGAGCGGGCTTCATCGGTTCTGCTGTGTGTCGCCGTTTGGTGCTGCAGACCAGTGCCGCTGTGGTCAACATCGATAAGTTGACATACGCAGCCGACCTGACTTCGCTGACGAGCATCGAGGGGCTGGGGTCTTATGCATTCCTGCAGTCCGACATCTGCGATCGAGACGCTATGGATCTCGCGTTCGCCGACTACGAGCCGGATGCGATCATACACCTGGCCGCCGAAAGCCACGTCGACCGTTCGATCACCGGGCCCGAGGCCTTCGTCAGCACCAATATAGTTGGTACCTACACGCTGTTGGAGGCGGCCAGGACCTACTACGAACGTCTGCCGCTTCCGCGGCGCAAGCAGTTCCGCTTCATCCACGTATCGACCGACGAAGTCTACGGGTCATTGGGCCCGGAGGACTTGTTTCGCGAGGACACGCCCTACAGGCCGAGTTCGCCATATTCGGCGAGCAAGGCGGCCTCGGACCACCTCGCACTCGCGTGGTTTCGAACCTACGGTCTTCCGGTCATCGTATCGAATTGTTCGAACAACTACGGGCCGTACCAGTTCCCGGAAAAGCTCATCCCGCTGACGGTCATCAATGCGCTCGACCGGAAGCCGCTACCGGTCTATGGCGACGGCAGAAATATTCGCGACTGGCTTCATGTCGATGATCATGCCGCTGGCTTGATAAGACTTCTGTACGAAGGAAGACCGGGCGAGAAGTACAATTTCGGCGGAGATGGCCAGCGATCCAACCTGGAGGTGGTCACCCGGATTTGTGACGTGGTGGATCGGCTATCCCCGGGCGCGGGAGCGAGACGATCTCTCATTAGGTTCGTGCCGGATCGTCCAGGACATGATGCGCGCTATGCGATCGACGCGTCGAAGGCACATCGCGAACTAGGCTGGGAACCGACGAGAACCTTCGAACAGGGCTTGGCCGAAACAGTCGGATGGTATCTCGACAATCGTGCATGGTGGCAGCGTGCTCGCTGCGGTGTCTATGACGGCTCGCGTCTGGGTCTGCTCGCTGCTCAACATTGAGGTGAAGATGACAGATCGACCCATCCTCATTGCCGGGCGGAATGGTCAGTTGGCAATGTGTCTTCGTGATCTCGCTGCGATGCGCGGTCTGCCCGCGGTGGCTCTCGGGCATCGAGAACTCGATCTGGAGAACCGCGAAGGGATCGATAAGCTCATCGCGTCGATCGCGCCGTCTGCAATCATCAATACGGCCGCTTATACGGCTGTTGATCGGGCCGAATCTGAAGCGGCGAAAGTGTTCAGCATCAACCGCGATGGTGCGGCAACGCTGGCAAATGTCGCTTGGCAGATGAATGTTCCACTCATCCATCTCTCGACCGACTATGTGTTCGACGGCGCAAAACCGGATGCGTACGACGAAAGCGACATTCCCGCGCCGTTAAATGTCTACGGCGCGTCGAAGCTTGCCGGCGAAGCTGCTGTATTGGCCGCGCACCCGCTCGCGACCGTGATCAGATGCTCGTGGCTTTACAGCCTCTATAGCTGCAACTTCGTTCGAACGATGTTGCGGTTATGCGAGACGCAGCCCATCGTAAGGGTTGTCCGAGACCAGCACGGAAATCCGACCTACGCATACGACCTCGCGGAGGCTATCCTTCAGATCGCAGAACGGTCAGTAACAGTCGATCGCAGGGCAGCAGCCGGCATCTTTCATCTCGCCGGGCAGGGCGAGACAAGCTGGCACGACTTTGCGAAGGCAATCTTCGACGAGATTTCCCGTCGTGGAGCGCGGGTTCCGGCGCTCGAGGCGATCACGACGGAAGAGTTTCCGACCGCTGCGCGTCGACCCCGAAACTCGCGCCTGGATTCATCCAAGGCCGAACGCGTGTTCGGGATTCGATTGCCGCCTTGGCGCCATTCACTCGAAGCCTGTCTCGACCAGCTAGTCGGAGAAGGAGAAACCGATGTTGAAGGGAATCGTGCTGGCTGGCGGCAGCGGAACGCGCCTCTATCCGATCACGCGCGTGGTCAGCAAGCAGTTGCTCCCGATCTATGACAAGCCGATGATCTACTATCCCCTGTCGACGCTGATGTTGGCAGGGATCCGCGAAATTCTGATTATCACCACGCCTTCAGACCGGTGTCAGTTCGAGCTGTTGCTGGGGGACGGCAGCCAGTGGGGCATTCGGCTCACCTACGCGGAGCAAACCCGTCCCGCCGGTCTCGCGGACGCCTTCATTGTTGGTGCCGATTTCATCGGAAGCGATCGTGTGGCGATGGTGCTTGGTGACAACATTTTCTTCGGCGATGGCCTGAGCGAACTGCTTGCCAGGGCGGCAGGACGTGAGGAAGGCGCAACAGTTTTTGCTTATCACGTGCGGGACCCAGAACGTTACGGCGTCGTCGCGTTTGATGAGGCGGACCGCCCAGTATCGATCGAGGAGAAACCCAGACGGCCAGCTTCGAATTGGGCAATCACCGGGCTGTATTTCTTCGATAATCGCGTTGTCCGCTACGCTCGTCGCGTCGAGCCATCGTCGCGCGGAGAGCTCGAGATTACCGATCTTCAGATGCGCTACCTTGCGGCCAAAACGCTACATGTCGAGCGCATGGGGCGGGGGTTCGCCTGGCTGGATACCGGCACGGTTGAGTCGCTCATCGATGCCGGGACGTTCGTGCAGACCCTGGAAAAGCGGCAGGGAATGAAGATCGCCTGTCTCGAGGAGGTCGCCTTCAGACTCGGCTTCATCAATCGTGATCAACTTCTCGCGCTGGCGCAACCGTTGGAGAAGAGCGGCTACGGCAAATATCTGAACGAAATCACTCGGCTACCGCATTTCGTTTCGCACTAAATGCACCTCAGTCCATATTTGGAGTTATGTTAAATCTGTTCGTATTGAATTGACGGGCAGTTTAAAATAGAATTAAAATATATATTGTCGATTTATTTAATCGGTATAGCCATGCTGGTTCAAAAGGCGAGCGTCTTCGGTCGGGGAGCCCGGGCCGTTTTTCCAGGGGAAGATATTCCCGCCTTTTGGCGAGAAGCCTCGTTCGGGAATGCATTCGATGGCTCCGATCCGCCCGGCCGGTGGGATCCGCCGTTTGCTAATTTGCCAAGTGACGCCACTTTCTTCCCGCAGTCGTCTCGGGCCAGTCCGGGCGACCCGCCGGACCCACGCTGCGTTGTGCCCCGCCTCTTCGCGGCATGTTCCCAGTCGCGACTGTCTGCTCTGCTGTCTTCGACGTCTTTGACGAGCCGCCATCTGGGTTTGGTCCCGACGTTCCCATCTGTGGCAGACGAAGGGACGCCGCCGACATCATCATCGGTTTCGACACCGGGCACCACTCACTGGACCAATTCGAGGGACGGAGTCTGGAACGTCGCTACGAACTGGAGCGCCGGCGTCCCGGGCATTGACTCTGCCTTCCTCGATGCGGCGGGAGCGTATGTCGGCACCAGCACGGCCCGCGTTGATATCGAGAGCCTGGTCGTTGATGCCGGCGCGACGCTTTCGTTCGGTGCCGGGTCGCCCTTTATCGTCGAAGACGATGCAGTGAACAATGGGACTGTCGACGCTGGGGCATTCCTTGGCAATCGCATTTCTGCGGGGGACTTCAAGGGTCACGTCAGCGGCACGGAATCTTTCGAAATTTCAGACAAGGCGATCCTGGAGATCGGAGGTTCGGTTTCCGGGCAATTCTTGAATGGATCGTTCTCTGGCATAACCGTGTCGTTCGATACGGGGGTTGGCACTCTTGTCCTCGACCAGTCGGCCAAGTTCCAGGGGTTGATTGCCGGTTCGTCGCCGGGGGCACCGCTTTCGCCAGAGAACTTCATCGACTTGAGGGATCTGCCCTTCACATCGTCGATGTCGGCGACTGTCCATTATGACAACAGCTCGAATATCAGCGTGGTCGATTTCAGCAATGGTGCGGCCAATGTCACCTTGCTGTTCTCGGGGATGGACTCGAATTGGAATTTTAGAAGCGACGGGCAGGGAGGCACCATTGTCTCCGATCCACCCACAAATCCCATCGTACTGGAAAACCAGAAGCCAGGTACGCCGAAAAGTGTCTGGCAGATCCAGCCGGGCGGCAATTCGCATCTTACCCAGGGATTTGCGACAGCAATCAGCGCCAATGTCGGCGGGACGGTCCAATTCAAGATCAACAACCTGACCGGCAATCCGAACTATCGCGTCGATGTTTACCGGCTGGGCTATTACGGCGGTGATGGTGCCAGAATGGTTACGAGCCTGCAGCATCAGGCCGCAGCTTCCGTCGTCCAACCCGCTCCATTGACGGACCCATCTAGGGGCCTAGTAGATGCCGGCAATTGGAGCGTGACCGACTCCTGGAGCGTGCCAACCGATGCGGTCTCGGGCGTCTACATCGCCAACGTCGTCAACGGCACCGAAACTTTCCAGATCCCGTTCATCATAAGGAACGACGCTTCGCACAGCGACATCGTCCTCCAGACAAGTGATGAAGACTGGCAAGCCTACAACGGCTGGGGAGGGGCCAACCTTTATTTCGGGAACGGCCCGGGCGTCAACGGATCAGCCTTCGCGGTCAGTTACAATCGCCCCCTCGTAACGCGTGACGGCGAGGGAACCTTTTCCGAGGGGGGAGACTCCCCGTTCACGGCCGAGTTTGCGGCCATTCAGTGGCTGGAGCAAAACGGGTACGATGTCTCCTACATTTCTGGAATCGACGCTGCGACAAACGGCTCGTTGTTGCTGAACCATAAGATCTTCATGGACGCGGGGCATGACGAGTATTGGACCGAAGCTCAGCGCGCGAACGTAGAGGCCGCAGCGCATGCTGGCGTGAACCTTGCGTTTCTCACAGGCAACGAGATCTTCTGGAAAACAAGGTTGGCGCCCAGCATCGACGGGAGCGGATCAGCCAACCGCACACTCATCAGCTACAAGGATACGCATGCAAATGCGTTGATTGATCCGACAGGACGGGCGACCGGCAATTTCGCTGATCCGCGGTTCGGTCCGGCTCTTCCCGCGAATGAGTTGACCGGTACATTGTTCGCAGTCAACGCGTTTCGGTATGACACGATCACGATACCGTATCCGATGACCCAATTGCGTTTCTGGCGCAATACAGCTGTCGGGCAAACGGCTCCCGGGCAGACCGCCTCGCTCGTACCGGGCCTATTAGGCGTCGAATGGGACGTCGCACCCGACAACGGATTCCGCCCAGCCGGATTGGTCAATGTCTCATCTTCAACAGTGCAGGTGAATGGACAGTATCTTCTTGATTATGGCAACACGT
Organism: Bradyrhizobium sp. 134; assembly: GCF_023074155.1. NCBI lineage: Bacteria > Pseudomonadati > Pseudomonadota > Alphaproteobacteria > Hyphomicrobiales > Nitrobacteraceae > Bradyrhizobium > Bradyrhizobium sp. 134. The sequence continues at coordinate 61,666 of NZ_JADPKX010000001.1, read as the reverse complement.
TCGCAAATGGCACAGCGACCCACAATCTCGTAGTGCATCGGGATCCCGTTAGTGGTGCACTGATATTCTCGGCCGGTTCAATCAACTGGTCGTGGGGGCTTGCTAGCGACCACGACGGGCCGGCGACTCCGGTGGATCCCAATGTACAGCAGGCGATGGTCAATCTGTTCGCCGACATGCGGGTTCAGCCGGGGACGCTGCAAGCGAGCTTGACGATCGCGACCCAATCGACAGACGCTACAGCGCCGACCTCCGGCATCACGAATCTCTCGGCTGCCACCGTTGCCGAGGGGCAATCGATCACAGTGACGGGGACGGCCACTGACGCGGGTGGAAAGATTGCCGGAGTCGAGGTTTCCACCGATGGTGGCGCAACCTGGCATCCCGCCACCAGCAACGTCGGTGCGGCGAACGCGACGTGGTCATACACGTTCGTCACAGGCGCTCAGGGAACATACAATCTCAAGACCAGGGCGGTAGACGATAGCCTGAACCTGGAAACACCTGCTGCAGGTGTTACTTACACCGTCAATCCGTCTTCCAACCTGACACTCTTCAGCATTGCCGATACGCCCATGGTGATCTCGAACGACGATTCCGGCTCAGTTGAGCTTGGTGTCAAATTCGTCCCCACCGTGTCGGGCAAGATCACCGGCATTCGTTTCTACAAAGCGTCTGAGAACATTGGCGCTCACATCGGTGATCTCTGGACCAAAAACGGCACCCTGCTTGGGAGCGCCACCTTCACCAACGAAACGGCGAGCGGCTGGCAGCAGGTTAATTTCGCCACGCCTATCAGTGTGAACGCTGGCGTGACGTATGTTGCTTCCTATCACACGAACACCGGCCACTATTCCTCAACTGATTTCTACTTCATCAACTATGGAGGCCTTACGAAGGGGGCGCTCACTGCGCCTGGCAGCAGCCTCAACGGCGTCTTTGCCTATGGCAGTGGCCCGATCTTCCCCGACGACGTTTCCTCTACAAAGGCCGCAAATTACTGGGTCGACGTCGTTTTCTCTGATTCCGGCACGACGTCACCACAAGCTAACGGGGACAGCGGCTTCACGGTTAGTCAAAATGGTGTGCTGAACATTCCGGCATCAACGCTGCTCGCGAACGACACCAACCCGTCCGGATTGGCTTTCTCACTCAGTGGCGTCAGTAATCCGGTCAATGGAAGCGTAGGCTACAACTCGCAAAATCAGACCGTGACTTTTGCCCCTGCCAATGGTTATGCCGGGACAGCGGGTTTCACCTATACGATCACGGACACGAGCGGGCAAAGCGGGTCCGGCCAGGTATCGCTCAACGTCAGTTATCCAGTCTCTGCGCAGAGTCTGTTCGGCACCGATGATGCGCCAGGGGCCCCCAATTCCGGCGATACCAGCCCCGTCGAAGTTGGAGTCAAGTTTACCTCATCCGTGAATGGGACAATAACCGGCCTGCGCTTCTACAAGGGATCTTTGAATACCGGTCCCCATGTTGCGGATCTCTGGAGCTCGACCGGTACCCTGCTTGCGACTGCCACGTTCACGAACGAGACAGCCAGCGGCTGGCAGCAGGTCAACTTCTCCACTCCTGTGGCCATCACGGCAGGCACCACCTACGTCGCGTCCTACCACACGAACGGTAATTATTCCGGTACGCAGAACTATTTCGCGGCGTCGCTTACCAACGGCCAGCTAACGGCTCCGGCTAGCGGCAATGGTGTCTATGGCTACGGATCCGGAAGCATTTTCCCGACCAGCACCTACAAAGCTTCCAACTACTGGGTCGACATCGTGTTCAGCGGATCCTCGACCACCAACAATACACCGCCAACCGCGGTTGCTGACGTCGGTGACGCCACCGAGAAGGGCGGCGTGAACAACAGCACCGGTGGCACGGCGGCCACCGGCAACGTGCTGACCAACGATACCGATCCCGATGCGAACGATACCAAGACGGTCACCGCCTTCAGCTTCGGCTCGACCAGTGGTGCACTCGGTTCAGCGCTCTCTGGAGCGCATGGCAGCCTGGTGCTCAATGCCTCGGGCACCTTCACGTACACGGTTAGCGAGACGGATCCGGCCGTGCAGGCCTTGCGGCTCTCGACCAACACGCTCGCCGACGTGTTCAATTACACGATGCGCGACACCGCCGGCGCCACGTCATCGACAACGCTCACCGTTACCATTCATGGGGCCAACGACGCACCAGTGCTGGCCGTCCAGACCGGCGATCAGACCGCGACAGTCGGCACGTCATTCTCCTTAACGCTGCCTGCGGGCACCTTCACCGACGTCGATTCCGGGGATTCGCTGGCCTACATGGCGACCGCCGCCGATGGCACGGCACTTCCCGCATGGCTGAACTTCGATGCCTCGACTCGGACCTTCAGCGGGACACCAACGTCCAACAGTGCTGGCACCCTCAGCGTCAAGACATCTGTCACCGATTTCGGCGGTCTGTCAGCCAGCGAGACGTTCAATCTCGCGGTGACGACAGCGTCCTCATCCGTGAGCCTGTTCTCGAGCTCGGACACGCCGGCAATCCTTTCGGATTCCGATCCGTCGCAAGTTAACCTCGGCGTGCAATTCGCGTCGTCCGTGGCAGGCACGATCACCGGCCTCAAATACTACAAGAGCGCAAATGACCCTGGGACCCATACGGGCTCGTTGTGGAGCAGCACCGGTACGCTGCTGGCGAGCGCGACCTTCGCCAACGAGGGTAGCAGTGGCTGGCAGACCGTCACGTTCAGCAATCCCGTGTCGATCGCGGCTGGCACCACCTACGTCGCGAGCTTTCACAGCAACGGCCATTATGCTGCCACCGCCAACTACTTCACCACCGCTCGCACCAGCGGTCCACTCACGGCTCCTGCCAACATCAATGGCGTCTACACTTACGGAACAAGCAATCTGTTCCCGACCAGCACCTACAAAGCCGCCAACTACTGGGTCGACATCGTGTTCAGCGGATCCTCGACCACCAACAATACACCGCCAACCGCGGTTGCTGACGTCGGTGACGCCACCGAGAAGGGCGGCGTGAACAACAGCACCGGTGGCACGGCGGCCACCGGCAACGTGCTGACCAACGATACCGATCCCGATGCGAACGATACCAAGACGGTCACCGCCTTCAGCTTCGGCTCGACCAGTGGTGCACTCGGTTCAGCGCTCTCTGGAGCGCATGGCAGCCTGGTGCTCAATGCCTCGGGCACCTTCACGTACACGGTTAGCGAGACGGATCCGGCCGTGCAGGCCTTGCGGCTCTCGACCAACACGCTCGCCGACGTGTTCAATTACACGATGCGCGACACCGCCGGCGCCACGTCATCGACAACGCTCACCGTTACCATTCATGGGGCCAACGACGCACCAGTGCTGGCCGTCCAGACCGGCGATCAGACCGCGACAGTCGGCACGTCATTCTCCTTAACGCTGCCTGCGGGCACCTTCACCGACGTCGATTCCGGGGATTCGCTGGCCTACATGGCGACCGCCGCCGACGGCACGGCACTTCCCGCATGGCTGAACTTCGATGCCTCGACTCGGACCTTCAGCGGGACACCAACGTCCAACAGTGCTGGCACCCTCAGCGTCAAGACATCTGTCACCGATTTCGGCGGTCTGTCAGCCAGCGAGACGTTCAATCTCGCGGTGACGACAGCGCCCTCAGGCGTGAGCCTGTTCTCGAACTCGGACACGCCGGCCATTCTGTCGAATTCCGATACGTCGCAAGTCAACCTTGGTGTGCAATTCACCTCCTCCGTGGCAGGCTCGATCACTGGCATCAAGTACTACAAGAGTGCAAATGACACCGGTACTCATACGGGCTTGTTGTGGAGCAGCACCGGCACGCTACTGGCGAGCGCGACTTTCACCAACGAGGGCAGCAGTGGCTGGCAGACCGTCACGTTCAGCAATCCCGTGTCGATCGCGGCTGGCATCCCCTACGTCGCGAGCTTTCACAGCAACGGCCACTATGCCTCCAGCACCAGCTACTTCACCACCGCTCGCACCAGCGGTCCGCTCACGGCTCCTGCGAACATCAATGGCGTCTACACCTACGGAACGAGCAATCTGTTCCCGACCAGCACCTACGAAACCGCCAACTACTGGGTGGATATCATGTTCAACAGCTTGAGCGGCGGCGCCAACCAGTTACCAGTCGCTGCGAACGACAGCGGCCTCTACGCCACGCAGAACGTCCCCTTCGCGATACCGACCTCGGTACTGCTTGCCAACGACACCGATCCCGATGGCGATAAGCTCACGATCACGAGCGCGAGCGGCGGTGTGAATGGCGTTGCCAGCTTCAACGCCCAAAGCAACAGCGTGATCTTCACTCCGACCACCGGCTACACGGGATCGGCGTCCTTCAACTACAGCATCTCCGACGGCCATGGTGGCACCGCCAGTACATCCGTCGCTCTCAATGTGACCGCTGCGTCTTCGACGACTGTGAGCCTGTTCAGCGCAAGTCAGGTGCCTAGCATTGTGGCAGCCAATGATCCAAATTCAGTGGAACTGGGCGTCAAGTTTCAGACGTCTACCCCAGGCGATGTTGTCGGCATTCGCTTTTACAAGGGGCCGTCCAACACGGGCACCCACGTTGCGGATCTTTGGAGCAGCACTGGGAATTTGCTGGCAACCGCGGCATTTACCAGCGAAACGGCCGGCGGCTGGCAGCAGGCCAATTTTGCCACGCCCGTGACGATCATGCCGGGAACCACCTACGTCGCCTCCTATCACACCGCCGGAAATTACGCGGCTGATCCGGGCCTCCTCGCCAACGCAATTACCAACGGACCTTTGACGGCTCTATCCTCGGCATCGATCGCAGGCAACGGTGTGTTTGCGTATGGGACGGATAGCCTATTTCCAAACAACACTTACAACGCAACGAGCTACGGCGTTGATGTGGTTTTCAGGCAGCAGCTCGCAGCATAGGAGATACCAGATGCACGCCGAACTTTATACCGACGGAATCGAAGAAATTACCGTTAGCGGAACCATCGTCCGCGTCGATCTGGTCAGTCTTTCACCGAAGGAGCGTGACGCCAACAATGTCCCGAAACGCGTGTTTTCTCAGCGGCTGATCTTTTCGGTCGAATCCTTCGCTAATTCGGTCGATGTGATGCAGAAGGCGCTTCAGGGGTTGGTCGACGCCGGCGTAGTCCGGCGAAATCAGCCAGCTGAGTCGCACAACAGTACGTCGGTCGTACGCGATGCGCTCGCGCCCAGCACGCCACGGTCTCATAATGTCTCTTCGAACTTCCGGTGAAATCGACGCCGCTAGTGGCGCGAAAGGCCGGGTTGTGGACCCGTCTGGATTGGCGACGCAGACGGCATTGGAGTGCCTGTCCAAGACTGCCGGTTATCATGGGATCGACCTGCCGGTCGAGCGTCTGAAGCACGCCTATGCCGTAGCCGCTCCGCTCTCGTTGAACCTTCTGTTGCGCATGGCCAAGGATGCAGGTCTGCGCGCGAGAAGCACGAAAATCGAGTGGGGTGCGCTGATCCGTCTCGGAGAAGCCTATCCGGCGCTGACGCGGCTAACCAATGGCAACTGGATCGTTGTCCTTGGTGCAGGACTGGGAGCTGAGGGCACTGAGGTCGTCAGCGTCTTCGACCCGCTCGCCGACCGCAAGGACGAGGTCTTGGTTGTCGACCGGGACCGATTTTGTGCCCAATGGGCCGGGGACACCATCCTGATCAAGCGCGAGCAGTTGACACAGGATGGGCGCAGAAATTTCGGCCTCCGGTGGTTCGTACCGGAATTGCTTCTTCAATGGCGACTGTTCAGGGACGTCGCGATTGCCGCCATCATGCTCTATGCGTTGGGCCTCGTCGTCCCGATCTTTTTCCAGCTCGTCATCGACAAAGTTCTGGTTCACGAGAGCTACACCACGCTCTACGTACTCGCGGCAGGCGCGGCCGCAGCACTCGTCTTTGACGCGATATTCGGCTTTCTGCGGCGCTACCTGCTACTTTATGCGACCAATAAGGTCGACATTCGAGTTGCTACAAAGACGTTCGGTCATCTCCTCGGGCTGCCGGTCACCTTCTTCGAGCACATGGCAGCGGGGGTCTTAGTCAAGCACATGCAGCAAGCGGCGCGGATCCGTGAGTTTCTGACCGGCCGACTATTCTTAACCACCCTCGACGCGCTTTCGCTATTCGTCTTCCTGCCGGTACTTGCGATCTACAGCGTCAAGTTGACGCTTATGGTTTTGGCCTTCACTGCCGCGAGCGGTGCTGTTGTCGGCCTGCTCATGGGCCCTTTCCGGCGACGTCTTTACGATCTTTACCAGGCGGAAGGTGCGCGGCAGGCTCTCCTCGTCGAAACAGTTCACGGTATGCGCACGGTGAAGTCGCTGGGGATGGAGCCCGTGCAGGGCAGGATTTGGGATAGCCGCTGTGCACAGTCGATTACCATGCGATTCGGTGTCGAGAAGATTTCCGCCGGTGCCCAGGCGCTCACCGGATTTCTCGAGAAGATCATGACACTTGGGATCATCGCTGTCGGAGCACTCGATGTCTTCGCTGGAGAAATGACAATCGGCGCGCTGGTCGCGTTTAACATGTTGGCCGGCAGGGTCTCCGGACCACTGGTCCAACTCGTGACCATGGTGCACGAATACCAGGAAGTTGCTCTTGCCGTGAAAATGCTCGGCGAGGTGATGAATCAGAAGCCTGAGCGAGATGGCAAGAAAGATGGGCTGCGGCCCGACTTCGCCGGAAAAATCGAGTTCGAAGGTGTTTCTTTTCGTTACGGAGCTGAGGGAGCGCCGGCGCTCGATGATGTCTCCTTCACCGTCGAGCCAGGTTCGATCTTCGGGATCGTGGGCCGAAGCGGCTCCGGCAAGACGACGCTCACAAGGCTGATTTCGGGCATGTATCCGGTGCAACAGGGGCTGCTCCGTGTCGACGGATACGATTCGAGGGAACTCGACTTGGCACACCTGCGCCGAAACCTCGGAATCGTCTTGCAGGATAATTTCCTGTTTCGAGGGACGGTCCGCGACAATATCGCATGCGTGAAACGGGACGCGACATTCGCCGAAGTCGTCGCTGCTGCACAGCTCGCAGGCGCCGACGAGTTCATCGAGCGGTTGCCCCGTGGCTTCGACACCATGCTCGAGGAAGATGCCTCGAACCTGTCCGGCGGGCAGAAGCAGCGGCTCGCGATTGCGAGGGCTCTGATCGTCAATCCACGGATCGTGATTTTCGATGAGGCGACGAGTGCCCTCGATTCCGAAAGCGAAATGATCATCAAGCGCAACCTCCGCCGTTTGGCAGCAGGGCGCACCGTCATCATCGTCTCGCATCGGCTGTCAATGCTGACTGAAGCAAGCCGGATCCTGGTGATGGACCGCGGCCGAATCGTTGACGTGGATCGCCACGACCACCTCCTGTCGAAATGCACCATCTACAGGCATTTGTGGAACCAACAGATGAAACAGATTGCATGATGGAGCCAAGGCAACCACGGACGGACGCGAACACGAACGGTCTGGTCCTGGCCAGAACGGTCGAGCGACGGCGGAAGCTATTCAGGCCGGTGCCGAGGCGAGCGCCTGTGATCGCCGAATTCCAGTCGGATGCAACCGAAGTCGAGCAGCAAGCGCCGCCGCGGCTCGCGCGTCTTACCCTCTACAGCGTGCTTGGGCTAATTGCCTTCGCGGTCACCTGGGCATCCGTTTCGCAAGTGGAGATGATCGTCACGGCGCAGGGGAAATTGACCACGACACGTCCAAACCTGGTCGTACAGCCGTTGGAAACGTCGGTCATACGCGAGATCCACGTCAAGGCCGGTGATCGCGTCAACCGCGGCGACGTTCTGGCTACGCTCGATCCGACCTTCTCGCAGGCTGATTTCGATCAATTGCGCGGCAGGGTGGCTGGTTTCGATGCGTCGATCGATCGCCTGGGCGCCGAAGTGAATGGAACGGAGTATGCCGCCAAGGAGCTCACAAATGCTGACCAAATCCTGCAGGGCAAGTTGTTCTTGCAGAGGAGAGCCGCCTATGAGGCGCAGATCCAGAACTATGACGCACAGATCGCTTCCGCTCGAGCCAATCTGAAGACAGCGCAGGACGAAGAGACGGTTCTCCTTCAGCGACTCGATACGATGCGTTCAATTGAAGCCATGCGCACCACGCTGATGGACAAAGAGGTCGGTTCGAGGCTGAACTTTCTACTGTCTCGCGATGCACGGCTCGAGGTTGAGAGCAATCTGGCGCGCGTTCGTGGCAGTATCGCCGATACGACCCATCGGCTGGACAAGGCCCGCGCTGACCAGAAGGTCTTCACCGAGGAGTTTCGTCGCACCACTTATCAGGAACTGGCAGAGACGCTGCCGAAGCGCAACAGCGCAGCAGAGGAATTGAAGAAAGCCGACCGTCGTCGGCAGCTGATCGTCCTGCAGGCGCCGGCAGATGCCGTGGTGCTGGACATCGCAAACCGCACAGTCGGCTCGGTGGTTCGCGAAGCGGAAACGCTGTTTGTCCTGGTTCCTCGTGATGTGCCTCTCCAGGCGGAGGTCAATGTCGAGGGTCGGGATATCGGTCAGGTGGCGCTTGGACAAGCGGTCCGGATCAAGTTCGAAGCGTTTCCTTTCCAGAAATATGGAACGGCAACGGGCGAGGTCCGCGTCATCAGCCAGGACACGTTCTCGCCGGATCCGAAGGCCGAAGGTGCGCGCCGCGCGCCAGCTCCCTATTACCGCGTACTGGTCGATTTGTCCGACACGCACCTTCGGCTGCCGGCTGAGCGCATTCAACTGATTCCGGGTATGGCGGTGACGGCCGAACTGAAAGTCGGCAAGCGCACCGTGATTTCTTATTTCCTGTACCCCTTGCTTCGCGGTCTGGATGAAAGCATCCGGGAGTACTAGGCATTCAGCGCCAACAGCGATCAATGAAAGCAATTCCAACGGCATGGCAGCGCGCTTCGCATGAATTGCAGACGATTGCAGGCCATCATCCGACGGCCGCACAGCAGAGGCACCATCGACGTGATCCGATGGGATCGGATGGCACACAGGACCGCAATGGCTTAAGTGCGCGCCGACGGAATGCACGGGACTGCTGGCTCGCGGCGTGAAGATACCAGCTAATGCCGATGCGAGTACGAGCGGTGCCTGCTATCAGCGGTATTTGCGGGGGTGGGCGGCCTTCCGCCATATTCCGGTAATGCGCGATCTGCCCACTTTGCACAGGGCTCACGGCGCGAGCCAGGGGCCGACGAAGACGAACGTCGCCTGGTCCGCGCCACACCGGTGTTGCGAAGGGACTGACACCCGGCAGAGCCACGTGCTGCGGCGAACCGATCGCCTGGAATGTTCTGCGCATCGAGACTGCAAAGCGCGTCGGCGGCTGGGGTGCAGAATAATAATCGAGAACATTGCTTGGTCCCGATTAATCCGCCTTACGCGAAATTACTCGAAAATACCCGGAATTTGCAGGCGATTACGTATTTTAAAAATCCAGTAATTTAATCACTTGAAAATAAAAGTCGCCTCTGTATTATGAAGTTATAAATCAAATACCAAAATTAAATAATTTGAATGGTCTTGTTTCCTCGCAGGAGCCGTGATGCGCGCGCAGCGTCGATATTCGAAACATGACACCGAGACCGTGGCTCTTGCGAGCGAGGCCATGCGCCGCCGGCAGCGCATGTGGCGGCGATACATCAGGACCAAGACTGCTTGCCGAGCGCTTAGCTATGAAGGAGCGTGTCATGATCTTCGTAACCGTCGGTACGCAAGTCCAGTTTGACCGTCTGATCCAAACGGTCGACGATTGGGCCGGTGCACGGGCGAGAAGCGATGTTTTCGCTCAGATCGGGCCATCAAAGCATCAGTGCAAGCACATCCGCACCGAACGATTTGTTGACCCCGGTGGATTCAGGAATTGCGTTGAGGCGGCAAGCCTCGTGATCGCTCATGCAGGCATGGGCTCCATTATCACCGCCCTCGAACTTGGAAAGCGAATCATTGTCATGCCGCGTCGTGCGAGCTTGGGCGAACACCGAAACGATCATCAGGTCGCAACGGCAAAACAGTTCGCCGCACAGGGCCGGATTGAGGTCGCTTTCGAGGAAAGGGAATTATCCGACAAACTCGATCAATTGGACGTCCTCAACCGATGCGAGCGCCTTGGTGGTGAAGCATCACCACAGCTGATCCTGACAATTCGGACTTTTATTGAAACGGGACATATCCGTTCACAGCCTACCAGCGCTTCAGCTTAGGCGGTCAATATGGAGCTACAAGACAGTCGAGCCTCTTCTCCTCGCCGGTCGCGCCGGAACGATGATGGAAGGGGTGCATTTAGCAACAACGAGGACTGCCGAATGAACGCGCAGCCATGCTCGACGTATCCTCCATGATCGTGAGATGGAATGTCGGAGATACACTGCGCGTGTGCCGGCGTTCATTTTCGACTGGGTATTGGCCAGCAGTTCGGATATCGCCAGAGCAACCGAAAGCCATAGCCAAGTAGATTCTACATTTCACCCGATTTCAAACCACTGGTGCAGTTATGTCGAACGACACAATAGGAATTGGAGTTATCGGATACGGCTATTGGGGACCGAACTTGGTCCGCAATTTCGCTGCTCATCCCTCGGTTCGTCTAGTCGGCGTATGCGACTTTGATTCGGAAAAGCTCGCGGCAAGCAAGCGGCTTTATCCGGGGGTGATAACGACGTCCTCCTGCGACGAGCTGCTCAAGAACCCTGCCGTCGATGCCGTGGCCATCGCTACGCCGGTTAATACACACTATGAACTGGCTCTATCCGCACTGAAGGCGGGCAAGCACGTTCTGGTGGAGAAGCCGCTTGCACAAAATTCAGATCTGGCCCGACGCCTGATCGATGAGGCGGCTCGGCGATGCCTGATATTGAGCGTGGACCACACTTTCATCTACACGCCCGCGGTGCGGAAAATCCGCGAACTCTTGGTCAAGAAAGAGCTCGGTAATGTCTACTACTACGACAGCACACGCGCGAGCCTTGGCTTGTTCCAGAGCGATGTCAATGTGATCTGGGACTTGGCGGTGCACGATATTTCGATCATCCACTATATCTTCGATGAGCAGCCCGTTGCCGTTTCGGCGACAGGATCATGCCATGTGGTCGGCTCGCCGGAAAACATGGCTCATATAACGTTGTTCTTCGATAGCGCGTGTGTAGCCCACATTAGCGTCAACTGGCTCTCGCCAATCAAAGTCCGCCAGACGTTCATCGGAGGCAGCAAGAAGATGATCGTTTACGACGATCTTGAACCGACGGAAAAGATCAAGGTATATGACAAGGGCATCACAGTTGATGGCCCCTCCGACAAAGCCCATCAATTCCGGATCGGTTATCGGGCTGGCGATATGTGGGCTCCCCACGTGTCCCCGAAGGAAGCGCTGCAGGTCGAGGTCGACCACTTTATCGATTGTGTGCGCAGCGGGACGCGACCGATTTCAAGTGGCATGTCCGGACTGCGGGTGATCGAGGTCCTGGAGGCTGCATCCCGCTCGATCGCCGAGCATGGCAAACCGGTCCTGCTGAAACGCCAGCCGCGCAGGGTCCCGGAACGTGCGACGGCAACGGTCTGAATCATTGGCGGGCGATATTCAAATGCGCGAACAGCGTGACGGTCTTGCGATTAGTGCGGTACAACGCTCCATCCTGTTTTCGGCGGTCGATCGCTATGGCAGTCTTTTGCTGTTCCTGGTCGCTACCGCGGTTCTCTCTCGTCTGCTATCGCCCGCGGAATTCGGAGTGTACGCGGTCGTCAATGCCGTCACCGCGGTAATTGGTGCATCCTTTCAGGAGTTCGGGGGCGGAAACTATCTGATTCAGAAGCGTGATCTATCTCCAGCCGATGTTCGCTCAGCTTTCACCATCTCGCTCGGGATCTCAGTGGCCATAGCGCTTCTTCTGTTTGTTCTTGCAGGCGCGCTCTCAGATCTTTTCGCCCAGGACGGTCTCAAGAGGGGCATTGAGGTCTCGGCGATGAATTTTTTCCTGGCACCAGTGTCGGGGACAATTTCGGCCTTGCTGCGCCGGGACATGAAGTTCGGCACGTTAGCCATTTGCAACTTCGTCGCGGGTGTGGCTGTTGCTCTGGTCTCGATCGGGCTAGCGATGGCGGGATTCAGCTATATGGCGCCGGTCTGGGGAGCCCTGACGGGAAGCGTGATTTTGACCTTGGCGCTGCTCGCCAGTCATCGGGACTTAAACGCACTGCGTCCCTCGCTCCTCAAATACCGCGAGATCGTCAGCTTTGGCCTTTATGCCAGCGGGGTTAGCGTCATCAACGTGTTCTACAATCTGGCGCCCCAGCTATTCCTTGCAAGAACTCTGGACTTTATGTCCGTCGGTCTGTACAGCCGTGCGATTAACCTAACGCAAACGTTCGACAAGCTCGTTACGCAAGTATTGAACCCTGTGATCATGCCGGCGATTGTCGCAAGGCGCGAAGCGGGGGACGACCTGAAGGCCATCTATCTCGAGGCGATCGAGCTGCTTTCCGCCGCGCACTGGCCGTTCCTGATATTCGTGGCCATTATGGCGCGACCGATCATCGAGATCTGGCTCGGCGAGACGTGGCTGGAGGTCGTGCCTCTCGTGCGGCTGCTCTGCATCGCAAACATGGCGCTTTTTGCGGCGTGCTTGAGTTATCCCATGCTTGTAGCGGTTGGAAGCGTGCGGGACGCTTTGATCTCCTCCTTCATCTCTCTACCTCCGTCGCTTCTTGTAGTTTTTTGCGCATCCTTCTTCGGTGTGCAGGCTGTCGCCGCCTCCGCCGTTTTGACGTTGCCCTTCCAAGCTGCAGTTGCGATCTATTTTATCGGCCGGCACCTAGGCCTTAAACCAACGGACATTGCTCGCGCGCTGATGAAGAGTGGGGTCGTCACAGCGATAACAGCATTGGGCACATTCGGCTGCGCGGCGCTGACGGAACAGGGAATCCTGACGTCATTTGCCGGTTTGGCCTCGGGATTGTGTGCTGCGGCGCTTTGCTGGTGCCTAGGGCTGCTGCTGACCGGCCACCCGCTGCTGCATCAGCTCCATCTCGCTGCAGCTAGTCTGGCCCGTGTTGCACCGAAGCTGAGGCCATCGCGTTCGGCCCTGTGAGGCCTTGCGATTCTTGGAGGCGGAGATGCCCATTACGAACGACGTAAAGCTCGGTAGGGACGTCAGGATTTTTCATCCCGATCTAGTCAACCTGTATGGTTGCACCGTTGGTGACGAGAGCAAAATCGGAACCTTCGTCGAAGTCCAGGAGGGGGCAAAGATAGGCGCGCGTTGCAAGATATCGTCGCACAGCTTCATCTGCGAGGGCGTCACGATCGAGGATGAAGTGTTTGTTGGTCATGGTGTGATGTTCACGAACGATAAATTCCCGAAGGCAACGACCGCGGATGGTCGTCCTCAGCAAGCGTCGGACTGGACACTGCAGCGCACTCATGTCGGTAGGGGAGCTTCCATCGGATCGAACGCGACCATTCTGTGCGGTGTGACAATCGGTGCGGGTGCCTCCGTAGGCGCGGGTGCGGTGGTGACGAAGGACGTTCCGCCCGGCGCCATCGTCGCCGGAGTGCCCGCTCGGCGTCTGTTCGGAACTGAGAACACCGTTCTGGGCGATAAACCAGTTTAAATCGATAGGTGTATGGTATCTAATTTAACGCTTGATTGAATATAATAATGCGAGTTAATTTGTTTATATAATTTTGCTCCAATCCAAGGTGTTGAATCTTGATACCCTTCCTGGATCTGAAAGCCCAATATAGCCAGATCAAGCCGGAGATCGACGCCGCGGTCGCGAGAGTCGTGGGCAGCGGTCACTTTGTGCTCGGCCCAGAGGTGGCTGCCTTCGAGAAACGCTTTGCGGAGTATTGCCGGGCCGCCCATTGCCGCGCGGTGAACAGCGGAACTTCGGCGCTTCACCTTGCCTTGTTGGCGGCCGGCATCGGACCCGGCGACGAAGTCATCACGGTGTCCATGACGTTCGTTGCGACAACCGCAGCCATTCTCTACAGCGGCGCCAAGCCCGTGTTTGTCGACGTTGACCCGGTAACATGGACGATGGATCCCGGCTCGATCGAAGCTGCGATAACACCACGAACCAAAGCGATCCTGCCGGTCCATCTCCACGGGCTGATGGCCGACATGGATCCCATCATGGAGATCGCGCGTCGTCACGGTCTGGTCGTCATCGAGGACGCCGCGCAGGCGCATGGCGCGGAATACCGCGGACGTCGCGCAGGCTCGATTGGCGATCTGGGATGCTTCAGCTTTTACCCCGGCAAGAATCTTGGAGCTTTTGGCGAGGGTGGGGCCGTCGTAACCGATCGACCTGAATTGGCGCGCCGCGTGTCACTGCTGCGGGATTGGGGACAGGAGACAAAATACAATCACGTCATTCCCGGATACAACTATCGCATGGACGAAATTCAGAGCGCGATACTGAACGTCAAGCTGGACTACATCGAGCGCTGGACGGAAGCGCGTCGGTCGCTCGCCGAGCGATACAATGCACTGCTGTCTGATGTGCCATTCGCGCGCCCCCAGCCTCCCCATCACGCCCGTCACGTGTACCACGTCTATGCGGTCAGGTTGCCGCGCCGCGATGAGGGGCTGACGCTGTTGCTTGACGCCGGCATCGGCGCCGGGATCCACTATCCCGTTCCCGTGCATCTGCAGAGGGCCTATGCGGACCTCGGTTATCGTGCCGGTGATCTCCCCGTCACTGAGATGCTGTCCAACGACTTCCTCTCTCTTCCCATTTTTCCGGAGTTGCTACCGGAACAGGCGGTTGAAGTTGTCTCCACATTGAGGAACGCGGCGGCGCTGCAGCCCAGCGAAGCCGTCAGCAATCGAGCGGAGCATCCCCAACACTTCATGACATGGTCCCACAGTAGGAGGGCGTCTTGATCGATCTCAAGGGAAAGCGCGTTCTGGTCACCGGCGGCGCAGGTTTCATTGGTTCCCACATCGTTGATCTGCTCTGCGATGAGGGCTGCATCGAGATTGTTGCCATCGACAACATGATAAGAGGCCGTCCGGAAAATCTCCGGCGCGCGCTCGGGCGTGGGCCGGTGAGATTGGTTCACGGCGACATCCGAGATCGCAAGCTGATGGAAGCGTTGGTCAAGGCTGCCGATATCGTCTTCCACCAGGCCGCACTCCGCATCACTCATTGTGCGGCCGAACCACGCCTTGCCAAGGAGGTCATGGTGGATGCCACCTATGACCTGTTGGAGTTGTGCATCAAGCACGATATCGAGAAGATCATCGCAGCGTCGTCGGCGTCCGTATATGGCATGGCCGAGGAGTTTCCGACGACCGAGCGGCAGAATCCGTACAACAACCGAACTCTCTATGGGGCTGCCAAGGCGTTTAACGAAGGGCTCCTGCGGGCCTTCAACGATGTAAGCGGCCTCGACTATGTGGGATTCCGATATTTCAACGTCTACGGCAGCCGAATGGATATCCACGGACGTTACACCGAGGTCTTGATCCGTTGGATGGAGCGCCTGGAAGCCGGATTGCCTCCGATTATTTTTGGTGACGGCCGCCAGACCATGGATTTCGTCCATGTCCGCGACATCGCGCGTGCCAATATCCTTGCGGCCAGGGCCAAGATTACTGATGAGGTTTTTAACGTCGGGAGCGGCACTGAAACCAGTCTGACCGAGCTGGCGACTGTGCTTGCGTCCGTGATGGGACACCGCGGCTTGACACCCGAATTCGCGCCCGAGCGCTCGGTCAATCCGGTGCCGCGACGGCTGGCGTCGACGGGCAAGGCAGAGCGTTTGCTTGGTTTCCGCACCACTGTCTCGCTTGAGCAGGGGCTCGCCGATCTCGTAAAATGGTGGCGATCCGAACGCGATCTCGCTTCGGACCGTCAGCGACAGGCAGCAGCATCGTGAGTGCGGCTGAGGCAGAACGCGCGGCCGTGCCATCTGAATAGATTTCGTTGGTGCCGCGGATAGCAGCTCTAGCAAGGGATGCGCCGCAGAGACTGATGGACCCTGCGGCCGCCTCAGAGAGGTACGGAAATCTGATTCATTCCACCGGGCCCGCCATGATTTCGATCGTCGTCCCAGCTCACAACGAGAGTTCCGTGATTGCACGGACGTTGAGCCAATGGGTTGGCAAGCCAGCTTCGGACGAGCTGCGCGTTGTCGTCGTTTGTAACGGCTGTACTGACGACACTGCGAATGTCGCCCGGCGTTTCGGCCCGACTGTCAAGGTTGTGGAGTCGGACACCGCAAGGAAGACCCACGCTCTGAACCTTGGTGATCAAATCGCGGACATGTTTCCGCGAATTTATGCTGACGCCGATATTGTTATTACCGTTGATGCCATTCTAGCTTTGGCAAGACGCCTGAATGAAGGTGACGTTTTGGCGGTGGCGCCTACGGCAGAGATCAATCTGGCAGGCTGTTCCTGGCTGGTTCGCAAATACTTCGGGATTCGGTCACGGCTGCCGTCCTCGCGCGAGGGAATCGGCGGTTCAGGCGTGTACGCCTTGTCAGAGGCTGGACGCAGGCGGTTCGGCCAATTTCCAGACATCACTGCTGATGACACCTATGTCAGACTTCAGTTCAGACGGGAAGAGCGGGAGACTCTGGTCTGCGTGAGGTCCACGGTGTTCGCCCCACGCACTCTGCTGCAGCTCGTCACCGTCAGAACACGGGCCTATAGGGGAACATTCGAGCTTGCCCGGCGCTTTCCCGAGCTGCGCGCAAACAAGGGAGCGGCCAATAACTGGACACTCCTCACGCTGTTCAAAGAACCTCGCTTGTGGCTCGGCTTGTTGATCTATTGCTGGGTCAACATTGCTGCTCGATGTAACGCTACCACAGGCGGCCGACCTGGAGATCATCTCTGGCAACGAGACGAGACTTCGCGGGTGGCGCTGCCGGATTCGATCAAGTGAGGCGCCAGTTCGGTTGGGCGCGTGATAGGAAAATCGAACGGGTTGCGCATATAAAATGCTTGATTTTAAATACCTGCCTGTTAATTTAAATAGTAATTTAATTAATAAATGCAAGCAATTCGAGGCTTCGATCCGTTCGTTCAGGGGGAGCTCGCGAATCTTGCAGCATCTTAGGGAGGCCAGCCAATGCTTCGGAGCCCGGTCTTTCACCACAACACGGTGCTGAACCCCAATACGGAGCGGTCACGCAACGTACGGCCGAAAGTGCTGGCAGTCTCCTCGGGTGGGGGCCATTGGGTGCAGCTGTTGCGGATCAAACCCGCTTTCGAGCATTGCGATGTTACGTTCGTCACCGTCCATAGATCTTATCGCACGCAGGTGCCCGACCACAAGTTCTACCTCGTCAACGATGCTAACCGCTGGACCAAGATCGCACTGTTGAAAGCAGCGCGCACAATCGCCTGGATCGTTTGGAATGAAAAGCCGGACATCGTAGTCTCGACGGGTGCTGCTCCGGGATATTTGGCGCTGCGGTTCGGACAAATGATGGGTGCGCGCACCATCTGGCTCGACAGCATCGCCAACGTTGAGCAGCTTTCGATGTCCGGAGACCGAATTGGCCATTGCGCCGACCTTTGGCTAACGCAATGGCCCCATCTGGCGCGACCCGATGGACCCCACTACACAGGCGCGGTGCTGTGAGCTTCGCGATGGGTGGAACGCCTGGATATCTTGAGCACTTCATCCACACGGTTGATGAGTGGGCCAATGGGGCTGAGCGACTCGGCACACAAGCATCGCACGACCGCACGCATTGGTTCGTCGGATAGTGCTATTGTTGTGGGCGGAAATGAGCAATGTGGAGTAGCAGAGACGCAGATATCCCAGGCACGCGCCTTCAAATTCTAAGCTTAACCGCAGCGTGGCGACGCGCGTGCAACGCAGTTCTAGACATCGGACCTCGTCAAAGGAAGTGGAAATGAAAGAATCTCACGCCGGCGCGCATGTAATGGAGGCGGAGCACCTGCCGAATAATCGGGCCGCCAGCAGTGCTCTGGAGCAGGGCCCGCCGCAATTCGTGAAGTGGCGGCGGGTGGAACGCAAGCTCGCTGCGGTTAGCTCGCGAGAGGCGGTTGCATCGTGATCCCGATCGCAATGCCGCTCCTCGCCGACGAAGAAGCTGGTGCGGCGCGCGCAGCCGTCCTATCGGGCTGGGTGTCGCAAGGTCCGCAAGTCGCCGCCTTCGAGCAAGAATTCGCCACCCTGGTCGGCGCACCTTTCGCATGCGCTGTATCAAATTGTACCACAGCCCTTCAGCTTGCGCTGGCGGCGCTAGACATCGGCCCCGGTGACGAGGTCATCACACCGAGTCATTCTTTCATCGCAACGGCCAACTCGGTCCGGTTTCAAGGCGCAACACCCGTTTTTGTAGACATCGATCCGTTAACCTACAACATCGATCCCACCCGGCTGGTGGAAGCGATAACTCCGCGAACGCGCGCGATCATCGCCGTCCACCAAATGGGCATGCCTTGCGATCTTGCAGCACTTACCGAGATAACTGACCGCCATGGCATTGTCCTGATCGAGGATGCGGCGTGTGCTGCCGGCAGTAAAATCCGCATGAACGGGCAATGGGAGTCGATTGGAAAACCGCGTGGCCGCATCGGCTGCTTTTCCTTTCACCCTCGGAAAGTGATCACAACCGGAGAAGGCGGAATGCTGACCACCGCCGATCCGGAGCTTGATGGCAAATTCAGACTGTTGCGCCAACATGGCATGAGCGTCCCTGACACGGTGCGGCATGGTTCGCCTCTAGTAATATTCGAGGATTATCTGGTCGTCGGGTACAATTACCGCATGACCGACATACAAGCGGCGATCGGTCGCAAACAGCTCGAACGCCTTCCGCAACTGGTGGCGCGCCGCCGTGCCATCGCTGCCAGGTACGCCGAGCTACTGTCGAATTTCGAGGGGCTGCGCGTGCCGGAGGAGCCCGAGTGGGCCAGGTCCAATTGGCAAAGCTATTGCGTGCGTCTGCCTGACCACCTTGACCAGCGCTCCGTGATGCAAGGCCTGCTCGATAAGGGAATCGCGACACGACGGGGGATCATGTGCTCGCACCGCGAACCCGCTTACGTCAATGGGAAGCCGCGCCATGATCTCCGTCAATCCGAACTCGCTCAGGATCGATCGATACTGCTGCCGATTTACGCGCAAATGAGCCAGGAGGATATCAATCGAGTCATCGGTGCCCTGCTGCAGCATATCCGAATAGCTTGAGAGTCAGGATAACGGGAATGGCGAAGGTCGATATTGTTGTCCCCTGTTACAATTATGGGCGCTTCCTTGAGGCTTGCGTGTCGAGCATTCTCAGCCAATCCATTTCGGATTTGCGCGTACTTATCATCGACGACTGCTCCTCGGACGATTCGGTGTCAGTCGCAAGGAAATTGGAGCAAAGCGACCCGAGGGTGACGGTGAGAGCGCATTCGCGCAATCATGGTCACATCAATACGTTCAACGAAGGAATCGCGTGGGCATCATCCGAATACTTCTTGCTCTTGTCCGCTGATGATCTGCTGGTTCCCGGAGCCCTCCAGCGGGCAACGGAGATCATGGACGCAAACTCCGACGTTGTTCTTACATATGGAGAATGCATCCTCTGGTTTGACGATTTGCCGTTTCCTACGTTACCGGCGGGCGAGAACCATTCTTGGACACGGCAAGATCTGATAAAGGAGATGTGCACCACAGCCAGAAATGACGTTCCCTCAGCGACCGCAATTGCGCGGACACGGACACAGAAGGCGATCGGCGGATACCGCACGTCGCTTCCTCACGCCGGTGACATGGAGATGTGGTTGCGTTTCGCTGCGCATGGCACGGTTGTCCAGATCAATGCGGTGCAGGCGATCTATCGCAAGCATGCGATGGCAATGTCCAACGCCTACTATGCCAAAAGAATGCTAGATTATCGGCAATGCTTGCTTGCGTTCGAGAGCTTTTTTGATGAATGCGAGAATCGCGTTCGAAATGCGCGTAGTTTACGTGCCCTGGCCCGTCATAGATTGGCTGACCAAGTGTTTCGCAGCGGGATCGGATTGTTACGACGAGGCCGCGTTAGTGACGGCCTTGGCCACATCCGCGAAGCCATGACCATGGATCGCCGGTTGCGTTACTTTCCTCCAATTTGGCGAGTGCTGAAGATTCCGGGCAAGGATGGCCGTCGATGGGCGTTGTCCGTCATCAGAGGAGCGCCGGGCAAGCTATTGGAATGATGAACATCTTCCGGGACTCGCGGAAAACAATCATTTCGCTTCCAGGAACCATGCGGGTCATCAGATGGAATCAAAACAGATGCGATGCCCAATCGTCCTTGCTTGTGACAGGCGCTATGCGATGCCACTTGCGACGACCCTACGGTCTATTGTGGAGACGGATAGGAGCGGCGATCCGTTCGAGTTTCACGTGCTTGTCGACGGTGTTTCCGAGCGTATTCGAAAGAGGATACTCGACTCCCTTCCGCATGGTTCTGCGTCGATCCGATGGATCGAAGTGAATCTGGAAATGTTCCGGCACTTTTCGACAATTGGGTACATTTCAAAAGTCACCTACGCCCGGTTCCTCATCCCGCGTATTTTTCCAGAGACTGTCCCCAAAGTATTGTATCTAGACTCCGATATCCTTGTTCTTGATGATTTGCAGGCGCTCTGGACAACAGATCTCGAGGGAAATGTTCTTGGCGCAGTTTTGGACGGACTCGACTCTCAGCTGAAAAATCAAACCGTTCGCCTACCGGTACCTCGCGTGCAAAACTACTTTAACGCCGGTGTACTTCTGATAGACCTGCACCAATGGCGAAAGGCGAAAATCTCCGAAACCGCCTTGGAATATCTCAAACGCTATCCGGGATCGCCTTATTCGGATCAAGACGCGCTTAATGTTGCGTGCGATGGCGTTTGGAAAAGCCTCCCTTCCCGATGGAACTATCTAGCCTACAACGCAGAGCTCGATGTCTCTGAATTTGCAGGGGAGTACAAGCCTAGCATAGTTCATTTCACAACCTGGAACAAACCTTGGAGACCCGGCGTTCCGAACGCGAATGCCGCATTGTACGACTCGTTTCGAAGCCACACGCGGTTCGCACGCAACTCTATGGACAAGATGGAAAGCACCCTGCGTATCGGTTGGTCCCGCATTAAGAGCTTCCAGGACGGGAGACGAGGCAAATCAACTCGCTCGGAAGAGGTGGTCGATCCCTAGCAGTCTGGTGAAAAACGTCGAGATAGAGAGTTTTTGTGTTCTCGCCGGTCATGTTGGGTCGGCGCGGTGGGGTTGGATGTAGTGTTCTGTCCTGGTGTTGGGTGGGCCTTGACGTTCGGAGGCTAAGCGGCCAGCAGTTTGGGAATGCGGATCACGTTATAGGCGATCAGATCGGGCAGGAAATCGGCGGCAACGCGAGCGATGCCACGTATTTGGTCTTGCGCATGGTGCCGTGCTGCTTGCCCCATCCGAAGATGCACTCGATTATCGCCCGGCGCGATTGCGACATGCCGTACCCCGGATGCCGCATGGTTCGTTCGTCGATGGCGCTGTTGCGGTTCTTGCCGGTTTTGGTGACGGCTTGGGTCTGTGTCACATGCGGCGTCACGCCGATGGCGCGAAGATTGGCGACATGATCGGCCGTATCGTACGCCTTGTCCTCACCGGCCGTGATGCGGCGGCCTGCGGCGTTGCGTCTCGCCTTCAGCATGGTCTCCGAAGCCCGGCGTTCGGCGGTGCCATTGGCATGCGTGGCCCTGCCGGCCACCGCCAGCCCGTGCCGGTTCCCCATGGTGGCGCCCTTGTAGCAAAGCTTGGCCTCCCGTCCGGCCGCCCCGCGAGAAAGCCTGCTGTCCGGGTCGCTGGTACGTTCTGCAGCCGCTCCCGGTTTTTGGTGAAGGTGGTCGGGTCCCAGACTGGATCGTCCGGCGCCAGTCCCACGAACCAGCGATACAAAAGACTGTAGTTCAGTTGCTCCATCAACTGGCGTTCCGAGCGGATGCCGTAAGACACCTGCAGCAATAAGGCGCTCAGCAATTGTTCCGGAGGGATCGAAGGACGTCACTCGCAGGCGTAGAGCTTCCCGAGGCTGCGGTTCAAATCACTCAAAACATCACGGACAAGTCCCGGACCTTCCGCAGCGGATGGTTCGCTGGCACACGCTTATCCGGCGCGATGTACGTAAAACAGGCCGCCCTGATCCGGAAACCTCCCGCGCATGATCGTCTCCGTCGATTCGAGATGATAAAGTGAATCATCAAGCCCCCTCGGTGGCGAGGGCTTCTTCAGCAAACTGCTAGATTAATCGGAGTAGCTCAATTGATCGAACGGTGTGCTCTTTAACCATTCGATCGTGAATGTTGGGTGACTGAAAAGCAATCTTCTGGGTGAGGACCGCGTTCCGGGCGGAACCGACTCGTTGGATTTTTCGAAGTCGATGCTCGCCCCGAACGTGTGTGGGGCCGCCGACTCGGGCCATCTAAGCAGCGGTCAAGAGGAAAGCTACCTGATCTCCCTGTTGCTCGAGATTTAACTTCTCCGCTCGTTTGGCAAACCTTCTCAACTCGTGCCGGCTAAATAAATCGTCTGGACCGGATGTGAGCGGCTTGGACTTTCTGTACATTTCGCTGCCCCAGAACTGAAACGCAGTAGAATCGTCAATCGATTGCTTAACAGACAGGCTGCAGCGCTTGGCTAATGCGTTCATTCCCTTGCGAGAGGGGATTACAATGTGGCGCGGTGCATCGAGTTGGACCCAATTCGGGCCGTATTCCATCCATGCATGCGAGGACGACGTTGGGATGCGAACTAGGATGCGGCCCCCGGGCGCAAGTAGCTTTCTTGCATTGCCAAGACTTTGGTCCGGATCAGGGACATGCTCTAACGAGTGATTGAACATGATGAAATCAAACTCGCCGGACATGCCTTGAAGTTCCGATTTGTGAATGGTCACGGCGCCTGATGCTGGTTTGGAAATATAAGGGTCTACTCCGGTAAGATTCTTGAATCCTGCCGCAGACATTCTGTGAAGGAGCCTCGCAGAGCCGCAGCCAACGTCCAGTACCCGAGAGCCAGGATCAATTCCGAAATCTCCGATGACCCCTACGATGGGATCGTACCTCACAAAGGACGCCACGGCTCCCAATACGCTTTTCATGCCAAATGCATGCGCATCCCTGATTGCGGCAAGCCGCGAATTTCGCGGAGGCGTGGTGAACGAATAATAGCCACTGGGGTAAAAACGACCCTCGTCTGCAATTTCCGACAGGCGCTGAATCGTTCCACAATCAATACATTCCTGGTATTCAAACCGCTCTCTTGTGCCAAACATCATCTCAACAAAGATGTGACGGGAATGTTCGCCGTCTGACAAGCAAGCTTTACAAATCATCTCAAGTACCCAGCCATAGCAGAGGATCGTATCCGGCTTAGCCAGCAACGGTGAAGCCGGAACGGGTGTTGTGATTGTCGCTATAAGAGTCGCAACGAAATTGACGAGTTCGCCGGGTTCGTCGACAAAACCCGCCAGTCGCTTTCTATTTTAGGAAGATGAATTTGACTCTGTCCGCGAGGCGAGTAAGCGGGCTGCTTTCGCTGCGCGCTTTCGGTTTTTCCATGCCCGGCGAGCCATCTGAAGCCTTCTCGACAAGGGTCAGACAGTCCAAATTCCGGGCTTCGTCCCAATCCATGGTAACTTGCTCGAGCACACGCAAACCAGATCGACTCGCAGCGTGGGCAAACAGATTTTTACTCATAAAATTGCGCCAATGGGGATTGTTTCTGTAATCCGAGCCTGGGTATTTGTCTAAGTTTGAATGATGGAACAATGCGCGGCCGCCGGGTCGCAGGACACGACAAGCATCCTGTAGGTATGAAAAAACCGCGTCATATTCAAAATGCACCATCGCATCAAAACAGAATATTGCGGAGACGGATCCATCCTCGACGGGATAGAAATCGTAGCCACTATTGGTGTGCGCGCTTACTTCAGGAACATCCGAGAATCTTTCCTTGCAATGTCGCACATTCTCCTCAACGACATCCATCAGGACTAGCGATCGAAGCGTGGTTTGGTCTCGCTGCGTGCTCAACAAACGAGCGGAATGCCGACCGTGCCCGCACGCTAGTTCAATGGTTGATGTGGTATCCAATCTCTCGAACAAGCGTCGGAATGGCGTGCCCGGCTTCCAAAACGGGTCGGTCCAGGCATCCGATTCCGCTTTATCGTAATAATTTGTGATATTCCAATCGCGCGCGATCTCTAAAGTTCGCGGGGAAACGGTGGCCATCACGTCATCTCCATATTTAATCGCATGCGGTAGCTTATTATTCCAGTGACCTAGATATAGCACAAATTAATATGGATATTAACCCCCTGTCGAAGCTCGGTGCGGCGCATTTTGTGGCGACCGGGCGGCAGATTTCAGCGGACTTAACGCGAGCAGGCCAATGTTTTGGAGGTGACGGCACGGATGAGAGGAGGGGCGGGCGGCGAGGTTATCGGGTCGGCGTCTCGCCATGCGACGCAATCGCGCTCTGGGATTAATTAGAACGTGCGGCTTAAGCCTATTTTCTTTGGTCAAGTAATGTGATTTAATTGCGGTCAATCAGAATATTGGCGTTGTTTTAAATAATGGTCGGGGCGTGCATGCGAGGTTATCAGTCTTGGAACTAGAGCTCGGTGCCGCCCGATCAGGCCAAGGGCCAATCGCGCGCGCCGTTGGGATCGCGCAATTTGTCTTGAGGCAGGGGAGGTCGCCGCCTTTCAAATCTGCTTTGTGGCCTGCTGCAATGTCAATCATTTGTCTCGCGGTCAATAGCCGGACCTCTCGCTAGACATGCTTGCGTGTCGAAGCCAAGGCTCTGGCCTCGACTGACCAGGAGTTTTTCATGACGTCCCAAGCACATCGGCCCAATGCTGAAGGGGTGGCTGATGGTCCCCTCGTCACGGTCGTGATGTGCGTTTACAACGCAGGGGAATTTTTGCGGCCTTCGTTGTTCAGCATAATTGATCAGACGTATAGAAATTTGGATATCCTCATTATCGACGACGGCAGCACGGACGGTTGCTTCAACTCGGTTCAAGATTTGCTGGCAGACGGGCGTATTCGCGTGATCCATCAAGCTAACGCAGGCAAGCCTGTGGCGATCAATCGAGCGCTCGATCAGATCCGCGGCGAGTACTACGCAATTCAAGACGCGGATGACATCAGCTATCCAACGAGAATTGAAAGACAGGTTCGTGCGCTGCTCACCAGGCCGCATTTGGCTGCCGTATTCTGCGGTAACGAGCTGATCATTGGGGGGGGATTCATGGCCCCTGTGTTTGCACCGAAAGGAGAGGAAGACTGCCAGTCTGAGATTAGAGCCTTTCGAATGCCTGCCCTTGATCCCACAGGAGTGTTTCGAATGTCATTGGTCGGCCATATGCGGTTCGAGCCTTCATTGCAGGTCGCCGAGACCTACGATTACATATTGAGAATTGGCGAAGAGCATCCGATGATTGTATTGGGCGAGTGTCTTTACGCGTACCGCATTCTTCCCAATTCGCTCACCCGGCGTGCGCCAGCGTGGCGCAAGCGATTCGAGGCTGAGGTCTTCAGGCGCGCGTGCGAGCGACGAGGTTTACGGTTCGAGCCAGAACGGGATGATGGAGGCCACAGGTCCCATAATAGCTTGCTGGATAACAATATCGCCGCCCATTTCATCAAGAGCGTGCTCGATTCACGTCGGTCAAATCGTCGTTTCTCAGCGCTAAGGACGGGTTGGCAATGTGCTTGTTTGCATCCCGCGGATCCACACTATTACAAGGCGCTTGTTTATGCGCTGATTCCACCCGGCGTGACGAGCCGCCTACGTCGTGACTTCTTGGGGATTCCTTTGGAGACGACGAAATGAAGCGCCTCCGCCGCTTCTTGTTGGCGCAATGTCTTCGGCATTCGAGGTATTCGCTTTGAGCCGCAAAAGCTTCGAATTGGATTCGGATTTTCAACGTACCTATCTGCAGGATCGCCAGCAGAGTGCAGTTTGGCGTGCTGCAGGCGGTTCGCCTTCACGTGCCGAACTATATCTCAAACTCTTATTAGTCACAATTTTTTTGCCCGAGGGTCTATCTTTCTTCGTCGGTGACTTTCGCCTCACCGTCGCTCGGGTTCTGATTTTTGTTTTCTCCATCGCAGCGATATCGTGGCTCTCCCAGCGCAACCCGCGAGCTTCAGTCTGCGTTCCATCGGATATTTTCGCGCCGGTTGCGGGCGTCTGGATGATGTTGGCTGCCACCGTAACGGATGGTTCCACGGGTCTTAAGGGAGCGGGGATCGAGGCAATTTCATTCACCGGCGCATATTTGAGCTTCCGGTATCTTCTCGGTCCGGTCGATAGTTCCGTGCGAATCGCACGCTTCTCTTCCAAGCTGATTATTCTGATTGTCGGTGTCGCACTTCTCGACTCTCTGACTGATAGACTGTTCACCTATGACTTCATCAAAGGAATTACGGGCTATGTGAAGCCCAGTTATGAAGGTGCATTCGCGTTGAAGTCCGAGACCTTGTTTAGGGACGGGGTCATTCGTGCCATGGGTCCAATGGAGCATTCGATATTATTCGGTGCCGTTTGTGTTTGGTTCGGAAGCTTGGCGCTCACTACGTTTAGGCCCCAGGTGTTCGGCTGGGGTGTTGCAGGGATCGCGCTGGTAGGTGTCTTGGCTTCGCAGGCGCGGAGTCCATTACTTGCCTATGTGATCGGATTTGCTCTGGCGATTTTTTATGCTGCAACCCCTCGCTTTAGAACCAGATGGAAGTTGGTCGGACTGGCTGTGACTTGTGTGCTCGTTACTGTTTTCACTTTCTCTGGCAATCCGGTCGTAACGCTTGTACGCCTTGGCGGCGTAAGTCCGGAGGCGGCCTGGTACCGTCAAGCGATCTGGGAGACCGGGGGGCCTGTAGTACTCGGTTCGCCGATCTTCGGAATTGGTTTGAACGGCGACTGGAATTGGCAGTCTCACGGCGCGCTCGTGAGCGGGAGTGTGGATGCGTTTTGGCTCGCCGTCGCAATGAATTACGGAATTCCTGGGAGCGCATTAATCCTTTTGACAATTGTGGGCGCATGCGGGCTTGGTTCGATCGATAGATCGCCTCACCTTACTCCCGAGGAAGGACGGTTGTCAGTGGCGCTCGGAATTGTGATAGTAGCCATCGTTTTTCTGGGGTTCATGGTACACTTTTGGGGCATCTGTTTCATCCTTATCGCTGTCTTTGCCGGAATGCGAGCGAACCTCGCGGAAACGGCGGTGCTGCGCGATAGAGCCGCACGAGTGGCGGAAACTGGACATGATTCGATTACCGGAGGCGTTTTACTGCAGGGCGGTGACGCGCATGCCACGCAGAGGAGATCCCATGTTCTCGGGTGATCGCTCTGGGATCTAGGCGCTGGCAACCATGGCGATGGTCTGGATATCTCGCGCTGCGTCAGTTTGAACCTCGGATGTCGATCATGACCATCCAAAATATTCAAGTTCCGACGTTTGATCTGGGGCCTCAGATTCCCCGCGTTATTCATCAAATATACTTCTCGAGAAATCTGTTACCGATCGTCTTGGCAAGGAATATACAAGCCATCAAAACAATGAATCCCGGCTGGGAACACAGACTATACGACGATCGAGCGATTGCTACCTTCATCGTCGAGCATTACGGCCCAGAAATTGCCAACCTGTTCCATAAGATCAATCCGCAGTACGGAGCGGCGCGAGCTGATCTCTTCCGCTATCTCCTCATGTACAAGCGCGGTGGGGTCTATCTTGATATCAAAAGCACAACGGTCGAGCCTCTCGACGGAGCCATTCGACCAGATGACAGGTTTATTCTGTCACGTTGGCGGAATAGCCCTGGCGAGCCGCACGCGGGCTGGGGGGTGCACAAAGAGTTTGGGGCGGACCGGAAGCGCGAATTTCAACAGTGGCATATCATAGCCGCTCCCGGTCATCCGTTTCTAAAGGCAGTGATCGAGCGGGTTTTGACAAACATCCAAAATTACCGATCGTGGGTACATGGCATCGGAAACAAGGGCGTCTGGAGAACAACGGGCCCCATAGCGTATATGCTGGCCATCGAGCCGCTGATGAGTAGTAACAGTTACCGCATGGTCGCAAACGAGACGGAGCTATCATTGCAATACAACATATGCAGCGACGCCTCCAGTCTTTTCGGTAAGCATTACGGGTTACTATCAGACCCCATAGTCTCGATGGATGGATGGCTTTCCATTCCCGCGCATCATATCTATTCTCAGGTGCGCAATGTCTATCGACAGTTTCGTTTAAAGCCCCCGGCGTAGTGCTTGACCCGCCCGTTGCTCCACTGAGCCCTGGGGGCTCAAACCCTAGGCCCTAACAGCTGCTGGATGAAAGTTCATTGGGTCAATGAGTGCAAGCCTTGCACCCGCGACAGCACGGCATGTCTGCGCGCGCGAAACGCCCAAATCACGATCTTACGACGATGCCTTACGTAGCGGATCGTCGTGCCGACCGCAGCCATAGTTAAATTAAATGAATTGGATAATAATTACAAGATCTGCTAATTAATATATGGAGGCCCAGCGCTATGGCGGGGGCTGCGATACGATGTTGAATTCGGAGGAGCCGGCTGTGTTTGTCGGAGCAGGGCAGAGCGGTCACGTTGGCGAGGTGGCTGATCTTATCGTAGGTTTTTGCGACCCGGTTGCGCCGTCCGAGGGAATAAAATGAAATGAATCAGCGCCTCTCCGACGGCCAAGCAGCGCGGCGGATTGTTTTCGCCACGATCGGCGACGCAAGCGAGGTCAGGTTCTGGTCAGGCACGCCATTTCACATGGCGAAATCGCTCGCAAACGAAGGTCATGAGGTGGTCCATATCGGTCCCCTGAGCGCACCGATCTTACCTCTTTACAAGGTGTATTCCAGACTTTGCCGTGCCTTTCGCAGGCAGGGCCTCTCCCCATTTCATGCGGGGCCTGTCGTTGCACAGTATGCAGCGGACGCAGCACGCAAAATCTGCGCGGTCTCACCCGACATCGTCTTCGCGCCCGCCGGCTCCAACTTCGCCTGGGCAGTGCCTGCGGGCGTTCCCCTCGTCTATGCGTCCGATGCGACCTTTCGGCTTGTCAACAATTACCATCCCAACTATCGGAACTTGTCACGCAATGCTCGGGAGATTGCTGAACGCCTGGAACGCAACACCATCGCACGCGCCAATCTTGTCCTCTACCCGTCGGAATGGGCCGCGGAATCTGCCGTTAGAGATTACGGTGCCGATCGTGGGCGGGTGCATGTCATTCCCTGGGGTGCGAACCTCGAAGAAACACCCAATCGTGACTCTGTGCTTGGGTGCCGCAAGCCAGGTCCGTGCCGGCTCCTGTTCATCGGTGCCAACTGGGAGGAGAAGGGCGCGGACATCGCAGTCGGGACTCTCGCTGAACTAAAGGACATGGGCGTAGAGGCGGAGCTCGTGATCTGCGGATGCACTCCGCCCAAGCCAGTTACGCGGGATGGCCTGACGATCATCCCGTACCTGGACAAGAATGATCGTAAACAGCGCAACCGCCTGGATCAACTCTATCGCGATGCGGATTTCTTTCTGTTGCCGACCCGGGCAGATTGTTACGGCATCGTGTTTTGCGAAGCGGCCGCCCATGGCGTACCGAGCATTGCGCCGGCCACTGGTGGCGTCTCCGGCGCTATCCGCGACGAGGAGACGGGAATCTTGTTACCGCCCAATGCGACGAAGGCGGACTATGCGACGGTGATCTCCCAGACCTTTGCTAACAAGGACCGACTGGCACGCCTGAGACAATCGAGCCGGGACGCCTTCGAGGCTCGATTGAACTGGCAGGCTTGGGCCCGCCGCGTCTCAGATCTGATTCAAACTCTATGATTGTCCTGAATTATCATGAGCTGGTGGAAGCCTCGCCTTCGAATGCGTGGTGCCTGACGCATGAAATATTCGAAGCGCATCTTGCGCTTTGCGAGGAAGGGCTGGTCTCGCCTCAGAGTTTTCTGAAGCATTGCTCCGATCCGAAACCCAGCCGTACCGGTGCGGTCCTATTAACCTTCGACGATGGATTTCTCTCGGACTACACGCATATATATGCCCGTTACATGACGACCGGTCGTATTCCAGGTTTCATGTCCTTTATCCCGGTCGACTTTGTAGGCTCGCCGGGACGTATGAGCTGGGAGATGATTGAGGAGCTTGGCAGGGCCGGCGTTGCGATCGGTTCACATGGCATGGCCCACGTCGATTTGACGACTGTCTCGGACGTAAAACTCGAGCGCGAGCTTAGACTGTCTAGGTCGATACTCGAGGATCGCCTCGGACGACCAGTAACCCTTTTCGCTTTCCCATACGGGCGGTTTTCCCGACGAGTCTGGGAGGCGGCGCTGAGAGCTGGCTATACGCACCTCTTTACAATCCAGCTTGGGTATCATCGCGGATTCGAATCTTTTCTCTATTCCCGCCTTTGTCTGACGAACAACATGGATGCGGAGTACATGCGCCACCACTTGCTTGATCCGGATGCGATGCGCGGGTTTGGCTGGCGGTTCAGTACGAAGCTTGGGCTCTATCGTCTCCTGATGCGCTGGCGATATCGATAACTTCTCCGGGTCGGGTCTGTCCGAAGTCGCATTCGAAGCTGCGCAAGCGTTTACCTCGGCGATGGTCGCTCTTCATCGTCGAAGGCAAATGAGAGGGTGTCTGGGTTATGTCGGCCGCTAGCAACCTTGCTGTCATCATCGTGTCCTACCGCAATGTCGGCGACGTCGATCGCTGCTTGAAGTCGCTCGCTCGTTCGGATTGGGATCAGTTCGAGGTCTTCATTTGCGAAAACGGCGGGGAAGCAGCCTACCAAAACCTGTTGGTTGGGCTCGTGGGACCGGATCGAACGTTGCAACGAATTTCGGATGCGTCCGCTACTCTTGACCAGCCACAGAATAGACTGGCCGAAGTGGTCAGATGCCGATTTCAGGATCGCACGAATACTGTCCGAGTTGGGCTCGCAATCGATAACCTCGGTTACGGAGGCGGCGTCAACGCGTGGCTTGAGCCGTTGCTTGGCGTGCCCGGCTGGGGTTCAGTGCTTGTCCTGAATCCCGATACCGAAGTGGATAGCCGTGGTCTGTCTGAATTGATTGCCAAGTCTACTGAGGGGTTCGGCATGGTGGGCGGAAGCCTGGTCTTCCACAACACCCCCGACAAGATCATTAACTACGGACTGTGTTGGTCTCGAACGACAGGCCGTGTTATTGCCATAGGAAGGAATGCGCCAATTGGCAGTGCACCCTCTCACGAAGACCTCGGCCGGATCGATGCGGTAAGCGGAGCGTGCGTTCTTGCAACGCGAGCATTCGTAGAAGACGTCGGTCTCATGGCCGAGGACTACTTCCTCTATATGGAAGATTTGGATTGGGGACGGCGGCGGGGAAAGCACCGCATCGGCTTCGCGAGCAAAGCCATCATTCGCCACATTGGAGGGACGACCATCGGCTCGGCCGTTGCTCCCGGGAAGCGCTCGGATCTCTCGATCTATTTGTCTGCTCGCAATGGCATCGTCTATGCGCGGCGCTTTGCGGGATGGCGCTGGATCTGCCATTTCGGAGTCGGACTGTTGTTCGTAGTGCGATACATGGTCAAAGGCTCCTTGTCGGCCGGAAGAGTAGCTTTCGTGGGTTTGCTCGATGGCGCCAAAGGCAAGACAGGGCGGCCGGATGCCGCGCCGGGACCGCAACAGCTCGATTGATCTGCGACAATCCCGATCAGCATCTCAGCACCGGCCAGAGATTCGAACTCGCTCAGCTGGCGGAGAGCTCCGCCGGCAGGGCCATTGTCGATCTAGTATCGTCCAGCGGCAATCGAACTGAAAATCAACGACGGTTATGCTCTTGATTGCCGCATGTGCAGTGATCGTCGCGACACATGCTTTTCCTGGGGGACGAGTCCTCAGCGGATGTACCCCGGCGGAAGATAACCGACATTGAATATTTAATATGTTTTCCGCTGTAGAAGCGTCGACCGACACTCCTGGCTGTCTGTCATCTGGTGGTGGCGCACCCTTCGATCCAAGCATACTTGTGTATAGCCTCGTTCGTTCTCCGCGCGTTTTTTTCGACACGGTGCGTGAGTGCTTGATCGGATTAAAGAATTATCGCCGCATTTAAATTGCTACGAGCGGCTCTGGCAAGGGTAGTTGGGAAATTACCTTGGGTGAGCCGTCGTGTCGTCGCAAAAAAGCCTCCGCCCATCGAGAAGACGAGCCCAGCGGCGCTGCGCCAGCAGGGTCGCACTTGGGGTGTCGTCGCTCGGGGAAATCGAAATGGGCGCGTGCCAGAACAAATCTAATCGAAGATACCAGGAGAAAAACTAGATGGCGACCATTCCTTTGAGCTGGGAAGACCCGATGTTTAGCGGCGTTACGGATTCGAGTGGGGGTGCCATTGCTGATGGCGGGACGCTATCGAACGCAAGTATTACCGATTTTAGCGGCGATGCGGTCGTTGGAGGCTTTGGCTCGTTCAACCTCGACCACATCCGCATTGACGCAAGGGAAGGCGTGCGCATTGGGGGGAGCGGAGATATAACCATCAACAATTCGTACATTGAAACGACGGGACAGGGGGCCGACCACGCCGATGGTATTCAGGCCTATGCTCCCGGCAGCACTGGCAATGTGACAATCACAAACTCGGCAATTGTGTCCCACGAGACTTCTGCGACCGCTGGGATGTTCATTGCAGATAGTTATAGCGGAACGTTCAATTTCGATAATGTGATGTTCGAAGGTGGTCCGTATGGCCTGCGTATTGCCTCGGATGCGGATGACATCTACGTCTCAATGAAAGACGTGTATTTTGTAGGACCATTTGGGGCGGCGCCGTTTGTCTTTCAGGAAACCAATTCGCCCATACACATCACTCAGTGGGAAAACGTACGCTCCGCAACAATCGTGAATGGTCAACTCGTTCCGGGTGATCTTATTCCACCCCCATGGCCGGTTGAAGGGGGGACTGCGCCCTCCGCGCCCACCACGCCCACCGTACCGGATGCACCCACTATCGCTTCGTTCTCGACCGACAGCGGCACGGCTGGCGACAAGATCACCAACGACAATACCATCGAGCTCAAGGGTGCCGCTGCTGCCGGCAGCACGGTCAAGATCTACGACGGTGCGACCCAAATCGGTTCAACGACTGCGAACTCAAGTGGCAGTTGGGACTACATCACAAAGGTCCTGACTGACGCAAAGCATACGCTCACCGCAACGGCGACCAGCGCGTCGGGGCAGGTCAGCGCGGCGTCGTCTGCGTTGGCAGTCTCCGTCGATACCAAAGCGCCGACTGCGCCGACCATTGCTAGCAATACGGTGAACAGCGCCAATCAGGTGGTGATGTCGGGCAGTGCCGAAGCGAGCAGCGTCGTAAAGGTGTTCGACGGCACGACCCAGATCGGGACCGCAACCGCCAACAGCAGTGGCGTGTGGAACTATACCACCAGCGGCCTTGCGGCCGGTTCGCACAGCCTCACCGCGAAGGCAACGGATGCGGCAGGCAACACCAGCGCGGCGTCCACCGTGGTCACGGCCAGCACCGGCACCTCGACGTCCCCATCCGCACCGACGTCCCCAACCGCACCGACATCGCCAACTGCTGGTAAGCAAATCGAGTCGAATGGCGCGACAACTCTCGTTGAGAGCAGCAATGGCAAATATTACCTCAACGGCAGCAGCGGATCGGGCCCCACGCTGAAGAACAAGGGTGTGGATTTTGTAGACGGGTCAGATGGCACTTGGGCACCGATTGCCGCGGAGAAGACGGCGACGGGCTATCAGGTTGTCTGGAAGGAGGGCGCCGGTCTGTTCACGGCCTGGAACACCGACAACAACGGCAACTACGTATCCCATGTCAGCACCCTGACCGGCTCCACGTCGGGCGGCTTCGTGTCGGGTACGGACTCTGGCCTCAAATCGCTCGAGACGAGCTTCCATCAGGATCTCAACGGCGACGGGCAGATCGGTACTTCCAGTGCTTCCACACCGACGTCCCCAACCACACCGACGTCGCCAACCACACCGACGTCGCCAACTACTGGTAAGCAAATCGAGTCGGATGGTGCGACAAGCCTCGTTGAGAGCAACGGCAAATATTACCTCAACGGCAGCAACGGATCGGGGCCCTCGCTGAAGAATCACGGCGTGGATTTTGTGGACGGGTTAGATGGCACCTGGGCACCGATTGGTGCGGAGAAGACGGCGACGGGCTATCAGGTTGTCTGGAAGGAGGGCGGCGGTTATTACACGGCCTGGAACACCGACAACAACGGCAACTACGTATCCCATGTCAGCACACTGACCGGCTCCACGTCGGGCGGCTTCGTGACGGGTACGGACGCTGGCCTTAAATCGCTTGAGACGAGCTTCCATCAGGATCTCAACGGTGACGGTCAGATCGGTGCTTCCAGCGTAGCTACGTCGTCCACGAGCACCACTCAGCTCGCTGCGACTTCGAACTCGACAAGCAGCAACGTACAGACGAGCACTTCAGGCAATGACGTCTTGGTTGGCACCAGCAAGGCCGACACTTTCTCGTTTGCCGCGAATTTCGGCAACGATGTCATCAAGGACTTCGCTGCCAGCGGACCTGCTCACGACACGATCGAGTTCAGCAAGAGCGTGTTCGACAGCTTTGCGAGTGTTCTTTCCCATGCGACCCAATCGGGCCAGGACGTCGTCATCGCGGCGACGGGGGGCGACACGCTCACGCTGAAGAACATGAAGGTCGGTTCGTTGACTAGCCAGGACTTCCACTTCGCGTAAGGGACGGGCATCCACACCGAGTAGTACTCAACAACTGCCTTGGGGATCTCTTGGGGGATCTTCAGACAAGGGCATGGTTCAAGGGCGGCTACCATGATTGACTTTGGACGGCGGGGGGCATTCCCCCCGCCCGCGAATCTCTATCGAATTCCACTTCTTTACCTATCAGAGCTCTGGGCGGTCGGACGGCAGTGGGCGGAAGACGCCGAACTGCGGACGCCGCAACTGATCGGCTGGGCAAAGCGCTCGGTCGAAGCCCTGCGGCAACGGATATTCGCTGGTCGAGCCGGGCCGGCGGAGGACTATGACGACTCGCAGTCAGAGATGTCGGCTTTCCTGCGGTCCTGCCGCCGGATTTTCTGGGCTCTCGCGGCCTTCAGCGGGATGAGCAATCTCCTCATGCTCACCGGCTCGTTTTTCATGCTGCAAGTCTACGATCGGGTGCTCCCCGGGCGCAGCATACCGACGCTGATAGCCTTGATGGTTCTGGCGACGGTGCTTTACCTGTTTCAGGGTGGGCTGGACCTCGTCAGGAACAGGATCAGTGCCCGGGTCGGCCGGTATTTCGATGAAAGGCTCGGCGTTCGGATATTCGACGCGCTTGTTCGCCTTCCTCTCAAGACCAGGGCCGATGGCGATGGCTTGCAGCCGGTGCGGGACCTTGATCAGGTCCGCAGCTTCCTTTCGAGCGGAGGGCCGACGGCGCTCTTTGATCTGCCCTGGATGCCGATCTATCTCGGCGTCTGCTTCCTCTTTCACTTCTGGATTGGCGTCACTGCGCTGGCCGGGGCGTTGGTGCTGGTCGGGATTACGATGCTCACGGAATCACGCACCCGAGGGCCGGCAAAGGCGTCCTCGCGCCTGGCCGTTTCGCGAACTGCCCTTGCGCTCGAGGGGCGGCGAAATGCCGAGGTTCTGCAGGCCATGGGCATGCGGCAACAAGCGGCTTTCCGTTGGCGGGATGTCAACGCGAAGTACCTCGCGGCCCATGAGCGGGCCAGCGATGTCGCAAACGGACTCGGTGGCGCCTCCAAGATCTTCCGGGCGATCTTGCAATCGCTGGTTCTCGCCGTTGGCGCCGTCCTCGTCATCAACCAGGAATCGACGGCCGGCATCATCATTGCAGGATCGATACTCACTGCGCGAGCCCTGGCGCCCGTCGAAATGGCCATTGCGAACTGGAAGGGATTCGTCGCCGCGCGGCAATCCGGGCAACGGCTCGATCGCTTGCTGAAGCTTCTGCCCAACGAGGAGGAGCGGTTGGCATTGCCTGCACCCGTTGAAACCCTCACCGCCGAGCACCTCTATATTGGCGCCCCGAACTCGGAGAGGCCCACTCTCAGCGAAGTGTCGTTCCAGCTTCGGAGCGGGCAGGCGGTTGGAATCATTGGTCCGAGCGGATCCGGCAAGTCGACATTGGCACGTGCACTGGTCGGGGTGTGGCCGTGCATTCGAGGCAGGATCCGGCTCGACAACGCCGCGCTCGATCACTGGTCTTCGGACGCCCTCGGCAAGCATATCGGCTATCTGCCCCAGGACGTCGAATTATTCGACGGCAGCATCGCAACGAACATCGCACGGTTCGACCCGCAGGCAACCGCCGCCGCCGTTCTGGAAGCCTCGCATGCCGCGGGCGCGCATGACCTCATCCTCTCCCTTCCGGACGGCTACAGCACGAAGATTGGCGAGGGAGGGCTGGCGCTGTCGGCGGGACAGCGGCAGCGTATCGGGCTCGCGCGCGCCTTTTACGGCAAGCCCTTCCTGGTGGTACTTGATGAGCCCTCTTCCAATCTCGATGCCGAGGGCGAGGAGGCATTGACCGAGGCGATCCTGAACGTGCGCCGCCGGGGAGGGATTGTTGCCGTTGTCGCGCATCGTCCGAAGGCGCTGGAAGGTGTGGACCATGTCTTGTGCCTCGGGGAAGGCAGGATTCAGTCCTTCGGCAAGAGGGAGGAGGTTCTCAAGAGAGTGTTGCGAAATCCAATACCGCTCAAGGTCGTCGCGGAAGCTCAAGGAGGCAGCCGATGAACGGCCAGGTGACACCGGCGCTGGAATCCATCCAGCGTTACATAATCGTAGGTATGGTCCTGTTCGCTTTGGTGACCTTTGGGGTCGGCGGCTGGGCGACAACGACCCAACTGTCGGGCGCGGTGATCGCCCAAGGCGTGGTCGTGGTGGATTCGAGCGTCAAGAAAGTTCAGCACTCCACTGGCGGGATCGTGGGAGAGTTGCGCGTGCGCGAGGGCGCGAGGGTCAATGCAGGGGATATTTTGATCCGCCTCGACGAGACTCAGACGCTCGCGAATGCGACCATCGTCACCAACAGCCTCGATGAGCTGTTCGCGCGACAGGCTCGCCTGGAGGCCGAGCGCGATGGCGCCGAGCAGGCTGTCTTTCCCAAGGTGCTGCTCGACCGGGCCAAGGAGAGTAACTCCGAGGCGAGCCGTGCGATCACTGCGGAGCGAAAGCTGTTCGAGCTGCGTCGTCAGGCACGGGGCGGCCAAAAAGCGCAGTTACAGGAGAAAAGCGCGCAGCTGGAAAACGAGATCAAAGGCCTTACGGGGCAGACCGAGGCCAAGCAGAAGGAAGTCGAATTTATCCGGCAGGAGCTGGAGGGCGTGCGCAGTCTCTGGCAAAAAAATCTGGTGCCGATCACGCGGCTCAATTCTCTCGAGCGTGATTCCGCCCGCCTCGAAGGCGAGCGCAGCCAGCTGGCAGGAATGATTGCTCAATCGAAAGGCAAGATCGCCGAAATCGGACTCCAGACCATTCAGATTGACCAGGACCTGCGGACGGAAGTTGGCAAGGATCTGATCGAAACGCGATCGAAGCTCTCCGAGCTGAGCGAGCGCAAGACCGCGGCGGTCGATCAATTGAACCGGGTCGATATCAGGGCACCGCAAACCGGCCGCGTCCACGAGCTGAGCGTGCACACCGTTGGAGGCGTGATCTCTCCCGGCGAGCAGATCATGTTGATCGTGCCCGATGCGGACTCGCTTGCGGTTGAGGTCAAGATCGCACCGCGCGATATCGACCAGGTCTATATGGGGCAGACCGCGACAATGCGCTTCGCGGCGTTCAACCAGAAGACCACGCCTGAAATCGACGGAGAGGTCAGCATGGTCTCGGCAGACATTACACAGGATCAGCGTGCCGGCACCAGTTACTACACGGGCCGTGTCCTGCTGAAGCCGGAAGAGCTGGCGAAACTCGGGTCGGCCAGGCTGTTGCCCGGCATGCCGGTCGAGGTCTTCATCAAGACGGCAGGTCGGACCGCGTTGTCTTACCTGCTCAAGCCGCTGCACGATCAGGCGGGGCGCGCATTCAAGGAGCGCTGAGTCTTTGGCGGACACGAAATGACACAGCCCCGAGTGCACCAGTACTCGGGGCTTTGTATCAACGAGCACCGAGCTCGCGATCAAGGAGCTATTCGACAAGTGACATCGCAGCCCATCATACACTCACAAAGCCCGGTCATTCGTCTTTATGATGATGTCCTAGAACAACAATTGTTGGCCGACGTTCAAGACTATCTGCAAAATACATCATGGAAATTCGGAGCAGTGTCATACAAGGCACCCGGCAGTTATCGCTATTGGTACAAGCATTTTGCCGGGGGATACGACGAAGCTGACACGTCAGATTGTTCAGGTGCCTTGTTGAACGAAGCTCCGGTCATCTGGAAAATGTGGAGCCTCTTGGAGGGAACGATCTTCAAAGATCACACACTGATGAGGTGCTATGCAAACGGTTATCCATACGGATGCGAAGGTTCGGCTCATTTGGATTCAGCCGATCCCAGTGATTACACGGCAGTCTTTTATTCTAATCCAACTTGGGACCCTAATTGGTCGGGTGAGACCATCTTCCTAACGCAACAGCCGCCGGCAGACATCATCGCAGCAATTCTGCCACGCCCAAATCGGTTAGTGCTTTTCCAGGGGAATGTTCCGCACGCCGCAAGAGGAATCTCAAGAGTTTGCCCATTGCTGCGCATAACATTGATGTTCAAGACGAAAAAGAAATTCAACTGAACAGGGGCGACGCAGAGCTTGCGAACGTGAGCTGGTGAAAGTCGGGTCGGCCAAGCTTTTGTCTGGAATGCCGGTCGAGGTTTTCATCAAGACGCAACGTCGCCCTGCGCTGTCCTACCTTCTCAAGCCGCCGCATGATCAGGCGGGGCGGGTGTTCAAGGAACGCTGAGTCCTCGCGGAAGATAGCAGCGTTCGACTGCGCGCATTCGAGGCCGGCGCCCTATCCGTGGGCGCCGGCGTTGCGGCCAGCCTCTGAAGGCACGGCTGGGCGGCCGGACGCATCGGCAGCGGGCGGGCCCGGCCGACGAGTGCGCGTCACAAGCCGGATCGGAGTCTGCCGTCTGCTTTGCAGAGTCGACACCAGCGTTCTGAAGATGTCGGGTCGCCGCAAGAGATTTAGTGGGGCGAACGTGGTGAGATCGACCCACCTCCTGATCAACCGCAGTAAATCGCGCTGCTTTCGACGGATCGACCGTGGCAGAAGCCTGGGCGAGACTGCGGATCTTTCGGACGATCGTCGGTTCAGTACGTCCATTCGCCTGGCGTGCAGGGTCATCGCCGCTACGAAGACAAGTATCGTAGCTTCAGCTCCCAGGATGACGAGTAGCTCACCTGGCATATGAAGTCTGTCCTGCCCGAGGAAGCACTGTTTGACGGTTTGGCCTCGGTGAATAATTAAATCAACAGTTATAATTATATGGGCAGTTGAGTTCTTGCCCTGGCTCTGGATCGGCGAAGCACGTCTGCGCCGCGCCGCGCTTGCGGCGCCCTTCCACCGAGAACAACCGGAGCCGCAAGGCTTCTCATCCCATTCATCCTTTGCATTCGTCCTTGCAGGCGCACCGCTGGCGTCACTGCAGCCCTTTGCAAACGATCTCAGTGCCAATTTAATCCGTTAATTTATTATTGCGGTTTTAATTAAATGGAATTATATTAAATATGATAACGCGGAATAATCATTTTTGCGCGGTTGGGGGGTGGCCGCGCCGGCTGTGGATCCGACCTCAGTTTGGCGTCCGCAGAGGGATCGGCAGATGCAGCGAACCTCGGGCCCAGTCATCGCGGCAGCCATAGCTGTCATGATCGGAGGCGTTCAGTGGGCGCGTGCGGCATTGTTGACCGTGCCGACGGCGCCGCAAGCGGCTCTTGCGCACATCGAGTTGGGACGCCCGACGCTTCCGCCCCTCACTTACACGGTGTTTTGCCTGCGCTATGAGGCCGAATGTCGCCCGCGGCGCTCCTTCCGCGGCGGGCCGATCCGGTTGACGAAGGAACGGTGGGCGGAGCTGAAAGCAGTCAATCGGGCCGTGAACCGCGCCATTGCTCCGCAGCCTAATGAACTTGGCCTTGCAGGTGAGGAGTGGATCGTTAACCCCGATAGCGGTGATTGCAACGACTACGTAGTGAGCAAGCGTCATGAACTGCTGCAACGGGGCTGGCCCGCGCGGGCCCTGCTATTGAGCGAGGTCGTCGTTAGTTCCGGAGAGCATCATTTGGTGCTTCTCGTGCGGACCAGGAGCGGCGATCTCGTCCTCGACAATCTCACGCCGCAGATCAAACCGTGGTCCAGGACGCCCTATCACTGGGTTCGCGTGCAGAGACCCAACGATCATCGCCTGTGGGCGACGATTAGTCGGCCAAGTGCATGACTGGCTGATTTTGTGGAGGCCTGAGCGCTGTTCCAGAGATCAGCTGTAGCCGCGACCTGGCTGCCAGCGCTGGCCGGTCTTCCGGTCTTCATGAAAGGAGAGCCGCGTTGGCTCGCTTGATCGGGCGAGCGCATCTTCAAGCTCTCGCGGAGCAGATAGATGAAGTGGCACCGCGTCGACACTCGTCCCGCAGACTGCCGGGGACTCCGATACTCAACGCGGTGGTCGAGCGATCCATCCGAAGGCGATGCCGCCAATCCGGACGACGGATGAGGAGCGCGATGTGTGGGTGCGCGTGTCCTGGGGTGATGCCAAGGTGCTGCGGCGGCCGTTCTCGGATGATGTACTCGTTATGCGCTGGGCGGATGAGGAAGATAAGCTGGCGCTTAGCGTCTTCTCCCCGTCAGCCGCGCTTCCTCTCAGAGGACGGTTTAAACTCGACGACCTGGTGCTGGGCGCTTGAATCCAAATGCTCTGTTTGTTTCAGGATCAGCTCAAGCTCGAGAGCTTCTATGGCGAGTTCATCCGCCAAGCGCTTGAAGCGCTCGTGCTTTTCTGCGTCCTTCGCCCGCTGACTCATAAGGGCAAAGTCTCTGGCGTCAGCTCGGAGCCTCTCCAATCGTGGCCGGAGATCCTTCATGTCGTCCCGGCTCAGATTCTAAACTCATCCTCGGCGCAAACAATAACCGTGCTTGCTCGGATCGCGCATGAGTCAACTCCGGAAATAGGATATTGGTTCTTTCTTAACCGCTAGTTTGCCGCTTATTCATCGTGCGATATCTAGTCACGGTCGCCTGCTGGACCAAATTCGGGAACCTGGACACTTCGGATGTTGCAGGGGTGAGGGGGGTGATCTGCCACCGAACTTTCATCCGGCCGCGGTTAGAGCCTCGGGGATGTTGAAGTGCTCCCCAAAACTAGGCCAGCTGATGCTGGAATTTTCCGGGGTTTTGAAGTGCTCCCCAAAACTAGGCCAACCGGCGCTGGAATTTTCCGGGGTTATGCTCATGCCGGCGAGGGCGCCGATGAGCCATTCAACAGCGATATCGGCGCCTTATTGCCGATCGCGCTGTGGGGCCGGACTTCGTTTTAGTCTCTATGCCAATCCTCCATTTTCTGCCGCGCGTCGTCAAGGCTCAGGAACCAGTGCGTATTCAGGCACTCGCTTCTGAACTTGCCGTTGAAAGATTCGATGAAGCTGTTGTCCGTCGGTTTTCCCGGCCGCGAGAAATCCAGCACCACGCCCTTCTGGTAAGCCCAGATATCGAGATCGCGGGAGATAAACTCTGATCCCTGGTCGACGCGAATCGTCCTGGGATAGCCAAGGAGCTTGCAGATACGCTCCAAGGTCAGCACGACATCCTCGCCTCGATAACTGAAGCGCGGATCGACGGCTGGCGAGAAGCGACTGAGGGTGTCCACAATCGTGAGAACACGGATCTTGCGGCCCGTGGCGAGCTGGTCGTGAACGAAGTCCATTGCCCAGGTCTCATTGATCTGGCGTGCTTCCGTCCTATCCTCGCGCAGCTTAGCCTTCACGCGACGCTTCGGCGCTTTGTTGCGTAATTGCAGGCTTAATTCCCGATAAAGACGATAGACGCGTTTGACGTTGATGGCCCAGCCGTAACGTTGCAGCAGGACATGGACCCGGCGATAGCCGTATCTCACCCGCGTCTCGCAGATGTCCTTGATCCGACTTTTGAGAGCGGCCTGGTCGCCGCGTTTCGACTTGTAGACGTACAGTGCGCGATCGATCCGAAGAGCCGAGCAGGCCCGCCTGATCGAGACCTTCCAGTCACTTCGCACCTTGTCGACAAGCTCACGCTTGCGGCCAGGCTTTAGAGGTTTTTTGACAGCACATCCTGAAGCATGGCCTTGTCCAAGGACAGGTCGGCGACAATCCGCTTCAGCTTGCTGTTCTCTTCCTCAAGCTGACGCAGCCGCTTCATCTCTGTGGGCAACAGGCCAGCATACTTCTTTCTCCAATTGTAGAACGTCGCCTCGCTGATCCCGGCCTTGCGGCAGACCTCTGCCACTGCCGAGCCATCTTCAGCTTGCTTCAAAACAAATGCGATCTGCGCCTCTGAAAACTTCGATGCCTTCATGGAACTCTCCTCGTCCCGTCAGGAGATCATAAATGGAAAATTCCAGTTCAAACTGGCCTAATTTGGCGGGGGTACGTCAGTCCCCTACCATTTTTTTGAAAGAAGCTCGCGAAGGGCGGCGGCGTCGAGCATCTGCTCGGCTAGAAGCTTCTTCAGCTTCGCGTTCTCGTCCTCAAAGCGCCCTCAGCCGCTTCGCCTCTGAAACGTCCATGCCGCCGAATTTGGCCTTCCAATTGTAGATCGTTGCTTCCGAGACCCCGTGCTTGCGAGCCAGGTCGGCCGTCTTTGCCCCAGCCTCATGCTCCTTCAATACTGCGATAATCTGTTCTTCCGTGAACCTTGCTCGCTTCATCTGTCCGTCCTTCTTCGGGCCGGACTCTAACTCCATCTGGAGGAAATACGCAGGGGCAGGTCACGGAGTCCTCGGGAAATCTTGCGTTCTCTCATAGAGCGGTCAGGGGCGCCGAATTGATTTTACAATAACAAGTTGACCATTTTGAATGACGCAGTCATTCACGTTCGTCCACTCATCGATGATAAAGTCGGTGATGAAAAACTTGCGCAAGGGGAACGGTCCGACAAAGCATACATTCTTCATTCGCAAGTGTGCGTTCATGTAACCATCGGCGTGAAGACGCAGACCAAACGGGCCCCCCTGGAACATGACGTTTTCCAGATCAATCAAATCGGGCTTCCAACTGTCGGCGACAAATATCCCGGCGGTTGCGGAGGTGTTGTGCGCGACAATGGAAGTATTGCGCAGAGTGATCGTTCCGTGATTGCCGGGACCATAGGCCTGAATCACATCGGCATGGTCATCGCCTTGTCCTGTAGCCTCAAGATAAGAATCCGCAATTACGATATTGCCTTTAATCGCTCGGATACATTCGCGCGATTGGATTCGGAGTCTTGTTAAGGTGCAGCTGCCCCAGCAGCCAACCGTGTTGTCGCCGACTTCGTAATAGATATAGCTTCGATCTGTGAGTGATCCACCATCCGGTACGCCATCATCCAAACGGCTGTGGGAGATAGCACTGGTAAAGCGCGGATCGTTAAAGGAAAGCGGCGGTCCACTCGAAGGCATCGATGACGGAGCCGGTGCAGGAGTAGGAGCGGGGGCTGCTGCGGGAGCCGGCGACGAGCTAGCTGGGGGAGGATTGGAATTGTCGTTACCGCGAGGACCATCTACGCCGTTATCGTGAGCGATGCGCCATGGGATATAGCCGTTTGCGCTTGCCCGACCAGCGACGAGTTTATCGTAAACCCCGGCAGGTTGAGTGCCAAGTAGGGGACCACCGAGTGAACCACTGGCTCGAACCCTCACCTGCCGCGAGGCCTCGACGCGATCGCCAAGGTTAAACCTCGGCGGTATGGATGAAGTTGAAAATCTAAATGATTTCTGCTCTTGAGCGGCGGCGGTCGGCGACATTGCTCCGATCCCCAAACTCAAAGAGATCGACGCGATAGACGTCAATATTTCTGCGACTCTCATCAGTCCCCCTAAACGGCCTCGATCTTCTGCAGCTTTTCGCCAACTGGAATTCGATAGAAAATCGTAGGGCTCACAATTGAGTTTAGAAAAACCACCATTGGCCGCATCAGGGTCAGCTTCCCGGACATCGATATCCATGCCATTCCACGCGGGAAGAACGATCGCGTCCCCGAACAGTCGCAGTTCGACGCTCACTATGGCCGGCGCCCGTCAGGACCCCACCGCGAGCCCCAGAGCGGAGGCGGCTGAGGGGTCCACCCAACGTCGGATCGTACCATCAAATATATCGGCCCCGTAGAGCCACCCGTCGGGGCCCTTCTGCAGGTCGACGATGCCTGGTGCGTTGTTGTCCACCAGCTGGACGCTGGCAACCTGCCGGCTTGCGTTCAAGGTCGCAGCGAAGATCGTTCCATTGTAGACATCGTCGAAGAACATGGTGTTCTGATTGTAGAAATCTCCCGCGGTTATCACGTGGGCACCGTCCGGAGCACCGTGGCTCTGAGTTAGGATGGGAAATACGGCAGGCGGGTCCGACGTATTGTTGCGGTTGC
Source organism: Bradyrhizobium sp. 134 (assembly GCF_023074155.1). Taxonomy (NCBI): domain Bacteria; kingdom Pseudomonadati; phylum Pseudomonadota; class Alphaproteobacteria; order Hyphomicrobiales; family Nitrobacteraceae; genus Bradyrhizobium; species Bradyrhizobium sp. 134. The sequence goes on along the minus strand of NZ_JADPKX010000001.1, from coordinate 17,011 downwards.
CATTGTTGTAGAAGCTGATCGCCTGGGGGAGTGTTTGGTAGCTGGCGGTCCTGTCTGGGCCCTCGAGATAGGGCCATCCGAAATTCGACCCGGCCGGGCCAGTATTGATCTCTTCCCAGCTGTCCCAACCTACATCTCCGAGCACGGGCAGATTGGTGACCGGATCGAAGCTGAAGCGATAAGCGTTGCGGACGCCGTAGTAGAAGACTTTCGACTGATTGCTGTTTGGATCGCTAGCTTGATAAAATGGATTGCCGGCTGCTCCCTCACCTGTGGTCGGATCGATCCGCAACAGCTTGCCGGAGAGATTGTGGATGTCTTGGACCCGCACTGCGCGAGGGTCCGCGAAATTATATGACGTGCCGTCGCCGACGGTGAGGTAGAGATAGCCGTCAGGGCCAAAATGAACGGCACCGATGGTATGCGAGTCGCCGTCCGACGCCAGATAATCGCGGATGTTCTGATTCTGAATCCCTGCCGAGTTCGGATCGTTGTCCTGCGCTCCGGTCTCTATCTGGCTGGCGGGGGCCGTTATGGTGGTGCCGTTGACGATACCTGATGGAGGAATGCTGGGATCGCCGTTGCTGTCCAAGTCCGGACGGCTCGTATACGCCCAAGTGCTGTTCTTGCCGACCAGCACGAACTCGCTCGCCGGATCGGCGATCATGGTGGTAGGGTCGACAGTCACCCTCACCAGACGAGAAGGTCGGTTTCCGGCCTGATCGGGTCCCGCGAGGCCCGTATGGCCCGCCGTCTCGGGCGGATCGTAGGTGTAGAGCAGGTAGACATAGGGGCTGCCTGCGAAGAAATTTGGGTTCACCGCGATGCCCAGCAGTCCGCGATCGCTGACGTCATTTACTTCGCTCGACAGGTTGATGAGCGGCGTAGATCGCAGGGTGCCGTTGTCCACCACGCGCACCACACCGTCCTTCTGCGCGACGAGCATATAGCGGCCGTCGGGAGTCCATTCGATCGCTGTTGGTTCGTTCAGCCCCGTCACGGCCGTCTGGCCCACCAAATTGCCGAGGTCGGGGTTGTCATTATCCAGGATCTTCACTGTCGTCGTCGCCTGTGCGCCGAGAGTGGCGCCCGTCGGGTTGCTCAAGGTGACCGTGAAGGTCTCGTCGCTCTCCGGTGTCGTATCATTGATGATCGGGGCCGTGATGGTCTGGGTCACCTGGCCAGCGGCGAAGGTCACCGTGCCGGACGAGATCGTGTAGTCCAATCCCGAGACCGCGCTGCCGTTACTTGTTGTGAAGCCGACCGTAGCTGCTTGATTGGCGCTGCCGCTGCGCAGCAGCGTGATTGTCGCTGTCGCTGTGCTCTCGGCAACGCTCACGGCGGCGTCCGCCATTGCTATGGAGGCGGGTGAGTCGTCGTCGATGATGGAGACGAGCACAGTGCGCGGGGCTCCAAGGGAGCCGGAACCGGGATTCTGAAGCCCGACAGCGAACGTCTCGGTACCCTCGGTGAGCTGATCGTTCACAATTGGGATGGTGAAGCTCTTGGTGCTCTCCCCGGGTCCGAAGACGATCTGACCGGTGTTCGACCGACCATTGAACGTGGGCTGGGTGTAGTCCAGTCCCGCCGTAGCCGTGCCTCCGGTGCCGATTTCGTTCGTCGTGTACTCCACGGTCGTTTGAGACTGGAGGTCGCCAGAGCGTACAACAGTGATGGTGGCCGTGCCCGCCGCTTCACTGACATAGATTGTGGAACTGTTAAGTAGTGCGATGACGTTGGATTGGGCGAATACGACGTCGCGGAAGTAGTTTGCGTTCTGATAGACGTTGGTCGGGAAGACGCCGCCAGTGGGGTCGTAGGCGCCGGCGCCGACGGGAGCGTTCAGGCCACCATTGCTGATGCCGGACGCGAAGCCTTGGGTGGTGGAGACATAGTAGCTGTTGATGTTGACCGAGACCACGTAAGTCGTGCCGGCCGCGATGGTGAGCGGCGTGGCGAGCGCCTGCTGCTGCCAGCCCGATGCGCCTTCGTTGGTGAAGGTGACCCTCGCCAGCTCCTGGCCGGTGGCCGACCAGATGTGGCCCACATGGGTGCCGGTCTCGTTCGAGGCCTTGTAGTACCGGATCGCCTGGATCACGCCGGACGTGTCGCTGGTGAAGCGCATACCCAGCTCGTAATCCGCTCCTGGTCCATCGGTGTTGTTGGTCAGATCGGGTGCCTGGGTGGTGAACAGCGTGGTACCCGAACTCGCAGCTGCAACCGTCGCGGTGGCCGCGCTCGTCACGTTCTCGCTGGTGCCGAGCTGGTCGGTGTAGGTGGTATTCACCCGGATCCGCTTGCCGACCAGGCTGCTGTCGAGAGTGAGGCTCGATGTCGTGGCGGCGAGATTCGTCCAGGTGGTGCCGTCGGGGCTGCTCTGCCAGTGATAGGTGATGCTCGCTGGCACGCCATCAGGATCCGTGACGCTGGCCGTCAGCGTCTGGTTCTGGCTCGCCGTGCCGTTGATTGTGACGGCGCCGACGTCGTTGACGTTGGCCACGGCCGTGGCGGTCGCGGTGCTCACTGGCGCCTCGCTGCTGCCCAGCAGGTCCGTGTAGCTGGCGGTGGCGCGTATGAAGCTGCCAACCTGGGCCTGCCCGAGGGGCAGCGTGCGCGCCGTCGCGCCACTGATGTTGGTCCACGTGCTGCCGCTCGCGCTCTGTTGCCACTGATAGGAGATGGTACCTGGCACTCCGTCCGTATCGCTCACCGTCGCGGTCAAAATCTGGTTCTGCGTCGGCGTCCCGCTGACGCTCACCGCACCGGGGTGATTGCTGGGATTTGACGAGCCCGCGGCGAATACGACGTCGCGGAAGTAGTTTGCGTTCTGATAGACGTTGGTCGGGAAGACGCCGCCAGTGGAGTCGTAGACGCCGGCGCCGGCCGCAGCGTTCAGGCCACCATTGCTGATGCCGGACGCGAAGCCTTGGGTGGTGGAGACGTAGTAACTGTTGATATTGACCGAGACCACGTAGGTCGTACCGGCCGCGATGGTGAGCGGCGTGGCGAGCGCCTGCTGTTGCCAGCCCGATGCGCCTTCGTTGGTGAACGTGACCGTCGCCAGCTCCTGGCCCGTTGCCGACCAGATGTGGCCAATATGGGTGCCGGTCTCGTTCGAGGCCTTGTAGTACCGGATCGCCTGGATCACGCCGGAAGCGTCGCTGGTGAAGCGCATACCCAGCTCATAATCCGCCCCTATCCCGTCGGTGGCATTGGTGATGGACGGCGACTGAGTGGTGAACAGAGTGGTGGTGGCACTCGCAGCTGCAACCGTCGCGGTGGCCGCGCTGGTCACGTTCTCGCTGGTGCCGAGCTGGTCGGTGTAGGTGGTATTCACCCGGATCCGCTTGCCGACCAGGCTGCTGTCGAGAGTGAGGCTCGATGTCGTGGCGGCGAGATTCGTCCAGGTGGTGCCGTCGGGGCTGCTCTGCCAGTGATAGGTGATGCTCGCTGGCACGCCATCAGGATCCGTGACGCTGGCCGTCAGCGTCTGGTTCTGGCTCGCCGTGCCGTTGATTGTGACGGCGCCGACGTCGTTGACGTTGGCCACGGCCGTGGCGGTCGCGGTGCTCACTGGCGCCTCGCTGCTGCCCAGCAGGTCCGTGTAGCTGGCGGTGGCGCGTATGAAGCTGCCAACCTGGGCCTGCCCGAGGGGCAGCGTGCGCGCCGTCGCGCCACTGATGTTGGTCCACGTGCTGCCGCTCGCGCTCTGTTGCCACTGATAGGAGATGGTACCTGGCACTCCGTCCGTATCGCTCACCGTCGCGGTCAAAATCTGGTTCTGCGTCGGCGTCCCGCTGACGCTCACCGCACCGGGGTGATTGCTGGGATTTGACGAGCCCGCGGCGAATACGACGTCGCGGAAGTAGTTTGCGTTCTGATAGACGTTGGTCGGGAAGACGCCGCCAGTGGAGTCGTAGACGCCGGCGCCGGCCGCAGCGTTCAGGCCACCATTGCTGATGCCGGACGCGAAGCCTTGGGTGGTGGAGACGTAGTAACTGTTGATATTGACCGAGACCACGTAGGTCGTACCGGCCGCGATGGTGAGCGGCGTGGCGAGCGCCTGCTGTTGCCAGCCCGATGCGCCTTCGTTGGTGAACGTGACCGTTGCCAGCTCCTGGCCCGTTGCCGACCAGATGTGGCCAATATGGGTGCCGGTCTCGTTCGAGGCCTTGTAGTACCGGATCGCCTGGATCACGCCGGAAGCGTCGCTGGTGAAGCGCATACCCAGCTCGTAATCAGCCCCTGGCCCATCCGTGTTGTTGGTCAGGACGGGGGCCTGAGTGGTGAACAAGCTTGCCATGTTGTTCTCCCGCGCAGTCGGTTCTACTCAGTAAGGAAAATTCAAGAATCAAATCACGGAGCGCGAAGTTAAATGGATTAAAAGAATTTATATTTATAAGTGACATATTTTAATTTATATTTATTAGTGACATATTTTAATACCCTTGTGAAGCAAGCGGCGTTTGCACGGATGTCAATTTCTCTTGAGAAGGTGTGGTCCCAGTCAGCCTCCGGATCATGAACAGCTGCTGTCGGCTGCTCCCGTTGATGCAGCCCGCCCCAGGCGCGCTCGCTTCAGTGGAGGCGAAGATCTCGGCGCAGGGGTTCCGCGCGCTTCCAGACGACAATCGCCGGCGGCGGTTTTGCAGTGCGGTGCCGCGTCACGCCCATAAGCTGGGCGAGAGACACCAAAAACGGGTGGCGGGCCGCGTACTCGCGCGATCGTCCTCGCGATGTCGAACTCCTATGGCTCTAGCCGTTTCGCGATCAGATCGGCGAACTCACCCAGGTTCCGGGCCGTCTCGACTTCGCCAACGCGGAATCGCACGCGAAACTTCTGCTCGACGGCGATGACGAGCGAGATCTGCATGAGCGAGTCCCACTCCTCGACGTCGGCCGCCGACAGCTCGGGCTTGGCCACGATCTTCTCAAGGAAGATACCGTCGAATACCTCCTGCAACTTCGCCAGTACCTCAGCCTGCTTCATAAGCCCTCCGGGTTACGCGGATCTTTGTCGAACGCGTCTGATACTTCTCCGCCGCGAGCTCGAACTCTTTTCGGGCGGCGGAGTCTTCCGTACGCACGAAGCCAAACTCCTCGTAGATCCCGGCGACGATCCCGTTCTTGGCCGTCGGAAGATAAATGCCGCGCACTTTCGCGCAGCCGGCGACCTCTGCAAGCCGAAAAATCTCGTTCATGATCTCGTCCTCGACCTGGCGCTTAAGCACGCGGCAGCTCATGAGCCAGGTATCGAGAACGAAGACGCCGCCCTCGATCTTTGCAATGACCACAGAGATGAGCCCGGAATCGCCGAACCGATCCTCGAGCCGCATCGTGAAGCACCGGTAGTCCGGCCTTTTCAGGAGCCCCTGGATCTCGGTTTCGGATCGACGGACCGTCGTCAGGTTGAACTGGTTGCTGCGCGCGATCAGCTGGGCAATGCGGGGTAGGTCGAGCGGGTCGAACTCCTTGATCGTGCCTCGCATCTCGAGCGAGGCGAGGTAGGCTGGCATGTCGGTTACGCTCGCCGCGAGCTCCGTACGTCGCCGTTCCTGCCCGTATTGCGCCGTCCGCTCGAGATCCTCCTCGGTGACGTTCCGTGGCTCGAAATGTCGCCCGGCCTGGAGGCGGCCGATGAACTCGGCGGGATCCGGCCCTAGGAGCACGCCTTCGACCTGGGGCTGAAACTGGCGCACGATCTCGATCTCCGCCGGGTTGTCGTCGGCAAATACGAAGCTGTCCACGCCAACGCGGAGTTCATCCGCGATCCGCTGCAGGTTGTCGGACTTCGGGTCCCAATTGGCTTTGAAGGCCGCGAAGTGCTCCAGCCGGAGAACCATCTCGGGATGCTTCTCGAATACCTCGATCGCGCGCGCATGGTCGTTCTTGCTGCACACCGCAAGCAGGACGCCGCGTTCGGAAAGCGCAAGGAGGTACTTCTGGAAAGCCTTGAAAGCTTCGCCGCGGGGAGACGAGTCCCCAAGTTCGATTCCCTCGATACCGTCCTCCGCGATCACGCCGCCCCATAGCGTCTGATCGAGATCGAGCGCCAGCACCTTCTTCGGGCCTTGCTTACGGCAGGCGATCAGATGGCTTAGCTCTTGCGCGACGTCCACCAGAAAATCAGGTGAGCCGAGCTGCTTCGATTCGTACCATGCTCGCGCATCCTCCGCAGCCGTGATCCCTCGGCGTGCCGAGAGGAACTCGACGTCGCAGATTTGCACCTCAGCCGGGGCCCGGAGCCCGAGCTCAAGGTTCACCGCCTTGCGGAAACTCCAATCGGCCCCAAGCGTGCGCGAACGAAACGAGCCGAGATCGAGGTCGGCGGGCAGCGCAAGATTGGCGAGAATCACCGCCGCACCTGAGCGTTCGATGAAAGTCCGCGCGAGGTTGAGGAGCTGCTCCGCGGCGCCGACTGCAGCTTCGCGCTGATGTTTCACGGCATCGAGGAGCGAGCCCGAAAAGCGGCAATGGCTCGCGTTCGGCAGAATGAAGGCGAGATCCGGCTTGAAGGCGTACAGCGGACTCGAGCCGTCGAGGATTTCCGAGACGAAATTATCGTACTCGCCGAGGAAGCGTTCGCACTCGATTCCACGAATGGCCAGGAGGTGTTCAACCAGTTCGTGCAACGGATACAGGTTGTAGCCGCCGATCAAGGCGAGTCGGAGTCTTGGCTGACCACTTTCGGTCGCATGTAGCTTCGCCTTTTTTCGAAGCGTCGACAGAAAGAACAGTTCGGAAAAACTCGCGGCCTCCCGCGAGCGGGCGGCGAGATGCCCCCAGAACGCGGCATCGCCGGACAGCGCTAAGGACTTGAGTTCGGCATCATTTACATGCCGGACCGGCAAAACGGGGACAGCGGCGAGAATAGCGAGCCTCCACCCAGAAAAGAAGCATCGTTTGATTGTCAGTCACATTAAATAATGATAATGTTCAGGTCAATTAAATATATTTAGCGCATTAAATTAAGGTGAAATAAATAGATGACGGCGCATATGGGATCAAACCCGCCGAGCTCGGGCACGCTTGCCTCCAAGACTGAGAATCTCGAACGGCTTCTTGAGGGAAACAACCTGGTCCTTCGAGAGGTCCGGCTGGAGGACTCCGCGCAAATCATCGCTTGGCGGAACGATCCCGTTCTCGGCAAGTTCATGACCCGCGAAAAGCTGACCTTGACCCAGCAGGAAGAGTTTTTCCGAAGTTACCAGGCGAGGGCGGACGACTACTATTTCATTGCGGAGTTCAAGCGCTCGAGAAAACCGGCTGCCAGCATCGCCCTTGCGAACCTGGATTTCGCGGCGAAACGCGGCGAGGTGGCGCGGTTGATCGTCGATCCGGGTGCGCGCCTCTTTCTGGCCGAGATATTCGATCTGCTTTTAGTCTTCGCGTTCGCGCAGCTAGGGCTTTCGGTCGTCGTAGCCAACGTGCAAAGCAAGAACGGGCCTGCGAAGAACTTCCATATTCGCCTTGGCTTCCAAATCGAAAAGATTTCGCCGAAGGCTTGGTGGAACGGCGACGACGTGATTACGTTTCGGATGTCGCGCGAAGATTATCCGCGGTTGAAGCAGGCCTGGTCGGCGCTGCTCCTTGATGCGCGGGAAGGTTAACTGCCCCCAGCAACTGGCCAGAGCAACGGAAGCAGCGCATCGCGCTTCCGGACGCACCCGTCTCGTTGCGCTGGCAAGGGAAGAAGGAATAGCAGATGGACTTGCATTTTCATCATTTGGGAATGGCTTGCCGAAAGATCGCGGCGGAGTTGCCGGAACTCGCGATAGCTGGCTACAGGCCTGAAGGACCGATATTCGAGGACCCGATCCAGCAAGTTCGGATCCAGTTCGTGTCAGGCGGCGGTCCGCGCCTGGAACTCATTGAGCCGGCCGGCGCACAATCGCCGGTGGAGGGTATCCTTAAGCGCGGCGGCAAATTCTATCATCTTGCTTACGAAGTGGGGCGGCTCGACGACGCGATCGCTTGCTTCAGGGAGCGGCAGTATCTTCCCGTATCGCCGCCTGCGCCCGCGGTCGCGTTCGACATGCGTCGCATAGTGTTTCTCGCCTCCGCGACGCGCACACTCATCGAGCTCATCGAGGCTAGGACCTAGTGTGAATTGGCGAAAGCTCGACGAGGGGCCGAGTAACGAGTTGCGCGAATCCGTCAGACGAAACGGTTCTACTGCGCCGAACCCACTCAGCAGCGCGGAGCCCGCCTGCCTGCAGCCTCACGATCGGTTCAGGGCCGATCTCCGACAGGAGAATGCCCATGTGCCCCAATGCAGGAGGCGCTGTTGGCCAAACGGCCAATCCATTGGCTGACAATACGGTTCGATCCATATCGCCCCAAAACTGCACGATAACCCCGCCGGCGGGCGCGCAAGCAGCAAGGTGCGCTGCTTCCGGCGAACCGATACGAGGCTGAGCCGCCGGTCGCAGCGCAATGATGATTCCGTCCCACTCGTCGCGATACACAGCTTGGACGCTGTCAAAGGTTTCCACACTCGCTCCACAGTTCGCGAGACCGGCGCGAAGCGAGCCAACAAAGTCATTGTCACACAGCACACCAATGCGATTCTTGTACACGGGTAAACCGCAATCGTGAAGTTGCTTCACGCACAGTGGACCGAGAAATGAGAAGACGTCGACTGCCGGGTGGCGTTCGTTCACGCCGACGATCGGAATTCCGCGCCGCAAGCATGCTTCCATGTCGAGGTCGTTGGGGCGATATTCCCAAGCCTCGAACATCAACGCGATAACGGCCTCCTTTGGTAACTTATCAATTAGCGCAGCGGTAAGAGGCCGAAGATGGCCGCTGTTGGTTACAATATCCGTTTGATTGAGAATATCCGGGGTGATCTGCTCCAAGACGTCGATGCGATCGGCCACACCGACCGAATCTGCAAGCTCCAGAGTCTGTTGCCTGGCATCGCCTGGTGTTCCGTGCCGCGTAGGTTTCGTGAAGGCATAGACGTGCCTGGCTCCGGCCATCGCTGCCAGAACGGCCGTCACGGCATACGCGCCCGTCGCAGCCTCAGTGAGAACCGTTAATTCCGACAGGTCTAAGAGCGTTGCCGTTAGCGCTCGGCTCATCAAGGCTCCTAGACGCGGGAGTGAGAATCCTGGTCGCAAGGCCGTCTCGAAGCCAGGCCGCAATTGCCTGAATGTTGCTCCGGTCTCGGTTCCGGTCATGAATTGACTTTCGTTTTTACCACTTGGCAGGAGCGATGCTTTGTGCGCCGCCTATGTGGTCGAGCTGCCGTGAGCTCGTTGTGCGCCGAAAAGGTTTATAAGCGAAAGTTACTTGCGAGTTAATTGATGTATTTATGTTTATAATATTGCCAATTTAATGTCAATGACGGGCCGTGACCGCGCTCTGGCCGAGACGGCGCGGTAGTGCAACCTCAATGCTCGTAATGGACTGTGCGACCGGGTCGCCGTTGAGGGCTATGCTGTGACGGCGGGCCGTCATTTTAATTAAATCGTTGAATTAACAGATTTAACTTGCCGTATGTCCATTCTGGCATATTTTATCTCAACGACGATTGGAGGACACTGAAGATCGTCGTGAGTTCCTGAAGAGCTGCGGAAAATTTGCCGCCGTCACCCCTCCCTGCCATGACGCTGTTGCTGTCCACCTCTCTGACTTCAACCGCCATACCAGTTCAGGCAGCCGTATTGTGCATGGCAATAATGGCTACGGCAGCGGCGGCGGTGACGGCAGTCCTAACAATAAAGAGGATCGCGATCGCTAGATTTTGCGGTCCATGGACGGCTGCGCCGTTGCGGCGTGTCGGGGCCACGCCGTGCTCAACCGGTCCGGCGGCGCTTTTGGCTGGATGAGCGGCTAATCAATAGATCGTTCAGCTTCTTGCCGGCTCGAAGCTGCGCTTTCAGCCATCGGGGTTGCTTACCGCGACCGGACCAAGTCTCGGATGGGTTTTTCGGGTTCTGATACTTCGGCAGTACTGGCGGGTAGGGGCGGCGCGCACGTTCCTCGTTTGGGGCTCCGGAAGTCCCCTCGATCCTGCGGAGTCGCTCTTCGAGCTTGGCCTTTTCCGCAATCATTCTCCGGCTTAGAACAGTCGTCACTTCATCGTAAAGCCGCCACAGCTCGGCTGTGGTTGCAGATGCCCACTCGTCGTTCCCCATGGAAGCCGTCCCCACTACTTCCGATTTGAAATAGGAGGGGGGCTTATCAGGTCGAAGCCCGGTCGGGCAAGCCTGATCGGCCTGCGCCGAGTGTGCAGTGCAGTACTTTTGGGGGCTACCAGCCGGGCCTGTGCCTTCGACCGGCCGGTCGCCTCCCAGCCGGTCTCCGCCGGCGGACCCTTCGCATCGGGCCGAGCAAGCGCTGCTCGGCCATCGACACGCGACTACGTAAATTCTGCAATTCGGTGAATTGAACGATCAGAGATTCATGCGTTTGCCGCAAAACAGCCGAAGAATACATATGACCACCTACTCATTACCAGCGATGACCCGTGACCGCAGATTGAAGTTTGCCGGGTTAGCGAAAATGTCGCCCGAACTTTGCTGACCAGGTTTTCATCGGTGCTACTGCCGAAGCAGAGCCGTTATCGTTCGAGACGTCTGATTAATGCTTGGAAAATTCTCCTCATATTGAGGTTATGAATAGTATTACTTTTTGAGCCTCCCTCTTCGAGTTATGGGTCGAGCTTTTCAGCTGCCTCGCTCCGCTCAAGTTTGTCGAATGTTAGATTGGAATCATGAATGTGACTATATATCGTTCGTAATAAGTGGTTGGTGATGAGCTTGATGGCGGTTAACCAATCCTGACAAGGCAGCCACATACTGGAGCGCCAGATCTGCGGGAGAGTTTTGCAGATCATAGCCAGCTGAGAAGGCGCTGTTTTGTAGATGAATCGGCTGCTTCGGATTTCCCATGGAGGACCGCAATCCTACGGTGCTGCACGCATTCTCAAAGCGAGTTACAGTGGTGTGGCCATCATGCGTTGCCGATGCGGGCCGTGACGAATTGACAGTGCGGCGTTTTGGCAGAACGGATTGGTTGTGCTTCCCGCGCGTCTTGAGGTGAATGCAGGAATAAAAACTGCCGCGCGGGGTATCAGGAATAGGCAGGGGAAGCATGCGCCGCATCAGAGTCGTCATCGCGGATCGGCACCCGATCGTCTTGCAGGGGATCAGCAGCGTTCTTGCGGCGCAGCGCGATTTTGCGATCGTGGCCGCCTGCGCCGATACTGCAAGCTGTATTGGGGCCATCCGACTTCTGGTGCCCGACATTGCACTGGTCGATATTGCAATGCCCAGTATCAGTCGACCGGACATTCTGGCTATCGCAAACACCGCTGGCCAAGGTACCCGGGTCATTTTCTTCGCTGAAAAGGCCGGCGATCAATGGTTGCAGACGCTGGCCGCGGGCCGCGCCTGCCTCGTCCTCACGAGGGATGCTGAGCCGGAGATGCTGGTCGCGACCCTGAGGAAGGTTGCGGAACGCCAGGGACCGGCATCGCGGTCGCCGTGCACAGGTGGCGAGGGCCGTGGGGAGTCTCACACCGGTGAGGAAAAGGCTCCGACGCAGCTGACCGACCGGGAGCGGCAGATCATAAGACTTGTATCGGAGGGGCTGTCGAACAAGGAGATTGGGCGTTTCCTGAGCATTACCGATGGTACGATCAAAGTCCACCTTCACCACATCTTCCAGAAGCTCGATATCAGCAATCGAACAGTTCTCGCGGCATTTGCAATTTCGCAAAACGGGAAACATGCGGCCGCACGTGAACTCGCCTCTTCCGGCCTACTACAGCAGGATTCGGCGGTTCGAAACGACGAGGACGTCAAGCGCAGCAATGTCCTTCCGGAACGCACGCGTTAGCTGGACATCGCATCATGCTGGGCCGTGAGCATCGGTTGCGGCGCGCAGATGCTCGGCCATGTTGCGGCAGGCTCCTTCGGCCTCAGCCAATGTTCGGAAGGGCGACCCGCTGATCTTGATCGCGCCATTGTTCTCGTAGAGTGGTCGCCAACTCGCCAGGTACCCGGAGCGTCCGTGAAAGCCCCGACCGGTAGGGCTCTCCAGGCTGATCACAAACGAGAAGCCATGGCCGCTCGCGCTCCAGATCTCCATGTTTTCGATGGGCCGGTGAAATTGCAGTGGCATGGCAATCATCCGTCGTGCGCTGCCCTTAATCAAGCTAATCAGATATATGCATATTAAATATTAGTTTGACACTCCAGATTGGGGTCCCGGCGCCGGGGCGAGCAAGCCCGAGGCCATGCTGGCAATCTGCCGGCGGCGCACGCCTCGCAATCTCCATTTTTCAAACAAAATTTTGGTTGAAAGTCTATTTAATATATAATACCAATAAAGCAAATTAAATCAAGGGGAGTGCATCGTGACTCAAGGCGGCAATGAAGATGACGACCGGCGGGCGTTCCTGAAAACCTGCGGAAGATTCGCGGCCGTGACACCCCCCGTCATAACGCTGCTGCTGTCGACCTCGCTGACCTCGACAGCCATCGCACGTTCAGGCGGACAGAACGGAGCAACGCATGGCGATGACAGGGACCAGTCATTCTTCGACAACGATCGTCCGTCCTCTGCGGCCTCGGGGTCCTCTGGCGGCGGGTCACCTGGAGGTAGTGGCGGACCTGGGGGGCGCCGTGGTGGCTCATCTGCTGCTGGAAAGCCATCCGGCGGGGGCGGCAGATCGGGCGGAGCGACCGGTGGCAAAGGACCTTTCGCGACGGGAGGGAACTCCGGAAATCCGGCCGCATATGGAGGGGTCGATTGTGCAGATGAAGAAGACGACGAGCGGAGGCACAAGCCCGGGTGCGAGCGAGCCGCCTCTCGACTTTCGAGCGCAACCCGCTCCGAGCCTTAACAACGGTTCGATCCGCTGTTGTTGCAAGGCTGAGCAGCCAGACCCAATGCAGCGTGCCGTGCGCCGGGGCACATGAGTACTTTTTTAACACGCCGCCGCATCGTCATCGGCAACGCAGCATGCCGAATTAGTCGCGTTTTCCTTTGATTTCATATTTTTTGGCCACGTCAAAGCTGGCGGAATTCTCGCGGACATATTGCTAGGAGACCTCACATGAAAATCTGCGCTCGAGTGGACAACCCTGCCGCTGTTCTTCGCCAGCGTCTCGAAGCGCTTGCCTCTCAACTCGCAGAACTTGAGAGTCTCAGGGACTGGGTGGATCGAGAAGAGAACCATCAGCGCGAGCTGCGCCAGTCCGGCTATCTCAGACGACGAGCAAGCTCAGAGTGCAACCGAGCGGTCGCTGCAACGTCGCAGATCTAAAGCTCCGCCTGGTCGCAACCCATCAAATTATTCAGCGAGAGTCCGAAAGCGTACGGATGTTTCGAATTTAATCGATCATATTTGGCTTCGGCAGGGGCCGAGCGGTTCATCCGCAGCAGCCTCCGGTCACGCCGAGAACAGGGGCGCTGGTTTTCTGGCGCAGTACGTGCCGGGAGCAAAGAGTCTTCAATCCATTAACTAGTTTTGCTCGAAAGGATGAAAGCTCGTGAATGATGCCAATGTGAAGTCGAAACGCAGGCCGATCCGGTGAATGAGAACACGAATGGTGCAAAACCAAGGTTCGATTTGCCGCTTTTGAATTTCCAGGAACTCCTCCGTGGCTTCGCCGAGCAGGGCGCCGCACAGACCAAGAACAATATCGCGAGCATGAAAGCGACTTCCGAGGAGATCAGCGACATTCTCCGTGAAGCCTGCTCTATGAACGCCAGAGGGGCCGTCGATTACGGCGCCAAGGTCATCGAGATTTCCAAAGACAATACCAGCGCCACCCTGGAGTTTTTATCCCGCCTCGCTGAGACCAGGTCGCTGCTGGATATCGTGCATCTTTCGACCGCCCGAAGCCGCGAGGCTTTCGAAGTCGTCTCCGCACAGAATCGGGAGCTTTGGGAGCTCGCGCAGAAAGTTGCGATCGAGACGACCGAGCCCATCAAGACCGGCTTCAACAGAGTGCTGCACAAGACCGTCTGAACCGAGGCTACCGGCCGCGCGGATCGACTGGACAGGCGTCTCCGCAACGGGGGGACGCTCGGTCCAGTCGATGGCGGGCCAACGTGCTCAGGGTCCGCAACAGATTGCAGGAAATCAAGATGGGCGTGGTAATGATCAAGTGCCCGGAAACGGGCGACGCTATTTCGACGGGTATCGAGACTGATCGCGAAAGGTTTCGCTGCAGCGCGGTATTCTTCTCGCGCACCTATTGTCGGGTCTGCGCGGCTACACACGAGTGGTTCGCGCGAGAGGCCTGGGTCTACGAGCCTGCCCTGGATAGTCGGTTGCCGGGCGGCTGGTAGGCGTCTCGTGCCGGCGCCGCTTGAATAAGTCCTGCTCCGCCACGCGATATTATCCGATCGATCCTGCGGCTCATCACCTTGTAGCACTCGCATGCCACGGCTTCGAGCCGCGGCCGGTCAATCTCGAGCTGACCGCGGCGGCTGGATTTCAACGCTCTTGACGCGCGCAACGCCCTCACAACATGCGTGACCGTGGTGCGTCGGACGCCCAGTAGCTCCGACATAGTCTCCTGGGTCAAAGGGAGGAGATTGCTGCCATTCGCCCGGTCATGAATTTGAAGCAGCCAGCAGGCCATCCGAGCTTCGACGGAGTGCAGTGCATTGCAGGCCGCGACGTGCTGAAATTGCGTCAGCAGCGATCTCGTGAAGATCTGCACCATGGATGCGATCGCGGGGCTGCGACCCAGCGCCGGCAGAAATTGCGCCGCCGGGATCTGCAGCACGGCCCCTGGGACGCGGACCACCGCCGTCAGGGGGGAGCGGGATGCGCCAAGCGCCGACGTCAGACCGATGGCACCCTCATGGCCGACCAGCCCCGTCGCGACGGTCTGCCCGTTCGGCAAGTCCACAATAAAGGCAATCGCGCCACTGCAGGGGAAGAGAAGGTGATTGATCCGGTCGCCCGATCGGACCAGCACTGCGTCGCGCGCGAGCACGACTTTCCGCAGATGAGGTGCAAGCAAGGCAAAATCCGCCGGCGGCAACGCTGCTAACAATCGATTCTCAACTCTGGTCGCGTGATCCATCACGGGATTCGTCCCCGACGGATGGCCGGTGCTGGGACGGGGCCGCTGGTGCCCAACTGGCCGCACAACTCAACAGGGGTCCAACCGGTCACCGGAGATATGGTTCCCTTCGTGGAGTCGTGCGTGTGCGACGGCACCGCCACGCACGATCCCGCTAGATCCTGCGATTGGCTCCAACTGGGACCGGCAGGCTCGCGGGCTTTGCAGTTGATGTCGGCCAAGCCTATCGCTCGTCCGGAAAGAGTGTCATCGGAGCGGACGCTCTATGCCTGTGCGACGGATGCCATTTTTTGGCCGAGTATGCTAAGGCGGCGACCGCCTAATCATTGAACGTTCTTAACTCGTGGCTGACTCTTAATCAGCGGGTCCCAGGTTCGAGCCCTGGTGCGCCCACCATCCTAGCGATTGGCCCCGCGTGTGGCGGGCGCGCAACAAGCCTTCCCTGGAGCGGGTCCTCCCTGCTCGTCGTGCGTGCCAGCGTGTTGGGCGGAAGCACCGTGTTGCTGATAGCTACCACCATTGCTTCACGGATTTCTATAGAGGCGCAAACCGGTTTTGACCGTAGCCTGGGGGGCAACCGCCATTCTGGCAACGGGAAATTCCGTAGTGATCTCAATGGCCAAAAACGCCGAAAATGTCAGAACGGCCTTTGAGACACTACAGTATTTCGAGACTTCTCACCTGGAACATTGCCGGAAAAGGCCGCGACGGCTTGACCGATCTGGCGAGGATCGTTGCCGTCGCCCGACAGACGCTCGATGCCGACGTGTTCTGCTTCCAGGAGGTGAGCGCGAATTTCTCGAGATTTGGTGATGGAGCGGATCAGAGCGCACAGCTGGCAGCCCTGTTGCCCGGCTACTCCGCAATATTCCGACCTGCTATCGAAACTGTCGACCGTGATGGCAACCTCCATCACTTCGGCAATATGACGCTGTCCCGGTTGCCCGTGCTGCAGATTGCCAACCACCTGCTGCCATGGCCGGGTGTAGGCAGGGTGCGCAGCATGCGCCGTCACACTTTGGAGGTGACGGTTCGGGCCTCGTTTGGCGCGATCCACGTCGTCAACACGCATCTCGAGTTTCAGTCGGCAGTCCAGCGCGAGGCAAAGATCGCGCGGCTGCTGGATTTGCAGGAGGACGCGTCGATGAGTCCGAAGCAGGCCGGCTCCCGGCACGATGAGCCGTACGGAAGTCAAACCGTCGCTGCGTCGAGCCTGCTGTGTGGCGATTTCAATTTTGATGTTGCCGACCCTCAGCACGCATTGATTGCCCGAACTGGCCGGCCTGGTCTGGCGTATCGGGATGCATGGACCGCCGATCGTCCCGGCCGCGCGCGTGCGCCGACTTGCGGAATCTACGACCGCGCGCAGCGGGCCGACGGGCCCGACTGCCGCGACTTCATTTTCGTGACGGAAGATTTGACCGGCTACGTTCGCAGCATCGAGGTCAACGAAGCGACCGTCACCAGCCCATTGTAATCAAGCTTTCGGAATAGAAGAATGGCGGAGCTACTAAAAAAACTGTCGTTGCAAGGAAGGGTAGAGGACGTCTGGCCCGCCGGCGGCCCCCCGCAAGCAATTTGGCCGCAATGATCGAAATCAGAACTGAGTCTCGGTTCAGGAGCAATAGGGCTCACGCTGGTGGGGCCTATTTTCGATACAGCCGCCCGGTAGTCGTCCGGAGGTGTAAACGCCGGCCATTGGAATCACCGTTCTCACCTTTTGCCGGACCAGCCATGGCGCAAGGCGGTGGCACGGACAAGGCACCAACCCTCATCAGCAACAGATGTCAGCGTCCAATGGAGTTTCTCGCGTCCCTGCCAGCAATTGCAAACCTGCCCGCCGCCAATGCCTCCAGGTGCATGCCCTGCCTGAGAGTTGAAACTATCGTTCTGGGCTGAAGGAAGGCACCGCCAGAGGACTACTTGGCTTGAGCTCGAAAGTCCGAGGCTAG
>NZ_JADPKX010000020.1:0-515 GCF_023074155.1 Bradyrhizobium sp. 134 | reverse complement strand
AACTGAATGTCACCTTCCTCTTCCGACAAGATCGCGCTCTTCATCGATGGAGCCAATCTCTACGCGACGGCGAAAACTCTGGGCTTCGACATCGATTACAAGCGCCTGCTGAAGGAGTTTCAGAGTCGCGGGACGCTGCTGAGGGCGTTCTACTACACCGCCATCATCGAGGATCAGGAGTACTCCTCGATCCGCCCGCTGATCGACTGGCTCGACTACAACGGCTACACCGTCGTCACCAAGGCGACCAAGGAGTTCATCGACGCCTCCGGCCGCCGCAAGGTCAAGGGCAACATGGACATCGAGCTCGCCGTGAACGCGATGGAGCTCGCCGAGCACATCGACCAGATGGTGCTGTTCTCGGGTGACGGCGACTTCCGCTCCCTGGTCGAGGCCGTTCAGCGCCGTGGCGTGCGGGTCACCGTGATTTCCACGATCGCGAGCCAGCCGCCGATGATCGCCGACGAGCTGCGCCGGCAGGCCGACGTCTTCACCGACCTCGTCGAGCTGCAGTC
>NZ_JADPKX010000083.1:0-516 GCF_023074155.1 Bradyrhizobium sp. 134 | reverse complement strand
TTGGCAACCGGGGCCGGGACTTCGATCGCGGTCTCGCGGAAGGCGCGCTCGAGCTCGTCGAGCGAGACTTCGCCCGGACGCAGCGGACGCTCCAGGCTCAGGTCGGCCAGCACATCCTGGCTGGCGGGCGCGGCTTCCACTGCAACTGGTGCGTCCGGCACCAGCGGCGGCGCTTCGGCAACGGGAGCAGCGCTTCCAGCGACCATGGCCGCCATGCCCTGCTCGACCATCGCTTCCAGCTTGTCGATGAGGTCGCGGTCGGTACCCTCGGGCTCGGCTTCGGTCGCCTCCAGCCCGGCCAGAATTTCCTTGATGCGGTCGATCGAGGACAGGATCACCGTCACCGCCTGCCCGGTCACCGGCATGCCGTCACGGAATTTGCCCATCAGCGTCTCGCCGGCATGCGCCAGCGCTTCCAGGCGCGGCAATCCGAGGAAGCCGCACGTGCCCTTGATGGTGTGGACCAGGCGGAAGATGTTATCCAGGATCTTGGCGTTGTTCGGCTCCTGCTCGAAC
>NZ_JADPKX010000062.1:0-1350 GCF_023074155.1 Bradyrhizobium sp. 134 | reverse complement strand
GTTCATCACAGTGATTTCGACGTTTTGATACCGAGCCATTCGAGGATCGGCAAGCTTTCCGGCGGCACGAGGATTTCGATGCTTCTGGGGACGCCAGGTTGACGTCGGATGAAGCCGTTTCGTTCGAGGGTGACGATCATTTGGTGGACCGAAGGCGGGCTGACGCGGAAGTGGCGCTGGATGTCGGCTTCGGCGGGTGGACGTCCGAACATGTGGGCGTAGGTATGGATGAAAGCCAGGTAATAACCCTGCTTCTCGGTGAAGCGCGCGCCTGATTTTTGACTCATCGTTGGATTCGTCCCGGCCTCCGACAAGGAGGCAAAGCATGAATGTACGTTATCGGGTCGAATTGAACCAAGCCGAGCGCAACGAACTGACGGCGATGCTCGGCGGCGGCAAGCACGCCGCCCGCAAGCTTAAGCGGGCGCAGATTTTGCTGGCGGCCGATGGAGGCTGCCGCGACGAGGAGATTGCTCGGACCGTGAGTGTCAGCCTCTCCACCGTCGGCCGGACCAAGCGCCGCTTCGTGGAAGGAAATCTGGAGCGGGCCTTGAGCGAGGAGCCGCGTCCGGGCGCTGAGCGCAAGCTGACCGGCAAGGAGGAAGCCCTGCTGGTGGCGACCGCATGCGCCAAGCCGCCCGCCGGCTGCAAACGCTGGACGCTGACGCTGTTGGCCGACACGATGGTCAAGCTCACCGATCACAACAGCCTGTCGGGCGAGACCGTGCGTCGCCGGCTGGCCGAGAACGACCTCAAGCCGTGGCGCAGGGGGACATGTGGTGCATTCCCCATGTCGACGGCGAATACGTTGCCCGCATGGAGAACGTGCTCGACCTCTACGCCGAGACGCAGAATCCCGCCCGGCCGCTGGTCCGTTTCGACGAACTCCCATCCAGCTGATCGGCGAGGTGCGCCAGCCGGTCCCGGCCCAACCGGGACAGCGCGAGCGCTACGATTACGAGTATCGCCGCAACGGCACCGCCAATCTCTTCGTCACCTGCGATCCACATCGGGGCTGGCGCAACGTCAAGGTCACCGACCGCCGCGCCGCCGTGGACTACGCCCACTGCATGCGTGATCTCGTCGACGTCCATTATCCCGACGCCGCCTGCATCCGTGTCGTGCAGGACAATTTGTCGATCCATAAGCCTGGGGCGCTGTATGAGGCCTTCGCGCCCGCCGAGGCCCGGCGCATCCTGCGCCGCCTCGAATTCCACTTCACCCCGAAGCACGCCAGTTGGCTCAATATGGTCGAGTGCGAGATCAGCGTGCTACAGCGCCAGTGTCTCGGCCGCCGCATCGACGATCCCAAAAGGCTCCGAAACGAGATCGCAGCATGGCAAAAGAGGC
>NZ_JADPKX010000050.1:0-100816 GCF_023074155.1 Bradyrhizobium sp. 134 | reverse complement strand
ATGAGTACCGCACAAGAAGGCCGAACACATGGCTGCTCCGACCAACGCCGCAAGTGAAGATTCTCCTTGCCAACCCGGAGCCGTCCACACATGGCCCATCGCTTCCGCTGAGGCGGTCCCGCTACATGTTCGGTTCAGCGGGACAGACCGGAAGATTGCAGCCGAGCGCTAGACGACCGCCGATTATGACCCACCCCGGACATACCGAACGACGCACAGCTTCAGCCTGCGCTCATTTTGGCTGGTCTAGCTTGGGATGACGATCGTTGGACGGCGAAGTCCGCCGATCGGCCAGCGTAGCTCGTACGGTGTCTGCCATCGGACTCCAAGCAAACCAACCCGAGAAAGCTCGAACGTCGGCGGGCGTCCCGTCCAGCCGGACCTGCTGCCTATGCAAGGCTTCGGAGAAGCTTATGCGCCCCAGCCAAACTCTATAAAACGCCACGATGTCCGTTGAGACGATCACATCGATATCGAAACCGGGATTCTTGAGACAGACCGAAACGTCCGCGCGCTCGATCAGAAGCCAATAGCGCTGGGTCGGCCCACCACCGAAGTCGAACTGGATCACCACGCGGCGTTTCCCTACGGCCTCGATGCGCACGCGGCGACGCATCCACCACAGCAGGACGACGGGATCGAGCTCGTTGGGCCGCGGATCACCGAAAGCCCAGCGCGCTCCCCATCCGCCAAATTGGTCGATAATCGGTTGCAGGTCGCGCCCAGCGGATGTCAGTCGGTATTCAGTCTGCTTGCCCCGTGAGGCACCGCGCCGTTCCAACACGCCGGCTTGCTGCAATCGCCGCAGCCGGCCCGCAAGCAGTGTGCGGGACATGTGAGGAAGACCGCGCTCAAGTTCGTTGAAGTGACTAACGTTGGCAAGCAGCTCGCGGACAATGAGCACGGTCCAACGGTCGGCAAGAATTTCCGCCGCTCGCGCCACGGGACAATATTGGCCGTAACGGTGCATGATTGAGCGTATCACGCGGCGCAGGGGTGCGGAAGTAGTCCGGTCTACGCACTAGTTTAGCGCCCGGCGAGCGGCTTACGCTGCAGCTTCGATTGCCATTGGCGTCGACTAGCGGCAACAGGAGATTTATCATGCCAAACGATACACCCGCCCGACGCGATTTTCTTCTGGCTCTCGCAACGGCACCGTTCGCGGCATTGCTTGGACAGGCCGGCGAGGCGCGCGCGCAAGTAGGCGTAAGCCCAGTCAAAGTCGATACCAGCGGCTTGGTCGCCAAAATCAAGTTCGAGGCGCCGCTTGAAGGATTTCTCAAGGAGATCAATGGAAAGTACAAGCTCAGAGTCACCGAGTTGACGCTTGCGCCCGGCGGACATGTGGGTGAGCACAATCACGAGGGGCCGGGCATCCGCCAAGTCACCTCCGGCTACATGACTTACGTCTTGCCGGATAAGACTGTAGTCTACGCCCCGGGCGATTTCTTCTTTGAATCTGGGGATATAAACCACACCGTTTTCAACAAGACGGATACACCTATGGTGCACGTGCTCTTCGAAATACTGCCGGTTAGCCTGAATGGTCCTTCGCTGATTCCGGTCAGACATCATTAGAAGGTCGTTCGCCTGTGACGTGGGCTCGCAAATGAGCTTGGCCGCTGCGGGCGGACTGTCCATTTAATCCCTGGATGGGACATCCGGACCGTCGTCAACGTGGCGCCTGAAGCCGTCTCTGGCAACTGCTGCGTGTTCTGTTCCTTCGGCACCGTTTCGTGCCCGCCGATGCAAGAGAACGGTAAGGGCGCGTGCTGTAGCTGAGTCGCCTCAGTTGCTGCCTCTGTCCACACCCACGACAGCGGTAGCTGAGCGCCGTTCCCACCCCCACCTATCGACAATTTGCCACCGGCCGGCGCGGGGTTTGATCGCGAAATGCGCAAGCCTGCCCCCCACGAAAACCGGAACCTACCTGATGGCCGCCCGGTGAAGATCACGCTGGGTGAGATGCGGTCGGCCGGCGTTCGTGGTCTCATCGTCTTCTGCCTGCACAACGCCAGCCACAACGTCATCCTGGGCCGCGACGCCGCCGACCAGTGGCCGGACGAGGTCAGGCTCTCCGATCTCGCGCCGCGATTCGTCTGCAAGGCGTGTGGGAAGCGCGGCGCCGACGTCAGGCCGGGCACCGAGCCCACCATCGCCGCTGTCGTCCTGCCCGCACGAAGAGAGTAAGGCTGCCTGAGTTGGCGGCCTCCCACGGCGTCAATCGTCTTGCTTCTCTGAGGTGATCTGACCAGTCCGTGGATCGGCATGGAAATCCATCTTCTTGCCGTCCTTGATGCCTTCACCCTCCCACCGGCCATCATCGGCTTCCAGCTTCGTAACCTGCGAATAGCCAGATTGCTTAACTTTCGCCATGACCTGTTCCATCGGCACCCAATCTGGCCCCGGCTGATCGGCATAGGCGAATGGCGGGGCCAACAAGATCGAGGCCAAAGCGGCTGCGGCGATTTTGCGCATGATGATCTCCTATCTGGGTCACCTGCAACGAGGCGAGCGGGTATTGGTTGCTTCACGGTTTGCTGCAAAAATCGTCAGCCTCCGGCCCTCTCCGTCAATGAAGTTCCCCTGGGCGAACGTTTCAAAATTCCCCGGCTGCGCTAACTTCGGTCGCGGAACAAATCCAAGAGGCGAGACTCAAATCCATGTCGTTGCGTGGTGGAGTAGTCTGTGGCGTCCCAGCGTAAGAAGGCGGCAGCCGTCATCGGGAGAAGGCGCCGTATCCCGGCTTTATCGAGCCGCTTCTCGCCGAGATGGTCGAGCGGGTCCCGCGCGGGGTCCGCTGGCTCCACGAGATCAAGTACGACGGCTACCGCGCCCAGCTCCACATCATCAATGGCGCCATCAAGGTCTTCACCAACGCGGTCACGACTGGACCATGCGCTTCCGCAAGATCGCCAGCGACGCCGATACGGTCGGTGCCGGCTCCGTCATCATCGATGGCGAGATCGTGGTGCCGGGGGAAGGCGGCAAGACCGACTTCTCGATGCTCCAGAACAGCCTCAGGGGGGCCGCCGAGAACATCGTCATGGTCGGGTTCGATATGCTGTACCTCAACGGCCGGGACCCTCCGGAGGGTGCCGCTCGTCGACCGCAAGGCCCTCTTGAAGCCGGTGGTCGCGGGCACCGCGATCGAGTACAGCGAGCACTTCGAAATCGAGGGTGCGGAGCTATACCGCCGCGCCTGCGAAGCCGGGCTGGAGGGCATCGTCTCGAAGCTCGCCAGCTCGCCTCACGCAGGCAGGCGCGGCGACCACTGGGTCAAGACCACCTGCGCCCACCGCGAGACGCTGGCCATCGCCGGGTTCGCGCTGGACGGCAGCAAATGGGACGGCCTCTTTGTCGGTCGACACATGGGCGATGAGTTCATCTACGCCGGCAAGGTCGACCACGGCTTCGACAAGGAGTCCGAGACCGAGCTGCGGAAGCTCCTGAAGCCGCTGATCAGGAAAACGCAACCCTACACGAAGCGGGTGTCGCACAAGGGTTTCTGGGTCGAGCCGAAGCTCCTCGCGGAGGTCGAGTATCGGGGCAAGTCCGCCGAGGGCAAGGTCCGGCACCCGTCCTTCAAGGGCATCCGGGAGGACCTCTGATGGTGCGCCTGACTCCCGCCGAGCAGATCGAGCAGTGCTACGACCTCGCCATGATGGCGCTGGCCGACTACCTCACGCACGAGCGCGATGCCACGGCCACAATCGACGCGCTGATCCGCATTCTCGATCGTGACAGCCTGCGCGATGCCATCACCGAGGTCATGGTCGACGCGCGGGTGCATCCGAGGCCAACATCGGATGCCCCGAAGGTTGATCCATGAACTGCGCCGCCTGCGAAGATACTGGCTGGGTATGCGAAGCCCACCCGGACCACTCTTGGGATGGTCCACACGCCTGCGGCTGCGGCGCAGCCGGCGATCCTTGCCCCCGCTGTAATGCTTCCTCGGAAGCCGACCGACCGCGACCGCCAGCGGGCTTTCGGTTCAGCTTCGGCCGATTGGCGGATCTGGCCCGGTTCTTCCGCAAGACATAGGAGCCGGTGTGATCTGACGCGAATATTGCCGCCAAGCCTGAGACGCCGCCCGGTCCTACTTGCGGCACAAGATAGAGAGGCCCGCCAGCGTGAACCAGCGAGCCCGTGCTCTAGCTCGGCCGCGCTTTGATTAGGACCAAAGGCCGGCGCTAAGCCTTTCTAACAGCGGCGTCTTACCGCCCCGAAACGCCGGTGCATCCAGCGAGACAAAGCGCGGGTCTACGCTGTCCTCTTTCCACGCTGCGCGCACAAATATTTTCGCGGCTTGCCCAACGTCCTCTGACTTCACTTCGCCCAACCATAAGGCTGTTGCCAGCATGACAACGGCGTCTCTGCGAATATGGGTCGGTACTAATCGAGAGACTGTCTGATCGGCCAGCGTGAACAGTGGATCTGTCGGCGCCGCGATGACGCCGGTCAATGTCGGCTCTCGCAGGATGGTCACGCGAATGATGGATGACCTTCGCTCGGAGAGCCGCAACGTCTGCTTCCGGGTGATGACCCGACCAAGGTGAAGCAGTCTGCTATGGGCAGCTTGTGGACCCAAACCGGACGTTCATTCAGCATCACCACAACAACTTGTAAGAGCTGTGAACCTGGTCAGCAACCTTGACCGATCGCAAAGGCGCGAATTCTGCTAGCTTCGAACTCTGGGCGTTTGGCCCCTGCGGGGAGGCAATGGTGACGGACTCAGAAGTCTCCAGCGACCGACCGAATAAACCGGCATCCGATAGTGACCCACTGAACAAAACGCCATCTGATGACGAGCCTCCGGACCAACCGGCATCACCTCGCAACTTTAAGGGTCGCTTTCGGGTAAGATTGCAATTGATCGGCGGGGCGCTCGCTTCGATTGCGGCTATCGGCGCGGTCGCGGGTGGCCTCGTCGGCTACTGGACTGTGTGGAAGACGCTCCGCACCGACGTGTTTCCGGACAAGCAACAGACGCAGAGGGAGGCTACGGCCCGGCCCGACATTGCTCCCCGCTTGTCACTTGTCGTTCTGCCGTTCGCAAACGTCAGCAACGATCTGGAGCAGGACTATTTCGCCGACGGCATCACGACCGACCTGACGACCGACCTCGCGCAAATGCCCGGCGCGTTCGTTATCGGACGGGGAACGGCCTTTACATACAAGAACAAGCAGGTCGAGTTCAGGACGCTCGGCAAGGAGCTTGGCATCCGCTGGGCGGTCCAGGGCGCGGTGCGGCGCAACGGGGATCAGGTTCGGGTCAACGTATCACTTACGGATATCGCGACCGGTCGGGACGTCTGGTCCGATCGTTTCGACGGCGATCGTACGAACCTCGCCGCCTTGCAGGACCACATCACAGCGCGGCTTGCTCGCTCGCTTAACATTGAACTGATCCAAGCCGAAAGCCGTCGCAGCCAAGTGGACCGATCGAGGAATCCAGACGCTACGGACTTCACGATGCGAGGCTGGGCAAAGCTCTATGAGCCGCAGTCGAAGATCCAAAATGGTCAGGCAATGGACCTATTCGATAGTGCGCTGCGCCTCGATCCGGACAACGTTGAGGCCATGATTGGCAAAGCGCGGTGTCTGGCGGCTGGTGTGAACAACCGATGGTCTGCGTCCGTTGTTGAAGACAAAAGGCAAGCGATCGACCTTATCGACAGAGTTCTGTCCAAAAGCTCGGCAAGCGCGAGTGCTCATACGACCAAGGGAGACATTCTTTTATTTGGACACCCTGAGGAGGCATCGGCTGAATACGATGCGGCGCTCGAAATTGATCCAAATTATCCAGCTGCCTACGGTAGTAAAGCAATCGCACTTATCGTCTCCGGGCGGGCGCGCGAAGCCTTCTCCCCGGCCCAGTTGGCTCTCCGTCTCAGTCCCAGAGACCCTTTTGCTTTCCAATGGCGCTTCCGGCTCTGCCATGCACATTTGCACCTGCACCAATATGGAGAAGCCATCGAGGAATGCGGGCGCTCGGTCAATCTGAACAACTCGCACATGTACGCTTATGTAGATCTGACTTCGGCTTATGGAGCCACGGGGCAATTGGAACAGGCACAGCGGAGCTTGACTGAATTGAACAAGCTGCGACCAGACTTCACGATCCATTGGTACCGTGATCTTGTTTACTCAATGTCAACCAACCCGCAGTTTCGCCGAGAGATCGACGACATTCTCGATGGGCTGAGGAAGGGAGGGGTCCGGGAGCAATAAGAAGCAAGGCTATTCGCTTGCTACCGTTGACGGCCTCTTACATCTCGAACGTCACCTATTGGTTCGTTCGAAACATGCCGGTTCGATCTGAGCGTGTCCGCTTATCCGCTTTGAGCGAAACTCATCGCCTCGCGAGCAAACCGACCCGATTGACCCGGTACGGATAGCCTCGTCCTCTCGTCCATTGATCTGAATCAAGGCGCCCCCTCGCGTTCGCGTAGGATCGTTGGTGCTGTTAATAGATAAGGAGGGTACTATGAAAAGCGCATGCAGGTATCCCTTAGCTTTGATCGTCTTTGCGTTTGCCCGGTCTGCTTTCGCCGCCGAGCTCCAAAAAGAAGGCAACTTCGATTACACGGCGTGCTGGTCGGGCACGAGCAGCACTATCTCATTTTCCAAGACCCACACTGCGCGAAGTTATGAGCAGACGGGGTCTGTCCGAAGCAATCCTCCAGGTGGGATTTTCGATAAGGATACATTCCGGTGCGTAGGGATGAGTGCGTCTCTTGGTGGGAAAAATACGGGCACCTCGGTTTGCGAGTCCATTGACCGAGACGGCGATAAGCGACTTTCATACTTCTCGACTTCTGATGGAAAGGTAACCAGAGAGGCAGTTGCGGGGACTGGGAAGTACGATGGTATGGTCATGAGCGCCACGGTACAACCGTTGGGGCCTTTCCCAGTCATCAAAGAGGGAACGTTTCAAGACTGCAATCACCAGACTGGTACATATAAGTTGAAGTGATGTTGCAGCTTATGCGCGAGGGCGGCTTTTTGAGCGGCCCTTTCGTCGCCGAGGTCGGCTTGTGGGCCCTTAGCCGACACGCTGGCGCGGGGCTATTCCGTCCGCTCCCGGTGCAGGAGCAGACATCGAGGCTCAAAGGGCACGTGCGGCAAGCGTGGACCAGCGACTTCTTGGGTCTCGCAGCAAAGGATCTTTGCTTGCTGTGCTACCCTTTCGCGGGACCCATTTTCGGCTACCCGCAGCCCCCAATCAGAGGCCAGACCTGATCACAGAGATCAGGCGTCGCAACCGGCTCGCTCGACCCGTTATAAAACGCGAGCATGATGCCGAACAGTAATCGGTCGGAGAAAGAGGCGCTTCCTACTGAACATAAAAATGCCCCCAGGTCAGGGCCTTGAGGAGACTGATGATAGAAGGGTTATTCTATCATCAGTCGTTCAAGACTTTCCAAGCCTCGCAGTGCGGGCGCCTGTGACCGATCCCCTGACGGAGAGCTTTACGACAGAGGCGCTGCGGCTGGCTCTCACCCAAGTCGAGGCGGAGCCTGTGAGGCTCTCTCCGGTGCTCGGTCGGATCGTGTTCGGCGGCTGAGATCGCGCGCAAGGCAGACGACATCCGAATTGGCGTTGGCCGCTACTCGAGCGTCACGGCCGCAAGCCATCGGGGCTCGGCTACTGGGTCTTGCATCTCGTCGCTCGCCACCGCCAATGACCACGTGATGCGGATGCCGGAGAAGATGGCCTTCAAGGAGTCGTGCGAGCGCACCCTGGAGGTCGCAGCGCTCCGCCGGTCTAAGATGATCCTAGCGCTGCCGAAATGGTGTCTGCGGCTGTGGAATTCCATCGATTCAGCCGATCCCGTAGCTAGTCCGCGGTTCGAATGACCCGCTAGGATTCGGACGCCCCCTAGCGATCCGCCAACACTTGAGATCTTTCGAGCCGTACCGGTTATGAAGGTGCGTCTACCGCTGTGGCTGGAACAGCCGTAGAAGCCAAGGTGCCGATACCAGCGGAAACATATTGACAACCGCCTGTGCAGAGGTCCGGCTCTTACGCTCAGTGACGATAACGTACTCGCTCGCTCTGCGAGTAACCGTCTTCCGGTATTCGATCAGGGTGCTCCTGGCTTCCGGGTGCAACGCGATCGTACGGCCCGACTTTCTTTTGCTCGCGACGTCGAACAAACAGATGCCTTGGGCGATGTCGCCCGTTGCATCGTTCGTCATACGCCAAGTCAGGCAAGCAATCTCTTTTGCTGGCAGACCAGCCTTAGTAGAGAGCAGGAAAATCAGCCTGTTTCGCTCAGAGTTTCCTGAACTTTCGTGCGAACTCCGCGACTGTGCTACCCTTTTAGGGGACCCAATTCAGCTATCCCCCGGGGGCGTCGAAATCCGATCCCGCGCCAATGGCGCCGAACTAGGACTCTGAGGTCGAAGGATCAGCCGCGCCCACGTCCGCTGTAGTGCGTAGAACCTACCTCAGACTAGTCTCCGAGATTGAGGTCGCTAACAGTCTCCGTGAACCTTGGCTTTCCGATCTTTTTCCGCTTCGCGGCTTTCTTCTCGGCACGGCGCGTGCCTCCCGCGCGTGGGCTCTCCAAGTCCAGGTCGCTGAACTCCTCCGTAAACCGTGGTTTTCGGGGCTTCGCCGCTTTCGCGGCGCGGGTACGCTTTGGGACAGCTTTTTTCTTTGCTGCCCGCCGGGATTTCGATGCCGTTCTCTTGGTCGGACGCTTTTTGGTGGAAGGTTTTCTGGCCATAACAATCCTCTTGTTTTATGGACGAACAACGATGGTTCTGCCCAACGCTTGCCTAGTGAGTTCCTGATCGACCGCTTCCGCTGCGGCTTTTTTCGTGCCACCGCCCCTCGATGTCAGTAGACGACCGAACAACTGCCTGCCACCCGATGCCGCCGCGCCCGGAGGAGCCGCAATGACGGACAGACCCATTGTGAGCGTATGAACGTCCCGGCGGCTCGCTGCCGCTGTAACGGATGCATCCGCGAGTTGGAATGCTCTCCCGACCGGTGAAAACACAACTCTTGGCGAAATGGATCCTGAAACGAAGGTATTGAAGAGTAAAGTATCCACCATCGTCGGAGCTCCGTCGTAATCCTTGTCCTCCTTTAGGTTGGTGAATAGGGCGACTCTAACGAATTCGCGAATAAACAATTCGACGCCAATCCTACCTGTTATCGGGTAGATCGTTTCTTCGTTCGTGGCGAGATGCCCATCGCAGTAGGTCCTAGGTTTGAGATTCAGCAGCCCCTTAAAATCATCCGTGATTGTGAACGTGCGCTTGTTCTCCCGCAGTCGGTCTACCCCGCCACCGAGCCCCAACATGGTCGTTGATCCCGTCGGAAGCTGGATGAGGTTGACGTTCGCACCAAAGTCGTTGATTTCGGTCATATCCAGCGAGAAATTGTACGCGATGCCAGTGTCCCAGAAGAAATTGACGAATTCTCTTGCGTTGCCCGCAAAGAGCACTGGCTTGAACTGATGCATCAGTTCGGGATGTCCTCGGAAGCCCTCGGCAGTTGCGCGCGCCGGCTCCCCGAACACATCGGGGTTGTTAGCAAGGCCATTGACTAAGACATTGAAGGCCGCTTCGCGGGTTTCACAACGGATTTGCTTTACAATATTGAAAGTCGTGATGCCCGTGGCCTGCTCTGGAAGCGGGCGGACCGCACAACTGGCAACAAGCAAAGCGCACGATAAATGCAAAATGACTTTCACAACAATGTCCCCACACTGGTTGCAAAAACTAATCGAAACACATTTAAAGCGAGCGCGCGAGTCAAATCTACGGCGCAGCGCCGGCGGACGTCGCATGCGATTCCAAGCCGTTAGCGGGGCCGTCCCGCGCTTTGCTCGGTAGTCATGCTATTCGCCTTCGTTCATACTACTCCGGTCTCTCAGCCGGCCGACCCGTCACGCCGATCCATCGCGCTAAATCGCTCTCCATGATACCGTCCCTGACGGATCGCAGCGAAAATCCACAGCCCGGAGTGATGAGAGTGTATGTCAGGAAAGGTCCTCAGGAAAAAAATAGGACGAGGTATTTATCTGCTTCGCTTCGACTCGCAATACGATCTCGCGGCGACATTCCTACGAGTCCAAGAGCATTACGAGTCGCCGCGCTTCCACGGCCGCGTATTCTCCTTAGAGGAGTACGCGGATTGGTACGCCGAACAGTACGGCAACTTTACCTATTATCAGGATTGGGCCGGGTTTAACGTACCGTCCACCGCTCTTCGTGCCTTTTACCTAGGAAACTTCGATCCATTGACGCGGAAGGAGCAACACCTGCTCCGCTTGTTTAAAACGCTGCGGGGGCGCTTTTACATCGTCGGAATTTTTGGTCGGCGTCGCCGCGATCTTACTCATGAACTGGCGCACGCCCTGTTCTTCACAAATGCAGAATATCGCAATGCAGTACGGCGGATGCTCGGGACATATTCGACCGGCATGCTGGAACGACAACTGGTCAAAATTGGTTACGCCCGCGACGTCATCCAGGATGAACTGCAAGCTTATCTGATAGCGCCATCGGGGAAGCTTGGCGCAGCATCGAAACGCCTGGTGCCGCTGCGACGGAAACTGCGCGCGTTGTTCCGCGAACACACCGAAGGGCTGTCTGTGCCCCTGATTAGGCGAAACTCTCCCGAAGGAAGGTGATCGTCTCCTTCTGCCGAAAGTAATTGCAGTGCCAAACCTGAGGTGAAGTCCCGAAATCCTTCACATTTCTGATATTTAGCGGAAAGCCGACCTCGCCGAGCTTGGTCATCGATACGGTATCTACAACGAGATCATTCTGGCCGGGGAAAACGATGTCGGCGGCGATGTCCCCGACGCGCAACGCCCGAAAATTCTTCCAAAACTGCCAGCCCGGGTTGGTCGTTTCGAAATTCGCTTGCACCACAAAATAAGTTGGCTGCGTAGCACACGGTCCAAGTCGTAAAAGATTGAGTTCGTAATTGTTCGAAATCATAGACTGGCCGAACAGTCCGGGAATAAGCGCCACAAGCCCATCGATCAAGGGGGTGTTCGCAAGAGTACCCGTTACAGTCATTACGATTTCGACCAGCTTGCCTGCGACCCACAAGAATGGATTAGCACCCCCGACCAGCTCCAAAGTCTTCTCTGCAAAGGTCCCGATGTTGGAGATCAGGCTCAGGCTGTGCCGCAGCTTGTCCGGTGCTGCAAGAGAGGTGCCGTCCAGTGGCGAGCCGGCGAACACCACACGTACATGGGCCTCGGGCGAAAGAGAGCTGCCGAAGGCTTCGAGCCACCAGCGAACGATCAATCCGCCACGGCTGTGTGCCACGACGTCGATTTGTCCAGAAGAGCCGGCAAATGCGCGGCCGAGTTCGAGCGCGTTCAACACCGGGCTGACTGCTAGCGTAGCATGCTCAAATACGAGCACACGGTCGTATTTCGTGGCGCCCGTCATAGCGGCATTGAGGAAGATTTGGCCATCCGGCGTCGCGATGAATTCGCCGACCACGTTGCTGGCGTTGGAGAAAGTGCCATGCACGAGCAGCAAGGTGCGGCCAGCAAAGGGTCCGTTGATATCAGTGTCAATGACCGCAGTACCGTCCGGCCGGCGTCGAACTTGTCTGAGCCTAGAGCGCATCGAAGAAGCGATCGCAGGATTGAGACGCATGTCGATGGCACCAATAGCTGCGGCGGCCTTGTTGGGCTGCAGCCTCGGAAACTCCTTCGTTAACACTACCGTCCGGTCCGGAAGCGCTTGCTGCTTGGCTGCACGTTGCGCTCTTCGCCGGTGTCTTGGCGAGTCCTCCTGGGCCGGGATCCCATCACACCAATGAAGAACGCCGTTTTCCTCGATTAATGATACCGTCACGATCGGAGTGTCCGGGGTGTTGGAGACACGGCGGCGACGACGGCGCAATCCAGCTATCGATTCGGCATGCTCGTCATAGTCCACATAGAGGTCTCGGAAGAGATCTTGGTGTTTCTCCATCGCGCTGATCTGCGACAGAAATCTCGTAGGATCTTCGGCA
This sequence comes from Bradyrhizobium sp. 134, assembly GCF_023074155.1. Lineage (NCBI taxonomy): Bacteria > Pseudomonadati > Pseudomonadota > Alphaproteobacteria > Hyphomicrobiales > Nitrobacteraceae > Bradyrhizobium > Bradyrhizobium sp. 134. Next base: position 88,813 of record NZ_JADPKX010000050.1, on the reverse strand, counting down.
AGAAACTGTGACATGTTCAGCCGTCGCTAACTGATCATTGGAAGCGGAGTCACGCTAAGAGCGCGGGCACATTGGATATCGAGCAGGCTGTCGAACTCGCTGCGGCTGCGCAGGTTTGCCCGTCCTTCGGTTTTGGCGTCTTTAAAGCTATAGGCGCCGGTCAAATAGGTAGCTTCGAGCATTACGAGATGGCCCGATGTCACATAAGCCATGATCTCCGCATAGCTCATTTTGGTCAGCCGCCAACCATATGGATCGACATAGGGCAAGCCCGCGTCTCGGGTGGCGGGATCGCCTACGGCAGGCACGGTCGAGGGAACCGTCGTTACAGCCATGAAGTCGTCATGGACGGTGTCCGATCGCCAGTAACCGACGAAAGCGTGTCCCGTGAGCAGGACGACGACCGGATAGATACCGATATATTCGAGGCAAGAGGCGAGCAGCAGGGCGAGATCAATGCAGGTGCCCGTGTTGGAGGCGACGATCTCGCTCGGAGTGCGCAGGCGCTGGGTCTGCTCAGAATAGGCTGGCGGCGGATTGATGTATTGAAGGCGATATTCGTTCACGAGCGCGGTCCAGATCGCCTGAACTTGACGGTCGACGGCTCCCTCTGTTGCTTGCTGGTAGCCGTCAAACCCGGCGCTCGGATCGTCGATAATGCCGATCAGATATCGACGCGACGCGTTGATGATCTTCAGTATGACCGGATCCCTGGGAAGCACGAAGGATGGGAGCCAGGGATTATTATTGGTATCGTCTAGCCATTCATCCACTGGGATTAGCGTTACCCGTCGGGTGTCCTCAAACGCCGTACGCGGGCCACAGGTGACCTTAACGTATACCGCCGACTGGACGCGTTCATGAAGTGAGCGGGGCAGATTGGCGGTGAGCGGGATTTTAACCTGCGCGGAGAGGGGTACCTGAACCTCGTTCAGGACCGGTATAGTATAGCGATAGGGATAGCTTTCGGCGCCGACGTAGAGTTCGACGAGGACGGTGATCTCATCGACCGGACCGGCAACCAGTTTGGTCAATGTAAGCTTGTTCAACAATGGCCTGTTGTTGTGCAGCAGCGAATAATTGATTTCCTCTGCTACCTCCAGATCGACCTGAATGAGGCGATCGATCGTGGTGTCTCCAAGACGTCGCCCGATATTCTTCCTGCCGTCGATCATCGGCTCCCCCTTTTCTTGCGAGAAGATGATCTCCGAACGACGTTTTTTCGCGATCCGCTGCCCGGCTCGAACACGCTGCGGCCCATCCAGATCACGATCGAAGTGCCATGCATGCCTGCACTAGGCATTTTCCCCCATGCGCTTACAAATGCATCAGGAATAGAGAAGATTTTTTCGCTTGGATGACACCATTCCCAATAGAAAGCTTGGAAGAACATCTCTGCCAATTCGTCGTCGATCTCATCGAGAAAGCCGACGGCGACATGCGCACCCTCTCTAACCAACTCGCGCGCGATACGGGCGCCCGAGTAGTAAAGGTTCAACGTCACGATCCGAGGAGGCTTCGGGCCAACAAGGATTTTGGCCATTTCGTCATACCGCACAGGAAGTTCACTCTCGTTGCCTTGACGAAGGATCATTCCGTCACGCAGCCGGCCGGAGGAGTCGAGGAGCGTAGCGAACATCTCCGGCTTGCTCCTCTTGATATCGGGGTAAAAGTTCTCGATGCACCAGCCAGCTTGGTGGGTATCAATCCCAGTGACGTGGATGGCCTCCCAAACATGCCTTGGATCGTGAGTCCTCTCCTGCAGTTCGTTCTTCTGCGGGGTTGGCAAGATCTCCCAATATTTATTATTGACCTTCGTTTCTTCAGGGCGGATCGTCGCTCCAACGGCGGCGCCAATCCGCCCTTCTTCGTCAGCAAACTCGTATTTGTCCTTGAATCGTCCCGGCGCGCTCTCGACGAAGAGCACGCTCCGCGGCGGGTGTGGAGAAACCTTATCCAATCCATTTTTGAAATGTCGGGAAATCAAGAAACTCTGATACCGCCCCTCACTGCGTGTGCCGGCGCTAATCATATATTCCCAAGGCACTTCGGACGCGGCCTCATAGATACTGCATGCCTGTAAATCGTTAGCATCCCAATCGTGCAATTCGATCTCGACGCGGTCGGCTGTCGCCAATTCCTGAAGGCGCTCGCGCGTGACACCGATGCTTTCAAGATCACTCACCGCTCGCGAAGCAATCGCCTTGCGCAAATCCGGGTCCGACGACCAGCGGGCGCGCACCCGAAGGAGGTAGGTCCATTCTTGTGCGAGGCGTCTAAGCCGCTCAGGATTTGTGATGTCGGTTTCCGGTATTCCAAACGTTTTGTCGGCACGAATCGTGACGATACGTCGGGTTAGTACCGAGGGCCGGCTACTGCCGGCCGACCTTCCGCTCTTCGATCGCCTTGCCATCGAATTCCGCATACCCCCGACGCGATTAGTCGCCTCGCAAGAGGCGCAGCAAACTTCTGATCAGCAATGCGCACACTCATAAATAGTAATCTTCTCTATAATAAACCAAATGGTCAATAGTGTCCATAAGAGAGGAGCGGCTCGCTAGGACCGGCTTCAGGGCCTTGGACGGCGTCGATGAACTGCCCTCGACAGCCGGGAAGATCGCCCCTCGAAAACACGCTATGCCTTTTCACTGGTCGTGGCCGTCTGTAGGCTCTAGGTCGCCCTAGACGGGAAGCAGACGTAGCAGCAGACAACGGCCGGTCCGCGCAAACCCGAACCCCTCCGTAGCTCTAGCCGAACGGCCGGGCCACGACGTCTCGCGGCTTCAACTGTATGTCCACGGTCTCCGCTAAGCAGATTTGTAGAGCCGCATGGCACGAGATGCTTTTGTAACCGCAGCATCGTGAAGGGCCACGGGGATGCTAAGCTGGATACCAGATTTCACATGACGAACCTAAAAGGCATGCATTCCAGCGAAAGCATGTGCTTTCAAGACTAGCCTCCTGAAGGGAGCAAACATTCAAGATTCGCTTTTGCCCCATGGCCGACTCGCTACAACGATTGAGGAAGGTCCGCTCTTGACGGCAGAGTCGACGTCATGAACGCTGACAGGAGCAGGCGGGGCTCTTCAGAGCTTACTAGCGAAGAATCAATGGATCGCTGTGCTCCACTTTCCAGGGACCCATTTCAGCTACCCCCCACCACCCTGGGCTCAGTACCATGGCCGGACGCTCCTACTCGTTATCGAACTTCAGCGTGGTGCCGAACCATAATCAGCCGGAGCGAGCCATGGCTGCCTGGCAAAATGGAAACGACGGTTGTTCAGGGGCTTGGACTGATGATGGAAGGGTAATTCCGTCAGCAGTGATGCGACCACTGGCTTGTGGTAAGGCCGGCTGGCGGACCGGGATAAGACTCATGAGCGACCTAAGTTTTGGTTTCGGGCACATCGCACTTGGTTTATGGATGAGGTCGGTTCGATCAAGAGGAAAAAGTGCCCAAGCAGATCATGAGGAGCCCGCCGGTCCGCAATCACTCGACTCAAGCTTCCATGGAGCTTCCGCTAGCCAGTTCGAACACCTTTGATTGGCGCTCGTTGCCAACGACGAAGGTTAGGCGACCTTCACCCAGCTCGCCCTTTAGTTGGACCTACACTTACACCGCGTTCTCTCCCGAATTCGCGCGCGCGGCCATTCGCCAGCTGTGGCACCGCTCAAGCCCCCTTGTTTTAGATCCCTTTTTGGGATCGGGGACCACGATGATAGCCGCTTACCTAGAAGGTGCGAGATCTTATGGCATCGACATAAGCCCGTTTGCGGCTTTACTGTCACGCACTCGAATTTCAACGAGAGGCGATCAACGTCAAACTAAAGCCTATCTCAAGGCTAAGCCGATATTCACGCATTCATCGCCCCCATTAACGGCGGTGCTGAGCCCTCACGATGGCGCCTACGTTTGTGGCGTAATCGGCAAGATTTGTGAAGCCCGGAAGCTGTCAGGTCCGGAACTCTGGGCGAAACTTCTTACAGACGCTGTAGGAGAGTACGACAGCGAAGTGATTGCGATTGCAAGTTTAGCGTTAGCTGCGCGAGTGGTTGCAGTTGTCGAGAGAGGAAGCAATCCCATTTGGTATCGGCCCCGCTCTGGCGTCACGGAAAACAGCACCAGCGATAGGTTCAGAGCAGCGTCTGAAGAAATAGCTGAGAAGATCATTTCCGACCTAGCCTCTATGCCTTTGAATGAGCGGCGGTTCGAGATCCGAAATGCCGACTTGCTGCACGTTAAGCGCGTTCCCAAGTTCGATATCTGCGTTACCTCCCCGCCCTATCCCAATCGCCTTGATTATGTCGTCGCCCACCTTCCCGAGCTTTCGGTGCTCCAGGTGCTGGTTGCCTTTTCACTAGATGACTTAAGAAAATTGATGATAGGGACGACAAAAATCGTCGGCAAGTTCGATTCAAACGTGCCTCAAGTGTGGGGCGAATCGGGACGCCGCGTAATGATCGCAATCGACAGCCACTCGAGCTACGCCAGCAAACGTTATTACTATCACACCTACTACAGCTATTTCGATCGGCTGCAGGCATCCCTAGTCCAGCTCTGCAACTTAATGCGGAAAGGGGCTCACGGAGTTATCGTCCTGCAAGACTCCTTCTACAAGGATATTCCAATTCCAACGGCTACCATTTGCGCTGAAATGCTCAACCACCTCAAGTGCAGCGCGGAAGTCGTGAGATCAACAAGCGTTCACACGCACATGGGTCGCTTGAGCCCAACACAAACAACGTATGCGCCAAATAAGCAGCTGAGCGAGTCCATCGTCTACTTCAAGGCCGCTGGCGATCAATAGAATCGCTTCGTTGAGTCAGGTTCTCGGAGCTCCTTCCAGTCAGGGTCAGTGAACGCACGGCAGAACGAAATATTCGGACAACGCCCGTCCTTCATCAAGAACGCGGATGAACCATCATCAGCGGGCCCTAAGCATCTTGGATGCGCCCGTTCGCAAATACTGCGTCCAATCTCCCATTCGAGGCCGTTGATCTCTGGTATCGATAGATCTGCGTAGAATGCTGTAGTCGCGAGAGCTTGACTAACAGCCTCCCGCAGCAACTTCACCAAGCGTGGTCGGGGCGCCGAATCGCGCCGAAACAAGTCCATCGTCGTGCGATGCAGCGGCGCGACCCTCCCGCTACGCAAGTAAAGCCTCATAATGTGATAATCGATAGCAGGCAGTATTTGGTCCTGGTCCAAGAAATTGGCCACGCCATCCCTAACTACGTCATGAACTAGCACATTAGATTTTTTTCTAAGCGGATCTTCTCGGAAAGCGATAAATTGATCTAAACGATAGAGCAGCCCTGACGTGCCCATCAACCGCCCTTCAGCTCTCAAAATCAGATTGTCAGCGTCTGCTCCGTACTGCTCAACAAGCACGTCGCCGACATCTCGTAACAGAAGAGCCCTCTCGGACGCCCGTATTCTTTCAGGCCGAGAATAACCGTCGAGCCAGACCTGCACTTCTCGGGCTGAAATCTTCTGCAGTGATGTCGGATCAATCTGACCCGTTTGAAATGCCGCTAATAGTCGCGAAGATAGGAAGTCCCAGTTTATCTGATGGCAAATAGCCGAAAGACATAAGCGAAACAGGAACTGCGATCGAAAGCCAAACATTTGCTGCTTCGGTCGCATTTGGGACAATACTCGCAGCGTTTTCGCTGCAGAATGGCAAGCCAGCTCGTCAATTGTGAAAGCGGGACCTGCTAAAGCCCGATCCAATTTCGGCCTGGTATAGCTAGCGCTTTCGTACATTTTCATCTCTATCGGGATCGTAGTTCCAATCTCCGTTTAGTAATTCAGTGCCAAACCTTTCTGGGAAAATCGAAGCATATTCTGGATGAATGTGCATCCCCGGAACATGCTTGTAATGAGTGTGTTCCGGCGCGCACATGAACCACTTCCGAGCAAGCACCCGCCGTTGTGCTGCTTCCGCTCCGTCGATGAATGGGGTTCGTCCGTGAACAGTCCAGTGATTTCGGCTAATGCATCCCGAACCCTTTCTATCTAAATGAAGAAATGATGATCCTCCCGCAAACGGCTCCGCACTAGAGTTAAGAAATGCAGCGGCCCGGTCGAGCGCTGCGTCTCCCGCGCGCCAACTAATTTTGTATTCTCCAGTTTGTAGCCTTAGAAACGCTTGCGGGTTGCCCTGTTCATTGACGAACAACACAGGAGTTGAGACGCGGATCGCTCCCTTACCCCGTGGGCGTAGGGCCGTTATTGCGTCAGGCAAAAAGAGACTTTCGAAAGCGCTACGGTCTTCCCTCGCCAGGAAGAGAGCAAGTAGGACAATGTTTTGGAAGTATGTGTATCCGCCAGCCAATGGTGCGGTATCGCTATACAGCATGAATGCCTCGACCGCTCCCGCGTACCCCAAACCATCATTGTGTGCGTCAAACATCTCCGATGTTTCAGCCTGTTCTCGATAGCCGGTCGATCCATCTTTGGTGTCGAGGTCGTAAATTTTTAGGGTGCCGTCCGCCGGACCGAAGCGTTTGACTGCCTCGGCGTGGCCTTCCATAGGATGGTCAACCGGATGTTTGAGCGGTAGCCGCTCAGACAGTTGGCTGGCGATGGCGAGCAACGGATGCGTATAACTACTCCGCTCATCTGGATTCATGACCAGAAAATGCGCGACTCCAAGCTCTCCGTGGAAGCCGTCTGAGATTCGACGAGCCTCTTGCTCAGAAATACATTTGTAATCCGCTATTGGCACCGGAAGCAGCGCAATCGGCTTCCGACGTGTGACATCCGGGACATCTTGGAGTGATCGATACCCCATGAGTTCCAAGGTACGGCTAATGAACCGCCCGCTTTGCGTTTGAAACGCTTGCTCTCGCTCCCGAAGCTCCGACATGATTCCTCGCTTAGTCAGCTATCAATGGTACGGACAAGTTTCCCGGAATCCGCAAACGACTTCTTAGGATTTTGTCGGCCTCGAACAAGGACGAGGCAAAGAGGTTCACCCACCTTAGGTTTCCGTCAGACTTTTGGAGAATGGGCGGCAGCGCAAACCGGCCGATGTCTTCGCTCCAGTTAGGATTATAGGCAGATGCGAATTGAAGTAGCCCAACAGCCGCAGACGGACGCAACTGATTGAAGCGGTCCCGGATCGTTCCGGCGTGCTCCGATGTTCCGAGAAGCGCGCGTAGAATGCTTCCGTCCGCAGGGCTCGCTGCGATGACCCTTTCGATCGATGCGCCCCATTCGAGCTTTCGCCAAGCCTCTAGCAGCCTTGTTAGGCGTTTGGCTCGCACTGCATACGGATGATAACCTATCGCCTCAAAGGCATTTGCAGCCAATTCTGAGCTTTCGGTTGCTTCAGCAATTCGTGCTAACGACCATTCCGAATGAGATCGTGCCAGGACTAGCAACGCTTCGGCGAAAGGCCGGTATTCGCTGCCGCCCGTCAGAAGACTACGATCTTCCAATGTTTTCCCAATCATCGCTCGGCAGACTTCCAGCGCATACTGGCAGTGAGCCATCTCAGTCTGATGTGAGATGATTGTAGGTGTAAACAATCGCTGCGCCAGCTCGATCTCAGTTTTGGCTTCTACATACAGCCCTCCTGACCTGAGGAGATTGGCAATCAGAAAGCGAGAAGTCGCCATTGCGTATGCTTCTCCTGCTGAACGAGGGGTTTCCCGTTCGCGAAGCCTATCATCCACTTCGATATGGATTTTAAGCGCCAGTTCGCTGTCTCCTCTCTTGCGAGCGAGTTCCATTTTCTCCGCAAGCAGCAGTGGAGAGAGCCTAAGGTTTTCGGATTCTGCTAGCAGGGCGTCATCGATAGCCGTTGAAGAAGTATCCTGGGATTTGAACAATCTAGCTATGATAAGGAGATATTTGCTCCAAACGACTTCCGCTGAGGATGGGTCGAATCGCTGAATAACCCGCTCTAAAAGTTCTATTGCGCGGTCCGCATCGTGCCGTTCTATCCAGCTCCGGCCTCTCGTTGCGACTAGAACTTCTGCGGAATGACTGTCACCGTTGTTTATCGCGTCCTGGAGCGCAGAGTAGTCCGCGTTCTTGTCATAAATCACTCGTTTCGCTGCAGCTTTGACAATCAGAAACGCAAGATCATCGCTGGTGCGCGGCTTAACAATGTCGATGTGACCTTTATAAAGGTCAATTTCCCGCCGAGAAGTGCGCGGCCCCTCAGCGCTCTTTTTTGAGACACAAGCATCTTGGCCGGCTGCAACGTAGGTCGTGTCCACCTTCGCTTCGCATGCTCGCTCTAGCCATTCGCCGTTGAGCGAACTGAGAAAATTCGTGTCGGGTTTGATGGCTCTGGTCTGGTGGTGCTCCAGGGAAAGAGCGTCGCTGACCGCCGCTAGTTCTGATCCTTGATGGGGAGTAGCGAAGAATACTATTCCGTTCACCCGCAAGTCTTGATGGCGAAGAATATGGTCGAGCACGCATCGCTTTCCAATGAGCCCCCCCATACTGTGGCACACGAGCAGAATCTTCTTGTAGTCAGCCCGCCTCACACTGATTTCGGTCGTCAGTCCGTCGGCGACATCCTGCGGGTTCACATACTTCTTCGACCAAAACCAACGAATGAGCCCCGTTGGGTATACGAAGAATCCAACATCCGCCCGGCTCTTTAGCTCATCGTCTTGTTCGATTAACGATTTGAAGGCGCCCCAACTGTCGGCACTACCGGCCAGGCCGTGCACAAAGAGGATCAACACCTTTTGCATACAATGAGCCTTCGAATGAATGTTAAGCATCGACGATATCAATCCGTCGGCCAGCTGAAGATGCGGGAATCGGGAAGGATTGTAGTTGCCCAGTAGAATGCTCGCAACTGGAAGTGGGCAGCATGTACAGTGTCATGAACCGGATTAAAGTAGGGCGGGTTTATCCAACAATGGAGAGCCCAATGCCGATCCTCAAGTCCCTCTCTTTCACCGCACTGGCCAAGGCTGGCAACGATCCGGTCCAGATGCGCCGGACCAAGTTCATCACCAAGCTGGAAGAGCAGAAGCTGCTCCTCGGCGATCCGAATCACGCCCGGACCGTCCAGCGCTGGACGAAGGTCAACGGCGAGCGGCAGGCAACGACGAAGCAGCAGGTCGTTCGACCCTGGTGGAAGACCGACGCGAGCGGGCAGCTGGTCATGTCCATCAAGTTCGGTTCCAAGCCGGTCGAGTTCGAGAAGGGAAAGGCCGGCATCGTCGTCGGCTCAAAGGACAAGCTGCCGGCCGTCATCGACGCCCTGATCGGGGCCGTGCGCGCTGGCGAGCTGGACGAGCACTTCAGCCAAGCAGCCAAAACCGGCGGCATCGGCAAGGCTCGTAAGGCTGCTTGAGTTTTCGGTTTGGGCTGGGCGGCTTCATGCTTCCCAGCCCATTTTTCGAGACCCCCCGGCGACGACTATGAGGCCTGGTCGCCGATCGGTTCTCGTTAAGGCTTGTACCTCACACTGCCACTAAGATTTCCGGCCAGACACGGACCGCTCCTGTGCGCATTCGTCTCCATGAGCGGTTGGAGGCGCTCGTCCGGCGCTCAGACCCAAACTGAGGAATGACAATTCTCGGACGTGAGGTGCTCGAGCCCGGTCCTTGCAACGTCGCCGTCCATGTCCGCTATACCCGGCTGTCCGCCAAGGCCGTCGGCGCGGGCAAGCATCCGTCCCCCGACGTGCTCTCGCTCGTCCAGCTTGGCTCTGAGTCCGGCATCCCATGCCCCTCGGACGAACCCATTTCGTCCAGCGATTTCGCTCATAAAGTCCCGACGAGAAGGAGCCAAGCCGGGAAGCTCCCCGGGCGCCGGTGGGTAACAGGGCTGGTCATTCCGGTGATGCCTGGGAGACGGGCGGGGCTGGAAGGGGCTCAGCCGGCCTTCCGTCGAGCACCTGTCCTTGCCGGCTTCCGAAAGAATTCGGCCGGGTCCACGTCCAGGATCTTGGCCAGCTTCTCGACGATCTCCAGGCCCACGTAGGTCACGGCCCGCTCGACCCGGCTCAGGTAGGCCCGGTCCACCCCAGCATCGTTCGCCAACCGCTCCTGGGACAGCTTCCGGTCATGCCGGATGCGCCTGAGGTTGGTCGCGAAAACTTGGCGGAGGTCCATGTACGGACCAAACCAACCTGTGGTTTATTGGCCCACGGCTTTAACGCCTCAAAAATTACTGGCCATTCCGATTCGAGGACGAGGGGGTTTCAATGAAAAAGATCAGTGCGACGTTAACCCTGCTTCTACTGCTGGGCATTCCGCTCGCGATTGCCAACATCCAAACGCTGTACGCTTGGTTTCCGGCGCTAAAGCCTGCGCTCGCAAATGCTATCGATATAGCTACCGGTTACGTTCCGCCCACGGGCCCGTCACTTAGGGTGACCCATGAGTGCAGGTATTTGGACCCGAAAGCCACCCAGTGCTGGAGCCACTTAAGGATCGTGTCGATGAACGATCAGCCGATCACTGTCGAGCAAGTTCTCGTCAACGGCAGGCCAGAGTGCATCTCCAACAACGGCCTTGCCATGTTGATGGCTGCGCAATTTATCAACATGACGGATAAGACCATCAAGACGGGAGATGCCTATGGCATCGGCTTAAGCTGTGAACCCGTAACCCTGAAAATTGTAACCGACAAAGGCAATTGGACCGGCGGTGCCGGTGATCGCAAAGGCTCCTAACGACGCACTTGCTCAGCGCCCTATGGCATGCGCAGGGCCGGACCAAGCCAAAAAGTTTTGTGGGGTGGAATGTGGGGTCAGATCTGTTCGATCCAACAAAATCGCAATCTACTCAATTAGGTGCATGGAATCGGTGGCGGAGAGAGTGGGATTCGAACCCACGGTACGGTTTCCCGCACACACGCTTTCCAAGCGTGCGCCTTAAGCCACTCGGCCATCTCTCCGGAGCGCACTCTCTTGAAGGGGCGCCGATGATTTTGCAAGGGATCGCGGGGAAATCGGGTGATTTTTCCCTAAGATATTGTATTTCATAGATAATATCAGGCGCCATCACACCGTTCGGAACCGTCCGCCGACTGAACCGGCGGCGGGTTTGGCGCGACGATTCACTCAAGACCGTCAAACACGTCCGGGGGCACCATGACCATCCGCAACACCATCGCCGCGCTGAGCCTGGTTTCGGCCGTTGGCGCCGCCTTTGCCGGACCGGCCGCCGCACAGGTCTGCACCCGACAAGGGGGCGATGTCAGCTGCGACGACGGACGGCGCGGGATGCTTTCGGGCGATGCCATCCTCTGGCCGGACGGCACGCGCTCGAGCGCGACGCCGCATCAAAGCGTCATCATCGGCAACAAGAGCTCGGTGCATGTCGGGCCCGGCGTGTTCGTCGGCCAGGGCAAGGGCATGGTGCCGCTGGACGATCCGAACGCGCCGAACAAGCGGCAGTGCGCGATTCTGGAAGGCGTGTCGTATTGCTATTGAGGCTCTCGTCTTCGGCCCTGCCCTCCCCGTAAGGAACGGGGAGAAGGAGACTAGATCAACCGCACGCCTGATATCGCCGACTTGAGCCAGCGCAGCGCTTGCGGCGGCTGTGCTGCGAGCGGCGCTACTGCAGCCTTCTCCGTCCGGCACTTCTCCAGCTCGGCAACGAAATCCGCCGACCATTGCTGGATGGTGTGGCCGCGCAGCTTCTTCATCATCGCATCCCAGCGCATCTTGCGCTCGGTGAGCGGCATCGCGGCCGCGACCGCGATCGCGCGCGCCATGCCGTCGATGTCATGCGGATTGACCAGCAGGGCGGCGTCGAGTTCGTTGGCCGCGCCGGCGAATTTCGACAGCACCAGCACGCCGGGATCGGCGGGATTTTGCGCGGCGACGTATTCCTTGGCGACAAGGTTCATGCCGTCATGCAGCGGCGTCACCACGCCGATCTGCGCGGTGCGGTAGAGACCCGCGAGCACGGCTTGGCTAAAGCCCTTGTTGAGATAGCGGATCGGTGTCCAGTCGGCCTCGCCGTGGCGGCCGTTGACGTCGGACACGAGCCGCGCGACCTCGTTCTGCAGATTGCCATAGGCTTCGATGGCCCCGCGCGAGGGATTTGCGATCTGCAACAGCGAGATGCTGCGCGAGAACTGCGGGTGCTCGGTCCAGAGCCGGTCGAACGCGCTGATGCGGTTGACGAGGCCCTTGGAGTAGTCGAGCCGATCGACGCCGATTGCGAGCCGCTCGCCGTTCAGGCTGCGGCGCAGCCGCGATACATCCGGATGCGAAGCCGACTTCGCCGCATATTGCGCGAACTTCTCGGCATCGATGCCGATCGGGAAGACCTCGCAGCGCGTTCGGCCATGCTGCGAGATCGCAACGCCGTCTTCGACGGCGAGGCCGAGTTCGCCCGCGACATAGCCGAGAAAATTCTGGCAATCGTCATGGGTCTGGAAGCCGATCAGATCGTAGGCCAACATCGCCATGATCAGCTCGCGATGATTGGGTACGCCTTGCATCACCGCCGCGACCGGCCACGGCGTATGGAGGAAGAAGCCGATCGGGTCGTCGACACCGAGGTCGCGCAGCTCCGCGCCGAGCGCGAGGAAATGGTAATCCTGCACCCAGAACGCGGTTTGTGCTTTCCGGAAACGCATCAAGGCCCGCGCCATGAAGGCGTTGACCTCGCGATAGCTGACATAGTCGTCACGCGAGACGCGGATCAGATCGCTGCGCGAGTGCAGCGCCGGCCACAGCGCCGAATTGGCAAAGCCTTCGTAATAGCCGCCATAGTGCGCCGCCGGCAGATCCAGCGTCGCGATCGCGCCAGAACCCAAAGCTTCGATCTCGGCGAACGGCTCCTTTTGATGACCATCACGCACACGGCCCGAGGAACCCACCCAGATCGCGCCCGAATGTTCCACGACAGGTAATAACGCCGCCGCGAGACCGCCCGTCATGGGCTCGTTGGGCTTGCCGCGCGCGACGCGATTCGAAACGACGACTAAGTTCACAGGTCGTCCCCTCCTGTTTCATTCCACCCCATTTAACTGCCGTTCATCAATATGGTTCCTGATCATCCTTTGCACCAATTGAAACCAAAATCGGGCGCGCGCGTTGGAACCGGTTTACCTCGAGGCAACCCGACGATTTCGCTACACAAAGTCGGCTTTGGAACCGTGACACGCGCAGCATGAAGCCGACGCGCTGGGGAATTACGCGCGCGATATGTGGCTCCGAGATGTCCGTGCCTTATTCCAACCTTGAGTCGTCGAGCAGCCGCGCGAGGAACGCGCGCACGTCGTTCGGGGCATCGAAGTGCCCGTTGACACCCATGGCGCGGCGGCCGACCGAGAAGGCGAGCCCGTTCATGTCGGGCATGATCGCGAACACGGTCTCGTCGGTGACGTCGTCGCCGATGAAGATCGGACGGCGCCCCTTGAAAGGCTCGTGCTTCATCAACTCGCGCACGCCGGTCGCCTTGGTGAAACCGGAATGCTTGATCTCGCAAACGAACTTGCCGGGCAGCACCTCGATCGGCGCATTGGGCAGGTCGGCGCGGATCAGTGAAACGGATTCATAGATCGCCTTCTCCGCATGCGGCGCAAGGCGGTAATGCAGCGCCAGCGAATAGCCCTTGTCTTCGAGCAGAATGCCGGGACTGAGCTTGGCAACCGCCGCGAGCCGCCGCTTCAACTCCTTGTCCAGCGGCGGCGCACTGACGGCATCGGCTTCATTGTCAATGGAAAGCCGCATTTCCGCGCCGTGGCCGGCGACGGCGCGAAAGACATCGGGCGCGAAGATCAGGTCGATGTCGTTGAGCGAACGGCCGCTGACCATCGCCAGCGCGCCCGACGTGCGCTCCGTCAACCGGTTCAGTGTTTCCGACAGGCCTGGCGGCACCCACACCTCGCGCGGCGTCGGCATCAGGTCGAGCAGCGTACCGTCGATGTCGAGCAGGATCGCTGTTTCATTGAGATGCGGTACGAGTGCGTGAGGCACCGGCACCGCATCGGGCGCTTCATCGTCGACCATGGCGCGCTTTTGATCCAATTCAGCCAGTTCCGATTTCATAGTCTACTCCATGGAAGCCAGCGGCCGCGCGATTTCTTCGAGCGATTTGCGCTCCGCCGAGACGGCATAGCGCCACGCCACGATCGCGGCTGCGATCATCAGGAATGCCCCCAGTAGATAGCCTGCGAACACGCTGGTGCGTGACCCCGTGTCGATCAGCGCACCGAACAACGCGGGGCCGATCACGCCGCCGATGCCGGTGCCGACCGCATAGAACACGGCGATCGCCAGCGCGCGGACCTCCAAGGGGAAAGTCTCGCTGACGGTGAGGTAGGCGGCGCTCGCGGCCGGCGAGGCAAAGAAGAAGATCACCATCCAGGCGATGGTCTGCCCCTGCGCGCTCAAGGCGCCGATCGAGAACAGATAACCCGACAGCGCCAGCAACAGGCCCGACACCCCATAGGTGAACATGATCATGGTCCGGCGGCCGAGCGTATCGAACAGGCGACCGAGCAGCAGCGGACCGAGGAAATTGCCGGCGGCGAACGGAAGCAGATACCAGCCGACATGATCGGCGCTGATGCCGTAAAAATCGGTCAACACCAGCGCAAAGGTGAAGAAGATGGCGTTGTAGAAGAAGGCCTGCGCGATCATCAGCACGAGGCCGACCATCGCCCGCTGGCGATAGACCGAGAACAGCGTGTGCACGACCTCGCGGATCGGCGTGTGACTCCGCATTTTCAGGCGGATTTTGGCGAAGCGCCCATCGCTCGTATCCTGGTCGTGTCCGAGCACCGAGCGCTCGATCTCGTCGACGATGGCGTGGGCCTGGTCGGGACGGCCGTGGATCATCAGCCAGCGCGGACTCTCCGGAATCCACATCCGCATCAAGAGCACGACGAGGCCGATAGCCGCGCCGATGAGATAAGCGAGACGCCAGCCGAGATCGGGGCCGATCACCGCGGGATCGAGCAGCACGATGGCCGCTACGGCTCCCATCGCGGCACCGATCCAGAAGCTGCCGTTGATGACGAGATCGGTCCAGCCGCGATAGCGCGCCGGCACCAGTTCCTGGATGGTCGAATTGATCGCGGTATATTCGCCGCCGATGCCGGCGCCGGTGAGGAAGCGAAACAGCGCGTAGCTCGCGACATTCCATGACAGAGCGGTCGCGGCCGTTGCCGAGAGATAGAGCGCGAGCGTGATGAAGAACAGCTTCTTGCGGCCGATGCGGTCGGTGAGCCAGCCGAAACCGAGCGCGCCGAGCACCGCGCCCGCGAGATAGGCGGAATTGGCGACGCCGAGATCGAGATTGGAAAAATGCAGGGTGGGACTTTGCTTCAGCGCGCCGGAGAGCGCGCCGGCCAGCGTCACCTCGAGGCCATCCAGAATCCAGGTGATGCCGAGCGCGAGCACGACGCGGGTGTGAAAGCCGCTCCACGGCAGCGCATCAAGTCGCGCGGGAATGCTGGTTTCGATGATGCGATCGGCCGCGGTCGCGGTGGAGACCACAGGTCCATCGTTCGGCGCTGGGCTTCGCTGCAATTCCATCGCGTTGTTGCATCTGACCAATGGACATGGCCCCGGTTCACGTGGCGTGGACGGGGGCGATCCGATCGAGGGGGTGCGGCATTCCGCCTGCCACCTGCGACAACGTCTGCGGCGAGGGCAGGTTCCCGCAGGAACGACCGTTCGCGCCGCTGGTTTTCGCTGGAGCCGCAAGGAGTTGACGCATGGCTCATGTCAGAAAGACGACACATTCTCGCAAAACAGCGGCGCGCAAGAGCACCAAACGCGCCGCACCGAAGCGCTGGTCGCAGCGCGTGACGAAGGAGAGCGACGCGCTCGACCTCAAACAAGGCGTGTTCAAGCTGACCAGCGCGAAGAAGATCGCGACCTCGTTGAAGCGCTCGGCCGAGCACAGCGCGCGCCGCAAGACCGGCGCCTACCGCTCGGCCCTGTCGATGCTGACGTTCTACATCAACCGCGCCGGCAAGACGCTGCCGCAGACGCAGCGCACGCGGCTGGAGCGGGCAAAGGTGGAGCTGAAGCGGGCATTCGGGAGGGAGTGAGTGCCACGTCGTCCTGGACAAGCGCAGCGCCGATCCAGGACCTATTACCCCAGGGAGCAATTGGCGATGACTCGGAGTGAGTAGTTCGCCCGATAACTGCTGCTTGGGCTAAGGGTCCTGGCTTTCGCCAGGACGACATTGGCGCGGATGCCCCTACGCCGCCCGGATATTGCCCATGAAGCGGTCGAGCTCGGCGCGCAGGCGGGTGCTTTCGGACGACAGCGTCTTGGCCGAGTGCAGCACCTCTTCCGAGGCCGAGCCGGTTTCGGCGGCGCCGCGGTTGACTTGGCCGATGTCGGTGGCGGCGGTCTGAGTACCCTGTGCGACGGTCTGGACGCTGCGCGCGATTTCCTGCGTCGCTGCGCCTTGCTGCTCCACTGCGCTCGCAATCGACGTCGAGATCGACGAGATCTGGCCGATGGTCGCGCCGATCTCCTTGATCGCCGCAACCGACTCGGCTGTGGCGCCTTGCATGCCCGTGATGTGCGAGGAGATCTCGTCGGTGGCCTTTGCGGTCTGGCTCGCGAGCGACTTCACTTCGCTGGCGACCACTGCAAAGCCGCGGCCGGCTTCGCCGGCGCGCGCCGCCTCGATGGTCGCGTTGAGCGCCAGAAGATTGGTCTGCTCGGCGATTGCCGTGATGAGCTTGACCACTTCGCCGATCTGCTGGGCGGCATGCGAGAGCTTGCCGATGCGGTTATCGGTCTCTTTTGCCTGCACCACGGCGGCTTCGGCAATGCGGCTGGAATCGCGCACCTGGCGGCCGATCTCCTCGACCGAAGCCGAGAGCTCTTCGGTCGCGGTCGCGACCGACTGCATGTTGCTGGAGGCCTGCTCGGAGACGTCGGCGACCTGGCTCGACAGGCTCTGCGTGGTCTCGGCAGTGCGGGTCAGCGTCGAGGCCGCCGATTCCAGCTGCACGGCGGAAGCCGAGACGTTGGAGACGATGGCGCCGACCGCGCTCTCGAAATCGTCGGCGAAACGAATCAGCTCGGAACGGCGAGCAGCGCTCGCTTCCTTGTTCTGGGCCTCGTTGGCGGCGGCGTCGCGCTCGGCCTTGGCCACGGCCTGCACCTTGAATTCTTCGACCGCGCCGGCCATCTCGCCGATCTCGTCCTTGCGCCCCAGGCCCGGCAGCACGACGTCGAAATTGCCCGCGGCAAGCTCGCGCATCGCCTTGCACATCGCGATCATCGGACGCGAAATGCCATTGCCCAGCATCCAGGCCAACGCGGCGCCAATGGCGAGGCCGCCCAGCGCCATCATCAGCATCGTCCGCTCGGTCTCGCTGATGGTGGCATTGGCGCTCACCTCGATGCGCTGCTGATCCGCCGTCAGCTCCGACCGCAGCTCACCCGAGAGCTTGAGAATGGACGCGGCCGTCTTGGTCATGTCGCCGTTCAGCTTGACGATGACCTTCACGTTCTCGGTCAGCTTCGAAAAGGAGGCGCGGTACTGCTTGAGGAGATTGCTGATCTCGGTGACGCGGTCGGTGATCTTCTGGTCGTTGGCATAGATCGAGACCAGCAAGGTCTCCAGGAATTTGATGCGGGCGGTCACGCCGTCGGCGGTCTTCGGCTCCGGCTTGGCGACGAAGGCGCTGACCGAGGTGGAAACCGCAAGGTATTGCGATGTGATGTCCTTGGCCGTGCCCTGAACCGAGTTCAGGCCCGCCAATGCCGCGGTATCGGCAAGATCGTCGAACTTGAAGCGGATCTTGTTGCCGACGCTGTTGAGCTCATCCGTCGCGATCTTGCCGTTCTCGCGCGTCAACGTGATGATCTCGCCGAACACCTTGGTAAAGCTCTTGAAGTCGGCCTCGAGCCTGCCGACCTGCTCGCGGCGCGCGGCGCCCGTGGTGGCCGCCGCAGACCTGGCGATCGCGGCCCTCAAATTCTCTTCGGCCGCTTTGGCGGCGGTCTCATCATCCGCCGCGCCGGTCAGCGTGTAGGCCCGCGCCAACCCCTGGTAGGCGATCAGCTCGCGATCGACCGTCCGCGCAAGGTCCGCTTCGGCGACGCTGGAGCGGTAGGAGGCCACGGCGGCCTGGATCCGCTCGAAGCCGAAATACGCGAAAGCCATGCTGACGGCGAGGATGGCAAGCACCGCCACGAAGCCGAGGATGATTTTTGCGCGAAAACGCAAGGTGAGCAGCTTCGATGTGGTCGGCTTCGACTTGACGGGCATTCCCCACCCCATTCCATTCGCGGAAAACCAGGCGCAGCCCGGAAGCAGCCCGCTTCCTGACGCGTGAGCACGGTAAATGGCAAAGGATAAGCGGCGGTAAATTTGTGGCGTCGCAACCGGCGGTTAGGTGACGCAGGGTCTCGTCGTCCTGGCTTTCGCCAGGACGACATTGGCGGGAATGCCTCTACGCCGCCCGGATATTGCCCATGAAGCGGTCGAGCTCGGCACGCAGGCGGGTGCTTTCGGACGACAGCGTCTTGGCCGAGTGCAGCACCTCTTCTGAGGCCGAGCCGGTTTCGGCGGCGCCGCGGTTGACCTGGCCGATGTCGGTGGCAGCGGTCTGAGTGCCCTGTGCGACGGTCTGGACGCTGCGCGCGATTTCCTGCGTCGCTGCGCCTTGCTGCTCCACTGCGCTCGCAATCGACGTCGAGATCGACGAGATCTGGCCGATGGTCGCGCCGATCTCCTTGATCGCCGCAACCGACTCGGCTGTGGCGCCTTGCATGCCCGTGATGTGCGAGGAGATCTCGTCGGTGGCCTTTGCGGTCTGGCTCGCGAGCGACTTCACTTCGCTGGCGACAACTGCAAAGCCGCGGCCGGCTTCGCCGGCGCGCGCCGCCTCGATGGTCGCGTTGAGCGCCAGAAGATTGGTCTGCTCGGCGATTGCCGTGATGAGCTTGACCACTTCGCCGATCTGCTGGGCGGCATGCGAGAGCTTGCCGATGCGGTTATCGGTCTCTTTTGCCTGCACCACGGCGGCTTCGGCAATGCGGCTGGAATCGCGCACCTGGCGGCCGATCTCCTCGACCGAAGCCGAGAGCTCTTCGGTCGCGGTCGCGACCGACTGCATGTTGCTGGAGGCCTGCTCGGAGACGTCGGCGACCTGGCTCGACAGGCTCTGCGTGGTCTCGGCAGTGCGGGTCAGCGTCGAGGCCGCCGATTCCAGCTGCACGGCGGAAGCCGAGACGTTGGAGACGATGGCACCGACCGCGCTCTCGAAATCGTCGGCGAAACGAATCAGCTCGGAACGGCGAGCAGCGCTCGCTTCCTTGTTCTGAGCTTCGTTGGCGGCGGCGTCGCGCTCGGCCTTGGCCACGGCCTGCACCTTGAATTCCTCGACAGCGCCGGCCATCTCGCCGATCTCGTCCTTGCGGCCCAGGCCCGGCAGCACGACGTCGAAATTGCCCGCGGCAAGCTCGCGCATCGCCTTGCACATCGCGATCATCGGACGCGAAATGCCGGTGCCGAGCAGGAAAGCGAGGATCGCGCCGAGCAGCGTGCCGCCGACGGCCAGCATCAGCACCAGTTGCTCGGTCTTCGCGATGGTCGCTTCCGATTCGGACTCCAGCCGCTGCTGTTCGGCAACGAGGTCCGCCTTCATGGCGGTAGCACCCTGAAGGATCGCGCCGGCCGAACCGCTCATCTCGGTGACGAGATCGTCGATCATCTTGGCGTTGGCGATCAGTTTTTCCAGCGATTCCCGATAGGCGCCGAGCAATCCTCTGGCATCCTTCAGGCCGGCGACGATCTTGTCGTCCATCGAATAGACTGCGTTGAGGGAGTTCTCGACGAATTTCAGCCGCGCCAGCGCGCTGGTAGCAATCGTCTGGTCGGACGTCAGCACGAAATTGGTCGCCGCCGCGTTCGCGGTCTGGAATTGGGCGTTGACCTGCTTGGTTCCGAACTCGATCGCCTGCGCCTCGGAATCGGAGGCATTGTTGCCGATGTCGTCGAGCTTGTATTTCAGGAGGTTGGCGTTGCGCGTGAGCTGGTTCTGCACCAGCAGCGTGCTGTCACGCTTGGCCTGGAGGACTTTTGCGAAGGTCGCGGAGAAGTTGGAAAACTCCTTGGAGAGCTTGCCCAGACTTTCCTGCCGCGCCGGCTTCTTGGCGCTCTTGACCGCCTGGTCGATGGCGCCCTTCAGGCCGGTCTCCGCGTCCAGCGCCGTCTTGGCGTCGTCCTCCTTGCCGGTGACGACGAAATATTTGACCGCCGAGCGATAGGCGAGCAGCTCCCGGTCGATATTACGGGCGAGATCGGCCTCGGTGACGCTGCTGCGGTAGGACCCGACCCCGGACGAGACCCGCTCGAAGCCAAAATAGGAGAAAGCCATGCTGCCGGCGGAGATCACCAGCACCGCGGCAAAGCCCAGAATGATCTTGGCGCGGAACCTGAGGGTCGGCATTATTGTGCGCTTCGACGACGACGCGATACGCCCGGACATTCCCACCCCCATTTTCATTCAGCCGAGATCCGGTGGCGCCCCGCCCCCTGACCTGGCTGCGCAAAACTAAGGCAGAATCGATAAGGGGCGGTAAATTCGGTGGGCCGCAGAGTTCAGGCTCTATCAGCCCAGCGAACTGAAAAGGCGAACCGCGCAAGGATATAGAGGCTGGCATCCCAGCTGCGCCCCGGCGCCGCACCCGATCTGGCCGACTCGCCCCCCCAACCAATGTTGGGCATTCTGGATCAATGACTTTTCCATGACGCGGGCGACCAAAATCGTAGTTGCAAAGTTCCGGGTCGCTGTCTCTAATTAGAAACAATCAAAATCGACCCCGGGAGGACTTCAACCGTGTCTACAGTCAAACTGACGGTGAACGGCAAGGCTGTTGCCGTTGACGTCGAGGACCGCACGCTGCTGGTTCAGCTGCTGCGCGACCACCTCAACCTCACCGGAACCCACGTCGGCTGCGACACCAGCCAGTGCGGCGCCTGCGTCGTCCATATGGACGGCAAGGCGGTCAAATCCTGCACCATGCTGGCGGGACAGGCCGACGGCGCCAGCATCACCACGATCGAAGGCATCGCCAAGGGCGACGAGCTGCACCCCATGCAGGCGGCCTTCCGCGACAATCACGGCCTGCAGTGCGGCTATTGCACGCCGGGCATGATCATGTCGGCGATCGATATCGTGCACCGCTATGGCGGCCAGCTCGACGAGGCCACCGTCCGCCACGAGCTCGAAGGCAATATCTGCCGCTGCACCGGCTACCACAACATCGTCAAAGCCGTGCTGGACGCGGCAGGCCGCATGAAGGTCTCGCAGGCGGCCGAGTAAGCGGCCCGCCTCGAAATAAGAACGATCGCCGCTGCTTTCGAGGGAAAGCGCGGTCAAGACAAATTCCGGTCGGGAGGACCAGACATGGGTGTTGAAGGCATTGGCGCGAGCGTCGTGCGCAAGGAAGACAAGCGTTTCATTACCGGCAAGGGCCGCTACGTCGACGACATCAAATTGCAGGGCATGACCCATGCCCATTTCATCCGCAGCCCGCACGCGCATGCCAAGGTGAAGGGAATCGATTCCTCCGCCGCGCTGAAGATGCCGGGCGTGGTCGCGGTGCTGACTGGACAAGAGATCGTCGACGACAAGGTCGGCAACCTCATCTGCGGCTGGGCCATCACCTCCAAGGACGGCAGCCCGATGAAGATGGGCGCATGGCCGGCGATGGCGCCGGAGACGGTGCGCTTCGTCGGTCAGGCCGTCGCGGTCGTGATCGCCGAAACCAAAAATCTCGCACGCGACGCGGCCGAAGCCGTGGTCGTGAAATACGAAGAGCTGCCCGCGGTCGCCGACGTCCACGCCGCGATCAAGTCCGACGCGCCACAGCTGCATCCCGAAGCTCCCGGCAACCAGGTCTACGACTGGGTGATCGGCGACGAGGGCGCCACCGATGCTGCCTTCGCCAAGGCCGCCAACGTGGTGAAGCTCGACGTCACCAACAACCGCCTCGCGCCGAACGCAATGGAGCCGCGCGCCGCGATCGCCGACTACGATTCAGCGGAAGAGCACTTCACGCTCTACACGACGTCGCAGAATCCGCACGTCGCCCGCCTCGTGCTGTCGGCGTTCTACAACATCGCCCCCGAGCACAAGCTGCGCGTGATCGCACCCGATGTCGGCGGCGGCTTCGGCTCGAAAATCTTCATCTATCCCGAAGAGATGGTGGCGCTGTGGGCCTCGAAAAAGGTCGGCCGTCCCGTGAAATGGACCGGCGACCGCACCGAAGCCTTCCTCACCGATGCGCATGGCCGCGACCACGTCACCCATGCCGAGATGGCGTTCGACGCCAACAACAAGATCACCGGATTGAAGGTGAAGACCTACGCCAATTTCGGCGCCTACATGTCGCTGTTCTCGTCCTCGGTGCCGACCTATCTCTACGCGACGCTGCTATCGGGCCAGTACAACATCCCGGCGATCCATGCCGAGGTTGTCGGGGTCTACACCAACACCACGCCTGTCGACGCCTACCGCGGCGCCGGCCGCCCCGAGGCAAGCTATCTGATCGAACGTCTGATGGAGACGGCGGCGCGGCAGTTGAAGGTCGATCCGGCCGCGCTGCGCCGGACCAACTTCATCACCCAGTTCCCGCACCAGACGCCGGTGATCATGGCTTATGACACCGGCGACTTTAACGCCTCGCTCGACGCCGCGATGAAGGCGATCGACTATGCCGGCTTTGCCGGGCGCAAGGCCAAGGCGAAGGCCGACGGCAAGCTGCGCGGCATTGGCGTGTCCTGCTACATCGAGGCCTGCGGCATCGCGCCGTCGAAGGCCGTCGGCAGCTTGGGCGCCGGCGTCGGTCTTTGGGAATCCGCCGAAGTCCGCGTCAACCCGGTCGGCACCATCGAGGTCCTGACGGGATCACACAGCCACGGCCAGGGTCACGAGACCACGTTCTGCCAGCTCGTTGCGGAGCGCCTCGGCGTTCCCATCAGCCAGGTCTCGATCGTCCATGGCGACACCGACAAGGTGCAGTTCGGCATGGGCACCTACGGCTCGCGCTCCGCGGCCGTCGGCCTCACCGCGATCCTGAAGGCGATGGAGAAGATGGAATCCAAAGCCAAGAAAATCGCCGCGCATGCGCTGGAAGCCTCGGAAGGCGACATCGTCATCGAGAACGGCGAGTTCAAGGTGGCCGGCACCGACAAGGCGATCGCCTTCCCGATGGTCGCGCTCGCAGCCTACACCGCGCACAATCTGCCTGACGGGATGGAGCCGGGCCTGAAGGAAAGCGCCTTCTACGACCCGACCAACTTCACCTTCCCGGCCGGCACGTATATCTGCGAGCTCGAGGTCGATCCCGGTACGGGCAAGACCTCCTTCGTCAACTTCGTCGCGGCCGACGATTTCGGCCGGCTGATCAACCCGATGATCGTCGAAGGCCAGGTCCATGGCGGTCTTGTGCAAGGCATCGGACAAGCGTTGCTCGAGCACGCGATCTACGACGCCAGCGGACAGCCGGTCACGGCCTCGTTCATGGACTACGCCATGCCGCGCGCCGACGACGTTCCCTCGTTCAACCTCTCCCACACCACGACGCTGTGCCCGGGCAATCCGCTCGGCATCAAGGGTTGCGGTGAGGCCGGCGCGATCGGCGCCTCTGCGGCCGTGATCAATGCGATCACGGACGCGATCGGCAAGAACAATCTGGAAATGCCAGCAACCCCTGACAGGGTGTGGCGCACGATCCACGCGGCTTAAGGGAGGAACGAAGATGTACCAGACCGTTTATCATCGCGCGTCCTCGGTTGACGAAGCCGTCGCCCTGTTTTCCAAGAGCAGCGAAGCAAAGTTCCTCGCCGGCGGCCAGACGCTGCTGCCGGTGATGAAGCAACGCCTCGCCAGCCCGACCGACGTCATCGACCTCGGCAAGATCAAGGAGCTGCAGGGCGTCGAGCTCTCGAGCGACGTGCTGACCATCAAGGCCGGCACGACCTATTTCGACATCATGCAGAATGCCGATGTGAAGAAGGCGATCCCCGCAATCGCCTATCTCACCTCGGTGCTCGGCGACCCCGCCGTGCGCTATCGCGGCACGATCGGCGGCTCGATCGCCAACAACGATCCCGCGGCGGATTTTCCCGCCGCGCTGCTCGCGCTTGGCGCCACCGTGAAGACCAACAAGCGGTCGATCACGGCGGATGACTTCTTCCAGGGCATGTTCACGACGGCGCTGGAGGACGGCGAGCTTATCACCGCCGTGTCGTTCCCGGTTCCGGCGAAGGCAGGCTACGAAAAGATGCGCCACCCTGCGTCTCGCTTCGCGCTGACCGGCGTGTTCGTCGCGCAGGCGAAGTCGGGCGAGATTCGGGTAGCCGCCACCGGCGCCTCGCAAAGCGGCGTGATGCGGGTCGCGGCCATCGAAACGGCGCTGAAGGCGAATTGGTCACCGTCGGCGATCGACGGCGTGAGCATCTCGGCGAGCAATCTGCTGGCCGACATCCACGGCACGGCGGAGTACCGCGCCAACCTCATCAAGGTGATGGCGCAGCGCGCGGTGGCTGCCGCACGCTGATGATCGCGCTTTAGCGCCTCAACACAAATCTTCCGCGGCGCGCACTTCGGTGCGCGCCGTTTTTATTTGGCCGTGCGGATGAAAAGCGCTTGCCTCGCTGGCGTGAAGGCGAGAAAAGTTAATCAGCCAATTAACTCGCCCGCAGAGGAATGTCCGAGGCGATTGCCGAACAACCGGCATCCGCCCGCGACCCGAGGAAACAACGACGTGCTCGACAAATCAGCCCCCACCTCCTCCGTTCGCACCTCCGGTCCGCTCGCAGGTTTCCGCATCGTCGAATTCGCCGGCATTGGACCCGGCCCGTTCGCCTGCATGTTGCTGGCCGACATGGGCGCCGAAGTCGTCACGCTCGATCGTGTCGGCGCCAGGAAGAGCATGAAGTCGGTCGCAGGCCGCGGCCGCAAGGTGGTCGAGCTCGACCTCAAGGACAAGACGGCAATCGCGGAGGTGCTGGATCTGCTTGCGAATGCCGACGCGCTGGTCGAGGGTTTCCGTCCCGGCGTCATGGAGCGGCTCGGCCTCGGGCCTGACGTCGTGCTCGCGCGCAATCCAAAGCTGGTTTACGGCCGCATGACTGGCTGGGGCCAGCAAGGCCCGCTCGCCAATGCCGCCGGCCACGACATCAACTACATCTCCATCACCGGCGCGCTCGCCGCGATCGGCACGAAGGAGGCGCCGGTGCCGCCGCTCAATTTGGTCGGCGATTTCGGCGGCGGCGCGCTCTACCTCGTCGTCGGCGTGCTTGCGGCGCTGCTGGAGGCCTCGCGGTCAGGCAAGGGTCAGGTCGTCGATGCCGCGATGTGCGACGGCGCGGCATCGCTGATGTCGTTCTTCTTCGACATGACCACGCTCGGCCGCTGGACCGAAGGCCGCAACGAGAACTTCCTCGACGGCGGCGCACATTTCTACGGCGTCTATGAATGCGCCTGCGGCCATTTCGTCTCAATCGGCTCGATCGAGCCGCAATTCTACGCGCTGCTGCGCGAGCACGCCGGCCTGACCGACGCCGATTTCGACGCGCAGATGGACCGCAAGGCCTGGCCCGCGCTGAAGGAAAAACTGAAGACGGTGTTCAAGAGCAAGACGCGCGAGGACTGGTGCAAGATCATGGAAGGCACCGACATCTGCTTTGCGCCGGTGCTGACCATGTCGGAAGCAACCGAGCATCCGCATATGGTCGCCCGACAGGTGTTCGTCGAGCGCCACGGCGTCAAGCAGCCGGCGCCGGCGCCGCGCTTTTCACGGACGCCATCGGCGGTGCGCGAGCCGGAAGGAGCGGAGATCGGCGCAGTGACGAAGGCGTGGAAGGCGGGGCGGTAGACCCCCGCCGTTACAACAACCTCCGCTGTCGTCCCGGCGAAGGCCGGGACCCATAACCACAGGGAGTGGTTTGGCGAAGACTCGGAGTTCGGTACCCTCACCGATCAGATCGATAAATCACGCGGTATATGGGTCCCGGCCTTCGCCGGGACGACACCTGTTTTGATGTGGCAGTGTACGTAAAGTGCGCGACTTACGCCGCATCCACCTTCAGCACCCCACGCCGGATCTGGTCCTCCTCGATCGATTCGAACAGCGCCTTGAAATTGCCCTCGCCAAAACCGTCGTCGCCCTTGCGCTGGATGAACTCGAAGAAGATGGGGCCGATCGCATTGGCCGAGAAGATCTGCAGCAGCACCTTGGTCTGACCGCCGTCGACCACGCCTTCGCCGTCGATCAGGATGCCGTTCTTCTGCAGGCGCGCGACGTCCTCGCCATGCTTCGGCAACCGGGCGTCGATCCGCTCGAAATAGGTCGCGGGCGGCGCCGGCATGAAGGGCAGGCCCGCTTCGCGCAAGTCCTCGATGGTGCGGTGGATGTCGCGGCAGCCGCAGGCGATGTGCTGGATGCCTTCGCCGCGATACATATTGAGATATTCCTCGATCTGGCCGGAATCGCCGGCGTCCTCGTTGATCGGAATCCGGATCTTGCCGTCAGGGCTCGTCAGCGCGCGCGAGAACAGGCCTGAGGCGCGGCCCTCGATGTCGAAGAAGCGGATCTGGCGGAAATTGAAGAGCTTCTCGTAGAAGCTGGTCCACACGTCCATGCGGCCGCGATGAACGTTGTGGGTGAGGTGATCGAGATAGAACAGGCCGGCACCGGCGGGATGCGGATCGCGCGCGCCGAGCCATACGAACTCGTTGTCATAGGCCGAACCCTTGGCGCCGTAGCGATCGACGAAATAGAGCAGGCTGCCGCCGATGCCCTTGATCGCGGGGACATCGAGCGTCTTCTGCGCGGAAGACACATCGGCAGGTTCGGCACCGAGCAAGATCGCGCGGTCATAGGCCTTCCTCGCATCGACGACGCGAAACGCCATTGACGGCGCACAGGGGCCGTGGGCGGCGACGAAATCGTGACCGTGGGTGCCGGGCTCCTCGTTGACGAGATAATTGATGTCGCCCTGGCGATAGACCGTGATCTTCTTCGTTCCGTGGTGCGCGACGGCCGCATAGCCCATCAGCTTGAACAGGGCGTGCAACTGTTCCGGATCGGGATGCGCATATTCGACGAACTCGAACCCGTCGGTGCCCATCGGATTGTCGGCGCTAATTGTGGCCGGCGGTGCATCGTGCGGAAACGGGCCCATGGTGCTCTCCCAAATTGCTGTTGCCATGAACTATCCTTCATGCCGCCTGCAATGAGCGTGCAAATGGGACGTCATTTGGTTATCCTGCGCATGATCTGTGCATAAAACGGGACAATTGCGCATGACTTTGGTGGATGCCTTCGACCTCAAGATCCTGGGCGCGCTGCAGGACGACGGCCGCCTCACCAACCAGGAACTGGCCGACCTCGCGGGACTCTCGGCCTCGCAATGCTCGCGGCGGCGGATGCGGCTGGAGGAGGAGAAGATAATATCAGGCTATCACGCCGATCTCTCCAGCGAGGCCCTCGGCTTCGGCGTGGTCGCCTTCATCCAGGTGACGCTGGCGACCCACTCACCAGACAATTCGAAACGCTTCCGAACGCTGGTCAATCGAATCGACGAGATCCAGGAGGCCTATTCGCTCACGGGCGACGCCGACTATGTGCTGAAAGCCGTGTTGCGCGACCTGAAGGGTCTCTCCAATCTCGTCAACGACGTGCTGATGCCGCACCAGAGCGTGGCGCATGTGCGCTCATCGATCGTGCTCGACAGGCTGAAGGAAAGCACGCGTCTGCCGCTGAAGGAAATCAAGCCCGGCTGAAATCGAGGGAAATCCGGCATTCGCGTTGCGCGTGCGATCTGCGATGATCCCCGCCAAATCTGCGGAGACTGAGCCATGGCCCTCCAGCTTCGACCGAACTGCGAATATTGCGACCGCGACCTGGCGCCAAACGCAACCGATGCGCGGATCTGCTCCTATGAATGCACGTTCTGCGCCGACTGCGTGGAGACGAAGCTCTCCAACGTCTGCCCGAACTGCGGCGGAGGTTTTGCGCCGCGACCGATCAGGCCAACGCAGGAGTGGCGACCAGGCGTGTGCACGACGAAGCAGGCGCCGTCGGACAAGCGGGTGCATCTGAAATACAGCCTGGAGGACGTCGCGGCGCATTGCGCGCGGGTCAAGGATGTACCGTCGGAGAAGCGGTGAACTCTCTCCAGGTCATTGCGAGGAGCCCTTGCGACGAAGCAATCCAGACTGCCTCCGCGGAAAGATTCTGGATTGCTTCGCTGCGCTCGCAATGACGGAGTTTGTGGAAGCGGCGGCGCCCTACTCCGCCGCCAGAATCGTCCCCTCGACCTCACCAAAACCGACGCGATAGCCTTCGCCCTGGCACCAGCCGCGCATGACGAGGCTGTCGCCGTCTTCCAGGAATGACCGCTTGATGCCGCCGGGCAATTCGACCGGCTCGGTGCCGTTCCAGCTGATCTCCAGCAGGCTGCCGCGCTGGTTCTTCTCCGGGCCGGAAATGGTGCCGCTGCCCAGGAGATCTCCGACATTCATCGCGCAGCCGGAGGAGGCGTGGTGCATCAGCTGCTGCACCGAGGACCAGTACATGTACTTGAAATTGGTACGGCTGATACCGGCCGGCGCGTTGGCCCCAGCGGCACGCAAGGAGACGTCGAGCTCGAGCTCGTAGTTCTGCGGCTTGCCCTGCTTGAGGTAGTCGAGCGGCACCGGCTCCTGCTCCGGCCCGCTCAGGCGAAACGGCTCCAGCGCCTCGCGCGTCACCACCCACGGGCTGATCGAGGTCGCGAACGCCTTGGCGAGGAACGGGCCGAGCGGCACATATTCCCATTGCTGGATATCGCGCGCGCTCCAGTCGTTGAGCAGCACGAAGCCGAAAATCATCTCCTCGGCCTGCTGCTCCGTGAGCATGCCGCCCATGGCTGAGGGCTGGCCGATCACGACGCCCATCTCCAGTTCGAAATCGAGCCGCTTGCACGGTCCGAAGCTCGGCGCCTCCACATTCGGCGGCTTGAGCTGCCCGCGCGGCCGCTTCACCTTTGTGCCGGAGACCACGACGGTCGAGGCACGGCCGTTGTAGGCGATCGGCATATGGAGCCAGTTCGGCTGCAGCGCATTGTCCTTGCCACGGAACATCACGCCGACATTGGTGGCGTGTTCTTTCGACGAATAGAAATCGGTGTAGCCGGAGACTGCGAATGGCAGATGCAGTTTCGTATCGCGCATCGGCAGCAGAGCCTGCTTGCGCAGCTCCTCGTTGTCGCGCAGTTCTGGATGATCGTGGCGCAAGAGCTCGCTGATCCGCGCCCGCGTCTTCGTCCAGACCTTTGGCCCCAACGCCATGAAAGCATTGAGCGACGGCGTCGAGAACACGCCGAGCGGGCCGACGTCGAGCCGCGAATCCTGCTCGAGCTCCCAGAGATCGAGCACGTAGTTGCCGATCGCCACGCCGACGCGGGGAGTCGGATTGGCCGCGGTCGAGAACACGCCGTAAGGCAGGTTCTGGATCGGGAAATCGGAGGCGGGATCCACGTCGATGAAGGAGCGGAGGCTGGGGTCGTTGGGGTGCGTTGTCACTTTTCGCCAGTCCTTTTTCCTTCTCCCCTTGTGGGAGAAGGTGGCGCGAAGCGCCGGATGAGGGGTTGTATCGACAATTGATACTGCGAGAGGCTCATTGGGGAGAGAGACCCCTCACCCGTCTCGCCGCTATGCGGCGAGCCACCCTCTCCCACAAAGGGAGAGGGTAAGAAGGCTACGGCTTGCTCGGATCGAACCGCTTTTCCAGACCCTTCCAGCAATCCGCGTAGTCGTCCTGCAATGTCGCGGAATTCGCGGCGTGCGCGGTGACGCGCTGCGCGTAGCGGGTCTCGAACATGAAAGCCATGGTGCCGGTCAGCTTCACCGGCTTCAGCTCGCCGTTGCTGGCGTGCTCGAAGGCATCGCGATCGGGGCCGTGCGGCAGCATGCAATTGTGCAGGCTCATGCCGCCCGGCACGAAACCTTGCGGCTTGGCGTCGTAGACGCCGTAGATCAGGCCCATGAACTCGCTCATGATGTTCATGTGATACCACGGCGGGCGGAAGGTGTTGTCGGCGACCATCCAGCGCTCGGGGAAGATCACGAAGTCGATGTTCGCCGTGCCCGCGGTCTCCGACGGCGAGGTCAGCACGGTGAAGATCGATGGATCGGGATGATCGAAGCCGATCGCGCCGACCGGCGAGAAACTACGCAGATCATATTTGTACGGCGCGTAATTGCCGTGCCAGGCGACGACGTCGATCGGCGAATGCGGCAGCGTGGTCTTGAACAGCGATCCGCCCCACTTCACGTAAAGCTCGGTCGGCGTATCCTTGTCCTCGTAGTGAGCGACCGGCGTCAGGAAGTCGCGGGCATTGGCAAGGCAATTGGCGCCGATCGGCCCGCGCTCCGGCAGCGTGAAGGCGCCGCCGTAGTTTTCACAGAGATAGCCGCGCACCGGCCCGTTCGGAATCTCCACCCGGAACTTGACGCCGCGCGGGATCACCGCGATCTCACCGGGCTCGGCATCGATGCGACCGAACTCGGTGACGATGCGAAGATTGCCCTGCTGCAGCACGAACATCAGCTCGCCGTCGGCATTGTAGAAGTGCTGGTCCACCATCGACTTGGTGATGAGATAAACATGCGCGGCCATGCCAGCCTGGGTGTTGACGTCACCGGCCGTCGTCATGGTCTGCACGCCCTGGAGGAATGTCATGTCCTCCTTCGGGATCGGCGCCGGATCCCAGCGCAATTGCGCGATCGGCAGATCGTTTTCATGGCACGGTGCCGAGCGCCACAGACCGCCGTCGGCCTTCTCGAAGCGACCCGAATGTTTCACCGACGGGCGAATACGATAGAGCCAGGAGCGCTCGTTGCTGCCGCGCGGCGCGGTGAAGGGAGAGCCGGAAAGCTGCTCGGCATAGAGGCCGTAGGCACAGCGCTGCGGCGAGTTGCGCCCGATCGGCAACGCGCCTGGCAGCGCCTCGGTCTCAAAACTGTTGCCGAAGCCGGACATGTAGCCCGGCGTGACCTGCGCCGTGCTGCGAATGATCTGATCGGGCGAGGTATTGATGTTCATGATGATCCTCCTCCTTGCAGGGCGGCCCACATCTCCTGGTCGCGCTTGTCAGTCCAGATCACGGGGTCGTCGATTCCCGAGGCCTCGTCGAAGGCACGCGACACGTTGAACGGCAGACAGTGCTCGTAGATGGCGAAGCTCGAAAATTTCGGATCCATGACCTCGCGCGTCGCGGCCATCGATTCCTTCAGCGTGCGGCCCCTGGCGACCGAGATTTCGGCGGCGCCGTAGAGCGAGGTGACGAAGTCACGCGTCATCGCGATGGCTTCGCGCACCGTGGCGACACCGTTGAGCGCATCGCCGCGGCCCGGCGCGATCGCCTTGGGATTGAAGTTGCGGATCTCGTTCAGCGTCAGCGGCCATTCGCGCAAGTGCGCGTCGCCGCAATAGCAGGCCGAGTGGTATTCGATCAGGTCACCGGAGAACATCACCTCGGCATCGGGCACCCAGGCGACGATGTCGCCGGAGGTGTGGCCGGCGCCAAGCTGCATCAGGCGCACCTCGCGCTTGCCGAGATAGATCGACATCTCGCCTTCGAAGGTCAGCGTCGGCCAGGTCAGGCCGGGAATGCTCGATGCGTCCTGAAACAGGCGCGGGAAGCGGCCGTACTCGGAATCCCAATCCTGCTGGCCACGCTCCTCGATCAGGCGATAGGTCTCCTGCGAGGCGACGATGCCCTGCGCCTTGTAGGCGGAGGCACCGAGCACGCGCACGGCGTGATAATGCGACAGCACGACATATTTGATCGGCTTGTCGGTGACGGTACGGACGCGCTCGATCACCTTGTTGGCCATCGCCGGCGTCGACTGCGCGTCGAACACCAGGCAGCCGTCGTCGCCGACGATGATCGCGGTGTTCGGATCGCCCTCCGCGGTGAAGGCGTAGAGATCGGTGCCGATCTCGGAGAAGGTGATCTTCTTCTCGGAGAGGTCGCCGGTGGATGCGAAGTTCTTCGCCATCAGTTGTTCCTTGTATCGGGGTTATTGTTGTTGCTGTTGTTGCTGCTGGCCGTCGATCATGCGGCGCTTCGCGAGGACGATCGCCTCGCGCAGCACGTCGATATCGCCGATATGGTTGGCGAGGATCAGCACCAGCGCCGCGTCGAAGTCGGCGCTTTGCTCGTCGGTGTAGCCACGATGCGCCTCCACGATGGCACGAAAGGCGTCGTCGGGTCGCGCGAAGTTGGAGCTGGTGGAGAGCGGCATGCGAATCCTCAATTCAAGCCTTGAGACCGCGACAGCGCGGTCTCGATCGCTTCGCGCGTTGGACGCCGGAAGCGGGCCGCAACATAGCCATCGGGCCTGAGCAGATAGGCGACCCCGGGCTCCGCGTCGTAGCGCTTGGCAACAAGGCCCGAAGGATCGACAAGGCCGTCCTCACTGCCGATGCGGATCTCCTTCACGCCTTCGGGCGCCTCAGTCGCCGCGCCATTGCTGAACGACAGCAAGGTGAAGTCAGTCCCACCCTTGCGGAACGCATCGGTCAAATAGGCTTGCTCACCCGCGCGCGGCGTAACGGGAGCATCGAGCATCGAACAACCCGGGAGCGGGCCACCGCGCCACGCATCCGCATCGGGCGATGACAGCGGCGAGTCATAGCTGCACGGCACCGAGAGCCGCCCGCCATTGACCATGCGCTTGCCGAACTCCGTTTCCTTGGCCAGCGACAGCACTGCCTTGCGCAGCCGCGCTTCCTGATGCGAGTTCGGCGCCATGAAGTCGGTCGAACGGGTGGATTCGCGGATGTTCTCGTCGGCCGCCAGACTGCGCTCAACATGATAACTCTCGAGCAGGCTCGCGGGTGAGGCGCCGCGCAGCACGCGGTCGAGTTTCCAGGAGAGGTTTTCGGCGTCCTCGAGTCCCGAATTGGCGCCGCGCGCGCCGAACGGCGAGACCTGGTGCGCGGAATCGCCCGCAAAAATCACGCGGCCATGGACGAAGCGGTCCATCCGCCGGCACTGGAATTTGTAGAGCGAGATCCACTCGAACTCGAACTTGTCGTGGCCGAGCATGCGCGCAATCCGCGGCCGCACGTTCTCGGGCTTCTTCTCGACGATGGGGTCGGCATAGCGATTGAGCTGAAGGTCGATGCGCCAGACATCGTCGGGCTGTCGGTGCAACAGCGCCGAGCGCCCCGCATGAAACGGCGGATCGAACCAGAACCAGCGCTCGGTCGGGAATTCCGCGGTCATCTTGACGTCGGCGATCAGGAACTGGTCCTCGAACACCTGTCCCGCGAAGTCGGCGCCCACCATCTGCCGCAGCGAAGAGCGCGCGCCGTCGCAGGCGACGACATATTGCGCGTGCAGGCGATAGGCGCCCTCCGGCGTCTCGATCGTCAGCGCGACGGAATCGTTGCGGCGCTCCAGCGCCGTCACCTTGTTGCGCCAGCGCAGATTGATCTCGGGCAGCTCGCTGATGCGGTCGACCAGATAGGACTCTGCGTAATATTGCTGGAGATTGACGAAGGCCGGCCGCTTGTGACCGTCCTCCGGCAGCAGATTGAACTGGTAGAGCTGCTGATCGCCGTGGAAGATGCGGCCGACGCTCCAGACCACGCCCTTGTCGACCATGCGGTCGCCGACGCCGAGCCGGTCCCAATATTCCAGCGACCGTTTCGAGAAGCAGATCGCGCGAGAGCCCTCGCCAATGCGGTCGGCATCATCCAGAAGGACGACGTGCTGGCCGCGCTGGGCAAGGTCGATCGCCAGCGACAGCCCGACCGGACCCGCGCCGACGATCACCACGGGATGCTCGGCCGCGCCCTGCCCGGGACGATCCTGATCGGGGTGGCGGCGATAGCCGAACTGGGTTTTGGCCTGATGCGTATTGGCCTGCGCCATGCGCTAACCTCGGCTCTGGTCAGAAGAGGACTGATCTGCTAGATAGTCTCACGTGCAACTATTTTGGACCGGAGCCGGCCGGCCGTCAACCGGAATTCGGAGCGCTCTCCTTGGCGAGGACATCCAGCGACATCGCGCTGAAGACACGTGAGGCCGATGCGGCCTCAGCGCGGCCACAAACACGGCTCGACCTGTTCAGGTTCGTGCCGTTCCGCCTCAACCGGCTCGCGGCGGAGGTCAGCGCCGCTCTTTCGGTCGAATATCAGGAACGCCACGGCCTCGACATCCCGGCCTGGCGCGTGATCGCGACGCTCGGCTTCCGCAACGATGCCTGCAGCGCGCAGTACGTCGCGCAATGCACCCGCACGCACAAATCCACCATCAGCCGCGCGGTGACCATGCTGCTGCAGCAGGGTTTGATTGAGCGCGTCGAGAACGAAGCCGATCGCCGCGAATTCCGCCTGCGACTGACGAGGAAAGGCCGCACGCTCTACGAGGAGCTGTTTCCGCAATTGCTGCGGCGGGAAGACGAGATCCTCGCCTGCCTCTCCGCGCAGGAGCGAAAACAGCTATCGACGCTGCTCGGCAAGATCGAACAGAGCCTCGATTTGATCCAGACCAGCGAAGAGGCCGACGCCAAGCAGGCGTATTGATCACTTTGCAAACGACCGCGACGGCGGCAAATGCAGGGCCCACACATCGCCCTGGTCGCTGGCGCGCGGATAGATCTCGGTCACGATCGGGTCGTGGCCGGGAATGAACCGGTCGGGATGGCCCGCGAGACGCTCGATCGTCTCCCATCCAGCCGCCATGTCGCCGACATTGTAGACGATCGGAAATGGGCTCCTGCGCTGGAGATTGGCGTAGTAATGCGCGGCATCGGACGCCAGCACCACCGGTCCGCGGGTGGTCTCGACCCTCACCACCTGCAGGCCGTCGGAATGGCCGCCGACGCGGTGGACGGTGACGCCGAGCGCGACCTCGCCGTCGCCGGAATAGAAGTTGACGCGCTCGCCATAGACATGGCGGACCATCTGCGTGACGTGCTCGACCGAGAACGGATGTCGCAGCAGTCCGTTGCACATGCAGCGCCCCGTCGCGTAGGCCATCTCGCGCTCCTGGATATGGAAGCGCGCGTTCGGGAAGCGGTCCAGATTGCCGGCGTGGTCGTAATGCAGATGCGTCACGATGATATCGCGAATGCTCGACGCCGCGACACCAAAGCGCTCCAGCGCGTCGACCGGATTGAGCGTCAGCTTGCGGGCCCGCGCGGACGCTTCCTCGGCATTGAAGCCGGTATCGACCAGGATGTCGCGGCCGTTGCCGCGAATCAGCCAGACGAAATAGTCGAGGTCCTGCGCCGCGCTGTCATGCGGGTCGGGCGCGAGGAAGTTCATGTTGGGCGTGCGCGGCGACATCGTCGCGTAGCGCAGGGCGTAGATTTCGTAGGCGTTTCCCATGGTTTTGATCTTGCTCTTTTGTGGATGCACCTTCAGGGCGATCGACCGCACCAAGCCATCGTCCACCGCAAAGGTCAAACACCGCAGGTTGCGAAGGAGGCCCGTCCGCAATGTGAGACCAATCACATTGTTGTCGCCATGGCTGCCCTAACGTGCAGCCGCAATGACAACCAGAATGCATCGCGTGCAATCGTGACCGCCCGTTTATTCCCCCCGCAACATGCCCATGCGTCGCGGTCAATTGTCGCGATCGCGCCGAATCCGCAAGCGGTTGACGCCCCCCTTCCCCGGTTTGATAATGCACATTGCGTAAGTTAAGGTCGCCGCGGCGCAAGCTGGAAACGGCGCCTTTTTGGCTGGATCGCGCTAATTATGAAAATTCGCCTGCTTTTCGTTCTGTCCTTGCTCGTGTCGCTCATCCCGACCGCTCCGTCACTTGCGGCCGGCGATCGCTTTGCGCTGGTTATCGGCAACGCCAAATACCCGGACGCCGACGCTCC
Source organism: Bradyrhizobium sp. 134 (assembly GCF_023074155.1). Lineage (NCBI taxonomy): Bacteria > Pseudomonadati > Pseudomonadota > Alphaproteobacteria > Hyphomicrobiales > Nitrobacteraceae > Bradyrhizobium > Bradyrhizobium sp. 134. The sequence goes on along the minus strand of NZ_JADPKX010000050.1, from coordinate 52,985 downwards.
CCTGAAGGAACCGCTCAACGACGCGCGCGACGTCGCCGACGAGCTCAAGCGCGACGGCTTTTCCGTCGAGACCGGTGAGAACCTGACCGGTGACGGCATGCGCCGTGCCTTTGACAAGCTCTACGGCAAGATCAAGCCGGGGTCGGTGGCACTGGTGTTCTTCAGCGGCTTCGGCATCCAGTCCGCGCGGCAGAGCTATTTGCTGCCGATCGATGCGCAGATCTGGACCGAATCCGACGTGCGGCGCGACGGCATCAGCCTCGAAACCGTGCTCGGCGAGCTCAACACCCGCGGCGCCGGCGTCAAGATCGCGCTGGTCGACGCCTCCAGGCGCAACCCGTTCGAGCGCCGGTTCCGCAGCTTCTCGGCCGGCCTGACCCCCGTCATCGCGCCGAACGGCACGCTGGTGATGTATTCGGCGGCGCTGGCCTCGGTGGTCTCGGACGCCGGCGGCGAGCACAGCCTGTTCGTCCAGGAACTCCTCAAGGAAATCCGCGTCCCCGACCTGATGGCCGAGGAGACGCTGAACCGCACCAAGATGGGCGTCACCCGTGCCTCCCGGGGCGAGCAGGTACCGTGGATCTCCTCTTCACTGGCCGAGGATTTCTCGTTCATTCCAGGGGCCGGTGGGTCGCGCCCAACAACGACTCCGCCACCCGCGCCGCCGCCGGTCGTCGCCAACAACCCGCAGCCGGCCCCGCCCGCACCTTCACCGCCTCCGCCGCCGAAACCGGCCGACACAGTGGCCGCGCCCGCTCCGTCACCGAAGCCGCAGGTCGAGGCTGCCTTGCCACCGGCACCACCGCCGCCTCCGCCTGTGATTCCGGCCGATCCCGCGACCGCTCCGAGCATGGAGAGCGGGCCGAGCGCGGCCGTCCTGGCCGAGGACCCCACCATCAAGGGGCTGACCGCCAAGATCGCGGCCAATCCGGATGACGTGAACGCGCTTTACCGGCGCGGTCAGGTCTATGCCAGCAAGGGCGCCTACAGCCTGGCCATCAAGGATTTTGACGAGACGCTGCGGATCAACCCGAAGGACGTCGAGGCTCTGAACAACCGCTGCTGGACCCGCACCGTGGTCGGCGACCTCCAGGGGGCGCTGAAGGATTGCAACGAGGCCCTGCGGCTGCGGCCGAACTTCGTCGACGCGCTGGACAGCCGGGGGCTCGTCAATCTGAAATCGGGGGCGGTGAAGAACGCCATCGCCGATTTCGAGGCCGCCCTGAGGATCAATCCGCGCCTGACCTCCTCGCTGTTCGGACGCGGGATCGCCAAGCAGCGCAACGGCTCGGCGCAGGAAGGTGCGCTCGACATCGCCAATGCCAAGGCGATGGACCCGAACATTGTTCAGGAATTCGCAAGCTACGGAGTGCGTTGATATTTTTTTGAAGCGGGGCCGATGTGCCTCGAACCCGCGACGGCCCGGCGAAGACTAATTGAACGGATGTCGCCGCCCGCCTTTTCGGGGCGGCTTACTGCAGGATTTTCGAACCGCGCCAGCTGGCTGCGCAGGAGGGACTGGCTATGAGATTGGCTGCAAAGGGACTTACCGCACTCCTGTCCATCATCACCGTCGGCGCCGCGCTGTCGCTGACGATCCCGCTTGCCTTCGCGGCCGACGACGGCAACAGCAAGAACGTCACCGAGGACGAGATCGTCCGCGCGCTGGCGCCGCCGCCGAAAAAGCCGCTGACGCGCGGCCTCTCGATCGCTCCGCAGGCCGATCCCGCACCGAGTGCGACTGAGTCCAAGCTGATCCAGTCCGTGCGCGGCCGCTCGACACGCTCCCTTTCGTCGGTCGAGCGTGAAGAAATCGCGTCGGCGGCCAAGGACAAGCCGAACATCGATCTGGAAATCACATTCGACTACAACTCGGCCAATATCAGCGCCAAATCGCTTGCCTCGGTCCAGGCGCTCGGCCGCGCGCTGACCAGCCCCGACCTGAAGGGCTCGACCTTTGTGGTCGCCGGCCACACTGACGCCGCCGGCGGCGAGAGCTACAATCAGGACCTGTCGGAGCGCCGCGCGGATTCGATCAAGCGCTATTTGGTCGACAAGTACAGCATCTCCGCGACCGACCTCGTCACGGTCGGCTACGGCAAGAGCAAGCTGAAGGACCCGGCCCAGCCGATGGCCGAGGTCAATCGTCGCGTGCAGGTCGTCAACATGGAAAACAAGACCACCGCATCGAAGTGAGCACGACGTAATCCTTTGAAGTGACAAGTCGTGATGTGGTGTAAAGTCTTGCTACCAGCGCGCGTCCCGCAGCCTTGCGGGACGCTGCTTCATTTCAGGAAAACGCTCTCCATGGGCCGCGCGCGGATGGCCGTGAGCCAGGCCAGGACGATCCGGCAATGAACCTCTCCCAATATCTCAAGCCGGCCGGAACGGTGGTCTTCGTCGTCGCGCTCGGCGTCGGCTATTATCTGTTCGAGCACCGGCATCGCGCCGAGCCCAAGGAAACGCCGAGCGAGGCCCTGGTCATCGTAACCAAGTCGACCAATGCCTGCTTCTCGGACTTGGTTCGGGTGACCGGCTTCTTCGTGCCGCGCCGCGAAGCCGTGGTCGTCGCCGACCAGGAGGGATCCAGGGTCACCGACCTCTTCGTCACCGAGGGCACCCTCGTCACCGACAATCAGGAGCTGGCGCGCCTGACCGCACCGCCCCAGATCCCGGGCCAGCCGCAGCGGCCCGGCCCGCAAGGTCCGGTTTCGCTGAAGGCCTCTGCGCCCGGCCTCGTCACCGAGGTCCGCACCATCGTCGGCGCGCCGGCCTCGCCGCAGGCTGGCCCGATGTTCCGAATCGCCGTCAACAACGAGATCGAGTTGGACGCGCAGGTCCCGGCGGTGCACATGGCCAAGCTCAGCTCCGGCGCGACCGTTCGCATCAGCCGCGACGACGCGCCCGATCTGATCGGGCGGGTCAGGCTGGTGGCGCCCGAAATCGATCGCGCCACCCAGCTCGGCCGCGTGCGCATCAGCGTCACCAACAATCCCTCGCTGAAAGTCGGCGTGTTCGCCCGCGCCTCGATCGACGCCAAGCGAAGCTGCGGCGTCGCGGTTCCCAAGACCGCGATCGACCATCTCACCGTGCAGGTCGTCAAAGGCAACATTGTCGAGACGCGCAAGGTACGGGTCGGGCTGTCGTCGGACAGCGCGACGGAAATCCTGGAGGGCCTCAACGTCGGCGAGATTGTCGTCGCCGACGCCGGCTCTTCGCTGCATGACGGCGACCAGATCAAGACCATGTTCGCCGATGAACTCGATCGCACGCGGGTACGCTGATGGCTCTCAATATCTCGGCATGGTCGATTCGCAATCCGCTGCCATCGGTCGTTTTTTCCATCATCCTCCTGATCCTTGGCTGGGTGTCCTTCACCAAGCTCGCGGTGACGCGGCTACCCTCGGCCGACATTCCCGTGATCTCGGTCGCGGTATCGCAATTTGGCGCGGCACCCGCCGAGCTCGAATCCCAGGTCACCAAGACGGTTGAAGACGCCGTCTCCGGTGTCGAAGGCGTAAGGCACATCACCTCGCAGATCACCGACGGCCTGTCGGTGACGACCATCCAGTTCGCGCTGGAAACCAACACCGACCGCGCGCTCAACGACGTCAAGGACGCGGTGACGCGCGTGCGCTCCAATCTGCCGCAGAACGTCACCGAGCCGCTGATCCAGCGCGTCGACGTCATCGGCCTGCCGATCGTCACCTACGCCGCGATCTCGCCCGGCAAGACGCCGGAGCAGCTCTCCTATTTCGTCGACGACGTGGTCAAGCGCGCGCTGCAGGGCGTGCGCGGCGTCGCCCAGGTCGAGCGCATCGGCGGTGTCGAGCGCGAGATCCTGGTCTCGCTCGATCCCGACCGGCTGCAGTCGATGGGGCTGACGGCCGTCAATGTCAGCCAGAGCCTGCGCGGCACCAATGTCGACGTTGCCGGCGGCCGCGCCGAGATTGGCAAGAACGACCAGGCGATCCGCACCCTCGCCGGCGCCAAGACGTTGAGCGACCTTGCCGGCACCATGATTCCGCTGTTCGGCGGCGGCGAGGTCCGGCTCGACGATCTCGGCACCGTGACCGACACCATCGCCGACCGCCGTACCTTCGCCCGCTTCAACGGCGAGCCGATCGTCGCGCTCGGCATCAAGCGCTCAAAGGGTGCCAGCGACGTGAAGGTCGCCGAGGCGGTACAGAAGCGCATCGACACGCTCAAGGCTACTTATCCCGACGTCGACCTGAAGGTGATCGACACCTCGGTCGAATATACCAATGGCAATTACCACGCGGCGATCTCGACCCTGTTCGAAGGCGCCATCCTCGCCGTCGTGATCGTGTTGTTGTTCCTGCGCGACCTGCGCGCCACCATCATCGCCGCGATCTCGCTGCCGTTGTCGATCTTCCCGGCGTTCTGGGCGATGGACCTGCTCGGCTTCTCGCTCAACCTCGTCAGCTTCCTCGCCATCACGCTGTCGACGGGTATTCTGGTCGACGACGCCATCGTCGAGATCGAGAACATCGTCAGGCACATGAATATGGGCAAGTCGCCCTATCGTGCCGCCCTCGAAGCCGCCGACGAGATCGGCCTCGCGGTGATCGCGATCTCGCTGACGATCATCGCGATATTCGCACCCGCGAGCTTCATGTCGGGCATCGCCGGACAGTTCTTCAAGCAGTTCGGCATCACCGTCTCGGTGCAGGTGTTCTTCTCGCTGCTCGCGGCGCGCTTCGTCACGCCGGTGCTCGCCGCCTACTTCCTCAAACATGGCAATCACCAAGAGCCGCCGCCCGGCCGCGTGCTGCGGTCCTATCACAGGCTCGTGGCCTGGTCGGTGAAGCACTATTTCATCACAGTGCTGGCCGGCTTCGGCGTCTTCGCCGCCTCGATCTGGAGCATCACGCTGCTGCCGCAGGGTTTCCTCCCGGCGCAGGACAGCTCGCGCTCGCTGGTTGCGCTCGAGCTGCCGCCGGGCACGCAGCTCGCCTATACCGAAAAAGTCACCGAAGACATCGTTGCGCGCCTGCGCAAGCGGCCCGAGGTGAAGAGCATCTTCGTCGACGGCGGCCGCGTTCCACCGGGGACCCAGGAGGTCCGGCGCGCCGCCTTGATCATCAACTACACGCCCAAGGACAGCCGCGACATCACCCAGCGCGAGCTCGAATTCTCGATCAGCCAGGAGCTGGAGAACATTCCAGACATCCGCTTCTGGTTCCTCGACGAGAACGGCCTGCGCGCCATCTCGCTGGTCGTGACCGGCGCAGACGCCAACATCGTCAACAACGTCGCCAGCGAACTCGCGACGCAGATGAAGCGGATTCCCACCATCTCCAACGTAATCTCGGAAACCACGCTGGAGCGGCCCGAGCTGCGCGTCGAACCGCGCGCCGATCTTGCCGCACGGCTCGGCGTGTCGACCGAAAGCCTGTCGCAGACCATCCGCGTGGCCACCATCGGCGACGTCGGCCCCGCGCTCGCCAAGTTCGACGTCGGCGACCGTCTGGTGCCGATCCGCGTGCAGCTCGAGGATGCCGCGCGCGGCAATCTGAAGACGCTCGAACAGTTGCGCGTGCCGCTCGGCGAGCACGGCGAGAAGGGCGGCGTGCCGCTCTCCGTCATCGCTGACGTCAAGCTCGACCAGGGTCCGACCAGCATCAACCGCTACGATCGCGAGCGACAGGCGACCGTCGCGGCCGATCTCGTCGGCTCCGCCGCGCTCGGCGACGCCACCAAGAAGATCTACGACCTGCCGGTCATGAAGAGCCGGCCGAAGGGCGTGAAGGTCTCGCCCTCCGGCGATGCCGAAAGCCTGAACGAACTGTCCGAAGGCTTTGCCACCGCGATCACGGCGGGCCTGATGATGGTCTACGCCGTGCTGGTGCTGCTGTTCGGCACCTTCCTGCAGCCGATCACCATCCTGTTCTCGCTGCCGCTCTCGATCGGCGGCGCGATCGCGGCCCTGCTGATCACCGGCAAGCAGCTCACGACGCCGGTGTGGATCGGCATCCTGATGCTGATGGGCATCGTCACCAAGAACGCGATCATGCTGGTGGAATTCGCCATCGAGTCCATTCACGCCGGCACACCGCGCGAAGAAGCCATGATCGACGCGGGCATGAAACGCGCTCGCCCGATCGTGATGACCACGATCGCGATGGCCGCGGGCATGATGCCAAGCGCGCTCGCGGTCGGCGCCGGCGGCGAGTTCCGCTCGCCGATGGCGCTCGCGGTGATCGGCGGCCTGATCTTCTCGACCATCTTGTCGCTGGTGTTCGTGCCCGCGATGTTCATGGTGATGGACGATCTCGGCGCGCTGATCTGGCGCTTCGCCAAGCGGCTGGTCGTGCACAGCGAAGATGCGGAGGGCGCAAGTCACCACGGAACTGCGCCGGCGGGAGCGGCACCAGCGCCGAAGAGCATCGTGCACCCCGCGGCGGAGTAGCTATGGCACAAGCGTCAAGTACACAAGGCAGTTCAGCGAGCGCCATCCACGAACCCGACATAGCGGAGGATCGTCTTCGCTACCAAGCATTCAGACGTACCGGTCGTGCTGTGCCGATCGAGGCCGTTAAAGCGTGGGTTGCGAGTTGGGACTCTTCTGACGAACTCCTTCGCCCCGATTGTAGCGACCCAGCCTAACGGCCCCCTACTCGTTCCGCGCGATCGCCGTCAGCTTGGTCATGTTCCGCAGCAGGATGCGGCCGCGCTGGAGATCGAGGATCGCTTCCTTGCGCCAGGCCTGAAGCTGGCGGTTGACGCTCTCGCGGGCGGCGCCGACGAAGACGCCGAGTTGCTCCTGCGAGATGTGCACCTCCGAGCCGAAATCGGCGGCGAGCGCGCAAAGGCGCCGCGCGAGGCGAACCGGCAGCGGCTGGAGCATGGACTCTTCCATGCGCTCGCTCTGCCAGCGGATGCGCTGGCACAGCAGCGCGATGATCTTGATCCCGACCTTCGGCTCGCGTTCGAGGAAAGCGAGAAAGTCTTCGCGCCGCAGCACGAACAGCTCGCTGGCTTCGCCCGCGGTCGCGTCCGCGGTGCGGCTCTGGCCGTCCAGCACCGCAACCTCGCCGAACAGGTCGCCCGGCCCCATGAAGTTCAGCGTCAGGCGGCTGCCGTCGGAGGCGCCGGTCTCGATACGGACCTGGCCACGGCGCACGCCGAACAGCGCATCGCCCGCGTCGCCCTTCTGGAATAGCACCTCGCCGTTCCCCAGATGCTGGGTGTGGCAGAGATTTGCCAGCCGCTGGAGCTCGTCTACGCCGAGATCGGCGAACATCGCATTCATCTTGAGGATGACCGCAAATTCGGCCTGCTTGCTCATTTCAATGTCCTTGTGAATTTCGTTGGCAAATCGCTTGGAACCATCAACATCAGGATCGCGTAAAACCACGCCGGGGAAGTGTGCCATAAGTCACATAACTTTGCAGCACCCCCAGACTATTTTTACGTGCTTGGAGCCGCTTCCCGTCCCGGGATAAACTCAGGCGTAAAGGACGCGTGCAAATGACGGTCATCTGCCGGATTCGACGCCGGTTGTCCGCCGCTGGAAAGTCGACATGAGAGCCGTGAAATTCGCCGGCGCGGCGGTGGCCGCAATCGTCATCGTGATCGCACTCCTGCTGGTGGTCGGGATCCCCTCGGGCTTCCTGACGTCGACGATTGCCTCGCGGGTCGAGAGCGCGACCGGCTATCGCTTGTCGATCGACGGCACCATCAGAATCAGCCTGTGGCCGACGCTGAACGTGACGCTGAACGACCTCGCGCTTGCCGACCCCAAGGACCGCAGCGGCATCACCCGCCTGACCATCGACAGCGTGCAGGCCGACATGTCGCTCTCGAGCGTCTGGTCGGGCCGCCCGAAGATCAGTGAGCTCGTCGTCACCCATCCCGTGCTCTACCAGCCGCTGCTGCGCGAGCGACTGCCGAATGCCGGCGGCACATCGAAGCCGGTCGCGCTCGATACCGACGGCGCCGCCATCGACCGCATCAAGTTCACCGATGGCGAGATCGCATTCGCGCGGGTGCGCGATCGCGTCGAGAGCCGCATCAGCGCGGTCAATGCCGATGCGATCGTCGGCCGCGACCGCAAGATCAGCATCACCGGCACCGCACGGGTCGGCGAGCATCCGACCAAGTTCGACATCAAGGCGACCACGCCGGCGCCGCCGGCCGACCGGCCGACCATTCCGGTGGATTTCGCCATCGACATGCCGGACGTGCTGAAGTCCCGGCTCGCGGGCCATGCCGAGATGCGGCTGAGCGGCGATGTCGTGATGATCAACGGCCTGAATGGCACGCTCGGCGATGGCGCGTTCAACGGCTGGGCCTCGGTCGATATCGCGAGCAAGCCTCTGGTCAAGGTCGATCTCGACTTCCAGCGGCTTGCGATTCCGCTGGCAAAATCGCCGGAAGGCGCGTCCGGGCAACCCTGGAGCGATGCGCCGATCGACGTGTCCGGGCTCAACTATGTCGATGCGCAAATCAGGATCTCCGCGCACGAGGCGGTGATCGGCGATGCGCGTCTCGCGCCGCTGGCGGTTGATGCAAAACTCGCCGGCGGCGTGCTGAAGGCCGGCACCGCCAATCTCGGCGCCTATGGCGGCCAGGTCTCGGGCGAATTGATCCTGGATGCGACCAGCGGCGCGCCGAGCTTTGCGATGCATTCCGACCTCGCCGGCGTGCGCGCGCTGCCGCTGCTCCAGGGCCTCGCCGAATTCGACCGGATCGACGGCAAGCTGCAGGCCAAGCTCGCGCTGCGCAGCGCCGGCACCAGCCAGCGCGCACTGATGGCGAACATGCAAGGCACGGCCTTCGTCAATTTCCAGGACGGGGCCATTCGCGGCATCAACGTCGCGCAGATGATCCGCTCGCTGACCTCGGGCACGTTGTCCGGCTGGCAGGCAAACCAGGACAACGGTCGGGAGCAGAGCACGGATTTGTCGCAGCTCTCGGCGTCGTTCCGGATCGACAAGGGCCAGGCGGTGACCACCGATCTCAGCTTGACCGGACCGCTGGTCCGCGTGACCGGTGCCGGCACGATCGCACTCGACACCAAGATGATGGGCTTTCGCGTCGAGCCGAAGCTGGTGATGACGACCGAAGGCCAGGGCCGCGCCGCCGAGCCGGTCGGCTTCGGCATTCCCGTGATGATCCAGGGTACCTGGTCGCAGCCGCGGATCTATCCTGACATGGCCGGCATGCTGGACAATCCGGACGCCGCCTATGCCAAGCTGCGCGAGATGGGCAAGGGGCTGTTCGGCGCTGATGGGGCCGGGCTCGGCAATATTCTGGGAAGCCTTGGCCTCGGGGGAGCCACCGCGCCGGGTGGCGGCAATGCGACCGGCAATGCCAATCCGCAAACCCAGCAGCCCGGACAGAACAACCCGCTCGGCGGCCCTTTGGGCGAGGCGATCGGCAATCTGATCCAGCAGGGACTTTCCGGTGGCGCGGGAAACGGCACTGGGACTGCCACCGGCACCGGCACTGCCGCCGGCCGCAGCCGCAGCCTGCCTGCAGCGCCATCCACATTGATGCCGCAAGCTTCGCCAGCCTCCCCCGCCCTGGAGGACCCGCCGGCGGCGCAGCAGGACAGCCAGCCGATGAACGACGTGCTGCGGCAGCTCTTTAATCGATGATTGCAGGACCAAAGCGCTGGACTCCCAGCCCTCCCTTGCCAAGCCATCCCCTTACATCGGCTGGCCCGGCGGCGGCTTCCTCCAAACGGATGAGACTGCGACAATTCACCATGCTTCCGCCTGCCCAGCGTCCAGGCGGGTAACCACACCGGCCGGTCAGGCGGCCCCGACCAGTCCCTTCACAGTCCGTTGGACCAAATTGTGCTAGAAGGCTCGCAGGGTCCGTCAGGCCCGTAGCGCCGGCGCCGATGGCGGCGCGAGAGGATCGGGATGGCAGGAGCGAACGACAAGACACGGTTTCTGCGCGAGGGTCTGTTCGCCAAATACGTCGTCTCTCTCGTCGGCCTCGTCGTGTTCGTGCTCGCCGTCAACGGCGCGATGGAGAGCTGGATCTCCTACCGCGCCACCAAGACACAGCTGACCGACGGTCTCGAGGACAAGGCGCAGGCTGCCGCGCGGCGGATCGAGCAGTCGATCTCCGAGCTGGAGCGCCAGATCAGCTGGGTGACGCGGGCGAGCCAGGACACGCTCGAGAAGCGCCGCGCCGACTACGCCCAGCTACTGCACCAGGTCGCGGTCGTCACTCAGCTGTTCCAGCTCAACGGCGACGGCCGCGAGGTGCTGCGCGTCTCGCGCCAGTCGACCACGACCGGCAGCAACGCCGACCTCTCCCGCGACATGCGCTTCACCGACACCGTCGCCCGCGGCGTCAGCTACGCGCCGGCCTGGTTCTCCGACCGGACGCCGTTCATGTCGATCTCGGTGGCGCATTCCGGTTTCAACGCCGGCGTCACCGTGGCCGAGCTCGATCTCAGCTTTCTCTCCGAGTACCTCTCCGACGCCCAGGTCGGCAAGGCTGCCTTCGCCTATGTGGTCGATCCGCGCGGCCGCGTGCTGGCGACGTCGTCGAAGGGGCCCGACGTCGGCAAGGATTTGTCGAAGCTGCCGCAGGTCGCGGCTGCGGTCGCACCGGGCCACGAGCCCGACAATTCGGGCACCGACTTCAACGGCCATGCGGTGATGAGCGCCGCGAGCACCGTGCCGAAGCTCGGCTGGAGCGTGATGTTCGAGCAGCCGACCACACAGGCCTTGATGCCGATCCGCGACCAGCTGGTGCGCATTGGGCTGCTGATCGGCATGGGCCTGCTGGTCGCGATCCTCGCCGGCACGCTTCTGGCGCGCCGCATGATCATCCCGATCACGGCGCTGCGCGACGGCGCGCACAAGCTCGGCGAGGGTGATTTCAGCCATCGCATCGAGGTGCACACCGCGGACGAGCTGGAAGATCTCGCTGGCCAGTTCAACCGCATGGCCAGCCAGATCCAGGAAACCTATTCGGATCTGGAGACCAAGGTCGAGGAGCGCACCCGCGATCTCGCGCAGTCGATCAACGAGCTCAAGGTGCTGGAAGAGGTCGGCCGCGCGGTCGCCGCCTCGCTCGATCTCAACGCCGTGCTGCCGACGATCGCTGCGCGCGCGATCGAGATCACCCATGCCGACGCCGTGCTGATCTACGGCTATGACGCCGAGGCGCGCCGCTTCAATCTGGTCGAGGCCAACGGCATCGACAAATCCGCCGACGGCGCCCATGTCACCATCGACGAAGGCCAGGATATCCTGAGCGATGCGGCCGGGAGCGGCGAACCGATCGCGATTTCAGATCTCGACCAGGCCTCCGAGCAGCCGCTGCGCGACGTCGCGATCGCGGCCGGCTTCCATTCGGTGCTGGTGGTGCCGCTGGTGGATCAGCAGGGCACGCTCGGCTCGCTGGTGGTGCTGCGCCGCGCCGGCGGCGAGTTCGCCCCAAGCATCATCGGCCTGATGCGCACCTTCGCCAACCAGGCGGTGCTGGCGATGCGCAATGCGCGGCTGTTCACCGAAGTCGACCACAAGGGCCGCGAGCTCGCGGCGGCGCACGAAACCGTGCAGCAGCAGGCCGCCAAGCTCCAGGAGCAGACCGAGCAGCTGCGCAACTGGAATCGCTCGCTGGAAGAGCGGGTCGAGAAACAACTCGGCGAGATCGGCCGCATCAAGCGGCTCGAACGTTTCCTCGCGCCGCAAGTCGCGCAGCTGATCGCCTCGTCCGACGGCCACGACGCACTGCTCGACAGCCACCGCCGCGAGGTCACCGTGGTGTTCTGCGATTTGCGCGGCTTCACCTCGTTCACGGAGGCGACCGAGCCGGAAGAGGCGATGAACGTGCTGCGCGAATATCACGCCGCGCTCGGCGAGCTGATCCACCGCTATGAAGGCACGCTCGACCGCTTTGCCGGCGATGGCGTGATGATCCTGTTCAACGCGCCGATTCAATTTGCCGACCATACCAAGCGCGCGGTGAAGATGGCGGTCGAGATGCGTGATGTGATTGGCCATTTGACCGAGAAGTGGAAGAACCGCGGCCACTCGCTCGGCTTCGGCGTCGGCGTCGCCATGGGTTACGCCACGCTCGGCCAGATCGGCTTCGAGCAGCGGCTCGAATATGCCGCGATCGGCAGCGTCACCAATCTCTCCTCCCGCCTCTGCGACGAAGCCAAGGCCGGCCAGGTCGTCGTCAGCCGCCGCGTCTACGGCATGGTCGAGCCCTGGGTCGAAGCCCGCGCACTCGACGATCTCGTGCTCAAGGGCTTCAACCACCCGGTGCTTGCGATGGAGATCCTGTCGTGGCGCGAGGAGGTCGAGAACGTGGTGGATGCCGCCGCAGCAAGGCGGCGCGGGTAGCCCAAACAAAAAACTGCGAAAACAACCCCATGCACAGTAGCCGGGGCCTGCAAGATCAATGGGTTACGCGGGCACGGAATTGGCCGGAAGCCGTTTGACTCGTCGGGCAAAACACCGGCAGGATGGCATCATCCCCACGAACCACATCTCTCGTCCTCGCGACTAACGATCGCCTCCGCGTCGAGGCGAAAGTTCGGATGGAGCCGACCTGTGGCGCTTGCCTTGCCGTCGCGTGCGTATGATTTGCAGATGCTGGACCGGCCCGCCGATCGCGCGCGTGATCATGGCTGGGTCTACGGCCTGCCGCCGGGCATCACGAGCGAGCAATGGCCGCTCGACCCAGTCACCGGGTTTCCGCTGATGCATGGTTTTACACTTCTGCTGCCGAAGGATTATCGCGTACACGGCGAGGATATCGTCGCGGTGTCGTTCTTCGCTACCGCACCAGATCACAATGACGGCGGGGCACCCGACGATCCCGAGATTCGCGAGGCCGTGCTGGCGCGACCAGCGCATCCGCGGCTTTCGCGCATGACCGACATCCTTGATTACGAATATGCCGCGCTGCTGCTGACGAAGCATGAGTACGAGGGCCCGTTCGCGACGCCGCCCGCGCCGCTTCCGCTTGCGACGGCGGAGCGGCCGCGCTGGCTCGATGTCGGCGGCGCCAGCGCTTTCTTCGAATCCGCCCCGCCCTTCGCGCAGAAGATGTTCGCCGGCCCTCCGCGGGGTGACCTGGCGGAGAACCTCGCGATCGCCTTGATGCCGCGCGCGACCGATCCCAATGCCGGCAAGGCCCCGCAGGACCCGCACCTCCCGCGCAATCCGCCGAGCGACTATCAGTCCTACTACTACTTTATCGACGGCGTCCCGACCACCGAGAATTTCCGGTCGCACGACTGGGGCAAGGACCACGCCCACAACCATCTCGGCGGCACCATGCGGCCCTGCCAGGCGGTGCCTGAGATGAGCCCGTTCTACATCGAGTTCGAGGAATATTTCGGCGGCTACAATTTCGGCAGCGGCAACGCGCAGCTCGACTTCAAGGACATGAAGTTCGAGTGGGCCTGCGGGTGATCACACGCCGCGCTTCGGCCCGATCGCCTCGAACCCCGCCTTCTGCTCGTCGCTTAAGTCGGCCTCGAAATCGTCGAGCGCGTCACTAACGCCGTTCACCGCCTGCAGCATCGTCTCCAGCCGCGCCTTCGCGGCGGTGAGGCGGGCCTGTGGTGTCGGTGCGGCCTGTGACAGACAGGCGCTCAGCGTTTCCATGGTGCGCAGCGTGGTGTCCTGGAGCACGTCGAGGCGGGCGCGGGCAGTGTTGTCGAGCTTGAGCGTGGAGGCGATCTCGGCCGCGGGCCATTGCTGCTGAATGAACTGCTCGTATTGGCGCTGCAGCTTCTCGTCGTAGCGGGGATCGCTGTCCGCCTGGCAGGCCGATGCCGCCTGGGGATTCTTTTGCTGCATCGCTGCAAGCGCGGCGCGGCGGTCCTTGGCCAGGCCGTCGAGCTTGGCTCTCTGGTCGTCGTCGAGGAGATCGACGAATTTTGCCAGCGAAGGTGCGACCGCGTCCGTTGCCTTGATCATGGCCTCGAGGCGCTCGCGCATCAGGCCGAGGCGCTCGATGGCCGTCGTGGGGACCTGCGTCGGACAGGCGGCGCGGATGGTGTCGCGCGCGGATGTCCACGCGGTGGCGAGTTCGTCGAGCGCAGTGCGCTGCAATTCATTCGGCTGCACGATAGCGGCAATGCGATCGACCGGCAGGCCGCCGGTGTCGCTGGCATCGCAGACAGTCTCCGCGGTCGGGACTCGCCGTCCGCGCCGTCCTTGCGGCGCGGTGTAGGCGGCAAGCTCGGTGGCCGCATAGGGTGCGAAGATCGCGGCATAGATGTCGCCATAGCCATAGAGCGAGAGGCTGGTCGCATCGCCGAGGATGATCGCGGTGGTGAGGTCGTCATGCGCGAACGGCCAGAACACCGGGCCGACCCAGCCGTAGCTGCCGTCGGGGTGGCGCCACCAGCCTTGCGGACGGCGGCCGCCGTGCCAGCCCGACAGCGCGGCTTGCGCCGTCATTGCGGCACGGAGGACGTAAGGATTCGCAGGCTGGCCGCGCTCTGCGCCGCGAGGATCTTGCGACCTCAACGCTGCGGAGCGGTATCGGCTGCCCCGCACCGCCATGCGGGCATGGCGCAAGCGAGACATGCCGATCATGTGGCCGACGGCAAAGCGCGCTACACCGAGCGGGCCGCCGCGGAAGCCGAACTGCGCCTCGGCGCGACTTGGCAACAGCACCGCCAGAATCACGAGGGTTGCGCCTGATAGCGCCAGCCCCAGCCTTGGCCTGAGCGCCAAGCGTGATCTCGACATGACCACTGACCTGTCCACCTTGGCCCTCCTCCGGCGCCAAGCGCGCATCGCGTCGCATCACAACGACGCGCGAGGGAACCAAATGTTCCGGAAGCGTACAGGGCAAAGCGTCGCAACGCGCAGCGGCAGAGCCGATGCGGTGTTACTCCGCCTTCTGCGGCAGTACGAAAGTCTGGCCGGGATAGATCAGATTGGGATTGTGGATCTTGGCGCGGTTGGCGTTGTAGATCACCGCAAAGCGGGCGCCGTCGCCGTAAGCGAGCCGGCTGAGCGCCCACAGGCTGTCGCCGCGGGAGATCACCCGGCTGCCGCCTGTTTCCGCCGGTGCACCGCTGACGTTTTCCGCCGGCGAGGCCGATGCGACGGTCGTTGCCGCGGGCGCCCGCGCCATGACCCCCGACCCGCCCTTTGGTTTCGGTGCGCCCATCAATCTCGGCCGGGCCGCAGGCCTGTCCGATAAAGATGCCACCACATCCGACTTGTCGTCGGACTTCTCGGCCTTCGCTTCCTGCTTCGTCTCTTGCCTCGCGGCCGGTGCAGGGCGCGCGGGCGGCGGCGCGGCTTCGGCGATCACCACCGGCATGCTGCGGCCGGATTGCGTGACGGTGCCGTCAGGCGATTTCGCCCGCAGGGTGAGCTCATAGGAACCGGCGGGAAGCTGCGGCGGCGTCATCACGAATTGGCCCGACGCATCCGCCACCACCGTGTCGAGCGGCTTGCCGTCGCGCAGCAGCTCGACCTTGGCGCCCGGCGTCGCCTGGCCCGCGATCACCGCCGCCTCGCCGTGATCATCGACGCGCGCGACATCGAAACGGGGGCCGCTATCGGCAACCGCCGGAGGCGGCTTGACCGGTGCAAGATCGGCAAGCGCGGCCGTGACCTGCTTTTGCGTCTCGGCCAGCGCACCCGCCTTCGGCTCGGGGGCCGGCGCCGGAGATGCAGCTGGTGCCGGCGGCGCGACCGCGGCGAGCTTGGGCTCTTCCGGCTTGAGTTCCGGCTTGGATTCGACCTTGGGCTCGACCTTGGGTTCCGGCCTGGCGGCGATGTCGGTCTTCGCCCCTATCGGCAGCAGGCGACGCAGCTCGGTGGGGCCGATCACCAGCACGGTGCCGCCCACCGCGAGCAGACAGAATGCAATGAAGGCCTTGGATGCGGTCACCATCGGAAACGAACCTTGATCAGGAAGAACCTTGCAAATCAATCGAGCCGGCAAGTTGCGCCGTTTTGGCCACGGCAGCAAGACGGTCGATAGGATGATGAGCCGGCGCCGGGGATGAACCGGCGCACCCCCGCCGGCGTCAAATGATCGAGGCCGCATCGCGGTATTTTTCTCGAGGAATTTTCACCGTGAACGCATTTTGCCGTCCCGCACAATTGCCGGTACTTGGGCTGGTGGTAGGGCTCGCGCTTGTCCCGACGCTGGCCGCAACTCCGGGGCTCGCCGCTTCCGGCCCGCCGCCGGATTACATCCTCACCGGCAATGCCGATCTCGCCTTCACCTCGCCCGACGGCGCCACCGGGATCGAGCAGTACATGAAGGACAGCGGGGATTTCGACGTCAAATGGCAGGCCTGGGCGAGGCGTGGCGAACAGATGACGGAGCTCAAGCCCGAGCAGGGTTACGGCGCCGGATTCCGCTTCACGCCCGACTCGCAATGGCTGGTGCGGATACAGAAGACCGGCTCCGGCGAGCAGGACCTCTATCTCTACCATGTCGAGAAAGGCGCCTTCGTCAGCGCGACGAAGACGCCGTTCAGCGACTTGGCCTGGGCCTATTTCCACAGCCGCCCGGACACCGGGAAGATGAAGCTCGACTACCACATTTCGGCCAATCTCGTGAAAGGCACCGAAGAGGCTTATCGCGGCCTCGGCGTGCACTGGCCGGACAACCGTTACCTCGTCATCTCGCTGTCGGGTGAAATGGACAAGCACCCGAAGAACGTCGCCGTGAAGGGGTTGGCCGACTGGCGCTGCCGCTATGATCTCAAGACCGGGACCTTCGACGTGCCGGCGATGTTCGCCAGGACCAATGCGGAAGCGTTGCGATGGGAAATCCGACGCTGAGGGAACCATGGCCCACCGCGCCTTCAGACAGCGATGGAACCAACCCTCTGATTACGCTCCGATTCATGTTTTCCTAACCCTTACTGGTAACGCGGTCTTGTCGGTTTTGCCGCATCTTGCATCCCACGGGAGGGCTGCATGGGCACATCGATCCGATGGAGCGCGCGCATGCGCGCGTTGCTGCGCCGTTGGCGCGGCGCGCCGCTGACATGGCTGATCGCAGGCGGCTTCGTGCTGATGGCCGCAATGGCGATCGGCACCGCGCTTACCGTCGACCGCTTCCGGCAGAATGCAATCGAAAGCGGCCGCGACAGCCTTGAGAGCGCGGTCCGCTTGCTCGCCCGCCATTTCGACCGCGAGTTCGAGGACTTCGCGGTGCTGCAGAAGAGCATCATCTCCGAGCTCGAAAGCCACGGCATCGAATCCGCCGACGTCTTCCGCAGCGAGATGGGCACGCTCGCCGTGCACGAAGTGCTGCGCGCCAGAGCCAGCGGCTGGTCGGACGTTGCCGGCGCCAATTTGTTCGACGCCAAGGGCGTACTGATCAACTCGTCGCGGCGCTGGCCGGTCGCCGATGTCTCGGTCGCCGACCGCGGCTATTTCAATCGCCTCAAGAACGACCCGGCTTCGCAGGAGGAGGTCGAGGTCGTGCCCGGACGGTTGGGCAGCGGACCGGCGATCGTGTTCGCGCGCCGCGTCTCCGGTCCTCACGGCGAATTCCTTGGGCTGGTGTCGCGCGCGATCGCGCCGGACCAACTCGAATCCTTCTTCGCCTCGAGCGGGCTCGGCGAGGAATCCTCGATCGCGATGCACCACCAGAACGGCCAGTTGCTCGCGCGCGTTCCGCATGTGGACGCGATGATCGGGCAGAATTTCCGCAATGGAACGTCCGAGCAGATGGCGGTGTTCGAGCGCACCTTCGTCACGACCCAGCTCGCAAGTCCGATCGACGGCAAGGATCGCATCGTCGCCGCACGCCTCCTGACCGGCGAGCCGCTGGTCGTGGTTGCGACCAGGTCGCTGGATGCGACGCTGGCGACATGGCACACGCAAACCAAATTCTTCGTGGCCGTAGCCGTGCTGTCGATCGGCCTACTCGTGCTCACGCTCTATTTCATCTTCCGCCAGATGACCCGCCGGCTCGCCGTGGAGAAGCACCAGCTCGACACCGCGATGAACACGATGACGCAGGGTCTCCTGATGTTTGACCAGGACGAGCGGCTGATCGTCTGCAACCGGCGCTACATCGAGCTGTATGGCCTATCGGCCGACGTGGTGAAGCCCGGCGCGTATTTCCGCCAGGTGATCCAGCACCGCCACGACACGGGTTCGTTCCACGGCGACGTCGATTCCTATTGCGACGGCATTTTGGGCAATGCCGGGCAGACGCAGAGCACGATCGTCGAGACCTCCGATGGCCGCCTGATCGAGATCAAGAACCAGCCCGGCGCCGCCGGCGGCTGGCTCGCGACCCATGACGACGTCACCGAGCGCATTCGCGCCGACGAGCGCATCGCGCATATGGCGCATTACGACGCGCTGACCGACCTGCCCAACCGCGTGCTGATGCGCGGCCATCTGGAGCGGCGTGTCGCGGAGCTTGCCCAGGGCAAGCCGTTCGCGATCCTCTATATCGACGTCGACGAGTTCAAGGGCGTCAACGATTCGCTGGGACACGAGGTCGGCGACGAGCTGCTGCGCCAGGTCGCGAACCGCCTGCGCGCCTGCATCAGCGGCAACGACATGGTGGCACGGTTGGGTGGCGACGAATTCGCGATCGTCAAGGCCGGCACCCGCGACGTGGCCGAGCTGACGGCGCTGGCCGAGCAGATACTGAAGGCGCTGCGCGCGCCCGTAAACTACAATGGCCAGGAAATCCCAACCGATGCCAGCATCGGCATCGCGATCGCGCCCGACCACGGCGACAATCTCGACGATTTGCTCAAGCGCGCGGATCTCGCGATGTATGCGGCGAAATCCGAGGGCCGCCGCACCTTCCGCGTTTTCGCGCCCGCATACGACGCCAAGGCGCGGCTGCGCCGCCAGCTCGAGTTCGATCTGCGCCAGGCGCTGGCCCGCGGCGAGTTCGAGGTGCACTACCAACCGCTGGTCGATCTTGCGGCCAACGTGGTCACCGGCTGCGAAGCGCTGCTGCGCTGGCACCATCCGGAGCGCGGCATGGTCTCGCCCGCCGACTTCATCCCGGTTGCGGAAGAAACCGGATTGATCGGCGAGATCGGCGAATGGGTGCTGAGGCAGGCCTGCACCGAAGCCGCCTCCTGGCCCGGCGACATCCACATCGCGGTCAATGTTTCACCGGTGCAGTTCCGCTCGCGGACGCTGGCGCTGAAGGTCGCAGCCGCGCTCGCCGAGTCCGGTCTCGCACCCGGACGGCTCGAGCTCGAGATCACCGAGACGGTCCTGATCCGCGACGACCAGGAGGCGCTGACGATCCTGCAGCAGCTGCGCGAGCTCGGCGTGCGCATTGCGCTCGACGATTTCGGCACCGGCTATTCGTCGCTGAGCTATTTGCATCGCTTCCCGTTCGACAAGATCAAGATCGACCGCAGCTTCATCTGCGACATCGGCCAGTCTGAAGATTCCTCGCCGATCGTGCAGGCAGTGGTGCACATGGCCGCCGCCCGCCACATGGCGACGACCGCCGAAGGCGTCGAGACGGAAGCGCAGCGCGCGGTGCTGCTCCAGCTCGGATGCAGCCAGATGCAGGGCTGGCTGTTCAGCCCGGCCGTGCCGGCGGCGAAACTGAAGCAGCTGTTGTCGGCACAGGCGGCCGCGGCCTAGCGCGCCCCGGTCATCGCCGTCGCCTCCGTTTGGAGGATTTGTCGCCGAGCCGGGCAAGGCTTGTCCGTCTTGAAATCCAACCGTTCCACGCCACGAGCGTGCCCGATCGCGACATCGATGTGGCGGCCGTGTGGCGGCCTGCGCCCTTTTCTCACAAGCACTTCTCCTCCCCGGCCGCTCACCGTGCGTTCGCGAAAGCGCGGGCCGGCTTGGAGCAGGATCGGGCAAAGCATGGCGGGTTCAGGAAATACGCACCGCAACCGCGGCGCATAGAACACGCGCCGTTCCGTACAAATACGGACGACTGATCGAAAGCCCGAGCTGATCAGCAGGAGCCACACCATGACCGGGAACACTGCACTCATGCGCAATCCCTCGCACAAGGGCTTGCCGCCCGCACCCGACGCACAGCCTGACGACCGCTCGACGTCCGAGCGGCGCGCCGCCGACGGGGAGATGGCGCGCGTGCTCAGGACCCAGCCGTTTCGCATGGCGCTGGACTCCTCCGGTGCCGGTATCGCGCACTGGAAGCATGATCCGCTGCACGACGTCGTCGAGCCCATGCGCCACCACGTGATCATGGCGCATAAAGGCGTGATGCAGCGCATGGAGCGGCGCTCGGGAAGATCGATCGCGATCGGCACGTTTCGTCCGGGGGTCGTGAACATCGTTCCGGAAGGGTCGAGCTCCCGATGGGACATTCCGAAGCCCGTCGACGTGGTGCAGCTTTACCTTGCCGACGCAACGCTGCAGCGCATCGCCGGCGAGGCCGGGACCGCCGGGCCCGCCGAATTGATTGAGCGAACGGCGCATCCCGACACGATCACGTCCCGACTGCTCCTGAGCGCGGCGGATTCGCTAGAGAGCCATGGCGTCCTTGATACGCTATTCCGGCATCAGCTCACGGATCTTCTGGCCACGCGCCTTTTGGCTGCGCATGCAGGGTCGCCAACCACGTTCCAGCCGACCATGGGCGGACTGGCGCCGAAGGTCCTGCTCCGTGCGATCGAACGATTGCGCTCCGACAGCGAAGCGGACGTCTCGCTCGATGCGCTGGCGTCCGATGCAGGTTTGTCGCGCTTTCATTTCTGCCGGTCCTTCAAGGAGAGCACCGGGCTGTCGCCGCATGCCTGGCTTCGCCAGCACCGGCTCGAGCAGGCCATGAACATGCTGCGGGAGAGCGACGAATCGATCGTCTCGGTCGCCGCGGCGCTTGGTTATTCCTCGCAGACCGCCTTCGCCGCGGCATTCAAGAAGCTGACGGGCGAGACGCCGAGCGATTGGCGCAGGCGCGTGCGTTAGCAGCAATCTCTCGACAGCGACGGCAATCGCGCTGGGGCAACGGCAAATCGGGTCGGCTACATCATCTCCATGTCCAGACCAATCGAGGGAGACCAAAGATGACCTGGAAAAACTTCGTCAGTCGACGGTTGATCTCATCACGCCGCCGGAGCCTCGCAACCGCGACCTTGTACGGACTCTCGCTGGCCGTTCGCTTCACGTCGGCGACGGGCGAGGAAGTGGAAATTCCGGCTTACAACATGCACCCGGCACAGCCGCCCGTTTCCATCATCATCCGAAATGGCCCCGGGCTTCCCTATCAGGACTGGAGTCGAGGTGAGCTTCAGCCCGTCGTCTTGGGCTACGGCCAGCCGCCGAGATCGGTGATGGCACGCTGCATCGGGCCCTAAGCCAGCGACCCAACCCACCCACGCGCCGACGCCGGACGCTGCCCTCAACGCAGCAGCGCGGTCGCGCGCGGTCTTTCGAACAGCAACCAAGGAGAAAATCCATGCGACTCGTCATCATCGGCGCCGGCTTCGCCGGTATGTACGCCGCCCTTTCCGCAGCGCGACTGCGCGACATCCGGGGCGTCTCGCCGCAAGATCTGCAGATCGCGCTCGTCTCACCGGAGCCGACGCTGGTGGTCCGTCCGCGGCTCTACGAGCCGAAGCCGGAAACCCTGACGGCCCCGCTGCTCGAGGTCCTCGAGGCGATCGACGTCGACTACATCCAGGGCAGCGCCGAGACGATCAACACCGAGGCCCGAACGGTGCAGATCACGCCCGCAAAGGGCGCGCGAAAGACCTTGTCTTACGATCGCCTGGTCGTGACCACCGGCAGCCGGCTATTCCGTCCGAACATTCCGGGCCTCGCCGAGCACGGCTTCAGCGTCGATTCGCTCAACGATGCCGTTGCGCTCGACAAGCATCTGCATGGCCTCGCGGAGCGGCCTGCCGTAAACGGACGCGACACGGTCGTCGTCGCCGGCGGCGGCTTCACCGGGATCGAGGCGGCCACCGAAATACCGGCGCGGCTGCGCGAAATCCTGGGCCCCAATGCCAGGACGCGCGTCGTCATCGTCGATCGCAACACTGCGATCGCACCCGACATGGGTGCAAGCGCCCGCCCCGTCATCGAGGAAGCCTTGCGCAAGATTGGCGTCGAGACACGGCTCGGTGCCGGCGTCGCCTCGCTCGACGAGACCGGCGTCACCTTGTCCAGCGGTGAGCACATCGAAACCGAGACGGTGATCTGGGCGGCGGGCATGCGTGCAGCGCCGCTGACCGGGCAGATTCCCGCCGAGCGCGACAATTTCGGACGGTTGCTGGTCGATCGCTGCTTGCAGGTGCCAGGCGTTCAGGGTGTCTTCGCGGCCGGCGACGCAGCACGCGCCGCCTGCGACGACGAGGGCAATTACGCACTGATGTCGTGCCAGCACGCCACGCGAATGGGCGCCTTTGCCGGCAACAATGCCGCCGCCGAATTGCTTGGCGTTCCGACCAGGCCCTACCACCAGAAGGCCTACGTCACCTGCCTGGAGCTCGGCGAAGCCGGCGCGCTGTTCACACGCGGATGGGAGCGCAAGGTCGAGCTGGTCGGCGACGTCGCCAAGAAGACCAAGCGTGAGATCAACACCGTCTGGATCTATCCGCCGAAGGCGGAGCGCGCCCTGGCGCTCGCGTCGGCCGATCCGGAACGGGTGACCAGCCTCTAGCGCACCAAGCGATCACGGCTGCGCACTCCCCCGGCGGCGCTGCCTGCTCAACCACCAGCCGGAAGCCCCTATCTTTGGAACAGGAGACCAACATGAATCTGCACAACACCTCGTATCCCGTGTCATCGGGACCCGAAGAGCTCGTTCCGTCGCGCTACGCGCTGAAGATCGGCGAGATCGACGTGCTGGTGGTGAGCGACGGCGTGCTGCCGCTGCCGACCACGATGCTCGCGCACAACGCCGACCCGGCGGTGCGGGCGACCTGGCTGCACGACATGTTCCTGCCGCAGGATGCTTTCGACTGGGCGCTGAACGCCGTCATGGTCCGCAGCGGCGGCAAGACCATCCTCATCGACGCCGGGCTGGGCTCGGACCCGAACCTGAACTTGCCGCGCGCCGGGCAGTTGATCAGGCGACTGGCGGCCGCGGGCATCGATCTTTCGGCGGTAACCGATCTGGTGCTCACCCATCTGCACATGGACCACATTGGCGGGCTGCTGGTCGACGGCGTGAAGCAGCAGCTGCGCAAGGACCTGCGGATTCACGTCGCGGCCGCAGAGGTCAAGTTCTGGGAAGCGCCTGATTTCTCCCGCACTGCCATGCCGGAAGGGTTCCCGGACGCGCTGCGATCGACCGCCAAGCGGTTCCTGAAGGAGTACGGCAGTCAGCTGCGGCTGTTCGATGACGTGCAAGAGATTGCGCCTGGCGTCGTCGCCCGTCGCACCGGCGGTCACACCCCCGGACACAGCGTGGTTCGCATGGCGGCCGGCGACGACGCGCTGACATTCGCCGGCGACGCCGTGTTTGCCGTCGGGTTCGAGCAACCCGACTGGCACAACGGTTTCGAGCACGACCCCGAGGAGGCCGCGCGCGTTCGCGTTCGTCTGTTGCGACAGCTTGCCGAGACCGGCGAAATGCTGGTGGCCACGCACCTGCCGTTCCCGTCCGTGGGTCGGGTGGCTGCCGACGGCGACGCGTTCCGTTGGGTGCCGGTGTTCTGGGACTACTGACCGCTTGCCGGGTTAGAGCCGAAGCAGGGCGCGGACTCGATAGGTCCGCGCCCTTGAAAATAGGATCAAACATCGACCCTCGCGGTTATCGCCCCGCTGAGACGGCTGGAACCGGTCGGCGGCGCCAGCCAGCATTGCGTCACGTGCCGCGCAGGCGGCTCCTCGTCTGCGCTCGTGCGCGCGCGAATCGAGCGAGGCGATATGGCGATCGCGGCATTCAGGATGGTCACTCTCGTAGCGGTTACTGCCATGGTCGGCCCATCCGTGCAGGCCCGCGACGACGGTCGCTACGCGAACTCTCCCCTCAAGGGCTGGTTCGAGAGCCTGCACAGCAAGGGCGGCGGTCCCTGCTGCGCCGACGCCGACGGCACCGCGCTGGACGATGTCGACTGGGACACGAGCAACGGACATTATCGCGTGCGACTCCTGGGCGACTGGATCGAGGTGCCCGACGACACCGTGATCACCGAGCCGAACCGCGCCGGCCGCACCATGGTCTGGCCGTATTACGTCAACGGCCGCGCCAAGATCCGCTGCTTCATGCCGGGCAGCATGACTTGAGATTTTGAGTTCTGATGTCCCGGCTCGGCCCAGCATACGATGATGCGCCGCTGAACCGGCCGGCGCGGGCTCACTTGACCTGCTTGGCCGCGTGGATCTCGACGAACTCGGCATCGGGATGCGCGACGATGGTCGCGAACATGATGCCGCTGATGATGAGCGACCAGGCGGTGTCCCAATAAATCCAAAACACGTGCCAGCCTCCGTTTCGATCTGCTCCGCCCGCGGGATCAGGGTAACGGCAAGGCGAGGCTGCCGTTCCCAGTGCGCGGGCGGCGCGGGCGAGGTGCTATTTTGGTTTGGTCGGCGCGGAGTTGGGATCGGTTTGGGCGGTGTGGCGCTTTGCCACGACGTCCTCGTCGCGCTCGCCCTGACGCGGGCGCGGCGGCAGCTTGGGCTGGCCGGCCTGACCGCCATGCTTGCCGCCCATGTCGGGCTTACCTTCGAGATCGTTTTCACGGGGCATGCCGGTTCAATGCGCTCGCGCGGCATTGGTTCGGTTCGGCTGTGAACGAGTTCATAGGATCGCCGCGATTTGCAGTGCACGATAGCCAGGCCCGCCCCCGGGAGCATTCTCATTCATATGACTGACGGATACGGCCTGATGCGGAAGCCACTCGTCGCCTGGACGATCCTGACCTGCGCGCTGCTCGCGGTCACCGTGTGGACCGTGCTCGGGCCGCCCCACGTCCCGCCCGGGCCCCATCTGCCCTCCCGCACAGCGGCGATACGGTAGATCTCCCACCGATACCATTTCGGCATCGATCGATCCCAATTGGAGTTTGGTGCGGCGGGGCGGCTGCCGCTATCCTCGCCGGCAAAACGACAAATGCCGCACCGGCATCCAGGAGGACCCCCATGGTGAGATCGACCCGACGCATCAGATCCGGCGTACCCCGTGCCGCGATCGCCACCACGCTCGCTTTCCTCACTCTCATTTCTGGAGTCCGCGCTGGCATGGCCGAGACCTTCGCCTATGTCGGCAATGCCGACAGCAACGACATCAGCGTGTTCAAGATGGCCGAGAACGGCGAGATGACGCCCGTGCAGACGGCCGCCTTCACCGGCGTCGAAAAGCCCGGCTCCTCGACGCCGCTCGCGATCACGCCCGATCATCGCGTGCTGATCGCCGGTGTCCGCTCCCAACCGTTCGTTGCGGTGAGCTTTGCGATCGATCCCAAGACGGGCCAGCTCAGCCATCTCGGCAACGGCCCGCTCGCCGACAGCATGGCCAATATCGCCATCGACCGTAGCGGCAAATTCCTGTTCAGCGCCTCCTATGGCGGCAACAAGGTCGCGCTGAATCCGCTGCTCGCCAACGGCGTCGCAGGCGAGCCAAAGCAGGTGATCCCGACCGGGCTGAACGCGCATGCCTTCCTGCCCTCGCCCGACAACCGCTTCGCGTTCGCGACCAATCTCGGCTCCGACCAGATCCTGGCCTTCACATTCGACGCCACGACCGGCACGCTCACGCCGAGCGATCCGCCGGCTCACAAGGTACCGGAGAAATCGGGGCCGCGGCATTTCGTATTCCACCCCAACGGCAAGTTCGTCTATCTCCTCCACGAGCTGAACGGCGACGTCGCGGCGTTCGCCTATGAGGCCAAGGGCGGCGCATGGGACGAGATCCAGCGCACCAGTGCGCTGCCAGAAGGATTTACCGGAAAGCCCTGGGCCGCCGACATCCACGTCACCCCCGACGGCCGCTTCCTCTACGCCTCCGAGCGCACCACCAGCACGCTCACCGCCTACAAGGTCGATGCGACGAATGGCAAGCTGACCACGATCGGCAGCGTGCCAACCGAGAAGCAGCCGCGCGGCTTCCACATCGATCCCGGCGGGCGCTACCTTGCCGCAGTGGGCGAGCTCTCCGACAGCATGACGGTCTATGCCATCGACCAGAGCAGCGGGGCACTCGCCAAGCTGAAATCCTACGCCACCGGCAAGAAGCCGAACTGGGTGGAGTTCTTGAGCCTGCCGTGAGGGGGCTCCGCTGCGAGATGAGTTCGGCCTGCATGGTTCGAGACGCCCGCTTTGGCGGGCTCTCCTCACCATGAGGGCCTGACATCCCGCCGCGAAACATGACCTCATCCTGAGGGCCCGCCGCAGGCGGGCGTCTCGAAGGATGGCCGCCGGGACGGTGGAAGACAGCGAACCTTGGCGCCGGTCCCGAAGACTAAATCAACGGGCGGCATCGCGCCGCCCGTGCTGCGGCGGCATTCTCATCCGGCCGGCCCTGATGTGCCATTGGCTCGCAGCGATCGCTTCTGCTAACGATGAGGCCGTCAAGGCCCCAACCGGAATGACCCATGCGTTCATTGCCTGCGCGTTCTGTTTCCAGATATCTCGTTGCGCTCACCGGACTGCTGTTGCTGTCGGCCCGGCCCGCTGCCGCCGCCGATGACGACGCGCCCAAGGGGCCGGCGGTCACGGTGCTGAAGGTCGCAAAATCCTGTTTCTCCGACATCGTCGAGGGCACCGGCACCATCATCGCGCGCGAGGCAAGCTCGGTGCGGCCGGAGCGGCCCGGCCTGAAGGTGACGGAGGTGCTGGCGGAAGCCGGCGACACCACCACCGCAGGCCAGGTGCTGGCGCGGCTCGCACTGCCCGAGGGCGGCACGCTTCAGGTCACCGCCCCCGTCGCAGGCGTGATCGCGACGTCGACCGCGCAGATCGGTAATCTCGCCTCCGCCAAGGGCGAGGCGCTGTTCACGATCGTGGCGCGCAGCGAGTACGATCTCGTCGCCCTCGTCGCGACGAGCGATATGCGCAAGCTCGCGGTCAACCAGGTGGCGACGGTGCGCATCGCGGGCGCAGGCGACATCGACGGCAAGGTCCGCCGCATCGGCCCGACGGTCGAGCCGAACATCCAGCAGGGCATGGTCTATATCGGCATCTCCGCGCAAAAGCGGCTGTTGCTGAATGCGAGCGGTCGCGCGCTGATCAAGTCGGGCCAGAGCTGCAACGTCGCGGTGCCGCTGACCTCGGTGCAGTATTCCTCCGCCGGCACCGTCGTGCAGGTGATCCGCCGCAACCGCGTCGAGACCAAGCGCGTCGAGGTCGGACTGATGTCGGGCGGCAATATCGAGATTCGCGACGGCCTCAACGAAGGCGATATCGTCGTCGCCCGCGCCGGCGCGCTGCTGCGCGAAGGCGATCCGGTGCGCACGGTGATGGCCGCGGAAGCGGCGAAGTAGTCCCCGCGATCGTCATTGCGAAGAGCAAAGCGACGAAGCAATCCAGAATCTTTCCGCGGAAAGATTCTGGATTGCTTCGCTGCGCTCGCAATGACGGTGGAGAGGCAGATGTACGTTAAACACGCACATCGTAGGGTGGGCAAAGCGAAGCGTGCCCACGTCTTCTATCGCCCGCGTCTTCTATCGAAATGTTGGAAAGATGGTGGGCACGGCGCGTTGCGCCTTTGCCCACCCTACAAGACCTAAGAAAACTAGCCGCCGGCTTCGCCGAAATGGACGTCCTCGAGCAGCGAGGAGGAGACGGTCGGGACCTGGTCGCCTTCGCTGGCGCGGGAGATCGCAAGGCGGGTCTTGTTGAAGACGCTCTCGGCGCTGCCCTGCGCATTGAGGTTGTTGAGGAACTCGCTGACCAGCACGCTGTGCTCGCCCTTGCCGTCGTCGACGACCTTGCCGGGCGAAGCCGAGGAGAGGATCAGCGCATTGTCGGTCGCGCTGATCGGCGCGAGGCCGTGGCTGTAGGAGCGGAAGCGGCGCTCATAGGGATTGCGGCGGGAGGCGTCGACCACGACGAGCTTGGCCTTGGCGCCCTGCTCCTTCATCATGTCGAGCACGCCCTCGATGGAGACGCCGTGACGGCGGACATCGCTTTCCTTCCAGATCACGGCATCGACCGGCAGCATGTAGCTCTCGCGGCCGGCCTGCACGCCGTAGCCGCCGAAGAACAGCATGACGACGGTGTCGCGCTTGATCCGGGACTTCAGGCGATTGACGGCGCGGACCATGTCGTCCTTGGTCGCGTCTTCCACCATGTCGACGTCAAAACCGTTCTTGCGCAGCGACGAGGACAGCGCGCGGGCGTCGTTGATCGACTGCGTCAGCGGCGCGTTGGCGTCGGGGTAGTGCCCATTGCCGATGACGAGGGCGAGACGCGAGGCCTGGCCGATCGAGCCGGTGACCTGGTCGGTCGAAACGGCCTTGGCGGCATCGAGCGCCCGCATGTTGAGGGCAGCATGGGCGCCGATCACGAGCGAGACCGTGCCGATGAGGGCTGCGGCCACCGCGATCGTTCGTCGGGAAATGTCGAGCTGCGTTACATTCATCTCGCGTCATTCCTGTCAGTGCCAAAGACCAGCCAAGCACGCGCACACTGTTTGAGTAGCGCGATAGCGTCTTTGGGTTTGAGGGATTGGCCGGGGGTGTGCCCCCGAATTGCGCGCAATTTGCGGCGCCGCACCAAACAAAGCCTTAACCGGATATCGCCTCCCCCGCAATAGATCGCCGAAAATTTGACCTAAGTCTCTGGAAACGTGTGTTAATTTTCATCGCCCAATATGTGATTTTTTTGCGTCCCCGTAGCCTTCCGGAGCCTGATTATGCAGACTCCGTGCCGGCTTTTTCTGTGACTGTCATCACATTTGTATTTCCTGCGAATCCGGGTAGCTTTTTCAACGACTTGCAGGGGGTGGCACGCGGCTGGGAGCGTGCCGGCCGGCCCCCCGGCCAATTCCCGCGACCAGGTTATTTCATGAGCTTTCAATATTTTGCCGGCGCCGCCTGCCGGGCGCTGACGGCGCGGAAGGATGGCCCCTCGCTTTACGACGTTTGCGATCCCGTACTGTCTGTTGCGGCCAGCGGCGATCCGCATCTGGCCAGGTTCTACAAGACCGCGCTCGGCAATCCCGCATTGCGGGTATTGCTCCGCCGGGCCGGACTGCCCGAGCTGCGCGACGAAAGCAAACTGGCCCGGCTGCGCGAGGCGCTGGTGCGCGCCCGCGACGAGGCCGAGCCGGATTGGGCGGCGGTCGGCCAGCCCGTTGCCGATCTCGTCGACAGCATCGCGCTGGATCATCCCAAGCCGCCGCCGGCCATGTTCACCGGCGCCATGCCGCAACCATCGCAGATCGACAGCGTGATCCGCGATTGCGCGCAGCATCTGCTGGGCTCGTACCGCAAAAATGGCTTTCTGCCGACCTACGCCGCGTTCAACCTGATCGGCGATCCCGATTTCCGCGGGCGCGAGCTGACCATGGCGCTCACGGGCCTCAACGCGCGTGGCTACAAGAACTCCTCGCTGCTGTTCAACCTCGCCCGCGTCTTCATCGCGCGATCGCCGGCGCGCGCAGTCGTCAATCCGCCCTGGCGAGGGGTTGCCGAACCGATGTGGGAGCCGGTGCAGATCCGCCACCGCTCGGCCTATTACGACGCGTTCTTCATCGAGGCGCTGTTGAGCTACGTCGAGACCGGTCTGGCCTCGTCCGCCGACAAGATGTCGGCGGAGCGCGCGGTCGCCGACATGGTCGATTTCTGCGTCAACATCAGCCGCGAAGAGGTCGAGGGCATCGACGGCGCGCGGTTCAACGTCATCACCGCGCTCGCGCCCGCGCCGCATCCGCGCTTCTCGCGCTACTTCGCCCAGATCAAGCAGGACCTCGGTTTCGGCGTCTACGTGCCGGATTGCGACACCACGGCGTGCTCGATCTCCGCGGCGACGCAAGCCGGCTGCACCGATCCGATCCTCGATCAGCCGCTGCTGGATTTCTACGCGGGCTATCAGGTACAGGCGGGCGTCAACGAGCCGCGCGTGACCGTGCCGATCAACGACAATATCGACTATGAGGGCGGGGTTGCGACCTGGATCGACAATCTCAAGGGCGAGCGGCCCTATGGCAATGATCTCGATCCGACGCTCAATCTCGACATTCTCGAGGTCAGCTTCCGCAATCTCGCGCGCTGGAAAGTATTGGAAACGCCGGCGCGGCTTGCCACCGTTCATCGCATCATCGGCTTCCAGAAGCGGCTGGCGGCGAGCGGCGCCTTCGCCAATCCGCGCTCGCACATCTATTATTTACCGGAGCTCTACAGCGCCTATTTCGGCCGCTGCTACGCCGCCTTCCTGGCGCTGCCGCTGGCGGCGCAGGCGATCATCGATCCCGACGGCGATTTCGATTTCATCCGCCACCGCGTGCTCTCCTACGTCAAGGGCGAGCTGATGGCCGCCGAGATGAACGTGTTCGACGCAGCGCTCGCCCTGATCGCGCTCGGCCATCTCGGCGCCGACCCGCGCGCCTTTGCGCCGGCGCTGAACGTGATCGTCGCGAGCCTCGGCGAAGGCGGTCGCCGCGGCCCGTTCCGCGCTTATGAATGGAATAAGATGAAGACGCCGACGCGGATTTTGGTCGGCGGGCCTGAGGTCACGTCGGCGTTCGTGCTGATGGGGCTGGCGGTGGCCAAGCGGGCGATGGCGCGGGGATAGGTTTCGTAGGGTGGTTAGCGAAGCGTAACCCACCACTTCCGCCGCCGTGGAGATGAAAGAGGTGGGTTACGCCTTCGGCTAACCCACCCTACAAACTTCGCCCGATGACAGTAAGTTGAAAGCCCAACTGCCAGGCATATGCTGGCCGGGCGGACAAAAGCCGACCACAATTGCGAGGTCTATCGCAATTTTCATCACACGCGGGCCGGCATGTTGCGAAAATTCCTGATTGCGCTGTCATTGCTTGGCTTCTCCTTGCCTGGCTTGCCGTCGCCGGCTGAGGCCGCCGACATCACCGGCACCGCTAAGGTTCGCGCCGGCGACGCCGTGATGATCGGCAACACGCGGATCAGGCTCGGCGGCATCGACGCGCCCGCGGTCGACCAGCTCTGCCTCAACAACAAGGGCGAGCGCTGGACCTGCGGCATCGCGGCCCGCGACGAGCTCGCCAAATACGCCGACGGCAAGAACTGGGTCTGCCATGCGAGGTCGATCGACCGGCGCGGCCGCACCGTGGCGCGCTGCGATGTCGGCGGCGAGGATATCCAGAAATGGCTGGTGCGCGCAGGCTGGGCGCTGGCCTACACCCGCATGTCGCACGACTATGAGGCGGACGAGAAGGCCGCGCGGGAGGCCAAGGCCGGTATGTGGCAGGGCGCCTTCATCGCGCCCTGGGACTGGCGCGAGCGCAACAAGAAGACCACCATCCTCGGCGCCACCAAGCCGCCCGACGGCGCGCATGCGATCCTGCTCGCTTCGGCCTCGGGCCCGGTCGCGCCCTCGCCGGACTGCACCATCAAGGGCAATGTCAACTCCGCCGGCGAATGCATCTATCACCGGCCGACCAGTCGCTGGTATGCGCAGATCAAGATGAAGATCAGCAAGGGCACGCGCTGGTTCTGCTCGGTGGAGGAAGCCGAAGATGCGGGCTGCCGCGAGACTAAGAGATAACCCACGTCAGACCTGCGTTTTCCGGCCTTTTCTTGCACCGCAGCGCCGCGTAAAAGTGTGAATCAGCGACCCACCATCCTGTTCTCAGGCAACAAGGACCAACAGCAATGACCGTTCGCGCGGGCCGGGAATTTCTGGCCATCCCCGGGCCCACCAATATGCCCGACGAGGTGCTGCGGGCGATGCATCGTCCGGCGATCGACATCTACTCCAAACAGATGACCGATCTGACCGAGAGCCTGCTCAGCGACATCTCGAAACTGTTTGCGACCAAGGGCAAGTCCTACATCTACATCGCCAACGGTCACGGCGCCTGGGAAGCAGCATTGAGCAACGTGCTGTCGCGCGGCGACAAGGTGCTGGTGCTCGAAAGCGGACGGTTTGCAATCGGCTGGGGCCATGCCGCCGCGCTGATGGGTGCCGAGGTCGAGGTGCTCAAGGGCGACTGGCGCCGCGCGGTGCGGCCGCACGAAGTCGAGGAGCGCCTGCGCCGCGACAAGGATCACACCATCAAGGCCGTCGTCGTCGTCCAGGTCGACACGGCGTCCGGCGTGCAGAACGACATCGAGGCGATCGGCAAGGCGATCAAGGCGAGCGGCCATCCGGCGCTGTACATGGTCGACACTGTCGCCTCGCTCGGCTGCATGCCGTTCGAAATGGACAAATGGGGCATCGACGTTGCGATGTCGGGCTCGCAGAAGGGCCTGATGACGCCGCCCGGCCTCGGCTTCGTCGCGGCCAACGCGCGTGCGCTCGAGGTCCAGAAGACCGCCAACATGAGCACGCCCTATTGGAGCTGGAGCGAGCGCGAGGGCAGCGAGCATTATCGCAAATATGCCGGCACCGCGCCGGTCCATCTGCTGTTCGCGCTGCGCCAGGCGATCGACCTGCTGCACGAGGAGGGACTGGAGAACGCCTTCCGCCGCCACAGCCTGCTCGGCGAGGCCGCACGACGCGCGGTTGGCGCGTGGTCCGAAGGCCAGGTGCTCGGCTTCAACGTCGCGGAAGCCAGCGAACGCTCCAACACCGTGACCACGGTGACCATGAGCAATGGCCACGATCCGGCAATCCTGCAACGCTATTGCAAGGAGAAGTGCGGCGTGGTGCTCGGCACCGGCATCGGCGATCTCTCGGGACAAGCCTTCCGCATCGCCCATATGGGCCACGTCAACGCCCCGATGCTGCTCGGCACGTTGGGGGTGATCGAGGTCGGGCTGAACGCGCTGAAGATCCCGCACGGCAAAGGCGGGCTTGAGGCAGCGGTTGCGTATCTCGGCGAAGAGGTGGCGGTGTAGGCGCAAGCCGGAAACTCCGCTGTCGTCCCGGCGAAGGCCGGGACCCATACCGCGTGATCCATCCGTGATGCACGGTGTCCGTACCGCGGAAAGAGCTTTAACTGCGAATCTTCGCCAAACTCCTCCCTGGGGTTATGGGTCCCGGCCTTCGCCGGGACGACGGCGGACTGTTTGGCTACGCTGTGGCCTCATATTGGCAGAGGCCAACGCTTCACCGCGGCAAGCGATACGCCTCGACCTGCGCCTTCAACGCCTCCAGCGACGCAAGCGGCGCGTCCGGATCGACCCGATATTCCCTACGCGCCAGCCACGACAGCACCTTCGCATCGACGACCGGCGAATGGTGGATAACGTCGCCGTAATGGTCGAAATCGTGCGTCACGTCCTTGATCGCCCGGAAATCGTATAGGCGCACATTGGGAAGCTGCGTCAGGCGCTGCGCCATGACGGCGGTGAGGTCGGTGACGATCTTCAGCGTCGCAGGCGAAGCATCACGCATCGCGACGAATTGCAGGATCGAATAGGGCGGGAAGTAGATGTCGAAGGTCACGTCCGGATGGCGCGCGATCAGGCCGACGGCGTCACGCTCGAAATGCCGGACCATCGCGTCGTAACGATAGCCTTCGCCGAGAAAACGGCTGCGTACGGGATCGGTGATATAGGTGAAGGCCGCGAGCGTCCTTTTCGCATTGTAGGCGCGCGCGATGTCGATATCGCGCGGCAATGCATAGATATCGTCGACGTTTTCAAGCGCAAACTTGACGGGCAGATAAGGCGCGGCCCGGGTCAGCGGCTCTCGCAGCGGCGGAACCGACCGCAACAATGCGAACAGGGATTCCTTCGCCATCGCCGCGCTGAACAGATAGGACGCGATGCCTTTAGGCGTCCCGCGATAGAGATCAGCAGAGAGATAAGGATCGGTCTCGATGTCGGCCGCATCGACAAAGATGAAATCGTCCATCGCCCAGATCACGCGCTTTGCGCCGCGGTCGATGGCCTGCTCGAGCACAAACCCCTGCTGGCGCGAATTGGAGCCGGTCATCGCCAGCTTGAGCGAGTGCACGCCCAGCGCATGGTCGATATCGCTCTGGCGGAAATGGATCGCGAGCGAGGTGCCCATGAAGGCGGTGTCGAACGACTGGCTGCGGATCAGCCCGGCATTCTGCACCCGCGTGTCGTCGGAATAGAACGGTGCGACGAGGCGCGAGGGGCGAAACAGTTGCAGCGGATCGATGACATAGGTGAGCGCAGCCGCGCCCAGCACGCACCCGATGCTCGCGAGGAGAAGACGCCCTGGATGTGTGAACGCGCCTTGCATCAGAACCGGAAATAGATGAATTCGCTGTGGCTCTGGATGCCCAAAATCCCGAACGCAAGCACCAGCGACGCACCATAGAGGACCAGCGGCCGCATCCGTCCGGCCATCAGGCCCTCGCCGACCCTGCGATTGGCGTGGTCGTACCCCATGATTCCTTGCGTATTCGGTGCCAGCCACACCAGCGTGGCATAAATTGCGACCATCACCGACGCCGCAATCTCCTCGCGCCCGAAGGAGATATTCGAGGGATCGGCCATCGCATTCAGAATCCGCATGGCCCAATCGACCCGTTCGGCGCGGAAGAATACCCAGGCGACAACGACGGCGAGAAATGTCAGCACGGCTCCGGCGGCGCGAGCTGGGCGCGCGAGCAGTTTTGGAACATTCGGCACCAGCGCATTGAAAGCGTGATTGACGCAGAGATAGGCGCCATGCAGCGCGCCCCAAATGACAAACGTCCAGGCCGCGCCATGCCAGAGCCCGCCGAGCAACATCGTGAGCAGCAAGTTGACGTAGCGCAGCACGCGGCCGCGACGGTTGCCGCCGAGCGGGATGTAGAGATAGTCGCGCAGGAAGTGCGACAGCGTCATGTGCCAGCGCCGCCAGAACCCAACGATGCTGGTGGCCTTGTAGGGCGAGTTGAAATTAACCGGCAGGAAGATGCCGAACATCAGCGATATTCCGATCGCCATGTCGGAATAGCCGGAAAAGTCGAAATAGAGCTGGAACGTGTAGGCGAGTGCACCGAGCCAGGCCTGGTCGAAACTCGGCGCGCGCGCATCGAAGGCGAGCGCGACCAGCGGCTGGATGCCGTCGGCGAGGCACGTTTTCTTGAACAGGCCGATTGCGAAGATGATGATTCCGCACAGGATCAGATGCGCGTGCGGCTGCTTGGTTTCCTCCCGTTCGAATTGCGGGATCATGTCCTTGTGGTGAAGGATCGGTCCCGCGATCAGATGCGGAAAGTAGGTCACGAACAGCGCGTAATGCGGCAGTGCGTAGGCCGCGACCTGTCCGCGCCAGGCATCGACCAGGAACGCGATCTGGGTGAACGTGTAGAAGGAGATGCCGACCGGCAGCAGGATATGGGCCGCGAAGTGCGTGCCGGTCAGTACATTGATGTTCTCGGCGACGAAGCCGGCGTATTTGAAGATGCCGAGCACCAGGAGATCGCCGGCGACGCCGAGAGCAAGTGCCGCCTTTCGTTGCGACGGAGCAAGCTTCGCCACGATGAGGAGGTGGCCTATGCCATAGTTGAAGGCGATCGATATCAACAACAGGGCCACGAACTGCCAATTGCCGATGGCGTAGAAGGTGAGCGAGGCCACCGCCAGCCAGATCACCGGGGCCAGATTGCTGCGCCGCCCGAGCCAGAAATAGCCAGCCAGCGCGGCCGGCAGGAACAGCAGGATGAACGGGTAGGAATTGAACAGCATCAGGCTGGACCGGCGGCGGGGATTAGGAAGCCTAAAGCATAGAAGGGACCGATCAACAACCCGGCGACTGGCGCAGTCCTTGCCGCAGTGGCGCTGGCAATTCGAGGAATCGGGGCGATATAAGGTGAAACACGCATCTGAGTGAGGATCGAGTGACACAGGCCAAAACACCTTCCCAGCCCCCCGTCGCCCCGCGCCGGCCGCATTCCTTCACGCGGCACGGGATCACCGTGACCGACGACTATGCCTGGCTGAAGGACGAGAAATGGCAGGAGGTGCTGCGTGACCCCGCGGTGCTCGATCCCGACATCCGCAAATATCTCGACGCAGAAAATAGCTACACCGAGAGCCTGCTCGGCCATACCGCAGCCCTCCAGAAGACGCTGGTGCGCGAGATGCGGGGGCGGATCAAGGAGGACGATTCCAGCGTGCCGTCGCCGGATGGTCCCTTCGCCTATTTCCGCAAGTTCCGCGAAGGCGGCCAGCACGAGCTGTTCGGCCGCATGCCGCGCGATGGCGGCGAGGGCCACATCGTGCTCGACGGCGATGCGCTCGCCAAGGACCACACCTATTTCAAATTCGGCGGCAGCCGGCACTCGAACGATCACAAGCTGCAGGCCTGGAGCGCCGACACCAAGGGCTCGGAATATTTCTCCATCCGCGTGCGCGACTGGGCGACCGGCAAGGACCTCGACGACGTCGTCGAGGAGACCGACGGCGGCGTGGTCTGGAGCAAGGACGCGACGTCGTTCTTCTACGTGAAGCTCGACGACAATCATCGGCCGATGCAGGTGTGGCGGCATAAGCTCGGCACTCGGCAGGCCGACGACACGCTGGTCTACGAAGAGCAGGATTCAGGCTGGTTCACCCATCTGCAAGAGAGCACCAGCGGCCGCTTCTGCGTGATCGCGGGCGGCGACCACGAGACCTCCGAGCAGCGGCTGATCGACCTCGCCCATCCCGACGCACCGCCGCGCCTCGTCGCGGCTCGCGAGGAAGGCGTGCAATACTCGCTCGCCGACCGGGGCGACGAACTCTTGATCCTCACCAACGCCGACGACGCCATCGACTTCAAGATCGTCACCGCGCCGCTCGCATCACCCGAGCGCAAGAGCTGGCGCGATCTGATCCCGTATCGCCCGGGCATCTACATCATCGACCTCGATCTCTATGCCGGCCACATGGTGCGGCTGGAGCGCGCCAATGCGTTGCCGTCGATCGTGATCCGCGACCTCGCGACCAAGGAGGAGCACGCCATTGCGTTCGACGAGGCGGCCTATTCGCTGGATACGATGGGCTCCTACGAATTCGAGACGACGAATTTGCGCTTTGCCTATTCGTCGATGACGACGCCGTCGGAAGTCTACGATTACGACATGGTCAAACGCACGCGCACCCTGCGCAAGCGGCAGGAGATTCCGTCCGGCCACAATGCGGCCGACTACGTCACGACGCGCATCATGGCGAAGGCGCAGGACGGCGCCGAGGTGCCGGTCTCGATCCTCCATCGCCGCGGGCTCACGCTCGACGGCGCGGCGCCGCTGCTGCTCTACGGCTACGGCTCCTACGGCATGGCGATGCCGGCCTCGTTCAGCGCCAACCGGCTGTCGCTGGTCGACCGCGGTTTCGTCTATGCCATCGCCCATATCCGCGGCGGCGCCGACAAGGGCTGGGGCTGGTACCTCGACGGCAAGCGCGAGAAGAAGACGAATTCGTTCGACGACTTCTCTGCCAGCGCCCGCGCACTGATCGATACGAAGTACACCAGCGCAAAGCGCATCATCGGCCACGGCGGCTCGGCCGGCGGCATGCTGATGGGCGCGGTGGCGAACCGCGCCGGCGAATTGTTCGCCGGCATCGTCGCCGAAGTGCCGTTCGTCGACGTGCTCAACACCATGCTCGACGACACGCTGCCGCTGACGCCGCCGGAATGGCCGGAATGGGGCAACCCGATCGAGAGCGAAAAGGATTTCCGCACCATCCTGTCCTATTCGCCCTACGACAATGTCGCGGCGAAAGACTATCCGGCGATCCTGGCGATGGGCGGGTTGACCGATCCGCGTGTCACCTATTGGGAGCCCGCCAAATGGATCGCGCGCCTGCGCGCGACCATGAACGGCGGCGGCCCGGTCCTGCTCCGCACCAACATGGGCGCCGGCCATGGCGGCGCCTCGGGACGCTTCAATCGGCTCGATGAAGTCGCGATCGTCTATGCGTTCGCGCTGTGGGCGGCGGGGATGGCGGAGGCCGGGGTGTAGGGTCCTGGCTTTCGTCAGGACGAGAGCGGAGTTTGTGGGACGAGTTACCGTCCCACAATTTCCGTCATACCGCCCCGTGCGCTTCCACATACAGCGCATACACCGAGTGGCTGCTGGCCATATACAAGCGATTGTTCTTCGGTCCGCCGAAGCAGAGATTGGCGCAGCGTTCGGGCAGCTTGATAAAGGCTAGCGGCTTGGCGTCCGCGTTGAACACCATCACGCCATCGAGATCCTCCGACTTGCCCTTGAGCTGAAACACCTTGCGCCCGGCGATGTCGGCCGGCTCGGATTGCAGCGCACCGTTGGAGCCCCAGCCGCACCAGAGATTGCCGTCGCGGTCGACGCGAAAACCGTCCAGCGAGGCCTGGTCGGTGGCGTCAATCAGCTTGGTCTTGCCGCTGAGCGAACCGTCGTCGCCGACATTGTAGCTCCAGATGCTGCGGTTCGGGGTCCCCTTCCACTCGACGACGTAGAGCTTCTTCTCGTCCGGCGAGAAGGCGAGGCCGTTTGGATTGACGAGGTCGGTGAGCACAGCGCTGATCTTGCCGTCCTTGGCGATGCGGTAGACGTTGGTGGTGGCCTGCTCGGCCTTCTCCTTCTTGCCCTCCCACTCGCCGTTGATGCCGAACAGGGGATCGGTGAACCAGATGCTGTCGTCGGATTTCACCACGATGTCGTTCGGCGAATTCAGCCGCTTGCCCTCGAACTTGTCGGCCAGCACGGTGATCTTGCCGTCCTTCTCGGTGCGGGTGATGCGGCGGGTCACGGAGTGCTCGCAGCTGACGAGGCGGCCCTGGCGGTCGCGCGCATTGCCGTTGGCGTAGTTCGCATTAGCGCGGAACACGCTGGTCTGCCCGGTCTTCTCGTCGAACTTCATGATCCGGTTGTTGGGAATGTCCGAGAACAGCAGATAGCCGCCCTCGGGAAAATAGGCGGGGCCTTCGGCCCAGCGCATGCCCGTTGCGACCTGCTCGACCGTCGAGGAATAGAGTCGGTATTTTCCAAAGCCGGGATCGAGGATCTGGATGGCGGGATCGGGATAGCGCTGGTTCGGCGTGAACGGAAACGACTGGGCACCGGCGGCGCGGGCGAAAAGCGTGGAAGCCGCCGCCGCGCCAGCGCCAGCCAAGAGATTGCGTCGTGTGAAATTCATGGAATCCTCCCCGGCTGATTTAAGGCCGGCGCTTGCTGCGGCCGGCCTGTTTCTTGAAAAGATCTGGTGCCGGCGCGTGGCCCTTACCTTCCGTTCGCCTTCCGCCATGCGCCGAAGTCGGTCAGCGTCTGCGGGTCCGTCGCCGGATAGAGACCGAAAATGCCGCGGCCCTTGTTGACTTCCTCGGTGACGAAGTCCTCGAACGCGGTCATCTCGAAGGTCTCGTTGGCGATCTCTTCAGCGAGATGCGCGGGGATCACGATCACGCCGTCGCTGTCGCCGAGAATGACGTCGCCGGGAAACACCGGCGCATCACCGCAGCCAATGGGAACGTTGATCTCGATGGCGTGATGCAGCGTCAAATTGGTCGGCGCGCTCGGACGGTGGTGGTAGGCGGGGATACCCAGCTTGGCGATCTCGGCCGAGTCGCGAAAACCGCCGTCGGTGACGACGCCGGCGACGCCGCGCTTCATCAAGCGCGTGACCAGGATCGCACCGGCGGAAGCGGCCCGTGCATCCTTGCGGCTGTCCATCACCAGCACGCTGCCTGGCGGGCAATCCTCGACCGCCTTGCGCTGCGGATGGGAACGGTCCTTGAAGACCTCGATGGTGTTGAGATCCTCGCGGGCCGGCATATAGCGCAGCGTGAAGGCTTCACCGACCATGCTCGGCTGGTCGGCACTGAGCGGGTGCACATCCTGGATCATCTGGATGCGCAGGCCGCGCTTGAACAACGCGGTGGCGACGGTGGCGGTGGAGACGGATTTGAGCTTGTTGCGGGTGGCTTCGGTAAGTTTGGTCATGTCACGCTCTCTAGTAAATCGAGGGCTCGCCGATCGGCGCGCCGAAATCGGTCTCGAGGAAGTCGAAGTCGCAGCCGTCATTGGCCTGCTTGATGTGCTTGGTGAACATCCAGCCATAGCCGCGCTCGAAGCGGCGTTCGGGCTGCTTCCAGGCGGCGCGGCGCTTGTCGAGCTCGGCCTCCGACACATCGAGATTGATGGTGCGGGCAGCGACATCGAGCGTGATGCGGTCGCCGTTCCGCACCAGCGCCAGCGGTCCGCCGACATAGGATTCCGGGGCTACGTGCAGAATGCAGGCGCCGTAGCTGGTGCCGCTCATGCGCGCATCGGAGATCCGCACCATGTCGCGCACGCCCTGCTTCACGAGCTTGGTGGGGATCGGGAGCATGCCCCATTCCGGCATGCCCGGTCCGCCCTGCGGCCCCGCATTGCGCAAGATGAGAATGTGGTCTTCGGTGACATCGAGATCGGGATCATCGACCGCCTTTTTCATCGACGGATAATCGTCGAACACCAGCGCAGGCCCGGTGTGCTTGAGGAAGCGCGGCGCGCAGGCGCTCGGCTTGATGACGCAGCCGTCGGGCGCGAGATTGCCCTTGAGCACGGCGAGCGCGCCTTCCTTGTAGATGGGATTGTCGATCGAACGGATCACGTCGTCATTGTGAACCTCGGCGCCATCGATGTTCTCGCCCACGGTCTTGCCGGTGACGGTGATGCAGTCGAGATGCAGATGCGGCTTGATCTGGCCCATCAATGCCGGCAAGCCGCCGGCATAGAAGAAATCCTCCATCAGATAGGCATCCCCGCTCGGCCGCACATTGGCGATGACGGGCACCTTGCGGCTCGCAATCTCGAAATCGTCGAGGCCAATGTCGAGACCGGCGCGGCGAGCCTGCGCGATCAGATGGATGATCGCATTTGTCGAACAGCCCATCGCCATCGCCACTGCGATCGCGTTCTCGAACGCCTTGCGGGTCTGGATCGTCTTCGGCGTCAGATCTTCCCAGACCATCTCGACGATGCGGCGGCCGCATTCGGAGGCCATGCGGATATGGTTGGCATCGGCGGCGGGAATCGAGGATGCGCCAGGCAGCGTCATGCCGATCGCCTCGGCAATCGCCGTCATGGTGGAAGCCGTGCCCATGGTCATGCAGGTGCCATAGCTGCGGGCAATGCCGGCTTCGATGTCGAGCCAGTCCTTGTCGGAGATCTTGCCGGCGCGGCGCTCGTCCCAGTATTTCCAGCCGTCCGAGCCCGAGCCGAGCGTCTTGCCCTTCCAATTGCCGCGCAGCATCGGACCT
Source organism: Bradyrhizobium sp. 134 (assembly GCF_023074155.1). Classification (NCBI taxonomy): domain Bacteria; kingdom Pseudomonadati; phylum Pseudomonadota; class Alphaproteobacteria; order Hyphomicrobiales; family Nitrobacteraceae; genus Bradyrhizobium; species Bradyrhizobium sp. 134. Next base: position 11,871 of record NZ_JADPKX010000050.1, on the reverse strand, counting down.
GCCGGCAGATAGATCGCCGGAATGTTCATCGAAGTGGCGCCCAGCAGCAGCGCCGGCGTGGTCTTGTCGCAGCCGCCCATCAGCACCACGCCGTCGACGGGATGGCTGCGCAGCAACTCCTCGGCGTCCATCGCCAGCAGATTGCGATAGAGCATCGTGGTCGGCTTGAGCAGCGATTCCGACAGCGACAGCGCCGGCAGCTCCAGCGGCAGGCCGCCGGCCATCAGGATGCCGCGCTTGACGTCGTCGACGCGCGACTTGAAGTGCATGTGGCAGGGCTGCGCGTCCGACCAGGTGTTGAGGATCGCGATCATCGGGCGGTCCTTCCACTCCTCCGGCGCGTAGCCCATCTGCATGGTGCGGGAGCGGTGGCCGAATGAGCGGAGATCGTCGGGTGCGAACCAGCGCGCGCTGCGGAGCTGGTCGGGCGTTAGTTTCTTCTTGGTCATGATTGGGTGCCCCATTTCTGCACGGTGTTCCGCTCGATGGCGCGGAAGATCAGGTTCTCGACAAAAAGCCCGATGATGATCACCGTCAAGAGGCCGGCGAAGACCGCAGGTATGTCGAGCAGGTTGCGGTTTTCGAAGATGAACCAGCCGAGCCCGCCCTGCCCCGAGGACACGCCGAACACCAGCTCGGCGGCGATCAGCGTGCGCCAGGCAAAGGCCCAGCCGATCTTGAGGCCGGTCAGGATCGAGCCGAACGCCGCGGGGATGAGGATTTTCGCCACGTAAGGCAGCCCGCGCAGGCCGTAATTGCGACCGACCATGCGCAGCGTGTTGGACACGCTCTTGAAGCCGGAATGGGTGTTGAGTGCGACGGGCCACAGCACCGAATGGATCAGCACAAACACCAGACTGCCGTTGCCGAGACCGAACCAGATCAAGGCGAGCGGCAACAGCGCGATCGCCGGCAGCGGATTGAACATCGCCGTGACAGTCTCGAGGAAATCGGTGCCGATGCGGGTCGAGATCGCGAGCACGGTGAAGATCGCGGCGAGCGCGATGCCGGCCGAATAGCCCATGAAAAGGACCTTCAGCGAGGCCCAGGCGCGCATCGGGATGGTGCCGTCCTTCACACGCTCGAACATCGTGATGACGGTGTCGTGCAGCGTCGGAAACAGCAGGGGATTGTCGAGCGTGAGGCCGTAGGCCTCCCAGACCGCCGCGAGAAACAGGATGATGACGGTCTTGCGGACAAAACCATCGTTCCACAACAGCTCGGGCACGCTCAGCTTGCGCTCGACTTCGGCTGCGCTGCCGGCGACCGGCGCCTCACGTAGCAGGATCCTGGCTTCGCCCATGAGAGGCTCCCTCAATGCGCCGTTGCTTCGGAGGCGAACAGGAGATCGTGGATCTCCTTCTCGAGCCGGCCGGCACTGCCGTCCTCATTGGAAACCTTGTCGACGTCGACCACCTCGGCCTTGACGCGGCCGGGATGCGGCGACAGCAGCAGGATGCGGTTGCCGATGCGGATCGCTTCCGCGATCGAGTGGGTCACGAACAGCACGGTGAATTTGGTCTCACTCCAGAGCTGGAGCAGCTCGTCCTGGCAGGTCCGGCGCGTCAGCGCGTCGAGCGCGGCGAACGGCTCGTCCATCAGCAGGATGTCGGGCTCCATCGCCATGCCGCGCGCGATCGCGACGCGCTGCTTCATGCCGCCGGAGAGCGTGTGCGGATAGGCATCGACCACACGGGTCAGGCCGACCTTCTCGATATAGGCTCGCGCCCGCGCTTCGGCGTCCTTGCGCGACAATTTTCGCGCGGTCAGGAGCGGAAACATCACGTTGGCCAGCACGCTCTTCCAGGGCAGCAGCTGGTCGAACTCCTGGAAGATCATCATGCGATCGGCGCCTGGACCGTGGATCTCGCGGTCGTTGATGGTCATGCGACCTTCGCTCGGCGCCATGTAGCCGCCGACGGCCTTGAGCAGGGTCGATTTGCCGCAGCCGGACGGCCCGAGCAGCACGAAGCGATCGGACCTGTCGACGGTGAAGCTCACCCTTTCCGTGGCGGTGACGACGGCGCTGGAGGTCTTGTAACGCAGCGTCACGGAGCTGACGTCGAGCAGCGCCATCAGTTGCCCTTCAGATCGTGGGCGACGGGGAGATAGTAATCGGTCCAGGCCTTGGGTTGAGTCTTTAGCGTACCGGTCTTGAACAGATGCGCGGCGAATTTCATCGTGCCCTGCGGCTCGAGATTCCACTCCATCATGCCGGGCTCCTTCAGGAGGTCGAGCAGCTCTTCCAACGAGGTCTTGTCACCGGTGATCTCCCTGTAGATCTCGACCGCCTGCCTGGTGTCGCTGCGGATCAGATCCTGCGCTTCCTTGGTCGCATCACGCACGGCCTGGATGATTTTCGGGTTGGCATCGGCGAACTTCGTGGTGGTGAAGAACTGCGCCTGGCTGAGAGGGCCGCCCATTACGTCCGGCGACGACAGCACGACATGCGCGCCCGGCACGTTCTTCAGCTCGAGGAAGGTGAACGGCGGGATCGAGAAATGGGTGTGCACCTCGTGCTTGGCGTTGGACAGTGCCGCATAGGCGTCGGGGTGGCCGAGCTGCACCGTGTTGACGTCCAGCTTCGACCATTGGTCGGCACCAAAAGCCTCGGCGGCGGCGATCTGGAGCACGATCGCCTGGGTCGAGACTTTCACCGTCGGCACGGCGATCTTGTCGCTGGGGCCGAAATCCCTGATCGACTTGATGTTGGCGTCGCGGCTGATCAGCGTCATCGGCTGCGCCGAGGTCGCGACGATGCCCTTCACACCGCCGCGCGTGCGATCCCACAGCAACAAGAGATTGCCGGTGCCGGTGTTGAGAATATCGACGCCGCCCGCGAGCAGCGCATCGGTCTGCGCACCGCCGCCGGAGAAGGTGACCCATTTGGTGGTGACACCGGCCACCCCGAGCTGAGCTGCGTGCTTCTCGATCAGCTTCTGCTTTTCCATGATGTGGCTCGGCATGTAGAAAATGCCGGGCTGGCGCGATAGCGAGATCTCGGATTTTTGCTGCGCTGACGCGGACGAAACCGTCAGCGCCGTGGCGGCGATCAGGGCGACGGCCGTGAGGCCACACTGCAATTGCTTGATCATTGTTGTTCGTTTCCTCCGGCCGCCATTGACGAGCGATCTTACTGATGCACTAATGCATTAGTGCCTCAAAGGCAAGGCCGGCCGGAGCCCTTCGCATGGAAACAGCCCAACCCGCATCCCGCGCGGCCGTCCGCCCCGGCGCGCGGCTCGACCGGGCCCGGCAGGCCGCACCGCAAGTGTTCGAGCGCCTGCGCAACGCCATTCTCGCGCTCGAACTGCCGCCCGGCTCGCCGCTGTCGCGCACGGATCTCGCCGCACAATTCGGCGTCAGCTCGACGCCGATCCGCGACGCCTTGATGCGGCTGGAGGAAGAAGGTCTGGTCGACGTGTTTCCGCAGCACGCCACCGTCGTCAGCCGAGTCGACGTCGGTCGGGCCGAGCAGGCCCATTTCCTGCGCCAGGCACTGGAACTCGAAATCGTCCGGCTGCTCGCGGAGCAACATGACGACGCTTTGGTCATACGCCTCGACCACACGATCGCGCTCCAGCAGCAATTCGCCAAGGCCGGAGACTTCGAGAGCTTCATCGCCGGCGACAATGATTTTCACGCGCAGCTTTATGCCGCGGCCGGCAAGCAGGAACTCTGGACGCTGGTGCGCAGCCGCAGCGGACATATCGACCGGCTGCGCCGGCTGCATCTGCCCTCACCGGGCAAGGCCCAGAACATCGTCCGCCACCACAAGCTGATCACGCGCGCGGTCGAGGCCGGCGACGCCGATGCTGCGCAACAGCATCTGCGCAAGCACCTGTCGGGCACGCTGAGCGAACTCGATACGATCCGGAGCCACTATCCGGAATATTTGACCGACTAAGCCTATGGCGCGTCGCTAGCAGTTGTGCACGTCACCGTGCATAAGTTGACGCAACCGATTCGCCTTTCGCGAGCAATCGTCGGATCGATGGCGAAGTGCTTGCAGGCCGAATGCAATCCGCGCAACAATTTCAGAGTTGATGGTTTGATTTGCGGTCGCTGGGAAATCCCATCCGGCCCGGAGGATACCAGACGTGGCCAACATCCTGATCGTGGATGACGACGCGGCCGTGCAGATGACGATTCGGCTGCTCCTGGAGAGGGCTGGTCATCACATCACCGTCGCCGGAGACGGCCGCAAGGGACTTGCGCTGTTCGAGGCCAGCCAGTTCGACCTGCTGTTTCTCGACATCTTCATGCCCGGCATGGACGGCCTGGAGACGATGCGCCACATCCGGGCGCTGCAGCCAGCGATTCCGATCGTCGTCATTTCCGGCCGTTCGTTCACGCCGGACGCCCATGCGGAGCCGGACTTCCTCAAGATGGCGACCAAGCTCGGCGCGGTGGCGAGCTTGCAGAAGCCGTTCCGGGCCGACGCGCTGCTCGCCGCGGTCGCCGGCTGCCTGGACGCGGCGCGGACGGCATCGGTGAGGAATCCGGATGTCAGCACCGGCCGCCGATGACAAGAACCTTCATTCTATTCCAACCGAGCCCGGGCACGGCAATTCAGGAAGCGGTGTAAATTTCCCCATGACCCTCGCTACGCGGCTCGCCATCGCGATGATCCTGCTGGTGGCGGTCACCGTGGCCGCAGTCGGCTGGCTCGGCTATCGCAACATCACCCAGGCCGTCATTCCGCGTGTCCTGGAACGGATTGAAGCCCAGTCGAGCCTGCTGGCCACCCATCTTGAATCCTACGTTGCCGGCGCCCGTGGCGATCTGCTCGGTTATCGCTCCGCCGCTGCCATCAATGGCCTGATCCGCGCCCATGTCGGTGGAGGCATCGACGCAGTCGACGGCGTTTCGGAGCAAACCTGGCGCGAGCGCATCGCAGCGCGGTTCGCAGCCGAGATCGACGCGAAACCAAGCTACGGGCAATTTCGAATCATCGGCCTTGACGACGATCAACGCGAACTGGTCCGCGTCGATCGCGCCGGCCAGAACGGAGCAGCACGGATTGTTCCCAACGGCGAACTCGAACGCAAGAGCGAACGAACCTACTTCCAAGAGACGATTCGACTGGCGCCGGGCGACATCTATGTTTCGCCCATCGATCTCGCCACCCGGCAGGGAGGAACCACGGATCCTCACATTCCGACGTTGCGCGTCGCGACGCCGCTGTTCACGCCTGATAGCAAGCCGTTCGGCATCATCATCGCCAACATCGACATGCGTCCCGCGCTCGACCGCGTTCGTTCAACCGCGAGCGCAGGAGGAGAAATCTATGTCGTGAATTCGCGTGGCGACTATCTTGTCCACCCCGATCGCGCGCGGGAATTCGGTGCATTGCTTGGCAACGCCAACGATTGGCGCCGGGACTTTCCTTTCTTTGCAGCCCGGGCCGGCCAGCCGCAAGGATCCACGCAGCTCACGAGCGACCGGTCTGGCCGGCCGAGTGGAGCGGCGATCGCACCGGCGCTGCTGGCTGGCAAGGAGTGGTTGGCTATCATCGAGACGGCCCCCGCATCCGTGTTCAGCCGCGTTCCGGCGGCCATTCAAAAAACCTCCTCGCTGGTCGGCCTGCTTGCTGTCCTTGCCGCAGCTTTGCTTGCGGTGCTGCTGGCGCGCTCATTAACGCGGCCGATCGGGCGTTTGACCGCGGCGGTGGAGGCGATCGGCAGCGGGCGGCGCGCCGATATTCCCGTCGATGCGAGCGGAGAGACAGGCGTGCTGGCGAGGGCATTCGCCCAAATGGTCGAAGAAACCAGAGCGAAGACGGCCGCTCTCGAACGCGAGATCGAGGAGCATCGCCGCACCGAGGCCGCGCGAAGCCATCATGAAGCGCGCGAGCGCTTGTTCAGCGCCGCCGTCGAATCCTCCGACGACGCGATCGTGATGCAATCGCTCGACGCCATCATCACCGGCTGGAATGCCGCCGCCGAGCGTCTCTACGGCTATTCGGCGAATGAGGCGATCGGGCAATCCACCTCGATCATCGTCCCACCCGACCGACGCGAGCAAGGCAAGGACTATTTGCGGCGGATCGCCGGAGGAGAACCGATCGAACGGTTCGAGACCGTGCGCCTGCGCAAGGAAGGCACGCCGGTCGAAATCTCACTCAGCCTGTCGCCGATCAGGGGCCCGTCAGGCGAGATCGTGGGCGCCTCCGGCACCGCGCGCAGCCTCACCGAGGCGCGGCGGGCCGAGCGGGCGCTGCAGCAGCAGCTCGAGGAACGGCGTCAGATCTTCGAGACCTCGCAGGATCTGATCATGGTGATGGACGCGCGCGGGCACATCGCGCAGATCAGTCCGAGCAGCGAGGCCATTATCGGCTACCGGCCGGAGCAGATGATCGGCCGCAGCGGCGCCGATTTCATTCATCCCGGCCATCTCGACCAGTCGCGCGACGAGATGCGCGCGCTCAGGCGCGGCGAGCGGCTGAAGCTCGCCGACACCCGCTGCTTCCACAAGGACGGTCGCGAGGTCTGGCTGTCTTGGCTCGGCAGCTGGTCCGACCATGCCCAGCGCTACTTCTTTGTCGGGCGCGACATGACGGAGGCGAGGCTTGCACAGGAGTCCTTGCGGGACAGCGAACAGCTTGCGCGCAACATCGTCGAGACCTCGCTCGATGCTTTCACCCAGACAGACCACACCGGCGCCATCCTGAGTTGGAACTCGCAGGCCGAGAAGCTCTTCGGATGGACGCGTGAGGAGGCGATCGGCGAGAATGCGATTGAGCTTTTCGTCGCCCCCAGTGAGCGCGAAAGCGTCAGGGCCAGACTGAAGCTCTTTCTCGAATCCGAGCAACAATCGCTGGCCAATCCACGGCGCGAACTTTTGGTGCGGCGGCGCGACGGCAAGGAATTCAGGGCCGAACTCAGTGTCACGGCGCTCCGGCGACGCGAAGGCGTTCTTTTCAATTCGTTCTACCGCGACCTGACCGACAAGATCGCGGCCGACGAGCGCATCCGCCAGGCCGAGAAGATGGAGGCGGTCGGCCAACTCACCGGCGGCGTGGCGCACGACTTCAACAACATCCTCACCGTCATCACCGGCACGATCGAGATCCTGGCCGACGCGGTGGCCAAGGAGCCGGAGCTCGCCGCGATCACGAAGATGATCGACGAGGCCGCCGGGCGTGGCGCCGAGCTGACGCAGCACCTGCTGGCGTTTGCGCGCAAGCAGCCGCTTCAGCCGCGCGAAATCGACGTCAACGCGTTGATCATCGACACCGCGAAACTGTTGCGGCCGACGCTGGGCGAGCAGATCCATATCGAATCGGTGTTCGAGGACGAGAACTGCGTCGCGATCGTCGATCCCAGCCAGCTCACCACCGCAATCCTCAACCTCGCGCTCAATGCCCGCGATGCCATGCCAGGCGGCGGCAAGCTGATCGTGGAGACGGGGGCGGCCTATCTCGACGAGGTCTATGCCAGCGTCAACGACGTCCCGCCGGGCCACTACGTGATGATCGCCGTGAGCGACACCGGCAGCGGAATTCCCGCCAACATGCTGGCCAGGGTGTTCGACCCCTTCTTCACCTCGAAGGGACCCGGCAAGGGCACCGGACTCGGGCTTTCGATGGTCTACGGCTTCATCAAGCAGTCCGCGGGCCACATCAAGATCTACAGCGAGGAAGACCACGGCACCACGATCAAGATGTATCTGCCGCCCGGCAAGACGCCGACGTTGGTCGGCGAGGTCGTGACGCCGGCGACCATCGAAGGCGGACACGAGACGATCCTGGTGGTCGAGGACGACCGGCTGGTGCGTGACTACGTGCTGGCGCAGCTGCATTCGCTCGGCTATGTCACCTTGCAGGCTGCGAACGCCGCGGAGGCGCTCGCAATCGTCGCCGCCAAAAAGCCGTTCGACCTCCTGTTCACCGACGTCATTATGCCCGGCAAGATGAACGGACGGCAGCTCGCCGACGAACTGCGGAGAACGCGCCCCGATCTCAGGGTGCTCTACACGTCCGGGTATACCGAGAACGCGATCATCCATCACGGCCGGCTGGATTCGGGCGTTCTGCTGCTGGCGAAGCCCTATCGCAAATCGGATCTGGCGCGGGCCATCCGCAAGGCGTTGAGCAGTTGATAGCGTCGGGCTGGGTGAGAGCCCGTAGCCCGGCTGAGGGAAGCGATACCCGGAAACACTCCGAGCCAAGTCCCGGATGTCGCTTCGCTCATCCGGGCTACGACATGTCACCTCCGGAATTTACGACGCGCGCTGGGCCGCGGTCATCACGATGCGGATCAGATCGGCGGCATTGCGCGCACCGAGCTTCTTCATGATGTTGGCGCGATGGTCCTCGATGGTGCGCGGGCTGATGCCGAGCGTGCGGCCGGCCTCCTTGTTGGAGGCGCCGGCGGCAAACTGCTCGAGCACCTCCCGCTCCCTGCGCGTCAACGGCTCGCGCCCGGGGAAATGCAGCGAGCCGAACTTCGGCGCCGCGTTCTCTGACTGCCTGCGTGCATAAGCACCGATCGCCTCGTCGAGCCGGCCGACGATCTCGCTGCCGCGGAACGGCTTCTCGATGAAGTCGAGCGCGCCGCTCTTGATGGCTCCCACCGCCATCGCGATATCGCCCTGTCCGGAGATCATGAAGATCGGTGCCGGATAGTCTTCCCCGTGCAGCTCATTGAGAATATCGAGGCCCGACTTGCCGGGAATGTGCACGTCGAGCAGGACCGCTGCAGGTGTGCGGCTTCGCGCGACGGAGAGCAATGCTGCGCCGTCCGCAAAACAGATCACCTCATAGCCAGCCGCCTTCAACACCATCGACAAGGTGTCGCGAACGGCAGCGTCGTCGTCGACCACGAAGATTTCACCGCGAGAGCTTTGTTCGGCCATGTGCCACACATCCGGTTGGCATGAAGGACTCGCGTCCGCCCCAACCGTTATGGCGTTCGGCGCGGATTCGGCCCACCGTATTTGTACGGGACATGGACTTAACGCACAAGTAGCGGCGAGGCGCCTAATTGCAGGGGACGGAGAATATCCATGCTAATTTGGCCGCTATGCCGCCTCTCGTGGCAATGCCCGAGGTCGAGAGCCGTGAGCTGATTGCGGCTGACCTTCGCATGCTGATCTCGCAGATCGAGACCACCATGCGCCGGACCGCCACAGCCATGGATCAAGAACACGGGAGCGATCCGGAAGGTTCCGCCGACGTCTTCGTGCTCGACGATGTCACACCGCGGTATCCACGGCGATCGCCGCTCTCGACGCCTGCCGGGCCGGCCTTGGCCATGCCGTTAACTGCCTGTCGGAAACCGGCAGCACGGTATAGATCGCGGTTGCTGCGGCGCGACGACCGCATTTCACTGCATGGCAGGCACGCGGCTCAGGCGCGGTGCCGCTCCACGATCGCGTCGGTGGCGACACCACCCCAGGTGTGGATCGCCGGCAGGCCCATCGCGGTCTTGCCAAGGTTGGCGAGGCTGATGCGCAACGCGGCGAGATCCAGCGGCTTGGGCAGGCTCTGGAGCTCGATCCCGACGGAACGGGCGAAGCTGCGGGCGGCGCTGCGGCGCTTGCCGTCCATGCCGCTGATGACGATCACGGCGCCGCCAAATTTCGCCTTCGCCATCTCGCCCAGCACGTCGATGCCGTCGCCATCCTCCAGCACGAGATCGAGTGTCACGCAGTCGAAGCGCGCGGTGCGGAGCTTTTCGATCGCTTCGGCCACGGACGGCGCCACGCTGACTTCGTGGCCGGCCTGCTTGGCCGCGACCGTGATCAGGCTGCGCTGCGTGGCGTCGTCATCGACCACCAGAAGCTGAAGCGCACGCCGCTCGGCGCCGTCGGGCAGGTTTGACGGGAGAGGTGAGAAAGAGCTTCTGGGCATTGCGGTATCCTGAGATAGAGACCGGCAATGGATACACGGTTCGCGCTTAGGCCACGTAAAGCCGCGACGGCAAATTCAGTCGGTTGTTTCAGCAAATGTGAACCAAGCTCGCGGCAAACGGCGACGAGACCAGGTGAAGATCACGCCGCTTCGTCACGGCCACCGGCGGCCCGCTTCTTCCGGTTCTTGCCACGCAGGAATTGGATGTCCATTTCGACGCCGTTGACGCGCACCAGTTCGCAGCGGCGGTAGGCAAGGCCGGTGGACGACAGCAGCAGGAAGAACTCTTTCAGGTTCAGGCCCTGAATCGAGCCTTCCACCGTCAGGACGGCGTCGGTGTCGGAGATCGCGTTGAGCTTGCAGTCGCGGCGCCAAGTGCCGTCGATGGCCATGATGCAGACATCATAGCCCCGACTGAACGTCACGCGTTCCGCGCCCTTGCCATCCTCGGCCATGCCTATCGTCCTGCCATGACCGCTACGCGCGGCGCGGCGCCGGCAAGAGCCGGCTTGGCGGCCGCGGCACGGGGGTCGTTCGGCTTGTAGAGACCGCGCTTCTCCGGAATCGGCTTGAACGTATCGGTCAGTCCGACCACCGTTTCGGCCGCGCCCAGCACCAGGAAGCCGTCTCCCTCGATCTGGCGAGCCAGGCGGTTGAAGATGTTGATCTTGGTGTCCTGGTCGAAATAGATCAGCACGTTGCGGCAGAAGATGACGTCGAAGGTGCCGAGCTGAGCGAAATCGTGCAGCAGATTGAGCTGCCGGTGCTGGATCATCGCCCGCAGTTCGGGATTGATCTGCCAGGTCTCGCCGGTCTGCTTGAAATATTTCATCAGCATCTGGATCGGCAAGCCACGCTGCACTTCGAACTGGCTGTAGATGCCGGCCTTGGCCTTCTCGAGCACCTCCTGCGACAGGTCGGTCGCGATGATCTCGAGGCGCCAGCCGGTCAGGGCCGCCCCCATCTCCTTCAGGCTCATCGCGAGCGAATAGGGCTCCTGCCCGGTCGAGCCGGCGGCGCACCAGATGCGCACGCTGCGGCGGCCGGCGCGCGCCTTGATGATCTCCGGCATGATGGTGTCGCGGAAATGGTCGAACGGGACCTTGTCGCGAAAGAAGAAGGTCTCGTTGGTGGTCATCGCCTCGACCACGCTGGTGACGAGCGCGCCCGAGCCAGCGCCTTGCAGCTTCTGCACGAGCTCGCCGATGCCGGAGATCCCGGCCTTGCGCGCCAGCGGCAACAGCCGGCTTTCAATCAGATATTGCTTGTCTGCGGACAGATCGAGCCCGGAATGATCCCTCAGGAACTTACGCAGATACTCATACTCGGTCGGGGTCACTGATAGGCCTCTCGGAAGCTGTACTGGAACACTCTGGCCGGAACACTCCGCCAGATAACTCAGACCATGGCTTGTCCGACCGGGATCAAGCCGACTTCAGCGAATTTGTCGGCGATGATGTCTTTGTCGAAGGGCTTCATGATGTACTCGTTGGCGCCGCCGCTGAGCGCCTGAGCGATATGAGCCACGTTGTTTTCGGTGGTGCAGAACACGACCTTGGGCTGGTCGCCGCCGGGCAGTCGGCGCATGTGGCCCATGAACTCGAAGCCGTCCATCACCGGCATGTTCCAGTCCAGCAGCACAGCGTCGGGCAGCTTGCGCTGACAGACTTCAAGCGCCTTGGAGCCGTCCTCGGCTTCCGTGACTTCGAATTCCAGGCCTTCTAGGATCCGGCGTGCGATCTTGCGCACGACGCTGGAATCATCGACCACCAAACACGTCTTCATTTTGGTTCTCCGGCTTCGATGTTTTTGGGGCTCACGCAGCCATTTGCACTTCGGTCTTGAGCTCGAGGACGCGATCGACGTCGAGGACGACCATGAGCTGGCCGTCGAGACGGTGGACACCGCCGGCGAGTTTGGCCATGCGGGGGTCGAGATTGACGGGGTTTTCTTCCATGCCGTCCTCGGCGAGCCGCAGCACTTCGCCGATCTGGTCGATCAACAGGCCATAGGAT
>NZ_JADPKX010000084.1:0-1379 GCF_023074155.1 Bradyrhizobium sp. 134 | reverse complement strand
ACGTATATGGACCCCGCCCGATTGCAACGACTGGCTTGATCAGGATCGACGGCCACAACTGCTGACGTATATCCGGCTTCTTGATGCGGCTGGACAACGTCTCCGCCGCGAGCCTCGATGGTTTTCGCCCGCTTCCACCTCAACGGCCCCGAGACATCGGCGCAAGCCGTGCCGGTCCACACATCAGGTTCGGGAAGCGACGGGGTGACCGTTTCGCCATCTCCTGCCATTTGTTGCAATTGCCGGTGAGACCTCCTTTCCTTGATTGCCGCTTCGCTTCAGGCCGCCTTCACCGAAAGCGCCGGCTCATAAGCCGCGCCGCCTGTGAGCATAGCCCACACGATCCGCGCGTTCTTGTTGGCAAGAGCCACGGCCGCGACATTGGGATGGCGCCGTTGCCGCATCTTGCCGAGCCATAGGCTTCGCGGATCCTGCTTGCCATTAGCACGGCTTAAAGCGGCGCGAGCTCCGTGAATCATCAGCGTCCGCAGGTATCGATCCCCCCGTTTGCTGATGCCGAACAAGCGGGCCCGCCCTCCACTGGATCGCTGCTTGGGTACCAGACCAAGCCAAGCCGCGAACTGTCGGCCGTTCTTGAAACAGCTTCTATCGCCCACGGCGGCGACCAAGGCTGTTGCTGTCACAGGTCCGACGCCTTCGATTTTGCCGAGCCGCTGGCACTGCTCACTCGTACGGAAGATTTCCCTTATCCGCCGGTCATAGGCTGCAATGCGGGTATCAAGCTCGGACAGCTCCTCTTGCAGTTCCCTCATGAGCGCTCGGAGCATCTCGCTGAGGTCGTCATTGATGTTTCCTACGATGACCGCGAGGCCACGCCGCAGCTGCGCAATGTCACGGGCAATGACAATCCCATGCTCGGACAGAAGACCGCGAATTTGATTGACGAGCCTGACTCGATCGGCGACCAGGCGCTGGCGAATGCGGTGGACGGCCTGTACCGCCAGCTGATCGGTTGATTTCGGTGGCACGAAGCGCATGGACGGACGACCGACCGCTTCGCAGATGGCTTCCGCATCGTTCTGGTCGTTTTTGTTCGACTTGACGTATGGTGTCACGAACTGAGGGCTGATTAGTCGGACCTGATGGCCAAGCTCCGTGAGCACGCGAGCCCAATAGTGTGCCCCGTTGGAAGCCTCCATGCCGACCAGGCAGGCCGGTAAATTGGCGAAAAAGCCGGCCACCGCATCGCGACGTAACCTCTTTCGCACAACGACTTTCCCGTGGTTGTCGACGCCGTGAACTTCGAAGACATACTTCGCCAGATCTAGACCTATCCGAACGACCTGCATAACATCCTCCTTCGCTGCAGTTGACGCTTGAGATTCCACCGCCGCAAGGGCGGGGTCCATACCATTGGC
>NZ_JADPKX010000036.1:0-120047 GCF_023074155.1 Bradyrhizobium sp. 134 | reverse complement strand
TGTCGCCCATCCCGGCTCATCCTTGAGGGGCGATCTTGTGGTCGTCACGTTCGCGAGCCGGGCTTGCGGTGGACGCGGCAGCGTTCGGGTACGAGAGGCGTGGGCAGGGCGGATTGCTCTCCGTGAGCCCAAAACTTCGTTCCGACGAGCGGCGCTGCTAGGCTTCGTCTCGTCTGTAAGTTTCCGGCTCCGTCGACAGGGCTGGAAAAACTGCGGCGAAATGGCGGGCCGTGCGTACGGCAAAACCGTGTGGGCCTTATTTTGATACCCGGCGAGCCGATCTGATACCCGCTGAGCTGAAAGATATCCTTTAAAAATAGGCTCATTTGGAAATATCCTTGATCATCAAGGCTGGGGCGCTCGCCGCTGAACCGCCGCTACTGGGGCAAGGCCCCAGCGCGGCACCCGCATCATCGCAGCCTGAGAGCACCCAATGCCCAACATCACCGAACGAGACTGCCGCGCCGAAGTGAAGGCGCGCCGAAAAATTTACGACGCCGCCTGCGCCGGCCTCTACGTCAGCCTGAGCCCGTCAGCGCTGCCGACCTTCTTCCTGAAGTATACAAACCCGATCAGCAAAAAGCGCGGCACGCACCGCCTGGGCGTCTATCAGCAGGGCGAACACGATGTTGCCTTCTGGCGCAAGGAAGCGTGGAAGCTGAGGGTCAGGATCGCCAACGGCGAGGATATCGCGCAGACCGCGCGTCAGGTCCGCAGGCTTCAGGCCAAGCAGGCGGGCATCACGGTCGGCGAGATCATCGACCAGCGCATCGCGTGGTTCCGAGAGGAGGTCGTCACCCGCCGCCACACCGAGCACGGCGTCATGATCAAGAAAGCGCCGCGCAATAAGAGCTGGGAAGAACAGAGCCGACACTTGAACCGACTGGTGCGTCCGCGCCTCGGCAGGATGATCGCAGGCGAGGTCACCAAGCATGACATCGCGCAGCTGCAGGCCGATATCCTTGAAGGCAAGCTGATCGTCCACGGCAAGCCGCTGAAGGCATCGGTCTCCAGCGCCCGCCATATGCGCAAGGCGGTCTCGGGCCTGTTCAACTGGGCGGCCGAAGCAGGCCGCGACTTCGTCTCTACCTCGCCCTGCGTAAACCTGCCGCTGTTGCCTACGGAGGAGCCGCGCAAGCGCAAGCTGAGCCGCGAGGAGATCCCGATCCTCTGGCATGGCCTCGACCGGCCAGACATCACCGTTGATCGCCGCATCTGCCTCGCGCTCAAGTTCGCGCTCACGACCGCTCTGCGCTCGATGGAGTTTTTGCATATCCAACGCGATGAGCTGGACGGCCATGATCTGAACAGCCGGTATCCGCAGGTCGACATCCCCGAGGAGCGGGTGAAAGCGGGCCGCGTGATCCATCAGCCGCTGTCCGATCTGGCGGTCGAGATCGCGAAGGAAGCGATGGGCAATTATACGTGGATGTTCACGGGCCGCTTTGGCAATGCTCCGCTGGCCCGTAGTGCGATGGCCGGTGCGCTGCGCGGAAATAGGGCCAGCAATGGCCGCGTGCGCTCCCTCGGCCTCTGCGAGCAGCTCGGGCTGAAGCCGTTCACGCCGCATGATCTGCGCCGCACCGCCGCCAGCCTGATGGGCTCCATCGGCATCAGCCGCGCCACCATCTCGCTCTGCCTCGACCACACCATCAAGAGCGACGACCACGGTACGGTCGCGGCTGTGACCGGCAAGCACTACGATCAGGACCCGCGCATCGAGGAGAAGCGCGCGGCGCTGCAGAGGCTCGCCGACGAGATCAGGCGGATCATCAGCGAGCCCGTGGAAGCCGCTGAAGATGAGATGCCGCTCGCCGCCTGATCGACGCAAGCCAGCAGAGGGCCCGCCTCAGGTCGAGGCGGGCTTTTCGGTGTCTGCGCGATAGTTCTCTTCGTCAATCTGAGCCGAACTTTCATATTGTACAGCGGCGAAGTCATCGAGCGCTTTGGCAACGCCGTTGCTGCGGATGAACGCATCCCAAAAGCCGCGCGCCTCCTCGAACACTTGTTCGGCGGGCATTTCTTGTCGCCGTCTTCAAAGTAGATGACCCAACCGTCCTCGTGCGCGACAACAACCTGAACCATGTGGTCGGGGTTGATCCGGCGCAGGTTTTTTATTGGTCTGGCGGTACCAGCCTCAGGCGCTCGATCTCATCCGCGAGAAATAGATCGGGCTGAGCGGGCGGAAATGCTTGTCTGAACAGCGTGTCAAAAAACTTCCACTGCCCGTTCGGGGTCGCTCTCAACAGGGTTGTGACGGCGGTTATCTGCTTATCGACGTGCGGGTCTCCGACATCATCCGTCAAAAACTGAAAGTGCTTGCGCTTGCGTCTCTTCGTTACAGGATCTGTCGGGTTTTTCCTCCGGAGACCATCGAGCACACCGGGCGGCAGTTGTTCGTAAATGAGGGTGTTGGTCAGCTTGCCAACATAGGCGGTTCGGGCCGTGGAGCCGGCATCGAACGGCCACCCCATCACGCGGTAAATTTGCTCGTAGAACGAGATCGGGAACTTGGTTTTGTATGAACGAAATTCTGGTCTGACATAGGCGGCCAGGATGCGCTGCAAGGCATCATGTGCACGCCGCTTTTGATAGCCGGTCGCTTCGTCGATCAGAGCGTCAACGGCTGTATCCGCAAGGCCGTCGAGCAAGACCTGCGCTTTTTCAGCCACGCGTTGCTGAGAGGGACCGAGCACCCCCTCGCGCTCGGCCCGCACCCAAACGCTGAGGATGCGTCGTAGAACCGTTCCGGGGATACCCTCGGCGATGGAGCCGTTCACGCTGCGATATCGGATCGGGTTGCGCAGCGCCTCGACGAGCTTGTCGTCGTCGAGGACAAAGGGGCGCAGGTTCTTAAACGCAAGGTACAGCGGGAAGTGCACACCATCTTCCTCCGACCGGCGCGTGGACAGTGCACCGCTGCGGTAAATTCCCATGGTCCGCATGAATTCCGTTCCGGAGATAACCCTTATTTCTCCATCCACTACGGCACAGCGAAACGTCATCCCCACAAGGTCGAGAGTGCCTTCCTCAAGCGCATGGTGCACCGGCCCAGACCATCGTTGAACTGCTGCGTTCTTGGCTATTTCCGAGCGTTTCGAGGGATCTAATTTGTCCGCTCGTGCACGGCCCCCCTGTGCGGCAATCCGCTTTCGGTCAGGGTCTTTATCGTGGTCCGCCAATGCGACCTCCTTTGGGTTAAGCAAGCATCCTCGTGATAATGCTTGCTTTCGCACATAGCAAGCATAAAGCGCGATTTGGTGGAACATGCTGTGCACAAACGCTCGCTCACGGACCAACCGCGCCATCGCCGCCGAAATAGGTGTGGGCCGTGAGACGGTTAAGCGGGCTGACCGCCGCACCGGCTGAGCCAACGCTGAGCGAACGCCCGCATCGGCTCGATCTCGCAGCGCCATGTCGCGATGGCTTCCAGCGGCAGCACGACGCGCCCGCCGACGCGGACCTCTCGCGGGGCCAAGCGGCAGCGCCGCAATGTATCGTGCAGCTCGGGCGAAAGGCAGAACGCGGCGCAAAATTGCTCGGGCGTCATCGCGCCTCGAAGCGAAGGCCTTGGCTCACGTGCTTTCATCCATCCGCCACGCGCTTCAGGTAAAGCCGAACCTGTGTATCTGACAGGAGCGGTCCCGCTTGCCTTCAGGGATGTATTCGGTCTGATCTGTGCCTATGAGGGCTCCCTTGATCTCAAGGTCGTCGCTGGTGAAAGATCGCCGCCATTGACGCCCCTTCCCAACATCCTGCTCGCTCTGTTCCCAGCGCAGCACCTTTAGCTGGTCCTCCACCCACAGGGGCTTCCGAGCATCATCCCTTTCTCGCGGCCACACCTTCGCTGACAGCCCTTCTAAGGAGGCCTTGATGTCCTCGACGCTCATCGGCGCGCACTTTTCCGGCGGCGCTGGTGGCTCGTCCGACATCAGCTTCGGCAGCAAGCCGTCGATCAGATGCTTGGTCGCCGCGAAGCCATGGTCAGGGCTTTGCCAGTAACGTCCGCGCATCCCGTCAGGAGCGTTGTAGAGCAGATCGCTGGTTTGCGGCGCTGCGCGAACGACAAAGATGATCTGCCGCCCATCTTCCTCGTCGCCAGGAGCCGTGCGGTAGGGCTCGATCCGGCTGCTAATGAGGGTCGCGCTCCCGATCACACGCGCGGCGATCTGCTCGAATGACAGACCTTCATCAAGATAGGCTCGCCTGCTGGCAGCAAGCGCTGACGTGTCCCATTCCGTTTTGCTGGGCGGCTTGATGCTCCTCGCGCCGTCATTCATCACCGCGCCTCATCGGCACGACGGTGCCCGCCAGCAGCCCGTCGAACTTCGATGGCGGCGACGGCGCCGCGTAGCCCGCTGCGCCGAGCCTCGTTCTGGCAATTGGCGTCAGGCCAAATTCGCCCGCATAGCGCAGCATGTCTTCGGCGGCATCGTTGGCGATCTTGACCAGCGGGTTCCGCCGCGCATTACCGTCCACGGTCTTGACCAGCAGGCCGTGCATGGTCTCATCGCGATCAGCCATGCGCGCCAAAGCCTCGGCAGCTTGCCGCCATTGCGCGTAGGCGTAGCAGTAGGCGCTGAGCGCAGCGACATCGACCGTCGTCAAGAGGCCGAGCCTGTGCAGCCCCGGAGCGACGGTCCACCATTCATCGGCAGCATAGCCGGTGATGAAGGGCGGCGGCTCGGGGCAGACCTTGGCGATCTGCGGTTCGGGCTCCGGATGCAGGCGGCGTTTGCCGGGGTTGCCGCGCAGAAGTTTCAGATGCGTCGGGGTTGGCGGCGGGCCTGCCATGGAGACCTCTGCTCATTCGCGTTGATCCGGCGATCTTGCTCGCTTCGCCGCTGAAAGACGAGGGGTCACAGAACGGTATTCCTGTAAATTTCCCTATCCTGCGGGCGCTAATTTTGGAGCGCCGCCAGCGCTCGGAAATGCTGCAGCTCCAGTTGAGCGATCCGCCCCCCCGGCCCCAAAACAGCTCAGCCCGGTGGCACGGAGCCGCGCTGGAGAAGTTATTTGCGGTGGCCGCTCGCCAATACGGCGGGAAGCTGCTCGAACGCATCAGCGGGGCTTTAAAGGGCTCGCGCCTCAGCAGCGCTCAGATCGGATCAGCGTGTATCAGATCGCGCATGTTGAAAATTTCAGGTGCGCACCAGCTTGGCGAAGGTGCCATCGCTCTGCTTGGTCCAGCCTTGCGCGCAAGGCTCGCCGCGCTCGCGCTTGACCGCGAGAGCAGCCGCGAAGCTGATGTCGGGCGGCAGGCCCTCGAAGATCAGCGCGACCTCCTCGCATCGCCGCCGCGAGATCATTCGGCACATCGCCGTGACCGCGACCGCAACCGCGCGGCCATGATCGTGCGCGATCTGATGCAGCATCGCTCGACCATCAGCAGGGCAGGCATCGTGCGCTGTGCAGATGCTCGAGGCCATCGCGGCAATTTCGCTGTTCGTCATCAGCCGATCCTGAAGGCGAGCCCCAGCCCTCCAGCGTCACAGGAAGGTCGGCGCGGCCACGTCACCCATATGGGTGACGTGGCTTGTCAGTTGCAAGCGTCCCGTTTTCCAGACCTCGACCTTCCGAGACAACCGGTTGACCCGCAGGCACCAACTGGCCACTTGTGACCAGACCACCCACGATGTCGTGTGCAATAGTTTCCTTGGCCGGGTGCCGGAGGTCGATAGCAGTGGAGGTGCGCGTTGGTCCGGGGCTGGTGCATATCGTCGATGACAATGCGACCTTCCGCAAAACAATAGAAGGCTGTTTGCAGCAATTCGGTTACGAGGTCGACAGCTATCCCTCCGCCCAGCATCTGCTTGATCGCCTGCCGAACGAGAGCATACCGAGCTGTCTGCTCCTCGACGTGCGGCTCCCAGGCATGAGCGGTCCAGAGCTGCAACAGCGCCTGATCGAACTGGGTTCGACGCTGCCCATCGTTTTTCTCTCAGGCTACCCTGACATTCCGATCACAGTGCGGACCATGAAGGCGGGCGCGGAAAATTTTCTGCTGAAGCCGGTATCCTCGGACCAGCTTGTTCAGACCGTCGAACGAGCGATTGCGCGACACAAGGATGTCCTCGGTCTGAAGCAGATGCGGGACACCGTTCTTTCTCGGATCGCAAAATTGACACCACGCGAGCGGCAGGTCTTTGAACTCGTCATACGTGGGAAAAGCAACAAGGCGGTTGCGAACGCTCTGGGTTCTACTGAGCGCACGATAAAGGCGCACCGACACAAGGTGATGGAGAAGATGCAGTTTCGGTCCTTGGCGGAGCTTGTCTCCTTTGCCGAGCGATCTGGCGTGTTGGACGCCTCATTAAGCGGTCCGTCGCCGTCTATGGAGACGACCCAGATTGCAGGTAAGCTGGCCAAGGGCGAGGACACAGCCTGATGCACCAGCGTGCCGCCGCTGGCGCGCGCGCGCTTTGAGAAGCTGGTGTCTCTCCATCGACTATCTCAGTTCGCGCGGCTGCGCAGGATCGGCGGCAGGTCGAGGAGCTTGTTGCCATGATCAGCGCTGCTCTGTTGCAAGCGCAGCTCGGCGTTGATCACCTTCAGTTCGCCGTTTTCGACCTTCAGGTGGGCCATCTCGACCTGCAGCGGGCGCAGTGCATCCTCGATGGCTCGCGTTTGCCGCTGGGCCAGCTCGGCGATGGCTTCGGCGAGCACTTCAAGCAGGAACCCTCGTTCCTCGGCGATGGCCTCGGAAATTTTCAGGTCCGAATTAACCGGCGCAGGCTTGCGCTCGCGGCGGCGGCGGGCTCGCTCAAACCTCGCGGTCTGCTCGTCGGCTTCGCGCCGCCACCGCTCGACGCGATCCTCCAGCGGCTGGCTCAATGCCTCGATGAGCACGTCCTCGGCTGGCGGCTCGCAGACGATCTGCTGCACTGGCTCCGCTTCACCCCGCTGCATCAAGGCACGGCTCTCGGCGATGATGCGTTCGCGCTCTTGGTCTGAAAATTGGTCCATGATGATCACCAGTTCGCTGCTTCGATCCACGCTACGCCGCTCGGCGAGCGCAGGCTCCATGTTGCAGGCAAGATGAAACGCAGGCCCACTTCGTCGGTCTGGAACAGCGAGATCGTCGGGCCGGTCATCGGGCCGGTCATCGGGTCGGCAGAGGGCTGATCGTCCATCTGCAGCATCGCACCCCGGCTCGCCTCGATCCGGGGTGGCTCGATCACGGTTGCAAGGGCGGCAGGTATGACGCCGATCACGGTGCCTGCAGGCAGCGCCGCCGACATCAGCACCGCCCAAGGGTTTCGCGCGTTCATGCTGAGCGGCACGAACTGCGCCGGCGCGGCGATCAGGATCGGCGGGCCGGCACCGCTGGCCGGTGCGAGCGCGGTCGCGATGGCGGCGATATCGGCGACCGTCGCGTCATACGGCGAGGTCGCAGCCGAGGGCGGCAGCGGCGCAATGCCGTTGAGGATGCCCGCAGGCATCACCCCAGGCACCCCTGCATCTGCCGTGAACATCGCAAGATCGAGCGTCGGGGCTGCGGTTTCGATCAGCGCCTGTCGCACGATTGCCTCGGCGTTGCTGCCTCGGATCATTTCGCCGGTCAGCGTCACGATCATTGCCGCCTTGTACGGATCAACCACCGCTCCCGGCGTCGATAAGCCTTGCGTCACCGGGATCGACGCGCCTTCGGCGAGCCATGTCGCGTGCTGCAGCGCCAGCGAAGGCACGCTGATCTGCGCATTGCCGTCGAAGGTCAGCTTCAATGAGGAAGCGATCACGGCGGCGGCGGCGGACACCGGCACCAGCGAGCCGACGAACTGCAGCCCGACCTGCTGCAGCGCCTGCGTGTCGGCGAGCGTTGTCTGCGTCACCGCGCTGCGGGTGATCAGCTTGGCGACGTGATCGTCCGGCCACGCACTTTTCGCGTAGCGGTCATGGACGCTGCGGGCGGCGTCGATGGCGGCGCGGGCCAGCGATCTCAGCGCGGCTTCGCGAACGGCGGTGACATCAGGACGCAAAGGGATCGGTGCGTTCACGGCGGTCCTCCCGACTTGGGAGGAAGACGATGACACGGCGCGCGAGCCGCGAGCGTTACTGGTAACGGAAAATTTTCAGGGCTGCTCGGCGGCATCGGCGAGCATGCGGCTGACGGCCTCGCCGATCTGCTCGCGCGCGTGGCTATCGCGCGGCGGGAGGTAGTGCAGCCGGATCAGCAGGTCGATGCCGCGCGGCCCGACGCGCACCGGTATCAGCACCTCGGCTTTCGCCAAGCGCTCGCGATAGCGCCGCTGCTTGGCGGCGTTGCGATCATCCGATGGTGTGCGCTTGTGCATCTTTCACCGCGCCTGCTGCACCCGCGCCATCGCTTCGCCCTCCAGCTCCTCGATCTCCGTCAAGGTCCAGCTCGACGCTTCGGCGATATTGTGAATTCCCCCAAGCCTTCTGTGCCATTGCTGGTTTTGCCGCTTCACGATCCCCAGCAGCTCGCTGACCGAGGGAATGAATTTCAGGGTGCCCGTGGCCTCCCAGATCGCGGCATCGAGTTCGATCAAACCCAGTGCGCTGTCGTTGCTGACGTGCTCCATCATCACCTTGAGATACACGGCAGGATCGGGCGGCGAGCCGCTCGGAAACCCGCCGACCAGCACCGCAACGCGCGGGGCGACCGCGCTCGGCTTGAGAAACCATTTTTTGTCGTCGTCGATTTCATAGGCGTCGTCCAGGTCGAACCGCTGCAACGTCGCCTCGCACCACGCCAACAAGGCCTTGTCCTGTTCGGTGAGCACAGCGGTGCGCCTGGCGTCGGCGATCAGCTGGTCGATCAGCTTGCGGTCTGTCGTCGCTTCGAGTTTTTCTCTGAGGGTATCCAGCAGCTCTTCGATCTGATCGTAGCGCAGGGCGATGCGGTCGGCCTTGGTGGCAAGCTGCTTCAGAGAACGCAGCGGATGGATGGGATGCGGCTGCAGCGGAACGATGTTGCTGTTGCCCATCACCGCCCCCACTGGCTACCGATTTCGAGAGCGAGGCGCGACAGGGAGACCTTGCCGCCGTTGCGCTGCGGCCTTCGCTGCGGCGGCTGGTTTCGCCAGAGGCCTTTCGCCAGCCATTCCGTCAGCGGCTTGAGGAAGCGCGGATCATCAGCGGCGCTGACCCATGCGCGAGCGGCGGCGATGATCTCGTCGGGCTCGGCCTCGCGGCAGGCGATCACGAAGGCGCGGTGGGCGGCGATGTCGTCGTCGCCCCATGGCCGCTGCCAGACCGCCAGCAGCTCGGGGAACCGATCCACGACCAACCGATCAACGGCTTCCTTGCGTTCTTCCACCGCGCCGCCGACAGGCGCAGGCGCGGTGGCGTGGATCACAGCGAGCGCACGCGAGCGCTCTCCCTCTCCTATGGGGACCGCTGAAGGCGGTCCCATAGGTGGTTCTAAGTAGTTCAGGTCCACTGGTGGACCTTTTAGCGTCGAAAATGGACCTTTTATCGGTTCGGCAAAAGGTTCGCTGGTGGACCTTTTATTGGCGTCCTGAAACCCTGCGCTGGCGCTGGTTTTTTCCGCTGGCTTATGGTGCGCGGCTGCACCTTTTCGCACGACCATGAAGTACTGGTTGGAATGGCCGCGCCCCGCCTTGCCGGGATCGATCTTAAGGTGGCCGCGCTCGCGCAGCTGCTGGACCACGCGGATCACGGTGGCTTTGCCGACACCGATATTTGTCGCGAGGGTCAGGCTTGACGGCCATGCCGCTCCGCCATGCCGTGAATTGAAATGTTGCCCGATCTCATAGGCGACCTTGAAGGCGCTCGGCGACAGCTCGGGATCACCTCTCACCTGATCGAGCCAGACGAACAGTTTGCGCGTCTCGCGACGGCGGTTGATGCGGGTTTTGCTGCTGGTGGTGGCCATGGGCCCGATCCTCCTGCTGCCCCCTTGGCGAGGGCTGCTGGACCGAGTAGGATCAGGGCTGCGACGATGATGTT
This sequence comes from Bradyrhizobium sp. 134, assembly GCF_023074155.1. Lineage (NCBI taxonomy): Bacteria > Pseudomonadati > Pseudomonadota > Alphaproteobacteria > Hyphomicrobiales > Nitrobacteraceae > Bradyrhizobium > Bradyrhizobium sp. 134. The sequence continues at coordinate 110,111 of NZ_JADPKX010000036.1, read as the reverse complement.
GCTCTGACCTTGCTCGGTCGGTGAATAAGCGCCGCTCCCTTTTGCCGGGGGCGGCGTTTGCATTTTCGACGATGTCTGCTGGGATGTCGTCCTAATCAAATAGCTGGATCAGGTTAGGACGCGAGAAGACCTGCCTGCCACGCACGGTGCGCCGGCAAGAGATCGGCGAGCTGGCAGAAAATCTGTTCCACCCGCTTTTCTTTCACTTTGATCCCACGCCGACGAAGCGCGGCGCTGACCAGCGAACAGGCGCTCGGCCAGTTTGAAGTTGGGTTGCGGCTCATCGGCAGGTGCGGATGCCAGCGTTCGACCGCCAGCGCGACGAGCACGGCAATGCATTGATCGCGAAGCCAGTTGTCAGCCGCATCCCGGCCCTTGGCGCGCGATGGGGGCGGCTTGCCCAAATACTGGATCGCATAGCCCGCTATCGTCCGAGGCAGCTCATCGCCGCGATCCATCATCTCGGCGGCGACCTCCAGCAGCGCGATGTGGGCATCGGCAGCGCCTTGATGGGCCCAGCCGATCACCTTCACGGTCGGGATCGTGCCTTCCCAGATCAGGGCCTTCATCTTCGCCTGCGTGTAGTGATGCGAGCTTTCCTTTTGCAGCAACTCGTGCGCGAGATCGAACCAATGGCTAACGACGCCGATCATCTCGGCCTCGATCAGCGAAGCTTCGGCCTCAGCAATGGTCGGCGGAAGTTTTGTCATGATGCTCTCGCTGGAGCAGCGTCGATCTGCCGAAGCCTGAGCGGCTGATCGCGGCTTGGCAAGCCGTCCATACGCGCGCTCAGAGGCGCTCAGGAGCGCTCACAGCCCCGCATATCTGAGCCGGGGCCTATTCGGGGCCTGAGCCTCCGGCCTTAGCGCCGGCATTTCCCTAAGGCATTGAAAAGCCGACATTTCTTTTTGCTTGCGGCAAAGCCGTGTGGTCCTGGCCGTCGTTGCTACGGTCAAGCTCTGACGGATGCGGCATCTGCGTCAACCGGCGCGATGTCGGCGACTTCTGTGAGAGTGAGGGAGGCCAAAAGGAACTCGGCTCCCGGGAGAGCACGGCATAAGCCGTCCAACCATCGCGCAGGGAAGGCCGAGTGATTGGCTACACCTGTATGCTGCTGTGCGGTTTCCTTGCGCTACATTTTCGCGCAGCGGACCGCGGGTGCCAGCCGGCACCCGGCCTTCCCTGCGCCCTCTTGGACAAGAGGGTGGAGTGACGAAGCAAAGCTCGGGCGAAATCAGCCGCGAGGATGCGAAGGCGTGTCTGCAATCTGAATGCGAGTTGGAGGAGTGCCGCTGCCGCCTCATACTCCGTCATTGCGAGCGCAGCGAAGCAATCCAGTCTGCCGCCGCGGAGGGATTCTGGATTGCTTCGCTGCGCTCGCAATGACGATCTACAGAGAATGTCCGCCAAACTCCTCCCTGGGGTAATGGGTCCTGGCCTTCGCCAGGACGACGCAGGAGTTGGTGGCGATCAGTGTGACCCACACCCCATCACAACCACGTGTCTTTATTCGGAAACAATCATTCCCTATCATCCCGCAATGCAAAAAGCCGCCCGCAAATCCCGCTCCGTCGCGCGTCCGCCCGGCCGTCCCCGGGAGTTCGACATGGACATTGCCCTCGACGGGGCCGTGCGCGTGTTTTCCGAGCGCGGTTATCATGCGACCTCGATTGGCGATCTCACCGCGGCGATGCGGCTGGCGACCGGCAGCGTCTACAAGGCGTTTCGCGACAAGCATGCGGTGTTTCTCGCCGCCTTCGAGCGCTATGTCGCTCTGCGCCAGGAGCAGACGCGTAGCGCCGCGGCGAAAGGCGCCAACGGCCGCGAGCGGCTGCGCAACATGCTATTGTCGTATGTAGAGCATTCCCAGGGCAGCGAGGGGCGGCGCGGCTGTCTCGTGGTCGGCAGCGCGGTCGAATTGTCCGCGGTCGATCCGGTGGTGGGCGCCCTCGTCAGCGCGCGGCTCGAGACCAACGAAGGCTTCATCGCTGGCCTCATTCGCGAGGGGCAGGCTGACGGCTCGATTCCCCGCCATGTCGCCGCCGACGACACCGCGCGGCTGATGATCTGCATCACGCAGGGTCTGCGCGTCGTCGGCAAGGCGCGCCTTTCGCTCGACGGCAAGCGCCTGGTCGCCGTCGCGATGAAGCTGCTCGCCTGAATTTTTTGTCATATTAGGAAACAAGCGTTTCCTATATCTGGAGACCGTGTGAATGACGATGAATGCCACGATCGAGACCGCGCCGGATCCGGCTGCGGTGTCGCAGCGACTGACCTTCGTGCTTGCCGCGGCCTGCGGCATGGTCGCCGCCAACATCTATTACGCCCAGCCGCTGATCGCGCCGATCAGCGCCGCGCTCGGCCTGTCGCATGAAGCGGCGGGGCTGATCGTCACCATGACGCAGATCGGTTACGGCGTGGGGCTTCTCTTCATCGTGCCGCTCGGCGACCTCGTCGAGAACCGTACCCTGATCTGCTCCGTCATCACGCTCGGCGCCGCAGCCCTGCTCGCCGCGGGGTTCGCGTCCCACGCGCTGCCGTTCCTGATCGCCGCGCTGTTCATCGGGCTCGGCTCGGTCGCGGTGCAGATCATCATTCCCTATGCGGCGCATCTTGCGCCGGCAGCCATTCGCGGCCGCGTCGTCGGCAACGTCTCGACCGGCCTGATGCTCGGCATCATGCTGGCGCGGCCGGTGTCGAGCTTCGTCACGGCGATGCTGTCGTGGCACGCGGTGTTCTTCTGCTCGGCCGCGCTGATGATCGTGCTCGCGGCCGTGCTCTGGATGACGCTGCCGAAGCGCAAGCCGGTCGCGCGCATGCATTACGGCGAGTTGCTGCTGTCGATGCCGCATCTGGTGCGGACCACGCCGCTGCTGCGCCGCCGCGCGCTGTACCAGGCCAGCCTGTTCGGCGCCTTCAGCCTGTTCTGGACCGTGACGCCGCTGCTGCTCGCGAGCGAGTTCGGCTTCACCCAGCGCGGCATCGCGCTGTTCGCGCTTGCCGGTGTCGCCGGCGTGTTCGCGGCTCCGATCGCCGGGCGGCTTGCCGATCGCGGCCATAGCCGCATGGCAACACTGGTCGCGCTGCTGCTGGCGGCAGTGGGCTTCCTGATCACGCATATCGGCGCGCCCGGATCGGTGCTGAACCTCGCCTGCCTGGTCGTGGCCGCGATCGCGATCGACATCGGCGTGCAGGGCAACGTCGTGCTCGGCTTCCGCGCGATCTTCGCGCTGGGGCACGAGCACCGCAGTCGCCTCAACGGCCTCTACATGGCGACGTTCTTCACCGCGGGCGCGGCGGGCTCGGCGGTCGGCGCCTGGGCGTTTGCGCAAGGCGGCTGGACGCTCGCATCGGCCATTGGCCTCGCGCTGCCCGTCGCAGGCCTGATCTATGCGGCCACCGAATAGGGGCCGGGTCGCCCAATTCGTGCGGTTCGGCCCGTTTACCAAGGCCGTCCCGCCGGCAATTTCCACCTCGCAGTTTCCCTGCCGGTGTAGTACTTTGGTCGCAAGCGAGCCTGGTTAACGGGCGGCAGGGGGAGGCTGATGAGGCGTGCGGGGCTGTTTGGCGTACCGCGGGTACGACCGTGGTCATGGCAGGCGTTTCTGCTTGGATTCGTCGTTGTCGCAATGTCGGCTGCGCTCCAGGGCGCCTGTGTCGTGCTCGGCGCAAAGCTCTATTTCGCGGCGTTCCTGCCCAGCCTGTTCGTGCTCGGCTTTGTCGCGGGCGTGCCAGTTGCGGCGTTCGCCGCGGTCCTCACCATTCCGCTGGTGTGGTGGGCGTTCATGCCGCCCTTCTTCGAGTTCAATTCGCTGACCAGCGCGCATGCCGATTCCATCAAGCTGTTCTGCCTGCTCGCCGTGCTGGTGATCGGCCTTGCCGATCTCTGCCGCGAGACGATGGCGATCATCAGCCGCGGCGGATTGAAGCCGCGAAGCGAGAGCGCGGCAACGAATTCGCAATAGATCGGTCTTGCGCGGTCGCGCACGTTGCGCGCGGGCAACAGTCCGGAAACCATTCGCGCGCTTGCCGCGCGGCGCTAACTTTTCGAAAAAGATTTGGCCGCAATTTCTCCCCCGGGAATGACGAGGGAGTTTTCGGACATGAACGGCCAAATCACCGGTCACGCCATCTTGGAGAACGTGCGCCGCTACCGCGGTATCGCATCGCTCTATCGCCAGACCGCTGCATTCCGCCCGGGCCAGAGCTGGTCGCTGCTTGAGCAGGCGAGGGATTGGGAAGCACGGGCGCTGCTGGAGCTGGAAGCCTATTTCGCCGCGCGGATGGATTACGCTGCTACGCGTGCGGCCTGATCGTTAACCATCGGCATGGCCTTGGGCAGGCCCGCCGCAGGGTCGGCCGTCGCGTCGTGCACGGAAAACACGGGTCGACTACGGAGTTATCTCGACGCCCGCCCGTGCTAGCAACGTCGCGACCGAGACATCCCAATTCGGCCGGGGCAAGCGATGACCACCTTCAACCGCATCTTCACGACCGAGCGCCTGCTCCAGATCATCGTCATTCTCGCGGCCACCGTCGCAATGAAGCTGATGGGCTGAATTTCGACAGGCTATCGCGCGCCGAATTCGGGTAATTCGGGCAGATAGTTCGACCCTTCCGAGCCCAGAAAATCGAACATCGCCTGCGCCGGCGGCAACAGCACCTTGTCGCTGCGGCGGATCACATACCATTGCCGCACGATCGGCAGGCCCGCGACGTCGAGCACTACGAGCCGGCCCTCGGTGAGTTCGTGCGCCACGGTGTGGGCCGAGATGAAGGCGATGCCGAGCCCGGCGATGACAGCCTGCTTGATGGTCTCGTTGCTGCTCATCTCCATGCCGATGATCGGCTCGAGATCCGACCTCTGGAACATGCCTTCCATCAGCGTCCGCGTGCCCGAGCCAGGCTCGCGGGTGAGGAAGGTCTCGTGCACGAGGTCGGTCAGGTTGAGGCCGGAATCTTTCTCCAGCCAGTGCCCCTTGCGTGCGACGATGATGTGCGGATTCCGCCCGAGCTGACGGACGTCGACGCTGACATCGGCCGGTGGCCGACCCATCACCGCGAAATCGAGGTCGTAGCCGTGCATGGCCTCGCGGATCTCCTCGCGATTGCCGACCGTGAGCTTGAGCTCGATCTTCGGATACCGCTTCGAGAATGCCGCGATTGCGTGCGGCACGAAATATTTTGCGGTCGAGACAGCGCCGAGATGCACCGTGCCGCCGGTTCGCCCGGCGAGCAGGTCGAGCGCGCCCTGGCAGTCGGTGATTGCGGCTTCGACGCGCTCGGCGAGGGTAAGCACCTCCTTGCCCGCCTCCGTCAGCAGCATGCCGTCGCCGGTCCGCTGCAGCAGCGGCAGGCCGGCGAGATCCTGAAGCTGGCGCAGTTGCTGGGTCACGGCCGGCTGCGTCAGGCCGAGCTGGGTCGAGGCTGCCGTGACGCTGCCCTTGGCCGCGAGCGCCGCGAGCGAGCGAAGCTGCCGGATCGTCAGATGCCGGAGCTGTGCCGCCGAACGGGCATTATAAGATAATTCTTTGGCGCTCATTATGAATAGAAATTTTCCTTATTAAGCCGGCCCTGTCAATCTCATCGTTGTGGCACTGACCGCACCGGACCTCCAGCGAGGAGGGAACTGGATACGGCACCAGCAAAGGGGATGGACGCAGATGACCGGGCAACTCAGGCTGGACGACCACCTTCAGCGGTATTCCGAGACGGCGCCGCATGCGCTGGCCGTGGCGTCCGCGGTCGATGCCATCGCGGCGGCCGCGATCGAAATCGCCGATCTCATCGCCACCGGAGACCTTGCGGACGCCTCCGGCCTGACCACCGGCCGCAATAGCGACGGTGACGTCCAGCGCGATCTCGACGTGCAGGCGGATGCGATCCTGCGCCGCTGTCTCGGCAAGCTGCCGATCGCGGCACTGGCGTCGGAGGAGATGCGCGAACCTCAGATCGGCGACCGCAAGGCCAAGATCTGCGTCGCGATCGATCCGCTCGACGGCTCCTCCAACATCGACATCAACATGACCGTAGGCACGATCTTTTCGATCCTGCCCGCGCCTGATGATCTCGCGCTCGCCTTTCATCAGCGCGGCTCGGCGCAGCTCGCGGCGGGGTTCGTCACCTACGGCCCGCAGACCTCGCTGGTGCTGACGCTTGGCGAGGGCGTCGATATCTTCACGCTGGATCGCAAGTCCGGTTGCTTCCGTCTCGCGCGTAGCGCCGTGCAGATCCCCGAGACCTGCGAGGAGTTCGCGATCAACGCCTCGAACCGCCGGCATTGGGAACAGCCGGTGCGCGCCTTCGTCGACGAATGCCTCGCCGGTGTGGAAGGGCAGGCCAACCACAATTTCAACATGCGCTGGGTCGGCTCGCTGGTTGCCGAGGCCTACCGTATCCTCACCCGCGGTGGCGTGTTCCTCTATCCCTCTGATGCACGGCCAGGCTATGGCGACGGCCGCCTGCGCCTCGTCTACGAGGCGCACCCGATGGCTTACATCGTCGAGCAGACCGGCGGCTCCGCGTCGACCGGGCGCGAACGCATCCTTGAGCTTTCAGCGCAGAGCCTGCACCAGCGCGTGCCGCTGATCATGGGTTCGAACAACGAGGTGCAGCGCGTCGAGGACCTGCATTGCGATCCCTTGCTGGTCGCCAGCGTCTCCGCACCGCTGTTCGCGCGGCGCGGCTTCTTCCGGCTGTAAGCGAGGCATCCCATGTCCAGGAAGCATCCGATCATCTCCATCACCGGTTCTTCCGGCGCCGGCACCACGTCGGTCAAGAAGACGTTCGAACAGATATTCTTCCGCGAGAAGGTCAACGCCGCCTACATCGAAGGCGACGCCTTCCATCGTTACGATCGCGTGGAAATGCGCACGCAGATGGCGAAGGAGGCCGATCGCGGCAACAGGCATTTCAGCCATTTCAGCCCCGAGACCAATCTGTTCGAGGAGCTGGAGCGGGCGTTCCGCGACTATGGCGAGACCGGTACGGCGACGACGCGGCACTATGTCCACGATGCCGAGGAATCCGCGCTGCATGGTGCCGCACCCGGCACCTTCACCGAATGGAAACGGCTGCCGGAGAGCTCCGACCTGCTGTTCTACGAGGGCCTGCATGGCGCGGTCGTCACCGACAAGGTCAACGTCGCGCGTTATGCCGACCTCAAGATCGGCGTCGTGCCCGTCATCAATCTCGAATGGATCCAGAAGCTGCACCGCGACCGCAGTGCGCGAGGCTATTCGACCGAGGCCGTCACCGACACCGTTCTGCGAAGGATGCCCGACTACATCCACTACATCTGTCCGCAATTTTCCGAGACCGACATCAACTTCCAGCGCGTGCCGACGGTGGACACCTCCAATCCATTCATCGCGCGCTGGATCCCAACGCCGGACGAATCGATGGTCGTGATCCGCTTCAAGAACCCGCGCGGCATCGACTTCCCCTACCTGCTCTCGATGCTGCCGCAAAGCTGGATGTCGCGCGCCAATTCGATCGTGTGCCCCGGCGCGAAGCTCGATCTTGCCATGCAGCTGATCCTGACGCCGCTGATCATGCAGCTCATCGAGCGCAAGCGAAACCTGAAGTGAACGAGGGGAGGATCCGATGAACATCTCCGTCCACGCCGACGCAGACCTTACCGCGGTCACACACAATGATCTCGCCAACGCCGTCCGCTTCCTCGCGGTCGACGCCATCGAGACCTCGCAGTCCGGCCACCCCGGACTGCCCATGGGCATGGCCGATGTCGCCACCGTGCTGTTCTCGCGATTTCTGAAATTCGACTCGGCTCACCCCCACTGGCCGGACCGTGATCGCTTCGTGCTGTCGGCAGGCCACGGCTCGATGCTGCTCTATGCATTGCTCCATCTCACCGGCGGCGACGTCAGCCTCGATGACATCAAGGCCTTCAGGCAATGGGGCTCGAAGACGCCGGGCCATCCGGAATATGGCCATACGCCGGGCGTCGAGACGACGACCGGTCCGCTGGGGCAGGGGATTGCGACCGCGGTGGGCATGGCGCTCGCCGAGCGGATGGGCAATGCGCGGCATGGCGATGGCCTCGTCGATCACTTTACGTATGTGATCGCCGGCGACGGCTGCCTGATGGAAGGCATCAGCCAGGAAGCGATTTCGCTCGCCGGCCATCTCGGGCTCGGCCGCCTGATCGTGCTGTTCGACGACAACGGCATCTCCATTGACGGGCCGACCTCGCTTTCGACCTCCGACGACCAGCTCGCGCGCTTCGCCGCCTCAGGCTGGTCGGTGCGCCGTGTCGATGGGCACGATTCCGAAGCAGTTGCGCAGGCGATTGCGGAGGAGCGTGAGAGCCAAAGACCGTCGCTGATCGCCTGCCGCACCATCATCGGCTATGGCGCGCCGGATCGTCAGGGCACCGAGAAGGCGCACGGCGCGCCGCTCGGCACCGAGCAGACCGCGGCGGCGCGGCGAGCGCTCGGCTGGGACTATCAGCCCTTCGTGGTGCCTGTCACGGTCCTGAAAGCATGGCGGATGATCGGGCAGCGCGGGCAGGTCGAGCGTCTCGCCTGGCTCGATCGCTATGAATGCGCGACGCCTGAGCAGCGCGATCTGTTTGTCGAGGGTAAGTCGGTTGCCCTGCCGAACGCCTATGCCCTGGCCTCGGCGAAGTTGCGCGAGCGCTTTGCCACCGAGCGTCCGAAGCTCGCGACGCGGCAGGCGTCGCAACAGGTGCTCGACGGAATCGCAGGGACGATTCCCGGATTTGTCGGTGGCTCGGCGGACCTCACGCATTCGAACCTGACGCATGCCAAGTCGCAGACCCCGGTCAAGCGCGGCGCGTTCGCCGGCGATTACATCCATTACGGCATCCGCGAGCACGGCATGGCGGCCGCGATGAACGGCCTCGCGCTGCACGGCGGCTTCATTCCCTATGGCGGCACCTTCCTCGCGTTCTCCGATTACAGCCGGCCGGCGCTCCGCCTTGCGGCCTTGATGCGGATCCGCGTCATTCATGTGATGACCCATGACTCCATCGGCCTCGGTGAGGACGGCCCGACGCATCAGCCGGTCGAGCATCTCGCAGCGCTTCGCGTCATTCCGAACCTGCTTGTTTTCCGGCCGGCCGACGCGGTTGAGACGCTGGAAGCATGGGACTGCGCGCTCCAAGCTGAAAATCGTCCGTCCGTGCTGTGCCTGTCCCGTCAGGCGCTGCCGACCTTCCGCAGCGACGTGCGCGGTAGAAACCGCGTCGCACGGGGCGCCTATCTGATCGTTTCGCCGGACGGCGGCCGCGACGTGACGTTCATCGCAACGGGTTCGGAAGTGTCTATTGCGCTGGAAGCGGCCCGCCTGCTCGCCACCGAGCACGTCCGCGCGGCCGTAGTCTCCGCGCCCTGCTTCGCGTTGTTCGAGGAGCAGCCGGAGGACTACCGCGCTGCCGTGCTCGGCACGGCGCCACGGATCGGCATCGAGGCGGCAGTCGCCGGCGATTGGCATCGATGGATCGGCACTGACGGCGAATTCGTCGGCATGCGCGGCTTCGGTGCCTCGGCGCCCGCGCCAGTGCTCTACCGCGAATTCGGCATCACGCCGCAAAGCGTTGCGGAAGCCGCCCGGCGGGCGATTGCCCGCACCGGCAAGCAATAACAGGAGGAATTGTCGTGGCCCGTATCACCCTTCGTCAGCTGCTCGACCACGCCGCCAGTCACGGCTACGCGGTGCCGGCATTCAACATCAACAACATGGAGCAGGGCATCGCGATTATGCAGGCGGCGGCCGAGGTCGACGCGCCGGTGATCATCCAGGCTTCGTGCGGCGCGCGCAGCTATGCCGGCGACCTCATGCTCTCGCACATGATCGGCGCGCTGGAGCGGACCTATCCGGACATCCCGCTCTGCATGCACCAGGACCATGGCAACGACGAAGCGACCTGCGCCTCCGCGATCGCCCACGGCTTCACCTCGGTGATGATGGACGGCTCGCTCAAGGCAGACGCCAAGACCGCGGCCGATTACGACTACAACGTTGCGATCACCAGCCGCGTCGTCGATCTCGCCCATTGGGTCGGTGCCTCCGTCGAAGGCGAGCTCGGCGTGCTCGGCTCGCTCGAGCATGGCGGCGGCGAACAGGAGGATGGTCACGGCGTCGAAGGCACGATCAGCCACGATCAGTTGCTGACGGATCCCGACCAGGCGGTCGACTTCGTCCGCGCCACCAAGGTCGATGCGCTCGCGATCGCGATGGGCACCTCGCACGGCGCCTACAAGTTCAGCCGCAAGCCGGATGGCGACATTCTGGCGATGCGGGTGGTCGAGGAGATTCATCGCCGTCTGCCGAACACGCATCTCGTGATGCACGGCTCTTCCTCGGTGCCGCAGCCGCTCCAGGACATGTTCAATCAGTTCGGCGGCGAGATGCCGCAGACCTGGGGCGTGCCGGTCGAGGAGATCGTCCGCGGCATCAAGAGCGGCGTGCGCAAGGTCAATATCGACACCGACTGCCGGCTGGCGATGACCGCGGTGTTCCGCAAGGTCGCCGCGCAAACGCGCTCCGAGTTCGATCCGCGCAAATTCCTCAAGCCCGCGATGGATGCGATGCGCGAGCTCTGCCGCGAGCGCTTCGAGCAGTTCGGGACTGCAGGCCACGCCAGCCGGATCAAGGTCGTTCCCTTGAGCGAGATGGCGCGGCGCTACCGCGCCGGAGAACTCGATCCCAGCATCGACGCCCGCGAGCCCGTCGCGGCCTAATCATTCAGAGAGAGAAGAGCAGGAGAGAGCCATGAATGCACATGCAGGAACCGTCCGCGGCAAGGAAAGATATCGATCGGGCGTGATGGAATACAAGCGCATGGGCTATTGGGAGCCTGATTACGTGCCAAAGGACACCGATGTCATCGCGCTGTTCCGCGTCACGCCGCAAGAGGGCGTCGACCCGATCGAGGCGTCGGCCGCAGTCGCCGGCGAATCTTCGACCGCGACCTGGACGGTGGTGTGGACCGATCGCCTGACCGCTGCCGAGAAGTATCGCGCAAAATGCTATCGCGTCGATCCGGTGCCGGGCACGCCGGGCTCATATTTCGCCTACATCGCCTATGACCTCGACCTGTTCGAGCCTGGTTCGATCGCCAACCTCTCGGCCTCGATCATCGGCAACGTGTTCGGCTTCAAGCCGCTGAAGGCGCTGCGTCTGGAAGACATGCGCTTCCCGGTCGCTTATGTGAAGACGTTCCAGGGGCCGGCAACCGGCATCGTGGTCGAGCGCGAGCGGCTCGACAAGTTCGGCCGGCCGCTGCTCGGCGCCACCGTCAAGCCGAAGCTCGGCCTCTCGGGCCGCAATTACGGCCGCGTGGTCTACGAGGCGCTGAAGGGCGGGCTCGACTTCACCAAGGATGACGAGAACATCAACTCGCAGCCCTTCATGCACTGGCGCGACCGCTTCCTCTATTGCATGGAAGCGGTGAACCGCGCACAGGCGGCCTCCGGGGAGGCGAAGGGCACCTACCTGAACATCACCGCTGGAACGATGGAGGACATGTACGAGCGCGCGGAGTTCGCGAAGGAGCTCGGGTCGTGCATCGTCATGATCGACCTCGTGATCGGCTACACCGCGATCCAGTCGATGGCGAAATGGGCGCGGCGCAACGACATGATCCTGCATCTGCATCGCGCCGGTCACTCGACCTACACGCGGCAGAAGAGCCACGGCGTGTCGTTCCGCGTCATCGCCAAGTGGATGCGGCTTGCCGGCGTCGACCACATCCATGCCGGCACGGTGGTCGGCAAGCTCGAAGGTGATCCGAACACCACGCGCGGCTATTACGATGTCTGCCGCGAAGACTTCAACCCGACCAAGCTCGAACACGGACTGTTCTTCGACCAGTCCTGGGCGAGCCTGAACAAGATGATGCCGGTTGCCTCCGGCGGCATCCATGCCGGCCAGATGCACCAGCTGCTCGACCTGCTCGGCGAGGATGTCGTGCTGCAGTTCGGCGGCGGTACCATCGGCCATCCCATGGGCATCGCGGCCGGCGCGATCGCCAATCGTGTGGCGCTGGAAGCGATGATCCTCGCTCGCAACGAGGGCCGCGACTATGTCCACGAAGGTCCGGAGATACTGGCCAGGGCGGCCGAGACCTGCACACCGCTGAAAGCTGCACTCGAGGTCTGGAAGGACGTCTCCTTCAATTATGAATCCACCGACACGCCTGACTTCGTGCCGACCGTGCTCGAAACCGTTTGAGGAGATTTGACATGAAGCTGACCCAAGGCTGCTTCTCGTTCCTGCCCGATCTGACCGACGACCAGATCACCAAACAGGTGCAGTATTGCCTGACCAACGGCTGGGCGGTGAACATCGAGTTCACCGACGATCCGCATCCCCGCAACACCTATTGGGAGATGTGGGGCCTGCCGATGTTCGATCTCCAGGACGCCGCCGGCGTGATGATGGAGCTCGCCGAATGCCGCAGAGTGTATGGCGACCGCTACATCCGCCTCAGCGGCTTCGACTCCAGCCATGGCTGGGAATCGGTGCGGATCTCGTTCATCGTCAACCGCCCGCCGCAGGAAGCCGAGTTCGAGCTGGTGCGGCAGGAGGTGGGCGGACGCGCGATCCGCTACACCACCGTGCGTCGGCAGCCCGCGCACGCGCCAACCTAACTCATTCTCCTCCGCGCGGAGCACTCCCTGCTCCGTTTCCTTGGCGGACCACTGCTTCGCCGCTCTCCCGCGGCGAAGCCCTTTTCTTCGAGGTGCCGATGCTGGATGTTCCCCATGCAATGACAACTGAGCCCGGCGAGACCAGTTTCGATCTCCGCAAGGAGGCCGAAGAGGCTGGAATCACCGGCACGCTGCAACAGCTCGAGCAGGAGCTGATCGGATTGAAGCCGGTGAAGAGCCGCGTGCGCCAGATCGCGTCGCTCTTGCTGATCGAACGTATCCGGCAGCGTGCGGGACTGGCTTCGTCGCCGCCGACGCTGCACATGTCGTTCACCGGCAATCCCGGCACCGGCAAGACGACCGTCGCGTTGCGCATGGCAAAGATCCTGCACGGCCTCGGCTTCGTGCGGCGCGGGCAGGTGATCTCGGTGACGCGCGACGATCTCGTCGGCCAGTATATCGGCCACACCGCGCCCAAGACGAAGGAGATCCTGAAGAAGGCGATGGGCGGCGTGCTGTTCATCGACGAGGCCTATTATCTCCATCGGCCGGACAACGAGCGCGACTACGGCCAGGAGGCGATCGAGATTCTGCTGCAGGTGATGGAAAATCAGCGCGAGGACCTCGTCGTGATCCTTGCCGGCTATGGCGAGCGGATGACGAGCTTCTTCGCCTCCAATCCCGGCTTCCGTTCGCGCATCGCCCACCACATCGACTTTCCGGACTATGCGGAAGCCGAGCTGCTCGTCATCGCCGAGCTGATGCTGAAGGAACGGGGTTATCGCCTCTCGGCGGCGGCGCGTGAGGCGTTCGAGAAATATATTGCGCTGCGTCGGACCCAACCGTTCTTCTCCAATGCGCGATCTATCCGCAACGCCGTCGACCGCATCCGCCTGCGGCAGGCCGATCGCCTGGTATCCGATCTCGATCGCATGCTCGACATCGCCGACCTCGAAACGATCGATCCCATGGACGTCCTGGCGAGCCGCGTCTTCAGCGGCGGTGCCGACGCGCAGGGGAGTGCGAAGCCATGACCCGAGAAATCCTCATCGCGCCGTCGATCTTGGCTGCGGATTTTGCCCGCCTCGGCGAGGAGATCGCAGCGATCGACGCGGCGGGCGCCGACTGGGTTCATTGCGATGTCATGGACGGGCATTTCGTCCCGAACATCAGTTATGGCGCGGACGTCATCAAGGCGATCCGGCCGCTGACGAAGAAAATATTCGACGTGCATCTCATGATCGCGCCGACCGATCCTTATCTCGAGGCGTTTGCGAAGGCCGGCGCGGATCTCATTACGGTGCATGCCGAAGCGGGTCCGCACCTCGATCGCTCGCTTCAGGCCATCCGCGCGCTCGGCAAGAAAGCCGGCGTCAGCCTGTGTCCCGCCACTCCCGAAAGCGCGATCGAGTATGTGCTCGATCGTCTCGATCTCGTCCTGGTGATGACGGTCAATCCGGGTTTTGGCGGCCAGTCCTTCCTCGAGTCCCAGCTCGAGAAGATCGCGCGCATCCGAAGCATGATCGGCGACCGGCCGATCCGGCTCGAGGTTGACGGCGGCATCACGCGCGACAATGCCGCAGCCGTGGCCGCTGCGGGCGCCGATACGCTTGTGGCGGGTTCCGCCGTGTTTCGCGGCAGGAGCAGCGCGGACTATGCCGGCAACATTGCGGCCATCCGCGCGGCTGCGGAAGCGGGCAGAGTTCCGAACCTGCAACATAGTTCGGAGCGGACGATGCGAGCCGGTGAGCCCGCGCTCATCCGGTAGACTGCCGCCGGGTACACATTGGCCCGCGGCAGGGTTCCGAGGCGTTGAGGCCGCGGTGATTGGAACTTTCGCCCGAACACGCGTTTGCCTAGAATCACGCGCGTCACGCGCGCGGCGGGCGCAGCAAATCTTTTGCACAACCGCCATCGCCCTGACGCAAATAAGGGCAATAAGCTCTGTGAATGCGAGGGAGGGTCTCATGGATAACGTACGTCGCTACCGCGCGCTGGCGTCCCTCTGTCGTCAGCAGGCCGCCTACCGGCCGCTCCAGAGCTGGGAACTGCTCGGCCAGGCCGAACATTTCGAATATCTCGCCGAAGTCGAACTCAAGGCGCATTTCGACGCGTGCAATGCGCCACACGACGAGGACGGCGTTGAGGCCACGGCGTGGGAGAGGCCCGCCGCGGCGTGACGGTCCAACTTGTTCGAATAGGACCTGAACTTGCCGAGGCCGGCACCGCTCAAGGACGCGGTTATCAGCCCGAACGACGAGGCTTGCGACCGGCCCGTCCTGGATCAACCCTCGATTAATGCGACATCAACGTCGGGACGGTCATGGCTTCCAACATGGCGCGGGTGACGCCGCCGAGGAACCGTTCCTGCAATCGCGAATGGCCGTAGCCGCCCATGACCAGAAGATCGAGGCGCTCATCGGCTGCAAGCGACAGCATGGTCGGCTGAATGTCAGAGCGCGCGGCCGACAGGTTGACGGTGCGGGTCGACAGTCCGCGCCGGCCGAGGTGCCTTGCCAGATTGCGCGTCGAGACCTCGTCGGGAACCATGTCTGTTTCGTTGATCGCAATAATCACGATTTCCTCGGCGCGGGCCAGGAATGGTGCGGCGTCGCGCATGGCCCGCGCGGCGAGGCGGCTGCCATCCCAGCAGATTCCGATCCGTTTCGCCTTGAACGCTCCATGGAAAGTGTAGGGCAGGAAAAGCACCGGGCCGCCCGCCTGGAACAGGATCTCGCGGGGTACATCGTTGTCGAGTGAGCCTTGCGCCGGGTCCGGCTGGAGCACGATGCTGAGATCGTGCAGCCGCGCCATCGCGCCGAGCAAGCCGACCGCATCCCCCGGCATCGTCCCGAGCGGGTGGCATGTGTAGGAAATGCCGGCGTTCATCGCTTCGTTCTTGAATACCGCGAGCGCCGCCTCGGCCCGCTCCACTGCGCTCTCGCGCTCCATCTCGAACACCGCCGCTACCGCGGCGCCGCCCTCCATGATATAGGCCGCGCTGGTTGCCACATAGCCAACCGCGACTGCATCGAGATGGGCGTTGAGGCCCGCCGCGAGCGAGATCGAGCCATCGATCACCGGGCGCACCGGGCGCTCGGTGGGGATGTGGACGAGAATGTCTTTGTACATGACGCGCCTCCGACGGACATCATCCGGTGGCGGCAGTCTTTCACGGTGCGCAGGGGCCGCGTTGAGCTGCATCAAACGTGCAGCCTCGAGTTTTGGACCTTCGCCGGCCCCGGCTACTTTGCCAAGATTTAACCGCGCGGACGGGACGCCGTAAGGTGGCGACCACCATGTTGGGTGCAAGGCGACTTACCCAACATGGACATATCGACATGAGCGATCACGTCAATTCCGACACCACAACGTCCCGCAAGGTCCTGAGGCCGCGCCGGCTCGCGCTGCTCGGCACCGTGGCCGCGCTTGGCGTGGCCGTGCTGGCGACTGCACCCGGCTCTTCGCCGTTCACCGCGAACTCCTTCATCGCGCCCGCCCAAGCCGCGGAGCCCGCCGCGACACCGCCGGGCTTCGGCGACCTCGTCAGCAAGGTCAAACCCGCCGTCATCTCGGTGCGGGTCAGGATCGACCAGGACAACGACAAGAGCGCGATGCTGCAACAGAACCGGATGGATTCGGACGAGGCGACGCCGTTCGACCAGTTCTCGCGGCAATTCGGCTTCCGCGGCCCGGGTGGCATGGAGGGCATGCCGCGCCAGCACCGCCAGATGATCACGGGTGAGGGCTCCGGCTTCTTCATCTCCGCCGACGGCTATGCCGTGACCAACAACCACGTCGTCGATCACGCCGAGTCGGTGCAAGTGACGATGGACGACGGCACGACCTACAGCGCGAAAGTGGTCGGCACCGATCCGAAGACCGATCTCGCGCTGATCAAGGTCGAGGGTAAGAAGGATTTTCCGTTCGTCAAATTCTCGGACCAGAAGCCGCGTATCGGCGACTGGGTCGTCGCGGTCGGCAATCCCTTCGGCCTCGGCGGCACCGTGACCGCCGGCATCGTCTCGGCCAGCGGCCGCGACATCGGCAACGGTCCCTATGACGACTTCATCCAGATCGATGCGCCGATCAACAAGGGCAATTCCGGCGGCCCGGCCTTCGACATGAACGGCAACGTGATCGGCGTGAACACCGCGATCTTCTCGCCCTCCGGTGGCTCTGTCGGCATCGGCTTCGACATTCCGGCCTCGACTGCAAAGCTCGTCGTCGCACAGTTGAAGGACAAGGGCGCGGTCACTCGCGGCTGGCTCGGCGTGCAGGTGCAGCCGGTGACATCGGATATCGCCGACAGCCTCGGCCTCAAGGAGGCGCGCGGCGCGATCGTCGACAATCCGCAGGACGGCAGCCCGGCGGCGAAGGCGGGCATCGAGGCGGGCGACGTCATCACCGCCGTCAATGGCACCGCGATCAAGGATTCCCGCGATCTCGCCCGCACCATCGCCACCCTGGCGCCGGGCACGTCTGTGAAGCTCTACGTCGTCCACAAGGGCGACAGCAAGACGGTGACACTGGCGCTCGGCGAGTTGCCGAACGAGCGGCAGGCCAGAGCCGATGAGGGCAAGTCGCAGCCGGATGCCGGCATGCCGCCGCGTCTCGGGCTCAGCCTGGCTCCGGCCGGCGACGTGCAGGGCGCCGGCCAGAAGGGCGTCGTCGTCACTGAAGTCGATCCGCAAGGGCCGGCCGCGCAACGCGGCATCCAGACCGGCGACGTCATCCTCAATGTGGGCGGCAAGGCTGTCGCCAATATCGGCGATGTCCGTTCGGAGCTGGCGCAGGCGAAATCGTCCGGCAAGCGTAGCGTGCTGCTGCAGGTCAGAAGCGCGCAGGCGACCCGTTTCGTCGCGGTGCCGCTCGCATAAGGCGAACGTCGATCGGCGCAACTCCAAAAAGGCGGCCCACGGGCCGCCTTTCCTGTTCGCCTTCAGGATTCCGGATGTCCGCCGATAACATTCTCGTTAACGGCAGTGAGGATGACCCGGTTCGTCCGAAAAAGCCGTGTTCGCTCATCACAATTCCGGGTCAGGTAGGGACTCGGCGGCAATGAAGCCGCCGGGACGATTGCAAGCGTGGAACTTCGAACTTGCCGCCGCTGAGCTGGACCGGTCGGCAATTCGTATTTGATCGGTGCCGACATGGATCGATTGAAGCTCTCGCTGAGGACTGCGCTGCTCGTGGCGCCATTCGTGCTGTGGGGCGGAATCGCTCTCGGGCGTGACGACGGCCGCTACGCGGACTCTCCCCTCAAGCCATGGTTCGACGGTCTGCGCAGCCATCTCGGTCCGTGCTGCTCAGATGCGGATGGGTTTGCCGTCGCCGATCCCGATTGGGACTCGCACAATGGACATTATCGCGTGCGGCTCGACGGCGAGTGGGTCGACGTCCCGGACGAAGCCGTGATCACCGAGCCGAACCGGGCCGGCCGCACCATGGTGTGGCCGGTGAAGACCGCGTTCGGCGTTTCGATCCGCTGCTTCATGCCGGGCAGCATGATCTGACGGAGGTCAGCGCGACCGTTTGGAGGATTTGCGCTTCGACGTCTTCTTCGAAGTCTTCTTGGATGTTTTCCGAGATGTCTTCTTTGACGTCTTCTTGGACGTCTTTCGCTTCGCGGCTTTCTTCGGGACCTTCTTGCCCTTCTTGCGCGCTTTCGACAGGCCGATCGCGATTGCCTGCTTGCGGCTCTTCACGCGTCCGCCTCGACCGCCCGGTCCGCTTTTCGCGGTACCCTTCTTGTAGCGCTTCATCTCGCCTTCGACGTCGCTGCCGGAGCTGCGCGAGTAGCGGCGCTTCTTTGCCTTGCGTGCCATACATGTTCTCCCTTGGCCTGGGAAAACAATCCGAGACAGGCATGGTTCCGAAAGCGCGCATGCACGTCCCGGATATGCGGCTTAGTCTAGAACGAATCCGCCAGCTCGATCTCGGCTTCCAGCACCTGAATGCGCCGTGCTGCCTCGCTGGAGGACAGATCCCGCGCATATTGCGCGGGCTGATACGCCTCTTCGCTCAGCCGTTTCAGCCGGAGGCCCTGCGCCCGCGTCATCTGCTCGGTGAGGAAAGTCTTGGCGGTGAGGAGAGTCTTGGCGTCGTATTTACCCTGAACCTGCATGTCGCTGCTCCCTTCTGAAATCGTGACTTGACTATATGTTCTTATTTTGTTCTAACAAGTCATGGACAACAGAATTAATGAAATTCGACGTAAAATCAGCGCCTTGAGGCTGGAAATGGCCGATGTCGAGGCGGCCGTACGCGAACTCGTCGAGCGCGATCGGGACTGCACAGAGAAGGCCCTGGCGCAGATGGATCTGCGCCGGAAAATCAATCTGCTGATCGGCGAATGGAAGGCTGCAGGTGGCGGCGATGTCCTGCCGAATGTCCGCGATAGGATGCGCCTTCGTTCCGCGAACACATCAGGTAGTCCTCTGCGCGTGATCGCGCGCCGCTGAGAGCTTTGGGAGCGCACGGTGGAGGAAGACCCGGATGCGTACCGGATTCTAAAGCTGCGCGCCGAGATTCTCGAACTGGGCTCTGCCATCCGGCAGCTGCAACGCGAGGGGCTTGATGACGCCGCGGCCCAGCTCTTGATCGCGCGCAAGCGTGCACGACTCGACCATCTGGTGAAGTCAGATCCTGCAGGCGTTCATCCTGTTATCCTGGGAAGCCTTCGTAGCTGAAGGCTGCGCGCAACGCGGCCCGAGAAAAAGTTCGTTCGAACACCATAAGCAAAAAGGCCCCGCGGTCGCGGGGCCTCTATGAGTTGGACGAACAAAACCTACTTGGTGTTGCTCATGCCGCCCTTGTTGTTCGTCATGGTGCCGCCCTGATCGGAGCCGGGACCGGAGCCGCCCTGACCGGAGGGATCAGCACCCTTGGAGGACTTGGTATTGGCGCCTGTGGTGGTTTGCGACGATGACATCGAGGATCCGTGTTTTGCCTTGTGCGACTTGGCCTGCACGGCGAACGGTGCGGCGGCGAGGCCGGTGGCCAACATCACGGCAAGAGCGAGCTTGGTGGTCTTCATGTGCGGGAACTCCCTGAGTTGAATTGACGCAGGCAGCCAACTGCCATTCGCCGCAGGAGTTCCGAACAAAGAAGTTCCGGTAAATCTCGCGTCCTTCAAGATCGCTTGTCTTCTGCGAGGATGAATACGAGGCCGGTGAGTGTCGCCCCGATCGCGAACGTCGTCACCAATGTGAGGGCGAAAACGACAACGGCCTGGCTTCCGCCGTGATTCAGCAAATTGGCGACGGCTGGATTGGACAGCACGAGCAAGAGGCTGAAAGCGAGCCCTAAGGCTGCGCCCATCATGGCGTGCGTCATCAGCTTGACGAGCCCGCTCGGAGAGATCAGGTCCGACGACTTTTTCGCGCGCATGGAACTCTATCCCGATCTCGCAAGCAACGCCTGCGACACGCGCCGGTTCCACCCGCATGAAGGAATCGTTATCGCCCGCTTCATCCGACGTTCATGCCGGGTGGGCGAGAATGACCGCGCAACACGGGAACATTCGATATGGGTAAGGTGGTCTTTCTCTATCGCTCTCTGGCTTATCGCAACGCCGCCGCGGACATCCTCCGCAAAGCGCGCAAGCTGCCCCGCGGCGCGGAGCGAAGCGCGGCGTGCCGCTATGCCAAGGCGCTGCGCGATCTCGCCCAAACGGAAGCCTGGCTCGAAGGACGGGTCGCGCGCGAGCCGCAAACGACGCAGCGCAGGAAGAGTGCGGCCTCCGGTTAACCGGACGCGCGCTGCAATTCGGCGGAGCTGGCGGCTTCGAAGTTGCCGGGCGCGGTCGTCGCGGCAGTCTTGCGGACCAACGGCACCTCGAGCCGGCACAACAGACCCTCGGCGCGCCAATCGAATCGCGCCTGCCCGCCGAGCTGGGACTCGACGCTCGCAAGCAGGCTCCGCGTACCAAAGCCGCGGGATTTCGGCGTCATGACGAGCGGGCCGCCGGACTCCTCCCAGGTCAGCGTGAGCAGCTCATCCTCGACCTGCCAACCGATCGCGAGCTGTCCCGTCCGCGTCGAGAGCGCGCCATACTTCGCCGAGTTGGTGAAAAGCTCATGCAGGGCCAGCGCCAGCGTCTGGGCGGTTGCCGGCAGCAACTGAACTTCGGACCCCGCCAATTTGATCTGGCCGCCGAGGGAATAGGGCGCAAGCTCCTCGTCGATCAGCTTCGAGAGTTCGGCACCCTGCCAGCTCGACAGCGACAGGATCGTATGCACGCGCGCCAGTGCATTGATGCGTCCCTCGACGGCGCTGACATAGGCTTTGACTTCGTCGGCGCGGGTGAGGCGCACGATCGATTGCGCCAGCGCAAGCGCATTCTTGGCGCGATGATCGACTTCCCGCGCCAGGAGAGTCTGCCGTTCCTCGGCGCGCTTGCGTTCGGTGATGTCCACCGTCACGCCGCTGACGCGCATCACCCGACCGCTCTCGTCAACCGTGGCGGCGGCCGTGCCGACACACCAGCGCACATCGCCGTCGGGCCGCACGATGCGGAACTCCGTTTCATAGGAGCGTGTGCCCTTGTTGAATTCGGCGATCGCCTTGCGCAACTGATCGACGTCGTCCGGATGCAACAGCGCCTGAACGTTGGCCGGATTCACCTCGAAGCTCTCCGGGCCAACACCAAAGATGCGGTATTGCCCCTCGTCCCACATCCAGTCGCCGGTGATCCAGTCCCAGTCCCACGAACCCATCTTGCCGGCGGCGATCGCCATGCTGCGCCGCTCTTCGCTCTCGCGGAGCTTTGCGGTGGAATTCTCCAGCTCGGCGGTGCGTGCACGCACGCGGTCCTCGAGATCCTGGTTCAGCCGTTCGAGTTCGCGCGTCTTGCGATAGAGCTCTGCAAACACCTTGACCTTGGCGCGCAGCACCTCCGGCACGACCGGCACCGGGACGTAGTCGACAGCGCCCATCTCGTAGCCGCGCAGGCGGTCGATGTCGCTGACTTGAATGGCCGAGATGAAGATCATTGCGGTCTTCTGGAAGCGCGGGTGCTCGCGGATCATCGCGGCGAGCTCGAAGCCGTCGAGCTCGGGCATGCAGACGTCGACCAGGATCACCGCGATCTCGGTCTTGAGCAGCACCTCCAGAGCCTCGCGACCGGACGAGGCGATCACGAGGTTCTGGCCGAGATCCTTCAGGATCACCTCATAGGCGAGCAGCTTGGCCGGCTGGTCGTCGACGAGGAGGATGTTGACCTTTTCGTGGTCCATACGGGCATCCAACTCAGCGGTGCAGCCACATGCGGATTGCAAGCAGCAATTGATCGGTGTTGACGGGTTTGGCGAGGTAGTCGGACGCGCCGGCCTCGAGACATTTCTCGCGGTCGCCTTTCATGGCCTTGGCCGTCAACGCAATGATCGGAAGACGGGCGAAGGTCGGATTTTCACGAATGACGCCGATGGTTTGATAGCCATCCATCTGCGGCATCATGATGTCCATCAGCACGATGGCGATCTCCGGATTGGATTCAACCAGGGCCACCGCCTCGTTGCCGGTCGTGGCCGTCAGCACCTTCATGCCGCGTCGCTCCAGCACGCTCGACAGCGCGAAGATGTTGCGGGCGTCGTCGTCGACGAGCAGGGCGGTCTTGCCGATCAGGTCTTCGTCGGAACTGTTCAGCTTCTCGAGCATGCGCTGCTTCTCGACCGGCAACTCCGTGATCACGCGGTGCAGGAACAGCGCGGTCTCGTCAAGAAGGCGCTCCGGCGATTCCACACCCTTGACCACGATGCTTCGCGCCATGGTGTGGAGCTCCGCATCTTCCTCGGCCGACAACTCGCGGCCGGTGAAAACGACGACCGGGACATTCGACAGCGCCTCGTCGTTGCGGATCTGGTCCAGCACCTCGAAGCCGGTCATGTCGGGCAGGCGCAGGTCGAGCACGACGCAATCACAGGGGTTCTCACGCAGCATCGAGAGCGCGTCGGCACCGGTGCCGGTCGTCACGATCTCGATGTCGTCGTGGTGCAGGAGCTCGCGGATCGAGAGCTGCTCGGCCTCGTTGTCCTCGACGATCAGCAGCCGCTTGCGCCGCGGCCGCGCATATTCCTTGATCTGCGTCAGTGCGGCCGAGACGCCCTCGGTCGTCGTCGGCTTGTTGACGAAGGAGAAGGCGCCGCGCGCCAGCGCATGCTGGCGGTCCTCGTCGAGCGTGATGATCTGCACGGGGATGTGGCGGGTCAGCGGATTGTGCTTGAGCTGGCTCAGCACGGTCCAGCCGAGCATATCAGGCAGGAATACGTCGAGGGAGACGGCCCGCGGCTGGTACTGCTTTGCAAGCTCCAGCGCCTCCGCGCCGCGGGCGGCGACCAGCACCTTGAAGCCCTTGTCGCGCGCGAGATCGACCAGCACACGCGCGTAATGCGGGTCGTCCTCGACGATCAGGAGGATGCTGTCGCCGGGTTCGAGGTTGAGCCGGTCGTCGGGAAGCTGCTCGATCACGCGCTGCGGTTCGGCTGTCGCGGGCTGCAGCGCCGGCGGCTGGCTCTGTTGAGGCGTCGCGCGGGGCGCGAGCGTCGGTCCGGAATATTTCAGCGGCAGGTAAAGCGTGAAGCACGAGCCCTTGCCCGGCAAGCTGCGCAGGTGGATCTCGCCGCCGAGCAGGCTTGCGAGCTCGCGGCTGATCGCAAGGCCGAGGCCGGTGCCGCCATATTTGCGGCTGGTGCCGGCATCCGCTTGCTGGAACGCCTCGAAGATCAGCTTCTGCTTCTCCAGGGGAATGCCGATGCCGGTGTCGGACACTTCGAATGCGATCACCGCCGGCGCCGAGTTCAGCACGGGATGATCCGTGCCCCAGCCGCCGACCGCGGCGGCGACCTTCAGGCGCACCTCGCCCTCGGCGGTGAACTTGAAGGCGTTGGAGAGCAGGTTTTTCAAAACCTGCTGCAGGCGCTTGGAGTCGGTGACGAGGCTGCGCGCGAGATTCGGATCGACGTCGATCTTGAACGAAAGGTTGCGGTTCTCCGCCTCGTGACGGAACGGCCGCCCGACCGTTTCGAGCAGGTTCGCGGTCAGGATTTCCTCGGCGTCGACCGTTACCGTACCGGACTCGATCTTCGAGAGATCGAGAATGTCGCTGATGAGATTGAGCAGGTCGGTGCCGGCGCCGTGGATGGTGCGGGCGAATTCGACCTGCTTGCCGGTAAGATTGCCGTCCGGATTGTCGGTGAGCTGCTGGCCGAGGATCAGGATCGAGTTCAGCGGCGTGCGCAGCTCGTGGCTCATATTGGCCAGGAACTCGGACTTGTACTTCGAGGTCAGCGCGAGCTCGGTCGCCTTTTCCTCCAGTGCGCGGCGGGCCTGCTCGATCTCCTGGTTCTTGCGCTCGACTTCGACGTTGCGCTCGGCGAGTTGCTGCGCCTTCTGTTCGAGCTGATCGTTGGTCTGCTGCAATTCGCGCTGCTGGGTCTGGAGCTCGCCAGCGAGCTGCTGCGACTGCTTGAGCAGGCCTTCGGTCTGCATCGTCGCCTCGATCGAGTTGAGCACGATGCCGATCGAGTCCGTGAGCTGCTCCAGGAAGGTCATCTGTGAGGTCGTGAAGGAGGTCAGCGAGGCGAGCTCGATGACCGCCTTGACCTGGCCTTCGAACAGCACCGGCAGCACCACGAGGTTCTTCGGCGCGACGCGAAGCAGCGCTGAGTTGATCGGCACCACGTCGGGCGGAATGTCCGCAATCACGCGCGGGCGCCGGTCGAGCGCGCATTGGCCGATCAGGCCGTCGCCTAATGGCAGCACGCGCGGATACGGATAGACGCCATCGCCGGCGTAGGAGGCAAGCAGCAGGAGCCGCGGACTGTCTTCGTTCTCGACCTGATAGATCACGCCGGTATGCGCATTCACCAGCGGCGACAATTCGGTCAGCAGCAGGCGACCGACGGTGGTGAGATCGCGCTGGCCCTGAAGCATGTTGGTGAATTTCGCCAGATTGGTCTTCAGCCAGTCCTGCTCGGTGTTCACGTCCGTCGTGAGACGGAGGTTCGTGATCATCGTGTTGATGTTGTCTTTCAGCTCCGCGACCTCGCCGCGGGCGTCGACCTGGATCGACCGCGTCAGGTCGCCCTTGGTCACGGCGGTCGCCACTTCCGCGATCGCGCGCACCTGCGAGGTGAGGTTGGCCGCCAGCAAATTGACGTTGCCGGTGAGATCCTTCCAGGTGCCGGCGGCGCCGGGCACGTCGGCCTGACCGCCGAGCCGGCCCTCGACGCCGACCTCGCGCGCCACCGACGTCACCTGGTCGGCGAAGGTCGCGAGCGTCTCGGTCATGTTGTTGATGGTATCGGCGAGCGCCGCGACCTCGCCCTTCGATTTCACGGTGAGGTTCTGCTTGAGGTCGCCATTGGCGACCGCGGTCACCACCTTGACGATGCCGCGGACCTGCTCGGTCAGGTTCGCCGCCATGAAGTTGACGGTGTCGGTGAGATCCTTCCAGGTGCCGGCGACGCCGGGCACCTGGGCCTGGCCGCCGAGTTCGCCTTCGGTGCCGACCTCGCGCGCAACGCGCGTGACTTCGCCGGCGAACGCATTGAGCTGGTCCACCATGGTGTTGATGGTGTTCTTGAGCTCGAGAATTTCGCCCTTCACGTCGACGGTGATCTTGCGCGACAGGTCGCCGCGCGCGACGGCGGTGGTGACTTCGGCGATGTTGCGGACCTGGGTGGTGAGGTTCGCGGCCAGCAGGTTGACGTTATCGGTGAGGTCCTTCCAGGTGCCGCCGACGCCGGGCACGACGGCCTGGCCGCCGAGCCGGCCCTCGGTGCCGACCTCGCGCGCGACGCGCGTCACTTCCGCGGCGAAGGAGCGGAGCTGCTCGACCATGGTGTTCAAGGTATCCTTGAGCAGCAGAATTTCGCCGCGCACGTCCACCGTGATCTTCTTCGACAGGTCGCCGCCGGCGATCGCGGTTGCGACCTCGGCGATGTTGCGGACCTGCGCGGTGAGGTTCGAGGCCATGAAGTTGACGTTGTCGGTGAGATCCTTCCAGGTGCCGGCAACGCCGGGCACTTCGGCCTGGCCGCCAAGCTTGCCTTCGGTGCCGACCTCGCGGGCGACGCGCGTGACTTCACCGGCAAAGCCGTTGAGCTGGTCCACCATGGTGTTGATGGTGTTCTTCAGCTCCAAAATCTCACCACGGACGTCGACGGTGATCTTGCGCGAGAGGTCGCCGCGCGCCACGGCAGTGGTGACTTCGGCGATGTTGCGGACCTGGGCGGTGAGGTTGCCCGCCATCGAGTTGACGCTGTCGGTGAGGTCTTTCCAGGTGCCGGCGACGCCGGGCACTTCGGCCTGGCCGCCGAGCTTGCCTTCGGTGCCGACCTCGCGCGCGACGCGCGTGACTTCGCCGGCGAAGGCGTTGAGCTGGTCGACCATGGTGTTGAGCGTTTCCTTCAGCTGAAGGATTTCGCCCGACACGTTGACGGTGATCTTCTTCGACAAATCGCCCTTGGCGACCGCGGTCGCGACTTCGGCGATGTTGCGGACCTGGCCGGTCAGGTTCGAGGCCATCGAGTTGACGCTGTCGGTGAGATCCTTCCAGGTGCCGGCGACGCCGCGCACCTGGGCCTGGCCGCCGAGCTTGCCTTCGGTGCCGACCTCGCGGGCGACGCGCGTGACTTCGCCGGCAAAGGCGTTGAGCTGGTCCACCATGGTGTTGATGGTGTCTTTCAGCTCCAGGATCTCGCCGCGGACATCGACGGTGATCTTTTTCGACAAATCGCCGCCCGCGACCGCGGTCGTCACCTCGGCGATGTTGCGGACCTGCGCGGTGAGGTTCGAGGCCATCGAGTTGACGCTCTCGGTCAAGTCCTTCCAGGTGCCGGCGACGCCGAGCACGTTGGCCTGACCGCCGAGCCGGCCCTCGGTGCCGACCTCGCGCGCGACGCGCGTGACTTCGCCGGCGAAGGCGTTGAGCTGGTCGACCATGGTGTTGAGCGTTTCCTTCAACTGAAGGATTTCGCCCGAGACGTTCACCGTGATCTTCTTCGACAGATCGCCGCTCGCGATGGCGGTGGCAACGTCGGCGATGTTGCGGACCTGCGCGGTGAGGTTCGACGCCATGAAGTTGACGTTGTCGGTGAGGTCCTTCCAGGTACCGGCCACGCCCGGCACCTGGGCCTGGCCGCCGAGCTTGCCTTCGGTGCCGACCTCGCGCGCGACGCGCGTCACTTCCGAGGCGAACGAGTTGAGCTGGTCCACCATGGTGTTGATGGTGTCTTTCAGCTCCAGGATTTCGCCTCGTACGTCCACCGTGATCTTGCGCGACAGGTCGCCGCGCGCCACGGCGGTGGTGACGTTGGCGATGTTGCGCACCTGCGCGGTGAGGTTGCCGCACATGGCGTTGACGCTGTCGGTGAGATCCTTCCAGGTGCCGGCGACGCCGGGCACGATGGCCTGGCCGCCAAGCTTGCCGTCGGTGCCGACCTCGCGCGCCACGCGCGTCACTTCCGAGGCAAAGGAACGGAGCTGGTCCACCATCGTGTTGATGGCTTCCTTGAGCTGAAGGATCTCGCCGCGGACGTCGACCGTGATCTTCTTCGAGAGGTCGCCGTTCGCAACTGCGATCGTCACCTCGGCGATGTTGCGAACCTGGTTGGTCAGGTTGTTCGCCATCGAGTTGACGCTCTCGGTCAGATCCTTCCAGACGCCGGTCACTTCCGGCACCTGGGCCTGGCCGCCGAGCTTGCCTTCGGTGCCGACCTCGCGCGCCACGCGCGTCACTTCGGAGGTGAACACGCCGAGCTGCTTGATCATGGTGTTGACGATGGTCGCCGACTGCAGGAATTCGCCGCGCAGGGGACGCCCATCGACGTCGAGCTTGACGGTCTGGAGCAGGTCGCCCTGTGCCACGGCTGCGACCGCGCGCGTCACCTCGCGGGTCGGCCACAGCAAATCGTCGATCAGCGTGTTGACCGAGCCTTCCATGTCGGCCCAGGAGCCGGAGGCCAGCCCGAACTTCACGCGCTGGCGCGTCTTGCCCTCGCGGCCCACCACCTGGCCGACCAGCTCGAGCTGCTGCGCCATGCGCTGATTGGCGGCGATGATATCGTTGAAAGTGTCGGCGAGCTTGCCGTCGATGCCGAGATAGTCGCCGCTCATGCGCACGGAGAAATCGCCGTTGCGCATGGCCTGCAGGGCGAGCAGCAATTCTGCCCGGGAATCGGGCTCCGACATGCCGCTGGTTTTTGGCTTTGGAACGCGACGACCGGAACGTGATGCAGATCCGGGATCGAGGTCGCTCATACTGATTCCCCCGCAGGCGTCAGCCGATTCCCAGGCAAGACGCGATTGTCAAAATAGAGCGTCAGCCAAATTCGAAATCAAGCGCCAACGTGACGGCGCCAGGAAGTGGAACCTGCTTTGCTCAGCCCGATTAACACAAGCGCGATCCCTCGGAATGGTTCCGTCCGGTTCCCAGTTTTTCCGGGCGGAAGAGAAAAGAGAAGAGGCGAGGCCGCTTTCGGGCCGCCGTGATCTGCCTTCCGGAACGGAGCGCCGGGCGTGCCGTTAGCCCGCAGATACAGGAGAGCGCACATGAAAGCAGGATTTGCCGTCATCGGCACAGTGATGTTGTTGGCCGGATCGGCGTTGGCGCAGGGCGGCGCGCCCAGCGGCCGTGGTGCCGTGACCGGCGATCCAGCCGCAAGCTCCGCCACCCCACGCGCGGACACACCAACCACGGGTACGTCGACCCGGTCCAATCCCAGCGGTAGCGGCACGTCGAGTTCGGGCGGCAAGGATGACAATGGGGATGCCGGCCGAGAAAAGATGCTGGAGGGTAACCGCAGCGCGCAGCCGGAGAGCCGGCAAAAGTAAGGGGCTACTTGGCAGTCCTACTTGTCTGCCATGGTGCGCTCGGCGTCCCTGACCTGTGAACGCAACATCGGGAGCTGCTCCCGCGCGAAGGCTGCAAGCGCGGCATTGTCGGGCGCCTTGAGATAGCGTTCGAGCAGCTCGATCACAGATTCATACTCGGGAATTTGCGCGGCATAGAAGCTTCTGACGAAAGTCGGTCCGTCCGAGGTTTCGGGCTCGATCAGGCTCGCGCTCGCCGGAGTCGTCTTTGTGACTCGCGGTTCGGTGCCGATCGCCTCCTGGATCTCCTTCAGGGCCTTGTCCCGCCGGGCCGCTTCTTCGGCGCGCAGGGCGGCGAGGTTCTTGACCTCGGCATTACCCTTGAGGTCGGTGCTCTCCAGCAGACCCTGCTGGAAGCGGCTGAAGCTGTAGAGGTCGCTGATGGTCTCGGTTGCGGTCGGCGTGCGGCCGGCCGGCCTTCGCTCCCCGGTGCTGTCGGCAAGCGCTGCAGTGCTGATGAACGCCAAAACTACCGCGAGAAGAATCCGCATGGATATCCAATGGCGGATGGCGGGCGAAGTTCCGCAGATGTTACGATCCGGTAAGGGCGGTTGCGACGCGACGGTTCCGTCCCCAATTCGTATTGATGAAACAGTCCGAGATCTTCAGAGATAACGCCGATAACTGCCTCCATCTCGCTGAGCGCGCTGAAGGACAGCCGTCACACAATCGTTTTTTGCGCATGGCGAACGCGTGGACGGCACTCGCCAACGAGCAGGATTGGCTCGATGGCGAGGTGCCGCCCGTTCCAGCCCGCATCCGTCAAAAGCAGGATGCGTAATAATGCTCTCGTTTCCTGGATCTGCGTGTGAGACTGCTCACGGACGGCAAGCAGGATCATTCGTAACAGTCGATCGCGTTGATTTCCTATTCCGGGAGGTTTTTGCAATGGCTCCACGTCTGGCTCTTCTTTCGCTCATCCTCGCCTTTGGCGTGTCGGTCGCGTTCGCCACGGTGACGACGGTGCGGCAGGTGCATCATGAAAATGCATCGGCCCCGGTGCACTCAGCGCACAGTTAGCAGTCTGATCTCGCGGGTCGGAACCTTCGACGCTCCGGCGCGTAAGCGCTTCGAGACAGCAAAGAGGCGAGAGCTATCATGGCCCATTCCGACCAAGGCATCATCAGAGATCAGCGCGGTGAACAGCAGCCGCGGGACAAGCAGCGCGCGCAGACCGTACACAAGTCGGAGCCAAAGGGCTCGCCCTCTCGTGAGGCCACGCGCGATCCCAAGCTGAACGACAATAGCAAGACGCCCGGCTCCGGCATGGCGCCGGATGATTCCGGTGACGCGCCGAGCGGCTAATCCATCAGGAACGAAACCGCTCGCAAAGAGTCGAGAGATTGCTTCCGGTTGTCATGCCCCCGGTGATCCGGAAGTAATCTCCAAGGACGGCCCCGGCACCCCGTGCCGGGGCCGTTTGCTTGAGCATCAGGCTGGACTAATCCTCGGCATCGCGCTGCGAATGGGGTTGCGTATGGCCGTCCGGGCCGCGGCCGAAAACTCCGAACCTGCTCGATTTGACATTCGCCCCTGCGTCGACCGCGGCGGTGGCGAGTCCGAGCTTCAGGAGCTCGCGCACGGCTGCGGCTCGCGTCGGCATGCGATGTTTGAACCGGAAGTCATCGCGGCCAGTTCTTCCGGTGACAGCATGACCTGGAGCCGCTCGGCGCGAAGGTCGTTCATGATCAATCACCCAAAATGAGCAAGTTGAGTAGTTTACTCAACGAACTCATTCGGCCGCGGTTCCACAAGATGCGGCTATGGCGCCAAGTTAGCAAAAAAATCAACAAAATCAATAAGTTATATGATGCAAAGGCCATTGGGCAGGTGTATGCTCCCGGCAAATGGGAGAGACGTCATGACGAGCGAAGTCAGGTTGCCCCGCATACATATCGAAGACAGCGAGGCACCCAAGCCGGTGCGCCTCAGCCACCAGAAGGTCATCGAGCAGGTCGAGCGCTGGGCCAACAGCCCGGGCCTTCAACCGCCGAGATTGCAGCCGTCAACGCATGCCAAGGCGGGCTAGCGCTTCGCAAGGGAAGAGCCCTTGGCCGATAGCGAATGGGCGGACCGGTGCGGTTTGCGGGAGACGATGCGCAGCTTCCGCCTGAGCCACCAGGCCAATACCGAAACGAAGGCCCAGGCTATCAACGCGGCAGCGAAGGCGCCCGGAACGCTCGCAGCCACGGTGAAGTGAAAGACGGCGGCGAATGCCAAGAGACCGATGCTTCCCCAGGCGGCGCCGGCCGCGTCCAGCGCGGCGGCCTCTTGCCCGCGGCGCGTGCCGCTGAGGCCGGCCTTCTCCTTGGTGCGGCGTTCATGGCTTTCGACCAGCGTGGCGCTGGCGCAGAAGATAGCGGGAAGCGCAAGGAAGAGTCCGCCGACGGACACACCGAAGCGCGCCCCCAGAACCCCCGTGAGCACGGTCGCCAGGCCGCCGAGCAGGAAACGAATGCCGTATTCGTACCAGCGTGTCTGCTTCAGCGCGGAGAGCGACAGCTTGACCGGCATCAGGCCGCACCTCCAAAGCCGGCGAGCAGGCCGAAGGCGACCGCAAGCCACACGATAACAGCGAGGACGGTCGCCGGCAGCGCGGACACACGGTATCTGATCAGCAGATGGCAGACGACGACGCTGTAGCAGCCGAGCGCGACCGCGCCATAGATCATGGTCCAGCTTTCGGCCGCGGCATATTGCGGGCCGTGCTGGACGACGGCGATGCCAAGCGTCGCCAGTGCGACTGACGGTGCTGCGCCGAGCAACCCCGCAAAGCTTTTGGGTTTGAGCATATCCCCCAAGATCGCAAAAGCCGAGACGATGATGCCACCGGCGATGAAGCGCACGATATATTCGGTCACGGCTTTTCTCGCCGATTGACTTGCTTGCGGAACGATTGCGTCAGTGTCCATGGCCGCACGAGTCTCTCTACGGCCGCGCCAAGCGCGAAGCCTGCGACCACGTCGCTTGCCCAGTGTGCGAGCACCGCAATCCGTGTCAGCGACAGCGCGATCGCTGCCGTGCGCAGCAATCGGCGCGGCGTCTTCGGCAGCAAGCCCGCCGCCGAGGCAAGTGCGCCCATATGGACCGCGTGACCGGACGGGAAGGCGTCGCGCGCCTGTCCTGAGATGGGTACTCCATGTCGGTGTCCGCGTATGGTCAGCCGGTCTGGCCTGGTCTGATCGAATACGGATTTCAGGACATGCGGCAGGACGGCCGTCGCCAGCGACACGGCCAGAATGTGATTTGCCACGGGCCGCTGTTGCGGCTGCCGAATGTGAGTATAGAGCCACCCTATTGCGGCCAGCGCGAGCAGCACGTGCTCGTCGGCGGCCCAGGTCAATGTCTGCGCCGTGTGCTCGACGCCTGAATTGGTGTGATCAGCGATCGTATCCGCGATCGCGGTATCGATCCGGCTGGGTTTGACCTCTACCAATGCCATCGGTCTGCAAGCGTGATGTCCTTTGTGACAGTTTTGTAAAGCCGGGGGACAAAGAAGGTTCCTGGGCTTTGCCTCGTGGCATCAACCTGCAGCGCCGGACTACGGCTGTCCCGATCCACCCGCGGACCCATACACCTGGCCGGTCGCATAGCTCGCGTCGGCTGCGGCAAGCTGCACGTAAATCGAGGCCAGTTCGGCGGGCTGGCCGGGACGGCCGAGCGGCGTCATGCCGCCGAATTTTTCGAGCTTCTCCATGGTGGCGCCGCCGGAGACCTGGAGCGGCGTCCAGATCGGTCCCGGTGCGACGCCATTGACGCGGATGCCCTTCGGACCCAACTGCTTCGCCAGCGATTTGACGTAGTTCATCGTCGCTGCCTTGGTCTGCGCGTAGTCGTAGAGCTCCGGCGACGGGTCGTACGCCTGCTCCGATGTCGTGCCGATGATGCACGAACCGGGCTTCAAATGCGGCAGCGCCGCCTTGATGATCCAGAATGGCGCATAGATATTGGTCTTCATCGTCGCGTCGAAATCTTCGGACGATACGTCGAGGATCGATTCACGGCTCTGCTGCCGTGCGGCATTGCAGACGATGATATCCAGGCCGCCCAGCCCCTGCGTGGCCTGCTCGACCAGCTTCTTGCAGAAAGCCTCATCCTTGAGGTCGCCGGGGATCGCGAGCCCGATACGCCCTTCCTTCTTGATCAGCGCGATAACGTCCTGCGCATCGGGCTCTTCCGCCGGCAGATAGTTGATGGCGACGTCGGCGCCTTCGCGCGCGTAGGCTATCGCAGCGGCGCGGCCCATACCTGAATCACCACCGGTGATCAGCGCTTTACGGCCAGCGAGCCGGCCGGAGCCCTTGTAGCTGGTCTCGCCGTGATCCGGAGGCGGCTCCATCTTGCCGGCGAGGCCAGGCCAGGGCTGCGATTGTTTTTTGAACGGCGGCTTTGGAAAGCGGGTGACGGGATCGACCAGTTTCTGCTCGGCCATTTTCTGCTCGGCCATGGAGGCGTCTCCTTTCGCTGTCGAAGAGGCCAGCGAAGCAGCAGCAAGCGTTGCGCTCGCCGCTTGGACGACGTGCCGGCGGGATACTGAAGTCTTGTCTGGATGCGTCATGACGGTCTCCGCGATATCGCGATCTCAATGCACGGAGAGAGGCATCGTTGCAAACGGGAGGACGCCGACCAGGAGGCCGGCGTCCTCGGAAGATGTTTACTTGGTCTGGCCGACGCTCGGCGCCTTGCCGAGCTCCTTGGCCATGTCGAGATGGTGCTTGAGCGCGGGCAGCGTCTTGCCGGCCCAATCCTTCAGGTCGGAATTGTCGCCGCCCTTGGCGTAACGCTCGAACAGCGAGACCGCGTCCTCGTGGGCACTGACCTGGTAGGAGTTGTAATCCGAGCTGAAGTCCTTGCCATTCGCGCTCTTGAGCTTGTCGAGCTTGCTCTGATGCGAGCTGTCGAGCGCTGTCGGCAGGGTCGCCTGCACCTTGCCGCCGCTGACCAGGCCCTTCAGTTCGCTGCTGGTCTTGGTGTGGTCAGTCACCATCTGCTGCGCAAAAGTCTTCTCCTGCGCGTTGCCCTTCTGCTCGGCAAGTTTGCTCGATTCGATCTCGAACATGTCGCTGATGGCGACTTCCTTGACGAAGTCGGCGGTGGCAGGCGCGACGCCGAGCGCCGAGTTGACGCCGGTTTTCTCGCCGAGCGACTGGGCGAGTGCGGGGCCTGCGAGCAGCACGCAGGCAGCTGCGATGATGGTACGTTTCATGGTCCGATCCCTTTGAATGGGCGCGCAGCCTCTGGCCGCGCGACGTTGCGCCCACCAACACGCTGCAGGGGCCGGGGTTCCTAACGGTTAATCCGTCGGTCTCCTCCCGGTCCGTGGATTGATCGGATCGGTCGGCTTGCGCCGAAGCCGTTCGGGCAGAAACGGCTCGGTCGGCGTGGCGGTCGCCTCGGCACGAACGTCTGCATGGCGTTGTGCCCGCTCATGCGGCGTCCGGTTGTCGTTGATCTGCCGCTTCACGTCGAGACCATCGACGGGATCGTTGACGCCGTGCTGGATATCGCGGAAATCGCTCATGCTTCACCTCATTCGCTTCCAGGCAGGATCTTTGCCAGCACCTGCCGCGCCGCGCCCTTGATCACTCCGCTCTCGTTGGGATCGCCCTTCATCAGCGCAAGAGAGAAGTTCTTGGCCTGCTGCAAGGTGATGTGCGGCGGCAGCGGCGGCACTTCGGGGTCGGTCTTCACCTCCAGCACCACCGGCATCTGGCTCGCGAGCGCTTGGTCCCAAGCCGAGCCTAGTAGCTGCGGGCTGTCGACGTAGATGCCGGAGAGGCCGATCAGCTCGGCAAACCGCGAATAGGACACGTTCGGGATGCGCTGCGATGCCTCGAATTTCGGATCGCCGTTGATGATGCGTTGCTCCCAGGTCACCTGGTTGAGGTCTTCGTTGTTGAAGACGCAGACGATGAAGCGCGGATCCGTCCAGTCGCGCCAATACTTGGCGGCGGTAATCAGCTCCGCCATATTGTTCATCTGCATCGCGCCGTCGCCGACGAGGGCGATCACCGGCCGGTCGGAATGGGCGTATTTCGCGGCGAGCGCATAGGGCACCGCGGCACCCATCGAGGCGAGGCCGCCTGAGAGCGAGGCCGTCATGCCGCGGCGCATCTTCAGGTCGCGCGCGAACCAATTGGCGCAGGAGCCGGAATCGCTGGTGATAATGGCGCGGTCGGGCAGGCGCGGAGACAGCTCCCAGGCGACGAGCTGGGGATTGACCGGTGCCGCAGGCTGATGTGCCCGATCATCGAGCGTCTTCCACCATTTCGCGACGTCGTCTTGGATCCCTTGGCGCCAGGCGCCGTCGTTTTTCGGTTTCAGTCGCGGTAGCAAGGCGCGCAGCGTCTCGGCGGCATCGCCGACGAGGCCGACCTCCATGGGAAAGCGGATCGACATCATGCTGGCGTCGATATCGATCTGCACGCCGCGCGCCGCGCCTTCCTTCGGCAGGAATTCGGCATAGGGAAAGGCGGAGCCGACCATCAGCAGCGTGTCGCATTCCATCATCATGTTGTAGCTGGGCTCGGTGCCGAGCAGGCCGATCGAGCCGGTGACCCAAGGCAGATCGTCGGGGAGCGCTGCCTTGCCGAGCAGCGCCTTGGCGCAGCCGGCGGACAAGCGGTCGGCGACCGCGATCACCTCCTCGGTGGCGTGGAGCGCGCCGGCGCCGATGAGCATCGCGACCTTCTTGCCGGCGTTGAGCACCTCGGCGGCGCGGTCGAGGTCAGCGTCACGAGGCTTGATGCTTGGCGCGCTATAGCCGATGCCGGAGTGCAGGGTGCCGTGAGCGCGCGGCGGATCCTCGTAGGGCTCCTCCTGGATATCGTTGGGCAGGATGATCACCGTTGGCGTCCGCCGAGCCAACGCGATCCGGGTCGACCGATCGATCAGATGCCGGATCTGCGCCGGCGAGGATGCTTGCATGACGTAGGCGCCAGCCACGTCCTTGAACATCGAGACCAGATCGAGTTCCTGCTGATAATGTCCGCCCAGTGCATTGCGTGCCTGCTGACCGACGATCGCGAGCACCGGCTGGTGATCCAGCAGGGCATCATAGAGCCCGGTGATCAGATGCGAGGCGCCGGGGCCCGAAGTTGCGATACAGACCCCGATCTGGCCCGAGAACTTCGCATAGGCCGTCGCCATGAAGGCGGCCATTTCCTCGTGCCGCGCCTGGACGAAACCGATCTTGCCCTCAGCGCGCTGGAGGGCGCCGAATACGCCGTTGATGCCGTCGCCGGGATAGCCAAAGAGGTGGCGCACGCCCCATTGATGCAGACGTTGAACGATGAAGTCGGAGACGGTCTGGGACATCGAGGGCGGCCCTTCGTTTTCCGGTATTTGGTTTCCGGGATTTGAAGCTGAGAGAACCGCCCGTTTCCGGCGATGTTCCTCAAGTCTGACGGAACATGCCGGAACGATCGCGCACCTCATCGGGTTGTCTCCACACTGGCTGAGTGGAGAATTGAGATGTTGAATCAGGGTGAACTGGACCGAGACGAAATGGGTCGGTTGATCGGTAGCGACAAGGTCGAGGGAACATCGGTCTACGGCGCCGATCGCAACAAAATCGGCTCGATCGAACGCGTGATGATCGACAAGGTCAGCGGCAAGGTGTCCTACGCCGTGCTCGGCTTCGGCGGATTTCTGGGCCTCGGCAACGACCATTATCCGCTGCCGTGGCAGTCGCTGAAATACGACACGGAGCTCGGCGGTTACGTCACGGGCATCACCACCAAGGAACTGGAAGGCGCGCCGAAATACGGCGAACGGAGTGATTGGAACTGGGGTGATGACGCCGCGGTTCGCGGCATCAACTCCTATTACGGCGTCCCCTTCGCGTAAGCGTTTCCACCGAAAGGAAGCTCGATGAGCAAGGAACGGCCTAACGACGATCCTCGGCAGCAGAGCGACTGGGGTTCGCACAAGCAGACGGACAAGCCCTGGAAGGGCACTCCGGAAAAGGAGCAGGGATCGGACGAGGTGAAGCCCGATCTCGAGAAGTGGCACGCGACGAAAACGCACTGACTCCTGGTGCATTTCCCGTGAGAGGCGTGCGCGGCACCCAGTGTGCCGCGCTCGCTTTTTGGGCAGGCGTTCACGAACGCGATGGTGCTCGCAACACAAGCGGAACCATGATCAGGAGTTGCAGTTGGGCTCGCGGCGCGTGTGCCGGCTTTGGCGGCTCTGCCGCCAGTTTGATCCCCAAGAAAGGTGTTCACCGTGGATGCTCAAACACGGGAGCGTGGACCGTCCGCGGAGCAGCCGCAGAGTGCAAAGCAAGCTCCGAAGACATCTCCTGATCAGGCCCCCGACGCCGAGGACGCGAAGCCGGCGCAGGCACCGTCGCTGCGAGACCGGATTCGCGAGCATTGGTTGCTGGCAAGCGTCGGCGCCATCGTCTTGCTGGCAGCTCTGATCGTCGGATTGCTCTACTGGCTCGAGGTGCGCCACTATGAATCCACCGACGATGCCTTCGTCGCGGCGCGCAGCTTTTCCGTGGCCTCCAAGGTCGGCGGCTACGTGACCGACATCCCGGTCACGGACAACCAGCACGTCAAAGCCGGGGACCTTCTCGCCAAGATCGACGAGCGCGATTATCGCATCGCCATCGATCAAGCCAATGCGCAGGTCGCGGTCGCCAGGGCGAACATCGCCAATGTCGAGGCGCAGATTGTTTCGCAGCAGGAGCAGATCAAGCAGGCGGAGGCGCAGCTCGAACAGGCGCAGGCCCAGCTTCAGTTCTCGCAGGAAGAATTCGCGCGCGCCCAGGATTTGGTCGAGAAGGGCGCCGGCACAGTGCAGCGCCAGCAGCAGACCCGCTCCGATCTTCAGGCGCAGCAGGCCAACACTGAACGCGCGAAGACTGCGGTAACGGCCGCGCAAGTCGGCATCAAGACGCTGCAGGCGCAGCTTGAGGGCGCCCGGGCTCAGCTCGAGCAATCGCAGGCGCAGCTCGATCAGGCCAAGCTGAACCTGCAATACACCAGTGTCGTTGCGGCGCAGTCCGGCCGCGTCGTCAAACTCAGCGGCGCGAAGGGCACCTTCGTCAATGCGGGCCAGAGCCTGATGATGTTCGTGCCCGACGAGGTCTGGATCGTCGCCAACTACAAGGAGACGCAGCTCAACGACATGCGGCCGGGCCAGCCGGTCGAGATCCGCATCGACGCCTATCCCGGGCGCAAGCTCACCGGCCATGTGGAGTCCGTGCAGCCGGGCTCCGGCACCGCGTTCAGCCTGCTGCCGGCGGAGAACGCCACCGGCAATTACGTCAAGGTGGTACAGCGCGTGCCGGTGAAGATCGTGGTCGACAGCTGGCCGGCCGATTTGCCCGTTGGTCCCGGCATGTCGGTCGTACCCTGGACCAGGGTGCGATGACCGACACGGCGCAGGGCGGCGCGTCCGCGGGCGGCTGGTCGCCCGAGCGCTCGGCG
Source organism: Bradyrhizobium sp. 134 (assembly GCF_023074155.1). NCBI lineage: Bacteria > Pseudomonadati > Pseudomonadota > Alphaproteobacteria > Hyphomicrobiales > Nitrobacteraceae > Bradyrhizobium > Bradyrhizobium sp. 134. The sequence continues at coordinate 72,160 of NZ_JADPKX010000036.1, read as the reverse complement.
GCGGGCGGTCATAATCCCTACCTCATCGCATTCGTCGTCTCGATCGCGACCTTCATGGAGGTGCTCGACACCACCATCGCCAACGTCGCCTTGCGCCACATCGCCGGTGGGCTCGCCGTCGGCATCGACGAGAGCACCTACGTCATCACCAGCTATCTCGTCGCCAACGCCATCGTGCTGTCGATCTCGGGCTGGCTGTCGACCGTGATCGGTCGCAAGCGCTTCTACATGATCTGCGTTGCGATCTTCACGGTCTCCTCGCTTTTGTGCGGCTTCGCCTGGAATTTGCAGGCGCTGGTGCTGTTCCGCATCCTTCAGAGCCTTGGCGGCGGCGGCATGGCGACCAGCGAGCAGGCGATCCTCGCCGACTCCTTCCCGCCGCACAAGCGCGGCCAGGCCTTCGCGATCTATGGCGTCGCGGTCGTGGTCGCGCCCGTGGTCGGTCCGACGCTCGGTGGCTGGATCACCGACACCTACACCTGGCACTGGGTGTTCCTGATCAACGTTCCCATGGGATTGCTGTCGCTGTTCCTGGTCGGCACGCTGGTCAAGGAGCCGTCGGGCGCGGAGGAGGAGAGGGAGAAGCTGCTGAGCAAGGGCCTGCGCATCGACTATGTCGGCTTCCTGCTGGTCGCGATCGGGCTCGGCTCGCTCGAATACGTGCTCGACGAAGGCCAGCGCAGCGACTGGTTCGGCTCGAACATGATCGTGTTCTTCGCGGTGCTTTCGGCCGTCTCCCTGCTTGCGCTGATCCCGTGGGAGCTGACGCGCGAGGATCCCATCGTCGATCTCCGCCTGCTCGGCCGCCGCCAGTTCGCCGCCTGCTTCCTGGTCATGCTTGCGACCGGCGCGGTGCTGATCTCGACGACCCAGCTTTTGCCGCAACTGCTCCAGAGCGATTTGAACTACACCGCGATGCTGGCGGGTCTCGCACTGTCACCGGGCGGAATCGCGACCCTGGTGCTGATGCCGGTGGTGGGGCGTCTCGTCAGCAGCGTGCAGCCGAAATACCTCATCATGTTCGGTGCCGCCATCGTCGCCTTCTCGATGTGGCATCTCACGGGCCTCACCGGCGACATCACCTACGGCTATGCCGCGATGTCGCGCATCTTCCTCGCGCTCGGTCTGCCTTTCCTGTTCCTGCCGGTCACGACGGCGTCCTATGACGGCGTGCCGCCCGACAAGACCAACCAGGCCTCGGCGCTGATCAACGTCGCCCGCAATATCGGCGGCTCCATGGGCGTCGCGCTGGCGCAGACAATTCTGGCGCAGCGCCAGCAATTCCACCAGAGCCGCCTGATCGAGCACGCCGCGCCGTCGGACCTCGGCTATCAGCAGACCATCGAGACGATGACCCGCTTCTTCCAGGCTCAGGGCTCGAATGCCAGCGATGCGGCCTCGCAGGCGGTCGCCTGGGTCGGCCGCACTTTGCAGCACCAAGTCGATTTGCTCGCTTATATCGACGTGTTCTGGACGCTCGCGATCATCGCGGTGCTGATGATCCCGACCGCCGCGGTGCTGCGCCCGATCAAGCTGGGCGCTCCCGCGCGGGGGCATTGAGCCAATGGCCGTTCGGAGAGAAATGGTGACCGCGGCGCAAAAGTCCGGCTAGACTGCTCCGAACGTCAAGCAAAAGCCCGGGAGGTAATTTAAGTGAAGACGGCGATCACCGAACTGTTCGGCATCGAGCACCCCATCATCCAGGGCGGCATGCATTTCGTCGGCTTTGCCGAGCTGGCGGCTGCCGTCTCCAATGCCGGCGGGCTCGGCATCATCACCGGTCTCACCCAGAAGACGCCGGAACTGCTGGCAAAAGAGATCGCACGCTGTCGCGATATGACCGACAAGCCGTTCGGCGTGAACCTCACCTTCCTGCCGACCTTCGCCGCGCCGCCTTATCCGGAGTACATCGCCGCCATCGTCGAAGGCGGCATCAAATCCGTGGAGACCGCCGGCCGCAGCCCGGAAGCCTACATGCCCGCGCTGAAGGCCGCCGGTATCAAGGTCATCCACAAATGCACCTCGGTGCGCCACTCGCTGAAGGCCGAGCGCATCGGATGCGACGCCGTCAGCGTCGACGGCTTTGAGTGCGGCGGCCATCCCGGCGAGGACGACATTCCCAACATGATTTTGCTGCCGCGCGCGGCGGAGGAATTGAAGATTCCGTTCGTCGCATCCGGCGGCATGGCCGACGGCCGCAGCCTCGTCGCGGCGCTGTCGCTGGGGGCGGCCGGCATGAACATGGGCACGCGCTTCATCGCCACCAAGGAAGCGCCGGTGCACCAGAACGTCAAGAATGCGCTGGTCGCGGCGACCGAGCTCGACACCCGCCTGATTATGCGCAGCCTGCGCAACACCGAGCGCGTGCTGAAGAACGCCAATGTCGACCGCCTGCTCGAGATCGAACGCGAGAAGGGCGACAAGCTGAAGATCGACGACATCCACGACCAGGTCGCGGGCGTCTATCCCAGGATCATGCTGGACGGGCAGATGGACGCGGGCGCGTGGAGCTGCGGCATGGTCGCAGGCCTTATCCACGACATCCCGACCTGCAAGGAACTCGTCGACAGGATCATGGCTGAGGCGGAAACCATCATCCGCACCCGTCTGATGGGGCTTCTTGAAGAGACGGGTGCACCGCGAAAGGTCGCCTGACACCGCCAGACTTCTTAACCACGGCGGCAGTTGACCGCTGGAATTGCGCGCGACGCCTCCTAAATAGAGGTAAATTACCTCTTAACAATCAATTTCAGGAGGCGTCCGTGATTCCAAAGAGCGCTCCTTTTGCAATGGCCGTTGCCCTCGTGCTCGCATGGGGCGGCGTCGCGCGCGCTGACGACTACAAACCCAGTGAATATCTCGGCCTCGATCTTTCGAAGGCGGTGTTGTCGCCGAAGCGGCTCGGGCCCGAAACCCAGTTCGCGCCGGTCGCGCTGGAGGCGCGCGGCGGCAACGAGGCGCGGGCGCGCGCCGAGCCGGTCGACGTGCCGAAGAAGGTGGCCGCCGAACGCGTGCGCGTGTCGGAGCCGAAGGTCGCGCACGCCAAGCCCGCGCAGCCACGCGGCGCGGCGCGCACCAAGCTCGCGCATCGCCACGGCAATCCCCTCGACGCGCAGGCGATGGATACCCGTATCCAGACATGGCCGTGCCGCAGCGGCGGCATCTGCAACTGGAAGCATTAGGTTCAGCTCCGAGCCGTCATCCGCACGTCGTAAAACCGTAGGCCCGCGGTCAAGAAACCGTAAGCCGGGGGTCAAACGACGCAGGCACCTTCCGTCGCTAGTCGACGAAGGTTTCCTGAATGGTAGCGCTCCGCGCCTCGCGCGCCTGGACCCGGCGGCAATTCCTGGTCCGTTCCACCTCAAGCCTCGCCGTTGCCGCGCTTGCAACGCCACACCTCAGTCGCGCCGCGGATCGTCCGCAGATCGCAGGCGGCATCCAGTCCGGCGACGTCTCGGATGGCTCCGCCGTGATCTGGGCGCGTGCCGACAGGCCGGCGCGGATGCGGGTGGATTATTCATCCGTGGAAAGCTTCAAGACCGTCATCGCGTCGGCTTCGCGCGATGCCGACTTCACCTCGAAACTGCTGCTGGAAGATCTGCCGCCCGGGCAGGACATCTTCTATCGTGTGCGCTTCGACGACATCGCGACCGGCATCGCCGGCGAAAGCCGCATCGGCCATTTCCGCACTGCGCCGGCTGCCGGCCGGTCGATCTCGTTCCTGTGGTCCGGTGATACTGCGGGGCAGGGCTGGGGCATCGACACATCGCGCGGCGGCTACCGCAGCTATCGCACCATGCTCGACAATCGCCCCGACTTCTTCATCCACTCCGGCGACCACATCTACGCCGACTGCACGATCCCCTCCGAGCAGAAGCTGCCGAACGGCGAGATTTGGCGCAATGTCGTGACCGAGGAGAAATCCGAGGTCGCGCACACGCTGGCGCAGTTCCGCGGCAATTACAAATACAACCATCTCGACGAGCACTTCCGCGCCTTCCATGCCGAGGTGCCGATGTTCGCGCAATGGGACGACCACGAGGTCACCAACGACTGGTCGCCGACCGGCAGCTATGACGCCGCCGGCCATGAGGATGACGGCACCCCGCGCCTGGTCGCGCGCGCCCGCCGCGCGTTCTTCGACTTCATGCCGATCCACGACATCGGCGCGCGAAAGGGGCGGGTCTATCGCAAGATCGCCTATGGCCCGCTGCTCGACGTCTTCATGATCGACATGCGCAGCTATCGCGACGATAGCTGGAACAAGGGCGACGATCACCGCGGCTGGATCCTGGGCGCAGAACAGCTCGCCTGGCTGAAGCGTGAGCTCGCGGCGTCGCGCGCGACCTGGAAGGTGATCGCGGCCGACCTGCCGATCGGGCTGGTCAGTCTCGATGCGGTCGCGCTGGGTAGTGGGCCGCCCGACCGGCGCGAGCACGAGATCGCCGATCTTCTCGCGTCCATCAAGCACGCCGGAATCCGCAACATCGTCTGGCTCACCGCCGACATGCATTACACCGCCGCGCACTATTACGATCCGAACAGGGCGCAATTCCAGGAGTTCGAACCGTTCTGGGAATTCGTCTCGGGGCCCTTGCATGCCGGCACCTGGGGGCCGGGCGAGCTCGACGATACCTTTGGTCCCGTCGCGATGTACCAGAACGGGTGCGGCGAGGCGCAGGGGGAAAACCTCGCGCCCTGTTTCGGACTGCAGTTCTTCGGCAAGGTCGACATCGATGGCCGGACCGGCGTGATGACAGTGACGCTGAAGGACGTCGACAACCGGGACCTCTGGTCGGCCGATATCGAGCCGCAGCCGCAGGCGCGTCCAGCCGTCGTGGCGCAGCATTCCTGAGGGACGCTAACCCGATCTTGATTGGCCGCATTGCGCCTGCCGCGCTATGCTGTCCGTTCCCGCCACCTCTCTTCCATCCCCAAAGAGTCTGCTCACGCAGCATCGCTGCTGGCCTCGGCGGGCTGAACGATGTCAGGAGCCTTTTCATGGATACTCTCAAGACACAGGGCATCAGCATGCCCAAGCTTGGCCTCGGGACTTTTCGTATGCAGGGCGATGCCTGCCGCGCGGCAGTCGAGAGCGCCCTGTCGATCGGCTATCGCCATATCGATACAGCCGAGATGTACGGCAACGAAGAATCGATCGGCGCGGCGCTCGCCGCGGCCCGGCTGCCGCGAGGCGAGCTGCACGTCACGACGAAAGTCTGGCACGAGAACCTCAGCGCCGACGCCATTCGCCGCGCTTTCGACGCCAGCCTGAAGAAGCTGCGGCTCGACCATGTCGATCTCTATCTCGTGCACTGGCCGTCCAAGGCGGCGAACTGGGGCGCGGTGTTCGAGACCTTGATGAAGCTGAAGGAGGAGGGGCGCACGCGGGCGATCGGCGTCGCCAACTTCACCACAGCGCTGCTGAAGATCGCGGTCGAGGACATCAAGGCGCCGATCGCGTGCAATCAGATCGAATACCACGCCATGCTCGATCAATCGAAGGTGCTGGCCTATCTCAACGCCAAATCGATCCCGCTGGTTGCCTATTGCCCGTTGGCACAGGGGCGTGCCGCCTCCGATCCGGTGCTGGCCGAGATCGGCGCGAGGCACAATGCAACCGCCGCGCAGGTCGCGCTGAAATGGCTGCTCGACCAGGACGGTGTCGCCGCGATCCCGAAAGCCTCACGCCGAGAGAGCCAGCAGGCCAATCTCGACGCGCTGAAGATCACCCTCGATGATGCCGACCGCAACAAGATCGCCGCGCTGCCGAAGGACAGGCGCTGCGTCAATCCCGGCTTCGCGCCGGCATGGGACTGACCTCGCCGAACGTTTCGTGCACGCAAAGAAATGGCCCCGCGAGGGGCCATTTCCATGTTGCGTTGCGCATTAGTCCCAATGATGGCGGTGACCACGCTTGATCACGACCACGCGGTCGCGATGGCGCCAGCCGCGATGCCAGCCGTGATCGCGATGCATGCCGTATTCGGCGCGGGCACCATACATGCCGTGATGATGACCTCCGCGCTTGATCACCACCGTCTCCGCGCTGGCGAGCGTCGGCAGTGCAACCGCGAGCGCGCCGACAGCGGCAAGCACATAACCAAACTTCTTCATGATGTCCTCCTCCAATGGAATGCAAATCTAAACGGCGCATTCGCGGGAACGTTCCGGAGGAATCGCAGGAGATTTCTGAACGCCTGTTCAGGTGGGTTAATCGCAGCGCTGTTGTGCAGGTGTTGGCGCGCCGGTCGCGACGTATTTGCCGTCCCTGATCGTGTACTCGCCGCGCTCGCTGCGATTGTAGATTGCGCGCAAGCCGCCTTGCTTCGAAAGGAGCAGGCCAAACTCGCGCGTCTGCTGCAGCGATGGGAAGTACACCATCACATTGAGCATGCCGTCGGCGCTGACCGTCGCCGATACCACTTCGTTTTCGTCCTTGGTCTCGCCGAAATTGCGCCGGTACATCACCCTTCCGTCCTTGCGGATCTCGTAAATCAAGAGCGCGCCCTTGTCGCGGTCGGGCCGGACCGCGCAGTCGATCGCCCATGAGCCGAGCAGACCCCATTGCTCAACGGTCGCCGCGAGCGACTCGGCACCAGCCGCCGGCTCGAACGCAACCCACAGCACTGCTGCCGCGATCCAGCGGTTCAAACAACGCCTCATGTTCTGAAAAGCCCCACCTCCGAATGATTCCGAAGTGTAGCATCCTGCGAGCAATCGTCCACGCTGACCACCAATCGCGCGCGAATTTGATCCGCGTCAATGAGGCCGGCCGCTTCCGGGGTAGGATGGCGCTCCCGAAGGCGAAATTGGATAGACCGATGCTGAATCAAGTCAGGGATTTCGCAGGCGAGGTGCTGCCCGGGAGCTGCGCCGTGCCGCCTTATTCCGAGAGCGCGTTTCTGGCCGAGCTGGGCGACCGCTTGAAGTCCTCACGCATGCGCTGCGTCCTGTCGCGCCGGGAGCTGGCCCGCCGCTCCGGGATTTCCGAGCGCTACATCGCCCAGATCGAGGCCGGCAAGGGCAACGTCTCGATCGTGCTGCTGCTGCGGCTGGCCTCCGCGATCCACGGCAGCCAGCCCCAGATCGTCTGAAGGCTCAGGCTCGCTTCTCCACATTGGCGCTGCGGGCCGGCACGCCGAACTCCTTGCGGCAGATCTCGGCCAGCACGGCGACGCCCTCGCGGATCTGCTGATGCGAGGGGCTCGCAAAGCACAGCCGCAGTCGCGATCTGGAGTGGGTTTTGTCGGTCGACCATTCCGGCCCCGGATTGATCGAGAGGCCGGCGGCAAGCGCGGCCTGATACAGCTTTAGCGTATCCACCTGATCGGGCAGCTTCACCCACAGGAAGATGCCGCCCTTGGGCTCCTCGAACTCGGCTGCCGTCCCGAACTGCTCGTTGACGGCCTCCATCAGCGTGTCGAGCTTGGTGCGTAGCGTCTTGGTCAGCGCCGGCACGTGGGTCGAGAAATGCGGCTTGCAATAGGCAGCGAGCACCATCTGCTCCAGCGCGCCGGAGCCGGCGTCCGTCTTCAGCGCCAGCATCCGCGACATCACATCCCAGGGCGCCACGATGAAGCCGACGCGCAGCGCGGGCGCGATCGACTTCGAGAACGAGCCGATATGGATGACGCCGCCGTTCCGGCTCATCGCATGGATCGCCGGCGGCCGCTGTCCTGACCAGACCAGATCGGCATAGCAATCGTCCTCGAAGATGGGCACGCCGTAGCCTGCCGACAGCCGCAACAGCTCGGTGCGGCGGCCCTCCGGCATGATGCTGCCGGTCGGGTTCTGCACGGTCGGAATGGTGTAAATGTATTTCGGCCGGATGCCGCGGCCCTTGAGGTCGGCCAGCGTCGTGGCCAGCACGTCCATGCGCATGCCGTCCTTATCGAGGGGAATGCCAACAACGTTGACCCCGAGCCGTGCCAGGCGGGTCAGCGAGCCCTGATAGCTATCCTGCTCGAAGATCACGGTATCGCCGCGCGTCAGCAGCGTGGCGTTGACGAGGTCGAGCGCCTGCAGCGAGCCGGAGACGATCAGGAGGTCGTCGACCGTGCAGTTGATGCCGGCATCGCGCTTGAGTTTTGTCACCAGGAATTCGCGCAAGGGCAGATAGCCCTGGGGACCATGTGCCAGCCCGTAAGTGGCGAGCGAGCGGCCTTCGCGTTGCAGAGCCAGGTTGGCCGCCTCGATCAGATGATCGAGCGGCACTTGCTCGGAGTCGTTATTGCCGCCGACAAAACTGTATTTGGCAAGGCCCGTCCAGCGCGCAGAGGGGGCCGGCAGCCCTGCGGGAAACAGGGGCGCAAAATCGAAGCTGGACGTCATTGGAGCGTTCCTCGTTCTATTCTTGTCAGGCTGCCGGCTTTGCGCCGGTCAGTCGTGCTTCTTGCTTATTTTTTGCCGACCGTCCGGGTCGGACGGCCCTGGCTGATGAAAGCGTAATGCGCATTGGCGACGCCGCCAACCATCAAGGCCTCGACGGCAGGCTCGGCGATCTCGCTTGTTGCGGCCCAATCGACGAGGAAATTGGCTCCGGTCCCGCCGCGTACGTCGTCGGTCGGAATGAAGATCGAGACGGTGGCGAGGGGCTTCACCGCGACGGGTGCCTTCAGATAGCTCTCGACCTGCTTGCCTGCGGTGTCGAAATAGGCGATGCGTTTGACCACCAGTGCTTGCGTCTCGGAGGCGTTGTGCACGCTCAGGGTCACCGAGAAGTCGACGCGCAGCTTGCCCTGGCTCATCGCGACGCTGGAATAGGCGGGCACGTAGAACCCGCCGGAGACGGCGAGTTCTTCTTTTGGCAGTGCGGTGAGGGAATCGGCAAAGTTTTGTTCGATATTGACCTTGGATTGAGCGGCCGCGGGGACGGAGCAGGCGAGGGGGCATAGCAGCATTGCAATGGCGAGCCCCATCCGCATGTGACGAATTGCTCGCTTGCCGCGCCGCACTCGATCACTAGGGTGCGGCAAAACGGACCAATCTGGCATGCACGAGCTCATTCGCGACATCACTCTCTGTATCCTGTTTGCCTGGATGCTGGGCTTGCTTGCCCACTTCTCCAGGCAACCGCTGATCCTGGCCTACCTTATCGCCGGCTTCTGCATTGGTCCATTTGGCGCCGGCTGGGTCAAGTCGCAGGAATCGATCAGCGTCATCTCCGAGCTCGGCCTGATCTTCATGCTGTTCATGATCGGCCTGGAGATCGACCTGAAGAAGATCGTGCGGGCGGGAAAAGTCATCCTGTTCGCGGCGGGCGGCCAGCTCCTCGGCGGCTGCCTGCTCGGGGTGCTGTTCTTCGTCGGCATCGGTCTATCGCTCGGTGGGGGTCAGTTCGACGCGGTTTATCTCTGTGTCGCCTGCGCGCTGTCGAGCACCGTCATCATCGTCAAGGTGCTCTACGAGAAGCGCGAGCTCGACACCCTGCCGGGCCGCATCACCCTCGGCGTGCTGGTGCTCCAAGACATCTTCGCGATCCTGTTCCTGGCGGTGCAGCCGAGCCTCGCCAATCTGGAAATCAGCGTCATCCTGCTCTCGATCGGCCGGGTCGCGGTGCTGGTCGCCGCGGCACTGCTGGTGAGCCGCTACGTGCTGCCGCGCCTGTTTCACCAGATCGCCCGCCGCCCCGAGCTGATCCTGCTCGGCGCGCTCGCCTGGTGTTTCCTGGTCGCCGAGACCGCCGAGCGGCTGTCGCTGTCGCGCGAGATGGGCGCCCTGATCGCCGGCGTCTCGCTCTCGACCTTTCCCTACGCGCTCGACGTCACGGCCAAGGTCACGACGCTTCGCGATTTCTTCATCACGCTGTTCTTCGTCGCGCTCGGCATGACCATTCCCGTGCCCGGCCTCTCCGTGATCGGGCTTGCCCTGATGATCGCGGCGTTCACGGTGGTGAGCCGCCTCGTCACCACCTTCGCCCCGCTCTATCTGATGAAGCAGGGCCTGCGCGCCAGCCTGTTGCCGGCCCTGAATCTCGCGCAGATCTCCGAATTCTCGCTGGTGGTGATCCAGACCGGCGTCGCCGACCATCACATCGCGGCGGAGACTGCGAATGCGGCCTCCTTCGCCTTCGTGGTGCTGGCAGTGCTCTCGACCTTCGTGATGACCCGCAGCGACGAGATCACCCGCTGGGCGATCGGTCCCCTGAAGCGGATCGGCCTGCGCGATCTCGACCACGGCAATGGCCAAGGCGAGGAAGGGCACGAAGGCCATGGCGAGGCGCGCCGCATCGTCATCCTCGGCTTTTTCCGTGCGGCGAGCGCGCTGCTGGCCGAGATCGAACGGCAGGCACCGGTGCTGCTCGAGCAGATCACCGTGATCGACTTCAACCCCAATGTGTACCAGACGCTGCTTTCGCGCGGCCTGCATGTGATCTATGGAGATATCAGCAGCGCCGACACGCTGCTCCATGCCGGCGTCGGCAAGTCCGAGATGATCATCCTCAGCGTACCGGATGCGCTTCTGAAGGGGGCCAGCAACGAGAAGCTGGTCCGCCACGTCCGCACCCTCAACCCGACCGCCATGATCATTGCCACGGCCGATCTGTTGTCGGATGTGGACGAACTCTACGCGGCTGGCGCCAGCTATGTCACCGTGACCCGGCTCAGCGACGCCCACGAGTTGTTCACGGTGATCGAGGCCGCCCAAGCCGGCCTGTTGGCCGACAAGCGTGCCGAACTCGATCAGCGGCTTGGCGAGCGGCGCGAGGTGCTGCCCTGACCGCGCCAGGCCCGCTTCTCACCGGGGCTTTTCCTCGCCCATATCCCTGATCTGCCCGGTGCAAGCCGCCCGTCGGGCAGGGTTGCGGTCCGGCATATGTGGTTGCGCCGGGGACACTAGCGCCCCGGCCCAAGTCCGGCTAAGCCTCCGGGCCATAACCGATAGAGATTGGGAAATGCCGGATAACGTCCAGGAAGTCTTGCAGGCCTTTGCCCGGGGTGAGCTCGTGGTCGTCACCGACGACGATGACCGCGAGGGCGAGGGCGATCTGATCGTCGCCGCCTCGTTCTGCACCGCGGAGAAGATGGCATTCATCATCCGCCACACCTCCGGCATCGTTTGCGCGCCGATCACCACCGAAGATGCGCGCCGCCTGCGGCTCGATCCGATGGTGGCCCACAACGATTCCGCGCACACCACCGCATTCACGGTCTCGATCGACTACAAGCCCGACGGCGGCACCGGCATCTCGGCCGAGGAGCGCGCCTCGTGCTGCCGCGCACTGTCCAATCCCAACGCCGGTGCCAACGATTTCGCCCGTCCCGGCCACATCTTCCCGCTGATCGCCAAGGACGGCGGCGTGCTGCTGCGCTCCGGCCATACCGAGGCCGCGGTCGATCTGTGCAAGCTCTCCGGCCTGCCGCCGGTCGGCGTCATCAGCGAGTTGATGAATGACGACGGCAGCGTAATGAAGGGCGAGCAGGTCGCCCGCTTCGCCGCCCAGCACAAGCTCAAGCACGTCACCATCGCCGACATGATCGCCTACCGCCAGGTGCGCGAGAAGCTGATCGAGCGGGTCTCGACCTTCGTCACCGAAAGCCCGATCGGGCCGCTTCAGGGCTATGCCTACCGCTCGCCGTTCGATTCCATCGCCCACGTCGCCTTCGTCTATAACGGCGTCGGCGACGGCAAGAACGTCCTGACACGCTTCCACAAGCCGAACATCGTCAAGGACATCTTCACCGGCCACAAGCGCATGGCGGCGGTGCTCGAGCACTTCAAGACATCGGGCCGTGGCGTTCTGGTCTATCTGCGCGACGGTGCTGCCGGTGTCCCCGTGGCGCCGCTGCCCGATGAGAGCGCGACCGAGGCTGACCGCAACCGGCAGTGGCGTGAAGTCGGCGTCGGTGCACAGATCCTGCGCGATCTCGGCGTCACCTCGATCCGGCATCTCACCTCCTCCGTGCACGACTACAAGGGCCTTTCGGGCTTCGGCATCGAGATCGTCGCCAACGAGCTGCTCGAAAGCTAGCGCTGTCATCCCGGGGTGCGCGAAGCGAATCCCCCGAGGCGCGCCTCGCAGGTCCCCGGGATTCACGCAGACCCGATCATCTGCAACGCAATTGCACTTGTTGCCGCGGCGCTTTACGTTGTCGGGCAAATTTTGACGGAACCAGACGAAAGGACGTTTCATGACCGCGCGCCCTCAGGCCAAGGACAAGCCGGCTTCGGCTTCTTTCCAGTGGGACGATCCGTTCCTGCTCGACGAGCAGCTCACCGAAGACGAGCGCATGGTGCGCGACACCGCGCGCGCCTACGCCCAGGACAAGCTGCTGCCGCGCGTCGCCAAGGCCTATCTCGAAGAGAAGACGGATCGCGAGATCTTCAACGAGATGGGCGAACTCGGCCTGATCGGCATCACGTTGCCGGAGGAATATGGCTGCGCCAACGCCGGCTATGTCGCCTATGGTCTCGTCGCACGCGAGATCGAACGGGTCGATTCCGGCTACCGCTCGATGAACTCGGTGCAGTCCTCGCTGGTGATGTATCCGATCTACGCCTATGGCGACGAGAACCAGCGCAAGAAGTACCTGCCGAAGCTCGCCAGCGGCGAGTGGGTCGGCTGCTTCGGGCTGACCGAGCCTGACGCCGGCTCCGATCCGGCCGGCATGAAGACCCGCGCCGAGAAGGTCTCGGACGGCTATCGCCTGACCGGCAGCAAGATGTGGATCTCGAACGCGCCGATCGCCGACGTGTTCGTGGTCTGGGCCAAGTCGGCCGCGCACGACAACCAGATCCGCGGCTTCGTGCTGGAGAAGGGCATGAAGGGCCTGTCGGCACCGAAGATCGGCGGCAAGCTGTCGCTTCGCGCCTCCATCACCGGCGAGGTCGTGATGGACGGCGTCGTGGTTCCGGAAGACGCGCTGCTGCCCAACGTCTCCGGCCTGAAGGGCCCGTTCGGCTGCCTAAACCGCGCCCGCTACGGTATTTCCTGGGGCGTGCTCGGCGCGGCCGAGGACTGCATGCACCGCGCCCGCCAGTACACGCTCGACCGCAAGCAGTTCGGCAAGCCGCTCGCTGCGACCCAGCTCGTGCAGAAGAAGCTCGCGGACATGCAGACCGAGATCGCGCTGGGCCTTCAGGGCTCGCTCCGCGTCGGCCGCCTGATGGACGAGGGCAAGTTCGCGCCCGAGATGATCTCGATCATGAAGCGCAACAACTGCGGCAAGGCGCTCGACATCGCCCGCGTCGCGCGTGACATGCACGGCGGCAACGGCATCTCGATCGAGTATCACGTGATGCGCCACGTCCATAACCTCGAGACCGTCAATACATACGAGGGCACCCACGACGTCCACGCCCTGATCCTGGGCCGCGCGATCACGGGCATTCAGGCGTTTTTCTAGGCACGTATTCCGTGGCCGTCGTTTTGCTCAGCTGTCATCGTCCGCGAAAGCGGACGATCCAGTATCCCAGAGACCTCGCCTTCGCCACCGGCGCCACGGCGTACTGGATACCCGCCTTCGCGGGGTATGACGGCGAGGGTTGGGACTGCAGTGCACAGGAAGTCCCATGTCCGACAACGACGACGTCCCGTTCAACCGCGACTTTCCGCTGAAGCCCGGCATCGTCGAGGAGGTCCGCCCCGGTGTGCGGCGCGTGCTCTGTAACAATCCGAGCCCGTTCACTTTCACCGGCACGGTCAGCTACATCGTGGGCCGAGGCAATGTCGCGATCATCGATCCCGGTCCGGACGACGAGGCGCATGCGGCGGCGTTGCTCGATGCTGTCAGCGGCGAGACGGTGAGCCATATCTTCGTCACCCACACCCACCGCGACCATTCGCCGAACACCGCGCGGATCAAGCGGGCGACCGGCGCGCCTGTTTACGCCGAAGGCCCGCACCGCGCCTCGCGCCCACGTTTCGAGAGCGAGAAGCACAATCCGGAATCCGGCGCCGATCGCGACTTCGCGCCCGATATCAGGATCGCCCATGGCGACGTGGTCGAAGGCGACGGCTGGCGGCTCGAGGCCGTGGCGACACCCGGTCATACCGCCAATCACCTTGCGTTTGCCTGGCCCGAGCGGAAATTCAACTTCGTCGGCGATCACGTGATGGGGTGGTCGACCTCGATCGTGGCGCCGCCCGACGGCTCGATGATCGACTACATGGAATCGCTGGATCGTCTCGCCGCGCGCGAGGAGGATGTGTATTTCTCCGGCCACGGCCCCGAAATTCCGGACGGTCCGCGCTTCGTGCGCTTCCTGATCCGTCACCGCAAGGCGCGCGAAGCCTCCATCCTGCACCGCCTCGCCAAGGGCGAGACCGACATCCCGACCATGGTCCGGGCAATCTATATCGGCATCGATCCAAGGCTCACCACCGCGGCAGGCTACTCCGTGCTGGCGCATCTGGAGGATCTGGTCGCCCGCGGCGTGGTGGCGACGGATGGCGATCCCGTGATCGGCGGGACCTATCGGATGGCGGACGCCTAGCGTTCCGTTACTTCTTCACAGTTTTCGCCGGCGCCTTCGGCGGCGCCACCGGCGTCTTCTTCACCGGCTTGAGTGCGTCGGCATCGGCGGCGGTGTTGAGATCGTCGGTGAATTTCTTCACGCGCGCGGCGTTGCTGCCGAGGTCGCTCTCGAAATAGCGCGAGGCGGAGCGGATATCGACGCGGGAATCCTCGCCGTCGGGCACGACGCGGATCGCGATGTCCTCGCGGAACCCCATGATCGGCGAGCGCGCCACCGCCTCGATGCGGCCGATGCGGCGCGGCGGCTGCGGCGCGCGCTCGTCGATGACAAGCCATTTGCGCTTGTTGACCAGCTGAAGCGCGATCGCATAGGCGCGGTCGACTGAAATCTCGAGCTCGATCGGCTCGATATCAGGATAGAACTGACGCTGCTGCTCGGCCGAATAGAGGCCGGCATACACAGCGGTATTGGCACCATCGCCGCTGCGCAGGCGGGCCAGCGCGTCGAAGCGCGGCGGGTCGATCGGGTCGGTGGTGATGTCGTGGATCGCCGGCAGCTTGCGGTATTGCAGGCCGAGATAAGCGGGATAGGCGAGGATCGCGCCGTCGATCAGGAAGGCAAGCAGGATGCGCGCCATGCCGCGCGAGCCGTTCTGCCAGATCGCGGCAAAGCCGGCGAGCCCGAACAGGATCGAGAGCGCCGCAATCCCGAGCCCGCCGAAGAAGGTCGCGAGTGCCGGCTTCATCTCCAGGAAGCCGAACCGGACGATGATGATCGAGACCACCACCGCCACCACCGCGAACACGGCCAGATTGCGCGCCCAGCTCGCGAGACTGGACACGGGCTCCGACTGATAGGGAGCGGAAAACCTGCGGGCCATCGGGTGAGCTCTGCCGGGGTCTTGAGGGCGATGCCGGTCGATCGGGCACGACGATGGGCCGTTGAGACCACGGCCCCGAGGCAAATTCAAGGGTTCCCGGGATGTTACGGCCTGTCATTCCGGGTTCGATGACGTTGGCATCGCCCGGAATGACGGTGTTTGGTTTGGCCGCCTACGCCGCCGCGTTCGGGAAGCGGTATTCTTTGAACTGGTCGCGCAGCGCGGTCTTCAGGATCTTGCCCGTCGCCGTGTGGGGGATGCCGTCGACGAAGGCAACGTCGTCAGGCATCCACCATTTGGCGATCTTGCCGTCCATGAACTTCAGGATGTCCTCGCGGCTGGCCTGCTGGCCCTGCTTGAGCTGCACGATCAGCAGCGGACGCTCGTCCCATTTGGGATGGAACACGCCGATCACGGCGGCTTCCGCCACGGCTGGATGGCCGATGGCGAGGTTTTCCAGCTCGATCGAAGAGATCCACTCGCCCCCGGACTTGATCACGTCTTTGGAGCGGTCGGTGATCCGCATGTAGCCGGCTTCGTCGATGGTCGCGACGTCTCCGGTGTCGAAGAAGCCGTCCTCGTCGAGAATATCAGTGTCGACCCGGTAATAAGCCTTGGCGACGGCCGGGCCGGCGACCTTGAGGCGGCCGAAGGTCGTGCCGTCCCACGGCAATTCCTTGCCGGCATCGTCGGTGATCTTCATCTCGACGGCGAACGGCGCATAGCCCTGCATCTGGAGCACGTCGAGCCGGGCCTCGCCGGTCGCATTTTGGAACGGCGGCTTCAGCGCCGCGACGCTGCCGATCGGGCTCATCTCGGTCATGCCCCAGGCGTGGCGGACGTTCGAGCCCATGTCGAGGAAGGCCTTGATCATCGAACGCGGCATCGCCGAGCCGCCGCAGATAACCATCTTCAGGTCCGGCAGCTTCAGATTGTTGGCGGTCATGTGCTGGAGTAGCATCAGCCACACCGTGGGCACGCCGGCGGTATGCGTCACCCTCTCGGTCGAGAGCAGCTCATAGACCGAGGCGCCGTCGAGCTTGGCGCCGGGCATCACGAGTTTGGTGCCCTGCGAGGGCGCGGAGAAGGCGATGCCCCAGCTGTTGGCGTGGAAGAGCGGCACCACGGGGAGCATGGTCTCGGAGGCGCTGGTACCGAGCGCGTCGACATTGTTGGCCATCAGCGCGTGCAGCACGTTGGAGCGATGCGAATACAGCACGCCCTTGGGGTCGCCGGTGGTGCCCGATGTGTAGCACATCGCGGCCGCCGTGTTCTCGTCAAAGTCCTTCCATTTAAACTTGCCGTCGGCCTCCGCAATCCAGTCCTCGTAGGCGACCACGTTCTTCAGCGTCGTCTGCGGCATGTGCGCCTTGTCGGTGAGCACGACGTAGCGTTCCACGCTTGTCAGCTTGTCGGCGATCTTCTCCAGGACCGGAATGAACGTGATGTCGGTCATCACGATGCGGTCCTGTGCATGGTTGATGATCCAGGCAATCTGCTCGGGGAAAAGGCGGGGATTGACGGTATGGCAGATGGCGCCGATCCCCATGATGCCGTACCAGACCTCGAGATGGCGCCAGGTGTTCCAGGCAATCGTTGCGACACGGTCACCGAGCTTGATGCCGTCGCGCTCCAGCATCTGCGAGACCTTAAGCGCCCGCTTGTGGATATCGGCATAGGTGGTGCGATGGATCGGTCCCTCGACCGATCGCGTCACGACCTCCTGCTTGCCATGAATCTTGGCGGCGTGTTCGATGATCCGGTGGCAGAGCAGGGGCCAGTCTTGCATCAAACCAAGCATTCCGTCGTTCCTCCGAGAAGCCGCTGGGCGGATTGTCGCTCTCAGCGTTGGGCCAAAGAATTGTCATGAGTCTTAGCCTGCCCGCCTTTCGCCGCAAATGGTCTTGTCGCGGCTATATGTCCGTCGGCGCGGCAATGGTTACCGTCGTGCTCGGGTTCGCGGATGGGGCGGAGGCGCGCAAATATGGGTCCCCGCTGGACATCTTTGGTATTGCTGCACCACGGCCGCGCGCGACGGTTCATTCCGCCAATGTCTCTGGCAAGATCCCGCTCCCGAGGCCTCGCCCCGAGGAGGCCCCCAAGGCCTCAGCCAAGGCATTGGACGAGGCTCCTTCGGAGATCGACGACAAGCCTTCCGCGGACAAACCTGGCGCCCCCAAGCCCGCCGAGGCTGCGCCGCCGCCCGAGAAGCAGGCCTCGGCGTGCCGCCTCGCGCTGACCGAGGAGATCGCGATCGCGCCCTCGATTCCGGATATCCGCGGGCCGGGCGCCTGCGGCGGTGAGGATCTGGTGCGGCTCGAAGCCATCGTGCTGCCGGACAAGCGCAAGGTGGCGGTCAAGCCGGCGGCGATCCTCCGCTGCACCATGGCGTCCGCAATCGCCGATTGGGTGCGCAAGGACGTGGTGCCGCTGGCCGCGAGCCTCGGCTCGACCATCAGCGATCTCGACAATTTCGACAGCTTCGAGTGCCGCGGCCGCAACCGCGTTGTCGGCGCCATGCTGTCCGAGCACGGCAAGGCCAACGCGATCGACGTGCGCGCCATCAAGCTCGCCAACGGGCAGTCGATCGGCCTGACCGACCGCACCATGCCGCGCGAGGTGCGCGAGCGCGTGCTGCATTCGGTCTGCTCGCGCTTTTCGACCGTGCTCGGCCCCGGCTCGGATTGGTACCACGAGGACCATATCCATCTCGACCTCGCGCAGCGGCGCAACGACTATCGGATATGTCAGTGGAACGTCTGGGATCCCCTGCCGCAGGTTGCCCCGCTCCTGCCGGCGGAACGGCCCGAGGAGGCGCCGCCGCGTGAGGTCGCGGCCAAACCCGAAGCGAAGCCCGAGGCCAAACCCGAAGCCAAGCAGGGAGTTAATGACGAGGCGGCGGAGAAATCTCCTGCGCCCGCGGACAAGCCTGCGGCCGATGGCAATAAAACCCAGCCGCACAAGCCGGCAACAAAAAAGCGCCGGTGAAACCGGCGCTTTTGAATGTCTGAGATCAGGAACCTGATCAGTAGCTGCCCGCCTGGCCGGTTTGGCTGCCGCCGAGTGCGAGGCGCGAATTGTAGGGCGAGTCGCCGTGCTTGGGCTCGAGCACCACAACGAGGGTGCCGACCTTGACGCGATCATAGAGGTCGATCGCGTCCTCGTTGGTCAGGCGGATGCAGCCCGACGAGATCGAGGCGCCGATATATTCCGGCTGGTTGGTGCCGTGAATGCGGAACAACGTGTCCTTGCCGCCGGAGTAGAGATACATCGCGCGGGAGCCCATCGGATTGTCCGGACCGGGGGCGACGAAGGTGGGCACGCCCAGGCGCGAAATTTCGCCGGGGGTGGGGTGCCAGGCCGGCCACTCGGTCTTGCTGCCTACCTTGGCGATGCCCGACCAGGCCATGGCTTCTTCACCGACGGTGATGCCGTAGCGGATCGCCTTGCCGCCATCCATGACGTAGTAGAGGTAATGGTTGTCGGAATCGACCACGATCGAGCCCGGCGATTCCTTGCGGTGGTAATCGACGATAGCGCGGCGGAACGGCTCTGCGACCGCAGTTTTCTCGTACCTGACCTTGGCGAGGAGTTCCTTGTCTTTCGGCTTGAACGCCTTGGTGTCGGTCGCCTCGTAATGTGTGGCCTGCATGCAGCCCGACAGCATCAGGCCAGCGGCCAAAATACCAAGCGTAACTTTCAGCGACGACATGATTTGGTTCCAATCAACAACAACAAGCTTTCGCAGGGCTTGAGCAAGCCCAATTCCACGATTCCGTTGGCTCCATTATCGTTGAAATCTGCCACAATTCCAGCCTTTCGAAGCTTCTCCCGCGCTGCAAGACCTTACCTGTGGCTTTTCTGCCGCAAGTTTTGCGCGCCAGAGTCGGTTTCTAGGCAAAACGGTCGTAAGTGTCGATTCCGTGCCACAGTTGGGCCACGGCGTCGCCACAAATGCAAACGCTCCGTTAATGTGCTTGTCATCATCAACTTGTCAGAATCGCGCTAAGGGCTGTCAGTCTGTCGCAGGCCCCTGCTGGAGTTGTGCATGTTTTCTGTGTTCGTTCCCTCCGAGTCCTCCCTCAAGAAGGCCATCGTCGAGGATCTCGCGGCAGTCCCGGAGCATGCGGTCTGGATCGACCTCGTCAACCCGACCGCGGCCGAGGACAAAGCCGTCGAGAGGCTCTCGGGGATTGCGATCCCGACCCGGGAAGACATGCAGGAGATCGAGATCTCCAGCCGCCTCTATATGGAGAACGGCGCGCGCTACATGACCGCGACGCTGATGTGCCACTCCGACACCGATATGCCCCGGACCACGGCGGTGACCTTCATTCTCGGCGACCACCGCCTGGTAACGGTGCGCTATGACCAGCCCAAGCCCTTTGCGCTGGTCGAGGCCAAGCTGGCGCGTTCCTGCACGCCGGCCATCACCGGCGAGATGGTGCTGATGGAGTTGCTCGATGCCGTGATCGACCGCTGCGCCGACATCCTGGAGCGCTGCGGCGCCGAGATCGATCAGGTCTCGCATGACATCTTCGAGCCGGAGAGCGAGCGCCACGGTCACGCCAAGCAATATTCGCAAATCCTGATCTCGATCGGCCGCAAGGGCGATCTAACCTCCAAGGTTCGCGAGAGCCTGGTCTCGATCGGCCGCGTCGTCGCCTTCCTCTCGGCGGTGGTGGAGGGCGTGAAATGGTCGAAGGACATGCGTGAGCAGCTCAAGACCATGCAGCGCGACGTCGTCTCGCTGACCGACCACGCCTCCTACCTCTCCAGCAAGATCACCTTCGTGCTCGACGCCATGCTCGGCGTCGTCAATCTCGAGCAGAACAACATCATCAAGCTGTTTTCGGTCATGGCGGTCGTCCTGATGCCGCCGACGCTGATCGCCTCGATCTACGGCATGAACTTCAAGTCGATGCCGGAACTCGAATGGGCGCACGGTTATCCGTTCGCGCTGGTCTTGATGCTGATCGCGGCGATCGTTCCGTACTGGATCTTCAAGTGGAAGAAGTGGCTGTAATAGCTACCGAGACCTTACGCCGGATGCAGAGACACGGTGTCTGGTGTCGCAGAATAGAGCGGGATTGCGGCCGCACGGCGATGTGTGCTCGCCGTCCCAATTCCTCCGGTAAAATTTGAGCGGTGGGCTGAACGTTTGCGCGAAACTTGTCTGCGATAAGGAGCAGGTAAGCCGCGAGGAACAGCCATGGTTGAAAAACACATAACTTCGCCCCGCAACGTCATCGATCTGGCGAACTACCGCCAGGTCCTGGCGAGCGGCAAGGCGTCGTCGATGTCGGCACGCATGTGCCGGCACTGTGGTGCTCCGCTGCTCGATGGCGAGAACGACGACGATTGCTCGACTGCAATCAGCACGGCCGCTCCGCAGCCACGCGAGAGGTCACGTCGGATTCGACTCGATTGAGGAACGGAAGCTAAGGGCGATCCAGGTCTTGCGGCGGCGTTGTCTGGATCGCCTTGCTTCCCCGGCGTTGTTTCCAACATCTCATTGCGAGGAGCGCTTGCGATCGCAATGACGAGGTAGCCTACACGTGCTGGCCGCCGTTGATGTGGATCTCGGCGCCGTTGACGTAAGAACTGGTGTCCGTGCACAGCACGTAGATGATCTTGGCGACCTCGTCGGGCGTGCCGAGCCGGTGCATCGGGATCTGCTGGTCGACGATCTTCTCGGTGCCCGGCGACAGGATCGAGGTGTCGATCTCGCCGGGTGCGATCGCGTTGACGCGCACGCCGACGCGGCCGAAATCGGAGGCCATCTCGCGCGTCAGGGATGCGAGCGCGGCCTTCGAGGTGGCGTAGGCCGCGCCCGCGAAGGGATGCACGCGCGAGCCCGCGATCGAGGTGACGTTCACGACAGAGCCCTTGGCCGTCTTCAGTTCCTCGATCAGTCCGCGCGCCATCATGATCGGGGCGAAGAAGTTGACGTTGAACACGTGCGTCCAGGTGTCGAGGTCGGTGTCGATCGAGCCGAGCCTGGAGCCGCCGGCGCCCTTCGGTGAGATCGCGGCGTTGTTGACCAGCGCATGCAGCATTCCGCCTTCGAGCCGGTCGCGGATGTCGGAGATCGCGCGGGTGGTATCGGCGGGGGTGGCAAGATCGACCTGGATATGGTCCTCAGGGCCTGCGTCCCACGGACAATCCTCCGGGAACGGATGTCGCGAGCAGGTGATCACGCGCCAGCCGGCCGAGGAGAAACGGATCACGGTGGCATGGCCGATGCCGCGGCTAGCCCCGGTCAGGAGCAGCGTGCGGCGCGGCGCATTGGAAGGCTGCGGCATGAAGGTCTTTCAGGTTGGAGCATGATCCGGACCCGGAGGGGCTTTCCGAAAGGATCATGCTCGAACAAAACACTAAGGATACATCCGCGTCTTGGACCATTTCTGGCCGGCCGCGTCACGGCGAAATTCGATGCGGTCGTGCAGGCGGAATGGGCGGTCGTGCCAGAACTCGATACGCGCCGGCGTGATACGCCAGCCGCTCCAGCCCGGCGGACGCGGCACCTCGCCGATGACGTGCTTGGCGGCGACCTTGGCGATCGCCTGCTCGAAGGCGAAGCGGCTCTCGAGCTCTTGCGACTGCTTGCTCGCCCAGGCGCCGATCTGCGCCTGCTTTGGCCGGGTGGCGAAATAGGCGTCGGCCTCGGCCTCGGTCACCGGCGTCACGTTGCCGCGGATGCGGACCTGACGGCGCAGCGACTTCCAGTGAAAAAGTAACGCGGCCTTAGGATTTGCGGTGAGTTCGCGGCCCTTCTGGCTGGCGATGTGGCTGTAGAAGACGAAACCATCGGTATCGAAGCCCTTCATCAGCACCATTCGCACGTCCGGCAGGCCGTCGGCATCGACGGTGGCGAGCGCCATGGCGTTCGGATCGTTCGGCTCGCTCTTGATGGCTTCGTTCAGCCAGGCCTCGAACAGCGCAAAGGGCTCGTCGGCGGCGGTGAAATCACCGGATGTTAAGGGTGTCTGGTGTTTCATCGAGGTCGTGTCGGTCATGTCTGGGGTCCGAGTTGCGTCCTGCGGTCCAAAACGCGTCGTTGTCTGCTACCGCCCTATATAGGGTATGGGGACGCGTTGGCCTATCGGCGATCCGGCCGTCCGGCTTCGTCATGACGATCATTCTGATCGGGCTCGGCGCCGGCGGCTGCAGCTTTTCCCGCAACGACAAAAGTGCCTACGCCAAGGCCGACGACAGCGACCTCACCGGCTCGATCGCGATGCCGGCCAAGGCGCCGACCGACACCGATCTCGCCTTCGCCCGCAACGCTGCCTCCGACGTCCTCAGCAAGAACGACAAGGATTCCAGCCAGCATTGGGAGAATCCGGAAACCGGGGCGCGCGGTTCGGTCACGCCGATCGCGCAATCCTATGCCGCTGAAGACGGCCGCAAGTGCCGCGACTTCCTGGCGAGCTACGTCAACGGCAGCACCGAAAGCTGGCTCCAGGGTGCGGGCTGCCAAAGCAGCCGTGGCAGTTGGGAGATTCATACGCTAAAGCCGTGGCGGAGCTAGGAATCGCTTCACCAGGCTAGTTGCAAAAATACCACTCGCCCCCCACATGAGGCTCAAGTGGGGCGGGGAGCCCTTTGAACAATTCGATTTCTTGAAGGAGACGTGACGGATGCGCGACCCCTATGAGGTCTTGGGGGTGCCGCGGAGCGCCAACGCTGCCGCGATCAAGAGCGCCTATCGCAAGCTTGCCAAGAAGCACCATCCCGACAGCAACAAGAACGACCCGAAGGCGGCCGAGCGCTTCGCTGAGCTCAATACGGCCAACGAGATCCTCGGCGACGAGGACAAGCGCAAGCAATTTGACCGCGGCGAGATCGACGCCGACGGCAAGCCGCGCTTCCAAGGGTTTCCGGGCGGCGGCGGTGGGCCGCGCGGGCGCGCGGGTCCCGGCGGGTTCGAGAGCTATACGTTCCGCGGCGGCGGCGCGGGCCCTGGTCCGGGCGGCGGCGCGTTCGAGGACATCCTCAACAGCATGTTCGGCGGTGGGCCGCGTCCGCGGCCCGGGGCCGGCGGCGGTGCCCAGTTCGAATTCGACACCGGCGGGATCGGGCTCGATCTCGACGTTAATGTCGCCATGACCGTCTCGCTGGAGGAGGCGGTCAAGGGCGGCGAGAAGCGCGTTCGGCTGCCGAATGGCAAGGAACTCAACGTCAAGATTCCGGCCGGCGTCACCGAGGGCCAGCAGATCCGG
Source organism: Bradyrhizobium sp. 134 (assembly GCF_023074155.1). Taxonomy (NCBI): domain Bacteria; kingdom Pseudomonadati; phylum Pseudomonadota; class Alphaproteobacteria; order Hyphomicrobiales; family Nitrobacteraceae; genus Bradyrhizobium; species Bradyrhizobium sp. 134. The sequence continues at coordinate 48,634 of NZ_JADPKX010000036.1, read as the reverse complement.
TTGCGGGGACAGGGCGAGAGCGCTCAGGGCCATCCGCCGGGCGATCTCCTGATCACGATCGGCATCGCCCAGCATCCGTTCTTCAAGATCGAGGGCGCCGATCTCAGGATCGACCTGCCGGTCACGCTTTACGAGGCGGTGCTTGGCGGCAAGGTCCGCGTGCCCACCCTCGGCAATGCCGTGGAACTGTCGGTCCCGCAAAACACCTCCAGCGGCCGGACCTTCCGCCTTAAGGGCAAGGGACTGCCAAAAGCTGGCGGAACCGGGGATCTCTTCGTCACCATCAGGATTATGTTACCGGACGGGAACGACGCCGAGCTTGAAGCATTGATGGAGAAGTGGCGGGACCAGCACCCCTACAATCCGCGTAGCGGGCTTGGTTAAGCGTGATCCGGAAAGTGTGAAGGGGTTCTCCTAAAGACTGAGAGCGTCGTCCATCGAGATGATGCTCATCATATGCCCGAGGCGTGGTAGCCCTTCTTGGCTCACGTGCTCGACGTGTCGGCTGTCCGGCGGGGCAGCCGATAAAAAGGTGCGGCCTCGAGAGGGGGACCAGCGCGGTACCAAAAACCCCAATCGAGGCCGCCCGCGTCGATCGGCGGATCGAACGCTGCTCATTTTCGCGTGATCATCCGGTGCGATAATGAGACGCGCCGATGTCTTCATTCCAAATTTTCAATGTCGGAATCGAGGCACCGCGTTTGCGTGGTTGTCTAGGTGCCGCTTTTCTCTGCCTGGTCGTAGACCGCCTGCGCCACTTTGGTCAGCCGATCCCGGTCGCCGCCACCGCTGACGACGTAGCCGACGCCGCGCTCCGACCAGAACAGCGCCCCGTCCTTGTCCGTTCTGGCGTAGCGCATCTGCGTCGCGCCATTCTCGGTCTTGGCGGTGTAGATCGTGTACCGCTCGCCCGAGGCGCCCTCATACATCAGGAACGACGCCGGCCCGTTCGGCCCCGGCAAAAGCCGGCCACCGACGAGCTTCAGTCCACTCGCCTCCAGGTTCGGTGCAAACACGGTCCAACCGCAGCGCCTGGTCAGCCAGGCCTGGAGGTGGTCGCGCTCGTTGCCGCCGACCTCGACTGGATGGCGAACCTCGACGACATAGAGGCGGTGGGCGTCGAGCGCGTCAGTCGTAAAACTCTGGAAGGTCGACGGCGCGTTGGCGGCGCCATGTCCCAGCCAGCCGGCGGCGCCGCCGGCGACGAAGGCCACCAGCACGGCCGCGGCTGCGCCATAGAGCCAGTGCCGCGGGCGGCGCTCCAGCCGTTCGAGCTCGAGCCGCGCCGGCACCGGCTCCTGGGCGACCGAATCGTAGCGGGCGTGCAGCATCTCGGCCATGGCGCGCCAGGACTGCACGCGCTCGCCATCCTCAGGCTGCGCGGCAAGCCAGGCCTCGACGTCGGCGCGGCGTTCGGCCGGCAGCTCGCCGTCGACATAGGCGTGCAGTTCGTCCTCGGTCACTGGGATCTTGCGGTCGTTCATATCGATCGTCTCTGGCTCTGCGGCCCAAAATGTTCTTCGTGGTTCAACTGCGCCGCTTCCCATGCCATGCATGAGAAACGACCGGCGCGATGCATCAATCCTGCCATCATTTCACCCGCCTGAGCGCCGGGCGCTCACCCTCCAGCGAGGCTTTGACGTGGGCGCGGGCGCGTGCCAGGCGCGACATCACGGTGCCGATCGGCACGCCCTGGATGTCGGCGACCTCGCGGTAGCTCATGCCCTCCAGCATCACCAGGAGCAGCACCGAGCGTTGCTCCTCGACGAGCGTCGCCAGCGCCCTCTCGATATCGCGCCCTTCGGCTTCGGTCCCGCTGGCATCCGGATTGTTCTCCGTCAGCTGCATGAATTGCGGTCGCCGTGCCAGCGAGCGCCGCCGGTTCTTGTTGAGGTTGGTCAGGATCGTATAGAGCCAGCTCCTGACGTCGCCCCCGAGAAACAGGCGCTCCGAACGCAGCGCCCGCACCAGCGTATCCTGCACCAGATCGTCGGCCGCATCCGCCTCGCGCGTGAGCGCGCGGGCGTAGCGGCGCAATGCCGGGATCATGGCTTCAACGCTTTGGCGAAACGCACTCATTGCGGTCTTGACGTCCTGATGTTCGGCGCGAGCGCCACAACGATCATAACACCCGAGCGGAACGGCTATTCCGGCGCTTGAAACAGCGTTAACGCCGCGTATTAGGACTGTACCGCAACGGAGGGCTGGTGTACCTCCAAACCTCACCGGGAGCTCGACGGGACGTTAGCAAAATGGCGCAGAATTCAGGTCTGATGCAGGGCAAGCGGGGCGTGGTCCTCGGCGTTGCCAACAACCGCTCGATCGCCTGGGGCATTGCCAAGGCATGCCACGCGGCCGGCGCCGAGCTTGCCTTCACCTACCAGGGCGATGCGCTGAAGAAGCGCGTCGAGCCGCTCGCCGCCGAGATCGGCGGGCTCGTGCTCGGCCATTGCGACGTCACCGATGCCGCAACCATCGATGCGGCCTTCGCGGTGCTGAAGGAGAAGTGGGGCAAGATCGACTTCCTGGTGCATGCGATCGCCTATGGCGAGCAACTCGACGGCCGCTACGTCGACACCACGCAGGAGAATTTTTCGAAGTCCCTGCTGATCTCCTGCTATTCGTTCACGGCCGTGGCGCAGCGCGCCGAGAAGCTGATGACCGACGGCGGCTCGCTCATCACGCTCAGCTATTACGGCGCCGAGAAGTGGATGCCGCATTACAACGTCATGGGCGTCGCGAAAGCGGCGCTCGAAGCAAGCGTGCGTTATCTCGCCGCCGATCTCGGCGAGAAGAACATCCGCGTCAACGCGATCTCGGCGGGGCCGATCAAGACCCTCGCGGCGTCCGGCATCGGCGATTTCAGATATATCCTGAAGTGGAACGAAGCCAACGCACCGCTGCGGCGCAACGTCTCCACGGAAGACGTCGGCGGCAGCGCTCTGTATTTCCTCTCCGACCTCTCGCGCGGCGTCACCGGCGAGGTGCACCACGTCGATTCCGGCTATCACGTGCTCGGCATGAAGCGCCCGGACGCGCCGGACATTTCGTTCGGCGGGAAGGACTAACTTTTCAGCCAGCAATGCCCGTGCCCACTATCTATTATCTGCGCCACGGCGAGACCGAGTGGAACGCGCTCGGGAGGCTTCAGGGCATCAAGGACATTCCGCTGAACGCGCGTGGTCGCGGTCAGGCCGTGCAGGCCGGTGGCATTCTCGCCGATCTGTTTAAGCGCGAGGGCCGCGACAAGGCTGCATTACCCTACGTGTCGAGTCCGCTTGGCCGCGCGCGAGAGACCATGGAACTGGCGCGGAGCAAGCTCGAACTGCCGACTGCGGACTATGCGCTCGATGATCGGCTGCGTGAGATCGGCTACGGCACCTGGGAGGGACTGACGCTGGCCGAGAGCGAGGCCTCCGATCCCGACATCTACGCCCGGCGCCTCGCCGACAAATGGACGGTGGGCCCCGCGGGCGGGGAGACCTACGCCGATGTCCAGGTCCGCGTGCGCGCCTGGTACGACCAGCTCCGGACCGACACCGTCGCGGTCGCCCATGGCGGGACCTGCCGGGCCCTGATGGTTTCACTCGGCCTGGAGACGCCGGCGAGCGCCGCCGAACTCTACATCGAGCAGGGCGCCGTCTACGTGTTCCGGGACGGGCGGCTCGAGAAGTTTAGTTAAGCCGGCTCGCCGTCTCCGTGGCGGCTGCGGGTTTGACCCCCGGCGCCCCGCGCGTTACCACACGCGGGAACCGAGCCTGCGAGCAGCGATGTCCTTCAACACCTTCGGCCACATGTTCCGCGTCACGACCTTCGGCGAGAGCCATGGGGTGGCGATTGGCTGCGTGGTCGACGGCTGCCCGCCCATGATCCCGCTCGTCGAAGCCGACATCCAGGGTGATCTTGATCGCCGCCGGCCCGGCCAGTCGCGCTTCACGACCCAGCGTCAGGAGCCGGACCAGGTCAAGATCCTCTCCGGCGTGATGGCGCATCCGGAGACCGGCGTGCAGGTGACGACGGGCACGCCGATCGGGCTCCTGATCGAGAACACCGACCAGCGCTCGAAGGACTATTCCGAGATCAAGGACAAGTTTCGCCCTGGTCATGCCGACTTCACCTATGAAGCGAAGTACGGCCTGCGCGACTATCGCGGCGGCGGCCGCTCGTCGGCGCGCGAGACCGCCACGCGCGTCGCCGCCGGCGCGATCGCGCGAAAGGTGCTGCCCGACGTGAAGGTGCGCGGCGCGCTGGTGCAGATGGGCCCGCACAAGATCGACCGCGCGAAGTGGGACTGGGACGAGATTGCGAAAAATCCGTTCTTCTGTCCCGACAAGGACAAGGCCGCGTTCTTCGAGACCTATCTCGACGGTATCCGCAAGAGCGGCTCCTCGATCGGCGCGGTGATCGAGGTCGTCGCCGAAGGTGTGCCGGCAGGCCTTGGCGCGCCGATCTACGCCAAGCTCGACGCCGAGCTCGCCGCCGCAATGATGAGCATCAATGCGGTGAAGGGCGTCGAGATCGGCGCCGGCTTTGCCGCGGCCGAACTCACCGGCGAAGAGAACGCCGACGAGATGCGCACCGGCAATGACGGCACGCGTTTTCTGTCCAACCACGCCGGCGGCGTGCTGGGCGGCATCTCCACGGGGCAGCCGGTGGTGGTGCGTTTCGCGGTCAAGCCGACCTCGTCGATCCTGCAGCCGCGCCTCACCGTCGATCGCAACGGTGCCGACACCGAGATCATGACCAAGGGCCGCCACGATCCCTGCGTCGGCATCCGCGCCGTCCCCGTCGGCGAAGCCATGATGGCCTGTGTGCTGGCGGATCATTTCCTGCGCGACCGCGGCCAAGTCGGGCGCTAGCGTTGCGCGAGGCGCTTGTACCGCGCCACTAGCCCACCGCGCAGCTTGACGATCCCACAACTTCGTCGGCAAATGCAGCCATGGAAAGCTCCGATCTCCAACGTATCACCAGCTGGCTGATCGACGGCGCCTGGTCGTCCAAGGCCCCGGCCGAGATGACGGCGGAAGCCTGCGAACGGATGGTCGCAGCCGGTCTGCCGCTATGGCGGTTCGGCATCTTCATCCGCACGCTGCATCCCGAAATTTTCGGTCGCAACTTCATCTGGCGGGAGGGCGAGGAGGTCGAGATCGGCACGGTCGATTTCGAGATACTGGCGACGCCGGAATTCGCCAGAAGTCCGCTGCGGGTCGTGTTCGAGCAGGGACTTGAGGTGCGGGGACGCATGGACGATCCCGGCAGCAAGTATTTTCCGTTTCTCGACGACATGCGTGCCGAAGGCGTAACCGACTACGTCGCGATGCCAATGCCGTTTCTCGACGGCTCGGTCCACGCGACGAGCTGGACCACGCGCCATCCAGGCGGCTTCACCGATGACCACATCGCGGCGATTCACGCCATCGTCAAGCCGCTCGCGCGCATCACCGAAATCATCAGCCTGCGCCGCACCGCCGAGATGCTGCTCGACACCTATGTCGGCAATCGTGCCGGCGCGCGCATCCTTGGCGGTCAGATCCGCCGCGGCCACAACGACACCATGCAGGCTGCGATCTGGCTCTCCGATCTGCGCGGCTTCACCGCACTGTCGGACCGGCTGCCGGCCGAGACCGTGGTCGAGATCCTCAACCATTATTTCGACTGCCAGGTCGCCGCGATCCGCGGCCATGGCGGCGAGGTGCTGAAATTCATGGGCGATGGCCTGCTCGCGGTGTTCCCGATCGACGAATATGTCGGCGATGCCGCGCATGTCTGCACGCGGGTGCTGGAGGCGGCGCGCGAATCCCGCGCCAGCGTCGAGGCGCTCGCGTATCCTGTCGGCGACGTCGTCGAGCGCTTCCGTTTCGGCGTGGCGCTCCACGTCGGGAATATCCTCTACGGTAATATCGGTGGCGGCAACCGCCTCGACTTCACCTGCATCGGCCCGGCCGTGAACCTTGCCGCCAGGCTCGAGAAGATAACGGGTCGCCTGGGGCGGACCGTCGTGGCCTCGGAAATGTTCGCCAATGTCTGCCGCCACGACTGGCACGAGCTCGGCGAATTCCCGATCGCGGGCTTTTCAAAGGCGCAGCGCGTGTACGGGCTGACGGAGGAGAGGCCGGTGGCGATGGCCTGAGGTCGTCCTCGGAGGTCCGCCGCCGCCAACCCGGTGAGCAGAATTCAGGCGTTCGACGCCATCACCGACTTCAACGGTACATCCAGCTGATAGACAAATCCGGACGGTTCGTAGGCCAGCCGCACCTGTCCGTTCAGTTGCTGGCCGAGCGACTCGATCATCCGGGTGCCGTAGCTCCGTCGTGTCGGCGGCGCCACCGCAGGGCCGCCGCTTTCGCTCCACTTCAGGCGCAGCCTTTGCTCGGTCTCGTCGACCGTCCATACGATCTCGACATGGCCGGAGGAACTGGACAGCGCGCCGAACTTCGTCGTGTTGGTGCAGAGCTCGTTGAATGTCATCGCGAGCGCTATCACGGCACCGGATGTGATCCTGAGGTCCGGCCCATTGAAATGGAATCGTCGGCCCCCCTGACTGTCATAGGGATCGGTGGCGCCGCTCAGGGTATGAGTGAGGCTCGCATTTGACCAGCTGACCTGTATCAACAGGTCGTGGGCACGCCCTAACGCCAGCAAGCGGCCATCCATGGCTTTTTGGCCTTGCTCCAGACTGATTGCGGTCCGGAAGCTCTGGGCTGCGATTGCGCTCACCGTCGCAAGCGTATTCTTGATGCGATGATGCAGCTCTCCGAGGATGAGCTTTTGCAACTTGTCGGCAGCCTCGCGTTCGTGGGCTTCGATGCCGGCTTGAGCGAGCAGGACCTTGGCGTCGGTGTCGGCCTGTTCCAGCAACAGGCGCAGATTGTCGTTTTCCGCTACCAGAACCGATTCCTGTGGCGATCGAGCAACCTCAAGGTTGTCCCCAGGATCCGTCGTTGTGGTCGGAAGGATTTTTAGCGCGCCCGCTCCGATCATGGTTTGCAACTGCGAGATCATTTCGTCGACGGCGAGCGGCTTGCGAAAGAAGCGGCTGTCGGCCGGCGTTTCGTTTTCAGACGGCTTTACCTGACCGGAAACCAGCACGATCTTGATGGCAGGCCAGCGATCGTGCACCGCGTGGGCCAGCTTCAAGCCGTCCATGGTCCCGGGCATCTGGATGTCGCTGAACAGAAGCGAGATGTCTGACCGCGACTCGAGGATCGCGATGGCTTCGTCGGCGTTGACGGCCTGCACAGGGCAGAAGCCTGCATCCTCCACGATATCGACCGCGCGCATGCGCAGGATCATCTCGTCTTCGACGACGAGAACATTCGGCAAGGAGGTTGGAGGTGTTGACATCTGTGCACGATACTTTCCTGGACATCCGAACAAGCTCGGCCGGCGCTTTGCGATTGTTGGTTTAGCGGCGCGCCGTCACCAAACGAGCTTCATGAACCCTGACATCGGATTCACCTCGGCGCAGACACGACGCTTCGAAGTCCGGCCAGACCTGGCCCAGGCAGTTCCGGGTCACCGGGTGGCTCGCCAGCCGGTCCGCCTTCGCCAAAGCAACGGTTTCGCGCGCTTTCACTTGCGGAGCGAAGCCGGGCAACACCATTACGGACACTCCGAGGAGCGCGAACATCACGAACGCGATAAAAGATTTCATCATGGGGGCTGCTTTGGCTGTTGACCGCCCCGTTTCGTTTGGGGACGCTGTTACAACAACCAAAATGAAATATAGTTCATTTCATACAACTTATATTTGAGGTGTGATTTGCAGGCGGATGCCGCCCTCGGCCCGGATCGTCACTCGACGTGAACAGGCCGCCGACCAGGTTAGCTTGCCACTACCTCGGTGTTTTGGGACCAGGCAGGCTTATCCAGTCATGAATATGCGAGGCCGTTTCGCTCAATCGCGCCGCTCTGAGCAGCGCTTCCCGCTGGACGCCGGGCGGGGCAATCTCTGCGCGACGACGAGCCTCGGCTGCCAATTGGGCAAGGCGATTGCTCAGCGGGATGGTTCTCTTGGTTGTGTCTTGCATAGGACGCTCCGCATTGGGCGGGAGCGCAAAGACTCTCTCAGTCACCGACGGATGCCGTGACGGGCCGGTGATGGCTTACCATGCGCCTGTTGACGGCCAATAGATACATTATTCGGCAGGGCAGATTCGGCGCCGAAATCGAAAGAGGGCGCCAAAGCACCAAAGCCGGACCGGTGCCGCTACTCCTCCGGCTCCGTCGTGAACAGCAGCGGATAGCCCTTCGTGCGGCCGGCATCCGTTGCGCGGGTAGCCTTGGTCTCGGCGACGTCCTTGGTGAAAACGGCGACCACGCAGGCGCCGAGCTTGTGGGCGGTGATCATCACCTTGTAGGCCTGATCCTCGGTCATGCGGAATTCGGCTTTGAGGATCATCGTGACGAATTCGCGGGGCGTAAAGTCGTCGTTGATCAGGATGACCTTGTGCAGCTTCGGTCGCTCGACCTTGGTCTTCGTCCTGGTTTTCGGTTTGGCAACAGTGTCGGCCATCGCTTCTGAAACGCCTTGGTGCAGTTGAGCTTCCAGCCAACCGATCATATTGCAGGACGCCGTCCTTCTCCAAGATGCTAGGCGCGCTTGTCATATGCGGCTCCGGATGAGCAGGAATGCGCCGCTGCGCTCGGCTCTTACGGAAGCGCGCGGACGAGTTGCATTGCGGCGATGAGGGCTGCAACGGACAACACTACCGATCCAATCATGTAGGCGGCCGAGGCCCATGTCTGTCCACGCTCGACCAGAGACCAGGCATCCAGTGAGAACGTCGAGAATGTGGTGTATCCGCCACAAATCCCCACCGTCAGAAATATCCGGACGGCTTGCGGCAGGTTCCACCTCGTCGCGAACATCGCGGTGAAAACCCCGATCAGGAACGATCCCGTCACGTTGATGATCAGGGTGCCCCAGGGGAAATCGGTGCCGAACGCTCGGCCTGAACCGATCGCAACGAGATAGCGCACGATTGCGCCAAGCGCTCCACCAGCGGCGACCGCCAGAATGAATTGGACGTTCAACGTCTCGTTCCCCCGTTTGCCATTTCCATCATGTATCCTCCGTTACCAGCCCGCCGCCGACGGCAAATAGTCCCATCAGCGCGATCAGCGCAAAGCCGAGCCCGGCCAGGAAGGTGCCGGCCGGACCATAACTATCCCACAGCGCGCCGGCGATCACGCTTGCGGCCAGCAAGGCAAGACCGGTGAACAGGTTGAAATAGCCGAACGCGGTGCCGCGCAGGCTCGGTGGCGCTGCGTCAGCGACGAGGGCCGAGAGCAGGCCTTGCGTCAATCCCATATGCAGTCCCCACAGCGCGACGCCGAGGGCGAGGCCGCCAAGGTTTGGCAGCAGTGCGAGCGCGAGATCGGCGCCGGCGAGGAAGACGAGGCCGAGCGCGAGCAGGCCGGTGCGGTTGATCCGGTCCGAGAGCACGCCGGCCGGATAGGCCGACAATGCATAGACGATGTTCATCAGCACCAGCACGGCCGGCACCCACATCGCATTGAGCCCGATGTTCTGCGCGCGCAGAATCAGGAAGGCCTCGCTGAAACGCGCTAGCGTGAACACGACGCCAACCGCGACGACACGCCAGTACACGGACCCGAGCTGGCGCATCGCGGCCATGTTGAGCGGATTCTTTGACGGCTCCCGGCCTGGGTCAGGCTCCGGCTCGCTCACCGCGAACACGATCAGTCCGAACGACAGGAACGCCGGCAGCACCGCCACCCAGAACACCATCGTAAAATTGTCCGCCGTCCACCACATCAGGCCGATCGCGATGAGCGGCCCGACGAACGCACCGATGGTGTCGAGCGACTGCCGCAGGCCGAAGCTCGCGCCGCGCAGGCCGATGGGTGCGATATCGGCGATCAGTGCATCGCGCGGCGCGCCGCGGATGCCCTTGCCGACGCGGTCGATGAAGCGCGCGGCAACCAGCCATCCGACGCTTGGGGCAAGCGGGAACAGCGGTTTTGTCAGCGCGGCGAGCCCGTAGCCGAGCGCGGCGAGCAATTTGCGCCGGCCGAGCCAGTCGGACAACGCGCCGGAGAAGATTTTCGTGATCGAGGCGGTCGCCTCGGCAATGCCCTCGATGAAGCCCACGGTGAGCGTGGAGGCGCCGAGCACGGTGACGAGATAGACCGGCAGCAGCGCGTGGATCATCTCGGAAGAGACGTCCATCAGCATCGAGACGAAGCCGAGCACCCAGATCCCCCTGGGCAGGCCCGCACGTGCAGCATTCGGTGTTGTCGTCGTCACGTCCAGGACTTCTCCTCGGCCTCTGCTTGACCTCTCCTTGGCCTTCGCATCCGGGCAACAAAAAACCCGCCAGCGGCGGGTTTGTCCATGCTCCCGCCGAAGGCAGAGGCCTGAAAATTGCCCCTCCTCAAGCAGGAGTCATCAGCCCACTACGGTCACAGGCCGCCGGGCGGTTGTCGGGGGACTCCATCCCCATCTGTCCGGCCAGCCTAACATGGAAATCGCGCCGGACAAGTGGGCGAGGGTGCGCTGTCCAGTGGCCCGTCAGTCCGGGAGCGCACCGCGCATGACGGCGCCAGCGATCGCGCAGTCCAGCGGCGCGAGCGCGGCAACATCGCGGCAGCTTTGCGTAATGCTTCGCAATTCCCGCCCGCAAATGCCTGACTGGCAAATGCCTAACCGGCAAATGCCTAACCGGAATGTGAAGCGCGAGCGATCTTCGGACTTTGCGGCAAGGCGATTGCATGTCACCATCACGTCATACGACGGGAGGCTGCGATGCGCTTGCTGTTCTCGATCGGGGCTGTGCTGGTGACCGGCATGTTCGCCGGAGGGGACGTCGCGGGCATCGCGGCACCAGGACCCAAATTTGAGTCGCCTAGACTGGCGCTGCTCAAAAATCAGCCGCAGCGGCAAGCAGCCGACAGAGACGCGCAGACGGTCGATGTCGAGCTGATCCTCGCTGTCGATGTCTCCTACTCCATGGACATGGACGAGCTCGCGATCCAGCGCGAAGGCTATGCGCAGGCGATCCAGTCGAAGGAATTCCTGCAGGCGCTGAAGCTGGGTCCGAACGGCCGCATCGCGGTGACCTATTTCGAGTGGGCCGCCTCGACCGACCAGAAGATCATCATTCCCTGGCGCCTGATCGACGGACCGGAGACCGCCGATGCCGTCGCCGCCGAAATCATGAAGACGCCGATCCGGCGCGCCTCGCGCACCTCGATCTCCGGCGCGATCAGTTTCGCGATGCCGCTGTTCGATGAGGATCCCTATCGGGGGCTGCGCCGCGTGATCGACATTTCCGGCGACGGTCCCAACAACAATGGCACTCCGGTCACGATCGCGCGCGACGCGGCGATCGAGAAGGGCATCGTCATCAACGGCCTGCCGATCATGGTCAAGGAGCCCTCCTATTCGACCATGGATATCGACAATCTCGATTTCTACTATGAGGATTGCGTCATCGGCGGTCCCGGTTCCTTCGTCATCACGATCAAGGACCGCGACAAGTTCAAGGAAGCCATCCGCACCAAGCTCTTGATGGAGGTTGCGGGCCGTATGCCGGAGCGCCCCGTGATGCGGGTTGCGGAGAAGGACAAGGAGCCGCGTGTGAACTGCATGATTGGCGAGAAGATCTGGTCGGACCGCTGGGGTCGCTGAGCGCTGCACCCGAACGAGACCTTTTGCCCTATTTGCCCGCGATGGAATTTTAACCATGCGTTAACTGTTGCGTGGCCCTAATCGGCTGCTTCCAATTGTTTCCGGATACTGTTCTGACGTTCCTGTCGGGGCGCGAACCAAGCGGGCCCGTCAGACAAATCCGCCGAGCAATCCAATGGCCATCGTCTCATCGAGCACCAGCCAGATTTCTCCCGCTCTCGAGCGGGTGTATCACCAGAGCTCCCTGCTCGGTGAGTGGAAAGGCAATTGGGCTGGCAACAACCAGCCCGTCAGCTTCAAGGTCGTGAACATCCGCGGTGCCCGGGCGCAGGTCGAGTACACCCATAACGGGCGTACGGAGCGCGGTTTTGGCGAGGTCGCCGGTTCGCTTCTCACCTTCGGCACGGTCACGGTCGGCACCAAGGACGGCAAGAGTCTGGTGCTGTTGTCATCTGCGGGCGCGGGCAAGCAGACCGCGACTCTCGAGAAGCAGGCGCCGCCGGCCTCCGACAGCCGCCTGATGGGAAGCTGGGGCGGCTATTCCAGTGACAATGGCAAGAGTGCGAGCTTCAGGGTGCTCGCTGTCAACGGCAACGAAGCGCAGGTCAGCGTCACCACCGATGGCGTCACCCGTCAGGGCACCGGCACCGTCTACAAGAACGTCATCATGTTCGGGCAGGCGCAGATTGCGACCGACGACGGGCAGAACGGCAAGATCATCTACCAGGTCCGCAACAAGTCCTTCGTCGTGCCCGTGACGAAATATCCGCCGTCGGATACATCGTCCTCGGTGGACAGAACGGCGTAACGCCTCGCCGTGGTTTGTCGCGGCCTGATGTCGGCGCCGCCACAGTACCGCAATCGAACGCTTCGAGTTACCTGGCACGAGCGGTGGCGGCGGCGGAACGCTCTCGACCTTTTTGTCGCCGTGGGAACCGTGCAAGACCTCGGAAACGCGTGCGGGAGTTGATTGAAACGACGCTCCGGGCCGACTCCACTGGCCTTCGGGGCATCCGTCGCGTATAATTTCCGCACTTCCTTGACGGTCATCTCAATGTCCAGCCTCACAGATTCCCGCGCCTTCGCAATTCTCTTCGCCGTGCTTTGCCTCGGCGGAGCATCGGCTCATGCGCAGGTGGCGCCCGTGAGGTATTGGATACCGGGCGGTCCTTTCGGTTGGGGCGGCAGTGTCGGCCAGAGTGCCGATACCTACGGCAACTTTCCAAGCTTGAAGGCCGGCGATGCCGACGGAAGCTACAGTTTTCGTCCCGGGTTCTTTGTCGGAAGCGAGCGCGGCAATCTCGGTTTGAACGGTTTCAGCCAGAGCGGGCCCGTCGGCAATTTCAGCGCGCTCGCCTACGATGGCACGCAATTTGGTTACAACACCAAGACCGCGGGCGGCATGCCCGTCACGTTCTTTGCCGGTTTCGACACGCTGAAATACGGCGGCGGCATTGGCAGCTCGCTTGCGCCGCTCACCTCCAGCGCCTCGCCCGGCTATGGCGCATTTGCGGGTGTCGAGTTCAAGCCGACCTCCAACCTCAGCCTGTCGTTCGGCGCCGGCTTCACCCAGCAGCAATCCGGGCGCATGGACAGCGACATCAACTCGTCGATACTGCCCGGCGAGTCACCGGCGCTGGGCGGTCTTCGCCGTTAGCGCGTGAACTTCGCCACCAGTTCGACATGCGGCGTATGCCGGAACTGGTCGACCGGCACCACGGCATCCATCTTGTAGCCGCCGTCGATCAGCAGCCGCGCGTCGCGGGCAAAGGTCGCGACGTTGCAGGAGACCGCGACCACCACAGGCACCTTGCTCGCGGCGAGCTTCAAGGCCTGCGCCTGCGCGCCCTGGCGTGGCGGGTCGAACACGACGGCGTCGAAATCGCGCAGCTCCGGCGCCACCATGGGACGGCGAAACAGATCGCGCGGCTCGGCCTTGATCGGCTTGAGGCCCGGTGTGCGCGCGGCTTTTTCGAGCGCTGCAATGGCGCCGGCATCATTGTCATGGGCGGTGACGCGGGCCTTTTCGGCGAGCCGCAACGCGAACGGACCGACGCCGCAGAAGAGGTCGAGAACGTTCTTCGCCTTGCCGATGCGCTCGGCCACCAGCGACGCAAGCGTCTCTTCACCGACGACGGTCGCCTGCAGGAACGAGCCCGGCGGCAGCGTCACCTCGGCGCGGCCCATCTGCAGGGTCGGTGGCAGGCGTTGCAGCACCAGTTCGCCGTGCCGTGTCAGCCGCGCCAGGCGGTGCTGCTCGGCGACGCGCGAGAGCGCCGTCACGAGCGGCGTTGGCAGCGGGCCGGAGCCGCGCACGTCGATGTCGAGACCGTTGGCGGTCGCGGTGACCTGAATGTCCAGCGGTTTCGTCACCGGCATTTTCGACGTCAGCAGCTCGGCGAGCGCCCAGCCGGCATCGAGTGCACCCGCGAGCCCGGGATCGAGGATCGGGCAGCGATCGATCGGGATGACGTCGTGCGAGCTGGCAGCCGAGAAGCCGACCTTGAGGATGTCATGGGTGCCGAACCGCCCGTGCAGCGTGATGCGCCTGCGTCCCGCACCGTGGGCATCGACCAGCGACGCCACCTCGCAGTCGATGCCAGCCTGGGCCAGGGTCTCGACCACGATGCCGCGCTTCCAGGCGCGATACGGTTCACTCGCCCAGTGCTGGATCGCGCAGCCGCCACAGACGCCGAAATGCGGACAGAACGGCGCGACGCGCTCGGGGCTGGCGACATCCACCGCGAGCAGCTTGCGGCGGTCAGGATGGTTGCCGACGACATGATCGACTTCGACGACCTCACCGCCGAGCGTGTAAGGCACATAGATGGCTTCCCCAGCGTCGAGCGAGACGCCGTCGCCGCGATGGCCGACGTGATCGATCGTCACGCGCTCAACCACGGCGCGCGCCCAGGAAGAATTCGATGTTGCCGTCGCCGCCGGTGATCGCCGACGGGAACACCTCGATATCGGTGCAGCCGAGCGAGGCCGCAAAGGCGGCGATGTCGTCGCAGATCTCACGGTGCACGGCGGCGTCGCGGACGATGCCCTTCTTGTTGTGCTTCCGGTCCGCCTCGAACTGCGGCTTGATCAGCGCCAGCAGGCTCATCGGCGCGGCCGCCAGCGACAGCGCCACGGGCAGCACCGTCTTGAGCGAGATGAAGCTGACGTCGATCACGACGACATCGGGCCGCGCCGGCAAACGCTTGCCGTCATAGGCGCGGATGTCGGTCTCTTCCATCGACACGATCTTGGAGTGACCGCGCAGCGAGGGATGCAGCTGACTGGTGCCGACATCGACGGCAAAGACGAGACTTGCGCCATTCGCCAGCAGCACCTCGGTGAATCCGCCGGTGGACGCGCCGACGTCGAGGCAGACATGGTCCTCGATCTCGATCGGGTAGCGCTCCAGCGCGCCGGCGAGCTTGACGCCGCCGCGAGAGACGTAAGGATGTACGGGCTCGGCCTGGATCACGGCGTCCTCGGCGATCGTCTCCGACGGCTTTGCGACCTGCTTGTCGTCGGCCGTGACGAGCCCGGCCTCGATCGCTGCGCGCGCCCGCGCCCGGCTCTCGAACAGGCCGCGCTCAACCAGCAGAACATCCGCGCGCTTGCGGGCAGGGGACATCATCTCTCCGAAGACGCCTGAGGCGTTTATGTAGCGATCAATCGCGCGGCCGCCATCCGGACGCAAGCCTCGAACGCGGCCAAATCGTGCCAGACGTCGATCGGCATCTGCGCCGGCGTCACCAGCGGGCAGCCATGCAGCTCCAGCGCATGGATCATCATGAGATTGTCGGCGAGGTCAAAATCCTCGACCGTCAGCCCCTGCGCATCGACCAACCGCCCGTTCTCGGACGTCACGTTCATGAAGCGACCGACACGGTCGGCATAGGCGGCGCCGTCATTGGAATAGGCGAGGCAAAACTTGCGGCGGCCGGCCATGTAGCCGAGCTCGTAGACGGTCCCGGGATCGGCGCCCGCGCCGCGGAACGGCGTGAGGTTGGCGATGATGGCATCGGCCGCATCCATCATCGCCTCGTTGCCGCAAAAGATCTGCCGCGAGGCATCGGGAGCGGCGAGGTCGATCTCGTTGTCGAGGGGATAGAGGCCGGTGAGGCCGTGCGCAGCACAGATCGCGGCCTTCTGCCGGCCGATCGCGACCGCATCTGGCAGGAACACGTCGGGGCCTGCCAGATAGATTTTCATCGAGCTGCTTCGCGGAAGGTCGAAGCTCGCTGTCAGGCGAGCTTGACCGTCTCGGCCTTGACGTCCTTGCCGAGCGCCTCGAACACCTTGGCGACGATGCCCTTGGCGTCGAGACCGGCACGACCGTACATCGCCGCCGGGGTGTCGTGGTCCTGGAACACGTCGGGCAGCACCATGGTGCGGAACCGCACCAGGCCGCTGTCGAGCGCGCCCTGATCGCTCAGGTACTGCGCGACATGCGAGCCGAAACCGCCGACCGAGCCTTCCTCGATGGTGATGAGGATCTCGTGGTCGCGCGCCAGCTTGAGCACCAGCTCGGTGTCCAGCGGCTTCATGAAGCGCGCATCCGCGATCGTGGTCGAAAGGCCGTGGGCTGCGAGCTCGTCGGCGGCCTTCTCGCATTCGGCAAGGCGCGTGCCGAAGGAGAGCAGGGCAATCTTGCTGCCCTGGCGGACGATGCGGCCCTTGCCGATCTCGAGCGGAATGCCGACTTCGGGCATCTCGATGCCGCGGCCTTCGCCGCGCGGATAGCGCAGCGAGCTCGGACGATCGTTGATCGCGACCTGCGTTGCAACCATGTGCACCAGCTCGGCTTCGTCGGCCGCGGCCATGATCACCATGTTCGGCAGACAGCCGAGATAGGCGTTGTCGAACGAGCCGGCATGGGTGGCGCCGTCGGCGCCGACGAGGCCGGCGCGGTCGATGGCGAAGCGCACGGGCAGGCTCTGGATCGCGACGTCATGCACGATCTGGTCGTAGCCGCGCTGCAGGAAGGTCGAGTAGATCGCGCAGAAGGGCTTGTAGCCTTCGGTGGCGAGGCCGGCGGCGAACGTCACTGCGTGCTGCTCGGCAATGCCGACGTCGAAGGTGCGGTCCGGGAACGCCTTGTTGAAGATGTCGACGCCGGTGCCGGAGGGCATCGCCGCGGTGATGGCGACGATCTTGTCGTCCTTCTCCGCTTCCTTGACGAGGCTCTGGCCGAACACGTTCTGATAGGCCGGCGCGTTCGGCTTGGACTTGGCCTGGGTGCCGGTCGCAACGTCGAACTTGACCACGGCGTGGTACTTGTCGGCGGAGGCTTCCGCCGGGCCGTAGCCCTTGCCCTTCTGCGTCACGACGTGAACCAGGATGGGGCCGGTCTCCATGTCGCGCACGTTCTTCAGAACGGGCAGAAGATGGTCGAGGTTATGGCCGTCTATCGGGCCGACGTAATAGAAGCCGAGCTCCTCGAACAGCGTGCCGCCGTCCATCATGAAGCCGCGGGAATATTCCTCGACGCGGTTGGCGCGGCTGGCGATGATCTTGGGCAAGCGCTTGTTGATCTGCTTGGCCGCATCGCGCAGCGTGCGGTAGGTCTTGCCCGAGTAGAGCCGCGACAGGTAGGCGCTCATCGCGCCGACCGGCGGTGCGATCGACATGTCGTTGTCGTTGAGGATGACGATCAGGCGCGAGTTCATCGCACCCGCATTGTTCATGGCCTCATAGGCCATGCCCGCCGACATCGCGCCGTCACCGATGACGGCGATAACGTTGTTCTTGCCGCCGGCGAGGTCGCGCGCGACCGCCATGCCGAGGCCGGCGGAGATCGAGGTCGAGGAATGCGCGGCTCCGAACGGATCGTAATCGCTCTCGCTGCGCTTGGTGAAGCCGGACAGGCCGCCGCCGGTGCGCAGCGTGCGGATGCGATCGCGCCGGCCGGTGAGGATCTTGTGCGGATAGGCCTGGTGGCCGACGTCCCAGATCAGCCGGTCGCGCGGGGTGTCGAAGACGTAATGGATCGCAGTGGTGAGCTCGACCACGCCGAGGCCCGCGCCGAAATGACCGCCGGTCACCGAGACGGCATCGATGGTCTCCTGACGCAGCTCGTCGGCGACCTGGCGAACCTGCTCGATTTTGAGCTTGCGCAGGTCGTCGGGCGTCCGGATGGTGTCGAGAAGCGGCGTTTTACTATATGCGTTCACGGCGATTTCCAATTTGTCAGCGCCGGAAGATCGTTCCGGTGCGCGATGGGTTTGCTCAATATCGGCGCAGCGCGAGTCCTTAAACCGTCGGAGCCACCTGCATGGGGCAAAGCCCCGTCTTCAAGCTTAGGTGAGCTTAAGTGCTCTCCGGTTCAGTCTCTGTGATCCCTGTCACTTAGATCGGCTTCGTCCATCCCAGCCAATTCATCAGCAGTTTGAAGCGCTTGTCGTCGGCAATCAGTGCCTACGCAAGGCTTACAAAAAGCCACACTCCGCGCAGCTTTACACCAAAGCTTGGGCCAAAGCCAACCCGCTGGGCCGATTACGGGCATGCACCTGCAACCCCCGGGCCAGAGTGGTTAATCCCGGCGCCAGCTGAAGAGTTCCAAGCTTGCTCGGTTCCTCGACAGGTTTTGGGGTGTGAGAAGCTGCTTTAGACGGGATTTCAGGAGACGACGGGCCCTCGTGAGGGAGTTCCATGACCTTCCTGGGCCCCGGTTCGCTGGATCAAAGCAGCCGCAGCGGCCCGACACGGGCGTGCGATCATGAAAAATTGCGGGTGGCCGATGCGTGGGATGGGCGGTTTTGAAGGCGGCCCTTACTGGACGTCGAGCGGCGCGGTGCCGGTGGCCTGGCCGCTGGCATCGGTGGTGATCTTGTCGACGCGCGCCTCAGCCTGGCGCAGCAACTCCTCGCAGCGGCGCTTCAGAGCCTCGCCGCGCTCGTAGATCGTCACGGATTCCTCGAGGGGCACCTTGCCGTCCTCGAGCCGCTTCACGATCGTTTCGAGCTCCTCGATGGCGCGTTCGAAGGTCAGCCTGGAGACGTCGATTTGGGTATTTTCGGCCATATAAGTTTCCGATTGCCCGATTCGCTTCACGTCGGAGAAAGCAAAGTTTTGCGGGCGCAATGTGGCGGTGCGTCAGGCGCCCATCAGGGCGCCGACATGCGCCGTAACAGATTCTTTCAGTCCTTGCAGATCGTAGCCGCCTTCGAGCACAGAAACAACGCGCCCCCCGGCGGTCTTGTCGGCGAGGTCCATCAGCTTGCGCGTCACCCAGGCATAATCCTCCGCGCGCAAATTCAGCGACGCCAGCGGATCGCGATAATGCGCGTCGAAGCCGGCAGAGATGACGAGCAGCTCCGGGCTGAATTTTTCGAGCTGCGGCAGGATCAAATTCTCGAACGCGATGCGGAATTCCGGCCCGCCGTCCTCGGAGGCGAGCGGCGCGTTGACGATGGTGTCGTGGTCGCCGCGCTCGCTCTTGGCACCGGTGCCCGGAAACAGCGGCATCTGGTGCGTCGAGCAGTACATCACGGTCGGGTCCGACCAGAAGATGTCCTGCGTGCCGTTGCCGTGATGCACGTCGAAATCGACGATGGCCGCGCGCTTGATGCCGTATTTGCGCTGCGCGTGGCGCGCGGCGATGGCGACGTTGTCGAAGAAGCAGAAGCCCATCGGTTTGCCGATCTCGGCGTGGTGGCCGGGCGGGCGCACCGCGACGAAGGCATTGCGATGCTCGCCGGCCATCACCGCTTCGGTCGCCGCGACCGCGCCGCCGACGCCGCGCATCACCGCTTCCCACGTGCCCGGCGACATCGAGGTGTCGCCATCGATATAGACCTGTCCGCTGGTCGGCGCGATGTGGCGCAGCTCCGTGACGTAGTGCTCGTTGTGGCAGAGCGTGACGAGGTCGAGATCGCCCTCCGGTGCCTGGTCGCGCACCAGGAACTGGAAGCGCTCATGCGACAGCGCCTCTTCCACCGCACGCAGGCGGTCCGGCCTTTCAGGGTGTCCCGGCGGCGTGACGTGGTCGAGGCAGGCCTTGTGGGAGAGGAGAAGCGTACTCATCAGTCGGCCTCATGGGATGCGGGCTCTCGACGTCGCTTGGCGCATCCGGCGCCAAAACGCAAATGCAAAACCCAATCTATGCGTTCCCCCGGGAATGGCAAAGGGTGGTCCCGGACCGGTCCGTTTGATCCGGATCAATTCACGCGCAGGATGCGGCTCAGCGGCAGCGGCCCGATCGGTCCGTGCGCCCTGAAGAACGCGAACAGCGCGTCGGCGTCGTAGCCGCCATATTGCGGCCCCGTGCCCTGTTTGACGACAGTGAAGCCGTCGCCACCGACTGCGAGGTAATCGTTGACGGTGACGCGGTAGCCGCTTCCGGTTTCGATCGGTCTGCCGTTGAGCGTCATCTTCTCGTTGATCACGCGCTCGCCGTACGGCTTCGCCGCATCCCAGGCGTAACTGAACCCGTTCGAGACCTGGAGAATCCGCGGCCGCTTCGGATCGAGCCATTGCTGCTCCAGCATGTCCTTGAGCTGGCTGCCCGTGAGCGTCATGGTGACGAGCCGGTTGCGGAACGGCTGGCTGGCGAAAACGTCGCCGAAGGTGATCGCGCCGTTCTCCTTTGGAACGATGTCGGTGCGGATGCCGCCGGGATTGGTGAGTGCGATGACGGCACCGCCATCCTTGGCGTCCCGGGTCGCGGCGAGCTGCGCGTCCGCAATGACGTCGCCGAGCGCGCTTTCGCCGGCCTCGTTCGGCACGCGTGACAGCGTCTGCGTCACCGATCCAGCCGGGCGATTGGCGATCGGCGCCGAAAGTCTGTCGTAGGCATCGATCAGTGCGGTCTGCTCGGGATCCCTAGGCAGCGAGGCATTGGCGACGAGGACGTTCTCGGCCTTGGCGCTGACGACGTCGCGCGTTGCCGGATCGAGCTTGAGATCGATCGCGGTGACCAGCGTACCGTATTTGTCGCCGCTGGTGACGAGCCGCCCGTCAATATCGCAGACATAAGCACGATGGGTGTGGCCACTGACCACGACGTCGACGGCGCGATCGAATCTCTTCACGATGTCGACGATCGGCCCGGTGATGGCAGGGCATTCATTGTAGTCACCGGCCGGCTCGCCGCCCTGGTGGATCAGCACCACGATCGCCTCGACCCCGCGCGCCTTCAGCTGCGGCACCAGCGCGTTCACCGTCTCGGCTTCGTCGCGGAATTCGAGGCCCGTGACGCCCGATGGCGAGACGATGCCCGCGGTCTCCTTCAAGGTGAGCCCGATGAAGGCGATGGGGATGCCCTCGAACTCCCTGATCTCGTAAGGCGGCAGCACGCTCCTGCCGGTCGTGGTCTCGATGGTAGACGCCGCGAGATAGTGGAATTTAGCGCCCGTAAAGGGATGCGGCCCCTGACAGCCGTCGACGGGATGACAACCCCCGTTCTGCATCCGCAACAGCTCGGTCTTGCCCTCGTCGAATTCGTGATTGCCGACCGAACTGATCGCGAGCCCCATCATCGAGAGCGACTCGATCGAAGGCTCGTCGTGGAACATTGCCGACAGGAACGGGCTCGCGCCGATCAGGTCGCCGGCGGCGACGAAGATCGTGTTCTTGTGGCCCTCGCGCAGCTGCTTCACCAGCGTCGCCATGTATTCGGCACCGCCGGCGGCCACCATCACCTTCCTGGACTTGTCCTCGGGATCGCTGATCCGGATGCCGCCCGGCGGCGGGCGCAGATTGCCGTGGAAATCGTTGATCGCGAGGATGCGCAGCTCGACGGGTGCGGCGGTTTGGGCGGACGCGGGCAGGGCGGCGAGCGCGAGCGAGAAGACGGTCAGGCGGAGAACATGTCGCATGGAACCAGACTAGTCGTTCCGCACGAAGATTTCACGAAAGTTCTCACCGTCATTCCGCGGCGATGCGCCGGACGGCAGCCTATTTTTTCTTCTTCCTGTTCGCAAACGCGTTGAATGCGGCGGTGGCTTCTTCCGACTTCAACCGCTCGCCGAACAAATGGGCCTCCTGGTCGATGCGGCGGGTGAGCTCCTCGGATGCGACGCGCAGCAGTTTGCGCGAGGTCGCGACCGCTTCGGCGGGGAGCCTGCAGATATCGCGCGCCACCTTGCGCGCCTCGACCTCGGTATGCCCCGGCGAGACCACGGTGTTGACGAAGCCGGCGGCATGCGCTTCGGCGGCCGTAAAAGTCCGTCCCATCACCAGCATGGCGAAGGCGCGCTGGTAGCCCATCGTGTTCGGCATCAAGAGGCTGGACGCGCCGACCGGCACCAGCCCGAGATGGATGTAGGGCGCGGAGAAGGTCGCCGCGTTCGAGGCCAGCACATAGTCGCAATGGAACAGCATCACGGTGCCCATGCCGATCGACGCGCCGTCCACGGCCGCGATCGCCGGCTTGGCGTTGAGTGCGAGCGAATAGAGAAACTTGGCGCCGTCGGACAGCGTCTCGGGGCGCGACGTATCGGCGTGCATGAAATCGTCGATGTCGTCGCCGGCGGTGAACACGCCGGAGCCGCCGGTGATGATCATGCAGCGGATGTCGGGATTGTTCTGCGCGGTGTCGATCGCGCGGCTCATCTCCCGATACATGTCCTGCGTGATCGCGTTCTTCTTGCTCGGGCGACGCAGGGTGATCACGCGCGTTCCGCGCTCTTCGGTGACGATGATGTTGCCATTCGGCATGAAGGGGCCCCTGCGGTCGCCGCGACACTGACATTGGCTAGACTCGCGAAACGTCAGCCTACATCATCTTGCAGGCGTGCCAATGCGCTGGCTCGACCTTTTGGAGACCGAATTCGCGTGAGACGGGCGCATCACGCTCCCCGCCGTGCTGCGCGTTGCAACAATCGGCTACCTTTTTCATTTGAAAAACCCCTGGTTGTGGTGCACGATCGCCTCGCGCCGTTCCATTTGGCCGATTGCCCGATTGATGATTGCCGCCACGCGTGTTGATGAATCCTCGCTGCACTATCGCGGCTGGCGCGTCGTGCTGGCCTGCTTCCTGATGGCTTTCTTCATGTTCGGCTTCGGCCTGTACGGCCAGGGCGTCTATCTCGCCGAGCTGCAGCGCGCCCATGGCTGGCCGGGCACGCTGGTCTCCGCAGCCAGCACCTTCTCCTTTCTCCTGACTGCCGTGCTCGTCATCTTCACCGACGATCTGCTCGCCCGCATCGGGCTGCGGTCGCTGATCCTGTGCGGACTGTCGGCGCTCGGCGCTTCGACGGTGCTGCTGGCGCTGCTGCAGACGCCCTGGCAGCTCTACCTCGCCTATGCGCTGATGTCGGTCGGCTGGACCGGCATGGGCACGGTGGTGATCGCGACCGTGCTGAACTCCTGGTTCGAACGGCGCCGCGGGCTCGCGCTCAGCCTCGCCTACAACGGCGCGACTTGCGGCGGCATCGTGCTCGTGCCGCTGCTGCTGACGCTGAGCGGCAGCATCGGCTTCCGTTCCGCGATGCTGGCAGCCACGCTGGCGATGGTGGTGCTGGTGCTGCCGGTGGTGGTCATCTTCACAGGCTGGCCGACGGAAATGCCGCCGACGCCGGGCGGGGATTCATTCGATGGCGGCACCGCCGTGCCTGCGGTTCACTCGCGCAGGACGCTGCTCGCCAACGCGGCGTTCTGGACCATGGTGCTGCCGATCGCGATCGCGCTGCTGGCGCAGATGGGATTCATCATCCACCAGGTGACGTTCCTCGAACCGCTGATCGGCCGCGCCAGTGCGGGCCTTGCCGTCACCATCATGGCGGCGATGGCGGTGGTCGGGCGCCTGTCGCTCGGCCTGTTCGTGGACCGGCTCGATCCGCGGCTCGCCTGCGCGGCATCGATGACGAGCCAGGCGGCGGCTCTGTTCGTGCTTCTGCAAAGCACGAACCCGACCGTGCTGCTCGTGTGCTGCGCCGTCTACGGTTTCTCGATCGGCAACATGATCACGTTCCCGCCTTTGATCATCCAGCGCGAGATCGGCGCCAGCGCCTTCGCCGCCGCGATGGGGCTGGGCACCTCGATCAGCGGCATCGTCAGTGCCTTCGGCCCCGGCATCGTCGGTCTTGTGCGCAGCGTAACCGGCGATTACACGAGCGCCTTTGCGATGTGCGTGGTGCTAGATCTGGTGGCGACGGCCGTTGTGCTGTGGCGGCCGGGGAGACGCACGAAGCTCGCGGCTTCGTAGCCCGGATGGAGCGCAGCGCAATCCGGGGCCGTCATCGCTCGTGGCGCGAATCCTGGATTGCGCTGCGCTCAATCTAGGCTACGCATCTATCCCAGCAGCACCGCATCCGCCGCCGCGACCGACTCCGCGCTCTCCGTCACGGTGCGCTCGAGCGCGCCAGCCTGTACGGCGATGTTCTCGGCGAAGAAGCGCGCCAGCGAGACGTAGCGCGCGGCGTCCGTGATGCCGTCGGATTTCGCGGCGAGCGCTTCGGATGCCAGCATGCAGCCGCCGAGCGTGGCGCCGAACTGCTGCAGATACGGCGTCGCGCCGGCCAGCGCCTCGTTCGGCGCGGACGCAACCCGCTCCAGCAGCCATTTGCTGGTGCGGGTCAGCGCCTCCAGTGCCTCGCGCAATTTCACGCCGGTGGTGCCGAAGGCGGGATCGTTGGAGGCTTCGACCTGCTTCACGATGGCCGAGAGCTCGTCGAGCAGCGCCCACACCGATGCGCCGCCGTTGGCCGCGAGCTTTCGCGTGACGAGGTCGATGGCCTGGATGCCATTGGTGCCCTCGTAGATCGCGGTGATGCGGGCATCGCGATAGTGCTGCGCCGCGCCGGTCTCCTCGATGAAGCCCATGCCGCCATGCACCTGCACGCCGAGATAGGCGACCTCGTTGCCGATGTCGGTGGAATAGCCCTTCGCCATCGGCGTCAGCAGCGCCGCGCGCGCGGCAGCGTCGGCGCGGACCTTCGGATCCCTGGCGCGTGTCGAGACGTCGATCGCCACCGCAGTCGCATAGCAGATGGTGCGCGCCGCCGCGGTCTGCGCCCGCATCCGCATCAGCATGCGCTTGACGTCGGGATGCACGAAGATCGGATCGGAGCCGTCACCCTTGTTGCCGAGGGCGCGGCCCTGCTTGCGCTCTTGTGCGTACGATAATGCCTGCTGATAGGCGCGGTCGGCGACACCGACGCCTTCGAGGCCGACGCCGAGGCGGGCCTGGTTCATCATCGTGAACATGCAGCGCATGCCCTGGTTCTCTTCGCCGACCAGGAAGCCGATCGCGCCGCCATGGTCGCCCATGGTCATGGTGCAGGTGGGGGAGGCATGCATGCCGAGCTTGTGCTCGACGCCGCTTGCGAAAATGTCGTTGCGCGCACCGAGCGAGCCGTCTTCGTTCACCATGAATTTGGGAACGAGGAACAGCGATATCCCCTTGGTGCCGGCCGGCGCGTCCGGCAGTCGCGCCAGCACGAAATGCACGATGTTGTCGGTCATGTCGTGCTCGCCATAGGTGATGAAGATCTTCGTCCCCTTGATGCGATAGGTGCCGTCGGCCTGCTTCTCGGCGCGGGTGCGCAGCGCGCCGACATCGGAGCCGGCCTGCGGCTCGGTCAGCTGCATCGTGCCGGTCCATTCGCCGGAGACGAGCTTTTCGAGATAGATTTTCTTCAGCTCGTCGCTGCCATGCGCGTCCAGCGCCTCCATCGCCGACGCCGTCAGCAGCGGGCAGAGGCCGAAGGCGACGTTGGCGGCACTCCAGATCTCGGTGCAGGCGGCGTTGATCGCGAGCGGCAGGCCCTGGCCGCCGAAATCTTCGGGGCCGGAGACCGCGTTCCAGCCGCCCTCGGTCCAGCGCTTGTAGGCATCCGGCCAGCCCGGCGCGGTCGTGACCTTGCCGTCGCTGAGCTTGATGCCGTGCTCGTCGCCGACCTTGTTGAGCGGCGCCAGCACGTCGGTTGCGAACTTGCCGGCTTCCTCCAGCACGGCGCTCACGATATCGCCGTCGAAATCGCCGTAATGGCCGGCCTCCATGGCAGCCTTCAGGCCGGCGCCGTGGTTGAGCGACAGCAGCATGTCAGAGATCGGCGCGCGGTAGGTCATGGCTCACTCCCGGAGAGACAGGTCTTGGCGTCGTATTCCCATGAAACGGCGGAGGTCTCAACTGTCGGGAGGGGTGGCGGAACGCCTGTCGGGAACGGGCTGGCGTAGCGCTCATATGAGGCATGGCGCGGCGCCACCGGCGCCTGTGGTATTTTGCCCCTCCGGGCGGTTGAAATGCCGCGCCGCTCCCTATAGACCGGCACCACTCGAGGGAATCCGCGGACGCTCGTGTCGCCGCCGTTCCCAAAGGGCCTGATGGGGCGTAGCCAAGTGGTAAGGCAGCGGATTTTGATTCCGCCATTCGGAGGTTCGATCCCTCCCGCCCCAGCCACGCAGTCCCGCGGTTGGCGACCGTTTGCAACCTGCGCCTGACAGGCCCGGAAATCAGGGCTTTTCGCGCATTTGGTTTTGTCTCGAGAGTTCCGGTCTCGCAACCCGCGGGGAGAAATAGCGGAAAGTCTCCGGCCGTTTCCCGAAAAACTCCCGTTTTGCAGAGACTATTGGCGGAGACTGGTTCGATCACGACTCCCGCCCGAACATGGCAGTCCGACCAGGCCATTTCTCCGGCCCCGACTTGCATGTTCGAGCGGCCCGGCCGTGCGACACGTGCGCGCTAGGCGGTCAATCGATCGTACTCAGAACTCCGGTGGTCGGTCCTAGAAATGAGCGGACTCGCGATGTCCGCTAATGGCTTAAAGTGTCTGCCACAGCCTTGATGAGGGCCGCCGATATTTTCAAAGCAAACCGCACCGAGGCGCTCGACGTCTTCGTCGGTTCCGCGCAAGCGATTTGAAGCCGGACTGAACGAAGTAATGCGTAAGCGTGCATAATAGCTAACCGAATGATGAACGCTTGCCTACAATCCTAGGAGACCTCACTCGTAAAACGAAGCGAACTCATGACGCCATTTTGCTGTCTAAAGATCTCTCTTTCCTACCAGATCAGCATCAATAGCGGCGGTTATTAGCCGACTTGGACCGCGAGCTTTTTCGCCTATCATCTCCACTCTATAACGGGCTCTGCTGATCGCGACATACAACCGATTATGAGATACATACGAAAGGAAGCTCTTGCTGCTTACATTTTCATTGCCGGAGGCAGGAGGAACCCTGCCGCCGTCGACTCCAACGACGACTACGGCGAGAAACTCTAATCCACCTACATAATCAGCGTGCCCAAGAACCCACTGAGCCGAATCTCGGGCTGCTTCGACAGCAGCAACATCGCCTCTCTTGGTTAGCATTAACAGTGGCTTGTTGCGCTCTTTGGCATGTGCGGCAAGGCCATCGATGACTGCGTTGCTTAAACTGACGACCAAAATATCGTTCCGCTTGCATCCAAGCTCCTTGAGGAGAATTTCAGCACGGTCAAATGCCGCCTGAATTAAAGCCGGTTCGTTGGTCACCTCGAAATACGTTGGCTGCGAGCACATCCGTTCTTCTGCCTCAGTAAATCCGGAAGCGGCAGCTTGTAAGGGATTATCGAAATTAGTGAAAAGCGTCGCTCCTGAAGAAAGGATCGAAAAAGCAAGGTTCACGATGTCAGGAGATGATCTGAAGACGGTACGAACAATTTGATTCTGATTCGCCTGCTCAGCTGAGGAAATATCACCTAAAGTACTCGCAATTTCTTGCGTACTCCACCCCTTATCGCCGACCGCCTGCGATCTGTCGACCGAATAGACGATGGGATAAGGTCCCTCTGACTTAGTGAAGTAATGAAATAAATGCAATTCATTGATATTGAAGAGATGAGTTTCGTCGATAATAACGGCATCAAAGCCTTCTCGTGATCTTCTTCTTCTCCAAATGGGAGTATCGAGCTGCCCTATAGTTGTTAAGACGACGTCGTCCGTATCAAACTGACCAGCGTTGCTCAACTGAGTCTGGTAGTATCTGAAAATCGTGAATACGAATCCTTTGTCGGCTTCAGTAGAGATCGGCAATCCATATTTTAACGGGGGGACTTTTTTGTACCGATCAAGATCTTCGGATGCACGTCCCTTTATTACAACGCTGACTTCATGTTGCAGCATCGTCACGATCTTCCAGCGGTCTTCATCTTCTAAGAAGCTCGCAAATCCAGGGGAAAGGAAGCGTTTGTGGCTCGAGAAGTCAATTTTCATGGCACTAGAAAGAGCTTCTTCGATATAAAGAAGTTGCAGCTCTTTAGACTCCATTGCATCTCGGTCAATGAACTCGCTCTCACTAATTGATTGATGCAAAACCTCAGCGCAAAGCTCACTCAGAGTACAAATTTTTAATGAGCGGTTGCTGTTTGCCTTGCTCAAACTCGCAAAACCATTGCCGTCGATCACCGCAGCAACTTCTCCAATCGCCCGTTTGGTGGCATCACTGTGCGTGACAAATACAACGTGGCAGGCGGTGTGTTGACTGCATTCCCTTAAGGAATGGATGGCCTTTAAAAGCAGAGTAAGCGTTTTTCCAGTGCCCGCGGCTCCTTCAATTCGCGCCGGGCCTTTAATGGGGCTTATGATGAATTGCTTTTGCTGATCAGTTAACAAAGGCATCCAGTCTTCGAACCGCCTGAGAAATGACATTGCGTTCGAATGCCCGCTGTCGCCAAGTTGAGTGACGTGCATTTGGTCAATCGGAGAAGCGCCAGAACTGCCAAGATTAACGCTGGCTGCGTTAAGCGTAGCCTTCAATTCGAGGATCGCGTCAAACGCCTTGCGGAAGTTGGCTAGCTCTGCTTGCTCGCGGGATGCGTCGCCTCCCTCATGGCCGGCCTTGTATACTAGAAGCCAATGGCCCCTCTGACCCCGCTTTTCCAATCGTTGAGGCGTGGGCTCGCGCTCAATAACAATCCTAAATGGACTCTGTTGGTAGCGGTGAGGTGGAAACAGTACGGCCTTAGTGGTGCCGCTAATTATTCGCTCTGAGCCGGTGAGATTAAGCCCTTGCCACAACTTCTTAGCGAAACGTAGGAGCTTCTGAACTGACAGCAAGGCATCAGAATCAGATTGCTGTGCGAGGAGCTGTGATTGCTGCTCATCGATTACAATGAATCTCGCCTCTGCGCCCAAAGATCGGCCGGTGATGAACATTCCGTCCGCGATAATGGTTGATATAAGCTGAGGAGAGATGCGGCTCTGGGGTTGCGTGCCTCGTAACGCCTCAATTAAGCGTGCACCTTGCTCAAACTCAACCGATTGTAAGACGCGATTTGCAACAATTTCATCTACCGCAAAATTGTCGATGACAACGTATTTCATCGCTGCTCCAATTCCGGCTTTACGTTACACATCCGCTCGATGGTGCCTTCATCGTGATCCGGCAGTCCGATCCTTCCAAAGAGATACGAGAACGTCTGTAGTAAATGTTCGATGTGAGGGGAAATTAGTTCGCCTATTGGCATGGCAAACGGACTGGCTTCGAAGTCGAGATAGGCGGCCCAATTTGGAAACGCCTCAAGTTTGCCATCGTCTGGACCGACGCCGTTTGCGATTAGGCCTACAAGCGACCTTGGCAAGTATGTGACTTCGCGCAGCAGAGCCACAAACCCTTCCTGTTCAGAATTAGCGTCTATCGCCGGGAGATAATAGTAGCCTGTAAGCCTGTGATTAATCAGCTCTTTGATGAGCGAGCGTCCGAAGCTCTCGAACTGTTCGTAAAAATCCGGATTTGACCGGGCTGTGCCAGTTAAGCATCTATCTATAATTGCCTCAATCCGAATCAGCTCAATGAAAGTCGGCTCCGCTTTTCGAGTACTTCTGGACGCTTCTGGATCCCTCACGACAATTTCGAATATTGACGTCAGGCTCTGCGAAAGAAGCAAGCTGTCGGGTAATTCTAGGGATTTGAGAGCCCGGCGTATCCTTCCTTGCAGATCTGCCGCCGCGCGATTCAAGCAGATGTCGTAGCCATCAACGGCGAGCCAATCCGACAAGCGAACGACAGGCACGTAATTTAGAACGTTAAACTTATCCTGTTCTATATCGCATCGTGCCGTAACTATGATTCCCGAAACGTCGCAGCGCGGATATCGTTCAGCCTTTGCGCTGGTAAATACTACACCCTGATTGAGACGGCCGAGTATCGGGTGCTTGAGCATTTTCATCATTGTGCAATCGGGTAAAAGGTGCTTCCAAGCTAGGACACAACTGCCTGGATTATTCAACCGAACACCTATTCGACAGCCGTCGCGAAGCCACTCTAAATGTGGGGCGTGATGAGGGTCAAGCGCGGTTAACTTCAAGTCAGGGCTTCGGCTCGCCGCTCATAATGGTCCGCTCGGCTGTTCAAGCCTTGTCGAGGACGATATCTATTCCGCTTGTATCGAGCCGCCGGCGCTGGACACCGCACTGCGGCGTTCCATAACATCCGATCCGCGACGTCCCGATCGCGCAGCGGGGCACGGTTGGGGGCAGCTACCGACCCCGATGGGCCGAGGACAAACCGAAGTCAGCACGTAGCTCGGTAGAAACGATTGCTTTGGGCACTGCATCGCTGACAGAATGGTTGGTATAGTGGGGTGGGTTGAGTCGTGAATTTCCAGGTGTCCATATTGAAGGTGCTTGCCAGCTACCCGAACGGGTTGGCCTCGCTTTCGGACATCAAGCGCGACCTCGCATTTCTGGCAACCAGCGGTTCTGACTGGGCAAAGTATAGCAAGCGCCTCGGTGCAACGTTTCCATCGCTGGATGTCTTCTCGCTTGGTTTCGTGCAGCGATATTCCTTTGGCTGGCGGTTGGCCGCAAAGGGCGCGATCGCGCTTGAGATGATGGAAGAGAGCGCCAGAGCCACCATGGCTTTTATTGAATCGACGCCGGACGCGCCAGCGTTGGAGACGGTCCCAGTAGAACGATGCCTATCAGACGTAGAGCCAGTTGGCGAACGGACCCAGCAACCGACGTCACCGGCGGATCGGCGCGCATTGTTTACTGTGGTCGAGGGTGGCCGAAGCAAGGCCGCATAGCGCCGGGGGCGGTCGCCGCTAATCGAGAATGCTGAGCTGGTCACTCCAGGCAAGCGGCAGTGTTTTTGGAATCTGCTTTAGCTTGACCGGGCGGCCTTCATTGACGATCGCGCTGGTCACATCGGGCGCCAGAAAAGCAAGTCTCAAGCCTTGCCGCACGATCTTCGGGTGGATCCCAACGGAGTCTGCCAGACTTTCGATCGACGCGTGACGGTCCGATGATAGATCGTTCAACCATTGGCGTGCGCGGACTATCGAGCGGAGCAGCACTTGGTCGGCAATTCCATCCGAGCCTGCGAGTTGGACTCGAGCCGTACCCTTCGGCTGCGGTGTCCAGGGAATATCGATCTGCCTATCTTTCGATCGGCTGGCGGTCAGTGAGACCTGGATACTGTTCGCCGACACTACGATCCGTTCAACATTATTGATTGCTTGTTCAATCGGTAGACCAAATCTCTCCTCAAACGAAGCCTTTACGAGCGATTCAATTTCAGGAGCGGAAATCCGAGTAACAGAGCCGGCGTTGTGCTTGCGACCGCGCAGCGCCCTGCTGACGTAGAAGCGGTACCGCACTCCATTCTTGCTCGAAAAGCTCGGTCCCATGAGATTGCCCTTATCGTCGAAAATCTTACCCTGAAGCAGAGCGCCACTTTCCGAGAAGGCGATCTTGCGCTTGACCGTGTTCGATTTGAGTTGTTGCTGTACTGCGTCGAAGAGTTGTCGGTCCATCATGGCCTCATGCTCGCCTTTGAACCACTTCCCGCTGTGATGGGTCTCGCCGATGTAGATCCGGTTTTTCAAGAGGTAGGCGAGGGGGCCGTAGGTGAACGGGATACCACCCTGAAACTTCGCGACCTTGGTGTTACGGCGCTTTGTGACGATCTTGCGTCGGTCGAGTTCGGCCACGAGCTTGCTGAATGATCCCAGTTCCCGGTAAAGGCGGAAGATAGTTCGAACCGTGTCGGCCTCGGACTTGTTGATGACGAGCTTCTTTTCTTTGGTGTCATAGCCAAGCGGCACCGTACCGCCCGTCCATTTTCCCTTGCGCCGGCTCGCAGCCACTTTGTCCCTGACACGCTCCGCCGATAATTCGCGCTCGAACTGAGCAAAGGAAAGCAGGACGTTGAGCGTCAACCGTCCCATGGATGTGGTGGTATTAAACTGCTGGGTCACCGCGACGAATGAGACCGATTTCTTGTCGAAAGCCTCCACCAGCTTTGCGAAATCCGCCAGCGAGCGGGTCAGGCGATCGATCTTGTAGACGACGACCACATCGATCTTGCCTGCTTCGATGTCGGCAAGCAGCCTTTTGACGGCGGGGCGGTCGAGGTTGCCGCCAGAGAAGGCAGGGTCATTGTATTGCTGCGGGAGAGCCTTCCAGCCTTGGAACGACTGGCTCTTGATGTAGGCCTCGCAAGCTTCCCGTTGGGCGTCGAGCGAGTTGAAGTCCTGGTCCAGGCCATGCTCGGTCGATTTGCGGGTGTAGATTGCACAGCGAAGGCCCCTCTTGGCGTCATTCGGCATTTATCGCCTCCTGACGGGATGCCGCACGGAGGCCAAAGAACCGGGGGCCGTTCCATTTGGTGCCGGTGATGACGAAGGCGATCTCGGAGAGGCCGGCAAATGTCTTACCCTGGTAGCCAAAGCCGTCGTGCAATACCATCACCCGATAGGTCTTTCCTTTCCAGCTTCGGACAAGTTCGGATCCAGGCTTGATCCTGCGAGGGAGCTCTAGCCTGCCGTTGGGCCGTACCGAAGCTGCCTTCACCAATTGATCTAGAAGGCGCTTTGTCATTGAGGGCAGGCCGCCGTAGGCCTTCTCCTGAATGTTGTGAGCGATGCTGCGGCGTAGCAGATCCGGGCCGAAGGCCATTGGCGGTTCTCCCCGGAAAACCTCCCGGTATCGTTTCCGCAGCGCGACGATCGGCATGGCCGGCAGCCGATCCAGCTCAGCATCGACGGCTGGGTTGGCCTTAGCTCGATGCTTGTCGCCGGTCACGATGTCACTCCGGACTGAACGACCCGGTAGATGCGTGTGCCGTCGACTTTCTCTGATGTGAGATTGAGCTTCAATTTTCTTCGGACGACCCCAGCGAAGAACCCGCGCACCGAGTGTTGCTGCCAGTCTGTTGCCTTCACGATGGCCGCTATCGTCGTGCCCTTGGAATGACGAAGGAGCGCAAGTACGGAATCTTGCTTTGACAAATTCACCCTCGCTTTTGGTTCACTAGACGTGGCGGGCTTGGCTCGACGCTTCGTTTTTCCCGGCGCTTGCCTCTTGGAAGAGGTCCGACCTCGTGGCGATTTCACCGACTTTGAATTCAGCTTTGAGTTTTGCGTGGCCATTTGGCTCCAACGGTTTCAGGACAGCATCATGCGCTGCCACTGACACGAGCCCGGCCTTAGGCCGGGCAAGGAGGCCAATGTCTGAATCAATCGTGAGCGAGCCTGTTCATCAGTGAGGCCGCGTCATGAAGGCGCCCGGCCTCATAAATTAATTGCTCAATGTCCATCGAAACCGTGATGGCTTCGGCGACGCGTCCGGCAAGCGCGCAGGCCTCGGCGGCTTTCGCGATCTGTGCCGCTTCCACGAGCTGTTTGTGAATCTCGCTGAGGCAAGCGATAACGGCGTCGTTGAAGGCCGGTTTGCCCATGTCCATCTCCTGTTGTCGCGGGACAGTGACGCTCCGATCAGCCCTGAAGTCGAGCGGATTTCGAGCAATCTTGTGGCTCTGTTGACAAGCCAAGAGCGACGAAATGATCGTGGTCAGCTCGAAGCGCTATTTCGGCGGCCTGTGCGCTTGGCTGGGGGCGATTTTCCGGCCAGAAAGTCTCGATATACTTTCAGCGGGTCAGCATCCAATGCGCGGATGATCTCGATAAATTCGACGACGTCGATCCGGCGCTCTCCGCCCTCATATTTGGCAATGAAAGACTGAGGCCGTCCGAGCTTTTTCGCCAGGACTTGCTGGCGAATACCGGCGTCTTTCCGCACTGCCACAAGAGCCGCAATGAGGCGAGCATACTCGGCCGATTTGAGGGATTTCTGCATGCACCGCCAAGCCAAAGAATCGGCAGCAGGTAATTTGATCCCAGAAAGGGATTATCCCAAAACTGGATATATTGGCCGATCCGAGCTAACGTGGGGCTCTTGGCTATCAGGGAGGGCGGGCCATTGTTTATGCAAGGCGCACAGAGAAATTCGATTTGGGCAAAACATGCAGGTTTAATATGTTTGACGGCGCTAACGTTCGCGGGAACGCCGTCGTTCGCTCAGCAGCCCCCAAAACTAAGTGGTGCGCAATGCGATCCGCCAGCCCTAAAGAAATTGGTGATCGATGAGCTAAATGGGTCGTCAGAGCTTGCGAAACGCAAGATAAAAATCATTGACTACAAGAGCGACAAACTCCTTGTCTCTGATCCGGCGAAAAATACGATTGCGTGCCACACGACCATGGTGATTGCCAATGGCCAGCGATTCTCAGGTGTTTTAACGGTCGCTGCGCCGGGGGATAAGACCGACATCGATTGGTACGATGACGATGCCGAAAAAGGGTTGATGAGAGCTGCTAGCTTGCCAATGCCGCCCGACCAAACAAGGTTTGTCGAAATACTAGTCAAAGCACGTGGTGCGTACGAAGAGGCGAGGACGGAAAGGGGGCAATCCGGCCACAGCGCGCCAAGGCAATCTGCGCGCTCTTCAAATCAACTCAAGCGAAGAATTGGATCGGTACGCTCGCTCGCCTAACGACAAATGGTGACGGCAAGGGCGTTATCGTTGTTGAAATTGCACCTGGTATTGTAGTCAAGACCTTCAGTACGGCACTGTCGGATGCCGGATCCGACACACTTATTGAACCCGATACCAAGCTATATTCCGCTCTTGGAGAAGTCACCGAACGGGACTATGTGAAATTTTCAGGGGCCTTCCTTGAGAAGGCGACGGACTGCTTTCTTGAAGACAGTCTGACGATGAAGGGCTCTCTCTCAAGTCCAGAGTTTATTATGCGGTTCACGAACTTGGAGAAAGTCTCGTTCTAATAATGCAGGAGCCATAGAACGCCCCATTGTGGGGCTCCAAGCGGCTCGATCAAAAGCCGTCGCTATCGCCGAGACCGATCGAAATTCCATAGCAAAACGTGTCGAGCAAATCATCCTCTCGGTCGCTGTTCTTATCTCCAACTCGGAAGCTCTCAATCTGATCAAGAAGATGGTTGCGCGATTTACGCTTATAGACGCATGTTTTGTTGAATGCCGGACCAGAATACTTAACCTGGCCGCGGTGGACGTAGCCTGACACGGAAATCGCTCGCTCGTCCTTTCCCATGGCGGTCAACTTTGTGTCGATGGATCTGGCCATCATTCCCCGGCGTTGTGCCTGCTGCAGGAGAATCGTGCCGGAGTTTTTATCCTCAATCCACGCGCCCAGCGCTCCGCTACGGGCTCCGCAGATCCTTGCGAGTTCCTCAAGCCGCATAAAGACCGATGGCAGCCAAGTTTCGAGGGTAGCTCCTTCAATTTGAACGATATCCCAATCGATGATTACAAGCGGCGCGGTTCGTCCAATCCGATTGACCGCGAAGTACGTGACTGCCGTTGCATCATGTTCGGTGCCGGTCTTTGAAGCAGTATCGATAACAGCGTATATGCCATCGCACGTCTTGGGATATGCGACGGGCTGATCGCCATCGAGAAGCTTCTCTCTGCTGAAAAATGCAACACCCGACCAGTCGACGAATTCGGCTTGGTATTCCTGGGCGAATACAAGCGGGTCGTTATCCCGGGCTAGTTCTTCCAGGACGCGCGTGCGGCGCGCGTTCCAGGTTGCAAGAGCTTCGTTTCCGAGTCTCTTTGGTAGGAGTGGGTTGTCGGCCGTTCTAGCGTGGTGCTCGACGAAGCCATATTGCGGGTCGGTACAGATATTATAGAAGAAATTGTCGGGATTCTTACCGGCGGAGTTTGAGCATACCAATACTTCGCCATCGAAGTCATAGAGGGTGGGCTTGATGGCTTTCTCGAAGAGGCTCATCATGGAGCCTTCGACCTTATTGTCGCCGTCCTTCGCGAAGGCTGCCTCATCAATCACGACACGACGATAACGCCTGCTTCGGCCTGCAATTGGATTTTCGAGAGTCCAAAAGTCTAGCCGACCGCCAGTCTTGAAGCGCATAACGGCGCTCTGCTTTGATGCCCTCTCGATAATCGGCCGCAAGTCAATTGCTAGTTCTGAATAAACCTCTGCCCAGGTCCGATGCTGAGGCGAGAACCATGCGCACTCCCATCCACGGAGGAGACCGTCGGCAATCCATATTTTGGCGAGATCGGTCTTACCGAAGCGTCTGCCGCAACGAAGCGCTTTGAAGCGATGCCCGTGCAGTGCCCAGTGGGCAGCTTCCTGTCCCGCGTGAAGCTTCGTTAGTGACAGCCGTGCTGCGGACGAAGGCCGATGTGGCCGCGAATTTGTCATTGCGTGGTCTGAATAGCTGCGGAGTTATTGGGCCGCCTCGCCAAGATGAGTGACGGGCCAAATTGTCAACGCGTCGAGTCTGTGATTGAGGTTGCCACGACATCTTGTGATTTTTGCTCAGCCGTCTGCTCGGGGAAATCCTGAAGCCAACCTTCGATTTCGAGCATTTCGCTACCAAGTGTCCCATGTCGAAGCGCTTCGGTATAAACCGTGAGAATCAGATCGGCAGCGTTGATGTCTCCTTTGACTGCTCTGTCGACGATCATCTTCAGGCCAAGTTCTGTTCGAGTCGTGGTTCGGGTCCGACCTTGCTCGCGGTATTGGATAGGGGCAACGAGCGCTTCCTTGATCACATCGGCCAAAGCGGTTGGCTTACGTTTCGGGCGGCCCTTGGGGTTGCCAGAACGACCGGGTTTAAACTGGAATTGCTTAGGAGGGCGGCCGTAGCCGGTAGTGTCGTCAGTCACGATTAGGCCCCGAGGTATGGTTTGATGGAACATCATGAACTTCGTCGCTCATGAACTTAAGCACGAGGTGTTGGCGTCGATCACCTTGCTCGTTTGCGAGGCGCTGATACTTCAGAAGTGTGCGCGTTGCCCTCGAGTTACCTGACATCTCCTTCAGTTGAAGCTGAGAGACGATCGCTTCGAGGGCGGGGACGCTTCTTGTCTCTCCATTCAGGGCCAGCGTCACAGGTGAAAGCAGCAGCCGATTTAGACTCTCGGTCACATTCTCAGGCCGTTTCGGCTTTTTGCGAGAATTTCCGCTTTGTCCCTTCTTCCATCTGGTCGGTAAAGGAGGGCGGCCGTATCCAACCTTGTACTCATCTGAGGGACCGCTCATTTGCCAGCCCTCCTCTTCGCCTTTAGGAATTCGTATGTCTCGCCAAACGGGCTTACGGCCTTGCGTCCCGTTGTCCGCTGCCAGCGCTCAATGGTCGTGTCTATGTAGACGGGATCCAGCTCGATGCCGTAGCACCGCCGGCCGGTTCGCTCTGCCGCGAGAAGAGTTGTCCCACTTCCCAAGAATGGGTCGAGCACAATGTCATTTCGGCTTGTGCTATCCAAGATAGCGTCAGCGACCATCAACACAGGCTTCACGGTTGGGTGTAGTTCGGTGCCGCGACTTGACCCTTTGCGGGTGAATGAGCTCGACCCAGCATAATTCCAGACATTGGTTCGGTTTCGACCGAACCTCCCGAGCTGAACGTTGTTTCGATGAGACTCGGCCCCGTTCCTGAATACAAAGACTAGTTCATGACGCGACCGATAGAGCGATCCCATGCCGCCGTTGTTTTTTACCCACACACAGAGGTTCAAGAGATCGCAGCCGGCCGCCCGGCCGGCGGCGAGCATCTCCGTCATGTGACGCCAATCCATGCAGGTATAAATCAGCGCGCCTGGCACGGTGTGCTGGTTGATGGCTGACAAGATCGAGTTCAAGAAGGCCGTGAACTCCTCAACCGACATCTCGCCAGTCGCCATCGGGAATTCCCGATGTTGCACGGAGCCGTTGCCGCTCACATGCCCGTCAATTCTGACGTTGTAAGGCGGGTCGGTGAAGGCCGATGTCGCGAATTCGCCGCGGAGGAGCTCAGTGTAAAGCCCAGGCTCTAAGGCATTGCCACAGCAAATGCGGTGATCGCCGAGCTGCCACGAATCGCCAACCGTAGATGTAGGGTCAGTATTCGTAAGATCAAAACTATCTACATCGTCGGCAAGTTCCGCGTCACCGAGAGACTGAATTCGGAAGTCGATCTCGGGAAGTTCAAAGCCGGTTGCGTCGATGTCAAAGCTCAGGGCGAGTTCAGAAAGATCTTTAAGTTGAACCGCTAGTGCGGCATCGTCCCAGCTTGATCGATCAGTTAGCTTGTTGTCGGCCAACATGTAAGCATTGGCCTCGACGTCGGACAAGTGTTGCAAGAGTAGTACGGGTACTTTGGCGAGTCCGATTAGTTTTGCCGCTTCAACTCGGCCATGTCCCGCTAGAATATTGCCATGCTGATCTGCCAGTATTGGCGCATTGAAACCGAATGCCTGTATGCTTTTCGCGATGGCTCGAATTTGAGCGCTGCTGTGCTTGCGTGCGTTTTTCGCATGCGCTCGGAGATTACGTGGGTCCCAGAGTTCGATCTGACGCTCCGGGATGGTCGCATCAGAAATCAAATCCAAGCCAATGTCTTGTGCATTCATCGCGGAGCGCCCCATTCGCCGCGAAGCCTAAAAGAATCCCTCCTATATTTGAATTGACGGAAACTCCCGTTAATTTGGGGGAGTTATTTCCGCCAGGCCGTGTCTCCCAAGCGGATAGCCAGCTGACGATGTACCTCTCGTCTTAGTGAATCGAGCGAGGGGTCCGCCGCTGCTTCAAAATAATGCCTCCAACTCGGTTGCCTGCTGCTCCCCCAACCCCCTATGGGCAGGAGTGAGGTCCAAAGATAGGTTGCGGAATCGTACATGGCCGTCTTTTTGGGCGCAGAGAACCGGTTTGTCGTGAGGAACGCACCGGCTTCTGCGATTATTGCCGCACAAACGTACCGTGCCGGCTTGGTGTTCAATAGATGGGTTTTGCCACGGCCACTCTTCAAATGCCCTTTTTCGTCGGTCATCGTTTTCTTGGTGGTCCCGAGCGCATTGTAGTAACGCTGAAGATCGAGAGCCAGCTGCTCTTGGAATTCCTCTGTCATACTCGGCGTTTGCAGCGCTACATGGCCTGCCAGGGGGCCGCGCATGGCGTCGTGCAGCGCAAGTGTTTGGCTCTGAGCCGAGGACACCAAGCTGGACAACTCCTCTTTGCTGAGAGACATCTCGTCGATGCTATGTTGGGACCCGACTTCCCAAGAGAAATCTGAAAGCACGTCGACGAGCCAATCCGGAGAGGGTTTAAGCAGGGCTTCTGCAGCCCGTCGAATGGCTAGGCCATGGGCTCGCTCGCGACTGGAGCCAACGTCGATTGGCGAAATCTCGGACTGCATCGTGCCTGCTCCTTCACTCCTCAAACAGAAGTGCTGAATTGGAGCGGAAGGTGACGAATAGCGGTTATCCACGGCTATTTTGAAGGAAAGCTCCGCCGGATTCGTGTAATGAACGATTATGGAACAGAGCGTCTAGGAGACGCCGTTTTGCCAGCTCGCCGTCGGTCCGAAATCGTAGGTTCACACGTCCCTGATCATACCCACAGGCTCGACGGTCCAAGGTCCGCGTCTGGCTAAGAATCGGACCTTGGCACCTCAGCCATCCAAGTTTCAGCTTGTGACCTGAACTGACATCGGATCGGCTCGTTCATTTGCTCCAATTTTTTGGAGTTCTGCCCTTCCGGGATACCGCCTCAAAGCAATAGAATGCCTTGAGAT
This sequence comes from Bradyrhizobium sp. 134, assembly GCF_023074155.1. Classification (NCBI taxonomy): domain Bacteria; kingdom Pseudomonadati; phylum Pseudomonadota; class Alphaproteobacteria; order Hyphomicrobiales; family Nitrobacteraceae; genus Bradyrhizobium; species Bradyrhizobium sp. 134. The sequence goes on along the minus strand of NZ_JADPKX010000036.1, from coordinate 9,211 downwards.
CAGAGGCTATATATGACCCAACGGTCCCCGGAACGGAGCAGTGCCCAAAAGTCGGGTAAAAAGGCTCCTAAGGCGAAGCGCAAGAGCCAAGCGAAAATCCGGGACCCGAGTGGTCCGTCGGCTGCCGATCTGCGGACGGAACTTAGCCGCCTTACCTTCGGACTGGCTGAGGCACGTGAACGGCAGGCGGCAACCGCTGAGGTTCTTCAAATTATATCTTCCGCTCGCGGTGAACTCGGACCGGTGTTCGAGGCGATGCTCGCCAATGCCATGCGCATTTGCGCGGCGCAATGCGGCTTCATCTATAAGATGGAAGAAGGCGCTATGCGGGCCATGGCGGAAATCGGTGTCCCTCCTGCACTGGCCGCGTATCGTCAGCAGCATCTCCATACCGGCGGTGCAGCGACCCCGGTTGATCTCATGCGAGCGACCAGGAAACCAGCGCATATACCTGATGCCCGTGAGAGCGACGCTTATCGGATGGGCAATCCCAACGCGGTTGCAGGCGTCGAACTCGGCGGTGCGCGGACGGTGCTGTACGTTCCGATGATCAGGGACGACAATATTGTCGGAGTCATCAACTTGTACCGGCAAGAGGTTAAACCTTTCACCCCGGAGCAAATCTCATTCGTGGAAAGCTTTGCCAGTCAGGCCTTTATTGCAATTGAGAATGCCGGCCTGTTCGAGGAGGTCCAGAGACAATCGCGCGAACTTTCCGAATCTTTACAGCAACAGACCGCGACCGCCGAAGTTCTCGGCGTAATCAGCGGTTCTTTCGGCGACTTAGGACTCGTCTTCGATGCGATGCTCGATAAGGCGATGGACCTTTGCGCTGCCGATTTCGGTGTGCTCAATACATTCGACGGCGAGCTGTTTCATACCGCTGCCACGCGTGGGCTCCCTTCAGCCTATGATGAATACCGGCGTAACCGGCCGGTGGAGTACGGACCCGGCACGGCGCCGGCCCGCCTCTTGCGTGGCGAACCGATTGTAGAAATTTCCGATCTTCGCGAGTCCGATGCCTATCTCAGAGGCGAACCCAACCGGCGCGCGCTGGTCGATCTAGGAGAGGCGCGAAGTGTTCTTGCCGTTCCGCTCCTAAAGAACGATCAGCTGGTCGGTAACTTCATGATCTTCCGCCAGGAGCCGACGCGTTTCTCGGAGAAGCAGATATCGCTCCTGAAACAGTTCGCGGCTCAAGCAGTGATCGCTATCGAAAACACGAGGTTGCTTCGTGAGCTCCGCGCGAGCACCGAGGATCTGCGAGAGTCGCTCCAGCAGCAGACTGCGACCGCCGATGTGCTCAAGGTCATCAGCCGCTCTGCCTTTGACCTGCAAACCGTCCTGGACACGCTCGTCGAGTCTGCGGCTCGATTGTGCGAGGCGGATATGGCCGCGATCACGCGCCAGAAAGGGGACGAATATTTCCGCGCCGGATCATACGGCTTTACGCCGGAGTTCATGGATTATGTGAAAGACATCCCTGTCAAGCCGGAACGCGCGACCATTACGGGCCGAACCCTGCTTGAAGGAAAGGTAATTCATGTGCCAGACGTGCTTGCCGATCCCGATTACGCGTTCTCGGAGGCGCAGAAACTAAGCGGTAATCCGCGAACATTTCTCGGAGTACCCCTTCTCCGCGAAGGCAACCCGGTTGGCGCACTCGTGCTGCTGCGCCGAACAATGCAACCTTTTACAGACAAGCAGGTCGAATTGGTCACAACCTTCGCCGATCAGGCCGTGATTGCTATCGAAAACGTGCGGCTGTTCGACGAAGTTCAGGCGCGAACCAAAGAACTCGCGGCTTCCCTGAACGATCTGCGAACCGCGCAGAATCGTCTAGTGCAGACCGAGAAGCTGGCCTCGCTCGGCCAGCTTACCGCTGGTATCGCACACGAGATCAAGAACCCTCTCAACTTCGTCAACAATTTCTCGGCCCTTTCGGCGGAGCTGACCGACGAGTTGAATGACGTGCTCAAATCCGCCACTTTGACCGACAACATTCGTGCAGAAGTTGAGGAACTGACCAAGACGCTGAAAGATAACCTCGAAAAGGTTGTTCAGCACGGCAAACGCGCCGACTCCATCGTGAAAAACATGCTACAGCACTCCCGTGAGGGCTCCGGCGAGCATCGTCCTACGGACATCAATGCGATAGTCGAGGAGAGCTTCAACCTGGCTTATCACGGTGCTAGAGCAGAAAAGGCAAGCTTCAGCATCGCTTTGCATCGCGATCTCGACCCTTCCGTTGGTGTGGCTGACGTGTATCCACAAGAGATCACGCGGGTTATGCTCAATCTGATATCGAATGGTTTGTACGCCATCACGAAACGGAAAGTGGAAGCTGGTGACGGCTTCGAACCCATGCTTTCCGCTTCGACAAGGAACTTGGGAGACAAGGTCGAAATACGTGTTCGCGATAACGGCATCGGAATCCCGGAAGGAATCAAAGAGAAAATATTCAACCCGTTCTTCACTACGAAGCCTTCCGGGGAAGGTACTGGGCTGGGCCTGTCGATGAGCCATGACATTATCGTAAAGCAACACGGCGGCAGCATCGAGGTCGAGACGGAGCTTGGGCTGTTCACTGAGTTCAAGGTCGTATTGCCGCGGACAAACCGAAGTTAGCTTGCCAAACGCCTTCGTCGGCGCGTCCAATTGTGATGCGGTGCATGAGTCGGGGTGTAACCCCGTAGTGCGTGGGCGGCGTCGGCGCGCTCCGCTTCTTGCGACAAATGCGAAGTCCCGACGTCGAGATGCGATCCGGGGACGAAAAAATGCAAGGCTCGCACGGTATGCGAGCCTCCCGAAGAGAACGGGATCAGGGTCAGGCGGCCTTCTTAAGGAGACCGAGCTGCGTGAGTGCGGTCTCTCCGTCGTTCAATCGATCCCTTCGCCTCCCGAACAATTTGCCAAACTTGGATTTGTTGAACCTTGTCGGATACCGTTGTCCAAGTACCGTTCGCCGGAGTGAGATGAAATGAATGCTTTGAGCGAGGCCGATCAGCGCATGCGAGAAGTTGAGAACGAAAACGACGTGCTTCGCGACCTCCTTTTGAAAGCAGGCGTTGAAGCGAACGCCCACGTGGCTGCCGCAAAACTACAAACCGTTCTTATCGGGGAACTGCACCATCGCGTAAAGAACATGCTCGCGATTGCATCCGCAATTGCGGCTCAAAGCCTACGGGATGCTGCATCTATTGACGCGGCGGCCAAGACCATCGCCGAGCGGATGAGCGCGCTCGGCGTATCTCATGATCTCTTGATTCAAGAAAGCTGGACCGGGGCGGGTTGCCGAACGCTGATCGAGAACGCGATCAAAGCATTTCAGACCAAAGGCTTCGAGCAATTCACTATTGAGGGGAACAACGTCGCCGTGTCTTCCGGACCTGCGGTCGCGTTGTCTATGATAATTCACGAGCTAAGCACCAATGCGTTAAAGTATGGCGCGCTGTCAGTTGCTGAGGGACGAGTCGCCATCACTTGGTCTATTGACGCGGAAAATCAACGCTTTCATCTCGAATGGCGCGAACGCGGTGGACCGCCGGTTGTCGAACCAACCAAAAAGAATTTTGGTAGCCGTTTCATTCAGACGGCTTTGCCCGGCCAGCTTAAAGGGGAGGCTCGATTGCTGTTCGAGTCGACTGGAGTCGTTTGCGACATCAACATTCCCCTAAGCTCGCTTCAAGAAACGATTATAGGGGCAGTCAAATAGAGCGTGGTTGGACCGCTCGGCTCGTCCCCAAATGCTCGCAGCGAAACAGCGCCGGTGAAGTCGTCCAGCATCCGGTTGCCCTTGGCGCTGAAGCCAGCCGCTCCGATCGTGCCTTCCCCACGGTGCGCGGATCCACGGGTCACGCGAACACGGAGCTGGCACCCAACTTCATTTGTACTTCAATAACGCCGTCCTCGCAGTTCTACTCACATTCCGAGTGCCTCAGCTTTCAACGTATTGCTACGATATCCCTCGCCGTCCCAGGGACCGTCATTTGGAACCATTTCCCCTCCTCGCCGTTTACGACCGTTCACGTTTCTGGGGGATGGTATGAGGGCATCGGTCGTTTCAACCGATTTGCGAGATAGCGCGAGTGCAGGCCAGTACTTGGCTGCTGAAGTGCAAAAATCCCTAACTAAATCGCCCGACGCTTTGGTCGTATTTGCTGCTCCCCAGCATGATCACCAAGCGATGCTTTCGGCCATCAAGAGGGAGTTGCCCGAGACGATAGTTGTCGGTGCCTCGTCTGCAGGTGAGTTTACGAATGTGACGAGCGGGCAAGGCTCAGCCTGCGCAATGGGACTGGTAGGAGAGGACGTAGTCTTTTCATACAGTATCGGGCGTAATCTCGCGCGGGATGCCGCTTCGGCCGCCCAAGAGATAGTTTCCAGGTTTACACCCACACCACCCGGCCAGTTTCCGTTTCGATCCGCTCTCGTTTTGGCTGACGCTCTAGCCGGACACGCTGATATTTTGGTGGATCAGCTGACATTAGCTACAGCCGGTCAATATCAATTCTTTGGTGGAGGCGCGGGGGACAACGCTCAATTTCAAAAGACAACGGTATTTTGTGGTGACGAAGTTTTGTCCGACGCCGCGGTCGCCCTGGAAATTCTTTCTTCGAAGCCATTAGGGGTAGGCGTTAGTCACGGCTGGAGACCCGCTTCAAAGGCCTATCGCGTAACGGCAAGCGACGGAATGCGGGTAATCAGCCTTGATGGCTTCCCTGCTATCGAAGCGTTCGAAGAACACGCCAAAGAAACCGCTCAGAACTTGGATCGGAAAGAACCATTACCATTCTTCCTGCATAATATAATTGGAGTGGAGACAGGGGTCGAGCATCGCTTGCGGGTGCCCCTTGCTGTCGACGCAGGGGGCGCAGTTGTATGCGCTGCTGAGGTCCCCACTGGGTCAGTTGTAAGAATCATGAGGACTAGTACAGAATCAGCGGTCGCTGCCGCGAAGGTGGCTTCAAATGCTGCCCTGTCTGCATTAGGCGGGCGTCCAGCCGCAGCCCTTTTCTTTGATTGCGTCGCTACCAGGCTGCGGATGGGGGACGAGTTCGGCTTAGAGCTCGCCAGCTTGCAGGAAAGATTTTCCGATGTTCCACTGACAGGGTGTAATACCCACGGTCAAATCGCGCGGGCGGAAGGCCAGTTCAGTGGCTTTCACAATTGCACTGCGGTGGTCTGCGTATTTCCCGAGTAGATCAGTTGAACGATGATGGGGCGTGCCTTCTGAATGGATTTGCCGACGCCAACCGTAGGCAGGAAGCCTCGGCCCGATTGGCTAGGGAAATGGGAGGCGAAGCATTTCTTGTCTTCTTGAAAGATGAGGAAACCGGCAGTTTTGCGCCAGCTCAGGGATTTCATCAGCGTCTGCCTGGCGGCCCGTCTTGGCGCTCATTTTTAAACCAGGCGTCGCGCTGCTGCGAGTTCTCTGGAGAGGTGGCGTTTCCTGGTCCAAACACACTCGTTCCCGCAGTGTCTCGTGCAGACCCTACGGCAATTTTGATGTTTGTCGGCAGGAATTTGTGTGTCCGTTGGAATGAAATAGAGCCGGGACTTCCGCTACTAATCGAATTACTTAAAACCGAGGCAAGGGTTCATATAGCGCTGGCACGCGAGCGTTCCGCCAGGGAGGCGGCGACTCATGCGACGCATCTCGCAAAAGCGCTTGATGGCGCGCGTAAAGATGTATCGGCGACATCCCTGAGACTGCAGCAGCTGAATGCCACCCTTGAACAGCGTGTAGCGGAAGAAATTGCGCGTCGGAATGAGGCGGAAGCAGCGCTGCGTCAGGCGCAGAAGCTCGAAGCTATCGGTCAGCTTACCGGCGGGGTTGCACATGACTTTAACAACTTGCTCACCGTGATAATGGGAGGCCTTGAGACGATCGGCCGGCAAATTGCAAGTATATCCGATGCACCACAGCTTGCGCGGATCATGCGTGCCCAAGCAATGGCGCATCACGCATCCCAGCGAGCGGCGACGCTTACCGCGCGATTGTTGGCATTTTCGCGCCGCCAACCGCTCGATCCAAGGTCAATTGATGTCGATCGCTTGCTCGCGGGAATGACGGAATTGCTTAACAGCACATTGGGAGAACGGGTCCGGCTTGAAGTCGTAGGCAACGCCGGTTTGTGGAGCGCCTTGGCTGACGCGTCTGAGCTGGAACATGCGATCCTTAATCTTGCTGTCAATGCCCGAGATGCAATGCCCGGCGGCGGACGACTTACAATCGAGACCGGCAATACATGGTTGGACGATGAGTATGTTACTGCACTGCCAGAACCCGTCCCTTCCGGCCAATACGTTTTGGTGGCCGTTACAGACACTGGAAGCGGAATGGATAAGTCTACCGTAGACCGCGTATTCGAGCCATTCTTCACCACAAAAGAGGTCGGCAAAGGCACCGGCCTAGGCTTGAGCCAAGTCTACGGTTTCGTGCGACAAACGGGTGGGCACATCAGGATTTATAGCGAATTAGGTCATGGCACGACAGTCAAAATCTATCTTCCTCGATCCCAAACAGGCCCCGACGAGCAGGTAAATCGCATCCCGCCGACTGCGACAATGTTACGGGGGAATGAGGCTATCTTAGTTGTGGAAGATCATGACGATTTGCGTGCCTATTCATCCGGAGTTCTCCGTGAACTCGGATATCAAGTCTTTGAAGCGGCGGACGCAGCAGCGGCAATCGGCTTTCTTGAATCGTCTCGGACCATCGATTTACTTTTCACCGATGTGGTGCTGCCGGATAATCTTCACGGAAAAAATATCGCAGATCACGCTAGAAGGCTGCATCCGACGATCAAGGTGTTGTTCACTACGGGTTACACGCGCAATGCGATAGTCCACAACGGCCGCCTTGATGCGGGGGTCAACTTGTTGAGCAAGCCGTTTACGTTTCGCGCGCTGGCCGAGAAAGTACGGAAAATTCTCGATGAGACATGACGCTAAGGCGGGCAAGTACCGACTACTGCTGATGGGGACTGACCAGAAAGAGCGAGGCCGGTACGGTCCGCGTCAGCACGATTGCGTCTAGCGTCAGGAGTTCGTCTGCAGTATCTGTTTCGCTGCCAACCCCGGACCCGGACACTCGGCATGACAAAAACACGTCATGTTTTGCTCGGGACAAAAGGCCTCAAGAGCAGCCGGTAGATAAGTATCGCGCGGCAGCTCCCAGCTCAAACGAAATAGCCGGATTCGGCCTCGAAGAAGTAGGTAAAGTCCCGGAGCCCGAGCGTAAACAACGCGATCCTGCAGAAAAGAAATAGCGCGACGCCCACGCGGTGCTGCTCTGCTAGTGCAGGACAGTCGTCTCGAAAGCAATTGGCTTCAAGCGAGTTTACCTATTGCTCGGCGCGATGCTGGAAGTATGAGAGATCGGTTCCGGAATTCGAACCAAAATCGTCAAGCGAAGCGAGCTGCTTTCCATTTCGCAAATTCGCCAGACGGCCAGTGAGAGCCTTGGAAGTGCGCTATTAGGGAGAGGAACAACTAACCGGCGGACAAAGACTTTGGCCTTTGACCCTCAATAGCCTTCGGAGCGCCTGTCAGGTTGATAGTTCAATCGCGCGATCCCGTCTCACTAATTCCATCAAGCGGCCCGAACTGCATTTAGAAACCTGCCAACCTCTAGCCTCAGAAGATTGCTGTCCTGTGACAGCGACTGAGCAGCTGATAACAGCTGGGACGACGCCGAACCTGTTTCACTCGCCCCTTGCTGTACGTCCGTGATGTTGGTTGAGACCTTGTGCGTGCCCTGAGCGGCTTGCTGCACGTTCCGGGAAATTTCCTGCGTGGCAGCACCTTGCTCTTCTACGGCGGCAGCAATAGTCGAAGATATTTCTGAAAGCCGCTCGATAGTTCTACTGATCTGCCGGATCGCTGCAACCGATTCATCAGTTGCGCCCTGGATAGACGCAATTGCTGACCGATTTCGCCGGTCGCTTTCGCGGTCTGCTCCGCTAGGGCTTTTACCTCGGAGGCCACAACAGCGAAGCCGCGTCCCGCATCGCCTGCGCGTGCTGCCTCGATAGTGGCATTCAGCGCGAGCAGATTGGTTTGGCCAGCGATCGTGTTAATCAATTCAACGACATCGCCGATCCGAGATGCCGCTTTCGAGAGTGTGCCAACTCGTTCGTTGGTGGCGCGAGCCTGCTGCACGGCCTCGCTGGCGACCCGGGCCGACTCCTGAACTTGTCGGCTGATCTCGTTGATGGAGGATGACAGCTCTTCACTGGCGGAAGCCACCGACTGGACATTCGTGGAGGCCTCTTGCGGCGCTTTTCCGCCAAACAATCGAGGCGGGCCACGGTGAAGTGGTGAGCGGCCTCAGTTGCCTGGGACTCCTCCGCTCCTGGATTTTGATCGAAGTCGCCTGTTGTTTGGCCCGTCTGAGGCCAGCCCGCATTCCTGAGACTTCAGTTCACCGGTGAGTGGGGAGTCAGCGCGATCCGGGCAAACCGACGCGATTGGCGCGAAGAGCACAGGGCGTTGACGCAGTCGCGTTCGCGATCCGTTCTGGTCGCCGAGTTGTACGTATGCTATGCCCCGGTGCTGGCCTGCCGACCTCGACGCCTGTAGCCGCGGACCTAATTCAGCCCTGCAAAATGTTTGTAAATTATTGTGCATCATCAGCGCCCATGAGTGCTGGCATGGCGGAGTATCGCCTCTATCGCTTTGATAAAGAAGGGCACATTCAGGGCCCCGCCGTGATCGTCGAGTGCGAAGACGATGACGCTGCCGTTGTCCAAGCCAAGCAATATGTGGACGGCGTCGCAATACAGGTATGGGACCGCGCCCGTCGAGTAGCCGTACTGCCCCCCGTAGACTGAGGCCGCCTCAGTTTGCGGGCCATTTTTTTGAGATTAGGGGGTGACTTTGCCGCCCTCCCGCGGAACCAAATGGCGCGACGTGGGTTATGGTGGGTTATGGTGGGTTCGGCGGGCCTCAGGGGCGTCCGCCCATGTTCATTTCAATGGGCGAGGCCCGCCTCGGGCCGTCGCTCCTCTCGCCCCCGAGAGCCGAGCGCTTCATGTCAAACGTCGAAGAATTCCCGTTTTCCGCGCGCCAAAGGCCCACGGAGTTCGAGGCGCTGGTCGCGGCCGGTCACGCCGCGCTCGATGCCATTCCCGGCGCTGTCTATCTTTGTGACGCGGACGGATTGCTCGTCGCCTACAACACCGAGGCCGTGGAATCTTGGGGGCGA
>NZ_JADPKX010000054.1:0-1385 GCF_023074155.1 Bradyrhizobium sp. 134 | reverse complement strand
TAGTCGTCTTCAATCCGGATGATGTCGTCTTCCCCGAGATAGCTTCCAGTCTGGACCTCGATCAGCTCCAGCATGATTTTACCGGGGTTCTCCATCCGGTGCACCGCGCCCATCGGAATGTAGATCGACTCGTTCTCGTGCACGCTTTTGACGGTCTCGTTGACGGTGACGCGGGCTGTGCCGCGGACCACGATCCAGTGCTCGGCGCGATGATGGTGCTTCTGCAGCGACAGACGCCCGCCCGGCTTCACCACGATGCGCTTGACCTGGTGCCGCTCGCCATTGTCGACCGACTGGTAGCTGCCCCAGGGACGATGCACCTTGAGGTGCTCCTCGGTGACCTTCGGTGCGACCGCCTTGAGTTTTGTGACCAGCCGCTTGAGCCCGTTGGCATCCTTCTGGCGCGAGACGAGCACCGCGTCCGCAGTCGCAACCACGATGAGATCGTCGACGCCTTCGAGGGCGACCAGCGCAGAGTCCGTGGTGACGTTGCAGTTGCGGCTATCTTCGAACACGGCGGCGCCATGCGAAGCATTGCCTTGCGCGTCCTTGTCCGACAATTCCCACACCGCGTGCCAGGAGCCGACGTCGGACCAGCCGCAGGACACCGGCACCACAGCGGCGCGCGCGGTCTTCTCCATCACCGCATAGTCGATGGAGATCGCCTTGGCCGCGCCGAACGCCTCGGGCTCCAGCGTCACGAAGCCGAGATCGCGACCGGCATTGGTCACGGCACTGGAAATCGCCTCCACGCTCGCCGCATCGACCTTGCGGTATTCGTCGAGCAGCACGCTGGCGGGGAACATGAAGTTGCCGCTGTTCCAGAGATAGCCGGAATTGACGTAGTCGGCGGCCTTCACCGCATCCGGCTTCTCGACGAAGCGCGCGACCGCGTGCACCTCGCCGGAGATGACCTCGCCCGGGCTGATATAGCCGTATTCGGTCGCCGGTCGCTCCGGCTTGACGCCGAAGGTGACGATGCGCCCGGCACTCGCGGCGGTGAGGCCCTGGCGGCACGCCGCGACGAAGGCCGCATTGTCCTGCACCACGTGGTCGGCGGCGAGCGCGAGCACGATCGCTTCACTCGCGCGGTTCTGCGCGAACACCGCACCGGCTGCGATCGCAGGGCCGGAATCGCGCCGCATCGGCTCGAGGATCACGTCGGCCTCGATGCCGATTTCCGCGAGCTGCTCCAGCACCATGAAGCGGTAGGAGGCATTGGTGATGACGATCGGGCGATCGAACAGCGAGGCCTCCGAGACGCGGAGCAGCGTGTCCTGGAAGGTCGAGCGGGTGCCGAACAGCGGCAGGAATTGCTTGGGGCGCACCTCGCGCGAAGCCGGCCACAGCCGCGTTCCGGCACCGCCGCACATGATCAGGGGGAT
>NZ_JADPKX010000072.1:0-128090 GCF_023074155.1 Bradyrhizobium sp. 134 | reverse complement strand
TCGCAAGCGAGAAAGGAAGCGAGAATGGCTGAGGTCAGACAGACGACACGACCGATTAAGACGGCAGGATAAAAGCCGCAAGGTGCGGCCGGTCGGTTGCGAGAAATCTTGCCTTAGTTTCAATCATCCGGTGCAACTTGCGAATCTTGAGCGCACATTTTCAGTTTTGCCAAGTTGCAGCCGCGGCTCAGCTTTTTGCACTCTGCCGGCAAACGATGGCCGGTAAGGACGACTTCCGAATCCGCCCTGGCCGCATTCGCTCTACGCGAGCGCCGCGGGCAAAGCCGTTTCTGGCGCAGGCCCTCAGAGCCGCGCAGAAGGCCGGCGGCCTGTCACGCGGCTATCGTCGTGGAACAAACTTCGGGCGTGGGCGCGCCGCGAGCCTTGCAGCGTCCAGACTGCTCAACAACCGCGCTCGCGGCGCCATGGTCAAGGCGCGGGTGGTTCGCCGAATGCGCACGCCCGGGGCGCTGCGGGCCCATCTTGGTTATCTGCAGCGTGACGGGGTCACCCAGGACGGAGCGCCAGGCAAGCTCTTTGACGCTCTCGGAGATGAAGCAGACGGCCGCGCCTTCGCCGAACGCTGCGAGGGTGACCGACACCATTTCCGCTTCATCGTTTCGCCCGATGATGCAGGCGAGCTCACCAGCCTGCGCAGCTTCACCCGTGAGCTCATGGATCAGGCCTCGCGCGACCTTGGAACGCGCCTCGAATGGGTCGCGGTCGATCACTGGAATACGGAGCACCCGCACATTCATATTCTCGTGCGCGGACGCGCCGATGATGGAAAAGATCTCGTCATCAGCCGCGATTACATCGCAACTGGCTTGCGCGCCCGGGCCGGCGATCTCGTCACCCGCGAACTGGGTCCCCGATCCGAGCTCCAGATCCGGGAAGGGCTGGAAGCCGAGGTGACCGCCGAACGCTGGACCAGGCTCGACCGGGTGCTCGCGCGGCAAGCGGGATCGGCCGATGGGGTCATCGATTTAAGGCCGGAACGGGATGGTGCCCGGGACCCGTTACGAGACATTCGGATCGGGCGGATGCGGATGCTGGAGCGCCTGGGTGTGGCAGAGCCGGCGGGGCCCGCTTGCTGGGTCTTGGCCGAAGACGCCGAGCCACGCCTGAGGGCGCTTGGCGAGCGCGGCGACATCATCAAGCGGCTGCACAAGGCGATTGCCAAGGATGGTATCGCACGCTCACCGTCCTCCTTTGCGCTCGAAGGCGAGCATCACGGTGAACCGATCATTGGCCGTCTCGTCGCCCGCGGACACGACGACGAGCTGAGGGGCAATGCCTTTGCCATTGTCGACGGCATAGACGGGCGCATCCATCACCTCAAACTCCCCGATATCGAGGCGGCTGGCGACGGACCGATTGGAGGCGTCGTGGAGCTCCGCCGCTTTGAGGATGCGAAGGGACGGACACGCATCGCACTCGCGGTAAGATCGGAACTCGTCCTCGACAAGCAGGTCACCGCGGAAGGCGCCACATGGCTCGACCGGCAGCTTGTGGCGCGCGAACCTGCTGAGTTCTCGCGCGCCGGTTTCGGCGCAGAGGTCCGGGCAGCCCTGGAACAGCGAATTGATGTGCTGACAGAGTACGGACTTGCCCAGCGGCACGGCGACAGAGTGCGGCTTGGCCGCGATCTGATCGAGACCTTGCGAAGCCGCGAGCTCGATAGCGCCGGCCGGCGCCTTGCGGAGGAGACCGGGCTTACGCATCTACCTGCTCAATCAGGTGAACAGGTTTCGGGGACATATCGTCAGCGGCTTTCCCTCGCCTCGGGGCGCTTTGCCATGATCGACAATGGACTCGGCTTTCAGCTCGTGCCATGGGCTCCTTCACTAGAACGGGAACTGGGCAAACAGGTGAGCGGGATCGCAGGTCCAGGCAATGTCGATTGGTCCTGGAACCGCAAACGGGGCCTGTCACTTTGACTGGCAGTCTCTTTGCTGGGCTACGACGCAAGACTGCCGCCCTAGCTGGGCTGCGCTCACCCACGTACAAGTGAAGCCCGCTATCCTTTTGTCGCTAGAAGAAGTTCGCCGTAGTCGCGCTCACTGCAACCATGTCCCAGCGGGTCTCGGGGGCCGGGACGTTCGCTGGTTCGACCCTTCTGCGTGCCCGGTTCCGAGCAACTGTCTCCTCCTGGAGATCTTGATGCCGGTGCGAGTTTTCGCTAGATCGCATGTGTTCATTTAGGAGAAGTGACGGTGACGATCGGTACTGTAAAGTGGTTTAACACGACCAAGGGCTACGGTTTCATCAAGCCGGATGACGGCGGCCCCCGACGTCTTTGTGCACATCAGCGCCGTTGAAACGGCCGGATACACCGGCTTGGCAGAAGGCGCTCGGATCAGCTTCGAGGCCAAGGCTGGTCGGTCCGGCAAAGTATCAGCCGAGAATCTCCGGATTGGATAAGGCCGACATCACCGACCGCGGCGGCAACGGTTGGATCGGGATCCCTCCTGAAATGAGACCCGATCTCGCCAAAGAAAGAGAGCTTCGCTAGTGGGCGATACGGCCGTGCCATGGTATCGATGTGGACCCGGGCTCACCGTGAGAACCAGCTGGTTAGATTAACCCAATCTACCCGCTGTCATTGCCGCGAACTGCTGCGGCTTGCCGCTGGGATGACTTCAGCGTTGCTCTTGATCGCGCCAGCCGGCACCAGATGCACGATGCGATAGCCATTCTCGTGCAGATAGCGCAAGAACGCCGGCATCATTGCGGCCGTTTGGGCCTGGGCATCGTGCAGGAGAATGATACCCTTGCTTGCGACCTCTAATCGCCCGGTAACGGTCTTTAGTTCTTGTTCTGGGGTTAGGTTCTCCCAGTCGCCCGCCGGAAGGTCAGCTCCAAACACGACCATCCCGCGCGAACGCAACAATTCGAGCGTCACTGGGCTCGAGTCGAAATACGGAAACCGGAAAAAGCGGGATGGCGGGCTTGGGGCGGAGACGCCCTTGAGCCCGTCTCATCAGCGGCAATTCCGCGATCAATATCCCTCTTGCCCTGTTCGAAGGTCATCTTCGACATCATCGTATGCGACCAGCTGTGGTGTGCGATGGTGGCCCTCGGCAGCTATTCGGCGAACAAGCTCTGGAGACTTTGCGGAGGACTTGCCGACCAGAAAGAACGTGGCCCGCACGCATTCCTCGGCGAGCGCCGCCAGTACCTTTTGCGTGATTGCGGCCGCGGCCCGTCGTCAAAGGTGAGGACGACCTCATGGTCGGCCAAAGGGAGCGTTTCCCGAAAGCTGTTCAACCCAACGCGCGGGTACGCCTTTGCATCGACCTCGAGGACGCGGGAGGTGCCGAGCACATCCTGCCGCGGGCAGTCGGCCGCGTCTGTCACGACCACCCCGGCAAGTAGCAGGGTCACAGCACCAGCAAGCGGCGTGGTCAATCTGAGCAGGCGCATCTTTGAATGCGCCACACCTCCACCTTACCTGAGCCACCAGCATTGCCGAAGTACGATAACCTCATGCGATTCAGGTGGCTCTTGGGGAAGGTCGCTTGGCCGCGGGTGAGCTTATCTATTGCGCGATCGTCAGAACTCCGGGACGCATTCAGCGACACCAGGGTTTGAATGCTCCAGGAGGGGCAATCTTCAGGAACGCTTCACATTACTTGAGCGAAGTCAGCGTTTTCTGCCTATCCATGAGCTCTCACGCACATAATCGGCGTTTCGGCGCCGTCTCGTGATGCAAACCTCGATCGATCAGTCCCGCTTAACTTGAATGGGTTGGCTACGTATCTCGGCTTTGTCCCCGCCGATCTCTGCGCTGCCACGCGCGCCACTGCGACGCGAGCACCATTTTAGTTGTGTGCGCACGTCGATATGCCGAGATAACCCGATCATGTCGGCGACAAAAATCATTTGGCACCAGGTCATCCTGGTCTGCCTCATCGTGCTCGCGTTCCTGTGGGCGGCGACCGAATGGACAGCTTGGCGGCTTGCCTTCCAGCAGCAGCTTGGGGCTCCCTGGTTCAAGCTCGGACATTGGCCAATTTATCAGCCGGCAGCTTTCTTTGGCTGGTGGTTCAAGTTCGATGCTTACGCGCCCGTCGTTTTTGTGGAGGGTGGCGCGATTGCTGCAAGCGGCGGCATCGCGGCCATAGCGATGGCCATGTTGCTCTCGGTCCTGCGGGCCCATGAAGGGCGGGACGTCACCACCTACGGCTCGGCGCGCTGGGCCGATCTACGCGAAGTCAAACGGGCGGGACTGTTAGGCCCTGACGGCGTCGTGCTCGGCCGGTTCGGACGTCACTATCTGCGCCACGACGGGCCCGAGCATGTGCTATGCTTTGCGCCAACGCGCTCCGGCAAGGGTGTTGGCCTCGTCATTCCGACTCTTCTGACCTGGCCGGCCTCCACCATCGTCCATGACATCAAGGGTGAGAACTTCCAGTTGACCTCCGGATGGCGCGCGCAATTTGGGCCCGTGCTGTTGTTCGATCCGACCAATCCGGCCAGCGCCGCCTACAATCCACTCCTCGAGATCCGCCGTGGCGACTGCGAGGTGCGAGATGCTCAAAATATCGCCGATATTCTCGTCGATCCTGAGGGTGCACTCGAGCGCCGCAATCATTGGGAAAAGACCAGCCACTCACTCTTGGTGGGGGCAATTCTGCATGTCCTCTACGCCGAAGCCGATAAGACTCTCGCTGGGGTTGCAAATTTCCTTTCGGATCCATCTCGCCCGATCGAGGCTACGCTCAACGCAATGCTGGCGACTCCGCATCTTGGGACAGGCATCCATCCAGTCGTCGCATCAGCGGCACGCGAACTTTTGAACAAAAGCGAGAACGAGCGCTCGGGTGTGCTCTCGACGGCGATGAGCTTCCTCGGGCTCTATCGTGATCCGGTAGTTGCCAAGATCACCGCGCGAAGCGATTGGCGCATCCGTGATCTCGTCGACCGTCCTGAATCCGTCTCACTGTACCTTGTGGTGCCGCCATCGGACATCGTCCGCACCAAACCCTTGATGCGGCTCATCCTGAACCAGATCGGACGGCGTTTGACCGAGAGCCTTGATCCCGACCGGCGCCGGCAGAAGCTGCTTCTGATGCTTGACGAGTTTGCAGCCCTCGGCCGGCTCGACTTTTTCGAGAGCCAACTCGCCTTTATGGCAGGTTACGGCATCCGCAGCTTTCTCATCACGCAGAGCCTTAACCAGCTCGAACGCGCCTACGGTCCGAACCATGCGATCCTTGACAATTGCCACGTCCGGATCGCCTTTTCGACCAATGACGAGCGCACCGCCAAGCGCGTCTCCGACGCGCTCGGAACTGCGACCGAATTGCGAGCCATGAAGAACTATGCGGGCCACCGCCTGAGCCCGTGGCTTGGGCACTTGATGGTCAGCCGCCAGGAGACCTCTCGTCCGCTGCTGACTCCCGGCGAAATCATGCAACTGTCTCCGCAAGACGCGGTCGTGATGATTTCCGGTGTGCACCCGGTCCGTGCTAACAAGGTCCGCTACTATGAGGATCCGCAATTCCAGCGACGTGTCTTGAAGCCGCCCCGCTTGGAGCCGAACAAGCAGCCCACCCGCCCAGATGACTGGTCAGCCCGCGCCCAAATATCGCCGTCGGGCCAGCTGCTGACCAGGCGCACGGGCAGGAGCGACGAGGCGAACGGCGGCTTACGCCGCGAGCCGGAATTGCATGAGGAAATCGAGATCAAGACGCCGGCCGGCGAGCACGAGTTCGACCCCGAGCTCGACGAGGGTGACGAGGATGCCGTCCAGGCGCAACTGATGAGCCGGTCGATGCAGGGAGTTGCGCGAACCGTCACCCTCGATCCCGACGATGGAATGGACCTGTGAGCGAGGCAGCGTGAAAAAGGTCCAGCTCAGCATCTATCTCGATCCCGGAACGTTCAAAACGCTTGAGGCCTTCGCAAGCCGCGGTGGCCGGTCCAAGTCGCTGGTGGTCGAGGCCGCAATAGGTTCCTTCCTTTCTCCGGACGATTCCGATCGGCGCGAGGCTGTGATAGCAAAACGGCTGGATCGGATTGTGCGGGTGCTCGAGCGTCTTGAACGCAATGATGGCATCACGCTTGAGACCGTCGCGCTCTTCATCCGGTTCTGGCTGACCTCAACTCCGGCATTGCCCGAGCATTCGAGCCCTGCCGCCCGCGCCAAGGGCGGTGAGCGGTACGACCGCTTTGTCGAAGCGCTGGGACGACGACTTGCGAGCGGATCCAGCGTCCTGAAGGAGGTAAGCATCGACGTGCAAGCCTCCAAGAAGCCCGAATAGAAACTTCTCCGCGCAGAGTGCCTGTGACGGCTCCTTGGCGATCGAGCGCCGGGCCTAGGTGAGCCGAGCGGGCGCGCGCGAAGGCAGACCGACACAGAGTCGTGAAGCGCGGGGAGCTTTCTTGACGTCCCAGAAGGCCATCGCGAGTCGCCCCTAGCTGCCGCGCAGGAGGCTGAAAGATCCGGCTCATCTTGAGCCCGCCTCGTCTTTCTTTGGCTACGCCAGACTACGACGCCGATGTCGGCGCGATTGATGTCGTGGTCGGATTGACCCTTCTGTCGACGCATCATCGCTGGGCCGATTCATCTGTTTCGACCGGAAAGCCACGCCGCACGGATAGCGTGTGCCGTTTCGTGCGGTCGCAATTGAGGAGCTGAAGAAACAATGCAGATCGATGGTGAGGCTGAAGGTCAGGCCAGCTCGATTGGGAAAAGTTCCGATGGCAGGTGGAGCCGAGCTCGAACGAAGGTCTGCGAACCAAGAAGATCATCGTTCAGCTCTCCGAAAGCATCTTCGAGCGGCTTGAAGCCGCGACCGAACGCGCGGGAGCCGGCAAGAGCATGGTCGTCGACACGGCGCTTCAGCGTTTTCTGGCTCCTGCGCCAGCGGCCGAAGGGCTCATTCGTGAAACTCCGGACCGGTTCAGTGGTCAGATGGCAAGGCTCGAGCGCGAGGTCGCGATCGTTGCCGAGACAGTGGCCCTGCATGCGCGCTATCACCTCACCGTTACGGCGGCCAGCGACATTCCCTAGATGCATTCAGCAAAATACGAGGACTGGGACATGGTCATGACATGGCCACTCACAGACCAGGGCCTAATGGCGCGGGAGCCAACGCCGTGACCGACACCGCTCGCCAGCTCGGCGTGACGAAACTGACACAGGCGGGCCCATTGGCGTGCTTAGCAGCAGAAATATCGCCCTGTTCGCTTCCTATCCGGCGGCGGCTCGACTGCTTCGTGAGCCTGCTATAACCGGCGTGCCCTCGCTCGTGCTGACGGACCATGACCAGCTTCGCCCACGGCGCTTAAAGGAAATCTCAAAGAAAGAAAAACGATCGGACATAAACACCGGCGGTCTGTCTGGACCGGAACGCCCGCTGCGGCTGCCCCGGAGATGGATTCGCCGCGGGAAAATAGACACTCTGGCAAGTGGCGAGACATCGCACCGACATCGCGGCGAAAATCGTCAAAAAGAGCCGCTCCAGCGCTGAATACCATCAGGAGGCGGTTCCTCCAGCGCTGGCGTGGCGGAGCCAGACCAGCACAACTGTCCTGCTTCGACGGCATGGCGGCAACGTCTTGGACAATCAACAAGCAACGACGACTGTGGTGAAGTTCATACTCGACTTTGGAATCAGCTAGTAGTCTCTTTGAGGGGTTCACCGTGCTTTCTCTGCTACCATTCTTTGCGCCTTGCGGAGTCGCCAAGTGTTGGACGCAACGACCACTGCGCTTTTGCGTGCTGTTCTTGAGGAGGTTTGCGACAGTCTGCCTCGCAGCGAAACCGGCACTCGGGCCCATGTCGCTTCCAAGATCTTGGAGGCCGCCAACAGAGGTGAGATCACGGTGAACCGCCTTCGGCAGGTCGGCATGGAAGCTCTTCGCTCCGCGCCAACGATGTGGCGGTAGATGCAGACAACTCTGATAGCGCTCATGTGAATTTCCAGGTCACGGTGTTGAAGATCCTTGTCGGCTACCCGGACGGGTTCGCATCCATGCCGGATCTCAAGCGAGACATGGCCATTTTGGCCACGAGCGGTCCGGATTGGGCGGCGCGCACCAAGAGAATGGGCGCCCGCGTGCCCGAGCTCGATCTTTTTTCGCAGCGACTCGTCGAGCGAGTGAATCGAGGGTGGCGCATCACGGACAAGGGACGAGCGGTGCTCGAGCTGATGGAGCCGCGGCCGAGCACGGGCCAAGTCCAGCGAGAGGACCCGAGAGCTCCTGAGCTGCCATCGCCAGTGCCGGCACGATCCCTTTCTGTCGAACTACGCCGGCGCGAGCCCGAACGACTGGGGCGGCGCCGGTCCTCTAAGAGCCGATCGTGCGCACCGCACTCTCCGACTATGTAGGTGATCATGGCCGCGCCCCACAATCAGGTTGCCGAAGGAGGATTTTCGATGCCGTTGTGGCTTTCTTTTTATTGGAGAGCTGGAACGAGAAGTGCTGACATCTCAGCACATATCGGAGCACATATCGGGGAGAGGTGCTGTTGCTTCGATCAGCTCCAAGATCCCGGATGCGAGGTGCGCTGGACCTCGATTTTGACGCGTGAAGCGTCGGTCCTGTGTCCATCGTCCGGAACGGTGTCCCGACGTGTCCATAGCCGGTAGTCGCGAGGCTGACCCATCTGCCGCTCTCGGTGCGGTCGTCCAGCTTCAGGTAATCGCCCGCCGCTTCCGCTGCGATGCCGTCCTATGCGTGCGGGCGCCAGAGAGGTATGCCGTTCTTCGACAGAGGCCTGATAGCCGCGTCGCAGCGCGTTGTCGGCGATCTGCTCACCACCGACATCAGCGAGAAGCAGGCAAGATCGATCAAGTACCAGCTCAGCATCGCTAAGCTTCCGCTCGCCAACAACGGGCACCATCGTGGATACAGCTTGTGGCGATAGCGATAGCCAGATGGGTCTTGCCGGTACCGGCGCCGCCCACCAAAACGGCATTCCGCTGCGTTAGCAGTCGGGCGCATGCGCTGGAATCAGCCGAAGAAAGGGGGCCAAACGCGAGATTTCAGCGTGAATGCGCTGAGAGTTGCATCAATCGACATCGGTATAATACAACAATAGAGCTAGACGTCCGAAAGGCGCATGGTCAAGTGTTGGGTACGAAATGCTCCGATCGGAAGCCGAGACGACACACTCAGGTGAGAAGCGAGATTGTTCGTTCCATTGCGTGCTGAGTTCATCGGGCAAGGGCGACCAAAATTGTCGCTCTCCAAGAGATTAAGTCCGGCGAGGCTCGATCGTGGTCACAGACACTGCAAAAGACGGGGCCCGTCGTGTCCCATTCAATCCTCCGCTTGAAGCAAAATACATGTCCGTTGACGGCAGCCTCGGCGGCAAGCTGTCTCGTGCTGAACACGGGCGAAAGTGGCGCCTTACTCGAGCACGTCCCGCCGACACTCAACCAGTTCTTTTTGATCTTCACATCAACCTCAGCGGTACGCCCGGTTTACCGACTCTGCAAGGGAGCATGGGTTCAGGGTTCCAAAATGGAAGTTGACTACGTGTGCAAGCTGCCGAGCTTCGCTCGGCATATGTAAGACACTACCTTATGATTGTGGCAACCCGCATCGATGTGGACCCGGACCCACTCGGTAACACATGGGATGAGACGGTCCTGCCTTCAGCGTGGAAGTTCGTTGAGATAGTCTATAGTTCGCGTTCATCACTAGAACTTCGTCGAGTGCACGGCCATTGACTGGGTGGGCTGAATAGCCGATCCGGGCGAGGCGGAGATTGGCGTGCATCACGACCTCTTGCACGCGACGCCTCCAACCCAATTCTTTCGTTGTCCGCGAAAGCGTCGCTTGTGCCTTCAAATTGACCAGCGAGGCGAAGCATCAGATTCAACCTTAGTTCGCGCACGAGGAGACTTGCGGCTCGCGCACGGCTCGGCCGATGTCGCCGCAACCGCCGGAAATCACGGTGATGCGTCCTGAGAGACCGAGGCCGTTCATGCCGTCGCCTTTCTGTCTGTCGCGCCGGCGACGATGGCGCAATCCGCGCCCAGCGCAAGTCCCCCATTCCTCCGCCCAAGCTTGGGAAGCCTAGTCATTTCGAATTTCACGGTCCTCCGGCAACCACGCACGAACCCGCGGAGATTGATGCCACCGTCGCGATGGAGATCGATAGGGTAAATGATCGGCGCTGATGCCTCTTCAAGGTTGTCCGCAAGGGCTCGGGATCCAGAATGTCACCTTGGCTGAGAAGTTCCTCTCTTTGCGGTCTGCGGTAGATCGGGTAGGACATGGTTGACCTCCTGATTCACTCACAATGGGAAGATGGGACCTTGAGCCTCCTTTTTGGTTCAGATGCGAGGAATTCCGCACCTTAGGCAACGCCAGGACTGCAAGCAGCCCACCGAGTTTCTACGGCAACGAACATCTTAGAGATTAGTGGGACTCTCCGCGCTTCTCGCCTTGTGGAGATGACTGCACGTTTGGCTGTGGGGACGATGATGTTCCCGTCTGTGGCTCAGAGGTAGGAGATGGTGATATCTGTGTCGGCGGCGCTGGCTCCGCTTTCGTGTGTGGCGATCCAGCCGGAGGAGGAAGCAGCGGGGAAGAGGCGGGAGGAGCCTGCGTCTGCGAACTGTGCGACGGCGTCGAAGTTTCAGCTTTGCCTTCCTGCTTGTGCTCGTCTTTCCCGGGCGGCACGGGAATACCAAGCCTTAGCATTAGTCCTGTGGTCAGCACGGTGTTCTGCTCGGTCAGCTTGTTCACCACCGACGTGTGGTCGTGGTGCAACGCGGTGTACTCTTTTTCGAGCGATTCCACCCTCCACATCAAAAGGTAGATGATGATCACTGCGCCGAGTATGAGCGCGGTCAGTGGCGTCCTCGCGGCCGCAAGAGCCCGATTAAATCCATGCCCACCTGCGCCCCCACCATGCCCACCTGCGCCGCCGGCAAGTCCCCCTTGCCCTGGCGAGACGTGCGCTTGCAAGGCTACGTTGCCATTCACGGTGTCGTTGAACGCCTCCGGCGCACTGAATTCGAGCACCGTCCAGAACATCTCGCTTAATAGCTCTTCCCCGCCGATGACGAGTAGTAACAGTTCGATGGAGCCATACCGCACGCCGCGTACTTCGATGCGGACGTCCCTCCAGCTCCGATCCACACGAGAAATCTTCTGCGCGAGCTTTGTCCCGAACTCTTGAATGAGCGCCCGTTCATTGTCATCGGGTGCGGGAGATCGAGTCGGGCTGCTGCTCTGCCAATAGTTGGTCCAAAAATCTTTCTTTGTTGCACTGGGAGATGTGCTCGGCAGTGACAGGCGTACTACGGCCATCCTCTGCATGTTACCCCCTCTGCTTGTTCAGACTGCCATGGTCGGACGCACGGGCATCATTGCGACAAATTAAGAAGACGGCCCCGCTATTAGAGCAACGCTGGGCCGCAAGTGAAAAGCGTGATCCCACTTCACACATCGCAATGTGTCCAAGGAGCGCATTCTAGCGTGACGACCCAACATTGCATAGCGCGATTGTGAAGCAACTCACACCTCTTGGTAGAAAGCCTCTTGACTACCCCGGCGGTGACGGCATGCTTTGCTCGCCCAAGTCTCATGGGACGCGGCAGGTGATAAATGCTGCCGCGGCTGATCTGCAAAACTTCCGCTTGCTTGGTGATCGACAGATCGTGCTCGCGGTCGATCATCGCTTTGCGCTCAGCAATCCCGCCTTGGTGAGCGCGCCTTCTAAAAAACTGGTCTCAGCGCTGCTCGCTCCCTGTGGGATAGAAACGCATTGCCGCTAGACTGCGGCCGGAAGGGAGCGGCCGATATGATTTTGGTGGCATGTGACCCCGCTAGAAAACCTGGTCCATGGGCTGTTGCGTACGTGAGAGTGGTGACGCCGTCCCGGCGATCCCGTCTAGGAATATGAATAAATTGCGTAGCCCAGCCCTTCCGCCGTGTCAGCAGGAGGATTGGAGATGAACCGCAACAAATCGAAATCCAGGGCCGACCGCACGATGCCCATGGTGCACCCGAACGCGGCTGCCATCGACATTGGCGCGACCATGCACATGGCTGCCGTCAGGGCAGATCGCGCACCTGAGCCAGTACGCAGCTTTGGTACCTTCACGGCTGATCTGCATCGGCTGGTCGACTGGTTTCAGAATGCGGCGTCGAGACCGCCGTCATGGAATCGACCAGTGTCCACTGGATCCCGATCTTCGAGCTTCTCGATGCACGGGGGTTCACCGTGTTTCTTGTCAACGCGCGCGATGCCAAGCACGTGCCGGGGCGCAAGACCGATGTCAGCGACGCGCAGTGGCTGCAGCGGCTCCATTCGTTCGGGTTGCTGCGAGCCGGCTTTCGACCCAAAGGGCAGATTGCCGAACTGCGAGCCTACGTGCGTCAGCGGGAGCTTCTGCTGGAGTACGCGGCTTCACACATCCAGCATATGCAGAAAGCATTGACTGAGATGAATCTTCAACTCCACCACGTTGTGGCCGACATCACCGGTGCGACCGGCCTGGGCATCATTCGCGCGATCCTTGCCGGCGAGCGCGACCCTGAGGCGCTGGCGTGCTTACGCCATTACAGCTGCCACTCCAGCGCCGAGGCGATCGCGAAGGCGCTCACCGGTAGCTACCGTGCCGAGCATCTGTTATGCGCTCGATCAGGCACTCGCCCTTTACGACGCCTATCGCGAGAAGGCATCAGCCTGCGATGTCCGGATCGAAGCTGTGTTGAAGGAACTCAGCACCCACAGGGGTCGTGATCATGGATCAGCACCGCCAGTCTCGCGGCCTCGGAACAGAACCGATCAGGCGAACGCTCTGGCTTTCGACATGCGGGCGGCGCTGTTCGTGTTGCTCGGAAAGGACATCACTATGATCGACGGCCTCGGCCCTTACCTTTCGCTGAAGTTGATCGCGGAATGCGGCGACGACCTTACCTCATGGCCAAGTGCAAAGCATTTTACCTCCTGGCTGGGGTTGGCTCCGAGCAATAAGATCTCCGGCGGCAAAGTGCTCTCGTCACGAACGCGCCGATCCGGCGGTCGGGCCGCGGCTCTTCTGCGCCTCGCTGCCGTCACCGTCGGACGCACTGACACCGCGCTCGGCGCCTTTTACAGGCGCCTCTCGTCCCGCATCGGCAAGGCCAAGGCGGTGACCGCCACGGCCCGCAAGATCGCAGTCCTATTCTACAACGCGGTGCGACACGGAATGGAGTATGTCGATCCGGGGGCTCATCCTACGAGACGCGCTACCGCACGCGGGTCGTCAACAATCTGCATCGGCGTGCCAAGGCATTCGGGTTTGTTCTCCAGCCCGTGGAGCCGAAAGCTGGTGCTGCCGTTTCTTAGGAATCGTTCTCCAGCGTCAGCTCTCCGATCTTGGCGTGCAGCGACTTTACGTCGATCGCAGGCGCGGCGGGCGCAGCACTGCCAGGTCAAAAACCTCCGCACGCGCCGCCTTCCAATTGGGCCTTCCAGGCCGTGATCTGATTGGGGTGGACGTCGAACTGCTCGGCCAGTTGAGCGATCGTCCGGTCGCCCTTGACGGCGGCAAGCGCCACCTTCGCCGGCGTTAAAGCCGGACCGTTGTCTTTCGATCACCAGGCCGCCGAATCCTTATGAGCACGCACTAATATCTATCTCGCTGTGCAGAACAATTTTCCAACGATTCAATGATTTAACGGATTTGCTGGAAAACAGGAAAGCGCGCGTGTTATAACCGTGGCGTTGTTGAACCTTTACCGGGCTTTGCCCCACGCCGTTTTTGGAATACAACGTAGTCGACAGTGGTGAAATCAATACCTTCCTCGCCGGATGTTCTCAGAACCAGGCCACAGCGCGACTGCTGGCTATTTGTCTGGAACGCGCGTTGCGCAATGGGCCGGACGGTCTTCAGCCTCTCGAAAAATAAGATCCTGACGCACCGGGCTGGCTGCGCGAGAAGTTCGCGTCCGGCGTTAGGTTTCATCGCTTCGTGCCGAATGCCGCGCTCGAGGCGCGTGTGCGCCACGTTGCCGACTGGATCGAAGCTGCGCGGGTGAACAACGAAGAATGGCTGCAGCGCTGCGACGAGCAAGGCCGTCCGCTGAAGCTCCTTAAGATCGGCTCGCTCGCGCAGGCGATCGCTGAAGCCGACAAGGCGATGCGGCGGTTCGCTTTCAATGCGGCGGCCGCGCCCCATATCGACGGCGAGGGCGAAGAATCGGTGATGACGTTCGCCGACGGCAGCCGGATCGTGCGTCTTTTGACGCCGGCGGCGCTCGATCGCGAAAGCGCGATGATGGGTCATTGCGTCGGGCAGGGCGCGTATGACGCGGCCGTCAAAGACCGTAGCCGGATCATCTACTCGCTGCGCGACGCAAAGAACAAAGCGCATGTCACTTTGACGTGAAGGCGGACGGCAACGAGCTTCTGCAGTGCAAGGGCAAGGAGAACAGGCCGCCGGTCCCACGCTACATGCCGCAGGTCCGCGCGTTCATCGAACGCTCTCCATGTACGAGCCCTTTGCGTACGCGCTTGGCTGGGAGACCAACAATGCCGTCAGCAAGATTTATGCGGTCGAAAGGATCCTGTTTCGTGCTGGCGCCTTGCGCCGTTATCTCCCGGGAGATGGTCGAGGAGATGTGCGATACAGAGGACAAGCGCAACCTGGTGCATGAGGGCGGCGGACATGCCGTAATCTACGGTCCTGACGGCAGTCCGCTCGCGGAGAAGTTGCCTGAAACCAGCGTAGGGATCGTCTATGCCACTATCGATCTTGCCGCGATCGGCATAGCGAAGAACGCGGCTGACCCTGCGGGGCATTACTCCCGCCCCGACGTCGTTCGGTTGTTGTTAAATAACAAGCCGGCGAAGAGGGTGGAGCACTTCTCGCTTCCGCACGATGTTTTTGCGCCCGACCTGAACGGTGCGGAGTGAAGCGACGACCGGAAGTCGCTTCGAGGAGCGCATGCACCGGGAGGGCTGTACCCGCGGACATTTGCCGCTAGCGCCGCGCTACTCGGTCAAAACGGGCATGAGCGGAAGTATAAGCGATGTCCGCTTTGCTCCCCGCGGCGATGCTGCTGCAGTCAACTGCGGCTAATAAACTGGCGCCTCTAGGGCCCAGGCCTGCGCGCGAGGGTCGATCCCAGTTGGGTATTGATGTGCTGGTAAAACGAGATTTGGGACGGGGCGAAGCCATTGGGACCCGTTGGCCCGAAGGTAAGCAGCAGCTCATGTGTGCGGGAGCGATTCAGGTTCAGGATCGGCGTTCCGCCGCCGGACAGCGGAATAAGCTTGAATTGAGGGGTTACGCCGCCGCTGGAGACAACCACGAACTTCAGATCGTAACTGTAAACGTCGATCTTTTCAGGCTTCTTCGCACCCTGCGGCTTTGATGAATGGAGCAGATCGGCAGCCTTTACGTGGTCCTCCAAAAAACGCGCTATACCCAAATCCGACTTCACGAGAAGTGAGCTGGCGTCTCGTTCGATAGGCCACGCCTGCTCGTCGCACATGTCTTTGTTCTTGCCGGGGCCCGCAATGCTGCCGACACTCCAGTAGGAGTAGGCTGTATCCGTTCGTGTTGCAGTCGATGAAAGCTCTCCCGAAAGGCCTACGCTCCAGCTCCTACCGATCGAGAGGCCCGATTCCGATCCGTTCGTAAGCGTACGATTATAAGTCAGGTTCGGCGTGAAGCCCGAGCTTTCCACAACGCTAAGGGTCAACTGCAACTGAATGCCATAGTCTGGCGGTATCGGCGGTCCGAATCCGGTTGGAGTTTGATTGACCCTGCGTATCCCCTTGATGGTTTCGCACAGAATATTGCGCTTTATCTTAAGCACCATGTCGGGGCCGACATCTTGCGCCTCCCACGCTTCTGTGAGCGTAGGCGGGACAAGGCCGCAGCCGGCGAGGGGGATCGTCAGGAGCAGCGCTGCCGTGCACACCCTCAAGGACAAACTTAGCATTATGGCATGCCTCAGTCTGGCAGCTTGAGGTTCGGCTCATCAGGCCGCAGCTGCTTGAGTAGATCGGTCGCATCCCCGTGCGGGACCGAGGTGATCGTTACCTCAAAACCGGGGCCCGCCTTCTTGACGTGCAAATTGGCCTGATCGCCGGCTTTGTCCGCTAAACCGGGAAGCAGCTCGCCGGGCACTTCCTCAAGGATGAACTTGTAGTCGGCGCCGACCCTCTCGATACGGATCGCATCGATGCGGGGGTAGCACAGGTTTCCCCACAAGACTTCATTGGCGGCGCAGGGTGGAGGATGAGGGGCCATATCCGTCTCCCGATAAAAGTTTTTCCTCGCAATAGATTTTCGTCGCAACCGATACGATCGGGCCGTAATGCCGTCTTGGCAAGTCTGAGTAGCAGGAGCCTTGACGAAAAATGTCGAGTTGTATCCGGGGGGCCACACCAGGCAAGCGCGTTCAAAAGCGAACCGGGCTGCGGTGCGTCGTTGCCATAAAAGGGCTCGATCGTTTTCGCGCCAATTTTGCGGTGCTGGGCTAGGCTGCCGCACGAGCTTGCCTTACCCTCCGAGCAAGTCTAGCTTACTGCAAGCTTTAGTAGAACGCAATTTGATGCGGTGACGCGCCGCGGGGCCTGCACCGTGAAATTCAATGGGAGCGGCACGTGCGCTCTTTTTTAAATCGTAGGCCGGGTGGCTTTTTTTGGACCATCGTCCTTCAGCTGGTGACCTGTGTGCTTCCTGGCGTTGCGGCCTCGGCCGATGCTCCCGGCAAGCCGGCGTTGACGGTTATTCTAGAGCGCAATGAAATTCTCGCCGGCCAGACGATGAGCTTCAACGTGTGGATCGAGAATGCGACCGAGGCCAGGATAATCGATGCGGGTCTCAGCTTGTTTGGGCCGACCTTCTTGAAAGTCGGCACCCTCGACACAAGCGGCGTGTGCTCCACAAAAGACACTATAGTTCTCGGCAGCGTTGAGCCCGGTTCGACGCTGGTGCGGAACAAATTGTGCCTGAAGGCAGATTCCAGCATCGAAGAGCGTGACGAGAATCTGGGGTTCGGTCTCAGCTATTCACTTCAGAACGTGAAGGACAACAAAACGACTGCCGGCGCGCTTGTTGCGGAAAAGAAGTTGAGCATCGGCCTATTCGGAACGGAAAGCGTTGGCGGTGTTTCGCTGCGTCTTGCGTCGTACATCATTCCCGGCACGCTTTTCTTGATGATTTTGCGATTATTCGCTCCCAAATGGAAAGTAGAACTCGGTGCGACGGAGTCCGTCACACTCAGCATTTTTATCTCGGTTCTCTTGTTCCTTCTGGCGGCGCTTGGATTTCCTTCCTTGCAGCTGCGTTTCGCAGGGATCGGATCAAGTGTAAGTGCGATTGCGTTTCTCGCGCTCTGTGGCGCTGCGATCGCGCTTGCTTTCATTGCAGCCGTCGTTTTGCAAGTTTGTCATTTATAGCCAGTCAATGGCGCAAAGCCCGCGTTGTCCAGGAAACTGACAGTCCCGGCAGAATGCTCCGGAAAGCTTTGCGCGCTGCCGGGGGCAACTTCGAGCCCGTCATGATGATCCAGGGCGATAAGCAGTTTTTCGGTTCGCTTGCAGTGCCCACGTACGACGGCGGCAAGATTTTGCTCGGATGGTTTAAGCTCAAGATATCCGACGAGACGAAGCGATCGAAAGCGGAGGAATTGGTCAGAAAGAACAAGTTCGTCAAACTCATGAGAAAAGCTGCCTGGTGGAAGATTCAGCCGGAAATGGATGATCCGGTCAAGGAACCGGACGACGCTGGCGGTCTCAAAGCAACGAATACGATTGGTAAGTACTTCGATGAGAAGGCCGTGCGTTTGGCGGTCATGCGAGATGAGCTTAAAGAGAGCAAACCTGTCATCGTGACCAAATGATGCGGCTGGGACCGGCCTTGCGGCCGGCCCCAGGAGATAGTTGCCGCCTTGCTCGCCTTGTGTGGCAAGCAGTGGCGGCATCTTTGGGCACGTAGCCCAGCTGTACAGCGTTGTGAGAATATCGCGCCAAGGGCGAGAAGACAAACGGTAAACGGTCAATAGAAGGTGGTCACCCCCGATGCGGCGCTTGCGAGGAATTTGAAATGGCGCGCGTGGTTTATTGTGTTTTTGACGTTCATCTCTGGTCGCAGCCGTTCGTTGGGGCCGATTTCGATCCAAGGGTCCATTTCCTTTGGTCCGCTTCTGATTTCCGCCAGATGCGCACCCGCGGCACCAAGATCGAACTTGCGAACCTGGTCCTGCTTCCTCTGAATAATGAACTCGATCTGCGACGGAATCACCTTTGGCCGCGCTATCAGACGGTCGCTAGCAATGTACCAGGAAGTATAACTCCGTTTGGAGAAGCCAGCGATTTTGTGTGGCCGGTACGCTGCAGGCCCAAGAATCTCGATTTAACGCTAAATGGAGCCGTGTGGAACACGAACCGGAAAGTGCGGTCGACGATCTGGCTTTGGCCGTTCGGGTGGTCGTCCCTGCTCGAGATGGACCTTCCTGCAGGCGATGAGTTTGACGACCTGCTGGATATTGGAATCAAGCTCCGTCAGAAAGATCCTGCTCCTCTGCTCCTGAAGGGGAAGGCGGTCGGGGTGTCCGGCGCGCTTGCCCATCTGGCTCAGCTCGTCAAGCAGGATCTGTGCACGCCGGCCGCTCAAGGAAAGGCAATGGAATCTACTCGCCTTCCGCGCTACGTCGTGTGCGCCATTGAATTGCAGAAAGGATTTCAAGTTCGCCGCAACATCTCCATGGCGGATCGAATGTCGCTGATCAGGGCTGTGCGCGGACAGGAGCTCGACCTGAGCAAGTTTCTCAGCAATCCTCCCTTATTCACGCCGCTCGGTGATGGCAATTTTGCTGTCACCGACTTTGATGCGGGAACAGCAATCGTTCAGCGGCATCGGCAGGACCGGGAGGGCAGCCTGGAAGGCAATCATTGCTTCTACGTCAATACGCGGAATTTTTTCTCCATCTTTCTCACCCTTCATCGGTTGATCGCCTACCTGACCGTGAAATCGAAGGGAGACGCAAGGGCGGCGGCTGCCGCATCGGTGCTCGCGTCCTTGCCTGCCGAATATCGAAACAGGCTCTGCTCGGACTTCGCCGCTAAATATGCGCCGCAGCCGACTGTTCCAGTTGTTGCAGGTAATAACCCCGCGGCTCCTTGAGGGCACGTTCGCGACGCATGGGTAGTGCTTCAGCGCGAAGCGTTTTTCAAGCGGCATGGGCACCGAACTTGATCTTGGGCCGCGAGCCATCGATTCCTTCCCGGACATGGCGCATGGACTTTATCCCGTCGCTCGTTCTTCTTACCGCGCGTGAGCTCGTTAACCTTGGCTTTCGCGACAGGGACCCGTCTGCCCGTAAGCCTCACCCGCGCGAGGGATCGTTACCAGCAACCGCCGAGACTTAATGCGCTGGGCAGGCGAGCGAAGGAAGATTGAGGTTGGCTACCTACTCAGACTCGCCGTGCGCTACGCGAAGCAGTTCGCGTAGGCGCTCCCAGTTGAGCGTATCCTCGTACGGGAGACCGATTGAGTGCGCCGAGGCTCTTGCAGCGACTTCGCTTGCGATCTCTTCGAGCCTGTCGACGGGAATGGGATCGACATCTCCCGTGATGCCGCGTTGTGACAAGCGTCCCGGACAATCCTGGCGAACTCGCGTTCGCGGGCCTGATTAACGTAGCGCTCGGCCATGGCGGTCATCCGCCCGCCGAGTGCGCTGAGAAGCACGTGCTCGGGCTTGGTTCCGGCGTGAGCTCGTTATCGCAGAAGATGCATTTCGGCATTGGCCTTTCCGTGGGATAACCGGCGGTGCCCTCGCTCGTGCTGACGGCCCATGACCAGCTTCGCCCACGGCGTTAAGGAAATCTCAAAGACGGAAAAACGATCGGACATAAACACCGATGGTCTGTCTGTCCGGAACGCCCGCTGCGGCTGCTCCGGAGATGGATTCGCCGTGTGGTAGAAAATAGACGCTCTGGCAAGTGGCCAGACATCGCACGGACATCGCGGCGAAAATCGTCAAAAAGAGCCCCTCCAGCGCTGAATACCATCACGGAGGCGTTCCTCCAGCACTGGCGTGGCGGAGCCAGACCAGCACAACTGGCCTGCTTCGAGGGCATGGCAGCAACGTCTTGGGCAATCAACGAGCAACGAGGACTGTGGTGAAGTTCATACTCGACTTTGGAATCAGCTAGTAGTCTCTTTGAGGGGTTCACCGTGCTTTCTCTGCTACCATTCTTTGCGCCTTGCGGAGTCGCCAAGTGTTGGACGCAACGACCACTGCGCTTCTGCGTGCTGTTCTTGAGGAGGTTTGCGACAGTCTGCCCGGCAGCGAAACCGGCACTCGGGCCCATGTCGCTTCCAAGATCTTGGAGGCCGCCAACAAAGGTGAGATCACGGCGGAGCGCCTTCGGCAGGTCGCAATGCAAGCTCTTCGCTCCGCGCCAACCATGTGGCGCTAGATACGGACAAGACGATAGTGCTCATGTGAATTTCCAGGTCACGGTGTTGAAGATCCTTGTGAGCTACCCGAACGGCTTCGCATCCATGCCGGACCTCAAGCGAGACATGGCCATTTTGGCCACGGGCGGTCCGGATTGGGCGGCGCGTACCAAACGAATGGGCGCCCGTGTGCCCGAGCTCGACCTTTTTACGCAGCAACTCGTCGAGCGCTTGCATGGAGGGTGGCGCATCACGGAAAAGGGACGAGCGGTGCTCGAGCTGATGGAGCCGCGCCCTAGTGCGCACCAACTCCAACCAGAGGACACGAGAGCTCCTGAGCTGCCATCGCCAGTGCCGGCAGGATCTCTTCCTGTCGAACTACGCCGGCGTGAGCCCGAACGACTGGGGCGGCGCCGGTCCTCCAGGGTCACTGATGGCTAACGAGGTCGGCGCAACGATGCTGGACTCTCACGATCTCCGCCGGCGGATGGCCCGCCGGATCTGATTGACCAAATAAGTGCCCCAAATGATCATCATCGCGCCGACACGTTCCGTGCACTTGCGCTCAGGGTACGTTGACCGGCGGCATGGCCGCAGTCGGGCGCAACACGAATTGCTCTTGCTGCTGCCCGCGCGCTGCCAGGATGATCGCAAAAACCACGAGGAAACTCAGAGACCGAGTCATGACCAAGATTTACTTCAGAATCCATATCGCAAATATGAAACCCCTCACACCCGGGCCAAACGACGCGCGTCGCGCGCATAATATCGCGCCGCTCTTCAGGTCCCGTTTGCTGAGCCGAAAGCAATAACGATTATTCGTGCCGCAACACGGCCGAGTAGCCTTGTGTGGTGCTCAAAAAATGCATTTTCCAGGCGCAACAGCCGGAAAGCTGTGCAAAATCAGGATAAGAACTGACGGCGCGGGCGCAGGAAAGGTCTGTTGCTATCCAGGACCCCAACCAGGGGCGCTCATGCGCAAACAATTGTGCTTCCGGCGCGCTCCTAGCGCTGACTGCAGCGGGACTATACTCCTATGTTCGAGCCTCTTCGCTTTATTGTGAAGCTTAAGTAATTCAAGACCTCGCATTGCCTCTGAGGTCAAAGGCAATAATTCTCTTTCGACTGCCGACTTGCCAGCGTGGCCGGCTTGATGTCGCTCGCAAACAGCTCTTCGGCTTCTTTTCTGACGAAATGATTTGAAGGCGCCGCTGAGCGGTGTGATCTTGATGCTTTGGAGCAAGCGACCAACAAAGCGCGTGCGTTTCGAACGAGAGCATTGGGTCACCCTTTTGGGGGTAAATGGAAAATGGTGGCGCGATTGCGTTCTCGTTGAGATTTCCGAAACTGGCGCCCGCTTACGCGTTGACGGGTCTCCAGACGTGCTCAAATCACGACACTTTTTCTTGCTACTTTCCCGAACTGGATTGGCGTTTCGCCGGTGCGAATTGGTCATGCTAGATGGCTCGGAAGCGGACGTTCAGTTTGTAGTCCGTAGCATTGCTGGTTTGAGCACTCCTAGGATCGGCGGACTGTGACGAGGGGGAACTGCAAGCGAGCACGCCGTCGCTTGAAGAAAACGCGCTGGAGCAGGCAGCTAACACCCTGCCGGTAGGAGTCCGCCGTCTGCCACGAGCCGTTCGCGGGGTCGCGGAAAACGGCGCTGGCGAGTTCAGCGACGACGTCGTCGCAGTCCCGTGCAGAAGCTCGGCGATGTGGTCGATGTCGATGCAGCCGCGCTCGTTGAGGACGACCGCGAGCGCGTCTGCCGCGCTGGTGATTTCCGGGCCGCCGCCGGCGCGATCACCGATCGGCCCGGCCTTCGCGGTGTTCGTCTCGAGGTCGTAGTCCTCGATCGAGGCGACGAGCCAGCAGTCCGGGTCGTCGAGGAAGGGCTGGATGTTCGGCCGGCGGTGCGTCTCGCGCACCTCGCCACTCTCTTCATCCTCCACCATGGAGACGGTGGTGAAGTTGATCGGGCCGGAGTCGCGGGCGAAGTTCGACTAGGCGATGCGCAGCCTGACCTGGGCGTTCTTCCACGGTCGGTCGAGCTCCTGCGCCTTCAACACCTCGCGCACGGAGTCGCGGACCGGGATCGGCTTCCGGATGATGCGCACATGCTTTTCCGGGATGCCCTCGGCGCTGCGGCCGTTGCGCGCTTTCACCACGACGGGCTCGCCGTCGACGACCTGCATCAATCCGTGGGCCTTGTCGAAGAAGTAGCTGCCCTCGCGCACGTGGCGATCGGCAGGCCAATCGACGTCCGATGCATCGCGGGCTTCTTCCAGGTCGGGAGCGCTTCGGTACTCGTCGATCGCTATAAAACGTATAAACGTAAACAGTTCGGACCGAGTTCGGCGCCGTTTCTCTGCGATCACGTTAGCTCGGTGGTGCCGCGCCTTCGCCACCGAGTTGCGCCATGAGCCAATCTGCGAAGGCTCGTACCGCCGATCTCTGTCGGCTGGCGCGCGGGTAGATCAGGCGGTGACCAACGTAGCGGATATCGTTAGCGCGTCGTGCCAGCGGAGCGACCAATCGTCCGCTCGCGAGTTCGCGCTCGGCCAGGAGGGTCGATTCCAGCGCTACGCCCAACCCCTCGGCAGCCGTCGCAATCGCAAGAAAGCTCCGGTCGAATCTCATGCCGTGAAGCGCAGGTGCTTCCAAGCCATTTGCGGTGAACCATTGGTGCCACTGCACCCGCTTGACGTCGGAGCGGATGAGCGTCTGATCGAGCAGATCGGCAGCCTTTCGTATCGATTTTGCGAGCGAAGGCGAGCAGAGCGGCGTGACCGTCTCCTCCGGCAGAGGAACAATTTCGACACCTTCCGCGCGCGGCGGACCGTAGACGATGTCGATATCGAAATCATCATTGCTGAAGCGTGCGTAGTCGGTGTTTGCAGCCAGTCGAACTTCGAGCTTCGGGTAGGCGGCGAGAAACTGCGCAAGCCGTGGCGCCAGCCATTGCGCGGCAAAGCTGGGCGCGGAATGGACGCGCACCAATTGTGGCCCGCGCGCGGCGACTTCCTCCAGGCCACGGCGGAGCTGGTCGAACGCTGCTCCCGTGTGGCGCATCAGATTCTCGCCGGCCGGCGTGAGCCGCACAGACCGCGAACTGCGCTCGAACAGAACGGTTCGAAGCGTGCCTTCCAGCTTGCGGATCGCGTGACTGACGGCGCTTGGCGTCAGGTGAAGCTCATTCGCCGCATCGCGAAACGATCCAGTGCGGGCGGCCGCTTCAAAGGCGCGAATTGCCGATATGGGGATATTCGACAGCATCCCACAAGTGAACCAGATTCATCGGTCCGTGACAACTGCGCGCTTGTCCGTTGATCCTCCGCGGGTCATTCCTTGCCTTGCCAAGGAAGAATAAATTCGTGGGAGGAACTGATGCTGCTCAGCGGTAAGACGGCCATCATTTCGGGCGCAGCCTCGCCGCGCGGGATCGGGCTTGCCACCGCCCGGCGGTTCGCCGGCGAGGGCGCTCGGGTCGCCATTCTGGACATTGACGCTGGCGCTGCCGCGGATGCTGCGACGTCGCTTGGAACCTCCCACATTGGGCTAGGGTGCAACGTCGCCGACAAGTCGTCCTGCGAGCAGGCGGTCGCCCGCGTGATCGAAGCCTTCGGCGGTATCGATGTTTTGATCAACAATGCGGGCATCACCCAGCCGGTCAAGTTCCTGGAGATTTCGGCGGCCGATTGGGATCGCATTCAGGACGTCAATCTCAAGGGCATTTTGTTTCTCTCCCAGGCGGTGATCCCGCATATGCGCGCACGGAAGTCTGGATCGATCGCATGCATGTCGTCCGTCTCGGCCCAGCGCGGCGGAGGAATTTTTGGCGGCCCGCACTACTCCGCGGCGAAAGCCGGTGTGCTTGGTCTTGCCAAGGCGATGGCCCGTGAGTTCGGCCCGGATGGCATTCGCGTCAACTGCGTCACGCCCGGTCTGATCGGCACCGATATCACCGCGGGCAAGCTGACCGACGAGATGAGGGTGAAGATCCTGGAAGGCATTCCGCTCAACCGTCTCGGCACGGCGGAAGACGTTGCCGGCATCTACACCTTCCTGGCCTCGGATCTTTCCGCTTACGTGACCGGCGCCGTAATCGACGTCAACGGCGGCATGCTGATCCACTGAGCCGGCAAGACGAGGTCAGATCGATGGAAACCACGACCAACACGCTTGCGAACACCCCCAAGCTGGCCGACCGGGCCTACAACATTCGCCGCAATGCGCTGCGCATGGGTGAAGTCCAGGGCCAGGGCTATATCGCACAGGCGCTCGACATCTCTGACGTTCTCGCCGTCGCCTATTTTCATGCGATGCGCTATCGGCCGGAAGATCCGTCCTGGGAAGGACGCGACCGCTTCCTTCTCTCAAACGGGCACTACGCCATCGCGCTCTACGCGGCTTTGATCGAGGCGGGGATTGTCCCCGAGGAAGAACTCGAAACTTATGGCAGCGACGAGAGCCGCCTGCCGATGTCGGGCATGGCGTCTTACACGCCGGGAATGGAAATGTCGGGCGGCTCGCTCGGACTTGGACTCAGCATTGCTGTCGGCATCGGCCTTGGGCTCAGGCGTAAGAAATCCGAGGCGCGGGTGTACACCTTGTTCTCGGACGGCGAGCTTGATGAAGGCTCGGTCTGGGAGGCCATCCAGTCGGCAGGCCACTACAAGCTCGACAATGTGATCGGCATCGTCGACGTCAACAATCAGCAGGCGGACGGTCCTTCCACGCAGGTCATGGCGTTCGAGCCGCTGGTCGACAAGCTTCAGGCGTTCGGCTGGTTCGTGCAGCGCGTCAACGGCAACGATCTCAATGACGTGGTTGCCGCCTTCGACGCGGCCAGATCCCATCCCGAACTCAAGCCGCGAATGATCGTCGCTGACACGCTGATGGGGAAGGGTGTTCCCTTCCTCGAGCAGCGCGAGAAGAGCCATTTCATCCGCGTCGAGCCGCACGAATGGCAGCTCGCGCTTGCCGCGCTGGAAGCCGGGAGGCAGGCATGAAGACCGTCAGATCAGCACCGCAGCCGGGCAAGCCGCGCCTGACCACCTCGGCCATGATTGCATCGATCGCGGCCGAGGGGCAGAAGACGAAGCCAGCGCCCTTTGGACACGCGCTCGTCGAACTCGCGCGCCACCGCCCTGAGGTGGTCGGCATGACGGCCGATCTCGGCAAATACACCGATATGCACATCTTCGCAAAGGAGTTCCCGGACCGCTATTACCAGATGGGCATGGCCGAGCAGCTCCTGTTCGGCGCAGCATCCGGCCTTGCCGCAGAAGGCTTCATGCCATTCGCGACAACCTACGCGGTGTTCGCATCGCGGCGGGCTTACGACTTCATACATCAGACCATTGCGGAGGAAGACCGCAACGTGAAGATCGTCTGCGCATTGCCGGGCCTGACCTCGGGCTACGGCCCGAGTCATCAGGCCGCGGAGGACCTCGCGCTGTTTCGCGCCATGCCGAACATGACAGTCATCGATCCCTGCGATGCCCACGAAATCGAGCAGCTGGTGCCTGCCATCGCGGCGCATCAGGGACCGGTCTACATGCGCCTGCTGCGCGGCCAGGTGCCGGTCGTGCTGGACGAATATGATTACAAGTTCGAGCTCGGCAAGGCCAAGCTGATCCGCGACGGGAAGGACGCCCTGGTCATCTCATCCGGCATCATGACCATGCGTGCGCTCGAAGCCGCGCAAACCTTGAGGGGCGACAGTGTCGATATCGCGGTGCTGCATGTTCCAACCATCAAGCCGCTGGATGCCGACACGATCTTGCGTGAAGCCGGCAAGCCGGGCCGCCTTGTCGTCGTTGCCGAGAACCACACAACGATTGGCGGTCTTGGCGAGGCGGTTGCCGCACTTCTGATGCGTTCAGGCGTCCATCCGCCTTTCCGCCAGATCGCATTGCCGGACGAATTTCTTGACGCCGGCGCGCTTCCGACACTGCACGACCGCTACGGGATTTCCACCGCAGAGGTCGCACGGCAGATCAAACAGTGGCTTTAGTGCACCGGCGCTAAGCGCCAACCCAGCCAAGCCCGAGTGAGGAGCTACGCCCGTCGCATGTTGCGGCGGCGAGCGATGGCTCTTGCACCAAATGCCGGCGGTCGAGAGTCGGTGAACGAAGAGCCCGGAAGGCTGCACGCCAGCGTGCGCTGATGCAGCGGGCAGCAACGTCAATGATGGAGCAGGAGGACAACATGACAGTATCGAAGCCCGGAAGCATCAGCCGCCGTTCGCTGTTGATGGCGGCCACGGCCGTACCACTCTGCGGGATTCTGACCCGTCCGGCATCTGCCGCCGAGTTCGTCTACAAGTTCGCGACCGGACAGGATCCGACCCATCCGGTGAATATTCGGGCGCAAGAGGCGATCGACCGTATCCGCGAAGCGACGAGCGGCCGGCTGGAGATCAGGCTGTTCCCGGCCAATCAGCTCGGCTCCGACACCGAGCTCCTGACCCAGGTTCGCAGCGGCGGCGTCGAGTTCTTCAATCAATCGTCCTCGATCCTTGCCACGCTGGTGCCAAGCGCGGGCATCGTGAACACCGGCTTCGCGTTCGCCGACTACGACAGCGTATGGAAGGCGATGGACGGCGACCTCGGCGCCTTTATCCGGGCGCAGATTGCCAAGACGCCGATCATGGCGGTGTCGAAGCCCTGGGACAACGGTTTTCGTCAGGTGACCTCGTCCGGCCGCGAGGTGCGAACGCCGGATGATCTGAAGAATTTCCAGATCCGTGTTCCGCCCGCGCCGCTGCTGACCTCACTGTTCAAGGCGCTCGGAGCCGGGCCGACGCCGATCAACTTCAACGAGGTCTATTCCGCGTTGCAGACCAAGGTCGTCGACGGTCAGGAGAATCCGCTGCCGATTATCGCGACCGCGCGTCTCTATGAGGTGCAAAGCACATGCAGCCTGACCGGGCACGTCTGGGACGGCTACTGGATCCTCGGCAACAAGCGCGCCGTCGAGCGACTGCCGAAGGACGTGCAGGAGATCGTGACGCGCGAGCTCGACCGCTCTGCCGTCGATCAGCGCGCCGACATCGCAAAGCTCAGCCAATCGCTGCGAACCGATCTCTCGGCCAAGGGCCTCAAGTTCATCGACGTCGATCGTGCCGCCTTCCGCCAAGCGTTGTCCAAGACCAGCTTCTACGCCGACTGGAAGAGCAAGTTTGGCGAGGAGGCGTGGTGCCAGCTCGAAAAAGCCGCGGGTCAGCTATCATGACCAGCGTGAGCCATACGCCGCACGCGGACGCCGGTATGGCGGCCAGCGCGTCTCAAGCAGGCTCGCGCAGTTGGATAGTAAAAGCGAATACGGTGCTCGGTCACGTCGTCGCAGTACCGGCCGCGTTACTCGTAACGGCCGAGATCACGGTCCTCTCCGCAGGCATCGTAGCCAGATACGTATTCCGTTCGCCGATCGTCTGGTCGGATGAACTTGCCGGCATTCTCTTCCTCTGGCTCGCCATGCTCGGATCGGTGATTGCGTTCCAGCGCGGCGAGCACATGCGGATGACCGCCATCGTCGGCGTTCTCAGTGCGGACCGTCGCGCGTTCCTGGATGTCATAGCGGCTGCGGCGTCGCTGGCATTTCTCGTGCTCGTCGTTTGGCCGGCCTATGAATTCGCCGCCGACGAGGCCTTCGTCACGACCCCGGCGCTCGAGATCGTCAACACCTGGCGTGCCGCAGCGCTGCCGATCGGGATCGGGCTGATGCTGGTCGCAGCCGTCCTCCGGCTCATCCGCATCGCGAACCTGCGCAGCTTGCTGACTTCTCTGGCGATCGTCGCAGGCATCATCGCGACGTTCGTTCTGCTCGCGCCGGTGTTGAAGCCGCTCGGCAATCTGAATCTTCTGATCTTCTTCGTTTTCGTGGTCGGCGCGATGGTTTTTGCGGCCGTGCCGATCGCGTTCGCATTTGGCCTCGCCACGGTCGGCTATCTCGCCCTGACAACCAGCACGCCCGACGTGGTGATGATCGGACGGATGGATGAGGGCATGAGCCACCTGATCCTGCTTGCCGTGCCTCTCTTCGTCTTTCTCGGCCTTCTGATCGAGATGACGGGTATGGCGCGTGCCATGGTCAGCTTCCTGGCAAGCCTTCTGGGCCATGTGCGCGGCGGGCTGCACTACGTGCTCGTCGGGGCGATGTATCTGGTCTCCGGCATCTCCGGTTCCAAGGCGGCGGACATGGCTGCGGTGGCTCCGGTGCTGTTTCCCGAGATGCGGCAGCGTGGGGCCAAGCCCGGCGATCTCGTTGCGCTCCTGGCCGCGACGGGGGCGCAGACCGAAACGATTCCGCCGTCACTGGTGCTGATCACGATCGGCTCGGTGACGGGCGTGTCGATCTCGGCACTGTTCACCGGAGGATTGCTCCCCGGCGTGGTGCTCGCGGTCATGCTCGTCGCCGTCGTTAGGTGGCGATACCGCCGCGAGGATCTGTCTCACGTCAAACGAGCCACAGGGCGGCAGATTGGCCGGGCTTTCGTGATTGCAATTCTCGCCATCGCACTGCCATTCGTGATCCGGACTGCCGTCGTTGAAGGCATTGCGACGGCAACGGAGGTCTCGACCATCGGGATCCTCTATTCGGCCTGCGCGGGTCTCTTCATCTACCGGCAGTTCGACTGGCGCCGCATCTATCCGATGCTGGTCGAGACGGCCTCGCTGTCGGGGGCGATCCTGCTCATCATCGGCGCGGCGACGGGCATGGCCTGGGCGCTGACCCAGTCGGGATTTTCTGCCTCTCTTGCAAAGTTCATGACCAGCCTTCCCGGCGGCGTCCCTGTCTTCCTCGCGGTAACGATCGTGACCTTCGTGATCCTGGGCAGCGTGCTGGAAGGGATCCCGGCCATCGTTTTGTTCGGCCCGCTCCTGTTCCCCATCGCGCGGCAGGTGGGGGTACATGACGTCCACTACGCGATGGTGGTCGTTCTCGCGATGGGAATCGGGCTGTTCGCGCCACCCTTCGGCGTCGGTTACTACGCGGCCTGCGCGATCAGCCGGATCAACCCGGACGAGGGAATGAAGCCGATCGTGGGCTACATGATCGCGCTCTTGATCGGCACCCTGATCGTCGCAGCCGTGCCCTGGCTATCGATCGGCTTCCTTTGAGCCTCGGCGGAACGCCTCGCGGGACAAAACCGTGAGGCGCCTCGTCAGGCGAATTTCGGCAGATACAGCGGCAGGCCTTCGCAGGGCATATCGATCTCCTCGACCTGGCCCTTGCCGACTTCAGTGACACGCAGCTTCTTGCCCTCGAGTGTAAAGGCACAATTCGTCGGCTGCGGCCCATCCAGGATCAGCCGGTCGACCACTTCGCCCCGTCGGTCCAGCACCGTGACGTTCTTCTGGTTGTAGACCGTGCAATAGAGGCGGCCATTCGTCCCGAAGGCCATACCGTCCGGCCCTTTGAAGTCAGGATTGGAATCAGGCTGCAGGACGTTGCCGAAGACCGCACGTTTCGGCGAGGCTTCGCCGAGCACGTCGTATCGGTAGATCTCGCCGGTGAAGGACGCGTTGGCATAGAGCTGATTGTCGGGACCGAAGGCAATGCCGTTGGTGAACCGGATCTTGCGATCGAGCACGCGCAGGACTTTCATCGCCGCTGGATCGATCTCATACACACGGCCGTCCCAATCAAGATTCATATAGTCGTCGACGAAGGCTTGCCCGTTGATGAAATCCTCAGCAGCCATGCCGGAGTCGGTCATGTAGAGCAGTCCATTCGGACCGAAGCAGAGATCGTTCGGGAACAGAAAGCGGTCCGCACCTTCGCCCTGCATGCGCCGGATCTCGTTTCCGCTTTCGTCGATGCAAATCAGCGCCCGAAGACCGGCTTCTGCGATCCAGATCCGTTCGTGGCCATCGGTCGTCAATCCGTTTGGACGACCGCCCGTCGTCCGGATCACCCTGCGATTGCCGCGACGGTCAAGCCGCGTAATGCAAAGGGTCGATTGGGACATCTCCGTGACGTACATTGATCCGTCCGGCAGGCACACCGGGCCCTCGGGCGCTCCGATCCCGGTGGCAAAGAGTCTCGACGCCATTGTTTCCTCCCGTTTTCCAGATTGTTGGCGCTCGCTAGGCGATGACCAGGCCGCTGGCCGGATCGATCAGCACCACACGATTGAGGTCGATGGCGAGATCGATCCGCTCGCCATGGCTGCTGACGTCATGAGCTTGCAGCTCGGCAACCGCATCCACTCCGCCGATCTTGATGGTGGCGAATGTACGGGTCCCAGTCGGCTGAATGAGATCGGCGACGGCTGAATAAGATACCACTCCGTCGCGCAAAGGTCCGCCGCCAGCCCGGATGAGGTGCTGGGGACGAATGCCGACGAGAACCTCCCGTCCATCCTCGCGGGTGACTAATGTGGCCTTTGCGGGCGGAAGTGTCAGCGAATCACCAGGCCGAAACACAACTGCAGCAACGCCGCCGTTGGTCTTGAGGGTCGCCGGGATGAGGTTGATCGACGGAGATCCGAGGAAGCCGGCCACAAAACCCGTACGGGGCTGCTCGAACAGTTCAAGCGGAGCCCCTTGCTGCTCGATTTTTCCATCACGGAGCAGCACGATGCGGTCGGCCAGCGTCATCGCCTCGACCTGATCGTGGGTGACGTAGATCATCGTCGTCGTGATTTCGTGGTGCAGGCGCTTGATCTCGGTCCGCATCTCATCGCGCAATTGGGCGTCGAGATTTGAGAGCGGCTCGTCGAACAGGAACAGGTCCGCCTTGCGGACGATGGCCCGGCCGATGGCGACCCGCTGACGCTGTCCGCCGGAGAGCTGCCGAGGATAGCGCTGAAGAAGATTGCCGATGCCGAGCATTTCGGCGGCTTCGCTGACCCGCTTCCTGATCTCCATCTCTGGAGTCTTGCGGGCGCGCAAACCGAACCCGATGTTCTCGTTGACGGTCAAATAGGGGTAGAGCGCGTAATTTTGAAACACCATCGCGATGTTGCGCTCGCGCGGGCGCAGATCGTTGACCACTGCGCCGCCGATGGTGATCGTCCCGTCATCCGGGTCTTCAAGACCGGCTATCGTTCGTAAGAGTGTGCTCTTGCCGCAGCCGGACGGCCCTACAAGCACTGCGAATTCGCCGTCGGTGATGGTAAGATCCACACCCCGAACCGCGTGCACGTTGCCGTAATATTTGTGCACCCCGGACAGCTTGACGTCAGCCACTTCGCTCTCCTTAACCTTTGACTGCGCCCAGAGAGATGCCGCGCACGAGATAGCGCTGCATCACCGAGACCGCGACGAAGATCGGCAACGTACCAAGGACCGACATTGCCGCGATCTTTGCCCAGAAATTCGATTGTCCGCCGAAGTAGTGCGTCAGCATGACGGGAAAGGTGATGACCTCGGTACGCGTGAGCACCAGCGCGAAGAGGAAGTCATTCCAGGCGAAGACGAAGGTGAAGACCGACGTCGCCATGAGCCCCGGACGGACCATCGGAAAGACAACTTTCCAGATCACTTCCCATCGATTCAGGCCGTCCACGAGCGCGCTTTCTTCGAGCTCCAGCGGAACGTCGACGATGTAGCCGCGCATCATCCAGATCACGTAGGGGAGATTGAACGCCGTGTAGAGCAGGATCAGCCCGAAATAGCCGTCGACGAGACCAAAATAGACGTAGATCAGGAAAATCGGAAAGACGACCGCAATTGGTGGGATCATGCGCTGGGAGATGATCCACATTGCGAGGTTCTCGCCGCCGGTGCCGAACCGGGCTAGGCTGTAGGCGCAGAGCGTCCCAAGAACGATCGCAATGCCGGAGCTGACGCCGGCGACGATCAGACTGTTCAGAATGGCAAGGACGTCCCCGTCCTTGAACAGCACGTAATAGTTCGAGAACTGGATCTGACCGGGAATCCACAAGGGCGGCACATGATAGATCTCGTCCGGCGTCTTGAACGAAATCATGAACAGCCAGTAGACCGGAAACAGAAACAGCAGGGTTACGACGCTGGCGCCGACATAGCGAAGCGCCAGGATGCGGGCTTTTCTCGCTGGAAGCTTGGCGATCCTCATCGCGCAAGCACCATGCGCTTGAGGACCAGGGTGGTGACGAGCGTCAGCAGCGCAATCACCAGGAACGAGATCGCGGCCGTATAGCTCGTCTCGAATTGCGAGAAGCCCTGCACATAGGTGTAGAGCGAGATGGTCTCGGTCATCGAGCCCGGGCCGCCTTCGGTAAGAGCCCAGATGATGTCGAAGATGCGGACGAGGTCCAGGCCCCGGATCAGGCAGGCCACGGCGACAACGGGCGCGATCGCCGGCAGAACGATTGCGCGAAGCACGCGAAAGTATGATGCGCCGTCGAGTTCCGCAGCTTCGAGCTGCGATTG
Organism: Bradyrhizobium sp. 134; assembly: GCF_023074155.1. Lineage (NCBI taxonomy): Bacteria > Pseudomonadati > Pseudomonadota > Alphaproteobacteria > Hyphomicrobiales > Nitrobacteraceae > Bradyrhizobium > Bradyrhizobium sp. 134. Next base: position 95,344 of record NZ_JADPKX010000072.1, on the reverse strand, counting down.
GTCGACGTTCGACAAGGCTGCGAGCAGCAGCAGGAACATGAACGGCGACCATTGCCAGACTTCGCAGACGATGATCGCCGGATAGACGTAGGCAGAATTGACCGTCCAAAGGATTCGCACCGGCTCGCCCGCAATGAAGCTCAGGATCTGACCGACTGGACCGAAGCGAACGTCGAACATCAACCGCCAGGTCGCTCCCGCGACGATCGGAGAGATCACCGTCGGAAGCACCAGCAGTGCGACGAAGAGCTGGCGTCCGGGCATGCGATCGATGAAAAGCTGCGCCATCAGGAAGCCGATCAGCAGCTCGAGGGGCAGGGCGATCGCGGTGATGATGGCAGTGTGGCCGAGCGAGGCCCAGAGGCGAGCATCCCTGAACAGCTCCGCATAGTTCAAGAGGCCAACGAAGGACGTGTCGTTCTCGGTCATCGTGATGCGCTGAAAGCTCACGATCAGCGAATAGATCAGGGGAAACAAGCCGACCAGGAGAAGGATCAGAATGGCCGGCGCGACGATGAGATAGGGCAGGCGGTCCTCGAGCATGCGCCCGAGGCGGCTAGGCCGACGTTGTTCGGCACCCTTGAGACTTGCGGAAAGCGTCATCATCAGTCCAGGAAACAGCACAGCACGGGAGGGCTACGCCTCCCGTGCGGTGTCCAAGGCAGCTATTGGGGATAAGCGCCGGGCTTTGCCGCCCAGACCTTGTAGACCGCTTTTTGATTGTCGATGCCGACCTTCTCGGTGATGGCGTCGAATTGTTGCGCCAGACGATCGAGGATAGCCTTGGGATCTTCGCCCGCCCAGAGGCTGGAGATCGCCTTGGTCACTGCTTCGTCGTACTTGTCCTGTTGCAGCAGGGAGAGATCAAGCAGGCCCTTCTCGCCGGAAGTCTTGATCGTATCGAGATAGGCGGGAGCGTCGGGCCAGAGCGCACGGTATTTTTCGCTCGCGTAGTGCGACAGCCGGAACGGATCGCGCAGCGTATAGGGGAGCTGGACGCGCTCGAGGCTGGTCTTCTTGCTGTTCAGCCATTGAATGAAGAGATAGGCGGCCTCCTTGTTCTTGCTGGTCGCCGACACCGACAAGTCGAAACCGACGCCGAGCTCCGGACGGCCGAGAGGCGTGAGTGCGTAGCCGACCTTGCCGGCGACCTGCGATTTGGGCACCCATTTCAACGCTTCCTCGCCCGAACCGTAGCCAGCGGCCCACCGTCCATAGGGCGGCCAGGAGATCGTCATCGCGGTGGTGCCCTGGAGGAACGCGGCGAGATTGTCGACGAAATTCCACTGCTCAACGCCCGGCGGCATGAACTTGTTTTCCGCCAGCATTTGTTTGAACACCTTGAGGCCGATGTCACTATTCACCGTCGCCTTCAAGGTGTCGGCATTGAAGAACTTGCCGCCTTCCATGCGGAAGCGTTCCTGAAACATGTATTGCGGATAGGGCGCTGTGCGGAAGAAGCCGGCACCGTAAACCTTGGGCGCCATCTTGTCGGTGATGAACTGGCCGATCTCGTCGAACTGCTTCCAGTCCTTTGGCGGCGCGAGTTCGTAGCCGAACTTGGCCTTGAACTCTTCCTTCATCTTCGGATCCTCGAAGATGTCTTTGCGATAGTAAAGCAGCATCACGTCGCCGTCGTCCGGAAAGCCGTAAATCTTCCCGTCATACTGCATCTGGTTGTCGCGATACGCGGTCGCGATGTCCTGCAACTCGTCGCGATAGCCGAACTTGTCGACATACTTGTCGAGAGCCTCGAGCGCGCCAGCGCGCGCAAGGTCAGGCATCCAGGACGGAATGACGTTCAGCGCGTCATAGGCGCCGGCGCCCGATCTGAAATCCTGCATGATCTTGGTGAACATCTGGTCGGTGGGCACTTCGACCACCTTGACCTTGATCCCGGTGAGCTTCTCCCATTTCGGGCCTGAATAGTTCAGCGGGTCGAGCGATTGAAGACCGGCCTCCCAGACGATGCTGATCGTCGTTCCCGCATACTTCTTTGCGGCTTCGACCGCGATGTCGGCGGCATCCTTATCGGCGGCTGGCGCCGAGGCACCAGCGAGCGCTAGGACGGCGGCCGCGCCGAGAAATGTCCTAAACTTCATCCCCTTCTTCCTCCTCTTCTGGGCGTCCGCAGACCGCCGGGCTGCTTTGGAGCGCTTCTCATGTGAGTTTTAGCTGATCAGCAGGTGCGGATATGGCCCCGCGGCGCGAGCACGGACAGATCCGACGTCGCGGGTAAATCGATTCATCTATGGCGAGAATTGCCACTCAGGTGTCTTTCGGCCAGGTCTGGATCAGCCAGACTGGGCTTCCCGAATGAACGCGATTTGGCTTCCTTGAAGCATGCATCCTCCCCCACAAACGCTACCAAGCCCTGATTTTTGGGCTAGTCTGCGTTGTCGCAGAACTCTTCGACAAATGAGAACTTTGCAAGCATGGGCGAGCTACATTCACCTGTCTAGCATGCGGCTCTCCGAAGCGAGATAAGTGCGGATTTGCTTTACACCCCTAGCTCCGATCTGCGAGGCGGCGTTGAACAGGAACAGCTACTGCACACGTCATATGCTAAGCATGCCGTGATACGAACCAAGTGTTGCCGCCATCGGCCGTGCCGCGGGGCTGATCGACGCCATGCCAGCGGTGTCGGAACAGTCCGCCGCGGTGATCCGGGAAACCTGCTGACCCACGTGGCCTATGTGTTCGGCACCTCGGCCTGCACGATGTCGTCGATCAATGAAGGAGCCTTCGTACGGAAGGCCTTATTTTTCGCCATGCTGCCCGGCCTGTGGTTGAACGAAGGTGGTAAGTCCGCAGCCGGCGCCGCGATCGATCATTTGGCCGCATGCATCTCACCCCAGAAGAGGCTTCGAAACTGGCGAGGGCAATGGGAGCGGCCTCAGCAATTCGCTGTCGATTGGGCGGAGCGATAAGGCGGGCTTCCGCCGCGGTTTGATCTCATCGGCGATTTGCATGTCGTGCCTGAATTTATTGGTAACCGTTCGCCGTTTGCGGATCCGGACGCGCGAGGATTGATCGCCGGCCTTGGGAGGGAAAACGAGCTCGACAGCCTAGTCACCTTGTATCTCGCCAGGATGTGCGGGCTTGGCTACGGGACCCGACAAATGGTGCGATCGCTGCACGAGAAGGGCGGGCCAATCGACACGATTATCGTCAGCGGCGGTGCGGGCCAGAGTGAGTTGGCGCTTCAGCCTCTGGCCGATGCGACTGGACAAGTCGTGGCAACGACAACCTCACCCGAGCCTGTGCTTCTCGGGTCCGCTATGCTGGGCGCGGTGGCCCCCGCGCCGCTATCCTGATATCATCAGCGCGAGGTCGGCCATGAGGAAAATCGGCAGGGCATTCACGTAGCCGAAGACGATCGCGCCTTCGCCGGCTATCACCATCCCGCCATTCCACGACGCTGGGCGGTGGGACCCTGATCAAGCTGCCGACCTCGGCCCGAAGGCGTCTATGTCCAGCCAATCCTTTCCCCTGCGAGCCGCACCGAGCTCTGGAGCGTCGGTCGTTGATGCGACCGTTGAGATTGAGTAGAGGCCGCGGGGCGATCGCAACGGCCGATTGCGGGCGAGGCGGATCGCTGGCCGATCGTGCGGCACAAAGAGGCCGCACTCGAGCCGGATAGCACGAGCGTGCCGCAATGCTGGCGCGCAGAACAACGCGCCAGCATTTCGCGAGAAGGCTCCGGTGTTTTGGTATCGTCTATTTCGATGGTTTCATCGAAAAGGCGCAAGCGGCAGCCAACAGGGCCAGCCCTCCCAAATAGAAGCCGATGGCCAACGTGCTGCCCGTCGTGGTCAGCAGCGTGGTTGCGATGATAGGGGCAAGGCCTCCGCCAATTGCAGCCGCGATCTGAACGCCGAGCGACATGCCACTGTAGCGAACCCCGGGCGGGAATTGAGCCGAATACAGCGCGGGCTGAAGCCCGAACATTGTTGGATAGATAAGGCCTAAGGAGACGACGATACCGAGGCGGATCAATAGGGGATCCTTGGTATTGACCATCAGAAATAACGGAATGGCAAACAGCGCGAGCAGAATGCCGCCGACGCCGTAAATCGTGCGGGCGCCGATCTTGTCGCCGAAATGTCCATATATTGGAATTGCGAACAGTCCAACGGTTGCCGCAATGAGAATGCTATTCAATACCTCAGCCCTCGAGAGACCGAGGGTGACGGTCGAATATTGAAGGATGAAGATCGTGACGAGATAGAACAATGTGACCTCTGCCAGCTTCGCTCCCACGGCCAGGAGAAGAGGGCGGAGATGCGTGCTCACGACTTCAGCGCTCGGCATAGCGACGGTCTGTCCTTCATTCTTGGCTTGCAAGAATACCGGGCTCTCGGGAACCTTCGATCGGACAAAACTTCCCAGCAGGATGAGGACGATGCTCGCGAGGAAGGGCACTCGCCATCCCCAAGCCAGAAAATCATTCTCTGAGAAGGAGCTCATATGGGCGAATACCAAGGTCGCCAGGATTAATCCGGCTGGAGTGCCTGCCTGCGGCAAGCTGCCGAATAGCGACCGCTTGTTGCCATCGGCATGCTCGACGGCGATCAGTACCGCGCCGCCCCATTCGCCGCCCACGGCAATTCCCTGGCAGATACGAAGAAGGACGAGCAGCACGGCCGCTCAGATACCGATCTGAGAGTAGGTGGGGAGCAGGCCAATCAAAACAGTCGGGATGCCCATCAGGAAGAGGCTGAGGAGAAGCATACTCTTTCGGCCGATCCTATCTCCGAAATGTCCGAAAACGAGTCCGCCTAGCGGTCGCGCAAAGAGCCCAACGGCAAAGGTCGCGAAAGAAGCCAGCGTGCCGCTGACGGGATCAATGCTGGGGAAGAACAGCTTGCTAAAGACCAGGGCGGAGGCCGTCCCGAATATGAAAAAGTCGTACCATTCGATGGTTGTTCCGACCACTGTCGCGGCCACAACCCATCCCTTCGAGGTCGGCTTTGCGGCGGTTGTCGTTGATGCATTCTCATAGACAGTCATCTCTTCTCCGTTGAAGTTGAGTGGCCCCGGCTGCCTTGACAATTTTTTCCACGCGTAGTCTGTTGGACAACATGTTGCCCGCCGGGAACCATATATCACCCCGTCACTATTGAAAAGGGCGCGGCTGTAACGGACTAAGGCGAGGTGTGCTCATGACGAGCGCGCGAGGCCTACCGCTCCGCGCTGGACCTCTTCGTTCATTGACAAAGCACATTCAGTCGCCACGATGCTTGGGGAGACAAAAATCGTGGAAATCTGGTCTGCCAGTCCGGTGATGAAGAATGATGAGCAAGAAGACAATTCGGACGACCAAATTCGAAGCGAGTGTTTCAGAGCAGCTGCCGGCGGGACGGATCGGCGCTCGTTTGCGTGCCTGGCGCCGCAACAAGAACATGACACTCGACGAGCTGGCTCTCGCGACGGGACTGAACAAAAGCTTCCTGTCCCGGATCGAGAAAGACGCCAAGGCACCGTCGATCGCAACCGTGATGAAGCTCTCTCGTGCTTTGGACATTCCCGTGGCGCTGCTATTTGGTGAACAGGTCGCGGACTCGGACATCCATCTGGTTCGTACCGCGAACCGGCAGCCGGAGGAGGATCCGGTCCATGGATACTCTTTTGTATCCCTATCGCCAGCGGGGCCGGGCCGACGGGCGGAAGCTTTCTTAATGACGCCGCCGGCCCACTTCAGTGAGGCAACCTACGCAGAACATTCCGGCGAGGAGTCGCTCTACGTCATTACGGGCCGCGTCGAAGTGAAGTTCGCGGACCGCAGTGTCGTCATGGGCCCCGGAGATTTCCTGCAGTTTCCGGGGCACCTCGTTCACCACGTGCGGCGGGTTGGCGCCCGCGCAACCGTCCTTATCGTCATTAGCCGAGACTGATCCACGCCCACCACCTTCCGAAAGCCTGATACTATGCTTGATCAAGATGCGCCATTCATCGACTACTATGTCTGGCTGATGTCGGACTGGGCCTATTTAGGGCAGGTCAGATTGTCACAGATAACCGCGCGTCACGGAGTTCGTGTCAACTATATCCCAATGCGCATGCAGGATGTCTATGCAGCAAGCGGCGGGATCGTTCTTGAAAAGCGTTCATGGCAGCGACGCGACTATCGCATCGAGGAGCTTAAGCGTTGGAGCGAGCGGCTCGGCATGATCGTCAACATCGAGCCTTTCTATTTTCCTGTCGACGTGGATGTTGCGTCTTGCATGGTAATTGCGGCGCAAAACCAAGGCTTGAATGTCGACCGTCTCGCGAACGCAATGATGCGCGCGATTTGGATCGAGGACGAGAACCTCGCCGACCGCGACACGCTGCTGAGAACCGCGGATCGCGCGGGTTATGACGGCTTGACGCTGTTGGAGGGGGCGGCAGGTGCTGCCCGCCTGGAATACGTATCCAATACCTCTCGGGCATTGGAAGCTGGTGTCTTTGGATCGCCGTTCTATGTGTTCAAAGGCGAACGGTTCTGGGGGCAGGATCGGCTAGATATGCTTGAGGAGCGACTGATCCGCACAAAAGGCGCTCCGCTGGGGCGCAGGCCGCAAGCCTGATTCGTTTCGAGTGTCTGAGCCGATTCGACGTCGACGCGGTCACCGTGTCGGCTTCAGAGGACTGTCGGCCCAACTGCGGGCAGGCGGCTCGGCAGCGGGTCGTCTTCCAACCGGTACAAGCGTAGCACAACCGCCCCTCGTTGGAGTCGTCGGCACGCTGGCATTGGCTTGCCGCAGGCCGGACACGCCTTCCGGATCGGAAAAGCGCTTGGGTCTGGTGTTTCTCACCTCGATTATGAGTCAGCCACTCTCGTTCGCAATTGTTCGGGCGCGGTGCTGGCCAAGGCGCCAGCTGATCGTGCCGTGCTTTGGCGCCTACACCAACGACGTGCGGAGATTGCGCGACAGCCGAGTGGCGCCAACGCCGGATACAATGGGGGCGCAGACGGGAAGTGCGCGCGCACTAGCAAAGGACCTTTCTGATCCACTTTCCGGACGACCCGGAGTATATCTCTTGATGCGGTCCGATGGGCGAAGCCCTTGCGCCAAAACAACAATACGGCGGGGCTAATCGCCGTACTGCCAAGCTGGTTTGAGCTAGATTTGATCCTGAGCACACCTTCAACGCGTCTGCGTTAAGCAAACCTTTGAGTATTTCGCCCGTGAGCGCGCATGCGGATTGGAATAGGGTTAAAAAAGCGTTAACCTGAAGCTACACCGAGTAGCATCCAGGCAATGAACCTCTCTCGCCGGAACTTCATGCAAGCGGCCCTCCTAGGCGGCGCCGCGTTGAGCGGAGGTGCCGCGTTGAGCGCGGTCGCCACCCATCAACGTCGCCCCCTCCCGTTGTCGCCGCTCCCGCACGCCGCTGATCTTGCAGGCTTGGCTCCCTCGTCCGCAGCCTTGAAATCGCAATCCTTGGCGCTCGGTAGATACTTTCCGTCCCTGCTGGATCCCGATGCCGAAGGCGGTCCTTTCATCGGCAACACGCTCTCCGGCGATAAGTCATTTGCCGATTACGTTCGCCAGGGCGAACCCGGTAACTCGTTTTTCCTGAGGCAGGCTGACGGCCGCGCCACCATTCCATGGACCCCCATTTTCTTGAGGGGAAACAACCAGCTATTGCAGTTGCCGTCGTCTGTGACGCGACAAATAGACTGCTCTGATCTTTTGGTGATGAATGAGAGCAGTGCGCGTTATCCCGTCTTTGGCAACAAGGCGCGGAAGTACGAATTCCTGCTCCCGAATCTGAAGTGGTCCGGCTCCAAGCGTTTAGGGACGGTGGGCGCGGTCTCTAGCAATCATGCTCTGCAGTTTGCCCTAGCCAATCGTGTGGCCGATTTGACCGGTGACGGACAGCCGCTGAATTGTGCCCTGGACTTGGTGCTTTTCGAGGTGCCGGGAGCTACCACGGACATGGCGCGGCTGGGGATTTTGCGAGGCCTGGTTGCACACGTTGCCATAGCCAAGAACAACATTGAATTGGTGGGCGAAGCTTCCCAGGAATATGCGAGAAATTGGCTACATCCGGATACGGATTCGCTCGTTCCCCCAGGCGGCTCGAACGATCTGAGTGTGTTGGGGCATATGAATGCGATTGCCGAGTTGGCGCAGTTCCTTAGCGCCGCTCAGGCGTGGAGTGCACCGCCCGACGTGATTTTTGTCGCCATGGGCAGCGGCTCGACGGTCTTGGGCCTTCTCCTGGGCGTCCATTTGATGGGATGGAAGACCAAGGTCGTGGGAGTGGCCGATCAGGACAAATCATATCTGACGCGATGGCTTGTCAACCGGCAACCCTCCTTGCCATTTGTGGAGGGGAATGTTGCCAAACTCGCTCGCAGCACGGTTGAGTGGCTGCAGCAAATCCGCTTTCCAGGCATCTCCCCTGATGTGCTTCGCGTGATGCAAGACGAGATATTCGTGCCGGATTCCACCAGCTGGCAGCCCGGCTACGGCTTGGTCGAAGCCACCGACGTTGCGTGGGCGAACGAGTTGGAGGAAGCCGGACTCAGCCTTGATCCAGTCTTCACTTTGAAAGCATGGCGCTCGTTGCTCACCATGTCTAAAGCGGGGGCGCTCAAGAACAAGAAAGTTCTTTTCTGGAATACTTACAACAGCTTTGATTACATGCCGCCTCTTCTATCCAGCTTGGGATAGCCGATGCGTGGTTACCAGCCATTGATTGTCTATATAGCAGTCGTCATGTTTCTGACGCTGGCATATCTTGCATCACCTATTTCGAGAGAGGCCTTTTGGCAGGTGTTTCCGGGGCTTGAAACAATGGCCCAAGCGCATCCACTCGGCACCGCTGTGGCGTTTCTGGTCACATCCACTGTCCTTGCATTTCTGGCCTTTCCCTCCATGCCAATGATTTGCCTGGCCGCCGGTTTTTACATGGACGGGTTGGAGGGAGGCGCCACCGTGCTGCTCGGCAGTGCCTTTGGCGGTTTGAGCGCGTTTCTCTTCTATCGAAAGCACATTCAACGTCGCAGCGCTTCATTATGTCAGCAATCGGCTGTGAGACTCTGGTTGACCTTGCTCGGACTACGCCTCTCGCCCCTCGTGCCCGCACCACTGGTGAATTTCATTGCCGCGATGCTTGACGTCACCCCTCTTCAGTACCTGACGACCAGTATGTTGGGCGGCGCGCCGCTGGTCCTGTTCTATGCGCAAATAGGGCAGCAAGGGCATCACTTATTGTCCGGCGAAACGCCGCATTGGCAGCAGTTTTCCGGATACTTGACCATATTATGCTTAAGCACGCTGTTGAGCGCGATGGGTCCGTGGCGCTCGGTGCTGAACGACCTCAAGAAACTGAAAGGCACGCCCGGATCGAACAATCTTCCGTTGCACTCAGCACCTGGTCTGTAATCAATCCTTTACCGACAAACTCGTTTTTCCGAAAACTGAAATCTACTTTGTTGTATTTCGCCATCCTTTCTTAAACTCACAGCTATAGATTGCAGGCGCCTCTCCTGGCACAAAGGTAAAGAGCGCCTCCATGTCCCTGAAACGCTTTGTCCGCGTGTCGCTGAGCGGCGCCATGGTCTTCCTTTTCGCGACTTCAGGCTGGGCAGCTGATCTCGCAGAGATCAAGCAGCGAGGCGAAATCCGCCATATTGGCATCCGCTACGCCAACTTTGTGACCGGCGCGGGCGATGGTTTGGAGGTCGAGCTGATGCAGGGCTTCGCCAAAAGAATTGGCGTCTCCTACAAGCTTGTCTACTCGGATTTTTATTCGGTCATCCGCGACCTGCTCGGCAAGGATGTGGTGCGCAAAAATGGCGAAGTGACGCTGGCAGGTGACTATCCCATCAAAGGCGATGTGATATCGAGCGGCTTCACCGTGCTGCCCTGGCGTGAGGCCATTCTTCTATATTCCGAGCCGACCCTTCCTTCGCAGGTTCTCTTGGTGGCACCAGCCGAGTCTGATCTTCAGCCGATCCAGGACGGCGCGGATCTAGCGGCCGACATCGTCAACACCCGGAAGGCGATCGGATCCAAGAGCGTACTCGTGATGGAGCGCACCTGCTTGGATCCATCCAATTACGGCTTGGTCAACGTCGGTATTGATCTAAAGGCTTACAACAAGAGCGCCAACCTGAACGAGATGGTGCCGGCCATGCTCAACAAAGAAGCCGAATTGACACTGCTCGACGTGCCGGATGCCATTCTGGATTTGCGGAAATGGGCGGGCAAAATCAAGATTCTGGGGCCGATCTCCGAGCAGCAAACGTTGGCAACCGCCTTTCCGAAGGACGCTCCAGCTTTGCGCAATGAATTCAACGCGTATTTGAGCGAGATCAAGGCCTCCGGCTTCTATGACCGGCTGGTGGACAAATATTATCCCGGCATCCGTCGATTTTTCCCGGAATACTTCGCGAAAACGAATTGATGATATCTTCGCTGATTAGATTCAGTCGATCGTTAGCTCCACGCTGGCTCTTGATAGCAGCAGCGGCGTTTCTGCTGTCTATGTTTTATCTGACTGGCAATCTCTATACGTCGCAAGTGGAGTTGCGGCAAAACGCCGATGCGCGTCTGGTGTCGCTCGGTGAAGCGCGCGCCGCGGAGGTCAGCGATTTCTTAGCCGAACGGCGGCAGGCCGCCGCACGGCTCGCAGCCAGCGAGGACATTTCCAACTATTTCAGCAATCTCGATCTCGGAATGTCCGTCAAATATGGCCTCTTCGCCAATTTGGCTGCAATCGAGCGCCGCTTTCAGGCGACGGTGGGTGAGGAGAAATATCAGGGCCAAGCCGCCTATTTGCGGTTGGCTTTCTTCGATCGCAACGGCGTGGCGCAAGTTAATGTCGGCTCGTCCAGCGCGACGACAGCTTCGCCGGTGCGTAACGCCCTGGCCGAACCATATATTCAGATTGACGACAAGCGCCGCCTGATTGTGGTCAGCGTACCGGTACTCCAGAAGGGCAAGATAAGGGGAACGGTCGAGACCGTGAGCAGTCTCAATCTACTTTCCTCATTGGTGTCTACCAACAACCTCGGCCAGCCGCGCGAATTCCTCCTGGGAGACGATGGGCAGGTGCTGCTCCCGATCGAGCGAGAGCACTCGGCCGTTGTCACCGAAGGCCCCTCGCTGGCCAAGCTTCCGTCTGGCCGCATACAACCTCTGTCAAATCTCAGCGCTTCCGAGCTGAGAGGATATCTCGCACTTCGCTCGCCAGTTGCCGGTACTCGACTTTCCGTCCTGAGGCTGGCCAGCGAGGATGAGCTATACGGTCGTACGCTTTCACCCCTCTCCGTTTTCTATGTTGGCCTCTTCGCTATCGTGCTATTTATGCTGGCCATCGGCTTCGAGCGAATGCGTCAAAATGCGGCGCGGTTACAAATCAAGTTCGTCGAGTCCAATCGACATAGAGCGGAGCTGGCCGAAAACAATCTCGCTCTCTCTCAAGAGATCAGGTGGCGCGAAGCCATTGAGGCCGACCTGCAGCGACAGAGGGAGGCTCTTGACAAGTCAAACTCTGAATTGCGCATAGCCGCGGCTGCTTTCAATTCTCAGGAGGGCATGATCGTCACCGATACCAAAGGCGTAGTCTTGAGTGCCAACCGCGCCTTCGTGGGCTTAACCGGCTATACGATCGAAGAATTGGTTGGACAAACCCCGCGACTGTTCCGGTCTCATCGGCGTGGTCCCGAATTCTACCGCAGTATGTGGAATTCCGTTGAAGCGACTGGCGGCTGGCAAGGCGATATGAGTCTCAGGACCAAGAGCGGAGAAAACTGCCCGCGCTGGCTGACTATATCCGCTGTTAAAAACGAGACGGGCGAGGTCACCAACTACATCGGCTCGTATTATGATATTTCCAAACTGAAGCACGCTGAGGAAAAGATCCAAGAACTCGCTTTCTTTGACCAGCTAACAGGTCTGCCGAACCGCGTCCTGCTAATCGACCGCGTGCGCCAGGCCGTCAATGCGAATATCCGTAGCAAATCCTACGGCGCTTTGCTGTTCATTGATCTGGACAATTTCAAGACACTGAACGACTCGCTGGGTCACCACATGGGGGATATGCTGCTGAAATGTGTGGCTCAGCGCCTCTCCCATTGTGTGAGGGCGGATGACACAGTTGCCCGCTTTGGCGGCGACGAATTTGTCGTTCTTCTCGCCAATCTGGGTACACAGAAAGCAAAGGTCGCAGCCTTACAGGCGGAAGCGATAGGCGAAAAGATACTCGCAGCCTTCACCGAGGTCTTCCAGCTCGATGCGTATGAATATCTCTGTACCGCAAGTGTTGGCGTGACCTTGTTTTCGACTGATGAGTGCAATGTTGACGAGTTGCTCAAGAGAGCCGATCTGGCAATGTACGATGCGAAAACGGCGGGGCGAAATGGCCTGCGGTTTTTCGACCCGGCCATGCAGACTATGATTACAGCCCGCGCTGCCCTCGAGACCGATCTACGAGAAGACCTTAAGAAGGAACGGCTTTTGCTGCATTACCAGCCGCAGGTCGATCACGAAGGAAGGCTGCTGGGGGCAGAAGCGCTGGCGCGCTGGCCGCATGCGCATCATGGGATGATTTCTCCTAGCGAATTCATCCCCGTCGCAGAAAGCACCGGCCTCATCCTTCCGCTCGGCGCCTTGATGTTGAAGACCGCGTGCCGTCAGCTGGCTCGCTGGTCAAGCGATCCGGCGACCGAACGCCTGACCATCGCAATCAATGTCAGCGCCCTGCAGATGCGTCAGAAGAATTTTGTCGAAGAGGTCCGCGCGATCATTGAGCAAACCGGCGCCAATCCCCATCGCCTCAAAATCGAACTCACTGAAAGCACATTAGTCAGCAACGTCGACGATGTGATCGCCAAGATGGGCAAATTGAAAGCGATTGGCATCGGTTTCAGCCTCGATGATTTCGGAACCGGCTACTCAGCGCTTTCGTATCTGAAGCGTTTGCCGCTTGACCAGCTCAAGATCGATCGCAGCTTCGTCAAGGACGTTCTGGTTGACTCTAACGACGCCGCGATAGCCCAGATGATCATAGCGCTTAGCAGAAGCCTCGGCCTTTCAGTCATTGCCGAAGGCGTCGAAACGGAGGAGCAATATGCGTTCCTGGCGCGACATGGACAGCTCAGTTACCAGGGCTATTTGTTCGGACGGCCTATGCCGGCCGAGGATTTCGTGAGTCTCGCCCGAGCTTTCTCGCCACGTCACGGTTTGAAGCGGGTACGCGGGTCGGTCAATCGGGCTTCCGCATAGGCGTCGCCGGGAGACGCCAATTGCTGTTATTTCTTGCTCGTTTTGAGTGGCGAAGCAGCCGTCCGAATGCAACCGACACAGCCAAAGCCCAATCGAGGCCATAGCGCCTGCTCGTGGTCCAAATCGGCCGCGCCCCGGCAATGTCGCGCCTGCTCGCATTATGTCGTCGATCATCGGTGGTGCCTCTGGTTGCGTTGTTGCCGTTGGCGTGTCGCAACCCGATCCTACGGGAGAATTTCCGGTGGCCAGTGCAATGGCGCCCGCCTGGTACGGCGCTATTAGAGGCGCACGACCGGGTGGCTTTGCTCTACCGAGCTACACCACAACCGTGGACACGACCCGTACCACCGCTGGAAAGAATGGGCTTCCTGTCTCTGCGCAAGACGCGCCGTTAGTCACTTAAGGCTCCGCTTTGACCGAATGAGTCCGCGTACAATTGCTCAAGTTTCACAACTTCATCTTGAGTGAGCTCGGCGAATTCGTTCTCTCGTGCCCGCTTTGAAAGTCTTCCTTGATTCTGTCGCAGAAAGCCAAACAGGTTGTTGAGCGTTCGCTCGGGCATGTCGATGATGTTTTCGACTCCGGATCGGAACATATCAAAGTTGCGCAGGAAGCTCGTCTCATTCGGAAGGTCCAGCTCAATCGTCTGGCGTACACATTCGTAGAGAAATTCCGCATGCGGGGTGGCGTCGAAGAAGCGGTAGAAATCGCCGGTATCGTTCAAAACCTTCACATTATTCTTTGGGGTCGCTTCCCATTGAACGCACGGAAGTAGCCTGCTGGAATAGCTTTCCAGCACGCCTTTGTACTCGGTGATCCGGTCAAGAATCGCCGATGACACTGGAAAATGGACCCCGGCCGGATTAAATCCGCGCCGCGCGAGGACATGATGCATCAGATATCGATGGATGCGTCCGTTGCCGTCCTCGAATGGATGGATATAAACAAAGCCGAACGCGAGCACCGCCGCCGCGATAATGGGATCGAGCTCGTTCTCGGCGGCGAGATCGAATGCGATCAATCCTGCCATAAGAGAGGCGATGTCTTCATGCCTCGCGCTGATATGGTCCGGGATAGGGCGCTGTGTATCGCGGTCATGCTCTCCGACGAAGCCTCCTTCCTGCCGGAACCCGAGCTTCACGAAACGCTCGTCTCCGATGACGATGCCTTGCAGGCGCAAAAACTCCCGCTCATCGAGCGGCGCGCGCCCAGCCTCGCCGATGGCGCGTCCCCATCTTTGAATGCGATCCTGAGGCGGCCTTTCTCCCTCGATGATGTAACTAGACTTTGAATCTTTCAGCAGCAGAAAGGCGGCGGTGCGCGCGAGCAAATCCTTCGGGACTTCGCTGACGACAGCGCGCGCCCGCTCCTTCCAGTTCTGCGCGAGAAATTGGTTCAGCGCGGCCGTCTTGAAAACGAGCGGACAAAATTCCGGGGTGCCGGGAAGGTTGTTGCGAACGCGATGCCGGGCGGAATTCGTGCCAATCCCTCCGAACTGGAGGTCGGTATCGATGGCGTCTACATATGAGACCTTGTCTGTAAGCGACAGATTCAGCTCGCAGCCAAGCAACCACTCGTACAGAAACCAGATGCGTCGTGTGTAAATGCCGGTCGGCTTCTGCCGGACAAGCTCCGCGATGTCACCCTCGTTAACGACTAGGAAAAGCCGCTTCAGGACGGAAAGATCGACTCCTTCGTTCTTGAGGGCAAAAGTCAGGTGTCCCTCAAGCGAGGCCTGGGGAGCATGGCGAGGCGTGTAGATCCGCCAACCATCCTGTTCAATGATACGGTGCCGGGCTCCGATGGCCGAAAGGGTGCGGGGGACCGGCACGGCCAGCTTGTAAGTGTCGATGAGCGCGGCATAACCCGCGGGGACAGCGGGCTCAGGCAATCGCCTATCGTGAAAAACATTCACCGATCCTGAAAATTCTGCGCTCACTTACATTCCTCTGAAAAACATTTCCCGTCCTCGAATTTTGGTCACTGAGGGCTTGGATTTCGAAATTCCATCATACCACGTGAAAAATAATCTCTCAACGGAATAATCATGAAAATGGTTCACTTTGCACGGAGAACCCGGCCGCCATTACAGTAGCGGACCAGGTCGCTCCGGGATGGAACCGTCATGGCGCCGGTGATCTGCCGACGTTCTGGTTTTCAAATTCGCCATCATTTTCATGACGTTCCGATCGTGATTTTCCGCTGAAGACGACGAATTCTCTTGGCATTCGGACGCGCTGCGATGCCCCGGCACGACCGCGGTCCAGCCAACCGTACGGCACGACCTGCGAGGCGCTGCCGCTCTTGAAGATTGACCCGGGCGTCCAGAAGCCCGCAGAGGCCACATCCTTGTCAATCCCGGCTCCGACCCTGACCGCAAGAGAGAGGCCGTCGCCGATGACATCGGGATGAGCAAGCGTGTTCGTCATGCTGGTGGGGTCCGCTTAGCTCGGCTCGCTGGCAGGCCCGGTCTTGACTGGCCAGCGTTTCGATCCCGCTCGATAGTCCCTCGATACGCCCATCCAGTCGACGCGAGTCTTCCGCTAAACCCTCGATGATGCGCAACATGCAAGGCGAAAAAACATTGGCGCTAATTGCCAAGATACCGGGCAACTCGAACAGGGAATGTAGGCTTTGCCGCACACCATGCCTCGCTCCAAGAGGAACGCACGGGTCTGTTTGATGGACGGGTGCGCTGACCGACAAATCGACCGCGGACGCGGTGCAGGGCCTGGAAAGTCGAGTAGATCGGCAGTGTGACGCGCTGGGCGAGAACCCCGATAGAACTCCTCTTGTACTTCCGGTACCGATGGAGGTCGCGCCCGCTATTCTGCGAGGTTTCCGGTTTGACTGCATGTCCGCAGCTCGGACTCACGCCACCCATCGTGGTGCCGCCCTCACGCCTGCCCAAGCCCGCGCCGCCAACGTAATCCTTGCATGCAAGGATCAATGCCGTCGCAGGCGCGCCGTCATTGCCGGCATGGTTGTTGTCGCCGCGACCGTCGAGACGACACAGCATCGCCTTCGACGAGGCCGCAAATCTGCACAGTACATTGCAAAGTTTCGTGGTTCCCGACGCTTGCGGCTCGGCGGAAGCTGACCGGTAGTCGATATCAAGACCTTCTGGAGGGTGGATGGACGCGCAGACTTCCGTCAATTCCGGCGTCGCGCCTCGTTCTGTCACCCTCGCGCGGAGGCGCCTCCGGATCGCGCTGCTGCTTTGTGCGACGATGATCACGATCTATTTCGGCTTCATGGCATTGTTCGCATTCGACAAGCCGCTTTTGGGCACTGTGCTTGCGCCCGGGCTCTCGCTTTGCATCGTGCTCGGCCCTCTCGTCATCGTTTCATCGTTCCTGCTCTGCCTCATCTATGTGCTGTGGGCGAACCGGGTATTTGATGCCAGCCTTCGTGACCTCGAACGATAGGACCTCGCGATGGCCAACAACTCGCTCTCGATCGGCTTCTTCTTCGCATTTATGGTCCTGACGCTCCTGATTACTTACTGGGCGGCGCGGCGCACCCGTACCACGGAGCACTTCTTTGCCGCGGGCGGCGAGATCACTGCATGGCAGAATGGCTGGGCGCTCGCTGGCGACTTCCTCAGCGCGGCCGCGCTGCTCGGCATTGCCGGCATTGTCACCTCGAATGGCTTCGATGGCATGGTCTACTCGATTGGATGGCTGGTCGGCTGGCCGATCATCCTCTTTCTGATTGTCGAGCCACTGCGCAATGTCGGGAAATTCACGTTCGCGGACGTGGTCGCCTATCGGCTCAGCCAAAAGCCGGTGCGGCTCGCCGCGGCGGTCGGTACGCTGGCGGTGATCCTGTTCTACCTGATCGCCCAGATGGTCGCGACCGGATCGTTGATCAAGTTGCTGTTCGGCCTGCCCTACACTTGGTCGGTGGCTTTGGTCGGTGCTGCCATGCTCATCTATGTGCTGTTCGGCGGCATGCTCGCCACCACCTGGGTGCAGGTGGTGAAGGCGGCGCTGCTGCTCGCCGGCGGAGTGATCCTGGCAGTCCTGGTCCTGATGCATTTCGAAATGAACCCGCTCAAGCTGTTCGCCGCAGCGGCGGAGAAGTACGGCACAAGAGTGCTGCAGCCAGGTTCGAAGGTGGTTTCGGGGCAATGGGACGCGATCTCACTCGGCCTCGGGCTGATGTTCGGCACCGCGGCGATGCCGCACGTCCTGATGCGGGTATACACGGTTCGGGACTCCAAGGCCGCGCGACTATCGATACTTTATGCCACCGGGCTGATCGGCTTCTTCCACCTGATGGTGTTCATCATCGGCTTTGGGGCCATGGTGCTGGTCGGCCCGGAGGCGGTGATGAAAGCCGGCGGTGGCGGCAACATGGCTGCACCTCTGCTCGCCCTCACAGTCGGCGGCGACGCCTTCTTCGGTTTCATCTGCGCAGTTGCGTTTGCCACCATGCTGGCGGTGGTGGCAGGCCTCACGCTTTCCGGTGTGGCTACGTTGTGCCATGATGTCTGGACCAACGTCGTTCGCCACGGTAGGGCATCGGAGGCTGAGCAGCTCAAAGTGGCGCGGATCGCCACCGTTGCCATCTCGGTGCTGGCAATCGTGCTCGGCATCACCTTCGAAGGCCAGAACGTGGCCTTCATGGCCGGGCTCGCCTTCTCCATCGCCTGTGCCGCCAATTTTCCATCACTGGTCCTCGCTATCATCTGGCGTCGCTTCACGACGCCAGCGGCCGTCGCTAGCATCATGATCGGCACGCTAAGCTCGCTGGTGCTCATTGCGCTGTCACCGACCATCCAGGTCGATGTGCTCGGTAAGCCGCTGGCCCAGGTGAGCGGCGCCTGGTGGTTCGTCTCGCTGCGTAACCCGGCCATCATCAGCATGCCGCTATCGTTTGCCGTGGCGATCGCGGTGTCGTTGTTAACGCGGGAAACGAACGCGGATGGCCGCTTCGACGAGATGCAGCATCGCATCCTGTTCGGGCGCTCAAGGACGATGCCGCAATCGGCGGAGTGAACCAGAGCTGGGAATTCCGAATGGCATGCGCGGAACTGCAGATGCTCCTGCACAATTTCGCCGTTGGCCCTTCGAGCGTCAATGTTACGATTTTGAGCCGGACATTTTGACCAGGGGGACAGAAATGCGCGACGCATCACATCACCATCGCTTCATCGGCAGCCTGTGCAGTTGCGGAGCGCATGCTCCCGCGCAGCCGACTGTCGAAGAGGCCGTGTCCGAAAGCGTCCAGCAGGCACTTCTGCATGGCCTTTTCCCGCAGCCGGTTTTGCGGCGGGAACTGCTTCGCACCGTTGGCGCTGGGGTGATCATCGGCGCTCTCTCCAGCATCCTGCCAATCGACACCTTGAAGGCAATTGCCCAGGAGCGAAGGCCTCTCGAGAAAACCAAGCTGGCTGTTGGCTTCCTCCCGATCACCTGCGCCGTTCCGCTGATCTACGGCGAAAGGCTCGGCAGCTACCGCAAGGAAGGTCTGGATGTCAGTCTGCAGAAAATCGCCGGTATCGCGCTGATCCGCGACAAGATGCTCAACGGCGAGCTGGACGTCTCGCAGCAGGTGATGCCGGTCCCCCTGACGATGACAGCCGGCCTCGGCGGTAACGTCCAGTCAATCAAGGTGCTGACCATCTTGAACCAGAACGGCAACTCCCTCGTCCTGGCCAACAAGCACAAGGACAATCGGGATCCCAAGAACTGGAAGGGCTTCACATTCGCGGTCCCGTTCGAGCAAAGTCACCAGACCCTGCAGCTGCGCAACTATTTGGCTACCGCCGGGCTCGATCCGGACCAAGATGTCAAATACCGCATCGTACCTCCGACCGAATACGTGGCGAGCCTTCGCGTCGGAAGCATCGATGGTTTTTTCGGCGGAGAGCCGGGCGGTCAGCGCGCGGTCTACGAAGGCGCTGGCTTCATTCATCTGATCTCGAAGGATATCTGGGATGGACATCCTTGTTGCTCTGTCACCGCCGCGGAAAGCTGGATCCAGCAAAATCCCAACACATTCATGGCGTTCTACCGCGCCATCATCGCGTCCAGTCTTCATGTCTCGAAGCCGGAGAACCGGGTCGGCATGGCGAAGGTGCTGTCAGAGCCGCAATATCTCAATGCTCCCGAAATTGTCCTCGAGCAGGTTTTGAGCGGCACGTATGCCGACGGCCTTGGCACCATCCGGAAAGATCCGCGGCGGGTTGATTATCAGCCGTTTCCGCAATATTCGGCAGCAGTTTGGCTGATGACCCAGCTCCGGCGCTGGAACATGCTAAAGGAGGATGTCGACTATAAGGTGCTCGCCGAAAAGGTGATGCTGGCGACCGATGCCGCTCGGATCATGCGCGAGCAGGGCGTGACGCCGCCAGCGGTCGGCTTCGGCACCGAAAGGATTCTCGGGAACGAATTCGATTCCAATAAGCCGCAGGACTACCTGTCTTCGGTCCGGAAGGGGGGCTGATGGAGGTGTCACGCCGGCTGCAGCAGCCCTGGGTATCCTCGGTCGCGATCTTCATCGTATTTGTAAGCGTCTGGGGCTGGTTCACCGCCGGTTCGTCGGGAGGTGTTAGCGCTGCCGACGCCGAATATGCCCGCCTTGCCGGCCAGAGCGCGCCGGGTCAGCAGGCCGGTGCGATCCCCTCACCGTGGATCGTCGCGCTCCGCGGCCGGGATCTGATCACACACGCCTTCGATCACGACAATCCCAACAATCTGGGCATCGCATGGCATCTGGCCTATTCCATGGGCCGCGTAGCACTGGGCTTCACGCTGGCCTTACTCGTCGCGGTGCCCCTAGGCTTCTTGCTCGGTCTATGGCCTGCTTGCCATCGCGCGTTGGATCCTTTCATTCAGATCCTGCGGCCGGTATCGCCACTCGCGTGGATGCCGCTGGCGCTCTATACGTTCCGCGACAGCACCGTCTCGACGATCTTCATCATCTTCATCTGTGCAGTCTGGCCGATGTTGATCAGCACGGCAACCGGGACAGCTTCCGTGCGGGCTGAATGGCTGAACGTCTCGCGCGTATTCGGTCTTCCACGATTAGAGCATGTCGCGCGCGTCGTCTTTCCCGCCAGTGTGCCTATGATCCTGTCGGGAATGAGGATCTCGATCGGTATCGCCTGGTTCGTCATCGTGGCTGCCGAGATGGTCGGCGCACAGAGCGGCATCGGGTACTTCATCTGGAACGAATGGAATAATCTCCAGATCGCGAGCATGATCGTCGCCATCGTCCTGGTCGGCGGTATTGGATTGGCGCTAGATATTTTGCTCAAGCGAATAGGCGAAAGCCTCAGCTTCCGGGAATAGAACCATGGCGGATCTCGAGATCAACGATGTGTCAATGTCGTTTGTTGACCGTTCTGGCAAGGGGCTTCTTGCGCTGGATAGAATCTCGCTCGCTATCGAAGACAGCGAGTTTGTCTGCTTGATCGGCCATTCAGGCTGCGGCAAGAGCACGTTGCTAAACATTGTTGCTGGCCTTCTGGCGCCTACAAAGGGTGCAATACGCTGCGCCGGGACGACGATTTCTGGCCCGGGGCCGGAGCGCGCAATGGTCTTCCAGAGCCATGCTCTATTGCCCTGGATGACTTGCTACGAAAATGTTCG
The DNA here is from genome assembly GCF_023074155.1 of Bradyrhizobium sp. 134. NCBI lineage: Bacteria > Pseudomonadati > Pseudomonadota > Alphaproteobacteria > Hyphomicrobiales > Nitrobacteraceae > Bradyrhizobium > Bradyrhizobium sp. 134. The sequence continues at coordinate 74,514 of NZ_JADPKX010000072.1, read as the reverse complement.
CCTTGCGGTCAAACAGGCCTTCAAGGGTGCCGCGGCATCCGAATTGAAGGATCGCTCAGAGCAGGCGCTGAAGCTTGTTCACCTGGAGCACGCCATCAACAAATACCCATTCGAGGTGTCAGGTGGAATGAAGCAGCGGGTGGGCATCGCTCGCGCTTTTGCGGTCGAGCCTAAGGTGCTGCTGTTGGACGAGCCGTTCGGCGCGCTCGATGCGCTGACCAAGTCGAGCCTTCAGGACGAACTGGTTCGCATCGTGGAAAAGACCCCGACCACGGTTGTAATGGTCACGCACGACATAGACGAAGCGATCTTCCTGAGCGATCGAATTGTCGCGCTCTCGAACGGACCGGCTGCGCGAATCGGCCGGATTTGGGAGATTGATACTTTGCGACCGCGGGACCGGCTCAAACTGGCGACCCACGCCGGGAGTCTGCAGTATAGAAAGGAAATTCTCGAGTATCTGTATCGACGAGAATGCGTGCCTCAGGGAGTGGTAGAGCTATAACGGCCGAGATCGTTGCGGCTGGAGCGCGAGAGCGGGCTGCGCCCCGCGGCTTCAGGCACCGAAGGCACGGAAATCGCCTTCAGGCACCTTGAAAGCCGCCGTAGAAGATTGTTTGATCGGGCGGGCGAGGCGGTCACCCACCGTCGGATTTTCGTCGTTGGCCTCTTCCGGATTGGCACGCAGGAGCGAATGTTCGACTGGAACGACCTGAAATTCTTCCTTGAACTCGCCCGGCAGGGGCGGTTGATGCCGGCCGCGCGGCGCCTCAAAGTCGACCACACGACGGTCAGCCGGCGCATTTCAGAGCTTGAGCGAGATCTTGGTATCAAGATTTTCGACCGCAAGCCGAACGGGTTCGTGCTGACGGAGGACGGGCACAAGCTCTACCAAGAGGCCGAGAAAATTGAGGGCGCGGCCCTGGTGATATCGGAAGATTTCCGCGCCACGCCCGCCGAGCCCACTGGTCGCGTCCGGCTGACGAGCATGGAGGGTATTGCCGCCTTCTACCTTGCCGAGAAGTTGGTCCAATTCAATGAGAAGCACCCGGGCGTTGTCGTGGAGCTTGTGACCGAAAGGCATCTGATCAATCTGACCAAACGCGAGGCGGATGTGTGCATCAGCTTCGTTCCCCTCGTGGGCCCCAAACTTTCGGTCAAAAAAGCTGGCGAGTTCAAGCTTGGGCTGTTCGCGTCGTCCAGGTACATCGTGGAACGGGGGACGCCGGGCACCATGGAAGAATTGAAGCGTCACGACTTCATTGATTATGTCGACGATCTCGTGGCTATCCAGCCGGTGCAGTGGCTGCACGACGTCCTGGTGCCGGAGAGCGTCGTCTTTCGATCGACCAGCATGGCAGCCCAGCAGAATGCGATCGCTGTCGGGCGTGGCATCGGCCTTCTGCCCTTCTTCTCGGCAAAAAAGGATCCTCGCCTTGTATGGCTCATGAAAGATGTGGTGGTCACGCGGTCGCTCTACATTTCCGTCCATGAGGATATCGAATATATGGGTAGGGTGCGTACGCTGCTGCGGTTCCTTCATGAGATCTTCAAGGCGGACAGAGCGTATCTGAACGAATTCGAGTGATCGAATACGCGCAAGTGTATCTGCGGAGTTTCTTACGGTCGACGTCCTCCCGTGATGTACTAGAATGCCGGCGCGAGGGAGCGCTGCGATGGCTGACGACTTTACGTACAAGGTACGCGGCTTCTTCGGCCGAATTCCCTCCGAACCGCATCTGCTGACCGACCGCATCACGCCAGTCGAAGGCTGCATCGTGTTGTGCCATCTCGGTGTTCTCGATGTCACTCATGGGGATGATTGGACGCTGGAAATCGCCGGCCTGGTCGAGACGCCCGCGAGCTTCTCCGTCGGTCAGCTCAAGTCGCTTCCAAAGACCGAGGTGGTCTCGGTGCATCAATGTGCAGGCAGCCCGCTGGCGCCCGACAAGCCCACGCAGCGGGTCTGCAACGTGCGCTGGGCGGGCGTTCGTCTGGATCATGTGCTAGGATCAGCGGGCGTGGCGAGGAGCGCAAATTTCGTTTGGTCACAGGGGGCGGACTCCGGCGACTTCGGAGGCATCGCGTGCGGACATTACATCAAGGATCTGCCGCTCTCCCGGATATCCGACGACGTCTTGCTCGCCTACGAGATGAACGGAGCGCCGCTGCTTCCTGAGCACGGGTATCCGTTGCGGTTGGTGGTCCCGGGCTTCTACGGCACGAACAGCGTCAAATGGCTCCGCAAGCTCGAATTGCGCTCGGAGCGGGCTCCGGGCGTCTTCACCACCACATGGTACAACGACCTCGCGCCGGACGGTTCGACCCAGCCGGTGTGGGCGATCGCCCCCCAATCGGTCATCGTGGCGCCAAAGCCGAATCGTCAGCTCAGGCGTGACGAGGTTTTGCAGGTCTGGGGATGGGCCTGGGGTGACGACGGAATTGCGGCGGTCGAACTGAGCGCCGATGAAGGGCGGAGCTGGCAGGGATGCCGCTTGGAGAAGGTGTCAGGACGATCCTGGACCAAGTTCACCTGTGATTGGATAGTAAAAGAGGGATGCTGCGGTCTCCTGTCTCGGGCGATCTCGCGATCGGGCGAGAATCAGCCGGCCGGCGGCCGACGCAACGCGATCTATCGCGTGCCGGTCCTGGTCGTCTGAAGACGCGCAACCGCTCGTGCAGATTTTCCGCATTCGCCACCCGCCGGCGAAAGACTAACCTGTGGTGCCAGAAACCGAGAGGATCGTCTCAAATGCCGTCGAATTTGCCGCGCTTCAAAGCTGCCGCGTGCCACACATCTTCAGTTTTCCTCGACGCGGCCAAAAGTGCAGACAAGGCCTGCGACCTCGTTGCCGAGGCGGCACGCAACGGTGCCTCGCTGGTTGCTTTCCCGGAATCGTTCATTCCCGGCTTTCCCGTGTGGGCGGCGCTGCAGGCGCCGATCATGTCTCATGATTTCTTCAGAGCGTTGTCGGCCCAGGCATTGCGGCTCGACAGCGCGGAATTGACAAAGGTCAGGATGGCGGCCAAGCGCCACAACGTCGTGGTCTCTATCGGTTTTACGGAAGGGACGGTTGCCAGCCTTGGCTGTATCTGGAACTCCAATCTTTTGATCGGCCAAGATGGATCGATCCTGAATCATCATCGCAAGCTCGTTCCGACCTTTTACGAGAAGCTGGTCTGGGCTGCCGGAGATGCGCGTGGGTTGCGCGTCGCGCAGACCTCCATCGGCCGCATTGGCATGCTGATTTGTGGTGAGAATACGAATCCACTTGCCCGCTATTCATTGATGGCGCAGGGCGAGCAAGTTCATATTTCGACCTACCCGCCGATCTGGCCGACGCGTCCCTCCAAGGAGAAGGGGGGCTATGACCTACGCAGGGCCATCGAGATCCGGGCTGGAGCTCATTCGTTTGAAGCCAAATGCTTCAACATCGTTTCGTCCGCCTGCATGGACGTAGGTATGAAGGACGCGCTCGGACAGGCTAACCCCGCCATGCTGGATCTGATCGAGGGCACACCGCATGCTGTATCGATGATCCTCGATCCAACAGGGCAGATTATCAGCGACGTCCTCTCAGACAGCGAAGGCATCGCATATGCCGATATTGACGTCGCGCAATGCGTCGAACCGAAGCAATTTCACGATGTCGTAGGCTACTATAATCGTTTCGATGTGTTTTCGCTGACGATTGACCGTTCGCAGCGCGAGCCGGCCGTTTTTATCGACATGGAGACAGGCGAGGGGGACGAACGGCCGGTCCAGTCCTCGCAGCAGGAGACGGTCAGACCCAGAGTGGCCGAGCTTGAGCGGGCAGTTGCGGACTGAGTGATCCATCAAGGGGGGCCGAGATGAAGCGCGTTCTCAGCGAGCTGTTGGAGCAGTGGCCGACAGAACTCGTGCGTTCCGCCGTCGGCTCCCTTTGAAGGTCGGCGCGCGAAGGATGTGATCATTTCGGGCGGTTACAACGTTCATCCGAAGGAGTTCGAACTCGAGATCGACCGCATTCCCGATGTGCTCGAAAGCGCCGTCGTCGGACTGCCACATCCTGATTTCGGCGAGCGAGTTGTCGCGGCCGCCGTCCCGACGACAGGAGGCGCTGCAGGGGAAAGGGATGGCGTGGCGGTGCTGAAGGACGGCTGGTTCCCTACAACCTGCCGATCAACGATTTCTGCGTGAGCGAGCTGCCCGGAATGCGATCGGAGAGGTTCAGAAGAACGTGTTGCGCGAGTTCAGAGGGAAAAAAGGCGGCCAGTCATTCTGCTCGTCTGGATCGTTGCAAAAACCGCAATGGTAAATTGAAGGAACATTCGATTGTCGTCCGAATGGGAAATGATAAGTACCGAGACATCGTTTGAATAGCGAAAGCGAGTTGGGAATGTCAGCTACGATCAAGCTCTATGGCGGTAAATTGTCGGGACACAGCCACCGGGTCGAGCTCATGCTCGGGCTTCTCTCGCTTCCTTACGAGTTGATCCCAACGCCCCCTGCCGAGCGGAAGACGCCGGCCTATCTCGCAATGAACCCGTTCGGGCAGATACCTGTCGTCGATGATGACGGCACCGTCGTTGCCGATTCCAATGCAATCCTTATCTATCTGGCCAAGCGCTACGACACTACCGAGACGTGGCTTCCGGAAGATCCGGTCAGTGCGGCTGCCGTGCAACGTTGGCTGTCCGTGGCAGCGGGACAGCTGGCATATGGACCAGCAACAGCTCGGCTGGGCAAGGTGTTCAACTTGCCCGTCGATGGCCGGCAAGCGGCCGGGGTCGCCAGCAGTCTTTTCAGCGTGATGGATGGTCATCTTGCGAAGCACGAATTTCTCGCGGCAACCCATCCGACCGTGGCTGATCTCGCTTGCTACAGCTACACACGGGCCGCTCCGGAGGGAGGCATTGAACTGTCCTCCTACCCGAACATTGTCGCCTGGCTGGGGCGGCTGGAAGCACTTCCGAATTTTCAGCGGATGCCAAGCGCGCCTGCGAGCTGATCGGCAAATCTTCTTCGAGGTGCGGTCATGACCAGCCTTTCCGAACGGAGCTCGTCTCCTTTTCACCAGGGCGAGATCGACGTGCAGCGACGCGTCGGCGTGGCCGACAGAATGAGCGAGCGCGGGAAAACCTCCATCCGCACATGGATGCCCGATCAGCACCGTGAATTCTTCGCAGGACTCGAATACCTCCTTGTCGGCTCGTCGGACCGAGCGGGCTGGCCGATCCCTTCGGTCCTGTTTGGCCCGCGCGGATTCGTCTCTTCACCGGATCCAGGACGGCTGCGCATCGGATCGTTACCGAAAACCTTCGACCTGCTCGGAACGAATCTTTCCGTGGGCGCCAGCTTGGGAGTGCTGGGCATAGACCTGACCAATCGTCGGCGAAACCGCATGAACGGAACGCTGATCACCCTCGACCAGACAAGTTTCGAGGTGGCGGTCGTGCAGAGCTTTGGCAATTGCCCTCAATACGTCCACACGCGCCATATCAGCGCGGCACCATCCGCCCCACCGGAGCAACTCGGTCCCGGCGAGGTCGAGGCGTTCGCCGTCTTGGACGATGCGGCACGAGAGCTGATCCGCCAGTCGGCGACCTTCTTCGTCGCCTCATGTGCGGCTTCAGATGACGGATCATCGTTCGATTGCGATATTTCTCACCGCGGCGGTAAGCCAGGCTTCATTCACGTGGCGGATAACCAGATCACCGTTCCGGACTTTGCGGGTAATTCCTTTTTCAACACGCTTGGGAATTTTATGTCCAATCCCAGGGCGGGACTGCTTTTTGTCGACTTTGTCGTCGGCGATGTCCTAATCCTGCACGGGACGATCGAGTTGCTCTGGAATGATCCGCCGATTCAGGGCTTCAAGGGCGCCGAGCGCGCCTGGCGGCTTCATGTCACGGCCGGCCGGAGAGTGCGCGCTGCGGCGATCCCTCTCATCGGAGAGGTGGTCGAATATTCTCCGAGGGCGCTCACCACGGGAGCTTGGCCGAGAGGTGAGCGTTCCCAGTGACCCAATGGAGCTGAGGAGAGCGAGCATGACAGCCTCGAGCGGCCGATGGAGATCGACAGGGCCAATCTGATCCCGGCCCGAGATTCTAGGGCGATATTCACGGATTGATCGGCCGAATTCAGCTCTCTGGCGCGACTGCCAGAGTTCACCATTTGGGGGCCGGGCCAACTGGCGGGTTGAGAAGGCCGTGGAGCTGCCACGGCCTTCCATTCGGAGAAGATCAGGACATCGTCGGCATCACGAACTCGGCGCCGGCCCGGATGCCGGTCGGCCAACGGGTCGTGATCGTTTTCAGCTTGGTATAAAAGCGAACGCCCTCGGGGCCATGCATGTGATGGTCGCCGAACAGAGAGGCTTTCCATCCGCCGAACGAATGGAATGCCATCGGCACCGGGATCGGTACGTTGATGCCCACCATGCCGACCTGGATCTGATGCGCAAACTCACGCGCCGCATCGCCATCCCTGGTAAAGATTGCGGTGCCGTTGCCGAACTCGTGTTGGTTGATCATGTCGGCCGCCTCGTCATAAGACTTGGCCCGGGCCACCACGAGCACCGGTCCGAAGATCTCTTCGCGATAGATCTTCATGTCCGTGGTCGCGCGATCAAACAGGCTGCCGCCGATGAAGTAGCCCTTCTCGTAGCCCTGGCGATGGAAATCGCGCCCGTCCACAATCAGCTTCGCGCCTTCGTCAACGCCGGCGTCAATATAGCCTCGGACTTTGTCGAGGTGCTGCTTCGTCACCAACGGGCCCATCTCGGCCTCGGGGTCGGTACCGGGACCAATGTTAAGCGCGCGGACCTTGGGCGCCAGCTTTTCGATCAGACGATCGGCGGTGGTGTCGCCGATCGGAACGGCTACCGAGATCGCCATGCAGCGCTCGCCGGCGGAGCCATAAGCCGCGCCCATGAGAGCGTCGACGGCCTGGTCCATGTCGGCGTCAGGCATCACGATCATGTGGTTCTTGGCGCCGCCCAGCGCCTGGCAGCGCTTGCCGTGGCTGGTCGCCGTCTCATAAATGTATCGCGCAATCGGCGTCGAGCCGACGAAGCTGACCGCCACGATATCGGGATCCGTTAGGATGGCATCCACCGCTTCCTTGTCGCCATGCACGACATTGAACACGCCGTCGGGCAGCCCGGCCTCCTTCAGCCACTGCGCAAGCACGAGCGAGGCCGAGGGATCGCGCTCCGACGGCTTGAGGATAAACGTATTGCCGCAGGCCAGCGCAACCGGGAACATCCACATCGGGACCATTGCCGGGAAATTGAATGGCGTGATGCCAGCGACCACCCCGAGCGGTTGACGCAGCGAGTGGCTGTCGACACGGGTCCCGACATTCTCGGTGATCTCTCCCTTGAGCAGTTGCGGCGCGCCGGTCGCGAACTCCACCACCTCCATGCCGCGTTGGATCTCGCCCTTCGCGTCCGAAAGCACCTTGCCGTGTTCGGCGGTGATCACTTGGGCAAGTTCATCGATTCGATCCTCCATGATCCGCAGGAAACGGTTGAGAATACGAGCACGGCGCAGTGGCGGTGTGTTCGCCCAGCCCGGGAACGCCTTGCGGGCGGCTGCAGCGGCCGACCGCACGTCTTGCGTCGTGGCAAGTCCGAGCGTTGCCGATTGCTCGCCGGTCGCGGGATTGTAAACCGGCGCGGTGCGAGGGCCCCGGCTCGGCACCAGCTCGCCATTGATGAAGTTCAGAATAGTCACGGGCATTGGCTGCTCTCCCTAACATGATGCTTGATCGAGCCAGATATGCAGCGCATAAAAATGCGGCATCAACGGCCGAATTCGCGGCTCCGTTGTGCAGAAAGTGTAGTCAATGGATTGGGAGCGCGTTCGGATATTCCTAGAAGTGGCGCGTGCCGGCCAGATTCTGAAGGCCTCGAAAAGCCTACGGCTGAACCATGCAACGGTCGCCCGGCAACTGACCGCGCTGGAGAGTAGCTTGAATGCCAAACTGCTCGAACGACACACTACAGGGTGCGCGCTGACGGCGGCGGGCGAGGCGCTCGTCGCGGCTGCCGAGCGCGCAGAGAGCGAATTCCTCAAAGTGGGATCGAGCATTGGAGGCGCCGCCGAGGCCCTCACCGGAACCGTGCGCGTAGGGGCACCGGACGGGCTTGGCAACTACTTCCTGGCCGATCGGCTGGGCGCGCTGGCCGCGAAGCACCCGGGCCTTGTCATTCAACTCGTGCCGCTTCCGCGCACATTCTCCCTGTCAAGGCGCGAGGCCGACGTTGCGATCACGCTGGACCGGCCCAAGCAGGGTAAGCTGATCCTGTCCAAACTCACCGACTATACGCTCAGTGTCTATGCTGCTGATGCTTATCTCGCGCGCGAGGGTCCCATCAGGACGCAGGCCGATCTTGCCGGCCGCCTGTTCGTCACCCAGGTCGAGGATTTCGTCTACAGCAGGGCATTGGACTATGCCTCAGTGCTCGGCCGGCTCATGTCGCGACGCTATGAATGCGGTAGCGTCGTTGCGCAGATGGAGGCCGTTCGTGGTGGACACGGCGTCGGAATCCTTCATGATTACGTGGCCCAGCGCTATCCCGAATTGCAGCGTCTGCTTCCCGACATTCGTTTCGTGCGGAATTACTGGTTGACGTCGCATCCCGATACGCACGAAACGCGGCGGGTTGCAGAAGTGCATCGCTTTATCGTGGCATCAGTCAAGGCGGCGAGGCCGTCTTTCGAGGCTGCTTGAGCGCCACTGCCGGTTGCTCGGGCGGAGCTGTTTGGTTCGTTCCCGATCCGGCGCATTCCATGAACGCCCGCAGAGCGGAGGACACGAATGCGTCCTTGCGGTGAACGAAAACCGTGGTGGCCCTGCCGGTCCCGTTCGGCAGCGAATGCAGGTGGATCAAGCCCTGTCGTTCGGCAGAATCAGCGACGACGCGCGGCACCAATGACAGCCCGACCGAAGCCGCCACACAACCGATGATTCCGTCGAGCGTTCCCATTTCCATCCAGCGCAGGTCGACGAAACCACGATGCGCAAGATATTCGGACAGACGCTGTCGATAGGAGCAACCGGCACGAAACACGATCACCTTCCGGCCGCTTCCCGAAGCCAGGAATTTGCCGAGGTGTTGGGGGGACGTCACCATCGGCGGCGTGATCAGCACCAGCTCCTCCTCCACGATCGGTGTGCAGGTCAGTTCACCGTGCGTGACCGGTGCAGAGACAAAAGCTCCGTCAAGCTTCCGAGACAATACGCAGTCGACCAGCGCTGCGGTCGGGCCTGTCTCGATTTGGACGTCAACATCGGGATAAGCGATGCCGTAATGGGTGAGCAACGGTGGTAGGCGCAACGCCGCCGTCGTCTCCATTGATCCAATGCGCAGCTCGCCGCCCGGCCACGCCTCGTCCTTCACTGCGCAATGCGCCTCGGCCAACAGATCGCTGATGCGCTTGGCGTAAGGAAGCAGCCTGTTGCCCATGGAGGTGAGCGTAACGCCTTTCTTGGACCGATCAAAAAGTCGGACACCGAGCTGGTTCTCCAGCGCTCGAATTCGCTGGGTCACGTTCGATTGCACGGTGTGGAGATTGTGGGCGGCGCGGCCGATTCCGCCGGCCGTGGCGACCGCGGAAAAGAAATTCAGATCCGTGCTGTCCATGTGGTCATCTCCCGGAATGATGACTCTGATCAATAATAATCACTTTTATGTTGTCAACAGCCAATCTAGCTTCCCAGCATCCGAGACGGGCATAAGCCTAGGAGAGGAAGAGACATGGCTATCAAGACGAGACTGACCGAATTTTTTGGGCTCGAGCACCCGATCGTGCTGGCGCCGATGGATCCGGCCTCCGGCGGCGAGCTGGCCTCCGCGGTTTCCGCGGCAGGTGCTCTGGGCCTTCTCGGCGGCGGCTATGCCAACCGCGCCTGGTTCGAAGAACAGTCCGCAAAGGTGAGCCGGCCGGACGTCGGCTGTGGATTCATCACCTGGGCGCTGGCGAACGATCCGGGTCTGCTCGATCTCGCTCTGGAGCGGCACAAGAAAGCGATCATGCTGTCGTTCTCGGATCCTGCGCCATATGCCCCGAAAGTGAAGCAGGCCGGCATCCCCCTGATCTGTCAGGCGCATACGCTCGAGCATGCCCAGCGGGCGATCGACGTCGGCGCGGACGTTATCATCGCACAGGGTACGGAGGCCGGCGGCCACGGACTCACGGCGCGCTCGACGATGCCGTTCGTTCCTGCAGTCGCCGATATGATCGCGCAACGAGCGCCGCGCGTTCTCCTTCTTGCCGCCGGAGGCATTGCTGACGGGCGCGGTCTCGCCGCCGCGCTAATGCTAGGTGCCGACGGTGCTTTGATCGGATCGCGGTTTTGGGCCACGCAAGAATCGGTCATTCATCGCAACGCCAAGGAAAAGGTGCTGGCAGCCACCGGCGATGAAACGATCCGGACACGTGTCTACGACGTTGTCCGCAAAAAGGCTTGGCCCTCTGAGTACACTGGACGCCTGATGAAGAACGGCTTCATCGAAAGGTGGCATGGCCGGGAAGACGAGCTGCGCACACTGCAAGAAGCCGAGCTGCAGCGCGTCGAGAAGGCGTGGGTCTCCGGCGACTACGATACGGCCAATGTCACGGTCGGAGAAGCAATCGGTCTCATCAACGACATTCCAACCGCCGGTGAGCTGGTGAAGCGAATTTCGGCAGAAGCAAGCGCATGTCTTGCGCGCTATGCGCCGACCCGAAATTCTATCGCGGCCTAACGGGTCCGCAACTTTCTACGTATTGCCGGGTGGAGAAGGGGCGTGCGCTGCGGCGCGCGCGCCCGGGAAAACACGTGCCCAACAAGGCCGATGGAGAGATATGATGAGCGAATCTAAAGCGGACGCCCCGAACCCGAGCATCTGGACGGTGGTGCTTGCCTCAAGTGCAGGCACGGTTATCGAATGGTATGACTTCTATCTCTATGGAAGCCTTGCCGTGTTCTTTTCGACCCTTTTCTACCCCGCCAATGATCCCACCGCCGCCGTCCTGATCAGTGTTGCGACCTTTGCGACCGGATTCGTCATCCGGCCGTTCGGTGCCATCCTGTTCGGCAGTCTTGGCGACCGATTGGGACGCAAGCACACGTTTCTGCTGACACTTATCTTGATGGGAATTTCAACCACCGCGGTCGGTCTTTTGCCAACATATGAAACTATCGGCTTTGCTGCACCTGTCGCGTTGGTCGTGCTTCGCTTGGTACAGGGCTTGGCCATCGGCGGCGAGTACGGTGGCGCTGCCATCTATGTGGCTGAGCATGCACCGGTAAACCGTCGAGGCTTCTTCACCAGTTTTATCCAGACCACAGCCACGTTGGGCTTCTTCGTTGCAATTCTGGTCGTGCTGGCGTGTCGGCTATCGCTCGGGGAGGAAGGTTTCCGTGCTTGGGGCTGGCGTATCCCCTTCTTGCTGTCTGCACTTCTCGTCGTGTTTTCGGTCTATCTTCGTCTGAAGCTGAGCGAGTCGCCGATTTTCGAGCAGATGCGCCAGGCCGGCAAGGTCTCGCGCGCGCCGGTTCGCGAAAGTTTCGGCACGAGACAAGGGTTGGGTTATGCGCTCTATGCTCTCTTCGGCGCGACGGCGGGTCTGGGATGCGTGTGGTACACCGGACAATTTTATGCGCTGTATTTCCTGCAGAGCGTTCTCAAGGTGGACTTCCTGACGGCGAATGTCTGCGTCGCCGTTGCTCTAGCCCTTGGCACGCCCCTGATCGTCGTGAGCGGGGCCCTGTCAGACCGCATCGGACGCCGCCCGCTGATTGTCACCGGCCTGCTGCTCGCCGCCGCGCTCTACGTCCCCATCTACATGGGGATTGCAAGCGCCACGGCTGCGCACAATTACGTGGTCGTCACCGCGCTAATCCTGGCGCAACTCATCTTCGTAGCGCTGGTCTACGGGCCGAATGCCGCATTTCTCGTCGAGCTCTTTCCGGCGCGGCTGCGATATACTTCGCTGTCGCTTCCCTATCACATCGGCACCGGGATATTCGGCGGCTTCGTTCCGCTGATCAGCCTCTCGCTCGTCAGCTACACCGGCAACATCTACGCCGGCCTGATCTATCCCATCGCGATCGCACTGATGACCGCGGCGGTTAATGTCCTCTGCCTGCCTAAGACTGTCGCAGTCGACCTTTCCAGTGAATTCGGCAACACACCGGCAGCCAGCCGCCAGATCGCATGAGCCGCCAATTGCCATCAAGGTGTTCGTGCAAGACCCTTTGCACGAACACCCCGCGGAAATTGCCGTGGCGATGGTATGAAGGAGTAATTCGACGTCTGCGATGAGCCCCTGGCTGTCGTGATTGCGAAGACTACCTCCCTCGACTTGTCGCAGATGTCCTGCGACCCAGTCACCCCGTTGCCGATTGCAACGGGGTGTTTTTTTTGCGTCCGCATCCGCCTCGTCGATGGCAACCCGTTGCCCAAAGCAGCAGCAATCTGTCTCGATTGTAGGCGATCATCGCCGGTCCACCTGCTCGTGCTCCGTTGCGCACGCCCATTTGCGAAGATTCGCACTGTCTCGCTCGTGCGGGATGGATACAGTTTTTCCGAGCAGGGGAGGGCATTGCCAATGAAGCTGATAAACAAATTGTTGCTGCTGACATGCGGCGCGCTGGTCGCGGTGGCGACCGGAACAGTTCCGGTCTTGGCCAAGGAGACCGTAAAGCTTGCGTTTATTGGACCATTGTCGGGCGGGAATTCAGCTCCCGGTATCGGGGGCCGCAATTCCACGCAGTTGGCCGTGCAATTGAGAAACGCCGACCCATCGGCAAAGTACATTTTCGAGCTCGTCACCTTGGACGACGAATGCAAGCCGAATATCGGCATCCAGGTCGCAACCAAGGCCGCATCGGATCGTAGCATCATCGCCGGTGTGACCCACTATTGCTCTGCCGTAGGCATCGCGACGGTTGATACCTATGCCCGGTTCGGATTGCCGGTCGTGGTGTGGGGCGCCATCCTGCCCGAGATCACCTATGGCAACGACTACCACGAAATTCATCGCGTCAACGGGACGATGATCAATGAAGGCAAGCTCGCAGCGGAGTTCCTCACCAAGCAGGGTTTCCTGAAATACGTTGTCGTTCACGACACCACCGACTACGGCAAGGGACAGAACAAATATTTCAGCGAATATCTCAAATTGGCCGGCGGCGAGATCGTCGCGACTTTTCCGGTCAGCCCGGATCAGCAGGACTTCACGGCTGAGCTCACCAAGATCAAGGAGCTGAAGCCAGATCTGATCATGGTGGGCGGCCTGACGCCGCTCGGCGTCCGATTGCGGGCTCAAATGGATCGGGTCGGTGTCACCGCTCAGCTTGCGGGCGTCTCTGGCATCATGAACGCAGGCTTCCTGGAAGGCGCAGGTGCCGCGGCGGAAGGAACGATTTCCTTCCACAACGGTGCTCCCATCACCAAATATGAGCAGGGTCAAGCGTTTCTCGACGCATACGCCAAGGCGGGCTTTCGCGAAGACCCGGACGCCTATGGCCCCTTCGCCTACTCCGCCGCCACTCTGATCATGGATGCGATCGAGAAGGTTGGCCCCGACCGCGCCAAGGTCAAGGACCTGCTCAATACGACCAAGGCATACAAGTCGCTGGTCGGCGAGATCAATTTCGACGACCACAGGCAGAACATTCTGAGGGCCAACGTCTATGTCGCCCAGGATGGTAAATGGGTCTATTGGCCGGATAGCGAATATGCCGCCAGCAAACGAAAACTCCGCCTCAATTGACCAGACGTCATGCGTCGCCCTAGCGTGCGGAGACATTGATGGACATCGGGATCGTAGCGCAGCAGCTGTTCAACGGCCTCATGCTGGGGGTGATCTACTCAATGATCGCCGTTGGATTTTCGCTGTTCTTTGGGGTGCTCGATGTCATCAAGTTCTCGCATGGTGACGTCGTGACGCTCGGAAGTTTTTCAGCCTTGGGAGCCGCCGGCGTTTCGGGAGCTCTCTTTGCGCTGCCCCCTGCGCTGGCCTTGCTCACCGGTTTGCCGGCTGCGGTCGGCGCCGGGGCGCTCGCGGGCGTCGTGATCGGGAGGATTCTTGTGATCCCCTTGCGCGGCGCCCCCAGCATCAATGTGCTGCTCGCGACCTTAATGGCCGGCACCGTGCTACGCGAGGCCATCCGGCTTGGCGTGCCCAACGGCGGCAACCCGAAGCCGTTTCCGGCTCTGTTGCCGAGCGGCATGATCAGTGCCGGTTCCTTCAGTGTGGGCATCGACAGTGTGATCATCGTGTGCGCCGGACTGCTGATGGTGGTGGGAACGCATCTGTTGGTGACTCGCACCCGGTTCGGGCTCTCGATCCGCGCCGTAGCCCAGGATGACGAGGTTGCGCGCCTCGCAGGCATCGACCAGCGGCGCGTGGTGCTGGGGACCTTCGCATTGGGATCGGGGCTCGCCGCCTTTGCCGGCTGCATGCTCGGGCTGTATTACCGCGAGATCAGCTTCAACATGGGCGTTCTGCTCGGCATCATCGGATTCGCCTCGGCTGTGGTGGGCGGTCTTGGAAGCCTGATCGGGCCGATCATCGGGGGATTTCTATTCGCCGGCGTGCAGACGCTGGTTGTGGTGGCGATGCCGATCTCGAGCGCTTATCGCGATGTGGTGGCCTTTGCCGTCATCATCATCCTGATTGCGTTGTTCCCGACAGGAATCATTGCAGAACAGCGCAGCGAACGGGTGTGACATGAGCAGCCTTTCAAGCCCGGCTCCCTCGCTCTCCGTCCCGGGGATTCGTCGTCATCCGCGCGCCCTCGTCGCAGCCGTGGTGGCGCTCCTGTTTTCCGGCGGCGGCGTGATGATGCACGCCGAATCCCAGCCCGTCGTTCTCGCCTTGCTCGCAGCCTTCGTTCTGGCGTTTGGAGTGTCGGATCGAACGCAGATCGGCCGGGAGATTGCCGCCACCTGCGGCGACTACCGAGGCGTTGCCAATGGCATGGCATTGCTGTGTGCGTTGATCCTGATTGTCCTGTTTCACGCCGATCACTACGCGCTTCTCATGTTGTCAACGGTAGCAATCTTCTCGACTGCCTGCATCGCTCTCAACTTGCAGCTCGCATTCGCCGGCATCGCCAACTTCGCAGGCGCGGCCTTCTTCGTCGTGGGATCATATACGGCCGCCCTAGTGACTGCATACACCACCGTTCCGCGCACATTTGCGCCGTTGATCGGCGCGATTGTGACGGGTGCAATCGGCCTCGTGCTGTTGCTGCCGGTGCTGCGAACGCGCGGGCACTATGCCGCGCTCGTGACGATCGCATTCGGCGTGCTGCTGCGGACCTGGCTCGAAGTCAACGACGTCCTCGGCGGGCCCCAGGGGCTGAAGATCGGAAGCTTCTCGATCATGGGGCTCGATTTCGCCCGGCTCAAACAGATTGGTCCATGGAGCGTGTCGTTCTATCTGCCCTATGCAACGCTCTCGGTCTGCATGTTCGGCCTCGTGTTCATCCTCGTCCGTCGTCTGGAAAACTCGTGGGTCGGCATCGCCCTGGACGTTGTCCGCAGCGATGAGACCGCCGCGGCGGTGTTCGGCCTGTCAATCCGGCTGTGGAAGGTCGTCGGCTTTGTCCTCGGCAACGCCATCATCGGCATGGCTGGAGCGCTCTACGGGATGATGAACGGGTTCGTGACACCCAACGGCGCGGGCCTCGGGGACTCCATGCTGATGCTCTCAATCGTGGTGCTGGGCGGAATCGGCAATTTGTGGGGCTCCGTCGTAGCCGCCCTGATCATCCTGGAAGTGCCGGAAAAACTGCAGTCGATCCAGGAATTCCGCCTGTTGCTGTTCGCCTTGCTCGTGCTCGTCATCTTGCTGTTCCGCCCGGGCGGCATCCTGCCTCGTCCGGTGAGGGACCTGTCCCGCTTCATCGACGGAGCGCCAAAATGAGTAGCACTCTCCTGCATTGTGCCGGTCTCACCAAGACATTCGGCGGGCTGGTCGCGCTCGACCGTTTCGAAGTCGAAATCGGCCGAGGCGAGACGATCGGGCTGGTCGGGCCCAACGGATCGGGGAAGACGACATTCTTCAACGTCATCACGGGACTTTACGACCCGAACGCGGGAACGATCCGGCTCGATGGCCGCGACCTCTTTGGCTGTGCGCCCCAGATGATCGGTCGTGCCGGTGTCGCGCGAACCTTTCAGCGATCGAGGCTGATGCTCGATCAGAGCGTGTTCGACAATATTGCGGTCGGAGCCCTCTGCCATTGCGATCTCGGTCTCCTTACAAATCTGTTTCGGCGCGCGCGGTGGGGCAGAGAGCTGCGGGAGACGGTCAATCGCGCACGCGAGATTGCGTCCCGCTTCAACGCCGCGATTGCCGACCGGCTGTTCCAGCCTGTGAGCTCTTTCGCGATGATCGATCGTCGGCGGATCGAGATCTGCCGGGCGCTGATCGGCAGGCCGCGCCTGCTGTTGCTGGATGAGCCCTCCGCCGGTATGACCCCGGATGAGACGCGCGAACTCATGGACGATCTCCTCGCATTCAGGTCCGAGATGCCGGACCTCGCCGTGGTCCTGGTGGAGCACGAAATGGACGTTATCCGGCGTGTCTCCGATCGCTGCATCGTGCTCAATTTCGGCCGAAAAGTCTTCGAAGGCAGTTTTGACGGGTTGATAGCCGACCCCGAAGTGCAGGCAGCTTATCTCGGAATAGGGCAATGATCAGCGTGCGACGAACCGCGGCGCGGACATTGTCGGCCAATGCGATCAACGCCGGCTACGATCGTGCTGACGTCCTGAAGAACGTGACCATCGAGGTCAGGCCCGGTACGGTAACGGCCATCCTGGGGGCCAACGGCGCCGGCAAAAGCACGTTGATCCGGGCCATCCTCGGGTTGACCCGGATCCGGAAAGGCGAGGTTCGCTTTGGGCACGTAGCGACTACAAACATGCCTACCCACAAGATCGCGGCCCTCGGGATCGCGACGGTCCCAGAAGGCAATCGCGTGATGCCGCGCATGAGCGTCCTTGATAACCTCAAGGTGGGCGGATTGATCATGCGTGACGACAGGCGCGTTGCGGCCCGGATGGAGGAGATGTTCGAGGTGTTCCCGCGTCTGAAGGAGCGGCGAAGCCAGCTCGCGGGAACACTGTCCGGCGGTGAGCGGTCAATGCTCTCCATCGCGCGAGGGCTGATGGCCGATCCGGAGCTCGTGATCTTCGACGAGCCCTCGCTCGGACTGTCGCCGTTATTTGTCTCGGAGGTTTTCGGAATAGTCCGACAACTGAAGACAGCCGGACTTTCGGTTCTGCTGATCGAGCAGAACGTGCGTCAAACGCTCGACGTGGCCGATTACGGCTACGTGCTGGCACAAGGACTCGTTGTCGCCAAAGGAAGCGCTGAACTCTTGAAAGAGAACTCCGAGCTTCACAAGGCATATTTTGGAATCCACTAGGGAACGGAGCTCGCTATGAATTTTCAGGTGTTGGAGCGGATCAATCCGCTGCGTAAGCCGAAAGGTTTCGAGCCGGTGGTCCAGCGTTGGTCCGTCGGTTTCCCACGCAAATGCGACGCCTTGTGTGTTGCATTTCACGGCATCCAGGGACCGAACGCGGAAGCCGTCTACAAGTCCGGCTTCATACGGTGGATGTCCGAGGCCGTCAGCCTGCCGAACGGCCCGCACGTGCACGATCATGCGTGGTTCGTCGATCACAACGGCCTCTATACGCATGTGGTTGCGAGCTATTGGGTTGACCGGACCCGTCGTGATGATTGGCTCGAAGATAGTCGCGTGGCAAATTGGTGGAACGATTCGGCGAGGTGTTCGGAGGCAACGGGCTACTTCCGTGAGAGCTTGACCGTTCCGATCGAACGCCTTGAGACGCTGTATTGGAACGATTATCCAGCCGGAATGAGTCGCTCTAACGAAGTGGCGCTCTACCCGACACCGTATTGCGGCTATTACGGCGCGATGCGCGACCGGATCCCACTCGCCGCGGTCGATCCCTTGCCGTCGGCGCTGCCTGAGCTCCCATCGGCGACGCCGCGCGAGACCAGGTCCAATCGGTGGCGGATCGCTACGCCCCGGAACCTCACCGTCATTCGATCGGCGGCCTTTTGGGGGCGCTGCGATGCCGACCAAACCGAGGATTACATGCGCGACCTGCGAGCTCCCCTCGAACGCGGAATGGACTTCTTGCGCGAAAGTCCTGAGGCAACGGGTTGCTGCTCGCTGCGGTTTCAGCAAACATGCGATGTCGGCGGGGCACCCGAGCTCGAGACTCATGCGCTCGGATATTTTCTCTCGCTCGGCCACATGGAGAACTGGGCTGAGCATCATCCGTCGCACGGGGCGATCTTCCGCGCCGCAATGGCCCGTTACCGCAAGTTCGGCGCGAAGAACCAGCTCAGAACCTGGCATGAAGTCTTCGTGCTGCCGGAGAACAACCAGCTTTTCGAGTATGTCAACTGCGCACCAGGCACGGGCCTATTGAACTACTTCGAAGGCGAGCGGCGGTCCTAGGCTGGACGGCTCGAGTTACGGCCAGGATTCGATCAGATCGAACAGGGCTGTCATCGCGCTCGATACATAGACATCCTTTCGCCAGACGAACACCGTCTCAACGGCCGTCCGGGAAGGCGGCAACGCATGCGCAGCGACCCTGCCGTCCCGGGCGGCAGCTGCAATGACACCTCTCGGCATCAAGGTGACACCAAGGCCGGCGGAGACGCAACTGATGATGGCGTCGAGAGAACCAAGCTCTTGCGGCTCGGACAGAGTGATCCCCATTTCCATCAGCATCGTCTCCAGACGGGTGCGATAAGAGCAGCCGGTCTGAAAGACGATCATCTTCAAGGGCCCGATGGCAGCCAGGTCCTTTGTCCGGACCGAAGGGGCCGTTACCAGCACGAGCTCCTCGTGGAAGAAAGGCCGTTGATGCAGGTCCGGGTGATCGACCGGGCCCGCGACAAACGCGCCGTCGAGACGATACTCGAGGACGTCATTCAACAAGCGTGTAGTGTTTCCGGTCGTGATCGTGAGCTGGACGTGGGGACAGGCGCTGGCAAACCTTGGCAGAAGCGGAGACAATCGCAACGCGGTGGTCGTCTCGAGGCTTCCGATCAGCAGAGTGCCCCTCGGCACACCATCATCCCGTGCCGCAGCTCGGGCATCCGCGGCAAGTTTTGAAAGCCTAGCGACATAGGGGAGGACCCTGTGGGCTGCCGGGGTTGGCGTTACGCCCCGTGCGTGACGCTCGAAGAGTGAAATGCCAAGCTTGCCCTCAAGCACTCGGATACGAGTTGTGACTTTGGATTGAGCAGTACACAGCTGCGTTGCCGCACGGCTGATACTTCCAAGACGCAGAACCGTCTCGAACACTTTGAGATCGGAGAGATCCATTCCAGTCCACTCTTGAAGCCAGCAGCAGCAACATTTTGAATGTCGTCACAATCATCCTAACGACCAATGTGGGCCGCGTGAAAGACGCATTGGGGAACGATGCGGCGCGCATCGTCATCTAGAGAAGAGATGACCGTCATCTCAACTGGTAATGGTTCGCCGCGAAACGTCGCAACGAGGCTTGCATAAACTCGCATCCCTGCGCCCTTGTTCGACTGGCGCTGATATCAAGGTGGCCCTGTGGGCTAAAGGCAATTTTTATCAATGTGCGATAGATGAGGCGGAGTGATGGTCGGACTCAGCGTGTTGAGGATTTTTCATGCTTGCCAAGTTCAAGATTTCTTCCAGGCTGATGTTGATGGTGGTTCTCTCTGTTCTAGGTGTTGCATCCGTGGCCGGGGTCGGCTTGTCGGCCCTCAAGAGCAGCCTGCTCGAGGACCGAAAAGACAAGCTTCAGCAGCTCGTCCTCCTGGCGAAGCAGGTGCTTGAATTGGACTACCAGGGATCCCGAGCGGCAGGGCTCTCCGATGCGCAGGCCTTGGAACGGAGCAAGCAACTGCTTCAATCATTGCGTTTCGGCAAGGACGACTATTTCTATGCCCTCGACATGGATTCCGTACTGGTCGCGCATCCCAATCCCAAGTTTCAGAACAAGAGCATGAAGGACACCTCGGATGCCAACGGTGTCTTTTTCTCCCGGCTGCAAGTCGATCTTGTGAAGTCCGGCGGATCCGGCTTTGTCGCCTTTAGCTTTCCCCGTGCCGGCGTCGGCGACCCACTTCCCAAGATCGCCTATGTCGTGGGGTTCAAGCCCTATGACTGGGCAGTCGCGGGCGGCATCTATCTGGACGACGTAGACGCGATATTCATGGCAGAAGCAAAGCGCATTGGCCTTCTCATCCTTATAGCCCTTGCGCTTGTCGTGGCCACGTCAATTCTTCTCAGCCGCAGTATCACGCGGCCGATCGCCAGTCTCACGCGGGCGATGCGAAAGCTCGCCAGTGGCGATACAAGATCGGCGATTCCTGCGCTCTCGCGTGCGGATGAAGTGGGAGAGATGGCGACGACCGTCAAAGTGTTTCAGGACGCCATGATAGAGACCGCTCGCCTTCGCCAGGAACAGGACGAGATGAAATTGATGGCCGAGACGGAAAAACGGGGCCTCCTGGGCAAGCTGGCCGACGAGTTCGCACAAGGTGTAAGCACGTCACTCGATGCCCTCTCTCACTCGGCTTCCGCTATGAGGACGACGTCCCAAGGCATGTCGGAGACGGCGAGATCTGCCAGCCGCCAGTCCGGAGTGGTTGCGACTGCTGCAGAAGAGGCCAGCTCAAGCGTGCAGTCGGTCGCGTCGGCCACTGAGCAGCTCTCGGCCTCGATCGCCGAGATAGGCAATCAGGTGGCGCGTTCGACCAAGGTCGCCGGAGGCGCCGTTGAAGAGGCGCAACGCACTAATATCACAATTCAAGGTCTTGTAGCCGCGACATCAAAGATCGGAGACGTGGTTCAGTTAATAACTGCGATCGCAAGCCAGACGAACCTGCTGGCGCTAAATGCAACCATTGAGGCCGCCCGTGCCGGCGAGGCGGGAAGGGGGTTTGCCGTCGTAGCAAGCGAGGTGAAGTCGCTCGCAGGGCAGACCGCACGTGCAACGGAGGAGATCTCGACCCAAGTCAACGGCATGCAGGGCGCCATGAGCGAGGCTGTCCAAGCAATCGAGGGCGTGAGCGGCACGATATCCTCGATCAACGAGATCGCAATTGCGATTGCATCCGCCGTGGAGCAACAGGGCGTCGCGACGCGCGAAATCGCACGCAGCATCCAGAAGGTCGCGCAAGGCACCGAAGATGTAACGCGCAACATCGTCGGGGTGAGCGAGGCGTCTGCCCAAACCGGGGTGGCTGCGGCTGGTGTGCTTGCGGCTGCAGATGGGCTGAACCACCAGTCCACTTTGCTGAAAGCGGATGTCGATCGCTTCCTGGCAAGTGTTCGGGCCGCGTGAGTTGGAGTGCTCCGTCGTCCATCTTAAAGATAGATGACCGTCATCTTGAATGATGATGTCGATTTCGGCAGAGAAAACATACACCGAGTATTGCAGCTTTTCATTGCTCGGTCCACCTTGGTTGCCCGCCGCAGCTTTGTTAGTTGAGCCGGCAGTGAGGAGCATCGCCATGCCATTTTTACGGTTCGATTTGATCGAGGGACGAAGTGATGCGGAGATCCAACGGCTTTTGGATGTCACTCACGAAGTTCTGGTCGAAACGCTCCACGTGCCGCCCCGCGACCGCTATCAGGTGGTGCATCAGCACCCCAAGTCCAGCATCGTCGCGCTTGACACAGGTCTTGATATCAATCGGACCGATAAATTGGTCATGTTGCAGTTGACGAGCCGACCGCGCGACAAGGCGTCCAAATTGGAGTTTTATCGCGTCCTGGCCGAGAGGCTGTCGTCGTCCTGTGGAGTAGCGCCAACTGACCTCATGATAAGCTTCGTGATCAATGCGGACGAAGATTGGTCATTCGGCATGGGACGAGCCCAGTTCGTTACCGGCGAGTTACACTAGGCCTGGAGCAAGTTTCCCGCAGTGTTGATGCAGGGGACCGACCCCGCCCGCACCGAGCCGAGACGCCTGCCTCGCCCATGAACGGAAACGCGTTGTCCCGTTCGACTGACATAAGCGATTCGGGGCCGGAATTGCCGCTTTGCTGCGGATTTCCTCCCCCAGAAGGCCAACAAGATTTCTCCTTGCTTTCCCAAACCCGGGTTGGCAAGCGTACAATTCCGCCGCTGAACACCTTCGCGGACTAGCTGCCGCTCTGGCGGAATTCGATTTTGCTCGGGTTCGCACCCCCGCAGAAATGTCGGTCTCATTAGCGGTGCTGGAACCAGCCAATTGCTGCATCGGGGCCATTATGCGCGACCTTGATGGTGCGTCCGCAGCTGGACCGATCATCGAGCAGTCGCGGGATCTGTCGCATTCTATTCAGGATGCACGCGACAGGTTCGCTTCAAGCGGGCTTTAAATTCCATTACACGTCAAGAGCTGCTTACGAATGAACAGCAGCGGTGGACCAGTCAGGTCGGTGTCCCAGAAGCGCAGCGCAACCCAGGTGGCTGAGCCGACGGCATCTCCGGCGAAGTCGTCAGCATCCTGCCTCGATCAAGAAGGTCGTGGACGTCGGCAACTATGTGACGTCGGCAGCCCGCGGCGATTGACGAGCAAAGCGCCGCGGCGAACGAGCTATCGACCAGCGCGCAGCGGCGTCGCTGCTGGGTTGGCGGAGCGCCCTATCTCAGCTCCCTATTGATCGCGCCGGTTTCGGGAGACATGCGAGCGCAGGCTTGGTCAGGAGGCACAATTGCTAAAGACGCTTGATCTCGCGCGCCGAAGTCGATCACGTTTCGAGTGCGCGCTTTGACAGTCACACCACAGAGGCACGCGAGGCCACTAAAGCTCATGCTGGCGATGCTCGGGCGGAGAGCGCTGCCCGCGCAACAAGGGTGCCCGGCAAGCCGCGGGGCTATGTCCCTTGCCGATCGGCCCGAGAATTCTTCTACCCTATCGAGGGACACGCGAGGATCCCCATCGCCAACACCGTGCGCGCCCCGAACTGCTCCAAGAGACATACCAGATTTGCAATCACTCGCCTCGGCGTGACTTTGGGATCGCGCTCCGAAACTGCGACAAGCAGGCTGCACGCGCACAAATCCTGCAAGCTCGAAGACAACGAGGCTGTCGTAGAAGAGTATGCCAGCGCGCGGTAGCAGATTGAAATACGCAACTATTGCGTTTGATGTCCCGTCGCTTGATTCTCTCGCGATCGAAGGCCGCCGGTGTCGGCCGTGGAGTTGTCATGACAGCAGCTTTGGTCATCGCGCGAGTTGCACGCATTGTAAGGCTCACCAGCAGAGGTTCGGGCAGGTACAATACGCGATGTTCCCCGGCCAACCGTCGCTCGATCGAATTCGTCAGAGGTCCAGCTGGCTCGCGCTTGGGCGAGTGTTCGGGCTCTTTGAGCGCGCGAGTTGCTTCACCTGATCCGCTAATCTCGACCGGCGGCCTCGCCGCGTCCTCAGATGCCGCTCGTTCTCTGCGCGAGAGCGCAAGAAGCAGCCAGATCGCGTAGCCGAGCCAACACACCCCTTGAACTGCGCATGCCATCCCGCGCCTGGAGAATTCATGTCTTCTGCAATCCGAACGCTTCATCTTGGGCTTAATCTTCACGGCGCGGGCGGACACGCCGCAGCATGGCGTTGGCCGAGCACCAATCCGAGCGCTTTCTTTGACATCGAGCATTATCTTCGCGCAGCGAAGGTGGCCGAGCGTGGCTTGCTCGACGCGGTCTTTCTTGCAGATACCCCGGCAATATCTTGGGATATTACCCGCCGACCGCCACTCAACGGGCTTGAACCTACGCTTGTTCTCACCGTAATCGCACGTGAGACGAAGCACATCGGACTGATTGCAACCGCATCGACGACGTACAATGAGCCGTACAACCTGGCGCGTCGTTTCCAATCACTTGATGTCATTAGCGGCGGCCGTGTCGCCTGGAATGCTGTCACGACCTCCAGCCCCGCGACGGTCGGCAATTTCGGTGGGCGCGAGCTCGGTCGCGAGGAGCGCTACAAGCGCGCCGAAGACTTCGTCGAAACCGTCCGAGGGCTATGGCTGAGCTGGGGAGATGGAACAATCGTCGGGGATCAGACCTCTGGAATCTACGCCAATCCCCAGTTTCGACTGCTCGACCCCAACACCAATATCTTTAGCGTCCGCGGTCCGCTCACGCACCCCGGTTCGCCACAAGTGCACCCGATCATCGTTCAAGCGGGAGGCTCGGACGACGGATTGCGGCTCGCTGCGCGCAGCGCCGATCTGGTGTTCGCTGCTGCGGGCGACCTGGAGACAGCGCTGCGCGAGGCCGGACGCCTGCGTGCGCTGTCGCATCAACTCGGCCGGCGGACGGCGCCGATCATACTGCCGGGCCTGGTCACCTTCGTTGGCGGCACGGAAGAGGAGGCGTATCGCCGCAAGAGAGCGATCGACGAATTACTCGATCTGCCCGGCGCGCTTGTCGCTTTGGCGCGAGGCATCAATGTGGCGCCCGAAAAGCTCAGCCTTGACAAACCCATTCCCGAGGAACTGCTGCCCGATCCGAATGATGTCCCATTTTCGGTCGGTCATCACCGCACCATCGAAAGCTTGGCACGCCAAGGCCGGACGGTTAGGGAGATCATAAGCAGCGTTCAGGGTTTCGGCCATCGCGTGATCGCGGGCGCACCGGAACAGATCGCCGATTCGATCGAGGCATGGTACCGCGCCGGCGCAGTTGATGGCTTCAACATCATCCCAGATGTGTTGGAGGATGGTGCGCCCGCCTTCATCGATCATGTCGTTCCAATACTGCAGCGCCGCCGACTGTTTCGCACCGAGTATCGGGAAGAAACCTTGCGTGACCGTTTTGGCCTTGCGCTCCCAGGGGGCGTTCCGTCGCAAGAGCGGGCGACGGCCTGATCCGCCGTCTGCCCCGCGGTTTCACTATCAATAGCTTGGAGTTCGATATGTCTCTGTCCGACACACAATCATCTGCGTTTCTCGCGGGCCAGCCACACGCTTACAGAAAGCAAAAGGCAGCAGCCATTGCAATCGCGCTCTCCACGCTGTCGCAGATCGCCTATGCGCCCAGCACTTTTGCTCAGGACGGTTCGAGCGAAAGTACGAGGCGCGGTGGCATTATTCGATATGGCCACTTTCAGGAGCCGCCTTGCTTGTTCGGAGGATGGGTCCAGCAGTGGTATCTACAGCGGCAATATAGCGACAATCTAGTCGCCCGGACCAAGGACGGGGAGATTGTGCCATGGCTGGCCACATCATGGACCATCTCCGACGACAAGAAAGTGTACACGTTTGAGATCAAGCCGAACGTGAAATTCACCGACGGGACACCGCTCGATGCACAGGCCGTTGCCGACAACATCAATGGCTGGCTCAGCACCAATCCGGACCTCCGCAATCCGACGGCCGCTCCTTACCTCAGCGACAACTTTGAATCGGCAGCGGCAATCGCGCCCGCGACACTTCGACTAACGCTAAAGGCGCCGTTCCAGCCGTTGCTCAATGTTCTGGCCCAGTCGTCCCAGGGCATTCTGTCGCCAACGGCGCTCAAGCGTGGACTTGCGGTGAACTGCGAGAACCCGGTCGGATCGGGTCCATTCATCGTCCAGAAGTGGAATCGGGGAAAAGAGGTTATATTCCGCCGCAATCCCGACTACAACTCCGCGCCGGCAACAGCCAAGCACCAGGGACCGGCTTACGTTGACGGGATCCAGTGGAAGTTCTTCCCCGATCAGACCGTTCGGTATGGCTCTCTGCTAACCGGGGAATCTGATGCAGCTTACGACGTTCCAGCCGTCGCTTGGAAAGATGCCAACTCGCGCTTCACTGTCTTGCGGCACATTACGGGTGGCACGCCCCTGCGCTTGGCGTTGTATACGGCTCGCTCGCCTTTTGACGATCTGCTCGTTCGCCAGGCGTTTGCCTGTGCCGCCGACCGAAAAGCCGCGGTCGAGTCCTCGTTCCTGGGCTCCTTGCCGTTTGAAGGCAATGGCGCGCTAAGCCAAAGCTCGCCCGAATATATCAGCGAGCTTGCCCCGTCATACAGGTATGACGTCGGCAAAGCCAATCAGCTCCTGGATCAGGCAGGTTGGACCGAGCGTGACAGCAGGGGCGTTCGCCTCAAGCATGGCAAGCCGCTCGTCGTACGCATCTCCTATTCGAGTTCGTTCTTGAAGCCCGACGGTGAGCAGGCCGTGCAGGTGATCCAACAGCAGGCAAAGGCTGCCGGCTTCGACGTGCGGCTTCAGCCAACGAACCAGGCCGATTTCTTCGCCGGGAAAAATCTCGGTCCGAACGATTACGAGGTCGTCCTTCTCTACTGGGTTGCTCCCGGCGCTGAAATCTTCCGCATCTCCTGGAAGCCTGACCTTAATGGTGAGCTCAATCGCTTCAATCCCTCACGCTACCAGGACCGGGCACTGTGGGACATTATTCAGAAGGCCGAAAAACACTTCGACAATGCTGAGCGAACCGCGCTCTATCAGGAAGCAGAGCGCAAGATCGTCGCTGACGCTCCTGTCGTGGGGTTCGCAGTCCTTGACGTCACTCTAGCTGTGCAAGCACATCTAAAGGACATTTGGCTCGACCGCGGCTCCGTCGGCGAGCCGGTCTTTTATGATAGCTATTTCGACAAGAAATCCGCCCCGTGAAAGTCGCAGCCCGCAGACAGGCCGTGTGGTTCGCACATCGCATCCTGTCCGCCGCAGCGACCGTATGGGCTGCGGCAACATTCACCTTCCTTGTCCAATGTCTGCTGCCAGGTGACCGCGCCCAGATCATCCTCAACGTCGTCAGCGGCAATGTAGGGGCGGCCCCTCGACAAGAGCTTGCGGCAATCAACGCAAAATATGGCTTCGACCAGCCGATTTTCTTGCAATACGCAAAATACATCTCCGGGATTTTGCAGGGGGACCTTGGCCAATCCTACCACCAGCATCGGCCAGTGGCAGCCATCATTGCCGAACAGATTGGGCCAACCGTCCTCCTTGCGGTCGCCGCGCTCGTAACCGCGTGGGTGATCACTATTCTGACCACAGTTTTTGCAGCCGGGAGAGATAATTTCTGGGCGAAGCTGCTGAGCGGGATGCAGGTTCTGTTGGCGACCGTGCCGCCTTACTGGTTAGCTACCATCCTGCTCGTCGTCTTTGCTGTACAGCTTCGCATCTTCCCTGTGGTGGGAGGCAATTCGGCGATCGGCCTCATTCTTCCAACCCTGGCGCTGGCGTTGGAACTGTCTGGGCTCTTCGGGCAAGTCGTTACGAGTGAGTTCACGCGTTTGCTCGAGTTGCCCTTTGTAACTTCGGCGCGAACGCGAGGCATGGGCGATCTCGGCGTGCGGTTTCGTCATGTCCTGCGCCATGCAGCTTTGCCAGCAATCACCTTGTCAGGCTGGGCGTTCGGTAAGCTTCTGTCCGGTGCCGTTTTAATTGAGGCCGTCTTTGCCCGACAGGGACTTGGCGGCGTCCTGGTCGCCGCTACATCCACGCGCGACGTTCCCGTCGTCTCCGGCGTCATTCTGGTCTCCGCTGGCCTGTTTGTCATTGTCAGCGTGACCGTCGATTTCGCCTACAGTATCGTTGACCCAAGGATCAAATTGGCGTGACTTGCTCTGCCGCGCTACCAGACGTCCTCAAATCTCACTATTGGAAGGAAGCACTTTCAACGGCACAGGCAATTCCTTTGCGGGTTTGCTTGGCCATAACCATCGTTACGTTCTTCTTAACAGCGGCGGCCGCGCCCTGGCTGCTACAGACCCATGATCCGCTGGCGATTGACCTGACGTCCTCACTACAGGCCCCGTCGCCCAGCCACTGGCTGGGGACTGATCAGTCCGGTCGCGATTTATACTCCCGCATTGTTGAAGGGGCAGGGCAGTCCCTGACCATCGGTCTTGGCGCGACCGCGTTGAGCGTGTCAATTGCACTCGTTCTGGGGTTCGCCGCCGGTCTTTGCGGCGGAGTCATCGATAATGTTCTCAGCCGTTTGCTCGACGCACTTTTCGCGCTACCGGTGCTTTTCCTTGCGCTTCTGTTCGTGGCCGTTTTCGGCACGACTGTGCTGACGTTGGTCATCGCGGTCGGGATCGGAACGGCCCCGGGTTATGCCCGGATGATCAGGGGGCAGGTCCTGTCTGTTAAGGGCGCAGGATATGTGGAGGCAGCCAAGGCGCTTGGACACCCGTATTGGCGTATCGTGCGAAGGCACATCCTCCCGAATGCCATGAACCCGTTGGCCGCGATGATCACGCTTGGCGTCGGCCAGGCCATCATCTGGGCATCGGGCGTTGCATTTCTGGGACTCGGTGTTCCCCCTCCAGCCCCTGAATGGGGGGCGCTCCTGAATGCTGGCCGCAACTACGTGATCTATGCGTGGTGGCTCGAGATCATGCCGGGTCTGGCAGTGGTGATCTTTGCTCTCAGCGTGACGGTGATCGGACGTTATCTGCAGAACCGCCTCGAAGGAAAGGGCTGACATGTTGCATGTTCTTCCTCCCCAGCCTCCTCAGCCAAGTCTTCTCAACGTAGATTCGCTGCGCGTGTCATTCGGACGCGACAATCCAAACGGCACGGCCGTGCGTGGCGTGTCGTTCTCGCTTCGACCGGGGCGTTGCCTCGCGATCGTCGGCGAATCCGGCTCGGGCAAGAGCGTAACCGCGCGCGCTCTCGTCGGGCTTGCGGGCCATGGCGCACATGTTCATGCGCACGAGATGAACTTCACAGGGACAGACCTGACTGACCTCAATGAACGTTCATGGCGGCTCATCCGGGGCAAGAAGATCGGCTTCGTGCTGCAGGACGCCCTTCTCTCGCTCGATCCACTCCGTCAGGTCGGCAGAGAAATCGGCGAGGGCCTCCTCCTCCATCGTGCTGTCCACTCCCGTGAGGAACTCAAACGCCGCGTGGTTGAGCTGCTCGAACTCGTTGGGGTTCCTGAGCCTGAGATCAAAGCCCGGCAGCTGCCGCATCAATTGTCCGGTGGCCAACGCCAGCGAGCCCTCATTGCGTCGGCGCTCGCACTCGATCCAGACCTCTTGATCGCCGATGAGCCAACCACCGCGCTCGACGTGACCGTGCAGGCGCAGGTGCTGGCGCTGCTGGAGGAAACCAAGGCACGGGGCAAGGCTCTGATCCTGATCAGCCATGACCTGGCGGTGGTCTCGCGCATGGCGGATGATGTTCTGGTCATGCGCGAAGGCGAGGTCGTCGAGCGTGGACCAGCTGCGCAGATCTTCGGCGACCCGCAACACGATTACACCTCGCAGCTCCTGAACGCGGTACCCTCGGGACGTCCCCGCGGCTCCCGTTTGTCGTCCACGGCGATTGCACGGCTACCCAAGTCTCTGAGCCCGCTGCAACAACAACACTCGCCTAGATCCACTGCAATCATCCTCAGTGCGACCAAGCTTGTGAAGCGATTCAACGGCCCTGATGGCGTCCCGCGGACGGTGGTTGACGGTGTGTCCTTCGAGCTTCGGTCAGGCGAAACACTGGGCCTTGTGGGGGAATCAGGATCAGGTAAATCCACCACAGCCCGCCTGGCGATGGCTCTGGATACTCCCGACGAGGGAGCCATTCTGTTCCAGGGAGAGGCGTGGAGCGAAATCGCCGAACGCAAGCGTAGGGCGCGACGCCGCTCGATCTCCGTGATCTATCAAGATCCGCTCAGCTCCTTTGATCCACGCTGGACCGTCGGCCGCATCATATCTGACAGCCTCCTTGATTTGAACACCGGGTCGGAGCGTCGCCTGCGCATTATTGAGCTGCTCGAGTCGGTGGGCCTATCGCCAGCATTCCTGGATCGCCGGCCACTGGAGCTCTCGGGCGGCCAGCGCCAACGCGTCGCGATCGCGCGTGCGATCGCGCCAAAGCCAGCCGTGATCGTCTGCGATGAACGGGTTTCCGCTCTGGATGTCTCGATCCAGGCGCAGGTGCTCGATCTGCTCGGGGATCTCAAGGCGCAGCTCGGTATGAGCTATCTCTTCATCTCGCACGATCTCGGCGTGATTCGCCATCTCAGCGACCGGGTCATGGTCATGCGCCATGGACGCGTCGTCGAGAGTGGCGATACGGATGAGGTTTTCCTCAATCCACGGGCCGACTATACCAAGCGTCTGATTGCTGCGGTACCTCGCCTCGTCCGACCAGT
Source organism: Bradyrhizobium sp. 134 (assembly GCF_023074155.1). Classification (NCBI taxonomy): domain Bacteria; kingdom Pseudomonadati; phylum Pseudomonadota; class Alphaproteobacteria; order Hyphomicrobiales; family Nitrobacteraceae; genus Bradyrhizobium; species Bradyrhizobium sp. 134. The sequence goes on along the minus strand of NZ_JADPKX010000072.1, from coordinate 44,382 downwards.
CGCAACCGATCGCTCCTCGAGCCTCGTCAGCGGAGAGGTCGCATGAATGCGCCAGTACTTTCGGTTAGGTTTAGCGTGGATTGGGGACCAATAGACTGCCCGCCGAGACCGATGTCCCGCCAATCCCATCGGGGCTGCTGATACCTCTTGCCCGCAAACGGATCGGAGGATCCGTCTCAACCAATAGACGAGAACCCTCCTGATATGGTTGAGCCGGCTCATTGAAGGCGAGTATGCGGGCGGTCCAAGCCGCACAAGCTTCTCTAGAGTCTATGTTGCTTGCTGATTGCCATGCACGACGATCTGTCCGGGCATCTCACGACTTCTCCACCTGTGACGGGATGGAGTAGGTGCAGACTCATTTGAACGCTTTCTCCTGACACGATTGCCGTGCAGGGCGGCGACCGCTTCAACGCGAATATTGCTGCGCCCATACCTCTTGGCTGCACTAACGCCCATCATATCGCCGCTTGGATCGCGCTCCAGAAGCCGTATATCGTATACGGCAACGGAGCACCGATCGCGATGCTCGCCCTGTGCGCCTTGGTGCTGTTCGTCTCGAACTGGGCTATAAACGCAGCCATCACAGCGCTCGCCAGGCTGTGGCGTCAACCGGGGCCCATTCCAAACTCCGCTTCTTCCAATTGATACTTTCCCAATCGCCCGACTTTTTGACTTACCCAACCTTACCCAATCCGAGCCTCAAAGGCCGCTTTCGTTGGATGCGCGAAGATTAGCCTCGGCAACGCCGCGGCCGCTTGAAGAGGAGGGGGCGCGTGGTTTGCGGGCCAAAGAGCCCATCGGAGGGAATCATGCCAAGGAAGCTCGCCGCTTTGCGCGGCCATACGGCTAGTTTTGCAAAAAAAGCTCTCATCTGCTCCACGCTTTTGGCCGGAACGGCCATGGCGTTTTCCCAAGCTAAGGCGGACGACATCAACTGGCGCCAGTTCGAAGGCACGTCGATCGTCTGGGCCTACGACATTCATCCGTATGCCGACGCGGTCGCGGCCCAGCTGCCGGAATTCGAGAAACTCACCGGCATCAAGGTGACGCCCGAACTCTATCCCGACGATGCCTATTGGAATAAGCTGACCATCCAGCTCAGTACGAAATCCCGCAGCTGGGACGTGGTGGGCACGGGCATTCAACCGGCCTGGGATCTCGCACCGGGCCAGTTGCTCGAGCCGCTCGATCAGTATCTGAACGACGCTAAGCTCACGGCCGCGGGCTACGACTACAAGGATTTCTTCCCTGCATTGCGGGATGCACTGACCTGGAAAGTCAAGGAAGGCCAAATCGAGCCGGGAAGCGGGCAGGTGTGGGCGATCCCGCATGGCTTTGAGAACATCCAGCTGTTCTACCGTAAGGACATACTTGCCAAATACGGCATCGGGGTCCCAACGACTCCGCCAGAGATGTCCGCCGCCTGCGAAAAGCTGAAGGCTGCGGATCCCGCCATCACCCCTTTGGGCGTGCGCGGCGTGCGCTTTTGGAGCAGCATCCACACAGCTGCCATCTCGATTGCCAGGTCCTATGGCGTGCATGATTTCGTCGTCCAGGACGGCAAGTTGGAGACAGGGCTGGATTCGCCCGAGTCGATCGCCTTCCACAAAGACTATGTGGACATGATCAAGAAATGCGCGGCGCCGTCCTTTGCCAATGACAACTGGTACCAGGTCGTTGATGGCATCAATTCAGGGCGCACCGCGATGGCGATTGATTCTAATATGTTCGGGTTTTGGAACGACGTGGCTGGCAAGCCCGCGTCCGGCAAAATCGCGTTCGCACCCCCATTGCACGCTCCGACTAGCAAGAACTTCGAGTCGAATATCTGGATCTGGTCGCTTGCGATGAACGCTGCGTCCCAGAAAAAAGGAGCCGCCTGGCTGTTCATCCAATGGGCGACATCGAAGCAAGTCGAGCTGAACGGCGCCATCGCCGGCAAGCTCGTCAACTCTCCGCGCGCCTCGACCTGGAGCGACAAGGCCTGGCTCGACTATGCGGCAAAGCCAGAGTTCAACAATTTCGTAGACACGTTTAAAACCGTGCAGGAACGGGCGCAACTCGCCTTCACAGCCCGCGTCGGCTTTGCCGAAGCAATGAACGCATGGGCCGTAGCCATGCAGAAAATGGTCAACGGAGCCGACGTGAAGGCGACGCTGGCCGCCCTTGCCTCGGAAATCCGTTCGTCAATGTGAAACAAATGGGGCGGCGAGCTCATCGCCGCCCCATGCATTTTAGAGATAGACCGAGATGGACCTTCGAGGATCCGACGGGCTCGTGACGCTGCAGTCTTCAGCCAGCCCACTTGTTGCGTCAAACGATAAGGCGGTCGCGCGCGCCGAGCAGTCGCATCTTGACTGGTGGAGCATCGCAGCCATAGCGCCAGCGATCACGATATTGCTCGGCTTTCTTTTTCTGTTCTTCTATGGCGTCTTTCAGTCGCTGACGGATCTCAAGTTCGGTCGGCCGCTGGTCCACTTCGTCGGCCTCAACAACTATGCAGCGCTGATCAAGTCGGATGATTTCTGGAACAGCATTCGGGCCACTCTTGTCTACGCCGGATCGGCGGTGGTTGCGGAGGCTGCCTTCGGTCTTGCACTTGCAAAATTGTTCGCGACCGAAGTCATCGTTGCACGGCTGATGCGGCCGGTCATCCTCTTGCCCCTCGTGCTGCCTCCGATGAGCGTAGCGCTCATGTGGACGACGATGATGGACCCGCAAAGCGGAATCCTTAACTATCTGCTCTCGCTTGCAGGAATCGCCCGCTTTGCATGGATTTCAGATCCCAACACCGCAATGTTCTCGCTCGTCCTGATTGACGTCTGGACCTACACGCCATTCTTTGCGCTGATCATTTTCGCAGGCCTTCAGGGTATCAATGAAGAAGTGAGGGAGGCCGCGCGTGTCAATGGCGCAAAGGGGTGGGCAACCTTTGTGCATATCGAGTTGCCGCTGATCGCTCCCTACATTCTGATCGCCGCGGTGTTTCGGCTGATCGAATCGCTCAATCAGTTCGACATCATTTTTGGCACTACGCAAGGCGGGCCTGGAGATAGCACCTCCGTTCTTTCCGTGCGCGCCTACATTATCGCATTCCAGAATCTCGCCTTCGGGCGTGGTGCAGCCCTCATGGTCGTCAACTGGATGATCGTGCTGGTGGGAACGTTCGCCATGGTCAAGCTGTGGCGCGTCGTGCGGCAGCGCGTCAGCTGAGGGCCAACGTATGCGACTGAAACGCGCCGCCTCCGTCAATTTGATCCTGAACCTGCTCGTCGGCATTTGCGCATTGATCCTCGCCTTCCCGCTTGTCTGGATCGTGATGATGTCGCTCAAGCAGCAGGCAGAGGTCATGACCTGGCCGCCGACCTTCTTGTTCTCGCCGACATTGGAAAACTTTCGCGTCTTGTTTGACGTCGCCCAAGCCGGAGCAACCAGCTACGGCACTATCAAGATCGATTTCCTGACCCCGATCACGAACAGCGTCGTCATAGCGCTTGGCTCTGTCTTCGTGTCCCTGCTCGTGGGGGTCCCTGCCGGCTACGTGCTGGCAAGGCGGGACATTCCCCTCAAAGAAGACATTGCCTTCTTCATTCTGGGCTTCCGCTTTGCCCCGGTCCTACTGGTCGTCATCCCCCTGTTCAGCGTTTTCCAGACGATTGGCCTGTATGACACCTATATCGGCATGATCTGGGTCTACCAGGTCTTCACACTGCCGATGATCGTTTGGCTGAGCCGCTCCTATATCGAAGATATCCCAAAGGACATCGAAGAGGCGGCTGCCATGGATGGCGCCAAGCCGGTCAGGGTCGTGTTGCACATCGTGCTGCCGCTTTTGAAGCCCGGTCTGATTGGGGCCTCTCTGCTCATCTTCCTGCTCGCGTGGCACAATTTTGCGCTCGGCCTGATCCTCTCTTCGACCAGGGCGCCGGTAACCGTCGCTCTGCTCAAGCTGCTAAACCCGGGCGTGCAATTCTATCCCGTCATGGCGGCAGGATTGGTCGTGACGATGATCATTCCCGTGATCCTGATCGTCATCGGCCAGCGCCACCTGGAGCGTGGCCTTACCTTTGGTGCTGTAAAATGAGTGCCAGGCCGTTGATGTTCTTCGGAACGACAAACCTCGATCTCTGCTTCAATGTCGAGCGGCTGCCAACGCCAGGTGAAAGCCTGATGGGAACGCTGACCCGTCACCCTGGAGGGAAAGGCGCCAATCAGGCTGTGGCCGCGGCTCGGCTTGGCTTGAGACCGCACTTTTACACGCGCCTTGGCGATGATGATGCGGGTCATTGGCTCCTGCAGTCCCTGACAGAGGCCGGCGTTTGCGCCGACGCGATCAAAATCGCGCCGGGCGAAGTCTCCGGCTCCGCTCTGGTCATGGTCGGTGACGACGGCACTAACATGATTGTCATAGATCCCGGCGCCAACCTAAACGTCACGCCGCAGATGATTGAGAACGCCGCGGAATTCATTCAGCACAATGCGATCGTGGTCGCCGAAATGGGTATGCCGGTCGGAGCGCTCAACAGGCTCTTCGAGCTGAAGCGGGACAAGGGCTTCGAGCTGATCTTCAATCCGGCGCCAGTGAGGTCCGGGCTTCCGTCGACAGCGTGGAGCTGTGTCGATTTCGTCACACCGAACCAGACAGAGGCTTTTGAGCTGACAGGTATCGAGGTCGACGACTTTGAAGGTGCCGCCCACGCTGCGTCCAAGCTTCTTGATCTCGGGCCAGGTGCCGCGCTGATCACCCTCGGGGCACAGGGCGCCTATTATGCTGATAAGACCCGCTCTTTTGCCCTGCGAGCCTTTCCCGTGAGAGCGGTCGATACTACCGCCGCAGGCGATGCCTTCAACGGAGCATTCGCCGCATCACTGGCCGAACGGCTGCCCTTGAGAGAAGCAGTTAGGAAAGCGCTGGCGGTAGCCGCGCTCTGTGTGACTAGACGCGGCGCGCAAACCTCCATGCCGAGCGCCGAGACCGTTGACGAGTTTCTGAAATCCCAAACGATCCTGGAGTTGGAATGACCGAACAGTTCTCAGTTTCAAACAGAACGGTGCTCGTGACCGGTGCCGGGGGCGGCATCGGGTCTGCCATCGTGAATGCGTTTCGATCTGGTGGAGCGAATGTCCTTGCCACCGATGCCAACCTGGAAACTCTCAGGAGCACTCTGGCAAGCCTGCCCCATGGCAACGGCGTACTGCCGATGGCGATGGATGTCGCAAGTGAGGACGATGTTAACAGGGTTCTGGACGCGGTCGCCAAGCACTTTGGCCGGCTCGATGTGCTGGTTAACAATGCGGGCGTCAAATCTGCCCAACCGCTCCTGAATGGCGACGCGGACAAAATCGAGCGGACCATCCAGATCAACTCGGTCGCGGTCCTGCGTTGCTCAAAGCTCGCGATCGAGCGCTTCATGAAGGACAAAGGGGGCCGGATCGTCAATATCGGATCCTCGCTATCGTCCCAAGGTGCAGTCTTTAACTACCAGGCGGGCGGCGCCGACTATTGTTTGTCGAAAGCAATTGTTCACGACCTCACCAAGCTGCTCGCCTATGAATGTGCCCCACACAAGATCAATGTGAATGCCATTGCGCCCGGGATCATCGATACACCGATGCATGGGCGCCCGCGCGAGGAAACCGAGGCACGTCACGGGGGCCGTATCCCGCTCGGACGGGTCGGCGTGCCGGAGGATATCGCAGGTCTTGCTGTTTTTCTTGCAAGTCCTGCAGCTTCCTACATGACCGGGCAGATCGTACACGTGAATGGCGGGATGCTGATGAATGGCTAGTGTCGCTTCTCCCCCCATTTGGCCGCCAGTGGACGGTATCATTTCGGATCTCGACGGCGTCGTCTACCGCGGCAACGCGGCTATCGTCGATTCCGTGGAGGCATTTGGACGGTGGCAGGCGGCCGGATTGCCCATCTGCTTCGTGACGAACAACTCGACGCACACGCCAGCGGATGTCGTCAGCAAACTGGCAGGCCTTGGGCTTGTTATTGCGCCGAAGGACGTGGTCACCAGCGCCATCACCGCCGCCGAGCTCATCCGCGCTACATACCCGGAGTTTGGGCGTATATTCGTCATCGGCGCGCCATCCCTTACGAAAGCCATGACAGACGCGGGGCTCGAGGTGACGGATCGAAAGCCCGACGCCGTGGTCATGGGGCTCGATCGACAAATTACGCATGAGAAGCTGCGGATTGCGGTCGACGCGATCCTAAATGGAGCAGCCTTTATTGGCACCAACCCCGACCTCCTGTTGCCGACGGCAGGTGGGTTCGAGCCCGGGGCAGGAGCTACGATCGCGGCCGTGGCTGCTGCCACGAAAGTGGAGCCTTTGATCGTTGGTAAGCCGGAGCCGCATATGATCGAGACTGCACTTTCCCGCCTGGGCACGGTACGCAGCGCCACCTTGATGATCGGAGACCAGATTCAAACTGATATTCAGGCTGGCAAGAGAGCAGGGCTTCCGACCGTGCTGGTCACGACCGGCGTGCCGCCCCGAGATGATCCCTCACTGGTATCGCCCGATTTCATCGTGTCCAGCCTGTCTGAGGTTGGGACAGCCCGAGCCACCATTGGAAGCCAGCGACCGAGGAGAGCGTGATGGCCGATGTTCGCCTGGAAGGTATCAATAAGGCCTATGGGACGATCCAAATCCTGCGGAATGTCGACCTGATCATTGAACATGGCGAATTCGTCGTGTTCGTTGGACCATCGGGTTCAGGCAAGTCGACACTGCTCCGAATGATCGGAGGGCTCGAGCGTATCAGCGGCGGGCGGCTCTTGATCGACAATGAAGTCGTCAATGACGTTGATGCCGCCGACCGAAACATCGGCATGGTGTTTCAGAGCTACGCACTCTATCCGCACATGACCGTGCGCGAGAACCTTGCCTTCCCCCTGCGTATGGCCAAAGTTCCGAAGGCCGGGATTGAGGCCAGGGTCACCGAGACTGCATCACTCTTGCAGATCGATCATCTGCTGGGACGTAAGCCTCGGCAACTTTCAGGCGGACAAAGGCAACGCGTAGCTATTGGGCGTGCCATTGTACGCGAACCCAAAGTGTTCCTGTTCGACGAGCCGCTGTCGAATCTCGATACTGAGTTGCGGGTGCAGATGCGGGTGCAGATTGCCAAGTTACACAAGCAGCTTGGCAACACCATGATCTACGTGACCCACGATCAGGTTGAGGCAATGACAATGGCCGACAAGATCGTCGTACTCAAGGACGGCAATATCGAGCAAGTGGGCAGTCCGCACGACCTCTATCACAATCCGGCATCTCGCTTTGTCGCCGGGTTCATCGGATCGCCTAAGATGAATTTTCTCAGCGGCCACATCGAATCAGCGCACGCGACGGGCATGGGCGTCAAGCTCGATGCAGGCGCGACAATCCTCGTTCCCGTCCAGCCGAACCAGTCGCTTGTCGGCAAGCCGATCACGGTCGGAATTCGCCCCGATGATTTCTCTCCATCCGCGGCGGAGAAGACCGATATCGGGATCGAGATCGACGTCGATTTCGTCGAGCATCTTGGCAGCGTCACCTACATCTACGGCAATGCTGGCAGAGAATCGATGGTTGCCAAGGCACCGAACGCGGCGGCGCCCAGTAGGTCGGGCAAGGTTCGTCTTGCGGCTTCGCCGGCGGACTGCCACCTCTTCATGATGAACGGAAATGCGCTGCGACGGTTGCATGCGCCGGCAAATTGGAGCTAGCCTTCCGACCTGCCCTGCAGGAGGCGGGACGGCATGCACACGCGGGTGGACCAGGTCAAGGGCGGCGGGATCAGGCGGTTCTTCCGGAACTCTCGTTCTTTTGTACTCGGGGCGGGGATCGGATCAGGCATGGCCGCCAGAGCTGCCGAGCGGGCGGGCGCGGATTTCGTGCTTGCGCTCAATGCTGGCCGGTTTCGCGCAATGGGTGGCTCTTCACCTGCCTCAATTCTTCCGATCCGCAACAGCAACGAATTCGTGGCTGGCTTCGGTCGGACCGAGATCCTGCCTTCAACGAAATTGCCAGTCTTTTTCGGGGCCTGTACCTTCGATCCAAAGCTCGACATCGACCGCTTTCTCGAGCGCATCATCAGCTGGGGCTTTTCCGGAGTCACCAACTTTCCTTCCGTGATCCACATCGATGACTACAGAAGATCTCTGCTGGAAAAGTCCGGCCTTGGCTACGAGCGGGAAATCGAACTCCTGGTCAAAGCTGCACAACACGGCCTGATGGCAATCGGCTATACGCGCACCCAGCCCGAGGCAAGGCGCATGGTCGAAGCCGGCGTCGAGGCCATCTGCATCAATTTCAACCTCAACCGGCCGATCGAAAGCGGATGCGACCCCACGATCAGCCTGTCCGAGCTCGCCGCGCGCACAAGCGCTGTTGCTCGCGTCGCTCAATCCATCGACAGGAACACGATCTGCCTGATGGGGGGCGGGCCAATTACGAAGCCTGACGAACTCCTCGATATCTGCCGCGAAACAGGTGTTCAGGGCTTCATCGGCGGCTCGTCGCTCGACCGCGTCCCGTTGGAAATGTCGGTCCTTGAGGTGACTTCAGGCTTCAAGACCATTCACTTGTTGCGGGAGAAGGTCGATCTTCTCGAGCGTCAGCTCCAACTGAGCGGATTCAGGCACGGTGTGATCGCGCAATCCTCAATCATGAAGCGCGTGCTCGAGACCGCAAGGCGCTTGGCAGGCCATCCTAGTCCTGTGCTGGTGTGGGGCGAGGCGGGGTCAGGAAAGCGACGAATAGCCAGTCTGGTCCACGCCTTCAGCGACAAGAAACTGACCAAGCCTGCGCTGTTTCAATGTCGGCCCGGCCCAGCCATCGATACGGTCGGCGTCCTGTTCGGCGCCGGGCAGACTGAGACCAGGCGACGCCAAGTGTCGCTCCTGGAAACCGCAACGGATTCTACGATCCTGCTCATGCATGTCGATCAATTGTCGCGGGACGGGCAAGAGCGTCTTGCCGACTATCTGGAAACCGGCAGTTTCACGCCGCTGAATAGCGTAGCACTGGCACGTTCCTCTGCACGGATCATTGCAACTGCAACCGTTGCTCGCGGGGGGGCTCTTAACGCTGTACTATGCCCTCGGCTTGTTGCGCTATTTGCCGGGCTGGATATTGGGTTACCCCCGCTGCCCGATCGTCTCGAGGACCTTCCGCAACTTGTTCAGCATTTCACGGTGGAGGCTAAAGGAGATTCGAATGCCCAGACGCTCGGTATAGAACATTCTGCGTTCTTGGCGCTCGCAGGCCACAACTGGCCGGGCAATTTGAGAGAATTACGCCAGATCGTGAATCAGCTGGTGACGTTGCAACAAACGCACATTACGGCTGATGTCCTGAGGCCACTCTTGACGGCGTCATCACCTCTGAAGCCGACAAGCGCGTTCTCCGAACGCGAGTGGATCATCGAGGGCTTGAAACGAAACAAGCTGCATCGAGGGAAGACTGCCCGGTATCTGGGGCTTTCAAGAAAAACTCTGTACAACAAGATCAAGGGGCTGAGGATCTTGGAGTAGCAGTTGCCCTCTTGTTTTTGCCCACCGGCCGCCTTGAAGCTGTCACGTCCAAGAGCGCGAACTTCGGGATCGACGACCCCTGTTGGTCAAGCCTGGCCAATTCCATCTCGTCGCAAATCCTCAGCGCGAGAGCCGTTTCCGGCAAGTAGACAATGCCATGGAGATGCGGACCAAGTCGTCTCTCTGCCGATATCATCGCAGCATCATCGGCAGCGGCGAACAAGATCTTAAACCCCAGGCTAGCAAACCATTCCATGCGCCGAAGTTCGAGCTCCTGGCCGGAATCGACCGGTTCGCCAGCCGCAGATCGCTCAATCATGGACGCTGGTGGGAAATTTACTACTCCGCTGACCCCAGCTTTTTTCAACGCTTCGGCAACGTCCTCCCAACACGCGAACGGATCGATCATCATGATGGCCGCGTACGTGTGGGCGCGCTTTATCTCGGAAACGTTTTGCAAGCCGCGCAGCAGACAGTCATTCCAATCGATAATGGGCAAGGTAGCCATCACGAGTATGGAGCCCTTCGGAAGGCTGCGCAAAGATGGTGCGTAGATTTCCAACGACGCACCTTTACGGCCGACGGGCAGAAGACTGGCAAGTTTCCCGACGCCTGTCACTTTCAACGCATTATACCCGATTTTACTCATCGTATCATTCGCCGATCTTACACGTGATTTGAACCCGGTCTACATGTGAGCGCACGCCGGATCCGCTGGCAGACCGGGCTTGTCTGCTTCCTCCCTCGACTTAAGCCGCTGTTGGAGAAGTCCAGCAGCGGCCTCTTTTTCAGGTTCCGGGCCAGTGAGGGCATGCGATGCCACCCATTCCGTCAGAAGCTTTCCGAGCAGGCGTGCTTTTTTGAACTGCGGGGGACCATCTTCGAAGCACTCGCAGGAGTGTGGCTCCATCCGGTCCTTCCGCGGACATACTAATCAGATTGCAGGTAAAAGCAGGTCGGCATTCTGCGTACGACACCCGAAAAGTCTGTACGGCGCGGCGATCTCCTCCTAGTCGAAGTCCTCGATCCCGGACACAACTAGGACGGCGATGGAGAAGCACGCAGACTTTCTTGGTGCTCAAGATAGAACTTGTTCATCTTGGCTATGACCTGCGGAATGTTCGTCTCGAACGATCTACTAACGATCTACTGAAGCTGGTCTCTCATGTCGGCCGAGGCGCTCGCAGGCTCGACGCACCTGCAGGTCTTCGTTCCAATGCTCGTTGATATCTGCTCAGCCTCCACGCGCGTCAGTCTCGGAAGGGTGATCTTCGGCATGTCCGGCCTCCTCTTAGGCACGACAGAGGGTTGTACCAATTGTAGAGCTCTTGCCGGGTGGCGCCGCCCGATCTTCGTACATTCCGACCGCGAAGCGTCCGGCCAGATCGTAGCCGAAACTTGTTGGGCGTTGCGTTAGCCTTGTGAGGACGAATTCGCGCGGCTCCTGCAGGGGAACGTTCGCAGTATTCGAGGCCGATGCCCGTTGCGACTCGGACCGATAGCCGGTCGCGAGTGGCCATGTGAGCGCTGTTCAGGACAGCGATCGAGACCGTCGCACCAATCGTGACCCGACGAGCAATTTGGCAAGCCAGTGCGGGCTAGTCGGGCGACGATAAGAGGGCAATGCCCCAATGTCAACCAAGAGAGCGGAACCAATCCGCAATTGATGTATCTCAATAATCATGCAAACCTTGCCATGTGTATGGAGTGGCCACAGAGGCGCCCGATAACGGCAACAAGGACGTGAGATGACTAGGAACTGGGATGAAGCGATCGAGCGCATCAAAGATCGCATTCGTTCGACAGCGCAGCAGGTGGGCGATGGTTTCCCGCATTGGGCTGATCCAAATACCGGAATCTGGAAAACGACAGCTCATGGTGATTGGACCGGCGGCTACTGGCTCGGAATGTTGTGGCTTGCGTCGCGAGACGAGGAAGGCGAGCGCTGCAAGCATTTGGCTGACGAAGTCTGTAAGCGTCTCGTATCCCGCGTAAATGCCGACACAGCCTTCAAGGCTGCGACGTTCTACTACGGTGCGGGCCTGGGGGCGCTGCTCGGAGGAAGCAAGTCAGCGCGAGAGTTGGGTCTCGCGGCGGCAAGAGACATCAAACATCGATTCGACCCCAAGCTGGGTTTGGTGCCGCTCGGAGCGAATGCCGAAGAAGGATCACATGTTGGAGCGACCGCAAGCAGCATCGATAGCCTGGTCGTATCTCTGCTGCTCTTTTGGGCTGCAAGGGAGTCGAACGACAGCCAAATGCTGGACGTCGCCGCCAAACATACAGCCCGGGTTCTCTCAATCCATCAACGAGAAGATGGTGCCTTCGTTCAATCCTCTTCCCTAGACGTGCAGAGTGGCGAAGTGCTTCAACGCTATACGCACAAGGGATACAGCGAAAGCAGCGTTTGGGCGAGGGCGCAGGCATGGGGCGTGCTGGGTGCGACCATCAGTTGCCTCTCGGGAGGCATCGACGAGCGCTTCCTTGCTGCCGCAGTCAAGGGTGCGGATTGGTGGATTGATCACGTGCCAGCCGATGGCATTTCTTACTGGGACTTCAACGATCCTGCGGCCCCGAATACTGAACGAGACACAGCCGCGAGCGCCTTCATGGCGTCTACTCTGTTCAAGCTGAGTTCGGTCGCGCCCTGTGAAGGCAAGCGTCAAAAATACAAAGATGCTGCGGAAAAGACGGCCGCCGCTCTCGTCGATGGCTATCTCACCCCGTTGGGAGACGATGACAAGAGACCCGTCGGCATGTTGGTCGAGGGCTGCTTCAACAAACGGGAAGATTCTCGGCCCGAGGACTACGTCAAAAATGCCGAGCTTATCTTCGGTAGCTATTATTTGTTTGAGGCGCTGCTGATGCTCAGCGGTCGCCTGCAGCCCTCTGAGGTGTAAGGAACGCGAGATGCGACTAGTTCAATTTGTGACGCCGGAAGGCCGTCGGCAGGTGGGCGCCATTCTCAATGATGGTGCCCAGCCGGTGGTCGTTAAAGATGCGACGAGCGTCCGCGAGCTTGCGCTGGAAGCCGCGCGCTCGGATGCGTCCTTGGAACAACTTATTTCGGCACGGGGGGGTGAGGGAGAAGTCGATTATGACGAAATTGTTGCCGAGAAGAGGTTGCTTCTGCCGCTCGATCATGCGGAGCCGTCCCGCTGCACCATTTCCGTGACGGGCCTAACGCATCTCGGAAGCGCCGAATCTCGAGATGCCATGCACGCAAAATTAGCAGCAGATGATCTCTCCGACTCGATGCGCATGTTCAAACTCGGTCTTGAAGGTGGCAAGCCGGATCATGGAAGCATCGGGGTGCAGCCCGAGTGGGCATACAAGGGGGATGGTTCGTGGGCGGTGCCTCCCGAGCATCCGCTTAGTTTGCCGGCGTGGGCCGAAGATGGCGGCGATGAAGCAGAGGTCGTGGGCCTCTACGTCATCGGCGACCAAGGGGAGGTCCTGCGTGTGGGCTTCAGCCTCGGCAACGAGTACTCGGATCACGTGATGGAGCAGCAGAACTATCTCTATCTCGCCCATTCAAAATTGCGCGAGTGCTCTTACGGTCCCGAAGCCTTGCTCGGCGAGCTCCCGAGTGACGTAACGGGTACCGTGCGCGTATCGCGGGCCGGTTCAACGATCTGGTCTGACAAATTCATTTCCGGCGAAGACAACATGTCACATACCATCCGCAACCTTGAACATCACCACTTCAAGTATCGCGGTTTCCGTCGGCCGGGTGATGTTCACGTGCATTTCTTCGGCGCGAGCGTTTTGAGCTTCGCCGCCGGGGTCAGGCCGCGCAGCGGTGACGTTTTCGAGGTGGAATCGAAAGCGTTTGGCCGACCATTGCGCAACCCACTTATCGCGGACGAAAAGACGGAGCTCCTTTCAGTCAAGGTACTTTAGGTTTCACAATCGAGGCAGGTCTACCTAAGTGACGCTTGGGTCCTTCATGGAGCGAGTGACCGTGCGGCGAGGCGGCGGCTACTGACCTCTCCTGTATCCGGAGCGCTCCGCCGTCTTTCGACACGTCGGAAATCTGTTGAAAATCAGCGGCTTCTCGCCCAAATTCATGATTGCGAGCTCGGCCTCGGGAGTTGAAGGTCAAGGTCCTCTAAGATAAGCGGTTGAAATGCAAAAATGGTATCCCGAACTGCGCCCCGGCAAGGCACCCGCTTTTCTCCGTTTACTCGAGGCTATTGAAAAGGACGTTTCGTCCGGGTCGCTTGCTGTCGGGGCGAAACTCCCGACTCAGCGTGACTTGGCGGAGCGCCTCGGTCTCAGCGTCGGCACGGTGATCAAGGCCTACGCAGAGGGGCAACGCAGAAGCCTGCTCGTTGGCCACGTTGGCCGAGGGACGTTTGTTGCAGAACAGCGCCAGAGCGTCCAGTCTCGCGGGCGGGTGATCGACCTGAGCTTGAACATACCAGGCCCCTCGCGGTTGCCGAAAGTGCTCGCAGATAGCAGGTGGACGTTCCCCAGTGACATCTCCGATTATGTCGGCTACCTCTCTCAGTCCGGGGTGATGGATCATCGTAGCCAGTTCGCCAGGCTGTTGCGCGATACCGGCTTCGATACCGGACCTGACAATCTCGTCGTCACGAATGGGGCGCAACACGGGTTCTCGTTGACACTGAGCGCCATTTGTCAGCCGGGTGACAAGGTATTCGTCGAGGCCGCCACTTACCACGGCATGAAATCGTACGCTCATTTCGCCAAGCTTGAGCTGGTCGGGCTTCCAATGGATAGCGAAGGCCTCGTTCCGGAAGCGTTCGACAGAGCGGCGGCTTCGGGCAATGCGCGAGTGCTGTTCACGATGCCCACGGTCCAGAGTTCCACGGCCACAATCATGGGAGCCGCTCGCCGCCAGGAGATTGTGCGAATTGCACGCAAGCACGACATCCTAATCATCGAGGACGATGCCTACGGCTTCTTGGACCAGGCCAGCATTCCTCTCGCCTCGCTGGCTCCGGAGCGGACGTTCTACGTCAATACGCTGTCGAAATGCCTGGCGCCCGGCCTACGCCTGGGCATGCTCGTCGTGCCCGAACAGTATATACCCCGTATCCATCAGGCCATGCGGGCGACCGTTTGGATGGCGTCTCCCATCTCCTCCATGATCGCCTCCGAGTGGATCGAGAACGGCCTTGCCGCCAAGGTGCGTCAGTCGTTGGCACAAGAAGCGAAGAACCGCGTCAAACTCGCTTCACAGATCCTACGGCCGCATGTTAGGCCCAACCATCCACCGAGCTTTCACGTCTGGCTGGATTTGCCGAGTGGCGCCGTCGAGCATGTTGCCGCCAGAGCATTGCAACGTGGAGTGATCACCACGCCGTCTTCCGCTCTGCTTGTCGATCCGTCGCTGATCTCGGGATTGCGAATCTCGATCGGCGTGCCGGATCGTATCGAGGATCTCGAGTGGGCCTTGCGGCAATTGGCCGGATCGTTAGAGCCCACCAACGAAGCTGACATGTCCATCATCTGAAACCAGAATGCGCCGAGCGCATTCTGGTTGTGCTGTCTCTTCCGGAAGTGGCACCTGGTCAGATGTTGCCGCCGAAGGAATAGGACGTCTTGACTGTCGTGTAGAACTCGGCGGCATATCTGCCCTGTTCGCGCGGTCCGTAGGACGAACCCTTACGGCCGCCGAACGGAACGTGGTAGTCCACCCCCGCGGTTGGCAGGTTGACCATGATCATCCCCGCTTGAGCATTGCGTTTGAAGTGACTCGCGTACTTCAGACTCGAAGTGCAGATCCCAGCCGACAGTCCGAACGGGGTATCGTTTGCGATCTCCAGGGCATTTTCATAGTTACGAGCACGGATCACCGTTGCAACGGGTCCGAATATTTCCTCTCGTGCGATCCGCATTCGATTGTCGACTTCCGCGAAGAGGGCAGGAAATAAATAGAAGCCCGGCATATCTCGACTAAGCAGTTCGCCGCCAGCCACGAGCTTGGCGCCTTCATCCTGGCCTAGACGAATATAGCTGAGATCTTGATGGAGCTGACGCTGATCTACCACCGGGCCAATGTGGGTTCCGGCTCTGCAGGCGTCGTCCACTACAAGGGATTTCATACGTTCTGCCATTGCCGCAACGAAATCGTCGTGGACGCCATCTGTCACGATAAAGCGGGAGGAGGCAGTGCAACGCTGGCCCGTCGAGAAGAAGGCGCTGTTCACTGCACATTCGATGGCGACGTTGAGGTCGGCGTCGTCCAGAACGACCATCGGATTTTTCCCGCCCATCTCAAGCTGAACCTTTTTCATCGGATGAGCCGTCGTACAACTTTGCGCGATGTGTTCCCCCGTGGAGGTCGAGCCGGTGAATGAAATCGCGGCAATTTTGATATTCTTCAGCATGGCCTCACCAACGACGGAGCCGCGGCCCATGACGAGGTTGAACACACCTGGCGGAATACCTGCGCGCGAGATGATCTCCGTTAACGCGTGCGCCGATCCTGGCACCAGCTCTGCTGGCTTGAATACGACCGTGTTCCCGCACGCGAGAGCAGGAGCAATCTTCCAGGCAGGGATCGCGACGGGAAAATTCCAGGGCGTGATGAGCCCCACAACGCCCACGGGTTCTCGCGTAATCTCGACGTCCACCCCAGCGCGAACGGACGGCAGCTTCTCGCCTGGGAGACGCAGACATTCACCCGCGAAGAACTGGAAGATCTGTCCTGCACGCGTGACCTCGCCAATCCCCTCTGGAAGGGTCTTACCCTCTTCGCGGGAGAGAAGCCGCCCAAGTTCCTCCTTCCGTGAAAGGATCTCGGCGGCGATCGCATTGAGGCAATCGTGCCGGGTCTGGATGGTTGAATGGGACCAGGCTCGGAAAGCGTCGAATGCCGCGTCAATCGCTCGCTCCACATCGGCTGCCGAAGCTTGCGCAAATTCCCCGACCACGTCGGACGTGTTCGAAGGGTTCACGTTCGGCACTGCGTTTGACGCAGCAAGCCATTCCCCGGCGATGTAATTCAAAGTCATCGATGTCCATCCAAATTAGGTTTGTCGTAAAATGCCATGCGGGCGCGATGGCGAATTCATCATCGCTCTACGCGTCAGCGGCGTTGGTACCGGAATTCCCGGGGGACATTGCTCGACCGCGCCGCAATCCAATTTCACATATATTGGGATATATCAATGCCACATTGGGCTAGCATATGATTTGACCTGTTTAGAGTTGTGCTGTAGCTTTCGTGTGTCGGCTTGTGGCCAACCAAAATCAGATCCATCAGAGAGGTCGCCAAGTGATCGCTGAACCCGCAGACAACGCGCTCGCCCCCAAAGCCGGCGCCCTCAACGGAATTGTCGTGCTGGAAGTGGGAATGGTGATGCAGGTCCCTCTTGCCGGCCAAGTCTTGGGCGATCTCGGCGCGGACGTCATCAAGGTCGAAAGACCCCAGGGCGACATCACCCGTGGGCTCGATTTCGAGGCGACTCGGGTTGGAGGAATGAGCTCCTACTATGCAGCCATGGGACGCAATAAGCGTACACTCGCCTTGGATCTCAAGAATCCAGTCGCCAAGGAAATCCTGCTTCAGCTGGTCGATAAGGCCGACGTGCTCATGCATAACTTCCGACCGGGCGTGATGGAGCGACTAGGCCTCGGATTCCCCGAACTGAGCGCGCGCAATCCTCGGTTGGTCTATGCCGCTGGGTTCGGCTTCGGTGAAAGCGGGCCTCTGGCGAGCCGGCCCGGCCAGGATATGTTGGCGCAGGCTTTCAGCGGGCTTGCTCGCGGCGGGCTTGAAGAGCATCAGCCGCCTCACTTGACCAATTCGCCTATCGTTGACTACGGCGCTGCAATGTCGCTTGTACAAGGTGTTCTCGCCGCCCTTATTGAACGTCAAACCTCCGGGCTCGGCCAAGTCGTCTCGACCTGTCTGTACGATGTTGCACTCGCCATGCAACTCTGTGAAATTGCGAGCGAGAGCATTTACGGAACGAAGACGAACTGGATCAGTCAGTCGATCTTCTTCAAAACTAAAGACGGCTGGGTCTCGGTGGTTATGCTGTTCCGTGACAATCCGCTTGGGCTGATGTGCCAAGCGCTCGGTCTGCCCGACATCAGCACGCGACCTGAGCTGTCAACCCGCGAAGGTCAGGTTGCGAACCTTTCGACCGTTCAGGAATATTGCGCGGAGGCGATAGCCTCACTCACGACCGAGGCGGTCGTGCAGCGACTGTCTGAGGTGGATCTCCTTTGCACGGCCGTCAATGAGATCGCGGACGCCGTCAGTCAGGCCCAAACTGCGCACAATGGCATCATGTGGCAAGTAGATGTACCCGGGCGCGGAACCGTTCCGTTGGCCGGTCTTCCGATTAGCCTGTCGCGTACCCCGCCAGGCATCCGGATCCACCCAGCACCGATCGGTGCTGCCACCGACGAGGTGTTGTCCTCATTCGGATTCTCAGTCGACGCCATTGCCGAGGCCCGCAATAGAAGGGCGTTCGGCTAGCCGCCGTGACCTTCGTTCGCGGCTAGCGCGAAGAAGCGCCATAAATTCCAAGCCAAACCTTCACGGATCATCCTTTGACCACATCAGACCTCGTCATCGCGTCCACGCCGTCCCCACATGTTCGGCTGTTGAGCATGAATAGACATGCGAAACGAAACGCTCTGAGCAATGAACTCATCGCACATATTGCCCAAGCCTGCCGCACTGCCGTTTCCGACGAGGATGTACGTTGCATCGTGCTCACAGGAGGTGACGCCTTCTTTTGTGCGGGCGC
This sequence comes from Bradyrhizobium sp. 134, assembly GCF_023074155.1. Taxonomy (NCBI): domain Bacteria; kingdom Pseudomonadati; phylum Pseudomonadota; class Alphaproteobacteria; order Hyphomicrobiales; family Nitrobacteraceae; genus Bradyrhizobium; species Bradyrhizobium sp. 134. The sequence goes on along the minus strand of NZ_JADPKX010000072.1, from coordinate 26,114 downwards.
GGACATCAAGGAAATGCAGCAGCGCGGGTTCGAAGCCATCAACAACCCTATCAGGCGGAATAATTGGAGAGATATTACGACCTGCGTGAAGCCCATCATTGCAGCCGTTGAAGGTGTATGTTTCGGCGGCGGGAACGAACTGGCCATGCTCGCCGACATCGTGGTGGCGGGCGAGAATGCACAGTTTGGGCAGCCAGAAATCAATATAGGCGTGATCCCTGGCGACGGCGGCACTCAACGATTGACCCGCGTAGCAGGAAAATCATTGGCAATGTTGATGGTTCTGGGCGGTCAGCCAATTTCTGCTCAGGCCGCGCTGCGTGCCGGGCTCATCGCGGACATCGTCCCCACCGGCACGGCGAGCGCGCGAGCGCTCGAGATCGCAGGCCTCATTGCGCAGAAGCCGCCGCGCTCCGTCGAACTCGCCAAATCAGCGGTGCTCGCCGCATATCAGACGCCTCTGGATGCGGGTGTGGAATTCGAACGACAGGCAATTCGGGTGGCCTTCACGACTTCGGACCAGCAAGAGGGGATGGATGCCTTCTTTGAAAAGCGCCCGCCCAGATATCGGGGAGAATGAGATATTTGACGCAAGGGCCTTTGCATTCCGTCGTTCGTGCGGAACGGCTCCACCGGAACGAGGCATAAGGCGGCGGTCTTCACCAATCGAAATGCCAATACCTGGCCAGGCTCCCCTCTCGGCTTGAGAGTAAGGGAGCCGTTCGCAGTATCAGGGTCGCGATGTAACCGTGCCCAGTGGCTGAGTTCCTAAAATGGCGATGTGCGGCGCCACGGCGACTGACTCGTGCGCACTGTTAGTGATGCGCACCTTCGTCGCACCTCGCAAAAACGCGCAAAGCGCAAACCTCCTTCGCCGTATGACAAGGCCGCGCGGCAATCTACTGCAGCATTACCGACACCTTGGATGACGGCGGCCCAGCCGTTTGCCTTCCAGTATGCTCCGTCAAGGTGGTTAGGATGGGAGTACAGCGACATGTCCGCGAACGCGATCACCTCCTCGTACGCGAGAGACCCATGGACGGGGACCGGGTGTTCCGACTCAGCCCATCGTAGCGCCGCTGTTCGTTGCCTTTCCTTTTCGAGCACTTGAATTCTTGGTGTTGTCAGTTGCGCCGGATGTTGAGAGAGGCGGGCGCTGATCGCTCCTGCAGATCCGGAGTTCAGGGCCATTTTTCGTCGAGGCGGTCGGCATTTCCGGCCCCGCAATGTAACCAAGCGCGCGCATTGAGCTAGTGCACTCTGGCTCGAAAAATAGAGCATCTTGGGCGCGATTATGCTGCGTTTATCGCGATTCTGCCGACGTTCCTTAACTTCACCACGAGTTCTCGCGATCTCGACGCGCTATTCACTAGCCCAATCCGGTATTGCCGTGCTGCAAGATTGACATTGGGCTATCCGCGTGTTGTGCTGCTCGCGTGAGAACTGGGGCAAGTACGACCGGCGTTGAAAAATAGCGACCGTGAGCGAGACGCTCTTTTCGCCCGCGGATGATGCCGCCAACTCACGGCGTCATCGCCATAGAAAGACGAACGCGACGCGCAAAGCGCGGGTGCAACAGGAGGGAACGGTGAAATGAGCCAGACGCTCGCATATGCAGGCTGCTTGCAATATCAAAACGAAACGGCTCAGGGACGTCATCTCCGCGCACCTCTGTCTTCTTGCCTGAGTTCGCCGCGCACAGCGCGGAGGTGCTCGCTTGTATTCCGCATCGGCGCCACTGAAGCCGACGAACGGCGATGACCTCTCGCCTCGCACTCCTGCGCCCATCATCCATGACGAATTGATTAAAGGAGCGGAAGCAAACCATGCAATTGACAGCACACCCGGTACGCGACGTCGTTGAGATTGAAAAGTCCGTCGCGACGAGGTCAATGACTCTGGGCCTCGGCGGAGGCGTCGCCCTCGAATTCTACGACTGGCAGCTCTATGGCTTCATGGCGGCATTCCTGTCGCCGCACTTCTTTCCAGCCACTGACCCTGTCGTCTCGCTGCTCGCGGGACTGGCAGTATTCGGAGCAGGGTTTGCCGCACGGCCTTTAGGGGCGGCGCTGCTCGGCCCCATCGCAGATCGCATCAGCCACAAAGCCGTCATGCTGATCGCTGTTTCCGCTATGGCGCTATCGTCGCTGATGATCGCAGTGCTGCCAGGCTACAAGGATCTCGGCATCACTGCCACCATCGTGCTGGTTTCCCTCCGACTGGTGCAAGGCCTCGCCGTAGGCGCCGAAGCGGGCGTTGCCAATGCGATCGCGATCGAATTGGCACCGGCAGGTCAGGAGGGACGATACCTCGGACTGATCAATGGCACATTCATCATGGTGGGCTCGATCGGAGCCAGCTTGGTTGCCTTCCTGGTCAGCGGCGCCGTGTCCCCTGAAGTCATGCGCGATTGGGCTTGGCGCGTTCCGTTTGGAGTCGGAGGTGTTCTAGGCTTGCTCATCATCTATCTTCGGCAAACCCTTCCAGAAACCCTAATCGCTCGCGCTATGCATCGGGTCGACGAGGACTCGCGCATCCAACAAACGACTGGCGGAGTGTGGAAAGCGCTTTGGAAGGCAAGGCTGTCGCTTTTCGCCGCGATTCTGGTTGTTGGCGGCGTGCAGATCGCTAATTACACGTACAATTTCGGTTTGCCTAACATTGCCAACGGCGTATTCAAGGAAAACAGCACTTATGTGTATGGCATCGTGACGGTCATGGGCGCGATTTGGATGGTGTTCTCGCCGACAATCGGTGCCTTTGCGGATAAAGTGAAACCGTCGCGGGCGTTCGTGATGATGCGCCTGCTGCTAATCCCGTCGTTCTTTCTATCCCTGCTCTATGCCGAGAAGAGCATTCTGACCTTCTCAATCGTTATGTTGGTGGGCGGAACTCTGGTCGGCTGCAATATGGCGCTCTATAACTTTATTGCCACAACGTTGATGCCCAGAAATATTCGGACAACCGGCGTCGCGCTCGGGTACGCTATTGGCGCAACGATATTCGGCGGTACCACACCATTCCTGCTGCTGTGGCTCCAACGCTCTAATCTGTCCTGGGTGTTTCCATTCTATGGCACGGCCGTCGCGTTGCTTAGCATCATAGTTTATCTGATCGCGAAAAAACGAGGCGGCGTCTACGTCGGGGATTAGGCACGGCGGGGCTTCGTCTCCTACTTCTGGCTACCCCAGCGTGAACGATCCACATCACGAAGGGCCCCGCATTCTGACGGGCCCTTCTCATTCAGACCGATTGCAACACGGAGATTTGGCCTGCTCTGGATCGAGGATCATCCGCAGATTATAGACGTTTGTGATCGATAGTCGCAGTCTTAGACGAGGCCCTCGGCGGGCACTCCGGGCAGGTTTTCGGTCCTCGTATCTAGGACCATTCGATCGTGGCCGCGGCGCCCCCCCGAAGTCGGCCGGGGATGGATCCTGGCGCGACGTCGAGCGCAAGCTGATTGGCGCAGGGAGCGCAGCGATCAGCATCCAGCCGTTCTAGCCCGCGCTCGTATAGCTCCAGCGTCATTGAGGACCAGGCCAGCCGCGTAGCGCGCCCGAGCGGCGAGCAGCATCAGCATCGGATTAACGCCAGTTCTCCGGCTGCAATCAGGATCGGCGCTGAGGCGGTCTCGGATACTGAATTCTATTCTAACCCATTAGTTTCTTCATGTTCATCTCGGGGCTTGCGAGCGCGTCTGCTGGAGGTCTAAGCCGCCTCGCGATCATGATTTCGGCGGCACGCATTTCTCTCGCTACGACGCCTAGGCTCCCGAATCCGCATGCGGCCACCAGGCGTCCATCTGCTGCGAGGTAAAACAAGATCTGGGCCCTCGCACCGAAGTCTCTGATTATGGGAGTTCCTCCTTCCGGAACGAGGCCCACGATTTGCAGTGTCTCGTCGTATTGATCTGACCAAAACCAAGGAACGTCCTCGTAAGGACGGTTCTCGCCCAACATGTTCGCCGCCGCCACCGCACCTTGCCGCTGGGCGTTACGCCAGGCCTCCAGCCTGATTCGCCTTTCATAGAGGCGGTGAGGAAACGAACAGCAGTCACCCGCCGCGAAAACGTGCGGATCTGAAGTCGCGAGCGTCTCGTCCAGAGCGATACCGTCCTCGATTGCTAGTCCCGCCGCTTGCGCAAGGCCGACATTCGGCGTCGCGCCGACCCCAACGATCACGAGATCGGCGTCACGCGAGCGACCCTCGGCCATTACCACTTTGGAACGGCCTTCGCTCCTATCGATGCGTTCGACGATCGCGGCTATCTCGATGCGCACGCCAGAACGTTCGTGCTTGGCTTTGATCAACTCGGCCATAGAAGCTGGCACTGCCCGCGTAAGTAGCCGCGGTCCTGCCTCGAGTACGGTCACCGAAGCACCTCTCGAGACGGCGCTCGCGGCAACCTCAAGCCCGATGAAGCCGCCTCCGATCACGATCACGTCGCATCCTTGACCAATGACATGGCGGATGCGCGTGGCGTCCTCGTACGTCCGTAGTGTCGCCACCTCGGCTCCTTCGGCGATCGGAACGCTCAGTTTCCGAGGTCGGCCTCCCGTGGCCAGTAGGAGACGGTGATACGCTATCGCTGAGCTGTTTGAGAGCGTAACCATGTTGGTCACGCGATCAATTGAGACCGCTTCGGTTCCCTGAAGATACTCTATTTCCAACTCGGCAAGGCGTTGTGACGTCACAATCAGCTTGGGTCCAGGGTTGATTTTGTCGAGCAGGAGCGCCTTGGATAGAGGCGGGCGCTCATACGGCAGTATAGATTCGTTGCCTACTAAGACCAGTCTGCCCCGCCATCCACGTTCGCGCAGGGCGATGGCGGCGGCTGTGCCGGCTTCGCCCGCGCCGACAATCACTATTGTGGATTTTGCACTCAAGTGGCCACCCGATCGCCAGTTGAAGGCGGCGCATCGTTTGCCACACTCTCGAACACGTTGCGCACCAGGGATTTGAGTAAGAGAGCTTCCTTCCAGCGATCTGTGCTGTCGTTGCCTTGTCGGTCGGTAATTGCATAAGGCTGCGGACCAAGTTCGCAGACGAAAGCGAGACGAGCATCCGCACCAGCGCGCCTTTGCCAGCTCTTGAATCCATACTTCCACCAACAGAGAAACAGATCCAACCAGATTTTGTGCTGAGGGAACGTGATCTCAATTTGTATCTGCTCGCGCGATGCAACGCGGCCATGAAATGCCCAGGTGCGGTCGAGCACCTGCCGCACCTGCGCTTCGTCTTCGTCCGAGATCGGATACCAAAACTCGCGGCCCAATAGGACGTGCGAGAGATCAGCAAGCATGCGCATCTCGGGAACCTGATCCATCAACTCGAGTGTAAACAGGAGATCTGTCGTCATCCTATTGCGATGCGTCTCGAAGTAGATCGGCATGTTCGCATCTTGCGCCACCCTGATCCAGCCTTCCAGCAGCGGGACACAGTCGGCGACACGGCGCGGGCGAATGTCAGGCTGGACGTCGAGATGCACGACGTCGAGGCGCCGAGCAAGGTCAATAGCAGCTTTCAGGTGATCGATCGTCTGCGGGAAGCACATACCCTCGACTGCAAGTCCCGAGCCGGCTAGGGCACGTGCAATCAGGGCGACGCGCGCAGGATCAGTGCACGAGGTGCTAATGCCGTCGAACCCGGCTTCTTGGATCATCGCTATGTTCTGATCGATGGAACGTTCGACCCCGTCGGGCTGGCGCCGTTCCATCGCCCAAAGGGACTGTAGTATAAGCAAGCTCTGCTTCGACATTGTCCTGCATTCCGCCCTTTGGCTCCAATTAGAGCTTGATGAAGACGGTGTCGTTCTCGACCTTCACCTCGTAACTGCGCAAGTCGACGCATGCGGGCAAAGCACGCGACTCGCCCGTTCGGTAATCGAAGGTCCCGAAGTGCTTGGGACACTCAATGATTCCGCCGTCGACGATGCCATCCGCTAGATGGACTTTCTCGTGGGAGCAATGGCCATCGATCGCGAAGTAGTCTCCCTCGGGAGAGCAAACAACTACAAACGTGCGGCTACCATGATCGAAGCGAAGGGTCTCTTCGGGCATCAATGCATTGGTAGCACAGGCGGCAACCCATTCTCCTTGGCTAGTCATTCCGTATCCCTCTGAATCTAAATCGCAACAATTGCACCGATGCCTTGGCAAATCCGCGACCCGCGCAAATGTCCTTGGCAGGCGGACGGGAGGCTCCCGCGCCTGCGCAGTGCTCGTAAGAAGAGCCGGACGGACATTCCGCAACATCAGAGCTAACTGCCGCGCGCCCACTTCTTGGCCTTTATGCGTTTGTACATCCTCTCGTCCGCTTCCGGAGAACCGTCGTGAGCTGTGCCGAACCACTCGTCGAGCGGGATGCGACGCTCACCGTAGTTCACTTCGAAATACTTGTGGTGGAGGTAGTGATAGAAGTTGTCTGTGTTGACGGCCTTCGCATCGTCTACGACCACCCGGTCGAAACCGGTGTGAGACTTCGCGGCGGACAACCCTGCGTGCATGAGCTGAAACATTGCATGCACCGGGTGGGAGGGCACGACGAAATGGATCAGCACGCCGGAAAAATAGGCGATGTGTTCAAGGGGAGACATTGACAAGCCCGACCACGGCCCCGGGTTTACGTTCTTGTGGTGTACTATGTGTACCAAGTGGTACAGCGGCCCGATATGAATGAGCCGGTGAATCAGATAGAAGTGCAACTCGCGCCAGACCGGCATCACCAAGACGAGGATGGCGCAGTACACCGGGTGCTGTCCGAAATCGACGTACGGCAGATAGCTGTTAGCGTAGAGCCACCAGGTGGCCGCCTCGTATGCGGTCCATACTGGCACCGCGCTACACATGGTCCAAAACACGTTCTCAGCCGTCTGGCTTCCGAACATAAAGGCCGTATTGTCGGTGTCGGGCCACTTTGCATTATACTTGAAGTTGGTTTCCTGGCGCCGTTGGATATAGAGGATGAAGTGAAAGCTGCCATAGACTAGGAGCGTTAGCCCAGCGTTGCGCAGCAGAATGAGCAAAATCCAGTCAGCGCGGAATTCCCGCATTGTATCAAGCGCGGGTGTCAGATAGATCCACGATACAAGCGAGATCACGAAATAGAGGGTATTCCAGGGCAAGAAGTACCCCGGCAACCAACGAATAACTTTCTTCGGTTGCACTGGCCAGACAAAAATCGGCGCGCGTTCGGGCCTCTTGTTCGGTGTCCAATTCCCGCGTTTGTCGCGCGCCCCGTATAAGATGTCATCCATATTTGCTACTCCATCAACGTTTTGAAGAGAGAGGCTCGCCTACGCGGCCAGATCCTCAGGCGCCGAGACATCATCGCGGTTATCGCCCGCACGAGACTCAGATCAAAACTCAAAAGCCCTCTTGCTTCAGCCTTGACATAAACGCGGCGAATTCGTCGTCGTCGATAATCGAGGTTTCCTGCGGCCCCGGAAACGCATTCGCACTGACGTCAGCGCGAAATGCACTGAGGGCTTTCACACGCTCTTCCTTGACACGCTCTTGCAGCGCTTGCAGGTTCCCATAGGTCCGGGCGTGCCGGGGCCGCCGGCCTTCGCCACCACATATGTCCTCGGTGAAGAGAAAGATCACGTCGGCATCAGGTCCGGAGCCGAGCGAAACCGTCACCAGTCCGGTTCGCCGACGGATCTCTGCCATGACTCTGGCGGGGATAACCTCGCATTCGACTGCAAAAGCGCCGGCCTCTTCGAGGCGGCGGAAGCGGTGAAAAAGCGTCAAGGCTTCATCGGCATTCTTGCCGAAAGCGCGAAGCTTTCCGACCCAGGTCGATTTCCTTGGAACGAGTCCCAGGTGACCCACGACCGGGATATCTTCGGCTGCGAGCATAGAGACAGTCGCCATGCCGCGTGCCGTGATCACCGCATCGGCGCCGTCCGTCAGCGCCTTCAATGCGGTGCGTAGGATATCGTCCCGGGTTACGGCATCGGCAAAGCCCAGCGCCGCAGTGACGAAAAGCCGTTTCGAACCCTTGCGCACGGCCTCCACGTTACGGGCGCGGGCAACCAGCATCTGGACACCAGCTTCCTCCGCAGCTGCTGCCTCGTCCGCCGTCTCAGCGGTGACTTGAGTGTAGCGCTTGCCCGAGTCTCGGGCCGCGCACAGATCGGCTACGGTCACCGTGCGCTCAGCTTCGCGCGCGGCCCAATCGTAAATCCGCGGCATCTTGCTCACTAGCTCTCAACGTTTTTGCCAAAGGTCCGGCGCGTCGATTCGGCGCCTGTGAAGGAATTTCGGAGGGTCGCCTCGCCACCTATCAACTGCGTGTCGTCCTGCGGTCGAGTGTTCATGTACAAAGTCGTCAAGCCGCCGGCCATCACTGTGCATATGGTTCGATATGCGGATGCCCTGCAGCGACAGCGAGACCATGCCAAACGGAGTGCGGCGGGTTTCGACACGCTGGCTGACAGCCGATCCTCACCTCGCTATTGCTTCTCTTGACGACGGAGCAGGCCAAGTCGGCATCTGGAAGCATATGGTTCAGGCTCATTCTGATTCCTTTCAAGCCGACGCGAAAATTGTACGATACATTTCTTCGACTGCTCTGCGTGTTGCCATGCCAGGAATGACCCCGAGCTTGGTGCAGACCAGGGCGCCGCAGCAAACCCCGAACCGCGCGGCTTCGATCACATCCCGTCCTTCGGCCAGAGCCACGGCGAAGCCGGAATTAAACGCGTCGCCAGCGCCAGTCGTGTCCACGACGTCGACCTCGGCGGCTGGGATGGCTGTATCGATCGTGTCGGTCACAATGAGCACGCCGCGGTCGCCAAGGGTTACGATCACATTGGCGGCGCCGCGCTTGCGCAGCATCTCCACTAGCTCGCGCGAAGGGCGCGGATCGTCCGGCCGTAGACCGAGCAGAATACGAAGTTCGCTCTCGTTCGGCGTCAGGTAATCGACTAGCGGGAAAATCTCATCAGGAAGCGGCGCGGCGGGAGCTGGATTAAGGACAGTTTTCTTGCCATGTTTTCGGCCCAGCTCCATGGCTCGCATTGCTACCTCGACCGGGGGTTCGAGCACCGCCATGACGACGTCGCTCTCCCGGATGCGGCTCTCGGCGCGATCTACATAAGCCGGATCCATAGCGTTGGTTGCGCCATAGTCCATGATGATGAAGTTCTCACCGCGCTCGTTGAGAATGATGAAGCCCACCGCCGTCGGGCTCTCAGCGATTTGCTTGACATGCGCTGTACCAACGCCCTCGGCCTTGAACAGATCGATTGCGATATCGGCGAACTTGTCGTTGCCGATGATGGCCACCAGCGAGGAGTCCGCCCCCAGCCGCGCGGTCGCAACCGCCTGGTTTGAGCCCTTTCCGCCAGGCCCCATATCGAAACTGCTGCCGAGCATTGTGACGCCGAAGACGGGAATGTTCGGAGCCCGAATGGTAAGTCCCACTGCGAAGCTGCCAACGACGGTGATTTTCGGTTTACCCATCGATTCCTCCCTTGAAGGTGCTTAAAGCTCGCGCTTGTGTGGATTGCCTCCACGATATCGGCATAAGGGAAGTGCGGCGCTCAGCGTGACGGCGCTGTTCGCGGGCGCTGAGTATTGACACCAGCTCCTCCCTAAATACTCGCAGCAGCCGCCCAAGGAGACAAAACGTGCATCCAGAATGGCCCATCGGCGAGTTTGCTTATTAGTCGTTGTGAGCGAGCATAGATGTGCAGCTCGTGCGTAGAAATGGACAAAGCACGCTCTGATTTATATAAAACGCGCATGGTAAAAATACCGCAGCGCACATTTTTCCCTGAGAGCCATCAGTATGTCCTTCCTGATGTCGCCTGGACTCGCTGCGCCTTTACGGTGCTGAGGGCTGGTAAAGTCATCACTGCCCCTGACCATCACATCGCGCGAGATAGCTATCCGGGCCAGGACATTCTCTACTGCACAGCGGGTCGTGGCTTCGTATCGAGCGAGGGAAGGACATTGAGTGTTGGGCGCAATCAGTTGATGTGGATCGCCAACGAGACACCGCATGCGCACTGGCCCGACGAGAGCGATCCCTGGACCGTTCTATGGGTACGGATCGACGGACCAAACTGTGCAGCCATTCGGCGAAAGGTGTTCGGCGGTGGTGCAACCCTCGCAACAATATTGGCGCCGAACAACATCGACCGGTGGTTCGAAGAGCTGTTTGGTGTCTTGCGCGCTCGAGATGATAGCGTCGATATGGCCCTCAATCACCTTGTGGCAGAACTGCTGCACCTCATAGCAGCGCCTTCACCCAGGCACGGTGAGTCTCGTCTTCCAGACCCATTGCGCGCCATCGTCTCAAAGATGCGGCAGGCTCCAGCGCGATCCTGGCATGCCGAGGAACTGGCCTCCGTCACCGGACTTAGTGCCGCGCAAACGCGGCGGCTATTCCAAAGGTATCTACAGATCAGTCCGCGGCGCTGGCTGATCCGAGAGCGCATTTTGATGGCGCAAAAGTTACTTTTGGAAACTGACGCGGGGCTCGATGCTATCGCCGAACGCTGCGGTTTCTGCGACGTCTATCACTTCAGTCGTGAATTTAAGCGCAGCACTGGCACGGCCCCCCATACGTGGCGGCGCGCCGAAGGGAACTGAATCGATACGTCGCAGCCTTCAACGTTTGGCCATTAAATGTTTGGGGCACATCTCCAAGATGAAGTAGCTGGATGTTTCCCTGCGGAAACTAGCTGCTTACTCTGTCAGATCGCTGCCACATTGCAACTCCAAGCTGATGATGCTGGTTTGCTTGAATCGCCGCGCATCTTCGGAACATCCGACGTGACCGCGACAGGAAGTGGCAAGGTGTGCGGGGTCGGCAGGGGCTCCACACCGCCAAACGCATTCAGCACCGGAGTCGTTTTACCCAATATTACCCAGATCACGTTGCGCGCCCACTTCGGGCGAATGCACTTGCTCCGCAGTATGTGGCGAGTAAGTGGCCATCGTAGAATAATCGATGGGCGGCACGTCCAAATGCCGGGATGAAATTTCTTAGGAGAGCCTCATGTCAGTCGCCCTTCCCACGCCAACCCAGCTTCGTAGCATCGCCGAACAGTGTGGTCTCTCACTGACCGATGAGGACGTTGCCTCGTTCCGAGGCCTGATGCAGGGCTCGCTCGAAGCGTACAATCTCGTCGCTGCAATGCCCGACGAATTGCCGGTGGTCAAATATCCACGCACTCCGGGCTATCGGCCGTCACCGGAGGAGAACCCGCGCAACGCCTGGTACCGCAAGTCGACGGTGAAGGGCGCGGCGAGCGGCAAGCTCAAGGGCAAGACGGTGGCCCTGAAGGACAACATCATGCTGGCCGGGGTGCCCATGATGAATGGCTCGGCCACCCTCGAAGGCTACGTACCCGACTTCGACGCCACCATTGTTACGCGCATGCTCGATGCTGGTGCCGAGATTGCCGGCAAGGTTCACTGCGAGGCCTTCTGTCTCTCGGGTGGCAGCCACACCAATGCGACCGGTCCGGTGCATAATCCACACAGGATGGGCTATTCGGCCGGCGGTTCTTCCTCGGGAAGCGGGGTTGTGGTCGCGCTCGGCGAGGTCGACATGGCGATCGGGGGCGACCAAGGCGGCTCGATCCGCATGCCATCCTCGTTCTGCGGCACATACGGTATGAAGCCGACCTGGGGTCTCGTTCCCTACACGGGCATCATGCCGATCGAGGTCTTTATTGATCACACCGGACCGATCACGGCAACAGTGGCCGATAACGCGCTGCTGCTCGAGGTGATCGCCGGTGACGACGGCTACGATTCGCGCATCAAGGCACCAAAGGTTGACGAATACACCAAGGCCTTGGGTGCAGGCATCAAAGGGATGAAGATCGGCATCCTTAAGGAAGGCTTCGAGCAGCCGTCCGCGGAGGCTGCGGTCAATGAATGCGTACGCGAGGCAGCCAAGCGCTTTAAAGATCTCGGTGCGACTGTTGAGACCGTCTCCATTCCGATGCATCTCCTCGGGGCGGCGATCTGGACCCCGATCGGAACCGAGGGCGCCGTCCAGACCATGATGTTCGGCGACGGCTATGGTCTCAGCCGAGGCGATCTGTACCCGACCTCCCTGATGGATTTCCATCGCGGATGGCGGCGGCAGGCAGACTCGTTGTCCGAGACGAACAAGCTGTTCCTGTTGCTCGGCACTTACATCAACAACACGTTTGGTTCCAGGTTTTACGGCAAGGCCGTCAATATTTCTCGCCGCCTCGCTGCAACATACGACAAGGCTCTGGAGACCTATGACCTTCTACTCATGCCGACGACGCCGATGAAGGCAACGCCGCTGCCGCCTGCCGGCGCCAGTCGCGAGGACTATTTCACGCGCGCGATCGAGATGTTCACCAATACCGCGCCATTCGACATTACGCATCATCCAGCCATGTCACTGCCCTGTGGAATGGTCGACGGCTTACCAGTGGGCCTGATGCTGGTCGGTCGTTACTTCGAGGAATCCACCGTCTACCGCGCCGCCCATGCTTTCGAACAGATGGGCGACTGGAAGAAGATGTGAGACGGGCTGCGATGGCGTCCAGGTGGATCGCAACATATGACTAACGCATTCATGGCGGCATTCGACATTCTGAGCTTCGGCGCGATCATGGTCCTGATCGTACTGGGCCTCGGAGTCATAGCGAGCATGATGGGCATCTTCAATTTTGCCCAAGGCGAGTTCGTGTTGCTCGGTGCCTATATTACGTATCTCGCCTATAGTCATGGTCTCCCCGTTTGGGTCGGTATGGCGGCCGCACCGATCCTCGTCGGATTGCTGGGTTTTGTACTCGAAGCACTCATTATCCGCCGCTTCTATGCGGCACCGATCGTGGCGATGCTCGGCACCTATGCCCTCGGTCTTATCATCCGAGAAACGGTGCGGGGCCTGATTGGCGGCTTCTATCTGACGGTTCCGGAGCCGATCGGCGGATCTATCGCTATCGCCACGATGCACATCTCGGCCTGGCGCTTCGCGATACTCGTGATCACGGGTTTGGTGATGGGGGCCTGCTATCTGCTCCTGTCGCGCACGAGCTTCGGCCTGCGCGTTCGGGCGACGCTGGAAAATCCAGCGCTGGCGCGCGCCTCTGGCGTTTCGACGACGTTCATCTATGGCGCCACCTTTGCTTTCGGCGCAGCGTTAGCGGGGCTCGCCGGTGCGCTTATCGTGCCGGTTTTCGATCTATTTGCCGATCTCGGAATTCGTTTTCTGATCCAGGGATTTGTTGCCGTCATGGTCGGTGGCGTCGGCTCCTTCATCGGACCGGTGGCAGGGGCTGGCGTAATCGGCGCTCTTACCGCGGCGCTACCTTGGGCAGTGGCACCGGTAGTCGCCGACGTGCTCGTCTTCGTGCTTGCCATCTGTTTCATCAAGTTCCGCCCGCAAGGCCTCATCGCGCAAAGGGGAGTGTAGTCATATGATTGCTGATCGCGTCCAACTCACACGCCGTCGTTTCCTTTCGAACTTCGCTTTCACGGCTGGTGCGATCGCCACAGGAGCCAGCAGTTGGGTGATCCGCCCCGACTGGGCCAATGCGGCCGAAGGCCCCATCAAGGTCGGCATCGCGATCGATCTCACCGGCCCAATCGGCTTTGCCGGAAAGGCGGATGCCAACGTCGCCAGAATGGTGATCAAGGAAATCAACAATTCCGGCGGACTTTTGGGCCGGCCGCTCGAGCTTTATATCGAAGACACCGCCTCTAATGAATCGGTGGCGGTGGGCAATGTGCGCAAGCTGATCCAGCGCGACAAGGTGGACATGGTCCTCGGCGGCCTCGCGAGCTCGATGCGCAACGCGATCAAGGATGTAATCGTATCACGGGGCAAGACGCTCTATATTTATCCACAATTCTATGAAGGTCAGGAATGCACACCATACCTGTTCTGCACCGGCGCCACACCGGCGCAGCAATGCGACACATTTATCCCTTGGCTGATCAAAAACGGCGGCAAGAGGTTTGCCCTTCCAGGTTCTAACTATATCTGGCCGCGTAATCTGAATGCATACGCCCGTAAGATGATTGAAGCAAATGGCGGCGAGGTCGTGTTCGAGGAGTATTATCCTCTCGACCAGGTCGATTTCTCCGCCACTGTCCACGGGATTATCTCTAACAAGGTCGACACTGTCTTCAACACTGTCATTCCACCCGGTGTCGGCCCCTTATTCAAGCAGCTCTATGAAGCGGGCTATCTCAAGAACGGCGGACGGCTTGCTGCCGTGAATGAGGATGAGAATTATCTTAGCCTTCATCCGGTCAATGAGATGGAAGGGCTTGCGAGTTGCCTCGACTATTACAAAGCAGTCGCCAAAGATGATCCCGTCTCCGCCAGAATTCAGGCGGCCTATGAAAAGGAGTATCCTGGAGATTCCCTGTTTGCCGCGAGCAGTGCCGCGCCCAGCACCTATCGCGGTCTGAAACTTTGGGAGGCCGCGGTCAAGGAAGCCGGGAAGGTCGATCGCGAGTCGGTGGCTGCGACGCTCGATCACGCCAAGATCGCGGAAGGTCCGGGCGGACCCGCCGAGATGGTGCCGGGCAAGCGGCACTGTAAGATGAACATGTACACGGCGGTGTGCAAAAGCGGGAAGTTTGAAATCGTGGAACGTAGCAATGGGCTTGTTGATCCCAGGGAATGCTGACGAATCGCGGTGGATGCGATGAGCGTGGTAGAGAGGCCATCGGTGCCCACATTAGAAGTGAATTGTGCGACGGCTGAAATGGCGGAAACCGCCTTTGCAGGGCAAGTTGGCCCTGCGCGACGGGTCCTGCTCATCATCGAAGGGCTAGTGCTGATTGGAGCACTAGTCCTTCCGGTGATGCTGCACGACTATCTTACGGTGTTTGCGACTCGCGTCGTGATCCTGGCGCTCTTCGCTCTCTCGTTCGATCTGGTGTGGGGGTATGCCGGGATCATGAGTTTCGGGCAGGCCCTCTTCTTCGGCTCGGCAGGCTATGGCGTCGCGCTGCTTGCACGCGATCTCGACATCACCTCAATCCTTTTAGTGCTGCCGGCGGGCACACTAATCGGCCTCGTCTTCGCGCTGCTGCTCGGTGGTTTCCTCCTACTCGGCCGGCATCCAGCCAGCGTGATCTTCGTTTCGCTCGGTACGCTCACCGGCGCCTATGCCGCCGATCGTCTCGCGCGAGGCTGGTACTATCTTGGCGGCCAGAACGGCATTCCCTCGATTCCGCCGATGACGCTCGGCTCCTACGAACTCTCGGAAGGGCCGATCTTTTACTATCTCGCACTGGGGCTTCTCGTCATTGTCTACTTAGCATGCCGCTTCCTGGTGCGCTCGCAGTTCGGTCTCGCGCTCGCAGGACTCCGCGAGAACGAGCAGCGCATCGCTTTCTTCGGCTATAAGACACAGCATCTGAAGGCCATAGTGTTCGCGATCAGCGGCGCCATCGCAGGCCTGGCCGGTAGCCTCTATGCCTTCCACGAGGGTTTTGTGTGGCCCAATATGATCGGCGTTGTGGTCTCCACGCAGGTCGTGCTCTACGTGCTGTTCGGCGGCTCCGGCACGCTGATCGGCGCGGTGATCGGTACGGCCATTGTCGAAGGCCTCTCCTTCTGGCTGTCGGACAATTACCGCGACATCTGGCCGATCATTCTGGGCCTGCTCCTGCTACTCGTGATCCTTTTCCGGCCGCTCGGGCTTATCAGCATAGTGTTGACGGAGCGCGAGCGCGTGGGCGGCTTCGCCGCGAAAGCGCAAAACAAGAAGAGGGCGCAGCATCATGCCGCTTCTTGAAGCCGCAGGCATTGGAAAGAACTTTGGCAAGCTTACGGCACTCGATGGCGCGGCTCTCACGATCGGCGAGAACGAGTTCCACGGTTTGATCGGGCCGAACGGCTCGGGCAAAAGCACGCTGATGAAGTGCATTGCCGGGGCGGAGGTGCCGACCCAAGGCAAGGTCAGCTTCATCAACACTGATATCACCGCATTCACGCCCACCGAGCGCGCTCGGGCTGGCATGAGCCTGAAGTTCCAAATCACATCGGTGCTGCCAACCCTCACCCTCTACGACAATATCTTGCTCGCGCTGCAGGGGCACTGCTCGCTTCTTGATCTTGTGTTCTCGCGCAGCCGCAGACAGTTGCACGACCAAGTCATGATGATGCTCACCCAGTTTCGTCTTGCTGATCGTGCGTTTGATGCCGCAGCAGCGCTTTCTCATGGTCAGCAACAATGGCTGGAGATTGCGATGGCGCTCGCGGGCAAGCCCCGGCTGCTGCTGTTGGACGAGCCCACCGGAGGCATGAGTCTGGAGGAGCGCCGCGTCACCGGCGAACTCTTGCGACCAATCAAGGAGCATTGCTCTCTCGTTATCGTAGAGCACGATCTCGATTTCATCCGCGATATCTGCGACCGCCTCACCGTCCTCGACCAAGGCAAGGTGCTTGCGACAGGAAGCGTCGCGGAGATCCAGGCCAACAAACGTGTCCAGGAGATTTACTTACGCCGTGCTTAAACAACAGTTCCTCGACATAAGGCATCTTGACGCGGGTTATGGCCGCAGCCAGGTGCTGTTTGACATTACCCTCGACATTCCCAGGCGCGGCGGTGTCGCCGTGCTTGGCCGGAATGGTGCAGGCAAGACTACGCTGATGAAGGCCATCGTCGGCGAGCTACCAAGCTGGAGAGGCGAGGTTTTCTTTGATGGCCACGATTTCAATCGCCTCCGGACCGAGCAGCGTGTGCGCGCCGGTATCGGCTATGTGCCGCAAGAGCACTCGGTCTTCGCACGCCTCTCGGTACGTGATAATCTCGCAGTGGGATCGCTCTCCAACACCGACGCTTCGGCGATTGATCGGGTCCTGACGATCTTTCCCAAGCTCGGCCACCGCTTGGATCAGGCAGCTGGCACTCTTTCGGGCGGCGAGCGTAAGATGCTAGCGATCGGGCGTGCGCTACTGGGAAACCCAAAGCTGCTGCTGCTGGATGAGCCGACCGAGGGAGTTTGGATCGGCGTGATCGAGGAGATTACTGAACGCCTGACTGCGCTCACCAAGGAGATCGCGGTGATCATCGTCGAGCAGCACCTGGATCTCGCTTTGCGCGTGGCGAGCCACGCGTACGTACTCGATCGCGGCCGCATCGCGCTGCACGGCGCGGCAGGCGATGTCCGCGGCAATCCGGAACTTCTGCGGTACCTCGCACCTTAGTTTCTAGCGCCAGTCCGAGATAGTTAACTCACTCGCTAAGTGAGCTTGGCGGAGCAGGCGAGGGTTCGCCATAGCAGTCGGCGAACAGGCCGCTCAAGCGTTGTTGTCAGCGAGGATGCGGCGGCACGTTGTGGCCAACGGCTGAGAGGATGACATTTGCGGCATCGTCGGCGCTGCACTTGAGGTACGTGGCCGAGGTCACGTTCGGCTTTTGTGATGGGGAAGCGGCGGCGCAGCTCTCGCCTCATGACACCGAAGACGCCGCGCTTCTCCCGGAAATGAAGACGCGAAGGTGGATTTTGTGCGTCGTGACCGCAGTGCCCCTGTCGACATAGGCCCGCTCAATCGCACCGCCACAGAGTGTCTCGGCGCAGTCGATGACGTCCCACAAACGTGTGACCTTCGCAGGGGGGCGGGCATTGCGCCGGCGTGCAGCACGAATAGGCCCACCACGGGCCCGGCGGTTTGTTGCTGAGGACGGAGGTCCTCACGTCCAATTCGTAGGGCGCGGCGGCCTTTGCCGAATGCACTCCACCTGCGGTGGCATGGAGGCGAACTGGCGCCCCTGCAAGCGCAACGCAACCTCGATGAGGGATTCGTTCCAGGGCTGTGACACAGCAGGATTGCTTGGTCGAGCCCACAGACACGCTACATCAATTTCCAGAAAGACGCGCTTTTGAGAAAAGCCGAGGGGAGGCCGGCAGTCTTCCTATAGGCCGCCGTTTCAGGGCATCTACCCAATCTTACCCAATCACACTCCTCGCCGATGTTATGGCCAGCGTCGGCTCGGTTTAGACCACATGCTATTAAGAATGATCCGGGAGGAAGATCGTGTCTCACCATTGCACGGGCGACCAGGGGTCGGTCCGGGATGGTAATCGATCTGGGATTACGGCCGGCGCCTCAGGCGCGGTTGCAATCGTGGCTACGCTGGACACCAAAGGCCCCGAAGCATCCTTCCTCTCGGACATCATCCAAACATGCGGCCGAAAGACCATCCTGATCGATATCGGGACCTCGAATAATGAGGTGAAGGCCGCCCACGCAACTGACGCGAGCCGCGCGCGCTCAGCCTCGCCCGCCGAGCTCCTGAAAGAGATTGCCGCAGCTACCCGCATAAAGGTGGCTGGCCTGCTCGCCTCGGACGCAATCAGCGCGATTGTGGCCATTGCAGGAGGGAAGGGAAGCGCTGTTTTCGGCGAGGTCGTGTCTGATTTGCCTTACGGCTTCCCCAAGCTGCTGGTGACCAGTGCAAGACCAGCGCTCCTGGCCGAACTCGCGATTCACAACGACATCATGCTCTATCCGACCTTGGTCGATTTCTTCGGCATTAACGCGTTCACGGCAAGGGTGCTGGAGAATGCAGGCCGAGCCATTGCGGCCATGCGCTATGTGCCGGCCAAGCATGGGTGCGAAAGAAAGATTGTTGCGATCACGGCCTTCGGTGTGACGACGCCCGCGGCAACTCAATGCGTGGCACGTCTTGCAGAGGCCGGCGCAGACGCGATCGTTTTTCCCGCCAACGGTGCTGGCGGTCGCAAAATGGAGCAGCTGATTGCTGCCGGCGAATTCGATGCCGTGCTCGATCTGACCACAACGGAATTGGCCGATGAACTCATGGGAGGCACGGCCAGCGCCGGGCCCGATCGGCTCAAGGCGGCCTCGCGCCGCTCAATCCCACAAATCATCGCGCCCGGCGCGATCGACATGGTCAATTTTGGTCCACCGGCCAGCGTTCCCGATCAATTTCGCGGCCGCCAATTCTATTCACATACACCGTACACGACACTGATGCGAACCACGCCTGCGGAGAGCGCAAAAATCGGCCGGGTTACGGCCGAGCGGCTCTCGCAAGCACGCGGGCCGGCAGCCGTGCTTTGGCCAGCCAAAGGCGTGTCCGATTACGACCGAGAGGGTGGCGTCTTTCGCGATGCCGATGCCGATGGGGCATGGCTCCAGGCAGTTAAGGACAATCTCCGGCCAGAGATCGTTGTTTGCGAGCTGGACTGTCACATCAACGACCCCGAATTTGCCGAGGCCGCCGTGACGTGGCTCCTCAAACAACTAGGTCAAGGAGGCTCGTCCCGTGCGGATGTTTGAGCGAACCGACATTCTCTCGCGGCTTGCAGGTCAGGTCGCGGAGCGAAAAGCGATCCTTGCCGCGGCGAGCAGCTGCGGCCTCGTCGCAAAATGCGCCGCACTCGGAGGGGCGGATATGCTGGTGGTCTACTCTACTGGGCTCTCGCGGCTCATGGGGCTCCCCACCAGTCGTATCGGTGACTCCAACGCGCGTACGCTGGAGCTTGCGGCAGAAATCCGCAACGTCGTGTCTTCCGTCCCCGTCATAGGCGGCGTCGAGGCCTGGGATCCCCTGCGGCTCGATCTCGACGATCTTCTCGACAATTTCCTAGCCGCCGGATTCTCCGGTGTGATCAACTATCCCACCATCTCCACGATGGGAGAGAAATGGCGTGACCGCCGCGGTCGCGTTGGACTTGGCTTCGAGCGCGAGCTCGAGATGATTGCGACTGCCCGCAAGAAGAACATCTTCTCGCTTGCCTACGTTGCGAGCCCCGAAGATGCCAAAGCCATGGCAAGCAGCGGAGCCGACTGCATCGTCCCACATGTCGGCGCGACGCGCGGCGGGCTCGTGGGCCATGAGGAGGGCCAGTCCATCCAGGAGGCGATCCGGCGCATCAACGAGATCAACGCGGCCGCGCAAGCGGTCCGCTCGGACGTCATCCTGCTCTGTCATGGTGGGGCGGTCGCGGAGCCCCAGCACACGTTCGAGGTCTATCGGTCGACCGAGTGTGTCGGCTTTGTCGGGGCCTCCTCAATCGAACGAATACCGATTGAACGCTCGGTCAAAGCGGCGGCAGAGGAGTTCAAAGCCGTTCCCCTTCCGCGACATCACTGACGTTCAAAGAAACACCGCAGCGAGGCGGAGATGGACAAGCCGATCAACCAATCAGGCGAAAAAAGGACAGCGGCATTGCCAGCAATAGGTGCTACTCAAACGTTCGAAACAGAGGTGCTCGTGGTCGGTAGCGGAGCAGCCGGCCTTTCGGCGGCACTCTACGCCGCAAAGAATGGCCTTCGCGTGACGGTTTGCGAAAAGTCTTCTCGTCTCGGCGGGACCACGTCGCTGTCGAATGGCATGATCTGGGTTCCCTGTTCGCTTCAGGCGCGCTCCGCCAAAATCGATGACTCGCTTCCAAAAGCCAGGACTTATCTTGAGCATGAGCTTGGCAATTACTATCGGCAAGACTTCATCGAAGCCTATCTTGAGGACGGGCCGACTGCGCTTGCCGCTCTCGAGACCGGGACAGAGGTCAAGTTCACGCTGGCCTCGGCGCCCGATTATCACTCAAGCCAGGTCGGCGGAGTCGACAAAGGCCGGGCACTCAGCCCTGCACCCTACGATGCGCGGCTGCTCGGCTCCGACTTCGATCTGATCGGCGACCCCATTCGCGTTGTGCTCGGGGGGATGATGATTTCTTCCAGCGAAGTCCGAAGCTTCCTGAATCCGTTCCAATCGTTTGCTTCCCTCAAGCATGTCTTGCGTCGCGTGACTCGCTACGCGCGGGATCGCTTGAGCTACAGGCGCGGCACCGAGTTCAGCGGAGGCAATGCCCTGATTGCGCGCCTGCTCGTGAGTTTGCGGAAGTTAGGCGTCGAAATATGGCCGGCGTCTCCTCTCGTTGAGCTCGTCATGGAAGACGGGCGCGTCACAGGGGCAATCGTCAAGCGCGGCAATTCTGA
Source organism: Bradyrhizobium sp. 134 (assembly GCF_023074155.1). Taxonomy (NCBI): domain Bacteria; kingdom Pseudomonadati; phylum Pseudomonadota; class Alphaproteobacteria; order Hyphomicrobiales; family Nitrobacteraceae; genus Bradyrhizobium; species Bradyrhizobium sp. 134. The sequence continues at coordinate 5,174 of NZ_JADPKX010000072.1, read as the reverse complement.
GATCCGCGTGCGCGCATCCCACGCTGTCATTCTCGCTACCGGCGGCTTCGCCCGCAACGCGCAGCTGAGAGCCGAGCTGAGCGGCCCACACCAGCATGACGACACGCTGGCTCATGCCGATGTTACAGGCGATGGCATTAACCTTGCCACGAAGCTCGGAGCTGCAATCGACAAGGATGTCGCTTCTGCAGGGTTCTGGACTCCAGTCTCGATGTTCAGGAGTGGGACAGGCTCCCAAATTGTCCCCTACGGATGGCTCGACCGCGGACGACCCGGCGTCATCGCGGTTGCCCCAAATGGGCAACGCTTCGTCAACGAATCCAATTCATACCACGATATCTGCCTCGCGATGTTTGGAAACGGATATCCCGCAGACAAGCGGTTCTACTTCGTCTGCGATCACGAGTTCGTTCGGCTGAGGGGCATGGGACATCTGCTGCCTTGGCCATGGACGCTGAATATCCGGAAGTACGCGCGGCTCGGCTACATCAAACTGGGCCGAACGATACCGGAGCTCGCCATGCAAATCGGCCTGAATCCCGGCGAGCTCAAAAGGACGGTCGAGGAGCATAATGCGCACGCCGCCGCTGGCGTCGATCCGCTCTTCAAACGCGGTGAATCGGCGTTCAACCGCACGCTTGGCGATCCGTTGGTAGGAACGAAAAATCCAAATCTTGGGCCCATCCAGAGTGGCCCCTTCATCGCGCTGCCGATCGTTCCGGCAACGCTCGGCACAGCCGCTGGCTTGGCGACCGATAGCTACGGCAAGGTTCTGGACGCAGAACGCGAGCCAATCCCGGGTCTTTATGCCTGCGGCAATGATATGACCTCACCAATGCGTGGAATTTATCCGGGAGCAGGCATCACCATCGGCCCCGGCATAGTCTTCGCTTACCGGGCAGTTTCGAACATTCTGGCATCCGCTCATCGCGTGCAGAAGGCGCCTGCATCCGCAACGTGAAATCGCGTCTCACGGCATCTGTATCGCGACAAGAGGTCAATTCAGTCATCTTGTGCCGTCGATTTTGCTGCTTTGGGAAGCAAGGACCATGTCTTCATTCTGGCGGCGTTCTCCTGTTCGAACCTCTGCTGGATGCCTCCCGGACCACGTTGAACCGGGGCGATCAATTTCGCCTTCGGCGGAGGTGCATTGTGGCGGCGGGATGCGAGCCCATCACGCGAGTGTCTGAACGCCGTCATCGAAGACCGACCTTCGTATTTTATTCACACGCGTTTCATCCTCTTACGTCTGGAATCAACATGCGTCGTTCGCGCCTCGCCAAAATCGTTGCGACCGTTGGTCCGGCGACAGCTGCACCAGAACGATTGCGTGCTCTCTATCTCTCAGGCGCAGATACGTTCCGACTAAATTTCAGTCACGGGAGCCCGGACGATCACGCACGGGTCTATGACTCGATCCGCAGTCTCGAACGGGACTTCGGCACGCCAATAGGCGTCCTGCAGGATCTGCAAGGACCGAAGATCCGCATCGGCGCCGTCGAAGGCGGCAAGCTCGATCTACGCGCCGACGAGAAGGTTCGATTTGTGCTCGACGGAGCTACGGGCGGAAAGCAATCGATCCCACTACCTCATCCGGAAATATTCGCGGCCGCACGTCCGGGCCAGACTCTTCTCGTCGACGACGGCCGAGTGCGCCTGCGCGTTGAGAGTCCGGGCGATAGGCAGATCATCGCGACAGTTCTCGTCGGTGGAGCTATCCGCGATCGCAAAGGGGTAAACCTACCAGGTTCGCTGCTTGCTATATCTCCTCTGACGAAGAAGGACCGCGGCGACCTCGCCTTCGGCCTCACCCTCGGGGTCGACTGGGTCGCCCTGTCGTTCGTCCAGAAGCCTGCCGACCTCCTAGAGGCGCGCGGGCTGATCGGCGAGCGTGCCGGTCTGATAGCGAAGATCGAGACGCCTATGGCACTCGATCGTATCGACGATATCATTCTCCTGTCAGACGGCATTATGGTCGCACGCGGTGATCTCGGTGTCGAAATCCCGCCCGAGGAGGTGCCGGGCCGACAGAAGGAACTCATCCGCGCCTGTCGGCTGACCGGAAAGCCCGTGATCGTCGCAACACAGATGTTGGAGTCGATGGTGGCTGCACCGACAGCGACGCGCGCGGAAGCCTCAGACGTCGCTACCGCCATCTACGATGGAGCTGACGCGGTCATGCTGTCGGCTGAGTCGGCAAGCGGCGCCTATCCAATCGAGGCAGTTGTCATGATGGACAAAGTAATCAGAAGTACTGAACGGCATCATCTCTATCGGTCGCTGGTCCAAGCCTCGCAAGCCGACGAAGAGATGTCCCCACCGCATGCAGTCGCCGCCGCTGGTGCAGACCTTGCGGTGACCCTCAATGCGAAGGCGATCATCGGTTTCACCGCAAGCGGCACGACGGCGGCGCGCATCGCGCGCAAGCGGCCCCCGGTCCCGGTTCTTGCTCTCACTCCAGATGAGAAAGTCGCGCGGCGCATGTGCCTGCTGTGGGGGGTGCACAGCATCGTTTCAGACGACCCCGCCACCGACGAGGAGATGACGCAGATAGCCGCAGCGGTGGCGCGCAACGAAGGTTATCTTGAAGCAGGTGATTTGATGATCGTCGTATCCGGCGTGCCGTTTGGGCAAATAGGTGCAACCAACAACGTCCGTATTGTCACCTGCTAAAATGGTTCAGGACAATTTCGCTACATCCGCCCTAAGAAACGAAGCACTACGGGCCGAACAATGATCGCCGACAACGCTCTGATTCTTCATCGGTGAGACCAGGAGCTGACCTTGCTTGGGCTCGACTACAGCATTCGGCTCTTTGATTTGCTCCCGGTTATCGAAGACACGCTTTCGGTCGAAATCTGGTGCAGTGATGCGGCGGGCCGGATGCAATGCTCTGGCGGCTTTTTTGCGCTCCTCGGAGGTTCGAACAAACAATGACATTCAACCGATGCCGACGAGGTGATGAAAGCGCGGCGGAACGCGTTCTTCGGCGCTGGTCGGCAAGCCCAGCGTCCGACGGCGATAGGTTGAACCCTTCGTCCGCTTCCCAAATGACGATCCGCCAAATGTCGGTACCGTTCGTCCCACAGCCGCACCGTAGTGTGACATTCAAAGTCATCGAGCGCGCCACTGTTCGGCGACAACTGCGATACTACAAGGCTTTACTGGCTCCACCAAATCGGGCCTTGTCATCAGCATCGGATAAGGAAACGTCAGGCTCGGGTGCTTGATTGCGAGTAGCCGGTGTTAGCGGTGATACACGCGTACCGGAAACGGCATTCCAGCTTATCAGAGTCTTCGAACGAAACGGGATCTGTAGTGAACAACAACTCCTTGGTGCCGGACGTCAGCGAGTTCCTGGAGCTCTGGCAGCAAACTTTCAATGTGCACGCGCCGGAACGTCTGGTTGTGCTATACGCCGATGATGCGCTGTTTCAGGGTACATCGAGTGCTAAGCTCTGCATCGGGGCTAAAGAGATAGGCACTTACTTTCATGGCATCTCTACCGTAACAATGGACGTATGGCATTCCGTCAGTTTGGCGTACAACGTTGTTTTGGTGGTGGGAAATTATGTCTTTTCACAGCTGCGGAATGGTCATGAGGTGTCGACACCGGCTCGGTTCACCTTCGTATTACGTCGCGAGGACGGCGTGTGGAAGATCGTGTACCATCACTCATCTGCCATCCCCGATTGATCGCCGAACCAAGCTTTGCGGTATCGGAGTTTGTAGCTGAAGTGGCACACTCAGGCTGCCTCTCGCCAGCCTGCCCATCGTGCGGCTGGATCGCAAAAATTTGCAGCGCTCGCAATGACAACAGGACGGCAGCGAGGTACCGCCTGCTTTGCTGAAGCGACTGACGGCAGAAGGGCAGTCCCTGGTCGAACGACGCGACGCCTTCGAGCTGGTGCGCGACTAGGTGGTTGGTCCCAAGCTTTGATGGTGCATTCTTATCGCATGATTCGAAGGATGCGCCATTGGTCAAGTTTTACACGGCTGCGCCACCACGACGGAGGACGTCCGTCGAGCAATACAAAATAGTCACGAGAGCTTGAGATCGCTCGCGAAGCGCTACTATCAACCAGAAGACTGTCGCGAAGGGGAAGCAGCGCGAGACCGTCGTCGATCGCTCGACAGCCCCCAAAGAAGCCAAGTCGACTGTCCTTTGCATCAAGGCGGAGGCGATCATCGTCGCCTTCCGGCGGCATACGCTGCTGCCACTGGACGATTGCCTCTATGCGCTGCAGCCAACCATCCATCCCGCATCTGACGAGGTCATCTCTGCATCGCTACCTCCAGCGTCATGGGATTAGCCGATTGCCGGAGGTCGAAGGCAGCAAGCCTTCGAAGAAACAGTTCAAGGCTTATCCGATCGGCTATTTCCACATCGACATTGCTGAACTCCAGACCGCTGAAGCCAAGCTCTACCTCTACTTCCCCATCGATCGCACCAGTAAGTTCGCCTTCGTGCAACTGGTCAAGAAGGCGGAAAGGACCTCCGCCTCGGCCTTCCTCGAAGCTCTGATCGCCGCGGTCCCCTACAGAATCCACACGGTTCTCACCGACAATGGGATGCCCAGCTTCTGGGCCCGCAATTTTGACCATCTTAACATCGCCGCCGGCGAGCAGGTACTTCAGGTCGGTGCCGGCACCGGATACTATTCGGCGGTGCTGGCCGAGATTGTCGGACCCGCTGGTCGTGTGACGGCGATCGAAACCGACACAGAGTTGGCGTCGCGGGCCCGAGTGAACCTCGAGAGCTGGCCCCAGGTCGATGTCGTCTCGGGCGACGGCCGGGCGGTAGATGTCGGCGAGCTTGATATCGCCATCGTGTTCGCCGGAGCCACTCACCCATCCCGTGTCTGGCTTGATCGCCTTGTCGAAGGTGGCCGGCTTCTGATGCCTATGACGGACGATACCTGGAAAGGCTTTCTTCTCCATGTGGTACGGCGGCGAGACCACTTCGAGGCCTCTTCCATTGGTGCCGTCTCTATTTATCCTTGCACGGGTGGACGCGATGAGGACGCTGCAAGACGTCTACATAACGCGATCGACCGGTTGCCCCTTCGCAACCTTGCGGATTCCGGGGATTGCGGCCAGAGATTCCGATTGAACGCGACCATGCATTCCGATCGAAGGCGGCCACCTGTTCCGACGAAGGCGGCCGGGGTGTC
>NZ_JADPKX010000041.1:0-567 GCF_023074155.1 Bradyrhizobium sp. 134 | reverse complement strand
GGCTAAGCGCGGACATTGGCAGGCGATCTTTGAAGCGCTCGCCCGCTGCGGCAAGGACCGAGTGGCTTTGTCGATCGACTCCACCTCGATCAAAGCGCATCGCTCGGCGAGCGGCGGAAAAGGGGGGAGTGTGAACAGGCGATCGGCCGCTCGCGCGGTGGGCGGACCACGAAAATCCACGCGCTGAGCGACCCTGATTGCAAACCTTGCGCATTTCATCTCACTCCGGGACAAGCCGCAGACATTGCCGCAGGGCCGGCCCTTTTGAAGCTCGCGCCGCCCATGTCTTCCCTCATTGGGGACAAAGGCTACGATGGCGACGGCTTTCGCGCCGAAATCGTCAATCGCGGCGCGAAACCCGTCATTCCAAACAAATCCAACCGGGTAACCCTCCACAGCTTCAGCAAGCGCCTCTATAAAGGGCGCAATGTTATCGAGCGCTGTTTCTGCCGGCTCAAGGATTTCAGGCGTGTTGCTACTCGCTACGACAAACTTGCCAGAAACTTCTTGGCCGCCGTCCACCTCGCCGCTCTCGTCGCTTATTGGATCAATTGAGTCTGAACCCTA
>NZ_JADPKX010000017.1:0-164353 GCF_023074155.1 Bradyrhizobium sp. 134 | reverse complement strand
TCGGAGCCGAAAACTGGGCCTTGCTCGCCTCGATCGTCGCCACCTGCAAGCTCAACGACGTCAACCCGGCCGCCTACATCGCCGAAACACTCGAGACGATCATCGACGGCCATCCCCATAGCCGCATCGAAGACCTCATGCCGTGGCGATTCCGCAAAACGTCAAGCCAGCCTCAATAGGGTTGCGGCTAAGCGCTTACGGCTATTCACCACCACAACAGGATGACGCTGCTCAGGGAAAAGCACATGCATGACCTGATTGTCGTCGCGACTGAGGAGAATTGGCCGGTCATCAAGGCCCATACCGAGCAGATGGCCGCGATCTTCGAATCGATCATACGCGAGGGCATCGTAACCGGAGAGTTCGAGGTTGAGGATGCCGCCGACGCAGCGCGAGCGGTCAACTCTGCGTTCGTGCCGTTCTTCCATCCGATTCTGATCGATTACGGCGTTAAACACGGCGAAGTTACAGAAGCAGGCCTGCGGAACCAGATCCGCTTTATCTTGAAAGCTCTCGGCAAGTCTGACTAACAGTCACCCGCACATTCATGCGGTTCCTGACTTTGCTGATGCCAGCTCGGACTTGGGCATTGCCCGGTCCGGTTAAGATCGATGATGGCTCCGCGGCGCCGGCAGCGGTCGCTCGGTCGGCCGGGGAACGCGGTGCCACCTCTTGGCACCTAACGCTCCACCGAATCGGCAAGTATCTTCTCGCCGAGCCAGCCCCACTCCTCTTCAATCAAGCTCGAACAGAGATAGCCAGGTAATGAGCTGAGAAAACGAGCACGCCATCAGGCCTGGGCAAGCGAGACCATTCCTGAAATGTCTGCGTCAGGTCCGCAAGGTAGTTGAGCACAAGCGAGGAAGCACCAGGCCGAACGTTTCGCTGCACAAAAGATCCCGCACATTGCTTACGTCGCCTCATCACACGCACGCGGCGGCAACTCGGGCTCCACTCCGGACAAACCAATCGGCCCCGCTGCCAGCGTCGAGAACGTCCTTGCCGCAAACCTCAGGTAAAAGGGCCAGTGTCGTCGGGCGTTCGTAAAGGGCGTTCCACGGCCGCTCGTTGATGCTGGGTAGCGCGACGCAATCTTGTCGTAGTCGGTTGGAGTGAGCCGCATTTTGATTGAAGCTTATGCACCCGCGGCGCCAAATCGCGACATCGGCTTCGCCGCAAGACTTTGGTCAAACCCATGGCCGAGCTCGCTCCAGTTCGTTCCTAATCCGGAACACGCTATTAGTCCAACTGGATGGTCGGGAGGGTGCGAATGACCCTTAAGGGACATCTACCCGCAGAATTCGCCGGCGGGAGGCTCGTAAGGGCAAACTTATCAGCCAGTCGATCACGGGCCGATTTCGAAACGCAACAGCGCGTCCGGAACGTCATAGCCCCAAACCTGGTACATCCGGGCGATGACCTCGGCCATCACCCCGAGTTCTGGCATCTTGTCGCCTTGGCGGTGGCTCATAATGATGGGTGAAGTGGCCCGTTCGACCAGGTGTTTGTAACGGACGCCTTCGACGCGCGATTTCTGCACCGAAACCGGGACGATGCAGGCGCCTTCCTCCGCCGCGACGAGCCCGACCGCGATCTGAAGTTCGCGCGCTTCGTGTGCCACACGGGGTTCGAGCCCGCGATCGTGGAAAAGGGCGATGACCTGGTCGGCGTAGCCGGGGCGGGGGGCGCGGGGATAGAGGATGAGCGGTTCTAACGCGAGCTGCTCGAGTGACACGGGACCGCTCTGCTTTTCCAGGGGATGATCCATCGGCAGCGCGGCCACCAGCTGTTCTTCGCGCAGGATGATGCGACGGACCTCGGTATCGTCGAAACGCACGCGCCCGAAGCCGACGTCGATGCGGCCCTCCTTCAGGGCGGCGATCTGCTCCAGCGTGACGAGTTCCACCAGATGGAGCTCGACCTCCGGCGCTGCGCGCCTGAATTCGCGGATGAGCTCGGGCAGATGTCCGTAGAGCACCGAGCCTACGAATCCGATCACGAACCGCCTTTTCTCGATCTTGAGCGTGCGCTTCATCATCGTGCGCATCTCCTCGACGCGCGCGAGCACCTGGATCGACTGTTCGTAGAAAAGTCGGCCCGGCTCGGTGAGCCGGAGCGGCCGCGACGAGCGGTCGATCAGTACGGCCCCGACTTCGCCCTCAAGCTGCTGGATCTGCCGGCTCAGCGGTGGCTGCGCGATGTGCAGCCGGTCCGCTGCGCGCGAGAAATTGCGCTCGTTGGCGACCGTCACGAAATAGCGCAGCTGCCTGAGATCCATGTCTCACTATACCCTTAAGGTATAATTTGTAAACCCAATCGGTCTTTGCAGCGCTTACGCGCTGCCCTTATTTTTTTTAGCCAAGAATTAAGAAATCCAGGAAGCGCCGGTGATTATGAAGTCCTCTCATATCGATACCTTTATCGTCGATTTGCCCACCATCCGGCCTCACGTGCTGGCCATGGCCACGATGCGCAGCCAGGCGATCGTGCTCGTACGGATCACCTGTGCCGACGGCGTTGTCGGAATCGGCGAGGGCACCACCATCGGCGGCCTCAGTTACGGTGACGAAAGCCCCGAGGGCATCAAGCTCGCGATTGACACCTACATCACTCCGATCCTGAAGACCTGCGACGTCTCCCGCGTTGCCGAGACGATGGCGAAAGTCGTCAGAAGCGTCGTCGGCAACCACATCGCCAAATGCGCGGTCGAGACGGCGCTGCTTGACGCCGCCGGCAAGCGGCTTGGCGTTCCCGTCTCCGAACTGATCGGCGGCGGCCGCGTGCGCGATCGCTTGCCGGTCGCCTGGACGCTCGCGAGCGGCGATACCGGGCGCGACATCGAGGAAGCCGAGGCGATGATCGAGGCCAGGCGGCACTCGATCTTCAAGCTGAAAATCGGCAAGCGCAGCGTGGCTGATGATGTGGCGCACGTGGCGGCGATCAAGAAGGCCGTCGGAAGCCGCGGCAGCGTCCGCGTGGACGTCAATCAGGGATGGGACGAGGCTCAGGCCGACCTCGGCATGAGGATGCTGGAGGACGCCGGTTGCGACTTGGTCGAACAGCCGGTCGCGCGCGACGCGCTCGCGGCCATGGCGCGTCTGTCCGCACGCCACGGCATCCCCCTGATGGCGGACGAGGCGCTGCACGGGCCACGGGATGCCTTTCGCGTCGCCGCGAACGCGGGGGCCCGCGTGTTCGCGGTAAAGATCGCACAATCCGGCGGCCTACATGCCGGGCGCGACGTCGCTGTGATCGCTGAAGCTTCCGGTATCAGCCTCTATGGCGGCACCATGCTCGAGGCCGGTGTCGGCACGGCAGCCTCCGCCCACCTCTTCGCGACCTTTCCGAAGCTCGCATGGGGCACCGAACTATTCGGCCCGCTGTTGCTCACGGAAGATATCCTCGCCGAGCCGCTCGACTACGCCGATTTCACCTTGGCTGTACCGACCGGGCCCGGTCTCGGCATCGCGCTCGACGAGGACAAGATCGCCCGTTTCCGCCGCGACCGTACGGCGCCGACCCTGCATGTCGTTGCGACAAAGGGAGCTTGAGCCATGCTGACCATGGTCCGGATGAATGTTCAGATCCCATCAGATTTCGACAAGCAGGAAGCCGAGCGCCTGAAGGCGCGCGAGAAGGAGCGCTTCCAGGAACTGCAGCGCGCCGGCAAGTGGCGGCATATCTGGCGCGTAGTCGGTCACTACGCCAACGTCAGCATCTTCGACGTCGAAAGCCATTCCGAGCTTCACGACATCCTGACGAGCCTGCCGCTCTACCGCTTCATGGAAATGGAGGTGACGCCGCTCTGCCGGCACCCGTCCTCGCTGCATGAGGACGACCGCTAATCGCTTCGAACCACGAATGTCCGCGCAGCGGACCTTAAAACCAAGGGAGAAACGACATGGATGCGAGCTTTGTGAAGACCCCGGAAGTCCAGGCCCTGCTCGACAAGGCCGCCGGTCTCAATCAACGGGGCGGCGATGCCCGCCTGAAGGCGATCGTCCGCGACATCGTCGAGGCCAGCGCCGAGATCATCGTCCGCCACGACATCAGTGAGGACGAGTTCTGGGGCGCGGTGAACTTCATGCAAAAGGGCGCGTCGGAATACGGCCTGCTGGTGCCGGGGTCTGGCCTGGAGCACTTCCTCGACCTCTTCATGGACGCGAAAGATGCGGAAGCCGGACTCACGGGCGGCACGCCGCGCACGATCGAGGGGCCTCTCTATGTGGCGGGAGCGCCGCTCGAGGAAGGCGACGTCAATCTGACCAAGGACGCCGACGAGACCGGCAGCCTTTACATGAGAGGCCGCGTCACCGGTCCGGACGGTGAGCCGGTCAAGGATGCGGTGGTGCACGTCTGGCACGCCAACTCGCAGGGCTGGTACTCACACTTCGACCCGACGCGTGAACAGACCCCCTTCAACAATCGCGCTCGCATCAAGCTCGGTCCGGACGGGAAATATTCGTTCCACTCCAAGATGCCGAACGGGTACTCCGTGCCCGAAGGCGGCGCCACGGATACGTTGATGAAGGCGATCGGCCGCCACGGTCACCGTCCCGCGCACGTCCATTTCTTCATCGAGGCGCCCGGCTATCGCAAGCTGACGACACAGATCAATTTCGGCGACGATCCGCATGCCGCCGACGACTTCGCCTTTGCCACCCGCGACGGTCTGCTGCCGATGCCGCAACGCCAAGGTGACAGCGCCTACATCAATTTCGATTTCCAGCTCCAGCGCGCCTCTGACGGCGCCGACGAGCACTTCTCGTCCCGACAGCGCGCCGAGGCGGCATAGTCCTCGGCCAAAAAGACCGACGCGAAAACGAAAGCGAAAACCAAGAGGAGAGGAACGATGAGGACGATTCTGGAGCGCATCGACGGCGCGGTGGTCGAGGACAAGGAGCGCGGACTGTTCAGGTGCCGTCGCGATATCTTCACCGATGCCGAAATGTACGAACTCGAAATGAAACACATCTTCGAGGGCAACTGGGTGTTCCTGGCCCACGAAAGCCAGATCCCCGACAATAATGACTATTTCGGCACCTGGATCGGCCGCAAGCCGATCATGATCACCCGAGACAAGGCCGGCGAGCTCCACGCCATGATCAACGCCTGCGCCCACCGCGGCGCGATGCTGTGCCGGCGCAAGCATGGCAACAAGGGCAGTTTCACATGCCCCTTTCACGGTTGGACCTTCAGCAACACAGGCAAGCTGCTGAAGGTGAAGGACGGCAAGACCGGCGACTATCCGGCCTCGTTCAACACCCAGGGCTCGCACGACTTGGCGAGGGTGCCGCGGTTCGAAAGTTATCGGGGTTTCCTGTTCGGCAGCCTGAACGCGGACGTCCCGTCGCTCGAGGATCATCTCGGTGGCGCAAAAGCCGTAATCGACCAGATCGTCGACGGAGCATCCGACGGCATCGAGGTGCTGCGCGGCAACTCCTCCTACATCTACGACGGCAACTGGAAGCTCCAGATGGAGAACGGCGCCGACGGCTATCACGTCAGCTCGGTCCACTGGAACTATTCAGCGACCATGGGCCGCCGCAACTACGAGAACGAGGGGACCAAGACGGTCGACGCGAACGGTTGGTCCAAGAGCGTAGGCGGCGTCTACGGCTTTGAGAACGGCCACATCCTGCTGTGGACCAACCTTCTCAATCCTGAGGTCCGTCCTGTGTTCAACCACAAGGACGAACTTGAAACCCGCTTGGGCAAGGACCGCGCCGGCTTCATCGTGAGCCAGACCCGCAATCTCGGGATCTACCCGAACGTCTACCTGATGGACCAGTTCTCGACGCAGATTCGCGTCGTGCGCCCCATCAGCGTCGATGAGACCGAGGTTACGATTTACTGCTTCGCGCCGAAGGGCGAGGACGCGCAGGAACGGGCGATCCGGATCCGGCAGTACGAGGACTTCTTCAACGTCTCGGGGATGGGCACGCCTGACGATCTTGAAGAATTTCGGGCCTGCCAGACGGCCTATGTCGGCGCTGGAGACCTCTGGAACGATCTCAGCCGGGGTGCCGTGCACTGGATTGATGGTCCGGACGAAAACGCCAAGGCGATCGGCTTGAAGCCGCTTCTGAGCGGCGAACGCAGCGAGGACGAAGGCCTGTTCGTGCGCCAGCACGACTTCTGGGCGAATTCACTTCGCAAGGCGATCCTCCGGAATGGCGGCAACGCATCCCCCGTCGTCCCGATGCAGGGAGAAGCAGCATGACCGCCGCGGCAGCCGCCCTTTCGCCTTCGGTGAAGCTCGATCTCGAACAGATCAGGTCGTTTCTCTATCGCGAGGCGCGCCTTCTGGACGACCGGCAGTGGGACGAATGGATCAAGCTCTATTCGCCCGACGTCGACTTCTGGATGCCGTCCTGGGACGACGACGACCAATTGGTCGAGGACCCTCAGAAAGATATCTCGCTGATCTACTATCCTAATCGCGACGGACTGGAGGACCGCGTCTTTCGGATCAAGACCGAGCGCTCCGGCGCGAGCACGCCGGAGCCGCGGACCAGCCACAACATCTCCAACATAGAGATCGTGGAGGAGCGCGACGGCGAGGTCGACCTGCGCTTCAACTGGCACACGCTGAGTCACCGCTACAAGAAAACGGACAGCTTTTTCGGCACCGCGTTCTACACGCTGGATACGAACGGCGAAGACCCACGGATCGTGGCGAAGAAGGTCGTCCTCAAGAGCGACTACATCCACCAGGTGATCGACATCTATCACATCTGATGCGGCTCGTCTGGACGACCGGAGGCTAGACATGACCTATCGCGTGGCACTCAATTTCGAAGACGGAGCTACCCGCTTCATCGACTGCAACGAGGGCGAGAAAGTCCTCGATGCGGCCTATCGCAACAAGATCAATCTGCCAATGGACTGCTCGGACGGCGTCTGCGGCACGTGCAAATGCCGCTGCGAGCAGGGCGAATACGATCTCGGCGACGAGTATCTCGAAGATGCCCTGAGCGAAGCGGAAGCCGAAGAGGGAATGGTGCTGACCTGCCAGATGGTGGCGTCTTCGGATTGCGTCATCGCCGTTCCAGTGCCGTCCGGAGCCTGCAAGGTCAAGCCAGCCGAGCATGGCGGAGAGGTGAGTTCGGTCGAACTCATCTCGGACAGCACCATCATCCTCAAGCTCAAGCTCGACAAGCCCGACGCGCTCGGATTCCTTCCGGGCCAATACGTGAATCTCTCGGTGCCGGGCACCAGCGTGCACCGCTCCTACTCCTTCAGTTCGAAGGTCGGAGCGACCGAAGCCAGCTTCCTCATCCGCAACGTGCCGGGCGGTCTGATGAGCAGCTGGCTCGCCAGGGACGCTAAGACCGGTGCCCGGATGACGTTCGTCGGTCCGCAGGGAAGCTTCTTCCTGCGGGCGGTGGATCGCCCGGTCGTCATGCTCGCCGGCGGCACGGGACTGGCGCCGATCCTGTCGATGCTGGAAGTCCTTGCGGACCGGGGCACCAATCAGCCGGTGCACCTGATCTACGGCGTCACCAACGACGGCGACCTGGTTGAGATCGAGCGGATCGAGGCGCTCGCCAGGAAGCTTCCGACCCTGACATGGGCAACCTGCGTCGCCAACCGAGACAGTTCGCATCCGCTCAAGGGTTATGTCACCGCGCATCTGGCCGACGAACATCTCAACGCGGGCGATTGCGATGTCTATCTGTGCGGTCCTCCGCCGATGGTCGAGGCGGTGCGGGTCTTCTTCACGGAGAAGGGCGTCAGCCCCTCGCACTTCTTCTATGAGAAGTTCTCGGCGACCGAAGCGGTGGCAGCATGATCTTCGCAAACCGCTTCGCCGGCAAGACACTGGTCGTGACCGGCGCCGCGCAGGGCATTGGCCGGACCGTGGCGTTGCGCGCCGCCGCCGAGGGTGGCAAGGTCCTGTTCGTCGATCGCGCGGACTTTGTGAAAGACGTCGCGGCGGAAGCGGGCGCCCGAGGGCGCGGCTTCGTCTGCGATCTCGAAACCTACGATGGGGCGCTGGGCGCGATGACCGAGGCGGCCAGCCGCTTCGGCGCCATCGACATCCTGATCAACAACGTCGGCGGCGCGATCCGGATGCGGCCGTACGACCGGTTCGAACCGCGACAGATCGAGGCCGAGATTCGGCGTTCGCTGATGCCGACATTGTGGTGCTGCCGTGCGGTGCTTCCGCACCTCCTTGAGCGCGGCCGTGGAACGATCGTCAACGTCTCGTCGAACGCGACCCGGGGAATTCATCGCGTGCCTTACTCGGCGGCGAAGGGCGGCATCAACGCCGTCACCCAGAGCCTGGCGATGGAATACGCCTCGCGCAACATCCGCGTCATCGCGACCGCGCCCGGCGGCACCGAGGCGCCGCCGCGCCGCGTGGCACGCAACGCGGAAGGTGACACGCTGGACGAAAAGCGATGGATGGCCGAGGTCGTCGAACAAGTGAAGGAATCGAGCTTCTTCAAGCGGTACGGCACGATCGATGAGCAAGCCGCACCGATCCTATTTCTGGCTTCGGATGAGGCGAGCTATATAACTGGATCGGTCTTGCCAGTTGCGGGGGGCGACCAGGCGTAGGGGCCGAACTTCTCAGGTGCGCCGGTTGGCATGTCGTGAGCAAGACGCTGATTTTCAATGACGTCCGCTTCGTGAAGGGTTTCGGATGCCGGCCCAGTGAGTGAGGGTGCCGCGGGCTCCGAGGGCCGGCGTCCGAAAGCCTCCAAAGGAGGAAACCGCGCTGGGGGACGTGGGACGTTGCCTCGTGATGGATCTAAGTCGCATCAAGCAACCTTCAGACGATCAATGGCGTCGTTAGGGGGATTTAATGTTTGGCGGCACCCGTACTTTCAAGGACTTGGCCGTAGTAAAAATACCACACCACACAATCTAGACGTGAGTTCCCTGATATTCGAATCTCAAGAGGCAAACTGATCTCTATCGACCTGCAAAGCCTTCTGAGCTGCCGAGCCGAAACTCTTTCGAATTGCTCGTCAAGAGCATCATCGCATTTGTAACTCTGCTTGCGTCGAGATTCCTGGACTGGGTCCAACGAGCGCGATGGCGCACACAATCACGGTCGAGAATGCCGCGAGCGAGTCGGCTCTTGAGTAATTGGCGTGCTGCGCCGCGAACTCTCAGGTCAGCAGGCTCTCGATTATCCAATCATCGCCAAGGGGAATAGCACCGCTCGTCGCCATGAGCTGCCGCCGATTGCTTCACCGTGTCGCCATCCGCGGCGTTCTACCGCGCGAGCGGTTTAGTCCTCTGGCCCCAACTCGGACGTCGGATGAGGTGCGCCAATGCGCCGCTATCAGAGGCAGGGCGGATGGGAGGCCCGTGGGATTGCGTCGGCAGACGCCGTCGGCCGTCGTCTTTTTAAGGGACCGGCACTTACCTTGTCGCGAGATGCTTTGCGCATGGCGCCCCCACAAGCAATCGAGCTCTCCTTGCGGGCCCTTCGCGTAGAACCGGACGGCTTGGTATCGACCGCTTCGATTTAGAGGAAGTAGTTGGCCGGCCCGATCGTCAATAGCAAGAGGGCCGACACGAGATTACGGATCAGGTTGAAGTCCTCGAAAGCTTGATGTCCATCGACAACGCGGCCCCGGAAATCGCAATTGACGTCAGCATGACGATACTCGAATGACCCGGCGTGAAGTAGAATCCCACCCCTTTGGACGCCGATCGGGGGCGCATTGCCTCACGCAGAATGTTACTGGACAACTTCTCGCCGATGACTGCAGCAGCGCCACCAAATTGGTTCGGTGGCCTCTATGGCGGGAAAGATCGGCATGGGTCCCGGAAAGGGCAAGGATTTCGCCTTCGGCATCGGGCGTTGGACCGTGACGATGGACGAGATGGGCCGTCTCGACGATCTCGAGATGGCGGTTCGCATCAACGGCAAGGAATGCTCGCGCGGCAACAGCAAGGAAACCGTCTGGTCTCCCGGCGAGTTGCTGGCCTACATGTCGATCTCGGAATATGTGCAGCCGGGAGATTTGTTTGGCTCGGGTACGGTCGGCAACGGCTCCGGCCTGGAGATCGGCCGCAAACTCGAGGCCGGCGACGTCCTAGAGCTCGAAGTCTCCCGTATCGGCACGCTCCGTTCCAAGATCGTTCCGGAAGAGAAGCGCTGGTGGCCGGAGAAGCGCAACAAGTTCTGGTGAGCAGCATCGAACAGTCGGGGGCACGCCGTTGCGCGCCCCATCATTCAATCCAATTCGGGAATCGATCATGGCCAGACCCGTTCGACGCATCGTGACCGGACACCGCGCTGATGGCCGCTCCGTCATTGTCTCGGATGACGCGGCCCCCAACGTTAGCGTCGTGCCGGGGACGCCCGGTCTGGCCGGGACCGTCATTTGGGTCGCAGACAAGACGCCTGCAGATATCGTGCGGCAGAAGGAGACTGCACCTGCGGACCGCAAGCGGCAACGTGCTGCGCATCGCCGAATTCCCGCCGGATCGCCTCTACTCCCGCGAGAAGCTCGAGGAGTTCAGGCGCGGAATCGGCAGTCCCGAAGCCTTCGACACCAAGGCGCGGCACTTCTTCTTTCACAAGACGCATACGCTGGACTACGCGATCGTCCTGGAAGGAGGATCTGGGCGATGCTCGACGAAGGAGAGACGCTCATGCGGGCCGGCGACGTGTTGATTCAGCGCGGCACCAACCATGCATGGTCGAATCGCTCCGATCAGATCTGCAGGGTTGCGTTCGTGCTGATCGATGCCGCGCGCGAATAGCACCGAGGCGGAGCGAGGCCATGGCGCATCCGACCACCATCACCTGCGCGTTGACCGGGGCGGGCGACACCGTGGGCAAGAGCCCGGCGGTGCCGGCCACGCCAAAGCAGATCGCCGATCAGGCGATCGATGCCGCAAAGGCTGGCGCCGCCGTCGTGCACATTCACGTGCGCGAGCCCGCGACCGGCGCGCCGTCGGTTGAGTTCGATCTGTACGCAGAGGTCGTGGAGCGCATCAGGTCGTCCGCGACGGACGTCGTCATCAACCTGACCAGCGGACCGGGCTCGCTCTACGCTCCCGATGGTTTGCTGCTCCAGGCGGCCGCTGGGGTAAATCCGCCGATGACGCCGCAGCAGCGGCTCGACCACATCCTCAAGCTCAAGCCGGAAATCTGCAGCCTGGACGTTGCGACGCTCAATTTCGGGCGGATCGCGATGGTCAACCTCGTCAACGATCTCGAGTTCATGGGGCGAACGATAACGGATGCCGGGATCAAGCCGGAGATCGAGGTCTTCGACCTCGGGCACATCCGGCTGGCCAAGCACCTGCTGGAGGTCGGCGTGCTTAAGGCGCCGGCATTCTTCCAGTTTTGTCTCGGCATTGCCTGGGGCGCTCCCGCCCAGGCCGATGTGCTGCAATTGATGCGTAGCCTGTTGCCGCCGGGCGCGCTGTGGAGCGCCTTTGGCATCGCGCACGACCAGTTCAAGATCGCGGCCGCGGCGTGCGAACTCGGTGGTCACGTGCAGGTCGGTCTGGAAGACAATCTCTACATTGCCAAGGGAAAGCTCGCTTCAAGCAACGCCGAACTCGTCGAGGAGGCGGCCCAGATTGTGACGCGACAGGGATCGAGACCGGCTTCGCCAAGCGAGGCGAGAAAGCTGCTCCTCGAGAGATAGCCGATCACTTCGGAAAGCCGCAGTCGCCGTCTCTGGACGAGACGACCGGCGCCACAAGCGCGGAGAGCAAACCAACGCATATCCAAGAGGGCAACGGTGCATTGGAAATCAGGGCTGACCGGCGCAATTGCTGCGCTCATGATGTGACGACGTGTTCGCTTGCACCAATTCGATCCTCGGCTGGCACTGAGTTCCCGGTCAAGATCGGAGTCATGAATGACGGATCCTCCGTCTACTCCGATGCCGGCGGAACAAAGACGCTTGAGGCGGTCGAAATGGCCGTCGCGGATTTCGGGCCGCTTTTTTGGTCAAAAGGTCGAAGTCATCTACGCCGATCATCAGAACAAGGCCGATATAGGTGCCGCCATCGCGCGTCAATGGTACGAGCGCGATGGGGTCGACCTGATCATCGATATTCCGAACAGCGCGGTTGCACTGGCGGTCCAGGAAATCTCGCGCCAGCAGAAAAGCTCCTGATCGTGACCGGAGCCCTGTCGACCGAGCTGACCGGAGGGCTTTGCCCCTACGCGGCCTATTGGGCAATGGACACCTAAGCGGCCGGCAAGGCAACGGCGGAGGCGGTGGCTCGCACCGGCAAGAAATCCTCGTTCCTCATTGCGGCCGACTACGCTTTTGGTCGCTCACTTGTGAAGGATACGACGGCCGGTGTCGAGACGGGGGCGGTCAGGTGCGGGGATCAGTCTACACACCGCTTGCGACGCCGGACTTCTCGTCATTCCTGCTTCAGGCCCAAGGTTCGAAAGCGGACGTGATCGGGCTTGCGATTGGACCCGGCGACGTCGGCAACCTTGTCAAGCAAGGGCACGAATCCGGCGTTGGCCGAATTGGGTTTGGTTGGCCACGACTTTCCTTTGGTTAGGCAGTAGCAGAATGCTCATCGAACCAGCTCAAACCCGTAATTCTAGACGACTTGGCGCAATCGACGCGAACCCAAAACGATGCCGGTTAGCGAGAAAAGCAAGCCGAATGAGCACAGGCCAACAATGAGACCGCTTCGGAGGGATGGATGCGCCAATAGGATCGGGAAATCCAGCGTGTGCAGCCCGCTGTAGAGCCAACGATAGGAGCGTCGAGACCGATCCAATCGTTGCAGCACGACGCCCGTTGCGCTATCGATATCGAACCATACATCGCGGCATTTGCAACGATAGACGGGAGCGCCCGGCATTGCGGAGGTCGCGGCATAAGCGTCATATTCGCCGAGAGGCGAAGGGACATCGCAGTTGGCAGAAAGACGTGCCAGGAGCAGTTCGATCTCACGCAAATCCAAGAAACCCGTTCGATCGCCTGAGTCCGCGTCGATCTCGACCATGATCTGCCGATCGAGGTCGATCCGATCTCGTCGATAAGGATGACCGTTAAAGCCGAACCATTCCACCTCCTTCGTCGACGACGAGATCGGCTCCCATCGAGCCGGCGCGAAAGCATCCCATGGCAGAGCTGCCGTCGCAATATCGGTCTCATCCTTGGTCATCTGGCCACCAGAGAACAGCCGACCGTGATCCATGGAAAGCCAGCCACTGAATATCCAGGTGAGAATGAACATCATCGATAGCAGGCCGGCGACGTGATGAATCGCATGCCAGCCGCGATACGGGGAGATAGCCATTCCCTGTCGCGCTCTCGTGCGCACGATGCCAACCCAGGCCCCAGACAAAGCCGCGATCAACCCGAGCAGTGACAGCGTCCACACGATCTTGTCCCACAGCGACCAGTTGATGCGAAGCGCTGTTGGATAGATCCAGTGCAATACGCTGCCTGCCAAATTCCACCAGCGCTCGCTCCGCGTCGTATCCAGCACCACTTCGCCCGTGCTGGACGAAACATAGATCTCAGTCCCCGCGGCGTCGCCAAGGGCAACGCGAAACAGCGGGCGATGGCGGTCAAAGCCATTGGGCACGCTCCACTGATCGTAATCGGAGCGCGCGACGACGACCGCGCGCGGCGCCTGTTTCCCGCGATTGCGGGCATAGTCCTGCGCTACGGCGAGCGCTAGAACGTCTGATATCACCGTTGCGTCGGTTCCATCGGAGGCTTGGATCGCCCGTAGCCGCGAAGGCCCCGACACGATGTAAATCGGCCCATCGCTGCGCTGTATCAGGCGGACACGTCTGACGTCTGCCATGCCGCTGACGGCCACGGCGTCGCTGACCAGGACAGCGACTTGCGTGCGATCTACGGGCGCGAGGCCCGTAAAGCGCTCCGTTTCCGTTAGCGACGGAAAGGGAACGAAGTGCATGACGATCCCCGTCGCGAACCACATCGCGAACAAGAGGCAGAATGCGATGCCGAGCCAGCGGTGCAGCAGGACGAGCGCATCCATCATGCGTTCAGCGCCTCACCATTTGAACGCTGTCGAGACCTCGTAGGTGCGCGGCGCGCCCAGCAGGACCTGGTCCGGATAGAACGGGTCGCCCCAGATCGCATAGCGTTTGTCGGCAATGTTGCGGACCCGGAAGGACAGCCGGGTCTGGTCGACGGCGTTGAACACCGTCTTTGGAATGTCGACGAAAGCGTAGACGTCGGCCACCGTGTAGGCGTTCAAGGTCACCGTGTTTGCATCGGTGTTGTATCGGTCGCCGACATGACGGCCGATGATGCCGAGCTCGACAGGCCACGGCGTGAAGAAGCGGTACGACGCTCCCGCATTGGCAACGATACGCGGCACGTTCGGAGGCATGTTACCCGAGAACGAACCACCCGCAAAGTTGTAGTCCGCGTATCGCGCATCGACATAGGCGATGTTGGCCCACAGCCGCAACGCCTCAATCGGGCGGATGGCGGCCGCGAGTTCCACGCCTTTTGACTCCTGACGGCCAGCGATGTTGAGCTGCATGCCGCCGCCCGCGGCATACACATTCTTGCGCAGGATATCGTAAGCGGAGAACGACCACTCGGCCTTACCGTCCCAGAAGAGATGTTTCACGCCGGTCTCATACGTCCGCGAGGTCGTCAGATCGAGCGGCTGGGTCGGCGCCAGCAGGAAGATGTTGTTCGCCGAGACGTCAGCGCCGGTCGCGTACTGACTGAAGAAGGTCAGGCCCGGAACAGCCTCCCAGGTGTAGCCGATGCGACCCGTTACCGGCGACCAGGACTTTGAGAACGGGAAGTTCGCCTTTTCCTGGCCATTCACGTCGGTCGAATTGCGATCGAGGCCGATATGCTCGACGCGCAGGCCACCGACAAGGGCAAAGCTGTCCGTTAGCTTCAGCCGGTCCTCGAAGGACAGCGCTTCGTTGTCGATCCGTGCAGTCTGCTGCTGTGTCGTGAGCAGACCATAGTAGCCGCGTACGGGATCGACCAGAGACACCAGATCGTGCGGGAAGTTGCCCGCTCCGGGCCGGACGAAATTGAGGTCGCTTGCGGCTAACGTCATCACCAGGCGATTATCGAAGCCGGCGATGTTTGCATCCCAGGTCAGATCCGTGATGTTGCCCGCAAGCCGCTGGCTGTGTGCAACGTAGAAGCGCTCGCGATCGACTAGATTCGAACTAGCATTGAATGCCTCGACTTCGTTGTTGAACCACGAGCGTTCAGCGCCATAGGCGTAAGCCTGACTCTTGAGGGTGAGGCCGGGCGCGAGCTTGAGCTCGAAGCCGCCGCGCAACCAGACTTCCTGCGCCAGATTGCGGTTATCGAGGACGTTGTAGTTGGTATCGAAGGTACGATTGTCGATGGTCACCGGACCGAGATTGGTTCCATTGTAGTTCGAGACGTAACTGCCGGAGGCGATGTCGGTCGTTGCATGGGAGCCGCTATAGGCGACCGGAACCAGCGGCGCGCCCCAATAGGCCTTTGAGCGATCCTCTCGGTACTCGATGGCCCCCCAGAGCTTGAGATTGTCGCTGACGCGGTAGTTGAGCTGGCCCGACCCGTCGAGCGTCTTGGTGGTGGTATCGTCTGCAAAGCCGTTGAGTGACGAGCGGCTGATGTCGAACCGATAATCGAGGCCGTCTACATTCGTGCTGCCGCCGGAGCCGTAGTGACTACGGAACGAGTTCAGCGAGTCATAAGAGAAATCGGCCTCGTTCCGGATCGCTCCCGTGTGCGGTTGCTTGGTGACGAAGTTGATCGCGCCGCCGCTCGCTCCCTCTCCGGACATCAGTGAAGCTGGTCCTTTCAGGAATTCGACCGCTCCGAGATTGGCCGTATCCATGACGCGCGACGTCATGTTTTGCGGGCCGATCTTGATGCCATTGTAGAGGATGTTGATCTGGCTGTTCGTGTAGCCGCGCATCGAAAAAGCCGAAGGTTCGGCCGGATTGTCACCTGACGTGACGCCTACCGCACCCTGGGCAACGTCCGAGACTGTCCGGTAGCCCCGTTCCTGGATCGTCCTGTCGCCAACGACCTCGACCGTTGCGGGCGTGTCGCGGACGGCAAGGCCGAGCCTGCTGGCGCTGCTCGCAACCGCATTGCTGTTAAGGGGCGTGGGAGAAGAACCGTCTGAGGCCTTGGGCTCATACGAATGATCAGGGCGCGGCGTATGGACGATAGCAGTCCGCCGACGCGCGTTACCGCCTTGGGTGGCATTTTGATCGTCGCGCGAGAGTTTTTTCTTGGGTGGCGGCGAGACTAATACCGGGGGCAGAGTGCCGGATGCGCTTTCCGTTTGGGGCGCTGTCTGACCGGCCGATGGCGCGATGGTCTCGAAGCAAAACGCTGCGACCAGCGTCGCGCCCATACGACAACACGAGCTGCTGATGCCGGACCGACGTGTGATCCATACCTTGATCTCGTTACTCAAAGACTGTCCCCCAAGCTAAGGCTAAAAAGTGTCGGATGGGCAGCATGCAGCCCATCCGTAGAGGTACTGGGCTGTCATGGTGCTGCCTGATTGGCGTGGAGATCGTCGAAGCGCCCGAAGTGGTACAGGAGCGCCGAACAGATCCAGCTCAGGATGAAGATCGCGACAACGACATAGCCGAGATTGTCCGTATGAGCGTTCAAGCTCCGGACGATGCTCCAGGCGCCATCGTCGAGGCCTAGCTTGTCGCTGACCAGGCCCAGCACTTCGAGGCCGCCGATGAAGATCGCGACGATCACAGATACGGTCGTCAGGGTCAGATTGTACCAAAGCTTGCGGATCGGCTTCACAAACGCCCATCCGTAGGCGCTGGTCATCAAGACGCTGTCGGCCGTGTCCATCAGCGTCATTCCCGCGGCGAAGAGCAGAGGGAACAGAAGGATCGTCCAGAACGACGTGCCTTGCGCGGCCTGCGTCGCAGATATTCCGAATAGACCGATTTCGGTGGCGGTATCGAAGCCAAGACCGAACATGAACCCCACTGGAAACATGTGCCAGGAGCGGGTCACGATATTGAACAGCGGGCGAAACAGCCGGTTGAGTGGGCCTTGCGCCGCCATCAGTGGGTCGAACTGCTCGCTGGCGACGTTCTCACCGCGATTCACGCGGATGAAGGTCGCCCATATCGATTTCAGAATGAAGTAGTTGGCCAGGCCGATCGCCAGCAGGAAGAAGGCGGACACCAGTGTCCGGATCAGGTTGAAGTCTCCGAGGGCGCTGATATCCAGCGATACGGCCGTCCCGGAAATCGCGATCGAGGCCAACATCACGATGCTCGAATGGCCGAGCGCAAAATAAAATCCGACCAACATCGATGGCCTTTGATCCTGCATCAATTTGCGCACGACATTGTCAATCGCCGCGATGTGGTCGGGATCGAATGCGTGGCGCAGGCCGAAGACGTAGGCGAGCAACGCCGTGCCAAGCAGTTCGGGGCGGCCTTTAAGGGCCTGCAGGGTCCATATCCAGAGCGCCACGTTGGCGGCGATCAAGAGAGAAAACGTCGCCAGTATACTTGCTTTCTGTGGAACATGCTGGGAATTCGCCATCGCGTCTGAACCACTCCGGTGACGTTGATTTTGTTTGTCATTGCCCTATCTCTCAGGCCTTCAACAAGATCGACCGCACAGACCGCTGTTCTGGGCGTTCAACGCTGTGCCGATACTCCGCGGGTGGAGCCTGGAAAGCGCGAACAAACGCGCGCCGCATGTTTGCAGGATTGCCGAACCCGACCCGATGGGCGATTTGTTGAATGGATAATGGGGTGGTTTCCAGCAAGATCCGCGCGGCTTCGACCCTGATGTTTTCGACAAAGCGCGCGGGCGTGGTCATCATTTCATCCGTGAATGCGCGACTGAAGTTTCGCGAACTCATGGCTGCGCGTTTGGCGAGCGCCTCGACGGACAAATCGGCGGTGAGATTGTCCAGCGCCCAGTCCATCACCTGACTGATCTGGGTGTTGTGGATCGACTGTGCTTTCAGGAATTCACTGACCTGGGGTAGATTGCCAGGGCGCCTCAGGAAAACGACCAGCATCCGGGCGACATCGAGGAATGTCAGCCGGCCGCAATCGTTCTCGATGAGATAGAGGCACAGGTCGATGCCGGCCATTCCGCCGACCGCGGTATAGTAGGCGCCGTCGCGAACGAAGAGCCGATCTGGCTCTACGCGAGCCTGCGGATACATTTGCGCAAACTGCTTCGCGTGGTCATGGCGCGTGGCGATGCGCCGCCCGTTGAGGAGACCGGCTGATGCCAGGATGAACGTTCCGGCGCAGGTTGCGCAAACGCGCCGAACTGATGGGGCGTTTCGTATGAGCCAGTCGATCAGAAGCTGATCGCCCTCGAACGGTTGAAATTCTTGAGTGCCTGCAATGAGGATCGTGTCGTAGGCCGCTTCCAGGTCCGGTCCGATAATCCTGTCCGGCAGCGTGCGAATGCCGGACGAGCCAATGATGGGACCGGGCGGCAGGCCGATGAGGTCGACCTGGTAGCGGATCGACGACGCGTTCGATTTGTTGGCTTCATGGAACGCATCGCTTGGTCCCATGAAGTCGATCGCGCTTGATCCATTGATGACGATAATGCCGACCCGCAGAGTTGGCTTGACTTCCTCATTGTGTTCGCGTGGCGAGTCAGAAGATGATGTCTCGACGTTCGCCATCGATAGATGCCTCGACTTTCGACGCTCGCGGGCCTGCTGCGGCCATGACGATCCGTTGCCCGCAGTCGGCTTCAGTGCCGACCGTCAGGCTTGCCTGTCATTGATCCAACAAAGTGTTCAGTGTCGTAACTATAGAATGCCCGTGCGGAAGGCAGCGGCCAAAGTTACGTCGACATCGGCCATTTTGATCGCCGGCCAGCGCTGGGTCTGTAATCGTCGAAGACATCGATCGCAAAAAGTGGAACGGCGCCGCGCGGCTGCGACAATGCAGCGGCAGGTCGCGATGACGCATGCGGACGGTCGATGTTCCGTCGCCAAGCGTTCTAGCAGTTATGAACGGCTGGGCTGTGTGTGGCGTTGCGGGGCGTGACTTGTACCTGCCCACGCACTTCGAAAACGAAGGCGGTATTCGCCCGGACCTACGCCGAGGTTCCGGACGAAGGCTCGCCGCATGCCGTCGGCATTTCCAAAGCCGCAGCGTGCGGCGATCTGCTGCAGCGATTTTCCGCCGTCTTCGAGAAGCAGGCGCGCAGCATCCAGCCTTGCCGCGTCAACAAACTCGGTAGGCGTCATGTTCATTTCCTGGCGAAACACGCGTGCGAAATTCCGCACGCTCATACCCGCCTGTTCGGCCAGGCTGTCGACCGAGAGCGGCGCTGCGAGATTGTCGAGGACGTATTGCTGCACTTGTTGAATCTTGGTCTTGCCGGACATCTGTGCGGCGAGGTGGGCGCTGAATTGCGATTGTCCGCCCGGGCGTTTCAGGAACATCACCATGTAGCGCGCGACGATGAGTGCCAGGTCTCGACCATAATCCTCTTCGACGAGCGCAAGTGCCAGGTCCATGCCGGCGGTGACGCCGGCGGTGGTGCAGAGATTGCCGTCCCTGATGAAGATCTGGTCCGAATCGATATTGAGATCGGGATACTCGTTCCGCAGGCGATTTGCGCATTCCCAATGCGTCGTCACCCGTTTTCCGTCGAGTAAGCCAGCCGCAGCGAGCAGGAAGACGCCGGTACAGACGGAGCCGAGCCGGCGGACCGTACCTGCGCGCCGGCGCAGCCATTGCACAATAGAAGGGTCAATCGTCTCGAACGACGGATCGCCGCCGACCAGAAGCGTGTCGATCGATTCATCCGCTTGAAAGATATGTCGGTCAGCCAGGAAGCGCAGGCCACCAGTGCCAAGGACGGGGTCGGCCGAGCCGGCTATGACTTGAACGGTGTAAGCGCCAGGGTCTCCCAGCCGTCTTGCCGCTTCCCAGAACACTTCGGCGGGGCCGACAATGTCGAGCGACTGAACACCAGGCGGGGCGAGTAGGGCGATGCGCATCATTGATCCTCAGTGGGCTCAAAATTCATGCAATTGTCGTTCCGACCAGTCACCTCGGGTGCGTCAATTTCGGCCATACTTGCGCGGTATTCGGACTCTTTGCACGGGTGCTGGTCCAATTCCGCAGATATGATTTGTCGCGTTGTTCCGATCGGTGACGCATTATTCACGGGCCGGCACACGACGACACTCTCGCGGGACCCGCACGCGGGAGCATACTCAACGGAGCTTGGGGATATCAATCCTGCGCCAAGGAGAAGCGGCGGGTCGACTTGTGTGAGATCCGCAATTCGCTGCTTCTCTTCCGACGGCGCCGACGCGCACCTGCCAAGTGTAAGGCCCGCTGGCGCGATCCTGGCGACGAACGGAATCGGACAAGTCTAGGGAGATGCCTCGTTTGGATCGCCAATGAGGCCAGACCGCTGCACCATCCGTTCTAATACGGTGAGCCAGATCTCATAGTAGTCCCAACTGGGGTCGGTGCTTTCGTGGACAGCTTCCCATGCGGCGATGCTTGCTATCATCTCCGACCGGAAGTCATCCCATTCAAATACACCCTGTTTGGAAAGGGCCAGCGCCATGCCGAATGCCTGGCGCTGCCATTCTGCGCCGAAGCAGAGGCTGCCATTGTCCTTGGGCGGCATGTCAGGTTTCCCCAACATGCTTCCCAAAGCGAAATGCTCGAAATTTGTCTGCATCTTGAAACTCTTCAAGGAGCCGGCGGTTTTACAATGCTGACGCCCATCATCGACTCCGGCGTGACGAGAGCAGCCAACTGCTCCTCGCTGAAGCTATCGGTGCCGGCAGGCCTCTCGGGAACGACGAACCAGCGGATTTGTGCGCTGCTGTCCCAGGTCTTGATCTCCTTGCCGGGATCAATATCCAGGCCGAATTCGCTCAGCACCTTCCGCGGTTCGCGCGCGGCGCGTGCGCGGAACGAAGGGTCCTTGTACCAATAGGGCGGCAAGCCCAAAACTGGCCAAGGATAGCATGAGCAGAGCGTGCAGATGATGAGATTGTGCACCTCCGGCGTGTTGATCGCCGCGCGCATATGCTCACCTTCGGCGCCGGCGCCCTTGGTGACGAAGTTCATCTTCTCAACCGCGGCCATCGTATCCTCGGTCAGAAGCGTCTTGAACGCCGGGTCGACCCAGGCCTTGGCGACAAGCTTGGCTCCATTGAAGGGGCCCATTTCAGTTGCAAAGATCGACATGATCTTGTCGACGGTCTCGCTGGTGATCACGCCTTTCTCGATCAGAAGGGATTCGAGTGCGCGCGCACGCGCGGCATTCGCAGTCTCACGGTCCGTGGGATATTCAAAGCGTTGCATTGTGGGCTCTCCTCAGGATGCGTTCGCAGGCTCGAGGTAAGCCTCGAAGAGATCTGCGTAGAAAGTGAAGTGCTTCTCGGTGTTACCGGGCCATAGGACCTCTGGATCGAACTTGACGCAGTACACCGGCATCGCCTCGCCAATGCCGTCGGGGCCGGTATCGCAAAGATAGGTGTAGGCGTCGGGATAAACGCTATCGATGACGCCTTGCTTGCTCCGCAGATGGCCCGGCACGCGGGTATGATCGACAGAGTTCGGATTGGCGACCCGAACTACGTCGCCCGGCGCAAATCGTGGTGGAGCGGACCGATCCCGTTTCGGATCGTCGCCGACCAGCAGATATGTCCGCACGCGAGCGTCCACCGCAGCGTCGCCGCCCTTGGGCACTGCCGGCGACGAGGTCAGGAAATCCTTGGTGCGAGCGTCCAGCTCCGCCTGGGTGATATAGCCGTTGGCTACGAAGTAAGCGGAGATGCCGCCGAGCCATTTTTCGTAGTATCGAAACTTAAAATAGTCGAACGGGTTCATCGATTCGGCGCCCTTGCGGAGATCCGCCCAAGTCCAGACGGTTCCGAACTTGCTCGGCGTCGCAGGGAGGCCGAGTTGGGGACTCAACGCCATCATCGCGGTGTGAATACCGAAAATCCTCTCCTCCCAGGCCTCCACGAAGACGCGCGTTTCGAGTGATATCGGATCGAGCCCTTCAAGGCCGCCGAGATAGTGCTGCAATTTCATAAGTGCTTTCCTCTCGCTTGATTAGGCCGTAGCCCGGCGCGTGGCCAGAACGTCGGCGAATTTCTCGGAAACGAAGCCGAACGTGGCTCCGACCAGTATGGAAAATGCCGCAATCAACGCGGGGTTGGTGATACTCGCATCCGTAATCGGACGTCCCGTCGCGGCGACCGTTCCGACGGTCGAGGCAAAGCCGAAGACGATGGCGGGCGGAAATCCCAATGCCCGATGGGAGGAGGCGAGAATCATCGCGCCACTGCCCAGACCTACGCTCACTGCGGCAAAGGCAGCCGATCCCGGAGCCGCCGCAATGGCGAGCAGGCAAGAGCTGGATATGAAAACCCCAGTCCAGTTCGACGCGACCGATTTGATAAAGCCGGCCGACCCGCCTCCGCAGGCGAAGAACGAGGCCCAGGCGATGAATGTGACCCAGACCGGAATGGGCAGGAAAGTCGCAGTCAAGTAGGTGTCAACACCACCGAGCATGGCGATGCTTATGGTCAAGGCGAGTAGGGGCGTCATCCTATTCTTCTCCCGTTGGAACTTGATTGGGTGGGTGCTAAGCGACCAGACTTCTGCCGGAGTAGACCAGCTCGGCGATGTCGTTGCGAATTCGAGCCGGATCGAGCTCTCTTCCGATGAACACGATCGCGCTGGAGCGAGATTCATTCCTTGCCCAAGGCCGGCCTGGCCTACCTTCAAGCGTCATGTGGACACCGTGAAACACCCAGCGGCGCGCTTCCCCTTCCAAAGAGAGAATGCCCTTCGAGCGCAGCAGCGTTTTGCCGTTCTGTTGAACAAAGGCGTTGAGCCAGCGGAAGAAGCGCGGACCGTCCAGCGGGCGGTCTTCGCGAACCTCGACGCTGACAACGGAGAGATCGTGCTCGTGCTCGAGTTCGGAGAGCAGCAGCGGTTCAATCGCCAGGCAGTTCCTCAAGTCGAAGGCCTTGACGTCGATGATCGAGGCGATTTCGGCACGGCCGTTGACGGCAGGAATGATGCGCGACATCGGATTGATGCCTCTAACGGTTGCTTCGCATGCAGCGAACGCGGCATCGTCGACCAGATCGCGCTTGCTGATCACCGCGACGTCGGCGAACGCGATTTGCTCCGCGGCGACGTTTTCGCCCGAGCTTTGGTCGGCAAGCCAACGGTCAATATGGACGGCATCGATCACCGTGACGACCGCATCGAGCGTGGTGGCTTCCGACAGGACTTCATCTACGATGAAGCTTTGAATGACGGGTGCGGGATCGGCAAGCCCGGTCGTTTCGATGAGGATCCGGCGAATCGGCTTTTTGCCGGAGAGCAGAGTGGTTATAGTCGAAACGAGGTCCTTCCGCACAGTGCAGCAGATGCATCCGTTGTTGATCTGCAGGATCTCCTCGTCGACGCCGACGACCAATTCGGCATCGATGCTGATCGCTCCGAATTCATTAACGATGACGGCGGACTCCGCCAGCACATCGCTCTCAAGCAAGTGGTTGAGCAACGTTGTTTTTCCCGATCCCAGAAAGCCAGTGAGAACGGTGACTGGAATTTTCTGCGACGTTCCTATCGGCATAGCTCGCTCTCCCTGCAATTGCGTGACGCTAGATTTGGCTTTGGCGAGTCACAACGTTCGCTGACGCGGGATTCCTGCCAAACAGGTTCAAAGCAATGCAGCCCGCCGCGAGTTGCCCAATTCTGCTTCAGACGAAGCCTAAAGAATTGGCGTGATGGCGGAGGCTAGTCTGGGAAAGAGAGACGTCGCGGGCGCAAGCGCGTCCAGCGTACAAATCCTGCCAAACAGGCTCAAAAGCATGCATCGGCTGGAGCAATGGTCGGGTACTTAAGCCACCGGTAAGAGGGGCTGCGTAGTTTGGCGATCATTTTTCCGGTCGTGAGAGCCCCATGTCTTTTCGAGGTCTGAGAGCCAAGTTTCTTGTCATCATTGCTGTCGCGCTCACGGGAATGATCGCCCTGGTGCCCATCGCGCTCTACAACATCCGCAGCCAGATGATGACCGATCGACAGGCCAAGATTCAGCAGATGGTCGATGTCGGGCACGGCATCCTGGTGCACTACTATAAGCTCGAAACTGATGGGAAGCTTGGCCGGGAGCAGGCGCAGGCAGCCGCGCTCGCTGAGATCAAGGGGCTGCGATACGACAAGGTCGAGTTCTTCTGGATCAACGACATGGTCCCGCACATGATCATGAGCCCGGCCAAGCCTGAGCTCGATGGTAAGCCGGTCGGCGATTTCAAGGATCCGGCCGGCAACTATCTTTTCCGGGGCTTTGTCGACATCGTACAGAAACAGGGGGGCGGCTTCTATGGGTACCTCTGGCCCAAAATGGGCTCCGATCAGCCGGTCTCAAAATTGTCTTACGTCAAAGGATTTTCGCCCTGGGGCTGGATCATCGGCACCGGTATCTACCTCGACGATATCGATGCGATCTTTCGGCAGACGGCATGGACCTTCGCGTGGATTTGCCTTGGTGTCGTCGTTCTGGTGCTCGCTATTTCTCTGGCGATCAGTCGTAGCGTAACGCGGTCGCTCCTCACGATCACCTCTCTTACCGAGAAGCTCGCTTCGGGTGAGGACGATTTCGAAGTCCCGTACACGACTCGTCGCGACGAGGTCGGAAGTCTCGCCCGGGCTCTGCGTGTCTTCAAAGAAAACGCGGCCGCCGTCCGTCAAATGCATACTGAACAACAGGAGCTCAAACAAAAGGCGGATGAAGACAAGCGCAGGACGATGGTCGAGCTCGCCGGCAAGTTCCAGGCAAGCGTCGAAACCGTCGTGCGCGAGGTTTTTGACGAAGCGAGCGAAATGCAGAAGGCCGCCGAGAGCATGTCGGCGAGCGCCGATCATGCCAATGGACGGGCACACTCGGTCGCTGATGCTTGTCACGAGGCCTCCGAGAACGTGCAAATGGTCGCCTCGGCCGCCAGTCAACTGTCAGCCTCAATCACCGAGATCAGCCATCGCGTAACACAGGCGGCTCAGGTTGCTGACAAGGCTGCCACTGACGGGCAGCGGGCGAACGCGACCGTTCAAGGGCTCGCAATGGCGGCCTCCAAGATCGGTGAGGTCGTCGGACTCATCAACCAGGTTGCCGCGCAGACCAACCTGCTTGCGCTGAACGCGACGATCGAGGCGGCGCGTGCCGGCGAAGCGGGGAGGGGCTTTGCAGTCGTTGCCGCCGAAGTGAAATCGCTCGCGACGCAGACTGCCAAGGCCACCGACGAAATCGGAGCACAGATTTCGTCGATACAGGCCGAGACGTCATCGGTCGTCGGCAACATCCAGAGCATTCTTGCGACCATAACCGAGGTCAACGAGATATCGTCTTCGATCGCCTCGGCAGTTGAGGAGCAAGGTGTCGCGACGCAAGCCATCGCGCAAAGCGTGCGGGATGCCGCGTCCGGCACGAACCGGGTGTCGCAGAACATCTCTGATGTCAACACCGCCACGTCTGAAACCGGACAGGTGGCGAGCACCGTCCTCGGATCGAGTGCGCGCCTAACGGGCAAGCTGCGGGTGCTCCAGGACGAAGTGAGCCGTTTTGTAGCAAGTGTCAGAGCCGCATAGGATTCATAAAGCAACGCTTCGACAATGGTAATGCTTCGACGTCGCACTGTCGGCGACCACGACGAACACCGTCCAAATGAAGTCTTCGTGGATCGTCGACTCGGCGGCGTCCGGGTCCTGCTTCTACACCGGAGAGCGAACAAGGGTCGATAATCGATGCAAAAATCGCTGATCGGAATACCGAATGGGCGAGCGGGCTGTAACGCAACGTCAGGTCAAAGCTCCGCACCTCCAGTCAGCGACGCAGGTCGACGACATTCCGATCGGCCGCCGTATGGGAACAACATCATTCGTACCATCGGTCCAGCAATGACGTAAGCAGCTTTCAAGACGCTCCTTACGAAGGTAGCCGTCCGCCTGACGACAAGGGCACATGGGCTTAATGACCGAGGTGGCGCGTCAATCCGGCCCTCCAACATGAGGATTGCCAATGGATCACAGTTTGGACTTCATTTCGTTACGCGCGCCACCGGCCTGGGACGGCGAACTCACTCTCGATGATTTTCGTAATCATTTTGGACCCGCGGCCATCGAATTGCTCCTAACGATAGAGCGTGCGGTACAGCTCATAACCGTTACTTGCAGGGACGTGGCAGAGACAACTGTAAAGCAGGGCCTTGTCGATCAACGTCATAAGCTTGTCCTTCAGGCGATTTATTTGCGACGGCTACTCGGCAAGGCAGGGTTGATTGAGCGGCGGCCGATGCAGTTAATCGTCGCGGGTAAGCTGACGGTGGATGCCTTGGCTTCCCACCGGCGCTTGGATGTCGCGACGCTCCAAGTCTACGACAGCGGGCAATTAACCTAATCGTGAATGTAGCCCGATATTCCAGGTTCGAATAATGCGATCGCGAAATTCGGAGGAGCCGCACGCAGTGGTTTCGAAGACCTGCTATGTTGGCGCGTTTCGCCCCAACGGAATAGCACCGCGCGAAAGCTCGGGAAACCCAGCCGAAAGTTGGTTCGTGGCTTCTCCGCGCGAGGTCAACTGGTTTGGCGCATTCAGTCGCAGGACACCTTTAGGCTTAGCGAATGACGGATTGCGGACGGCTCATTGGGGCGGCTACAGTGCCTGCCTCTTTCATGAGCCGATAGAGATGCCCGCGGCTGACGCCCAATAGCTCGGCCGCGCGGCGCTTGTTGCCGTCAGATTGCTCCAGGGCCGCTCGAATCTCGGTGGCCCTCTGCGATTGAATGCGCTGCTTGAGCGGTTGCGACGCGGGCGCTGCTTCCTGCTCTCGGCATGGAGTTGCTGTGAATGTCGCTAGGCGACCGGTAACGATGAATCGGGTGAGCACATTCTCCAATTCGCGGACGTTGCCGGGCCATTTATGCGCAGCAAGTGAATTAAGTTCTTTCCGGCTCAGATCTCTCGGCACCGCACCCAAGCGCGCTGCAATCCGCTTCAGCAGCTCTCCGGCGAGAAATTCGATATCATCGCGATCGCGAACGGGAGGCACGTCGATCGGCAGTACACTTAGACGGTAGTAGAGGTCTTGTCTAAAACGGCCTGCGAGAGCTAGTTCTGGAAGTGAGTGATTGGTCGCGCAAACCACCCGGGCCTTGACTGCGACTGGCGTCGTTCCGCCGACGCGCACGATTTCGTTGGTCTGGAGAACGCGCAACAGGCTGCCCTGTAGGTGCAGCGGCATATCCCCGATTTCGTCCAGAAATAGAGTACCGCCGGAAGCCAGCTCGAATTTACCGAGCTTTCCACGACTGCGCGCGCCGGTGAATGCGCCGCCTTCATAACCGAACAACTCAGCTTCAATCAGTTCGCCAGGAATCGAAGCACAATTGATCCAAACGAAGGGACCCTCGGATCTGCTTGAACTCGCATGGATGGCGTGGGCGGCCAATTCTTTGCCGGAGCCGGTTTCACCCGAGATCAATACAGGAAGATCGTGTGCGGCTACGACCTCGAGCGAATTGCGGTAGGCATCCATGAGCTCGCCTTGGCCAACGATGTCGCTCATGCCGAATCGCGAGCGCCAGGGCTTGTTGCCCTGGGGCATTTCCAGCTCGGCTTGTGTAGCCCGTCGAAAGGTTCGCTTCAGAGTGCCGAGATCCGAAAACAAGGCAAGACCAACCGCACCGATGATCTGGCCGTCCTGGAGCACGGGAACCTGTCGCGTGATGAGTTGGTGACCGCGCACCTTCAACGGATAGCCAACATGGCTTCCTTCCCCGCGGGCTACGAGATGAAGCTTGGTCTGTGGCCCCACCACATCGGTGATGTGTCGCCCGACGAAGTCGTCCGCCGTACCCCCAAGGAGTCTGCAATACGGCTGATTGATCAAGACAACCGTGCCGGACGTGTCGACCGCGACGAGGCAGTCGGAAACGTGATCGAGGACAAGCCTCAGGAAACCTGCCTCTTCCGACGATCCGGCAATCCACTGGGAAAGGACCATGGTGAAGTTCCAGCTCTTCAAACGTCACTTAGATGCGACAATTATGTAACGTAACTGATACACTAACCCCGCCGCCTATTGGCGTCAAACCACGACGATCTTTTCTGGCCACCAAAATTTGGCTCGGTTTGCCATAGGGTTAAGCGGTGCCGAGCAGCGAAAAAGTGAAATGGCACAGGGTTTGCGAACCTTTGTTTGGGAAACCAAACAAGGGAAGAGCGCAATGACGTCCATTAGAACGATCACAATCGGGGACACCGTCGTGCAGGTGTCTGGAGAGGGAACGCCGCTGGTATTCGTGCACGGCTTTACAACCACGGCCGAGTTCTGGCGCGAGCAGGTCGAGGCTTTTTCAGCCCGTCACCAGATGGTTCGCATCAATCTGCCCGGTCACGGTCGTTCGCCGCGTCCCGCGGACCGGGAGTATACGATCGGTGCTTTCGTCGAAGACGTGCTGAAAGTGTATGACACACTTGGCATCGACTCTACCGTGCTCATCGGCCTCTCAATGGGCGGTACGGTCGTCCAGAATTTCGCGCTCTCTTATCCCGAGCGCGTGCGTGCGCTTGTACTGGTGGGAGCCACGCCGCACGGGTTAGGCGCCGACGTCAACGTCGACAACGTGCTCAAGGCCATTGAAGATCTAGGCGTTGTCGCTGCGAGCCAAAAAGTCATCGAACGATCCTTCGGTTCTCGTGCAAGCACCGCACTCATCGATTTTGCCAAGGATGAGGTTGCGCAGACGCCTGCCTTTGTGGCGCGCCAGGCGATCGCATCGCTCAATGCGTCGGACAGTCGCGCGCGGCTGGGAGATATCCGCGTGCCGACGATGGTCGTGGTCGGCGACGAGGATATCATCACGCCGCCAAGCGAGTCGCAGGTCTTGGCGAGAGGCATTCCGAATAGCCAACTCTTCAACATACCGTGGGCCGGGCATTTCCCAATGCTTGAACTACCGGATACATTCAATCGCTTGTTAGGCGATTTTCTGATGCGGCAGGGGCTGCCGCCGCCGCGCATTGATGCAAGCGCGACTTCTCACGTGCACCAGAACGTTTGACGCGGGAGGGCAAGATGTCAGTTCACGCCATGGAATCAGAAACCAACCTTGCTTCTCGCCATCTCGATCGCGACACCAAGCGTGTCATCTTCGCGGCAGCCCTCGGCACCGTATTCGAATGGTATGACTTCTTCGTCTACGGTTCATTGGCCGCCTTCTTTAGTACCCTGTTCTTCCCGAAAGGAAACGAGACGGCGGCCTTGCTCGCTGCGCTGGCGACATTTGGGGCGGGCTTCGTTCTTCGTCCGTTTGGCGCGGTCGTCTTCGGACGGCTCGGCGATCTCGTCGGACGCAAGAAGACGTTTCTCGCAACCATGCTGGTGATGGGCCTCGCCACCGCGGCGGTCGGGCTGCTGCCTACCTTTGAAACCTTTGGCTGGTGGGCTCCAACCATCCTGGTCGGCTTGCGGCTGCTGCAAGGGCTGGCCGTCGGCGGAGAATTCGGGGGGGCCGTGACTTATGTTGCGGAGCACTCCGATCCGGACCGGAGAGGTTTTACAACTAGCTGGATCCAGATCACGGCCACACTGGGATTATTTCTTTCACTGGCCGTGGTCCTTCTCTGTCGCTCCTCGATGTCAGCGGAGAGCTTCGCGAGTTGGGGCTGGCGTTTACCGTTCGTCGGATCGATCGCTCTTCTGGTCCTCTCCTTGTACATCCGCCTCAAGATGCACGAATCGCCGGTGTTCCAGCAAATGAAGGCTGAGGGCAAAGGATCGAAAAATCCGATCATCGATACGTTCTGTGACCGCCGCAATCTGCGACTGGTACTTGTCGCAATCTTCGGTGTCGTAGCTGGTCAGGCCGTGATCTGGTATACGGGCCATTTCTACAGTCTCTTCTTCATGACAACAGTGCTGAAGATGAGTCTCGAACAGGCTAACTTCTATCTGTTGGTCGCGCTGGTGCTGGGAACACCGTTCTTTGTGTTCTTTGGCTGGTTATCCGACAAGGTTGGACGTAAGCCGCTCATCATTGCAGGATGTGCCTTGTCGGCTTTGTTGTTCAACCCGCTCTTCCAGGGGCTGGCAACCTACGGCAATCCAGCGCTTGCAGACTTCCGGGCAAGAACTTCGGTGGTGATTCACGCAAATGACTGTAGCGAGGATCAATCGTTGTTCGGGCAGCTCTTCAGTCCTCAGGCGACGAAAGAGTGCAGCCGTGTGAAGTCGTTCCTGACCGCGCGCGCCGTTCCCTATGTAGTGAAAGCAGATGCTGCAACTCTTACCGTCCAGATCGGCGATGATGCCGCCATGCCTTTCGATGAAGGCAAAGTCCTCAAGGTGCTAACCGAGAGGGGTCTGCCGGCATTGAAGACGCCAGTGGAGCCCAACGGTCCCATGGTCATCGCAGTGCTCTTCGCCCTCGTGTTCCTGGCGACGATGGTCTACGGGCCGCTTGGTGCTCTCTTGGTCGAGCTCTTCCCGGTTCGTATCCGATACAGCGGGGTATCTGTCGCCCTCCAGTTCGGTAATGGCTGGATCGGAGGATTTGCGCCGTTCGTCGCGACCGCAGTTGTTATCGCAACCGGCAATATTTTTGGTGGGCTCTGGTACACGATAGCATTCGCAGCTTCGACAGCGATCATCGGGGCTCTCTTGCTGCCGGAAACCCGTGGTCGGGACATCAATACCTGATCGGACAAGCAGGTTGGGAGCCGGCGAGATCACATGTCGCGTTCGTCGGTTCTCAAACCCTAGGTTGGTGGTAATAGGGTTCCGACAAGGGGTGCAGATCCGCTGGCAGACCGGCTCGTCTGCTGAACCTCCCTAGACTGGGATGGGCCGCTGCTGGCTTACCGCGGCGGCCCCTTTTTGTATTGCCGGCGTGAGAAATTTGCAGTCGCACCCTCAAGATGATGAGAGTGCAACATATTAGGAACGGAGGATGTTCGATGAGCGGAGCGGACGTGGAGAAGGTATATCCGGTATCGGCCGAATGGGCCAAGCGCGCCTGGGTCGACCAGGCCAAGTACAAGGACATGTACGCCCGCTCGATCTCGGACCCGAACGGTTTCTGGGCGGAGCAGGCCAAGCGCATCGACTGGATGCACGCGCCGACCAAGATCGAGAACGTCTCCTTCGCGCCCGGCAACATCTCTATCAAATGGTTCGAGGACGGCGTCCTCAACGTCGCCCATAATTGCATCGACCGGCATCTCCACAATCGTGCCAACCAGACCGCGATCATCTGGGAAGGCGACGATCCCGCACAATCCCGGCACATCACCTACAAGGAGCTGCACGACGAGGTCTGCCGGATGGCCAACATCCTGCGCACCCGCAACGTCAAGAAGGGCGACCGTGTCACCATCTACCTGCCGATGATTCCGGAGGCGGCCTACGCGATGCTGGCCTGCGCGCGGATCGGCGCGATTCACTCCGTGGTGTTCGCCGGCTTCTCGCCCGACAGTCTCGCCCAGCGCATCAACGACTGCCAGTCCAAGGTGATCATCACCGCGGATGAGGGCCTGCGCGGCGGCAAGAAGGTGCCGCTGAAGGCCAATGTCGACGCGGCGCTCGCCAAGGCAGACGGCGTCGACTGGGTCGTCGTGGTCAAGCGCACCGGCGGCGCGGTCGAAATGAATCCCTCGCGCGACCTCTGGTATCACGACGCCGCCAAGATGGTGACGACCGAGTGCCCGGTCGAGCACATGCACGCCGAGGATCCGCTGTTCATCCTCTACACCTCGGGCTCGACTGGCCAACCCAAGGGCGTGCTGCACACCTCCGCCGGCTACCTCGTGTTCGCCGCGATGACGCATCAATACGTCTTCGACTATCACGACGGCGACATCTACTGGTGCACCGCCGACGTCGGCTGGGTCACCGGCCACAGCTACATTCTGTACGGACCGCTCGCCAACGGGGCGACCACGCTGATGTTCGAAGGCGTGCCGAATTACCCGGATAATTCGCGATTCTGGAACGTCATCGACAAGCACAAGGTCAACATCTTCTACACCGCGCCAACCGCGATCCGCGCGCTGATGCAGAGCGGCGACGCGCCCGTGAAGAAGACCTCGCGCGCCAGCCTGCGCCTGCTCGGCTCGGTCGGCGAGCCGATCAATCCGGAAGCCTGGGAGTGGTATCACCGCGTCGTCGGCGACGACCGCTGCCCGATCGTCGATACGTGGTGGCAGACCGAGACCGGCGGCATTTTGATCACGCCGCTGCCGGGCGCGACCAAGCTCAAGCCGGGATCGGCGACGCAGCCGTTCTTCGGCGTGGTGCCGGAGATCGTGGACGCCGACGGCCAGGTGCTGGACGGCGAGACCACCGGCAACCTCTGCATCGCCAAGTCCTGGCCGGGCCAGATGCGCACGGTGTATGGCGATCACGCCCGCTTCGAGCAGACCTACTTCTCGACCTACAAGGGCAAGTATTTCACGGGCGACGGCTGCCGGCGCGATGCCGACGGCTATTACTGGATCACCGGCCGCGTCGACGACGTCATCAACGTCTCCGGCCATCGCATGGGCACGGCTGAGGTCGAGAGCGCGCTGGTCGCGCACGAGAAGGTGTCGGAGGCCGCCGTGGTCGGTTTCCCGCACGACATCAAGGGCCAGGGCATCTATGCCTATGTGACCCTGATGGCCGGCGTCGAGCCGACTGACGATTTGCGCAAGGAGCTCGTCGGCTGGGTGCGCAAGGAGATCGGCCCGATCGCCTCGCCCGACCAGATCCAGTTCTCGCCCGGCCTGCCCAAAACCCGTTCCGGCAAGATCATGCGACGCATCCTGCGCAAGATCGCCGAGGACGAGCCGGGGAGCTTGGGGGACACCTCGACGCTCGCCGATCCCGCCGTGGTCGACGACCTCGTCAAGAACCGGCAGAACAAGAAGCGGCTGAGCGACCCATGACCATCGAGTGCTCGCACGTGCGTACTCGGTTTGATGGAGGAAGGAGATGAGATTTGTACTTCTGGGGCCGCCTGGCGCTGGGAAGGGAACGCAGGCGTGTAAGCTGTCGCAGATCTTTGCGATCCCTCAACTATCGACGGGAGACATGCTGCGCGCAGCAGTGTCGGAGAGCACCACAATCGGGCGGCAGGCGGCAGAGATTATGCAGTGCGGCGAGCTCGTGCCGGATGATTTGGTAGTCGGACTGATAGCCGAGCGCATCGCGCAGCCGGATGCGGCGCGAGGATTCATCCTGGACGGATTTCCGCGCACGGTGGCCCAGGCGGAGAGCCTCGATGATGTGCTCGACAAGCACGAGCTTAATCGTGTGCTTGAGCTCAAGATCGACGAATGGCGTTTGCTAGATCGGATTTTGGGGCGGGCTATACAAGCCCGCGAAAGCGGCGAAGCAGTGCGGCTGGACGACAATCAGGAAGCGCTCAGCGTCCGCCTGACAGCTTACGCGAATCAGACCAAACCCTTGACCCAATACTACGCGGCCAAAGGATTGCTGAGAACCGTTGACGCTTCACTGCCTGTGGAGCACGTCACCATGTCGCTCGTCTATGCGATTGGATGATTAACACGAATGGAGGTGGACCGCGGCTGGAAACGCCACGCCGATACCTCCCGCTACGCGGCGGCAATCCAGTTGCGTAGGCCTCCCAGGGTACGAAATCCGTCGGCCGCGTAGCAGCGTATCGATGGCTGAGAGGCGCGCACCATCTCCGCCAGCGCATGTCCCGGACCGAGGTCCAGCACCCTGGTGACGCCCAGTTCCGCCAGCGCGTCCAGGGTCGCCGCCCAGTCGATCGGATGGGCGACCTGGCGAGCCAGTTTCGCGCTCGCACCGGCGAACGAGAAGATGCGTTCGCCTTCACCGCCGGCAAGCAGGATGCGCTGGGCTGCGATGACCGCGTGTCGGCTGGCATCGAGCGCCTGTTGCAGAGGTTTGCAGGCCTGCGCCAGCCTCGTCGTATGCGACGCGATCTTGACGGCGAGAAGCCCGGTGCGCGCGCCTTCCCTGGCGGCCTCGTCGCAGAGCGCGCTGACATCCTCCTCCGTGCCTCCGATCACAAAAAGAAGGTCGGGATTTTTGATCGCGATCTCGCAGCGATGTTTTGCAAGCAGCGGTTCGAGCGCGGCCCGGTCGAGCCCGCGGACGTAACCCAGGCGGCCATCAGGCCCCGCCGCGCTTTGCATCATCCGGGCGCGAATATCGGTGAGCCGCAACGCTTCGTCGGCAGCCCAGATTCCCGCGATGCTCCAGGCCGCCATCTCGCCGACGCTATACCCGGCGACAGCGGTCTCTTCGGTCAATAGGTCTGCGATGCAGGCGTGGGTCGCGAGAGCCGATGTGACGGTCAGGATCTGGCTGGCACGATTCTCAGACAATTGCTCGGCGGGGCGCGTCCGAACGAATTCCCGCGGATCCTCACCGAGACAAGGCGCCGCCGCGGCGAAGATTGATGCCGCGGCAGGCTGCTCCGCGACAAGATCAAAAATCTTGTCCGACAGCGTACCTTGTCCGCCGCAGAGCAGTGCTAACATCCGGGATCTATCCGATCGACGAAAAGGGCCATCGCCAGCAGGTCTGCGGAGCCACCGGGACTGAGATTGCGTGTCACGAACGCTTGGTGAATGTCGGCGGCACGCCTGCGCCATTCCGGCGATCCAACACCGCCGGCGGCAAGGAAGGCTGACGCGCTGGCTTGCGCGAAGCACAGTCCCTCGGGCCCGCCTCGATGCAGGAGGTTGGTGTCGGTGACGCTAGTAATCAAGCTCATGCACGTCTGAACGCGAGCGACTTCCTCGTCATGAGGCGCAAGCTCGCGCGCTGCCTGCAGCGCGGGTAGGGCGATGTCGTAGACCGACGGGAAACCGTCGGCGGCTTCCCCCCTGGCGCCCCCGGCGCCGTAGCGCCGCGCGGCCACAGCGCCGTGGCTGCGCAGCGATACGGGGCCGGACAGGATGTCCTCGCCCCAACGCTCCGAAACCAACCGGCCGAGGGACTTGCGAATGCCGACGGCATTCCGATAGCCGGCCGCGGCGCAGAGCAGACCCAGACCGAAGATCGCGCCTCGGTGC
The DNA here is from genome assembly GCF_023074155.1 of Bradyrhizobium sp. 134. NCBI lineage: Bacteria > Pseudomonadati > Pseudomonadota > Alphaproteobacteria > Hyphomicrobiales > Nitrobacteraceae > Bradyrhizobium > Bradyrhizobium sp. 134. Next base: position 129,299 of record NZ_JADPKX010000017.1, on the reverse strand, counting down.
GTGTTGACGCCGCAGGTCGCAGCTAGCATCGCGCGCTCCGCGGCAACCCCGATGGCGCGCAGCCGGTTCATGCCCGCGCCTGCGGCGCCCGCGAGGGCGAGATCGCCGAAGAAAGGCATCAAGGTGTCAGCGCTCAGGCACAACAGCCCGGCGTCCATGTCGCGATGCGCACCGTTGTCGACATGGCTGACAAGCCCGGGCTTCGGGTAGGTCTTTACTTCCAGCTTTAGGCAAAGCGAAGCAACATGACCGAGCTGCTCGGCATGAAGCGCGCCGCCCGGCTGGGATTGCCATCTAAGCGCAATGGTCACGACACATGACCTGCGAGGAAAGCCGAGCGCATCGTGGTGATCATTCCTGCCGGGCCCTTCACAAGCACTTCGCATTCGTCAGTGCCGGTCAGTTCGCGCCATTGAACCCCGCCGCCAGGACCTGTGACCTCACCGTCCAGCCGCATCGGCGCCTGCTTTGCGACACGCGCGATATCGGACAACAGAACTCCCGTCTTATCGGGCGACGAGAGAGGCCACAGCAGATCGAGGTCCGATCCATCCGAAAGATAGCGCAGGCCCGTGAGATGCTGCCAAGCCAGGCTCCCGAAGGTGCGGGTCTCCGGCAGGAGCTGGAGGAGCAGGTCGATCGTCTCGCGCCAAGCCGCAGGTGCGGCTGCGGCGGCATCGGCCAACAAGGGAGGCGGGGCGGATGCGGCGATATCGGCGGCGGCGAGCGAGATTGCAATGCGCCGTTTGCCGTGGCTGGGCGGCAGTGGCAGACCGAGCGGAATCATGCCGGCGACGTCGCTGCAAGCTGGCCGGCGAACGATGAGGGGATGGCCGGCGCGCGCCCAGCCGGCGACGATCGGCTCGCCGGCGAGTTCGGGATAACGGCTCATCACGGTGGTCCATCCGGATACCGAGGCCTTCACCATGGTGTGGCGCGCGAGAGGCTCAACCATGCCGCGCCCCTGAATGTGAGGCCGCTGCGACAGCAACGCGCTCGGCAAGCTCGGCTGCTTTCCGCCGTCCGCCGCGCTCGGCGCCGAGCCGGCCGCGATCGTCCTGCCCTTGAGGCCGCTGCAACGTGGCCGCAAGCTGCGGCGCCAAAGGCGCATTTTCGTCCCAGACGGTGTGAATGCCGCCGGTCTGCACCATGTTCTCAAGGCCAGGCGCGAACACCGGCGTGGCTTCCGCCTTCGCTTTCAAGACGTCGATCGAAAGCTTGGTGACCCGCGCCATCGACGGCACGTCCATCACTGCGGGGTGCGCGCCCGGAAGCGCCACCAGCGTGCCGGTGGCCAGCGCCGTGGCGATGAACGCGCCGGCCGCGCTGCCGCCGTAGAGCAGGCCAATCGTGCGGTGTCCTTGCGCTTCCGCCAGCAGCAGGGCCTTGGCGAGATGGGACAGGTACTCGCTGAGGCCGAGCAGCTCGTCGCGCCGGCTCATGCGCTGGCTGGCGGAATCCACCAGGACCAGGATCGGAGAAGCGTCTTCCGATTTGATGATCTCGATCACGTGCCCTGCGAGCACGATCGCTTCGTCCACGCCAAGGTTCTGTCCTTGGGTGATGCCGAGCACGTGGATCGGCTTGCCATCAGGCAGCGTCGCCTTTCCGGAAAGTGTTGCGCCGGTGACGTCGATGTCGCTGCCGTTCGGGAATAGGCTGGTCAGAATCTCATCGCGCGTCATCGGCGTTCTCCCTCTTGCCTGCCGCGCGAAGGAACGCGTCCGTTGGAAGTGCGGGGATCTCGGTCGGCGCATCGAGCCCGAGCGTCTGCCAGATCTCGACGGCGTCCTTGGCCTCGCCGAAACGTTGCAATCGCCGCTCGAGGCGCTTCTGCTCGGCTTCGAGAATCGCCTTGTCGCATCCGCGCTTGCCCCTGAGCGCGTCGATCGCAGCCTGACGGAACGCCTGCACCTCGTCGTCGACGAACATGTCGGCGCCGCCGATGAGGTAGCGGTGCTTGCCGCCCATCGTGCGCCAGACCAGCGCGCGGTCGCGCGAGTCGAATTCCTCGATGCCTCTGTTGGTCTCGATCACCTCGGGACCGCTGACACTGATCCGCCCCTGCTCCGACGCGATCAGGCGCGAGCAGGTGCCGGCGATCAGGCTGCCGCCGCCATAGCATCCCGCGCGTCCACCGATCAGCCCGATCACGCTGATGCCCGCGCGCCGCGCTTCGATCACCGCGCGCATGATTTCGGCGATCGCAAGCTCGCCGGCATTGGCCTCCTGAAGGCGCACGCCGCCGGTGTCGAACAGGATCAGCACATCCTGATGAAGCACGCACGCCACGCGCAACAGTCCGGTGAGCTTGGCGCCATGGACTTCACCGAAGGCGCCACCCATGAAGCGTCCCTCCTGTGCGGCAATGAGCACGGGTGATCCCTCCAGGCGGCCGCGCCCGACGACGATGCCGTCGTCGAACTGCTCCGGCAGGTCGAAGATGGAAAGATGCGGACTGGTCTCCCGCAGCTCGGGGCCGATGAATTCGGAAAAGCTGCCGGCATCGAGGAGCGCGTCGACGCGTTGCCGGGCGCTCGCCTCGTACCAGCTCAGCGAAACGGTGTTGGCTGTGACGGCTGTCATTGTTCCGGCTCCTCGATCTTGCGGACGCCTTGCGCGAGGCGCAACGCGACCGTGTCGGGTCGGGCTCCGCCGTCATTGATGGAGATGCGCAAGCCGCCGGCAGAGCGGCGGGCGACGAAGTCGCGGACCACAGCGTCCCACACCATGCCGAAGCCGTGGGCCGCCGTCGCGATCTCGATGGTGCAGACATCCGGCGGTGAGGCCCGTTGCAGCAGGACTTCGAGATTGCCGGAGGCGACGACCCCGACGATCGCCTGCGTGCGGGTGCCGCCGGCGCTGTTCGGGGAAGACAGTCTGAAGCTGAGCTTTTCCATGCAAAACTCCTCACCAATTGCGGAAGCGGCTGGGCGGATGGTAGAGGCCGCCGGAGGCCAGCATGAGATCCTTGATCGAGCGGGCCGCCAGCAGACGCCGATCGGCGTCGAGCGGATCGATGCCGAGATCCTCGGGGCGCCGGATCACACCGCGCTGCCTGAGCTGCTCGACCAGTTTTGGATCGCGGGCTCGACCGATGTCCGTGTATCCGGCAACACCGCGGATCGCCTGCTCGCGTTCGTCCTTGGTCCGGCACATCAGGAGGTTGGCGATACCCTCTTCGGTGACGATGTGCGTGACGTCGTCGGAATAGACCATCACCGGCGCGAGATCGAGGTTGAGCGCGCGCGCCAGCTCGAGCGCGTCGAGCCGCTCGACGAACAGCGGGGCGTTGCGGTCGCCAAAGGTCTCGCCGATCTGCACCACGAGCTTTCGACCGCGGCGCAGTGCAGCCGGGGAGTCCGGATCGGCTTCGGCGCCGGCCTTAAGCCAGGGTTCGCTCGGGTGGCGACGGCCACGTGGATCGGATCCCATGTTGGGCGCACCGCCGAATCCGGCGATGCGGCTGGTCGTCACCGTCGAACTGTGGCCCTCGAGGTCGATCTGGAGCGTCGAGCCGATAAACATGTCGCAGGCATAAAGGCCCGCCGTCTGGCAGAAGGCGCGGTTGGATCGCAGCGAGCCGTCCGGCCCGGTAAAGAAGATGTCCGGACGGGCGGCGACATAGTCCTCCATGCCCACTTCCGATCCGAAGCAGTGGATCTGCTCAACCCAGCCGGATTCAATTGCCGGAATCATTGTGGGGTGTGGATTGAGCGCGAAGTGGGTGCAGACCTTGCCCTTGAGGCCGAGCTTTTCGCCATAGGTCGGCAGCAGCAGCTCGATCGCGGCGGTATTGAAGCCGATGCCGTGATTGAGCCGGCGCACGCCGTAGGGCGCGTAGATGCCCTTGATGGCGAGCATCGCCGTCAGGATCTGGGTCTCGGTAATGGCGGCGGGATCGCGGGTGAAGAGCGGCTCGACGTAGAAGGGCCGGCCGGCCTCGACCACGAAATGCACGAGGTCGCCGGGAATGTCGACCCGCGGCACCTTGTCGACGATCTCGGTGACCTGCGCCACGACGAGACCGTTCTTGTAGCTCGTCGCTTCCACCACCGTGGGCGTATCTTCGGTATTCGGTCCCGTATAGAGGTTGCCGTCCTTGTCGGCGCTCACCGCGGCGATCAGCGCGACGTTCGGCGTGAGATCGATGAAATAGCGGGCGAACAGCTCGAGATAGGTATGGACGGCGCCGAGCTCGATCTTGCGGCCGAACAGCATCTTGGCGATGCGCGCCGCTTGCGGACCGGAATAGGAAAAGTCGAGCCGCCGCGCGATGCCCTTCTCGAAGACATCGAGATGCGCAGGCAGCACCACGCCGGACTGCACCATGTGCAAGTCGTGAACCTCCGCAGGGTCGAGGTTCGCGAGCGCGGAAGCGAGGAGGTCGGCCTGCTTCTGATTGTCGCCCTCCAGGCACACCCGGTCGCCCGACCTGATCACCGCCTTGAGAAACGCGGGCAGGTTTGGGAGCGGGACGATCTTGCCCTTGGCGTGCCGTCGACCGGCCGTCAGGCGCTCTCCGAGGGCGGCCTTTTGCATACCCCAATCGCTCATCGTGGCTCCTTGGCATGCCGAATTGGCTTCGACGATCCTTAATGTATGCGTATTGTCTTTCATTGTCAATTAGTGTATGCACCACGCCATAAGCGATGGAAGTTCGCATACACAGGAGGAAAACTAGGATGCGATTGCATACAAGGCGGCCATATCCAGGGTTTGGTTCCTCGCTCAGCAAGCGGAGGCGCCCGTGACCATTTCCGGCGTTGCACTGCTTGCGATCTGCACCCTTCTCGGCGGCCAGTTGGGGGACCTGCTTGGCGTGCCCTCGGCGTGAAAGCCAATGTCGGCGGCGTCGGCATCGCGATGATGTTCCTGATTGCCGCCCGGCTCTGGCTGATGCGGCATGGCCAGCTCAGTCACGGGCTCAAGACCGGCGTCGAGTTCTGGGGCAGCTTCTACATCCCGATCGTGGTCGCCATGGCGGCGCAGCAGAACGTGGTCGCTGCGGTCAAAGGCGGACCGGTCGTCCTCATTGCGGGAATCGGCTCGGTCGCGGTGTGTTTCGCGATGGTGGCCCTGATCGGCCGGCTCAGCGGCCGTGTCGAGACCATGGACGAGATCGAAGCGCGAGAGGCCGAGGCACTCGCCGGGCCTGTGCCTCACTTCAAATCCGGGAGGATCGGATGAACATGATATCTCACGTTCTCGCCGCCAATGCGCTGATCACCGCTTTCGCGGCCGTCGGGATCCTGATGTGGATCTCGGGAGCGATCTCGAAATACCTCACCTTTGGGCGGATCCACGCCTCCGCGATCGCTATCATGCTCGGCCTTGCCCTGGCCTTTTTCGGAGGGCTGGCCACCGGTGGCGAAAAGGGTGTGGCCGACCTGCCGGCGCTGGCGGGGATTGGCTTGATGGGCGGCGCAATGCTGCGGGATTTCGCCATCGTCGCCACGGCCTTCGAGGTCGACGTCGTTCATGCGCGCAAGGCCGGCGCGATCGGCGCCATCGCGCTTGGGCTGGGAACGGTTGTTCCCTTCATCCTCGGCGTAATTGTCGCAGCCGCCTTTGGCTACACCGATGCCGTCTCGATGACGACGATCGGCGCCGGCGCGGTGACCTACATCGTCGGGCCGGTCACGGGGGCGGCGATCGGAGCATCTTCACCGGTTATTGCGCTCTCGATTGCGACGGGTGTATTCAAGGCAGTGATCGTGATGATCGGTACGCCCTTCGTCGCGAAGATGATCGGTCTGAATAATCCGCGCAGCGCAATGGTGTTTGGCGGCTTGATGGGAACGGTCAGCGGCGTGTCCGGAGGGCTTGCGGCGACCGACCGGCGTCTGGTGCCTTACGGTGCGTTGACGGCGACATTTCATACCGGCTTGGGGTGCCTCGTCGCACCATCCATTCTCTACTTTACGGTGCGCGCAATCATAGGAAGCTGAATGGCAGGTCTGTTCAAAGTTGCGGCTGAGGCAGAAGAAGATGGCGGCCTTCTCTCCGATCGCATCCGCAATGCGCTCACCGACGAGATTGCCTCCGGTGCGCTGGTTGCCGGTTCGGCGCTGGAAGAGCAGCAGCTTGCCGATCGCTTTGGGGCTTCCCGCACGCCGGTGCGAGAAGCGCTCCGGCAGCTCGTCGTCAGCGGGCTCGTCGAGGTGCGGGGCCGTCGCGGGCTCGTCGTGGCACGGATGACACCCGAACGCATTATGGACATGTTCGAGACCAGCGCAGAGGTGGAGGCGATGTGTGTCAGGCTCGCGACCTATCGCATGACGCCGCTGGAGCGCAGCGATCTAATCGAGCTCCACGACAGCTCGCTGGCAATGGTCGATGCCAACGACGTCGATGCCTACGACGCGTTCAATCGGCTGTTCCACGAAGGCATCTATAGCGCAACGCACAACGCGTTCATGGCCGAGCAGGCGCAGGAGGTCCGTGCGCGTCTCAGCGCCTTCCGCCGCACGCAATTGCGGCAGGGCGACCGCATCCGCAAGTCCTGCGACGAGCATGATTCCATCATGCAGGCGATTGCGGAGGGCGATGGCGATACGGCCTCTCGCAGAATGCGCGCGCACATGTTGAACGCCGCCGCAGCGCTTCGGCGCTACATCGACGACCGCGCCGGCGGACAAGGTTGAGTGTGACAGCAGGATGAGCATACTTGCGCATTTGGCTGTAGTTTACCCACATTCGCCCATGGTCGATTGGGTCGGGCGCCTGTGTTTTGCTTGTTCTGATGGGAAGACGACTGTCAGATCGACACTGCGACAAAGCGTTAGCCTAGCTTGCGCGACGCGCGATAAGAAGCGTGGCCCCGAGTCCGCACATCACCGCTCCAGAGATCTGTCTCGTCCGCGCGATAAGCGTGGGTCGCCCGGCGAGTCCATCCCTCGCTTTGGCCGCCCAACGGGTTACGATCAGGTCTACGCCAGTGTTCAAGGCGACGGAAATCGTGCCGAGCACAACGAACTGCAGAGCCACGTTCGCGCTCGTGTCGACGAACTGCGGAATAAAGGCAAGGAAGAACGCGGCCGTCTTTGGATTCAGCGCCTCCACGACGATGCCTTCCCGCAATGCACGGCCTGCGCCGGTCGTCTGGACTTCGGCGGGCGCGGGGACTCGCGCTTGCCTCCAAGTCTTGATGCCGAGCCAGATGAGATAGAACGCGCCGGCGATCTTCAGCGCGGTGAACGCTTCCGCGCTCGCCATCACCAGGGCTGAGATGCCGATTGCGCCGGCGAGCACGTGTACGAAGCCACCGACACCCAAGCCGACGCTGGATGCTAATCCCTCGGTCCGGCCGCCCGCCAGCGTGCGGGCTACGATGTAGAAAATGCCCGGCCCCGGCGTGACCGCCACGACCGTAGCGGCGGCCAAGAACAGCGCGAACGTTTGAAGCTCAAACATCGTACCTCCGTAAGCTAGAAAGGTACGGGAATTAGAGGGGCCGCGGCACGGTCCGCAGGATTCTCGAGTCCCCGCTTGGCGCGAGCGATCATGGACCAGGGCTACTTATCCGTTGTGAATTCCGGCTTGCTAGTTGGATCCGGCGCGAGACGACCGATCAGTCCGTGGATGTCGCCCAAGACCCACAGATCGCTCACCTTGTCGCCTCGAAACGTGAAGATCGGCGCACCGTACCACCACACGTGGCGTCCGGTGGCCGCATGGCCGAACATTGGCTTCCGATGGATGCCGTGGAAACGCAGCTTCCCCGACACCGCATTGCCCTCCTCCAGGAGATCGAGGATATCAGACGTGTAGTTTTCAAGGGAGTCTGTCACCCATCTGACGTAGTCCGCGAACTGATCGAAGCCGACGAGGACAGGACCAAGGGAGCCCCGGAAGGTGAACCCAGGTTGAAATATTTCGGGGATTAGAGCAACGTCCGCATTGTCCCACATGTCCTTGTAGAACTTTCGGACGACCTCTTTCTGAGGGCTGAGAGTAATTCGAGCAAAGTCCATGGCGGGCTCGAGTCCTGGCGGCGGCGCAATCATCTTAGGCCTCTCCTTGACGTACGTTCGTTGCGGGCGACCTAAAGACGATTCAGGGACTGCTCAAGGTCGCCGAGCAAATCTGCCTCGTCTTCCAAACCAACCGAGAGGCGAATCAGGTCATCTCCGACTCCCCTTTGCAGGCGCGCTTCGGGACGAACGGCGCGCCGGGCATGAACCAGGCTCGCGGGATGCATGATGAGCGTTTCAGCATCTCCGAGACTGACGGCAAGCGTAATGAGCTTGAGGTGGTCGAGAAAACAGCGGGCGGCATCAAAACCCCCGCGTAGACCAAAGGACAGCATTCCAGAGCCCGCTGACATTTGTCTCTTTGCGACTGCATGCCGCGGATGGGACGGCAGAAATGGATAATTCACCCACTCTACCGCCGAGTGGGCATCGAGCATGCGCGCAATCGCAAGTGCGTTGGACCCGTGGCGGTCCATTCGGAGAGGAAGCGTCTTGATCCCGCGCAAAATCAGAGAAGAAACCATCGGCGACATGACGGCACCGGTGATGTAGCGCAAGCCGCGATCACGTATTTTTTCGATCAACTCGGTCCGTCCCAGCAGAGCCCCTCCAAGAACGTCTCCATGCCCGCTGATATATTTGGTAAGGGAGTGGAGCACGATGTCCGCCCATTGGAGAGGCCTCTGCAGCGCGGGAGATGCAAATGTGCCGTCGACGATGACCAAGATGCCCGCCCGCCGAGCACGTTGCGCAATGGCTTCGATGTCGAGCACGTCTCCTGTGGGATTGACCGGCGTCTCAAAGTAGACGGCTCTACTGCGAGATGTGAGAACAGTATCCAGATTGGCGGGGTCATTGAGATCGACAGGGATGGTCTTTATGCCGAAGCGCGGCAAGCCCTGTTCCGTCATGATCGTCGTATTCGAATATAAGGTCCGATGGACGATGAGTTCGTCATCTTGGGATAGGAGCGAAAGTACCAAGGCACCGAACGCGGCCATTCCCGAGGCCAGTACGACGGCGTCTTCGGCACCCTCCAAGTTTGCCAAACGGGATTCCAGCAATGCGGTCGTCGGATTGAACTCCCGCCCATACAGTTTGCCCCCCAATGCGGCCACCGCATCTAATTCGGCGACGCTGTCGAAGGCGAAGGTCGAGGTCATATGAATGGGATGGGATACCGCGCGAGAGTGATGGGCAGGGTCATACCCATGGTGGATCGCTCGCGTCGAGAACCCGAACCCAGGTTCATCCGTTCCAATTCGTTCCGAAGCAGCCATATTTGGGGATCTTCCCATTTTTGGACGAGCGGTCATTGCTTTCAGATTTGCCCCGAGGCGGACCGCCACGGTCGCATCGCTCTACTTTTCGGACGATGTCATCTATTGACGTTGACGACCGTGCGCCCGCGCACTTGGCCACTCATCAGCCCGCCAGCCGCGGCGACGACCTCGTTCAGACCGATCTCGACCGCCGTCTTCTCCAGATCGGCTTCGGTTAGCAGGGAAGCGAGACGATCCCAGGCTTCAACGCGTTCTGCCTTCGGGCGGGTCACGCTGTTGATGCCGAACAGCGCCACTCCTCGCAGGATGAAGGGGGCGACGCTTGCGGGAAAATCCAATCCTTGCGCCATGCCGCACGCGGCGACCGCTCCGTCCGGTTTGATTCCGGCGCAAACATTGGCGAGCGTATGGCTGCCTACCGAGTCGATCGCGGCGATCCATCGCTCCTTCTGCAGCGGCTTGCTGGGCTGCGACAATTGTGACCGGTCGATGATCTCGGCAGCGCCCAGGCTCTTGAGATAGGGCTCCTCGTCCGGTCGGCCGGTCGAAGCCACGACGCGGAAACCGAGCTTGTGGAGAAGCATGATGGCCATGCTGCCGACGCCTCCGCCGGCGCCGGTCACCAGCACGTCGCCTGCGCCAGGACGGATGCCATACTTCTCGAGGGCTACGACCGACAGCATTGCGGTATAGCCCGCGGTACCGATGATCATCGCGCGGCGGGACGGCATCGAGGGCGGCAGCTTGATCAACCAGCCGGCCTTGACCTTTGCTCGCTGCGCCAGGCCGCCCCAATGTTGTTCGCCGACACCCCAGCCGTTGAGAACTACGCGGTCCCCCGGCGTGTAGGTCGGGTCGGAGCTCGACGACACCACGCCAGCGAAGTCGATCCCGGGCACCAGCGGGAAGGATCTCACGATCGGGCCCTTGCCGGTAATCGCGAGGCCATCCTTGTAGTTCAGCGTGCTGAACTCGACTTCGACCGTCACCTCACCGTCGGGGAGGCGGCTGTCCGGTAATTCAGCGACGTCGGCGCGATATCCCCGCTCGTCCTTCTCGATCAACACGGCTTTGAACAACTCGAACTCCTCTTCACGATTTTCTTCTGGACCTGGCCTTCGGCTCGTCCGGACGCGGCAGGCCGGCGACGAAACCGGCGATGAAGGTATCGAGCGGGAGGCCGTTCTTGACGAGGCGCGCACGCATCACCGCTCCCTCCCAGCCGATCCAGAAAAACTCAGCCAGGGCATCGCAGTCCGCGCTGCCGATCTCGCCAGCCTCGTATGCGCGTTCCAGGCAATGCGCCACCTTCCGCTGCCATCCTTTGACGATCTCGTCCAAGGCCGACCTGTAATCGTCGGGCAGCGCTTCGACCTCTTGGCTGAGGTTTCCGACGAGGCAGCCGCGCGTATAGCTGTATTTCGCCATGCCCGCTTTGGCGCCTTCGACGAAAGCTCGCATCCGCGCCAACGGCGCAAGCGTTCCGTCGTCCAGGGCGCGGTCCAGCTTGTGCCGGAAGAAGGAGTCGTAGGCTTTCATGATTTCGCGGCCGTAGTCGGCCTTGCTTTCGAAGTAGTGGTAGAACGAACCCTTTGGCACGGTGGCGCGGCGCAGCAGCGCGTCCAGGCCCGTAGCTGCAAAACCTTGTTGGGTCATCACCTCCATTCCGCAACGGATCAGAACGTCGCGGGTCGGCGCATAGCCGACTTGGTTTCGGCCCTGCCCATTGAGCTCGCGGTGGTTGTCCGTAGATTTCGTCATTTGTGTTCTCTGTAGACCGATCGTCTAGAACACAACGACGGGGTTTGGCAACCCTGGAAGGTTGGGCTGCCGGGCGGCACATTCGGCTTAGATGTGGCGTAACAGGCATGATGCACGCTTTTTTCGCAACGTTTGCCCGGTCAATGTGCGCCTCCTGGTCGGATCACGATCGTTTCACACTTGACACAAAGTGTCCTTGGCTTGAAGGTGGGTCGTCCTTCGAGGGAGGTGCTGCATGTTTCGATCACTCCGAAAAACTGCGTCGATTGGCGCCGGCGCCGCCGTTCTTTGTCTCGGCTTCCTTGCTGGACCGATCGAGGCCGCCGATGCTTATCCCTCAACCACGATTAAGCTGGTCGTCGGATTTCCCCCCGGAGGGCCTACGGACATCATCGGCCGGGTGATCGGTCGTCTGCTGGCGAAGGAGTTGAACCAAAACGTCATCGTCGAGAACAACGGCGGCGCCGGGGGCATGATCGCCGCGTCCAACGTCTCCCGCGCAAACCCTGACGGCTACACGCTTCTCGTCGCGGTGGAGTCCTCCAATACTCGCGCAAAGGCACTGTATTCGTCGGTGCGCTACGATCAGCAGAAGGGCTTCACCTATATCCGCAAGGTTGCGAAACAGCGGAACCTGCTCGTGGTGAACCCGAAGCTTCCAGTGTCCACTGTTCCGGAACTCGTGGCCTATCTGAAAGCGCACCCTGGAGAAGTAAACTTCGGCGGCACGTTCGGGGCGACGTCCCATGTCGGCGGCACGCTGTTCGACATGGCCTATGATACGAAGATGACGTTCATCAACTATTCGGGCGGCAATCAACCGATCGTCGATTGCATGTCGGGCATCCTGCAGGTGGGCTTCTTCACCGAAGCCACGATCGGCCAGCAGGTCAAGGCCGGATCCCTGAAGGCGCTCGCGGTGACGTCGGCCGACCGGTCGCCGGCCTTCCCGGATCTGCCGACGATCGAGCAGGCCGCTGGCAAGCCTCTCGATGTCTCGCCGTGGTTCGGGGTCGCGGGTCCGCCGAACCTTCCCGCGGACGTCGTCGCCAAGGTTGGCGCCGCACTTGACAAGGCTTCGAGCGACCCGGAATTCCTCAAGCAACTGGAAACGATCGGCGCCACGCTGATCACAGGTTCAACGGTCTCGACCTTCACGGCCGAGGTCGGACAGGAAGAGGCCTACTGGAATAAGTGGGCCAAGGACATTGGGGCGCCTCTTCAGAAGTAGCTCGCCGAAGGATCTCCTGTGGACTTCTATTACCAGTATGACGTTCATCTCTCCGCCGAAGAGCGTGATCACGTGGCGAAGGCGCGGGCGTTCTGCGCCGGTGCCTTCTCCGAGAGCGTCTTCGCCGCGCACGTGTCAGGTGACGCGTTCCCGCAGAGGTGGATCGCCGAGTGGGCCGCTCTCGGCATGCTGGGCCTCCAGGCCAAGCGCGCTCACGGTGGCTTGGAAGCATCTTATTTGTGCAAAGTCCGCGTTGCGCAGGAAATGGCGCACCACGGGTTTGCGGCAGCGTTCTGCCTGAACCACCATCAAGGCGGAGCCACGCGCCTATCACAAACCGGTACGTCGATCCAGATCGAGCGCCTGCTGCAGCCCGCGTTGCGCGGCGAGCTTCTTCTGACAACCGCCATGACGGAGCCAGCTGGTGGCAGCGATGTCTCCGCCCTGACCACCACCGCGGTTCCAGTCAACGGCGGCTGGGCTCTGAGCGGCACCAAGGCGTGGATGACCGACGGCCTGCTGGTCGGTGGTCTGATCGTCCTGGCCCGCGTCGGAGACGCTGCGGGGACCGGTGAGATCGCCAGCTTTTACGTGCCTTTCGGCCAAGCCGAGACGGTGAAGCGGACCGAGATCGTCGTTCCCGGAGCGCGTTCCTTCCGTCTGGCCGAAGTGGCCTTCGACGCCCACTTCATTCCCGATTGGTGTCTGATCGCAGCGCCCGGCGCCGCGCTCAAGGCATCGATGGCATCGGTCAACGCGGCCCGCGTTCACGTGGCCGCCATGTGCGTCGCAACTCTGCATGCGGCGCTGTGCGAGGCGGTGGACTACTGCGAAGGCCGGCAGGCCTTCGGAAAGCCGCTGACCGGACATCAGGGCCTGCGCTGGGAGCTGGCGGAGGTGTCGGTCCGGCTTGAGGCCGCCAACGCGCTCGTCTTCCGCGCCGCCGAGCAGATACAGACCGGGGGAAATCCGGTCGCGCTCGCTGCGCAAGCCAAGAAGTTCGCTGTCGACACCGCGCTTTGGGGCATCGATCAGTGCGTCCGGATCGTCGGCGCGACGGGCGCCGGCGCAGCCCACCGCCTGAACATGCATTTCGCCGAGGTCCGGATGGCGGCCTACGCCGACGGCACCAACCAGATGCTGCTCGACCGGGTCGGCCGTGGCCTGTCAACGACGTACCTCAAATCAATCCCGTAGCAGAGACGGCGGATTTACGATGCGCAACGTAGTGGTTGAAGACGCGGCGGCGGCCGTGGAAGGCATCAAGGACGGCGACGCCGTCATGATGGGCGGGTTCGGCGGAGCGGGGCTTCCGCTCGGAGTGGTCAAGGCGGTGCTCGACCGGGGCGTCCGCGACCTGACGCTGATATCGAACAACGCCGGCTCCACGGAAGACGATCTGTCGCTGTGGTTCGAAGCCAGGATCGTTCGCAAGATCGTCTGCTCCTATCCGCGCAGCGCCAAGCAGTTCGCCGAGCAATATCGTGCCGGCACGGTCGAGCTCGAACTCGTTCCGCAGGGCACGTTGGTGGAGCGCATCCGGGCGGGCGGCGCCGGTCTCGGCGGCTTCCTTTCTCCCGTCGGCGTCGGAACGGTATTCGCTGACGGCAAGGAGAGGATCGTCGTCGACGGACGCGAATTTATTCTTGAGTTACCGCTTCATGCAGATTTCGCTTTCGTCAAAGGTCATCTCGCCGACACGCTCGGCAACGTCACCTATAACAAGACCGCGCGCAATCACTGCGCGGTGATGGCGACCGCCGGCCGGACGGTCGCCGTGGAAGTCGACCGCGTGGTCAACGTCGGCGATTTGGATCCGGAAGCCATAGTCACTCCATGCATCTTCGTCGATCGCGTTTTCGCAAGGAGCTCCCGATGACACCGCTTGCACGCGATGCGCTGGCGCGCATGGTCGCACTTCATCTGCCGCAGGAAGGATTCGTCAATCTCGGTATCGGCGCCCCGACGCACGTCGCTGACTACCTGCCGGAGAGGTCTGGCGTGATCCTTCACAGCGAGAACGGAGTCCTCAACGTGGGTCCGAAGCCGGCTGCGGGCGAAGAGGACTGGGATCTCATCAATGCAGGGAAGATGCCCATCTCGATCCGGACCGGCGGTTCCTACTTCGACTCCAGCCTCTCGTTCGCGATGATGCGAGGCGGTCATCTCGACGTGGCCGTGCTCGGCGCCTTTCAGGTGTCCAAGGACGGTGATCTCGCCAACTGGACGACGGGTGACAACGGGTCTCCGCCCGGCATCGGCGGAGCCATCGATCTGGCGGTCGGCGCCAAGTCGATCTGGGTAATGATGGACCACACCACCAAGGATGGCCGCTCCCGCATCGTGGAGCGATGTGGGTATCCGCTCACGGCGCGCGGAGTGGTGACCCGCATCTTCACCAACCTCTGTATCATCGACGTAACCGAGGATGGCCTGGCCGTTCGGGCCCTACTTGACGGCCTCGCGATCGAGGCGCTGCGAGATCGGACGGAGGCGCCACTGCGCGTCATGGGCGATCCCCTGACCATCAGGCAGGACGGGAGCGTCGCATGACCTACCGCGTCGCGGAACTCGTCGCGGACTGTCTCGTCGCGCACGGGGTGGACAGGGCCTTCGGCGTCCCGGGAGAAAGCTTTCTGGCGCTGCTGGACGCGCTGCGCGACCGTAACGATTTCGATCTGGTGACTTGCCGGCACGAAGGAAGCGCGAGCCTCGCGGCGGTCGCTGACGCCAAACTCACAGGGCGCGCAGGCGTCGTGATGACGAGCCGTGGTCCGGGCGCCTTCAACGCAGCGCTCGGGTTGCATGTGGCCGCGCAGGAGGCGATTCCGCTGGTGATGCTGGTCGGTCAGGTCGATCGTCCGAACCTCGCAAGGGACGCGGTGCAGGAGATCGACTGTGGCCGATCTTTCGATGGCGTGCTGAAGTGGTCGGTGCGTCTGAACTCGGCGGATCTCGTTCCAGAGATGATGGCCCGCGCGTTCGCCGTGGCCCATGCGGGAACGCCAGGTCCCGTCGCCATCGAACTGCCGGAAGATCTCCTTGAAGACCCGGCCAAGGGATTTGTGGCCACAGCCAACGGAGCTGTGCGTCCAGAGCCCGGTGCTGCGGCCATTGAACAGGCAAGGGCGTTGTTGAGGGCCGCGGAGCGGCCGATCCTGCTGGTCGGCGGCGAATGCCGGACGGCATCGTTCCGCCAAGATATGATCGCGTTTTCCGAGAAATGGAACGTGCCGGTCGTCACTATGAACAAAATGCAGGACCAGTTCCCGAACTCTCACCCGCTATGGGCGGGTCAGTTCGGGTTCTTCACGTCTCAGCCTCATGTGAAACTGCTCGAACGCGCCGACCTCGTCGTTGCCGTCGGAACACGTCTGGGCGATCTGTCCTCGCTCGGCTTTGCGTTTCCGAGACACGCCGAGCCTCGCCAGCCATTGGTCCATGTCTATCCAGATCCCGATGCGATCGGAAAGCGCGTCCGAACCGACGTCGCGGTCGTCTCTGGATCGCATGCATTCGTGTCGGCCATGCTCGCAGCTCCCGCGACGGCGCGGGCCTGCGCCGAGTGGTCCTCCGCGGCTGCCGCGGCGCGGACGGCCACGCATGGTTGGCCTCAGTTCGGCGTACCATCGGCGGACGTCTTCGGTCACGCGGTGGCGGCGATCGCCGCGCACTTCAGGCCCGATGGCATCGTCACGACGGATTCAGGCAATTTCGCCGGATGGGTCCATCGCATCTTCAGCCTCGAGCCGACCGCCCGGCTGCTCGGCTCGGCTTGCGGGGCGATGGGCAGTGGTGTCCCGTCCGGGCTCGCTGCCAGCCTTCGCTTTCCGGAGCGGCAGGTGGTTGCCTTCTGCGGAGACGGCGGCTTCCTGATGACGGGCAATGAGCTTGCGACGGCCGTCGCCAGAGGCGCGAACCTCACGATCGTCGTATCCAATAACCAGTCCTACGGGACCATCCGGTCGCACCAGGAGCGTGCCTATCCCGATCGTCCGTACGGCACGGATCTTTCGAATCCCGACTTTGCCGCTTTGGCGCGCGCCTTCGGCGCGACCGGCTTCGTCATCGAGGATGCGGAACGTGCCCCGGGGACCGTCGCGGAGGCGATGACGACCAAGGGACCGGTCGTCATCGAGGTGCGATCAGACGTGCGCCAGACCCTTGACAAATCACTCGCCGCATCACGTTGAGACCAGTTCGGATTAAGGCCCATGGAGAGAACATGATGGACGCGACCGCAATCGATGAGCCCGAGGTCACCATGTCCTGGCAGGGCGTCGTCCGCTTTTTGCACAAGACCCCGCGTGCCTTTTTGCCGATGCGCTCGTTTCCCTCGCTCGAGCTCGTCGCTGGACGCGGTATCGAGGGCGATCGATATTTCGCCGGCCACGAAACAGGATTCTACTCCCACAAGCCGGAGGAGGGGCGGCAGGTCACCCTGTTCGAGATGGAGACGCTCGAGGCCCTGCAACGCGACCACAAGATTGAGTTGCTGCCCGAGGAACATCGCCGGAACGTGACCGTCGAAGGCGTCCCGCTGAATCATCTCGTCGGCCGTCGCTTCCGGCTCGGAGAAGCGATTGTCGAGGCGACCCGCCTTTCAACGCCGTGCCGGCACATCGAGGAGATACTCGGCAAGTCCGTCTTCGATCCGTTGATCAACCGGTCGGGGCTGAACTGCAAGATCATCGCAGGGGGCACGCTACGTGTAGGCGACGCCGTGAGGCCGATCTAGATGGCGAAGGCGATCAAGACGGTCTCCACCGTCGTCTCGAAGGTCGAGGATCTCGGCAACGACACCAAGCGCTTCACGCTGGTCGACCAGGACGATTGGGAGCTGCCACCCTTTCGGGCCGGGGCCCATATCGACGTTCACCTGGACCAGGGTCTCGTCCGGACCTATTCGCTCTGCAATGAACCGGACGATGATCGGCGCTACGTGATCGCGGTGAAGCGCGAACGCGAAGGACGCGGCGGCTCGAACTTCCTGCACGATCGCGTGGAGGCGGGACAGCCGATTTCGGTCTCGCTGCCGCGCGGCGGGATCGCACTGGACCAGGAGGGAACGAACGTATTCCTCGCGGGAGGCATCGGCGTAACCCCGTTCATCTCCGCAATTCGGCATCTCGAACGACGAGGGCGCTCGAACTACGTGCTGCACTGGACCAGCCGCGGACGACCGGTCCTGACCGACATGATCGCGCCGGCAATCGGAGCAGGCCGTGTCCGCCTCTACAATACGACCGCGCAGGCCAAGCCCGTCATCGCCGAAATTGTCGGGGAATTTGCCAGATGTGGCCTAGCGGCCTGCTGCGGACCCGCAGCGATGCTGAAGGCTTTCGAAGATGCCGTCTCGGCCTGGCCGGAAGAGCGCAAACACATCGAAATGTTCACCCCGCCCAAGGCCATCGCCCGAAGCGACGTGCCTCCCTACGAGCTGTATCTGTCGGTGAGCCAGAAGCTTGCAACTGTCACGCCAGATGTTGGTCTTCTCGGAACGCTCGATGCCCTCGGCGTCGAGGTCCCCGTGTCCTGCGGCGGCGGCATCTGTGGCGCCTGCCGCACGCGCTGGACCGAGGGCCCCCCCATCCATCGCGATCGCGTGCTTTCGCCTGCTGAGCGGCAGAATGAGCTCATCGTCTGCGTAGGCGATTGCGCCGGACAACGGCTAGTGCTGGATCTGTGATCAGTCGGCACCCGTTCTAAGGTTTGAAATATCGGTGGTTTGGTGCGAGATCGATGCGGGCAATAACTTGGGAAAGAGCCGAGCGCAATGACACTCAACCTCAAATTCCTTCGCGTGCAGAGCGGCATGACGCTGGAGCAGCTTGCCGCCGATTCCGGTTTGACCCGCAGCTATCTTTCCAAGCTGGAACGCGGGCTCTCCTCTCCGTCGATAGGCTCCGCCCTTAAGATCGCCGCGGCTCTCGGAACGACCTTAGACCGCTTCTACGGCCAGCCGGACGACCACGACCCGATCACGATTGTCCGCGCGAAGAACGGGAAGGCCGGCGACGTCGACACGCACCTGTCGCTAGTCGCCGGTCTGGCTCCCGACCGCACCATGCGCGCCTTTATCGTGCGACCGACCAAGACGGCGAAACGCGGTCGCATCATGAGTCACCACGAAGGTGAGGAAATCCTGTTCATTCTCTCCGGCCGGATCGAGCTCGTCATCGGAAAGCGCAAGGAGACATTGAAGCCGGGCGATTGCGTCCAGTTCGACTCCACGATTCCGCACAAACTGACGCAGGTGTCTTCCGAACCAGCCTCGGCGCTCGTCGTGATAGCGACCAAAACCAACTAGAGGTGCCGATATGCCGATGATGCTGCGGAAGAAGGACTTCTACGCCGGGCTGCTCATGGTGCTGCTGGGCGCCGGGATCGGCGTCAACTCAGCAACATATTCGCTCGGGACCTTCGCGCACGTGGGACCGGGCATGTTTCCGTTGATGCTCGGCCTCATGATGGTTCTCGTCGGAGCCCTGATCTTCGTCACCGGATTGGCGACGCCTCTCGAAGAGGGAGAGCGCGTCTTGCCCGCGGCGATGGAATGGCGTGGCTGGGCCTGCATCCTCGCGGGTCCTCTGATGTTCGTCCTCTTCGGCCTCTATTTCGGAATGGCCGCGGCCACCTTCATGTGCGTCTTCGTCTCCGCGCTCGGCGACAGGACCGCCACGCTGAAAGGATCAGCCGTCCTGGCCGCGGTCGTCGCGGTCGTCGGCTGCCTCCTCTTTTCCTACGTGCTGAAGGTTCCTTTCCCGCTGTACCGTTGGGGGTTTTAGATGTTCGCGAGCGCGCTTTCCGATCTCTGGTACGGCTTTGGTGTCGCTTTCGAGCCGCAGAATTTCATGTGGTGTTTTGTCGGCGTCCTCGTAGGTAACATGGTGGGCGTCCTGCCGGGAATGGGGCCACTCGCCACCATCTCGGTGCTGCTGCCGCTGACGTTCGGCATCAAGCCGGTCGGCGCTATCCTGATGCTGTCAGGAGTGTTCTACGGGGCGCAATACGGCGGCGCGATTTGCTCGATTCTGCTCAACTTGCCGTGCCATCCGCCGCACGCGGTGACGTGCCTCGACGGCTTTCCGCTGACGAAGCAGGGCCGCGGCGGTGCGGCGCTCGGCATCACGGTCCTATCGTCGTTCGTCGGCGCTTCCTGGGGCATCCTGGAAATGATCTTTCTGGCTCCGGTGCTGGTGAAGGTCGCGCTGGAGTTCGGTCCAACTGAAATATGCTCGCTGATGCTTCTGGGCCTGCTCGCCGGTTCGACGCTGGCGAAAGGCTCGCCTCTCAAAGGCATCGCCATGACGTTGCTCGGCCTGTTTCTAGGAATCGTGGGAACGGATGTCGAGACCGGCTCGGAGCGCTTCACCTTCGGCATCCCGAATCTCCTCGACGGCATCGAACTCGTCGGACTCGCTCTCGGCCTATTTGGTATCGCCGAGTTCATGAAGAGCGTGAACCAATACTCCGAGGTGAACACGCGCTATTCGAAAGTCGGTTTGCGCGATCTGCGCCCATCACGCGACGAACTGCGCCGTTCCATCCCTGCGATGTTGCGCGGCACCGTCATCGGGAGCCTTTGCTCGCTCATTCCGGGAACGGGACCAACGATCGCTTCCTTTATCTCCTACGCAGCCGAGAAAAAGATTTCCAACACGCCGGAGAAGTTCGGCACCGGCATGATCGAAGGCGTCGCCTGTCCAGAGGCGTCGACGCATTCGTCGGTACAGGGCGACTTCATTCCGACAATGAGCCTTGGTATTCCCGGGGACGCAGTCATGGCGCTGATCCTGGGTGCGCTGATGATTCAGGGCATCGTACCCGGTCCCCAACTGATCAAAGAGCACCCCGACATCTTTTGGGGCCTGATCGCGAGCTTCTGGATCGGCAACGTCATGCTGGTCTTGCTCAACGTCCCGCTGATCGGGCTGTGGGTGAAGCTCCTCATGATTCCGTATAAATATCTCTATCCAAGCGCGCTGTTCTTCGTCGCGATCGGCGTCTACTCGACCAACAACGACATGTTCCAGGTCGGCGAGACCGTCGTCGTTGGATTGATCGGCTATCTACTCCTGCTGCTCGATTTCCACCCGGCCTCGATCCTCCTCGGCTTCGTGCTGGGGCCACGACTTGAGGAGAACTTCCGCCGTTCGCTGCTGGTCTCGCGCGGTGATGCCATGATTTTCGTCGAGCGGCCGATCAGCGCGTTCTTTCTTTTACTTTGCGTGACGCTTCTGGCGGCGCAAGTCTATGTGCGTTTGCGCAAGCCGAAGGCTCTTGCGGCGCTCGACAATGCGGAGGGGAACGCCGTCTCGACCGGCCGGCCTGCCGAGTGAGCTTCATTCGTTCAAGAGCAGGTCGCTTCGCGGGCCAATAAAGACGACAGGCACTCCAGGCAACAAGAGCCCCAAGATGAGTCGTATCTCGACGAACGCGCCACCCGCGCGATGGCGCAGCATCGGCACGCCAGCAAACGCAAGGTGCAGGTGATGATCACGATCGGCGAAACAAAGGGAAAGGTAGTATCGCAGGCAAGAAACTGGTCCGGTAAACTGCAGTTATCTGGCACTGTTGGATAGGCCAGCCTTGCCCTAAATCGAACTCGTGAACCCTGCCACAGGAATAGGGGAAGTTGTCATGAGCAACGAAACTGCTCACGTGAACACGGAAATCGCAGGCGATGCGCCCGTCTACAAGACCTGGATGTGTGCGCTGTGCGGGCTCATTTACAACGAGCGAGACGGATGGCCTGACGAGGGCATTCCGCCCGGCACCCGCTGGGAGGACCTCCCCGCAGATTGGATCTGCCCCGACTGTGGTGCTGGCAAGAGTGAATTCGAGATGACCGAGGTCTGAACCAAACCTGTTGATGCTGCGCGACCCAAGGGTGCACAGCGTCCTGCAATAGCCAAGGAGTTGTCATGTACGTCCCTCCGCACTTCGTTGAGGCTCGCGCCGAGGTGCTTCACGATCTCATTGAAAATAATCCGCTCGGCATCCTCTTTACGAACGGGAAGAGTGGACTCGACGCGAATCATATTCCGTTTGAACTGCATGCGCACGAAGGTCAGCAGGGCGTGCTTCATTCGCATGTAGCTCGTGCGAACCCTGTTTGGCAGGATCTCGCCACCGGTGATGAGGTTCTGATCGTCTTCCGCGCCGCGGATGCCTACATCGCGCCGAACTGGTATCCGAGCAAGGTCGAGTTCAAGAAGCAGGTCCCGTCGTGGAACTACATGGTTGCGCATGTGTACGGACGTGTCACGATCCGCGATGATGAGCGTTACGTCCGCGGCATGGTCGCGCGCCTGACGCGCATTCATGAGGCGAAACAGGTCAATCCTTGGAAGATGACCGACAGCCCCAAGGACTACATCGACACGATGCTCAAGATGATCGTCGGCATCGAGATCGAGATCACACGCCTGGTCGGCAAGTCGAAGCTGAGCCAGAACAAAGAGGTCCGGGATATCGTCGGCGCCGGCAATGCCCTGAAGGCACAGGGCAACATGATCGGCGACGCGATGCTGGCCGTTGCCGCCGTCAAGGCGGAGCAGGCCTCATAGCCAGAGATCCCAAAAAAAGACCATCGCGGCGACGCCGATCGTCGATGCCGCAACGATCTCCGATCGAAACACCTCGGTTGACCTGCTCATTTTGGCGGCCTTGCGCTCCAACTGCAAAGCAGAGTGCAGCTCTTAGCAGGCAATCAGTTACGGGCTATCGAACTCTCAGCGGCCCTCGCATCGAATAGAGCGAGCGGAAGTGATCGGGGTTGTCGACCCAGTTCGATATAGGTCTCCATGACACGCCGCAGCTGGGCCTCGCTGTTGGAATGTCGCGCGCGCAAGCCAGTCAATGGCGGGCTCTCCCTGAGTCGCCCTTTAGCTTCTGTGGTCATTCTCGCTGCAATTGTCTGCTCGTCCCTATCCTGCCGCAGCGGCCAGGGCGGCATTCGGTCGATTGGGCTTCGCAGCCAACGGCCGAGTAGCTCAACTTCATACGGGAGGTCGCCTGTTCCCCGTTCTCGGACATCGGGCAGCGATCGCGTCACGAGCTGACCTGCTAATGCACGGCTTCTGACGGTTGCCCTGGCCAGACCGTCTATTCCGGCACGTCAGCTCTCGGCCGCGGATGCACCCTCGCGTCAACCAAGACCTCGGTGATAGCGTCGCGGAGGCCGTCGCGATCCAGGATGCGGAGCAGCCAATCGACCGTGGTCTGCGCGTCGTCCTCGCGTGTCAGGTAGTTGGCCAGCGCGTTCATGGCGTCGTCATAGCTCTGCTCGAGGCGGCGGTCAGGGGCGCCATGCTCACACAGCTCCGCGCAGTGGAAGTGCTAGTTGGACAGCAAACGGCCGGGTAGCATTCGCTTCGATGAAGGCGCGCAGGGCTGGCGTGATCTCGGCGTTGCCCGCGGCGCGCTCACCAAGCTCATCTGCGACCTCGCTGGTGGCGTCGCGCGACCAGCCATCAACGGCGTTGAAAGCCACGATCCGGACCGGATAGGCGTACTGGCCCGTGATGAGGTCGCGGATGATCGTCTCGAAGTCGGTGTCCTGCTCGTCGGTCTCGCGCCATGAGCAGCCGGCCCGGGCACCGAAATCCTCCAGGACGAGGTAGATGTCCCGGTCGAGCCGATCCAGCGGCACGATGGACGGCGCATGACGCATGACGCAACTCCTACTGCGAGAAAGGCAATCCTGCTGACGGTCGTTCGTTCCGGGATCGGCTCGGCCCTGACGCTCGCCGCGATCTTCACCTCGATGAGCAGGCGATCGACGGTCGCCGGCGGCAGGCGGCGGCGTGCCCGACGCGTTCATTTCTTCAGCCTCAGATAGGTCTCGGTGTTGGACAGCCGAATGAAGCTGTGAGCCGCATCCGGTTGCCCGATGAGGCCTGCGGGAACGGTCGCCAAGACCCTTTCGGCCCCGGGCCGCCCGGTAAGCGGAGGACGCCGAGCGGCCCTTTGGGCCGAGCCCGCGGCCGGCGAGCTTGGCGGGGCAGGCCTAATGCTTCGGTCTTGGCATTTGCAAGGTCGGTGCTGAGCGGGAGGAAAGCCCAGAATGCGGGTTCTCTTCCCAATTCGTTCTGGACAGCCGCATGGTCCGATGTAGGCTCATCACATATTTTAATGATTTCGTTGCGGAGTGTGGCGTTGAGTTTTCAGCTCACTATCCTCAAGGTTCTGGACGGCCATCCCAGCGGCCGGGCGACGCTCGAAGAGCTGAAGCGCTATCTTGCCGTGCTCATGACCAGCGGGCCGGAATGGACGGCGCGGATGAAGCGCATGGAGACCCGTGCCGGCGGCAGCGTGGACATCTTCGGCAAGAAGCCGATTGTGCGCGAGCCTGGCGAGTGGCGCATAACCGACGCGGGCAGGGCCTTTCTCGCCGCGCTGGAGCGTCCACCAGCCGAGCACGAGCCGACACTTGATGACTTGATCGATGACGCGCCGTCGAGGGGTCCCCCGCCGCTTTCCAATACGCCGCAACGTCGCGTCAATGATCGCAAGGGGCGTTCCCGGGAGGAGGGGGCGGACGCCACGAGAGCGCCGGTCGGCGTAGACCAGGAGGAGTGACGATGACCAACGTGCTACCTTGGTACGCGGGACTTGTTGTCTGGATCATCATCATGGGCGTGGCAGTCGGTATTCTGGCAGCGGCCATGCATGATCGCCGTGTCAGGCGGTAAAAACGGAGACAGGTTGACGCGATCGACGCAAACCACGGATCGTGTTGGGCGACGTTGGCAAGGCTCGCCACGACGACGACCTGGCTGACAATTACCTCCGCGCCGGCGACGTCGCGGCGATCTGGATCGACGGAGGCCGGGCACATCGGCGCGGCGGACGATGCGACCGTCGACGACCAGCCGGCCGCATCGTCTATTGCTGCATCCGCGGCGATCACTTCCGCCTCAGCTATCACCTGTACGATTGGAAGCACTCCGTCCAGGCAAGCCCCTTGTCATCGCGCGTAAGCTCGAGGAGATAGTGGCCAGGCTCTCTAGAGGGCGCTCGCGCCGCGGTGGCGGCCTTTCACGCCGCCATCGAGAAGATGGAGGCCGTGCGGCGAACTATTCGACTTCAAGGCCGCGTTCAAGGCCGCCCGGAACGTGGACCCAACCATCCGCTACTAGGATTACCTGCGCGCCCGAAGGCGGCTATGCTGGATGGCGACCGAGGCGCAGCGGTAAGGCTGTCGTCAGGTTTTGCGCCTAATCACATACTAGCCGTCTTCTTCACCAAACCCCGTTGTGCCCATTCACTTTTCAGACGAAGCCCCTCTTGATCAAATTGACTTGCCGTCCCGTCTTCGCAATGCGCTCGAGATCGAGGGCGTCAAGACTGTCGGCGAGGTCCGGAACATGGCCGATGCCGATCTGCTGAGCTTCCAGAACCTCGGTGCCTCCTCCGTTCGCCATCTGCGTCAACTATTCGGAGCTTCGCGAAGCGACCCACCTCGAAAAGGACGTGGCGGCGGCTGACCCGGGAGCGGCGCGCGAGGCGAACGCCGGGCCGCTCTTTCAGTGTCCTCGCCGAGAAGGCTGCGGCAGCCCACGCGCATATTGGCGCCTGGGCCTCGGGTTGCATGGCGGCGAGGGCGTCGAGCTCGGCTCCCTTGTCCGGCGACGTCCCGGCGACGCGGTCAAGGTCAGGCCCGAGTGCCTTGGCGCGGGTCGCGCCGCGAGCGAGGGCTGTCCGAGATCGTTCGCTTTTTGCGGCGTATCGTCGAAAGCCTTTCGATTTCAAACACGAACTTGGGATTTAGATCGGCGGTCGCCACCCCTCTTTGTCTCCGAATGGATCGCTTTGTAAGCCGCCTTCCGTTCACGATCAGCTTCGCCCGCTGCTTGGGTGTCAGGTACCTTCGCCAAGATCATCCGCGCGCTGTTTCATCTCGGTCTTTGCCACCTCGAGGACGTGATCGGCGGCTTCCTTGACGCCGGTGATCGCATTCGAAGCCGTGGTCGACCGCGCCGGCATAGATGAACTCGTCGCCCTTCTGCCGGCCGACATAGATGCCGTCCCAGCGGCTGCCGTCCAGGGCGAACCCAGCGACCTTTCATGAACTCCTTCATCGGCATCTCCGAGGCCCAACGTCACCGTCCAACTTTCCGTCGGCGCGACCGTCAGCACCGTGGTCGCCGCGCATGCGCCCGTTGCTATCGTGGCCGCCAGCAGGCATCGCGACATCTTTCTCCATGCCCGAACTCCTCGATCGCCATTGTGCCCCCGAAGGGGAAAGACCGGCAAATGTTCCGAGCATGGAACGTCGCCGCTCGCTGCGCAGTTGAAGAATCAGGAGCTGCTCATGAGCCTTAAACGACGGGTCGAAAATCTTGGACCCTACCAATCGCTATTTCTGTTGGCGGTGCCGACGGCGACCGTAGAGCCGTTGAAATTGGTCGCGGTCGCCGTTGCCGGGGAAGGTCACTGGATCGCCGGGACGGCGATGATCGCAACGTGCTATCTTCTCAGTCTGGTCGTGGTCGAACGGCTCTTCGTCATCGTCAAGCCAAAACTGCTCACCATCCCGTGGTTTGCCAAGCTTTGGACTGCAATCCTCGCGGTGCGCACATGGTTCGTCGCGGCGTTCCGAAGGATGCGTGCAAGGATGAGTTGAGTTGCCGCTTCGTCAGTGCATGTCGATCTCGAGGTGCCCCAAGGCGGCGTCGGTCCGGGCGATCCGCAGGAGCGGAACGCTACGGAGGTGATTTTCACGTCAACGATCCGCCCCGCAAACCATGACCGCGGGATCGCCAGGGTTGCCGGCGGCGGCGCCGACCGCAATGCTATCGATCTCTACGCCGGGCCTCGAGCTCGTCGGTTTGCGCGCTAACCGTCCTGACGACAAGTTGCATCGCAGCCGGTACGCTCTCGTCTCAAAGCGGGCGCAGGCGCTCGATTTGGGCTATCGGGAGCCCGGGTTGGTCCAAATTGGCCGGGTACGAAGCTTCGAACGACTTCTGGCCGCGCTCTATTAAATTAAAATTAAGGACGCCTGGACCGTTCAGCCCAATTTCCAATACATCGTCCGCGGCCGTGCCACGCTTCCGGGGCCCGCTCGCTGTAAGGGCCTGAGGAACTGCTCGGCTTCCGGTCTCAGGACCGACCTTGGATTTTTGAGACGACGGGAAACTGCGCTAGGTTGAGCCTCGCTGCTGCTGAAGAGCTTGCAGTTGCAGCAAGCCATTAAGTCCCGGGATACCAAACGGCTTTACCCGTCGTTCGTCTCTCCCGCCTAAGTTCTGAAGGGGGCAGGACAATCTCGATGGATTTATTCGCGCGACTACGTGCCGCGTTCGCCGTGGGCGATACAACGGATCCGCTCGGTCGTTCGCTGGTCATCGAGCAATTCCGGATTTTGCGAAAGCAGGTTCCAGTTCTCTACGCTGTGCTGCTGGTCGATAGTATCAGTGTAGCCCTGGTCCTCCCCCTAACTGTATCGGCCTGGCTCAGATTCGGCCTGCCAACCGCTCTCCTTGCACTGTGCCTGCTCCGGTTGGTTCAGTGGCTCCGCTTGAAAACGGTCGATGTCACGCCGGAGCAGGCGCACCGTGAGCTCAGGCGAACTCGCGTTGTCGCGGGGCTACTCAATGCGGGCTTTGTTGTCTGGATTCTGGCCCTGTTCGCGACCGTAGATCCCGGTCTGCGCGCGCCCATCGCGTTGCTGGTCTTCATGGGGTGCATCGGCACGGCCTACTGCCTCGGCAGCTTTCCAGCGGCGTCCCTGCTGACCATGCTGATTGCCGGCACCCCAATCGCGACCGTGCTGCTCGTTTCGGGTGACGGGATCATGATCTCGCTCGGGATCAATTTGCTGTTGTTGCTCGTGCTGCTCGGCCGGATGATCAACACCAACTTTCGCTCGTTTGTCCAACTGATCCAAGCTCATAGCAGCCTGATCCAGGAAGGGGAGCGCGCAAGAGCCGCGGAGCAGACCGCGACCGCCGTGGCTGAACGGTTCGATCGGGCCCTTAACAACATGTCCCAGGGCCTATGCTTCTTCGACGATGATCAGCGTCTGATCGTCTGCAATCGGAGGTATCTGGAGATTTACGATCTGGATCCAGAAGCCGTGCGGCCGGGGATGAAGCTGAATGACATCGTCGACCTCAGGTACTCGGCCGGCAGCGCACCGAAGATCTCGAAGGAGCAGTATCTGGTCTGGCGCAATAGTGACCCGGTGATCGCCCAAAACTCAGATACGACCGTCGAGCTGACGAATGGACGGATTGTGCGCATCCGGCACCGCCCCATGGAGGGCAGAGGCTGGGTTGCCACGCACGAGGATATCACGGAGCGGCATCGAACCGAGATGGCTCTTGCCGAAGCGACGGCTGCGGCCGAACAGGCCGAAGCTGCCGCCCGCGCCGCTCACTCCCATCTCACCGAGGCGCTTGAGGTCGTTCCTGAAGGCCTCGCCGTCTTTGACAAGGATGATCGACTGGTCCTTTGGAATAGCCAATACGCGGATTTCTATGCGGCCAGCCAGGAAGCGCTGGCGACGGGAACACCGTTCGAAAGCATCCTGCGGGCTGGGCTGGCGCGGGGGCAATATCCCGAGGCAATTGGGCGGGAGGATGAATGGCTCACCGAACGCTTGGCACGCCATGCTCTGCCAAGATACTCGCACGAGCAGCATCTGCCCGACGATCGCTGGATCCGAGTGGAGGAGCGACGCACGGCTGATGGAGGCAGCATCGGGGTCCGGATCGATATCACCGACCTGAAGCGTCGGGAGGCCTCGTTCCGGCTCCTTTTCGAGGAGAATCCACTGCCCATGTGGGTTGTCGATACAACAACGCGGCAATTACTCGCGGTGAACGCAGCGATGTGCCGGCACTACGGCTATCGGCGCGAGGATCTACTTCTGATGTCCGAGCAGCAGCTGGAGTGCGGACCATCCGATGACCTTGTGGACTTTGAACTGCACAGAATCGCTGGCGGGGATCTCATACAGGTCGCGATCGAGTCTCGTCCGCTCCAGTACGAGGGACGTTTAGCCCATGTTTGCGTGGCGTTCGACATTACCGAGCGCAACCGCGCCCAGGAGAGGATCAGCTATCTGGCCTCCCATGATGTTCTCACCGAGCTGCCCAATCGGACAGCCTTAAATCAGCACCTCTCGGCTGCGCTCGAGCGGGCCGAGGTCACCGGATCCGGCTTCGCCGTGCTGTGTATCGACCTCGATCACTTCAAGGAGATCAACGATCTATTCGGGCATGCGGTCGGAGATGCCGTGCTGCGCGAAGCCTCACGGCGCCTTCAGGAAGCCGCACAAGGCTGCTACGTAGCGCGGGTGGGCGGCGACGAGTTCATCGGCATTACAGAACAAGAGCCGATGTCGGCAAGCGCGGAACTCCTCGCGACCAAGATGCGGGCTGCATTCGAGGATCCGATCGTAGTCGATGGTCATGGTCTGAAGCTGGACCTCTGCGTCGGCGCGGCGCTGTTTCCCAGAGATGCGGATAACATCGTTTCTCTGCTCGCGAACGCGGATGCAGCGCTCTATCGCGCCAAGCACGAGGGCAGGGGCGCGATCCGGCTGTTCACGAGCGCGATGGACCAGCAGCTCCGGGAGCGCCGCGCGCTCGAGCATGACCTGCGGTTCGCCGTCGAACGCGGGGAGCTCTATTTGGATTATCAGCCTCAGCAGCACCGCGATGGGCACACTACCGGCTACGAGGCCCTCGTTCGCTGGCGGCATCCCGATCGCGGAATCATCCCTCCCGGAGAATTCATCCCAGTGGCCGAGCGGAGTGGCTCGATTGCCCAGATCGACGACTGGGTGCTGATGGAGGCCTGCCGTGAGGCCGCATCGTGGGACCAGCCCTTCAGGATCGCGGTCAACGTCTCGGCCGCGCAGTTCCGCAGGGAAAACCTCGATGCACAGGTCCGCAAGGCGCTGCGTGAAAGCGGGCTCGCGCCTGCGCGCCTGGAGGTCGAGATCACCGAAGGCGTCCTGATCGAGGACGTCTCGCGCGCCAAGAGGACGATGCAATCGCTCAAGAGCCTGGGCATCCTGATCGCGCTCGACGACTTCGGGACCGGGTATTCCTCGCTGTCCTATGTTGAGGCATTTCCTCTCGACAGGATCAAGGTCGACCGGTCCTTCGTCGCCTCGTTGGGACAGAGCGAGCGATCATTGGCCATCGTTCGCGCGATCATCGGGCTCGCCCATGGGCTGGGTGTGCCGGTCCTGGCGGAAGGGATCGAAACAAAGGACCAGATGTCATTGCTCATTAAGGAGGGCTGCGACGAGATGCAAGGCTACTTGATCGGACGCCCGCAACGATTTGCGGCCGAGAAAGCTCGTTCATGGCAGAACTCCAAGTCGCTCATTCTGTCGGCGTCATAGAACCTTGCGACATCGCTGCGGAGCCTTATCGGGCGACAATCTCGGTGCCACTGCATTCGGTTTGCATCAGCCTGCCGGGATCGGCGCAGCGCTGCCCGACAGTGCAAACGTAAGGGCAGTTCAGCGGCCACCTACCGGATGACGGTGTGATCTGCCAGTCTGCGGTTCGGTTTCGACCGTTAGGCTTAGAATGGACACAGTGCCATACTGCCATCACGGAGCCGGTGCGGCGGCTTGAAGTCTTCACAGGAGACGCCGGATTGTCGCCACAGCAGTTGTTTGGCTCGCGACGTCAGTCGCGAGAAGCAGCAGGCGGTCATTCCGAAGCTGCCCAAGTAAAGGTTGTGCCGGCCGTGCTGGTCGCAGGGTACCGACCTAAGTGCTTACCGGGAGCGCAAAGCGGCGCGCGGGCAGATAGCGGGATCATCGAGATTGAGGTCGACGGAATCACGATCCGAGCCGGGCGTGGAGCGGATAGGGCGATGATTTCGTCGATTGCCCAGGCGCTGAAGGCGAGCCGGTGATCGCTCCGTCAGGGGCGGTCCGGGTGACGATGGCGACCAAGCTGTGAGGCGGCGCCCAGCGGTGCGCTGCGCTGACCTTTTGCAGGTCGGCCCGATTCAGGGAGACGGTAGTGAGAGATGTCGACGTCTGACGAGGCAGGTCACGCGGACATAAAGAAGGACGAGGGTGAGCGCCGTAGGGCATACAGCAGGGGCCAAGCCGGCGACCGCGGTTGGCATAGAACAGACATGGCCGGGGTTGAGTCTCACAAACCGAGTTGTTGGCTCCGTGCGGCCGATCTAAAGGAAATTGATGATTGAAATTTTCGGCCAGGCGTCCGTCCGCCGCGCGGCTTCGATCTTCGCCGACCAAGCGTCAATGAGATTGCCGAGTACCAATCGGCCGTTGCCACGGATATCCGGCCATTTCATAGTTGGCGTTCCGAGCGGCAGTGAAATCACTCCATGCGCCGCGCAGAGCAGGGCCGTTGCCAGTCGTTGCGTTAGCATCGGCGTTGTCTCCACACCCAGCTCGGAGAGATACTCGCCGGTCGAGGTCACAAAAATCCCAAATCCCCGCCGCGCAATGTCGGTCTGCCCGAAATAGACGCCATCAGGAAAGCGTCTGTCCTCGACCGTCCCAGCCATCGAATAGAGCGAGCGGAAGTGATCGGGGTTGTCGACCCAGTAGTCGATATAGGTCTCCATGACACGCCGCAGCCGGGCCTCGCTGTTGGAATGTCGCGCGCGGACGCGCTCGAGCCGATCCGCCATTTCCTCAAGATTCCGTTCTTTGACCGCCAGCAACAGAAGTATCTTGGTCGGGAAGTACTTGAGGACCGTGCCCTTCGAGTAGCCAAGCGCGTCAGCAATCTTCTGGATTGACACAGTTTCGAGGGTGCCCGTCGCGAATTCCCTGCGCGCAGTTTCAAGGATGCGTACCTGCAACGCCTGCTTGTCGGCTTCCTGGCGCGCGCGGCGCTGAAACCGCCGCGCGCTCTCGGGATTTCCTGACCGCTTGATCGACATTTTCCGAATCTCCGCCGGTCTCTCCTTGCCGCTACGTCACTGGAATCACAAGCAAAGAAAGATCGTTCATTCACGGCTTGCCACGCTTAAGATAAATGACTATGGTCAATTAACTAGAAACGACAGACAGTAGGAGGAAGCAGTGGGGATGTTGGCGCTCGATCATGCCTGCAGTGACTTCGATCCGTTCGGCGCGGATACCCGCGCCGATCCATACCAGGCCTATGTCGAGCTTCGCGCCGCGGGGCCGATCATCCGTCTTGAGAAGTACGGCATCTTCGCCGTGCCCAGGTTCGCCGAGGTCAAGGCAATCTTCGCCGATCATGTGAACTTCAGTAATGCCGGCGGTGCCGGACTAGCCAACTACTTCAAGGAAAAGCCCTGGCGCCCGCCGAGCATCGTCCTTGAGGCGGATCCGCCGCTGCATACGCGCACCCGTAAAGTGCTGGCGCGGATCATGTCGCCTGGCGCTATGCGGAAGTTGGAAGATGCGTTCAAGGCCAAGGCCGTCGCGCTGGTCGATGACCTCGTCGAAAAGGGGTCGTTCGATGCGATCCGCGATCTTGCAGAAGTGTTCCCGCTGACCGTGTTCCCGGACGCACTCGGCATCGACAATGAGGGCCGCGAAAACTTCCTGACCTATGGCGCGATGGTGTTTGCCGGCATGGGGCCGGAGAACGACTACTTCCGAAGCCTGATGGCCCATGCGCCCAAGGTGCTGCCCTGGGTCGCCGCGAAATGCCTGCGGCAGGCGTTGGCTCCCGGCAGTTTCGGGGCGCAGGTCTATGAGGCGGCGGATACCGGCGAAATCACAGAGGAAGAGGCGCCGCTGCTTGTCCGATCCTTTCTCTCGGCCGGACTGGATACTACCATCAGTGCCATCGGCATGGCGCTCTACAGCCTTGCCCGTCATCCCCAGCAGTGGGCCATCCTGGCCGCCAATCCGTCGCTGGCGCGCGCGGCGTTCGACGAGACCCTGCGCTACGATTCGGCGGCGCCGTATGTATTCCGGACCACGGCGCGCGAAACCGAAGTCGCTGGCGTGCCGATCGGCAAAAACGAGAAGGTGTTGCTGCTGATTGCATCGGCAAATCGCGACGACGCGCGGTGGGAGCGAGCCGATCAGTTCGACATCACCCGGCGCGTCGCCGGGCATATCGGGTTCGGTACCGGCATCCACGGCTGCGTCGGTCAGATGGTCGCACGGCTCGAAGGCGAAGCCGTACTGGCAGCTTTGGCTGGGCGTGTCGCATCGATTGAGATAGCAGGCGAGCCACTCTACCGGGACAGCAGCGGATTGCGTGCGCTCAGCTCGTTACCAGTGCGCGTTGTCACGCAGTAGGCGCGGCTGGTCGCGCCGGGGCTCACGTTAGCGGCCGCCAAGCCTAGGCGAAGTCCGCTAGAACCGACCTAATTCCAACACCGGATCCGGTGGTTACTGCTTCTCGTCGCCTGCAACGATGATGACGGGGGAACAAGGAATATTGAGAGGGCAACACTCGCTGCTAGGCGCAACCGTTTGACTTCAAAGGCATTTTCCATTCGCATAACATAGATTATGGAATATTTCGACGGATCCGCGCGTTCGGATTTCAGATTTTGAAGCCCACAGGTGGAAATCCCATGTGGACACGCACATTCCGCTCTGGCGCCGACACACCAATACGGTTCAATCGCGACTCAGCGACGAATGAGATCAACGCGATGAGCTTCAAAGCGGCGGCCACGAATGGCGCATACGAGCCTACCTTACATTGTCCGAACTGCAATCACGAAATTCGACTGACGGAATCGCTTGCCGCGCCGCTCCTCGAGCAAACCCGCCGGCGGAGTTGGACTTGACCATCGAAAAGCGCGTTCAAGCGTCCGTTGCAACGGTTCAGACCAAGGCCAGGCAGGAAGCCGACGACGCTGCCAGGCTTCGCGTTGCCGAAAAGGATCAAACGATCGAGTCGATGGCACGTACGATCGAGGAACTCAAGCGCAAGGCGGAGCAAGGTTCGCAACAGGCCCAGGGCGAAGTCCTCGAATTGGAACTCGAAGAGCTTTTGCGCAGCCGTTTCCCGACGGATATCATAGAACCAGTCGGCAAAGGCGAGCTTGGCGCCGACGTCATCCAGCAGGTCAACGGCGCCGTCGGGCAGCCGGCAGGCATAATCCTATGGGAGACGAAACGTACCAAATCGTGGAGCGACGGTTGGCTGGCGAAGCTCAGGGATGACCAACGGCGATCGGGCGCCGACGTATCGCTCATCATCTCGCACGCGCTACCCAAACACATCGAACAATTCGATTTGATGGATGGCGTGTGGGTCGCTCATCCTCGGTGCGCCCTCCCCGTTGCGGTGGCGCTGCGTCAAGCGCTAGTCGACGTATGCGGTGCACGGCTCGTGCAACAAGGCCAGCGGACGAAGATGGAGCAAGTCTACGACTATTTGACCGGCACCAGATTCCGGCAACGTGTCGAAGCAGTCATCGAGAAATTCAACGACATGAGAGACGACCTCGACAAGGAACGCAAGTTTATGGGTCGCCAATGGGCTAAACGCGAAACACAGATTGTATCTGTGATAGATTCGACCGTCGGGATGGTGGGCGACCTCCAAGCGATAGCCGGCAAGTCGATGCCGGAGATACCGAGTTTGGCGCCTCCCTTGCTAGAAGGCGGTGACGAGTCCGAACGCAAGGCAAGCTAGTTTTCACTAGACGATTGCCTCCCTTCCCTGCGCGTCACCAAGACGATTGGGAACGGGCCTGTAGCTCAATGGTTAGAGCCGGCCGCTCATAACGGTCTGGTTGCAGGTTCGAGTCCTGCCGGGCCCACCAGTAAGTAAGATCAAGAGAGAGAGAGAGAGAGAGAGGAGAGAGGAGAGAGGAGAGAAGAGGGAGTATCGGTTCGCGGCGGCACTGACTCGGATTCGCACGCTTTGACTCTTGCAAGGGTGCTTCTTCGGGAATCCTTAGAGTCCACACCATCTAAGGGTACCCATCACTGTCTCCTTGTTCTTTCGTCACCGTCTGTCTTTCACCCCTCGTTGAGCCCGGCCAATCCGACGCCGAAAGTCTGGGCTCCGGTGACCGGTGCGCGCTTCCGTGCGTCTCAACACCCAATTTTCCCGTGGATTGCAGAGGCAGTTGCTTGAGTTGTGAGAACTGCGGAAGTACAACCGGCTGTTCCTGATATTCCGATTTGGAGAAGACAGCGACTTCGGCTCGATAGTGGACCCTCGTTGTTTCGTATTCCGAGTTGGTTGCGGCCACGGGGAAAACGTGTCCCCTAATAAAATGTCCCTTACCGTAGGTAGGGAAACGAAACGCCCCGGCGCTACTCGCTCCGGGTGAAATAACAGAAGGCTCGCGGCGGGCTCCGGCCCGCCGCGAAATCGATAACCGAACGAAACGTGAAAATCATGACTACAGTCTTCGTCGCGTATGCCTCTGGCAACGAATTCCACGCTGATATCATCAAGAAGGCTTGTGAGGCGGCGAGCACTCCTGACCGCAAGGTCGTCCCTTGGTGCGATCTCGACACGTCTGGTTCTCCGATCGCCCGGTCTGTCGAAAGCTGGGTCGAGGACGCCGATTCGTTCGTGGCCGACGTCTCCAAGGTCAATCACAACGTCACCTATGAGCTGGGGTTTGCGATCGGCCTTAGGTTGCCCACCCGACTGATCCGCTCCACACATGAGAACTTTCAGGCCGTCCGCGACATCGGGCTTGTCGATACCCTTGGGTACGACGGCTACGACTACGAACGAGCCCTCACCAAGGTCCTCAGCAAAGCTGACGAGACGTCACGATGGGGCGACGTGGCCAAAAACAAGGATCAGCCGCTCTTCATCTTGCAGCCCCCGACGCCGACCGACTGGACTTTGCGCACGACGAGCGCCGTCAAGAAAATCGCGCGTATCAAGTTCAGGAACTTCAATTCGGCGGAGATCAGCCGTCTAAACGCCAGCGAGGCGTATGAGCAGGTCGCGAGCTCTTTCGGCGTGATCGCGTTCTGGATGGACGGCAGTTCAGACGAGGCAATGCGCAACAATCAGCGCGCCGCCTTCATCTACGGCATCGCCCAAGGCCGTGGGACCCCCGCTCTTCTCATCGCGCATGAATCTCTCTCCCTGCCGCTCGATCTCCAGGATAAGGCGGACCGGTGGTGGAAGCTTGATGACCTTGACACCCTGATCAATTCGTTCAGAACGAGCGTCGCCGATGCGCAGAACGAGTTCGTGTCTGTGAAGCCCCAGAACGGGGGATTGCTCAAACGTCTGAGTTGCGGAGATCCAGTCGCCGAAAACGAGGCGACGGCCCTTGCAGACCATTTCCTCGAGACCGACGCCTACCGCAGAACGCTCAAAGGCGAAGCGAACGTCCTCGTCGGCCGAAAAGGGAGCGGCAAGACGGCCGTGTTCCTTCAGGTCCGAGATCGCACCAGAGCGAGGAAGGAGAATATCGTCATCGACCTGATTCCCGATGGGCATCAGCTTGTGAAGATGAAGGAGTTCATTCTCGACAAACTTAGCCGCGGGACGAGGAAAGAGGTTATTGCCGCATTCTGGGAATACGTCCTCTGGCTTGAGATCGCGTACAAGCTTCTCGAGAAGGATCACGTAAAGGCTTCTAGGGATCCGAGGCTGCTGGCCGGCTATAGCGAGTTGAAAAATCTGTTTGACGCGCGCGTCGACACCGGCGTCGGCGACTTCTCCGAGCGCCTCAAGCGGCTTTCCCAGAACGTGATCGACCGTTTCGGGAGCAGCGGCATCGTCAACGACGACCTCCAGCAGATCGACTCGAGCAAGGTGCTCGAAGCGATCTACGGTCAGGACGTGCGGTCTTTGCGCGAGAAAGTTCTCGGATACCTAAAACTGAAGGGCGTCGTGTTCTTCCTGTTCGACAATCTCGATCGCTTCTGGACGCCCGGTGGCTTCACAGATGACGATGCGCTGATCGTCATCGGGCTGGCCGAGTCGATGCAGGAGATTGCGCGCAAGTTCAATCGCAAGAACCTGGACTTCTACTGGGCCATCTTCGTTCGAAGCGACGTCTATGAGTTCTTGGTTCACGGAATGGCGGACTACGGCAAGCTCGCGGTTCAAAGTCTGGAGTGGACCGATCGAGCCTTGATGAAGACGTTGTTCGAGGAAAGGCTCCGCTCCAGCGCGGCGAACCTTACAGAACCTTGGCCGACCATTTGGTCCAGGGCCTCGGTCGCGATCGTCAAGGGCAAGCCAGTCCTGGACTTCCTAATCGACGGCAGCTTGATGCGGCCGCGGTACCTTATCAGGCTCTTCGAGACCGCCCGCCGTCGCGCATTGACCTTCGGTCGTGACCGAATCGAGGAGGAGGACTACTGCCAGGCCCTGACTGAGCTGGGCTGGCAGGTCCTCGAGGACCTCGACCGCGAGATTTCGGACCTCGTCGCGAACGGGGCCAGCCTGCTGTTCGAGATCGTACAGCAGAAGAACGAGCTCACTCGCGGGAAGATCAAATACATCGCTGGCCGGAAAATCCCGAACGCCGATGACGTGAACAAGCTCATCGACGTTATGCTCTGGAACGGTAGCTTGGGCGTGCTCGACAACGGTTCGCCCAGATACATTTTCGATGTGGGTTACAAGCGGCAGTATCTCGCCTCGCTCATCCGGGACAACGACAACGCCGAATTCGTTCTTCATCCGACGCTTGTGGCCACAGGTGGTTAAAAGGCTCAGTTCCCGTAAACCCTGGTCTGCGCTTCGACTGAGGCAATAGCCAACGCGTCCCGCTAATCCGGTGCCGCCAGTTCAGCGCCCGGATTTCGGCTTGGCGGGTTTGGTCTTGCGGAATCGCTTTTTGGACGATCCCGGCTCGCCTTTCCGGATCAGCCGGCTGCCGGATTCACGCTCCTCCTTGAAGACTCGAAAGGCAGCTTCTTCCGCCGGCGACAACGGCGGTCTGGGCGCGGTGTCGTTGGGTGAAGCACGATTGCTTGGGTCTGCGTGATCGCGACAACATCGTCAAACGTGCGCCAGAGCCAGCTTCCGGCGTCGTTTCACAGTCAGTGAGCGCGGATTAGCCGTGCAGCACGCCGGCGACGTCATCTTCCGCCGCAGCGACCACGCGCGCGGGCTCGTTAATCAACCGGTCCTGCGGACGCTTGCTGCCAAGGTAACTGTTGATCGACGCGAACCAGTAGGCGAGGCCCCAGTCGTCCTTTCGTCCGCGAAATGCGGCGAGCACTGCCGCGAGGGCCTCGACTGGCCGATGGTTGGTTGAAGGGTCCAAAGCGTAGCCGGGGAAGTAGTCCACACCTCGATGGGGCACGGCGAAGATCCGCCCGTCTTCCTTCCATTTTGTCGGCTGGTCACTTGGGTTCGTAGCGCTGAAACCCGAAATCTGGGCGATCTGCGCCGCGGTCAGCCAGTCACCGCTTTCAAGCACTGCGTTGCGCGCTTCTGCGGTCATACGGACTTCGACTTCTTTCATAGAAAAACCGTCCATTCAGCGCAGTAAGGCGCGCTTTCCGCTTTGCACATCGAGGCGATGCCTTAATGTTAGCATAAACGGTCCTATTCCGTGCGAAGACGATGCAATTCTCCGACTTGTCGCTCTGGGCCCGTCCCGCGGACCGCCCGACTAGAGGCGGTCACTTGATGATCGAAGGCTACGCGGAAACCATGCTGGAATTCCTTGGATCAGGCCCGGCTTATTGGTGCGCCATCTCCCATCGCGACAATCATCGAAATTGGGGTCAATTTTCCGCAGCGGATCTTCGCGTAATTGACTTTATGCGAACCAAGCACGGCCCGCTCGTCGCAGACTTGTCGTTTCTCGTTGTGCTCCACGCTGGATTTTGGCACTGGCTGGACCCGACTTTGGCACTGAGCGGTTTAATGTCCTCTCGCCTGATCGTCGATGGACGGTCGCGCGTCGGACCATTCCCGCACTGGGCTCAACCCAGTCTGGCGACCTTTCTCCAACTCGCGAGATCGGCGGTACCGGCACTGACTTACGGTGCGGGAGCGACGGCTCCACCGGCGGCCAGACCGCCGGTAGGCGGGCAAGATCCGCCATCAAGGTTCCTCTTCTCTGAGCGACCGTACCTTAAGCAGACGCCAGCGAAACCTGATGCCGGCGTCGGCAGATGGTGGTC
This sequence comes from Bradyrhizobium sp. 134, assembly GCF_023074155.1. Taxonomy (NCBI): domain Bacteria; kingdom Pseudomonadati; phylum Pseudomonadota; class Alphaproteobacteria; order Hyphomicrobiales; family Nitrobacteraceae; genus Bradyrhizobium; species Bradyrhizobium sp. 134. The sequence continues at coordinate 91,013 of NZ_JADPKX010000017.1, read as the reverse complement.
AGCAACCGAGGTTGGCCCCCGGCCAAGGGCTGCCGCTCTTGGGTCGGCATCCATCGTCGCCAGCGGGCACCTCCTCCGGCCCGGGTCACGTCACCCCGTCGCTCCAATCCGCCGCTCCAAAGTTCGGTCGAAGGGGCGGTCCGCGTAGCGTCAAAGTTTTGCGCACTGATAATTGGGCTTAATATTGGCATTCAAGTATTGGCCCTTTGAGTCTGCGTGTTGCAACTCTTGATATCTCCACTCTTCGACAGCGTAATATACGTACGTCTCACCGGACTTTAGAAACCGCACGTGAAGTTCCTGTGTCTCAACGTCGTAACCGAATGCTTCGATGTTAGTGGAGTCGATAAAAATCATTTCAGGCATTTGCCTGCCCCTCCCCATCTTCGTCCTGGTCATTCTCAACTTCAACAGATGTTGACTGAGCACGCCAATTCGCGAGCGCCTGCGTATACAGGTCGCCGTTTGGACGATCCGGTACTTGCCATACGTCGGGGAGCTTTGGATCGTCGCCGACGGGTTTCTGCTTGGCCTTGCGCACTCTGACGCGCGACGGGATCGGCATCACCTCGCCCAGGAAGACCCCCTCGCCCGTCCGCAGCGAAGGCAACTGGTCCACCAGTCCGCCCAGGTCGTCAGGCACCGCTGCTGAGACCTTGGCGCGGTCCGCCGAATTGGTAAGCCGCAGCGCAATCATGGAGCCACACTGACTTAGAATTGCGCTGTCAATCTCGGATGGGCGCTGCGTGACCAGCATGAGGCCAGTCCCGTATTTCCGGCCTTCTTTTGCGATCATCGACAAAGTGCGATGGGCGGGCGTGTCAACGCCTTCCGGAACGAAGCGATGCGCCTCATCGAGCACCACAAGAAGCGGCTGCAGCCGCCCGCCGATAGGGAGGTCCTGCGCCCAAAACAGCATGTCGTAGACGATCCGGAGCATTGTGCCGACGATGGTTGGAAGAACCTCCGACGGCAGTCCCGAGACGTCGAATATCGTTATCGGCTTGTCGTGTCCGACCCAGTCCCTGACAAGTGTGTTGAGGTCGTTCGCGACCTCTCCATTCAAGTCGGGCTCGTAGCCTCCGCCGGGCGAGAAAAGGAACGAAAAACGGGCGTCCTTGAGGCGACTTCGCATGAGGTCGAGCTGCCGCTCAAGGTTGCGTTTTTTCTGATTCTTGTAAGGCGCCTGATTATATGGACTGGCTGCCGGATACCGGTCCGACCGGAGCAGCATCGCGTCTCCGACTTGCTCCGGAGGATGAACGTTGGCGTCGGTCTGGTTCGCGCTGACGGGGAACGTCATCCTTTCGAACTTGTCGAGTTCGTACCACAGCTTCTTGATGCTGAACGGCACCGGGGTGTCCGCCGTCAGTGTTTCGGGCGGCGGCGGCACCGCGAGATGCGCGGCCGCGGCCACCTTCATATCCAGCACCTCGTCGCGAATCGTGGCCTCGTGGTTGGGCTGAAGGCCGCCTAGTGTGAGTTGCTGAAGTTCGACAAATGGAAGTGCCCAGAACGGCACCCAAAGAGCCTTTTCACCGGCCGCCTCATTCGGCCGAATGCGAAACACTCGCGCACGATCGCCCAGCGCGGTGGCATATTCGCCGTGCGGATCGATGACGATCGCGCGCGCATTCGGCAGACTTCCGTCAGAAACAGTCTCCAGGAGAACGGTGACGAGATTGGATTTTCCGGCGCCGGTTGAGCCGACGATGGCGCTATGGCGGCTTACAAGGCCGGCAACGCTGATGTCGGCCGATATTCCCGACACCGCAGCGATGCGCCCAACCGAAATCGTGCCTTTCTTGCCCTTAGCCCAGCCATAAATGACCTTCAGGTCATCGTTGGTCACCAAGTGCACTTCATCTCCGACAGTCGGGTATTGACCCACGCCACGTTCAAATTCGCCGCCGAGGGCCTCGCCGAACAGCACGATCGTCATCCAGCGATAACCGGAGAGATGAAGCTGCATGTCATCTTCGAGCGCGGCACCGAACGCTTTCTCCGCACTGCCTGGCGGGGCGGCATCGGCACCGATCTGCGTACATACGGCGTAAAGGTTTGTGTACCCCAGGGGCACCCTGAAAAACCCGCCAATTTGCCCGACGCGATACGACTCGCCGCCGATCATGACGAGAGTCGACGGCATGTCCTCGCGCAGGCGCACACGGATGATCGCGCCCGTTACGGACGCGATCTGACCGATGTACGTGGGGTCGCCGAGCGGCATAGGTCGTCAACCCGCCATTGAATCGAGGAAGTTACAGAAGCGAGCGAAGTCGCCTATTTTCATCAGCCCTGTCTTGGACGTTTCCGGAACTCCGGCGGCGGTTGGAGTCTCCTGGAGTTCGAATACGCCATCCATGAATGCGGGGGTGTCGGAGGGATACCAGTTCGCGCGGCGTCCCCCGATCACGCCGGTTTTCGGACCGACCACGATCAAGTTCGAGCGCTGATAGGCGCGCTTGATCAGGACGCTGTCCTCCGAAAGCTCCTCGAACTGCAAGGCATAGACGTGGGTGCGTGGTCTATTTTCCAAGGCTCCGAAAATCAGGTTGTTGATGTGTTCGTCGCCAAAGCTGAATCCAGCCACGATCAGCAGCGCATCGTCTTGTTCGAGAAAGCGGGTCAATCTGTCCACGAAAGCCGCATACGGCTGCTGCCGCGATTCGTCGTATTTCTGGGATGACGGCAGGATCATTTCGCCAGCGAGGTCGGGATCGCCGCGGACGACGCGCATGCGCCCATCCTGCTCGATGCGTCGCCACGTGACCGAGCCGTGCATCTTCCACAGGCGGGTCCAATGTGGTCCTGGTGCCGTTTCGGCTCGGCGCAAGCTGTCTGCGAGAAAGAAGGGCTGATAACTTCCGACGAAACCGTCGAAGACGGGAACACGCTCGGACTCGAGGCCGTGCTCGATGAGAACGTCGTAATTCACGGTAAAAATCTCGACACAGGCTTTCCGAGACGTCTTCGCAAGCCACCGCGCCAATTTCCGATGCGGAAAGTCTGTGGGAAGCCCCTTTAGATCGGGCGTGACGAGCCTCGCGATCGTTTTTCGCACTGATTCCTCGAGCTTCTCCAGCTCATCCGTCTTCAGGCCGGACAGCGTATCGTCCTTACCGATCGCGTTGAGCATCATCCTCAAGCGCGAAAGAATGTTCTCAACGTGCGGGTCCTGCTTGGCTTCGACGCACTGGGCCTCCATCAAGGCCCACGCCTTTGCGTATTTTTCGCCCAGGTCGGCACCATCCTTCTTGCATGCAGCCGTGAGGCCGGGCACCGCGGGTATCAGCGGCTGCGCTGGTGCGCCGTCGCCGGTCGGCACCCTGACCGAGCACGAGGTGCCCGCACCAAAAAAGAATGCTATCGGCTTGTCGTGCCGCGCCAGATGGTCCCTCAAATCGGTGAGCGTCTTCTGCGCGTCGTGCGACTGTTGCTCCCCGTTCATGCTGGGCCCCCTGTCGTGACCGGAAGGTTTTGAGGTGATGCCGGAGGACGCGCCTCGCCCGGCGATCGTGCTCACTGGGATTGAGAATGCTTGGCCGGAGTGCGAAATCCGCGAATCAGCCGTTGTATCCTAGACGAGAAAACAAGTGTTTTGGCAACTCGTACGTAATCGCCGCTTTGGAGAGCCAATCACGTCGCGCCAACGCAGAGACCGGTGTTCGACATCAACGCCCGTCACGCCACGCACCACCGGCACTCCTGCATCGGCGCACGCCCCGGACCCAGGCTATCTTTTGGTCGGCTCACGCGCACTGATGATCTAGGCCAAAGGGCTCGACATTGAGAGGCGCACACGCATCGCGAGGCCATGCTCGACGCCGTGCTCTCTAACATCGACCGGCTTGTGCTGGCCACGAAGTTCTAGTGCATGTATAGTGTGGCGAACCACGTTTCGGTCCGACATGATGGTCGCCCTGCCGGGTCAAGAGGAGGACCACATCCCCGAACCAAGGCGTCGCTCGCCTTGGTGCACATCGCCAGCGGCAGCCCCGGGCTTTTTTCGTAGTTTCAACTTCCGGTCGTCCTCCTTTCGTGCATAATCGACCTCATCGTTTTTTCGGCTTCGGTCTTGGCGGATTACATAATGGCATATTCGAGCGCGGATTATTCGGCTCTGGAGCTTCAGCTAGGTCAAGCACTTGTCGAGGCGGTAGCGCCCGAGGAGATGGAGTTTTTTGAGGCTATTGCCGCCGCACCGAAGTCATCGGGAAAGAAGCGCGATCATGCTTTGGGCTTCGGGGTACCAACCGGCGAGGATCTGGGATCAATCTCGGCTGCACTCTTGGTCCTGTGCAAGCCGCTTCTTACCTTCCTCTGGGAAAATGCGAAGGACGCTTCTGGGCTACTCATCAAAGATCTGAGTGAACAAGCTCGGCTGGCACTGGAGAAGCATTTGGGCGAGTGGTTTGTGCGCCGCTTCAAGAAGCCCCGACCCGTTACAATTTCGTCGGATAAAGTCGACGAACTCGTTGCTAAACTCCGGAACGATGCCGCCTCACTTAATTTGGACGAGGCTGCACTCTCACGTCTGACAAATACATTGCGTGATGGTCTTCAACCGTAGCCGGCCGCTATGCCGTGCAGGGTCAACCCAAATAATCTGCCAAGTGGAACGAACGTCTACTTCCTTATCCTGCTCATAACGTCAATGATGATCGCTTTTTGGACTGGCCAGTTCTTGCCGGGCCTAGATTACTTCACGACCCCTTTTGTCGCTCAATTTCAGCCCGGTCTGTATTCCGTAGGTAATGGCGTTTACGGCCTCGCTATTCTGAGCGTTCTTACGACCGTTCTCTTCATCTACCACTCGCGCAGACAACGAATTGTCTTCGGAGCTTACCAAGAACTCGGCATGCACAGTCGAGCTCGCGATGCCATCCAGGATTTGTCCAACCGAGCCGACGTAAAGATCGATCTCCTACTTCACGACAGAGACATTCACAATACTGACGCGGTCGCATTTGGCTTTCGCGGATCGCGAACTATCCTGATGGGACAGGGCGTGCTGCTATTATGTCTGCGACGGCCGTCCAACTTTATGGCGCGGATTGCTCACGAGCTTGCGCACTTCAAGAATGGGGACGTCAAGTACGCCTTTATTTCACGCTCCTTGCTTCAAGCCAATCTTGTGTTGATGGGGATCGTCATCCTTTGGCTCTTGATCCACCCCGCCCGAGTCGTGTTGATGCAATACGACCTTTTCACGTCGCCAATGGGCGTACCGGGGGCGACGCCCAAGCTGTTCCTTAGCATGCACGGCCTGAGGTGGGCTCGTTACTGGAGTGATCAGGCGACCGGCGCGCTCGTCATAACCATCCCAGTCTTTGCTTTTTGGACTCTCCTGTTGTTTCTGGAATATCGGTCGCTTCTTCGTACCCGCGAAATCCTGGCGGACGCGCGAGCTGCGCGATGGGTGGGTGAGGACGCCTTGATGGAAGCCCTCAGCGGAAGGAAACCGCCGCCAGCACCTTCATTACGGGATCGCTTATACGAGATGTTCAGCGCTCATCCATTGGTGTCACGACGCATGAACGCGACGCTGCGCCCTCAGGAGGTGCTTGACCCGAGCTTTCTGCGCTTTCTGTTTCTCGGATATGTCTTCTGCCTGGCTAACTACCTGATCTCAAACGTCGCCGACGTCCTGGCGATTTTAAGTCCTGTCTATAGAGATCTGATAAAGCAGGGCGATGGCATGCGCGCGGCGCTGTCGGTCTTATTGTTCGAGCAGCCGATTGCATCGATCATCTATCTGGTTGTGCTTTTCGCTTTTTCGACGAGCTACATGATTATCGTTGCGACCCTGCTGAGGTCAGGTCTGACCCAGAAGATTGCCGGCCGCCCCCATTGGAAATGGTTCCTGACCACCGTTATTCAAATTTCTCTTGTAGCGGCGGGCAACGTTGCGGGCGACGCGTTCCATCCGTACGGCCAAACGGCCCAGTTGCAACTGGCAAGCAACGTTATGCTCGGACAATCGGTTGGCAAATTGTTCTTCAATCCCATCGATATGCAAGACATCCTGAATCAGGCTCAGATGTGCGGCATACTTTTTGGAACTGCGACACTATTCTGGTTGGAGGCAGGCTTCATTCTGCGAGGTTCGCGCTCGAAGGCCATCAAAGCCTGGCAATGGGGTACTCTGATGGTCTTCACGTTCCTGTCTGTCTTTCAGCCCGCGGCAATACTTTGGTCAATTCGTAACTATCCCGACTTTGCCAATCCTATGTTTTTCATTATGGGCACCGTGCAAACTTTTCTGTACCTTGCGATTACTCTGACAATTGCGCGGATCATGCGAGGTCGCCGGCGCACAGAGGAGCAAAGCCCAAGTTGGCTCCTCGCGGCCTAGTCACGCGGGTATGGCGCTGACGGCAGCGTCGTCGATCAGCCCTACCAGCCTCGCCTGGGCGAAGGCGTCGTGCGCTGCTACATGGCGGGCGCTCGCCGCGCCGGCTTCGGCCATCACAAGGTCAAGGCTCAGACCACCGACCGGGTCATCCGCAAGCTGATCGCCGGCGGGCACCTCAGGACCGAAACCGTGATCAACCCGATCAACCGGTGCCCCACCCGTCATCGTCACCGCTGAGGAGGTCAAGCGGTTCGAGCGCGAGTTCGTGAAGAAGGAGCTCGAGGCCGCCGGCGTGAAGCCGGCCCTGGATCCGGAGCAGATCGGGGCGACGATCTATCGCCGAGCCCGGATCGACGCATTGATTCGTTATGCATCCGAGGAATCCACTCGGACGCCTCTTGCAAGCAGCTTCGAAGCCGCGTGTAGCCTATTGCCCGTATCCGGGACAAAGCCGCCACCAACCAACACCGCGACGAAGCGGTTATCGCCACTTCATGCCTCTCCCGTTGCCGCCCACGTCCTCACGGTCGCTCTTGTCGTGAGTAAGTCCCGCAGCGCGAACGCGCAAGGCATCCAGCCATCTCCCCGGGGGGCTCTCGCCCGGACCCACCGTTGCGCGCCCGCTCGTTTCTGCCGGCCTCTGAAAGCTCCCGACCGGCCGCGAAGGGCGTGGCCGGAAAACCAACGGGAGGCGACAAACATGAAATGCAAGCGGAAAACCAATGCCCTCACGGGGTCTCCGTGGTGGACGGTGAAGGCGACAACGCCTTCTGGACCAAGATTGGCGCCGCGTGGGAACACAAGGACGGCAAGGGCTTCAACATCCTCCTGACCGCGATGCCGCTCAACGGCCGCCTCGTGATCCGCCAGCCGAAGCCGGTCGAAGACCAGCGGTAGGCGCTGGTCTCAAGCGCACGAATCTCAGGTAAGGCACTATCACAGGTTGATATCGTTCTTCAGCCTGTTAGGCTGCTCACTTTCATGCGGTTCTTTTCATTGAGGCTATTGCGATGGCCAGTCCCAAGATCATTATTCTGTCCGACGGCACCGGCAACGCCGCCTCCAGCGTCTGGCGGACGAACGTCTGGCGGATGTTCCAGGCGCTCGACCTGGAAGGCAACACCCAGGCCGCCAAATACGATGACGGCGTCGGCACGTCGTCGTTCGTCCCTCTTGCTGTGTTGGGCGGCGCTTTCGGCTTCGGTCTCAAGCGCAACATCCTCGACGCCTACAAGTTCATCTGCCGCAACTACGACCACACGAACCACTCCAGGATCTACCTGTTCGGCTTCAGCCGTGGCGCCTTCACGGTCCGCGTCCTGGCGGCGCTCATCCTCGAGCAGGGACTGGTGGTGGCCGACACGGAGTCCGAACTGCACGATGGCGCGGTGAAGGCCTACCGAGCCTACCGCGCCAACGGCTATCACTCGATCTGGCGGATTGAGAAACTGTTCAGGGGGATTCGCGATTACATCCTCGTGCCAATCCTTGATCGCCTCCAGGGCAACAAGTCTTATGCGGCAATCATCAAGCAGCCGGTCCCGACTCTGGAGTTCATCGGCGTCTGGGACACGGTCGCGGCTTACGGACTGCCCATCGATGAAATGACGCGAGGGATCAGCAACTGGGTGTGGCCCCTTGAGCTCCCCGATCGTGTCCTCAGCCCGCGCGTCAACTGTGCGCGACACGCGCTCGCGCTGGATGACGAGCGGACCACGTTCCACCCCGTCCTCTGGACCGAGCAAGGCGAGCACAGACCGCCCACCCCGACCACGATCGATGACGAGCGCCTGGTCCAGGTCTGGTTCGTCGGCATGCATGCCAATGTCGGCGGCGGTTATCCCGATGACGCGGTGGCGTTCGTGCCACTGGCGTGGCTGGTCGACGAGGCAGTGAAACGCGGCCTCATCTTCAAGCAGGCGCCTTTCGCGGACCCCGACTCGATCAGGTGGATCAATTCGTCCCAGGACAAGGACGGGCGGCTCTACGACTCCCGCGCCGGTCTCGGGTCCTATTATCGTTACGGTCCGCGTAAGGTCGCCGAGCTCTGCAACGATCCGTACGTCGGTGTGAGCGTGCCGCTCCCCAAGATCCACGAGACCGTGTTCGAACGGATCGACAGCGGTTGCAACGCATACGCCCCGATCGGCCTGCCGCCGGACTACCTGGTGGTTTCCCGTAACGGCAGGCTGACGCCGGTCAGTCAGGGCACGTTTGAAACACCGCCCGGCACGGCGGCGCGATACGCGGCGCAGGAAAAGCTCTGGAACTTCGTCTGGATGCGCCGCATCGCCTACTTCGCGACCCTCGCCGCGACACTGCATCTGGCTGCATTCTGGCTCTTCCATCGCCTCGAGCCGACCCATGAGTTCGACAGCAGCATCCGGATGGTGTCGGAAGTCGTCCGTCGGATAGAGGACTTCCTGCCGCGCGCCTTTCATTGGTGGACGGACTGGTACGCCGCGAACCCCGAATGGTTCGCGGGCGGCATCGTGGCGATCGCCATCTTTATCGGCATCGGCAATTCGCTCAGCGCGCGCATCCGCGACGGCATGCGGATCATCTGGCAGAGCCGTCCCACGCCTGTTCCTCTGTCAGGTGCTCTTCACGACGCGATCTACACGTTCCGGACCCATCTGATCTATCAGTTCATCCTGAACCTGGGACGGCGCCACGTCGTACCGTTCCTGCTGGCCTTCCTCATGGTTTGGTACGGCGCGACGGTCCTGAGCCACTTCGTGTTCAATGCCGCGGATTCCATGGGCGCATTCTGCGCGCCGAGCAAGACGACCACGCCGGTCGATCAACTGACGACAGCGAGGGAATTCGACACGGCTTCCATCTGTTCTCCCACCGGCCTCTCCGTTCGGGCGGGCTTCCGTTATGAGATCACCGTCACGATGATCGAGCCTTGGGAATCGGACGGGCGGCCGACCACGCCGGTCGGCTACAGGACATCAACGATCGAAGCCTCAAAACGCTGGGGCGGCTATGCAAGCATCTTCCTGCGCCGCATCCTGTTTCGCCCGTGGTACAGGCTCATCGCCCGAGTGGGCGACAAAGGCGTGGATGAGTACTTCCTCGATCCCGTGCCTGTGGCAAATACCAATCCGCAAGCCTATCGCGACACCATCAAGACTGAACGCAGCGGCGAACTTCTCCTCTACGTGAACGACGCCGTGATCGCGCTGCCCTGGTTCTATGACTGGTTCTACGGGCCGACGCATCACCATGGGAAGGCGAAGGTGACGGTGAAGCTTCTGTAGCTTCGCTTCCGGTTTGAGCGGAAATCAGGCGCGCACCCGGAGCTAGCCAACGCCGTCGAGGCAGTGCGGGACGGCCGGATGTATATTGAGAAGTTGAACAACCCATTCCTGTTCGAGGACAAGGCCTCCGCGGCTGAATACAGTGCCGGTCTCAAATACGCGATCGATCATGGCTGGCTGGAGCCGGTCCATGAGAGCGGGACATCCACGCGGATGACTCAGGCTGGAAAGGACCTGTTTGCCTGAGCTGCGCTAAACAGCCCTGTGAATATCCGGGACAGATGTCCCAATCATCGCAATGCTACCCTGCATTGTGCCATCGTGCGTATTCACGATTCGCCTAATTTGCGACAGACAATGGCTAATTTCGAATTCAACGATCGCGCCGATTTCCAGAAGATGGTTGATGCGCGGATCGAAGAAACACTTACCCTCGAATACAAGGCATCGCCCGCGCTATCGCGAGACAGTAAGGACGTACATGAGCTGTGCAAAGATGTGTCAGCTATGGCCAACTCGGCCGGAGGGCAGATCGTTTATGGAATTGAAGAGGACAAGAAGACCCACAAGCCGACCAAGGCCGACGATGGTGTGGTGGATGACAAAATCACGCGAGAGTGGATTATCCAAATCCTGAACTCCAACATCCCGCCTCGCATTGACCGCGTTAGCGTTCAGCGGATTCGGTTGAGCGACAAAGGCCACGGATTTGTCGTTTCCGTCGAGCCGACCTTGACCGGCCCTCACCAACCCCCGGACAAAAAATACTACAGCGCTTTGAACTCCATGCCGTGCCGATGGAGGATTATGAAATACGAGACGTCCTCCGGAGGTCCACTACGCCTGACCTTGCGCGTGCGCTTCACGCTGAGCTGGCTGATCTAGTTGCACGATGCTGCTTCGATTCGGAGAGCAAGTGGCGTCAGTATTGGCCAGCGAATGCGCAAGGCACTACCTTGGAAAAAATGAACTGCGGAGCTTTGCACCGGCAGAGCCAACGATATTTGCCAACGCCTCGGGCGAGCTGGGGTTACTGGGCAAAGATGCCCCGCTGCGTCTGGTTCAATTCTATAACAGCTTAGCTGCGCTGCGACGGGATATCCGCGACATTGCCGATGGTCTAACTGGCAACCCGGCAAACGCGAGGCTCGTTCGGCAGGTCGCTTCACCCTTCAACCCGGACTCGACGCCCTTCGCGCGCTGGAACATCTGGTACCGGATGCGGAGAAGGTCGAGGAAGCCGCGATTAAACCTTACGACGCCACTCGCCAGATTGGACCGGCGCCCGATGGGACTCTTCAGGATCGTATCCATCAACTTCTGCGATAAAAAGAACTTTCAATCTTTGCGCCGATGAGCCTCTTCGAGATAACCAATACATCCCGTGCTGGTACCACCATCTCGACCGCGCTCGACCAGCTTGCTGTACACGGCCAAGCTCGCTGCCGACGTGACGCGCTGCCCGGTACGTGCACCGCATTGCGGAGGCCACGCTACGCAACAGGATGCTACATCGCTCGTTGCCTGATCAGAGGCTGCCAGCGGCACGAGGTCGTTATCGAGACACCATCTTGCGGTTGCAATGTAGTTCCCCTACAGTTTCATAACTTACGACATCCTGTCAGGGGCTCCAGATGGCGAAGAAGATGACCAAGAAGAAGTCTGCGAAGAAGAGCGTGAAGCGCGTCAAGAAGGCGAAGAAGGCCAAGAGCGCCGCCAAAAAGACTGCAAAATTCAGGCGGGGTAAAGGCGGCATCGGCGGCTTCAGCGACCAACCCACTTAGCCTGAAAAGACCGGCTGGATGCTTTATCAGTCGACAGGTTCAGCGACCTGCGCGGTCTGCGCGGTCGGGAATCTTCTTTCGCTTTACGGCATCCAGCGCGAGCGCCAAGAGGTCATCGGCCTGTTTCCCAATCCCATGCGAAGGCGGCTCCCGTACGTCAACCACCCGCGCCTTTTGGAGGTCCTCAACCAATCGTTTCCGGGGAGGGGTCTACACTGGCGCCGGTTTGCCTCATTCTCGCCCGAACGGGTAGCCCCGGTCCTGGCGCTGGAAGTCGCCGGTCGCAGGCCCGTACCGCTGACCTTCCACATGCGGCATACCGAAAGGGATTGGGCGGGCGTCCATTGCGTGCTTGTCGTGCGGGTCGATCAGGCAGGCATCCACGTCATTGATTCTTTGGGACGGCGCGGTCGAAACGCAGCGAATTCGACAATCCTGCCGCGTCGGCATGGTAACGGCTGGCGTGTGGCCGGCGCGCCGCTGATCGTGGTCCCACGCCCTGCCCGCATTCTTCTTGGTTTACCCGCGCTCACGGAAAGGGCCGCCAGATGAAAATGAAGGTCGTACCAAAGGCCTTGTCGGGCCTGGCGTCGAAACCTGCTTTCAAGAAGGCTCATCGTGCTTGCGGCGCCGAATTCAATGGCCATCTTGAGCGGTTTCTGACCGCTACGATGGATGAGGTTCGTCTGACTACATCCGACCGCGTGGTTCAGAGCATCCTAAACATGATCGGCCTTGAGGACTCGACTCAGTTTCGCGACGCTGTGCTTCGCCGCGAAATCTCGGGCATGATCGAATACGAGAAGCAGCGGGATCACTCCTCCCATACGCTCTATAATTATCTGCTGGGCTGGTACTTTTTTATTCACAGCAAGAGTGTGCGCGACGCCCTCACCGTCGAGTTCGCAAAGCGCGGGATCCCAGCCGCAAGAAATCATCCCATACGGCAATTTCGGACCAATCCCGATTTCTTTGGCCTTGTCTGGCAATACGTGTCGATCCTTCACGACATCGGTTACATGTTCGAGGGCAGCCTATCCCGCATGTCCTTCGACCAATCGAGCAAGCAGGCTGAGATTGGCGCTAGGGTCGCGCGGCATTACTTCAACCGGGCCGTCTGGATCGAAAACAAGATCGACTTGGTCGCTGCACGGGAGCAGCTTCTCGCTGAACTTGGGTCGTCACTATCTCCGCCGGCATACGAGCGAACGGGCACGCTCGGCGATATCGCCGATGAGCTGAGGACCGTTGGCGGCCTCGACGATCTCCTGCAAGCCGTGCGCGATGATCTTCCCGATCCCATTGCAAGGCCCGATCTGCCCTCTTTTTCCGGCGATAGCTTTGATCTTTGGGCCCATCACTACGAACAGTTCGGCAATCCGGCCATGGCCGACCGGTTTCGATCAATGCGGAAGGTCTTCAACGGCCTGATCGACTACGGCCTGCCCAAACCCAAGATCCGCATCCTCGACCACGGGGTCTGCGGTGGTCTGCTCCAGCTCCAGGCGTCGACTTACTATTATCGCCTCCGCGCTGCGGCGGTGTCGGCCATCGCGCCGTCCGCCCTAGCCCAAAATTTGCTCGCTACCGGCTGGAGCCCGACCTTCTGGTGGATAGGCATCGTCTGGGGAACGGCGGCTTCCGCTTTGCACAATGTCCAGCAGATGACCGATGCGAGCGAGCTCGACACCGCATGGCCCGGTAAACTTAAGCTGTCAGACGATCCCATTGCTTATCTCGGCATCCTCGTCGACATCATGCAGGAATGGAACCGATACTCCGTCTTCAAGTCGCTCGATCGGGAGCGCGAACCCATTCAGGGAATCGAAGTCGAGCTCGGCTCTGAGAACGACAAGATAGTCCTACTCTTCAAGGAGCCAAATGCCGTCGGCCGCGCGAAGAAGGTCCGTGATGGCCTCAATGAATCGCTCGAAGGCTGGGAAAACCTCGTAGAGGTCCGCCCTCCTTCCCCGCCAGCGCCCTGAAGCGTCAACGCCGCCGATGGCTTCGCTACCGCGATAATCCTGACGCTGCTTTTGCCCGCAAGCAGGTTGAGCCGGCCAGCATGATCGTCGACCTAGACTGCCTGATGTCCCTGTTTGCGATCTCCAGGCAGAGGAGACGGCATTTCCTGGCCGTCAAGAAGGAGCTCCTGGACGCCGCCGTGGAGCCGGGCTTTCGAATTTCATCGCTAGTACCGAGCGGTTTGGTGTTTGATGGCGTAAGTGATTCAGAGGATTCGGTTATTCTAGCTGTTCGGTCAGAGGCTGCGGAGGCCCAGTGTCCTTTGTGCGCGACAGCATCGCGCCGAATCCATAGCCGTTACATCCGGCACGTGGCCGATTTGCCATCAGCGGGCAGAAAGGTGCGCCTCCGATTGCTCACGCGGCGCTTCACATGTGAGGTGCCGCATTGCCGCCGGCGGATCTTCGCAGAGCGGTTCGGAGAAGACATCGTCCCGCTTCGATGGCGCCGGACGGCACGGCTGGAATACATCGTCCATCACTTGGGGTTGGCGCTCGGTGGCAGGCCGGCGGCAAGTTTCGCCAAGCGGCTCATGCTGCCTGTCAGCAACGATACCTTGCTACGGGTGGTCCGCCGGCGGACGGCAATGCCGACAGATCCATTGCTCGTTGTGGGCATCGATGACTGGGCGTTCCGGAGAAACCATCGATACGGGACGATCGTGTGCGATTTGGAGCGTCGGCGGATCGTTACCCTGCTGCCCGACCGGGAAACTGCGACCGTTCGGGCGTGGCTATCGAAGCACCCAGCGATCAACATTCTGTCGCGAGATCGCGGTGGTGGATACGGCGAGGCAGCAGCCAAGGCGCTGCCGAACGCCATCCAAGTCGCCGACCGCTGGCATCTGATGGAGAATGCGAGCGCGGCCTTTCTTGATGCGGTGCGCCGCTCCATGAACAGGATCCGAACCGCAATCGGAGCGACGACGATCAACTCGGAATTGCTGAGCTATGCGGAAAAGCTGCGCTATCAGGGTTATCTGCGGCGTCAGGACAGCCATGCCGCAATTGGCTTGCGGGAGTGAACGCCCTTGAAATGGTAAGCCGGATTGTAGCGGTAGGTCGGATTGCGATCGATCTCCGTCACCTTCAAGGTGCCGGAGGGGGATGGTTTCTCCTCACTGCCGATCGTCGCGGGGTAGAATCCTATCAGCGCGTTCGACTTGTCGAACAGCTTGACCGTCTGCCGGCTCTTGTTGACTTCGACCTTGGCCGCCTTCTCTGAGGTCTGCTCGACTCCGGAGTCGATCACGACGATGGCCGCGCCGGCGCGGTCGAAGTGCCTTCCCGGATTCAGGGCGAACAGCAGATCCTCGCTCATGTGAAACTTCCCGGCCAAACCTTCGCGCGGGCTGCCGTAGGACAGCTTCGGAATGTCCTTCATGTCCTCCATCTTCGCAGGTAGCTTCTTGAGGAAAGGCCTGCGACGTCCTCCTCCGCGATGGTGTAGTTCATCGTCACCGGGGGCCGTCCCCAGCAAGCTTTCCCCAAACATCGGCGTTGAGGTCGTCGGAGACCGGCAATTGCTGCGCCTCTTCGAAGGCCCGCAGTGCCTTCTTCGCGTTCTCCCCGAACCTTCCGTCGATCTCGCCTGGCGAGAAGTGCGCCCGCTCGAGCAGGACTTTCAACCGGACCCCCGCCGGGGTCGGCTTCTCGTTGGACAGGGTCTTCTTCGAGGGCTCGGCCGCGTCGATCTTGGAAGGCTTCATTTCAGTGGCACGCGCGGAGCTGGTGACGCCCGCCAGCACAATGCCGATCACAATGCATCCGGACGACACATGCCAGCCTGGCTTGCGGTGGCGCTGGTGGATCACTTCCGGTCCGCAGGCGCCTGTGCGTTAGCCTTGTTGGCGTCGGCCTTGTTTGCTTCGTGATGACCGACGGCGCAGCCGGCCGCAGCGCCGAGCTTGCCGTGTCCCGCCATATGCCCGGCAACGCCGCCGACGATGGCCCCCTTGATGCAGCCCCTGGCGTCCGCGCCGGGTGCGAAAGCCAGCGAAATGGCGGCCGCGCAAGCCGCTGCCAAAATCAATCTCATGAGCGTTCTCCATCGTGAAAGTTAAGGATGCAACGGACTGGAACGCGCTCCGTTCCGTGCGCAGCGCAAGATGATCGACAGCGGGCTGGCGAGCGCCGACTAGCACCTCTCCGAACCTGCGAACGCGTTTGGCCAGCGGGGTCGCACTAGTCCATGATCTTCGCAACCGGAAGCCGCCAGCCACGCTTCATTGCCATGACGCGCAGCGAGAAGCATGAAATCAGCGCCACCGCCGTCACCGGCGCGACTGGCAACTGCAACATGTGCCCAACTACCACGATGGCCGCGGCCGCAAGCGCCGCGACCGCATATAGCTCTGCACGGAGCACAGTAGGAATCTCGGCGAGCAGCACGTCGCGCACCATCCCGCCGCCGATCCCGGTGACCATGCCCAGCACTATGGCCATGAGCGGGTTCAGCCCGTGGGCCATTGCCTTCGATGCGCCGGTGACGGCGAAAAGCGCAAGACCTGCGGCGTCGAAGATGAGGACCGCGTTCGACATCCGCACGATCAAGGAAGAGAAGAAGAACGTGATGACACCAGCGAAGAGCGATACGCCGAGGTAGCGCCAGTCGGCGATAGCGCCGGGAGGAACGACGCCGATCAGGAGATCCCGGGTGATGCCGCCCGAATTGGCCGCCGCGAACGACAGTACCACAATGCCGAACAAGTCCAATTTTCGCTTGACCCCCGCCAGCGCCCCGCTAAGCGCGAAGACAAAGGTGCCGGCCAGATCAAGCACAAGCGGAAGCGCTTGCATGATGCCGTTTTCCGGCACTATGCCGGCAACCAGGCGCGAGCCGCGACCACCAGCGCCTCCACGCCGGTTTGCAGGGTGGGGTGCAGAACAGGTGCGAATTTCGGACTGTGGTTCACTGGCAACTCGGTGAGCTTATTCGCCGCTTCCGCCTTGGCGTAGGTCTCCGGATCGGTACCGCCGACAAACCAGAAAACCGAGGGCACGTGCCATTCGGTCCCGAACGACCCGAAGTCCTCGCTCGCAGGGGCGGGTCCCGTTGCCCTTACCCGTTCGGTGCCGAAATGACCCCGGAATGCGCCCACCACGCGTTCGCTTGCATCCCGGTCGTTCACGTTGAGAGGATAGTGGTCCAGCGAGGTGATCTCCGGTTTGCGAGGGGCGCCGGAGGCCGCCGCCTCGGCATTGACGATCCGCTCGATGGCAGCCAGGACGCGCGTCCTTACTCCGGCATCGAAAGTCCGTACGTTCAGCTTGATGATGGCCTCGTCCGGAATGACGTTTTCTTTCGTCCCCGCCTGCAGGACGCCGATAGTCACGACTGCTGCTTCCGCAGCGGCGATCTCGCGCGAAACGATGGTCTGCAGCCGCAGCACGGTGGCCGCCGCCATCACCACCGGATCGATGCTCGCCTGCGGCATCGACCCGTGCGCGCCGCGACCGAACAGGCGAATTTGCAAGCTGTCGGCGGCGGAGGTGATCGCGCCTGCACGTCCGGCAACGGTGCCCGACGGCCCAACCATGACATGCTGCCCAAGAATTACATCTGGTTTCGGGAAACGCTTGAACAGGCCGTCGTCGATCATGGCCTGCGCGCCTTCCGCCGTCTCTTCGGCGGGCTGAAAGACCGCCATGATCGTCCCGCGCCAGGTGGTCCGGGCCTCGGCCAGCAATTGGGTGGCGCCTACAAGCCAGGTTACGTGCATGTCGTGACCGCACATATGACTGACGGGGACGGTGTTTCCGTCGCGATCTTTGGCCGTGATCTTGCTGGCGTAGGCAAGCCCGGTTGCTTCCTCGACGGGCAGTGCGTCCATGTCCGCGCGCAGCATGACCGTCGGTCCCTCGCCGTTCCGTAGCAAGCCGACCACGCCGGTTTTGCCGACGCCCGCCGTGACTTCGAAACCCGCGGCGCGAAGTCGGTCGGCCGCCAACGTCGCCGTGCGGATCTCCTGCATCGACAACTCGGGATGCGAATGCACATCCTTGTAGAGTTCGGCCAGGTCGGGAAGCATTGCGTCAAGGTTGCCTAGTGCGGGATCGGACATGGGCCACTCCATCGCAGGACTTGAAGCAAAGGAAGCTTTTCCCTTTTCACAATCCGGCGCAAGCAGATCGAGCCGGAATAGCGCTGGCTTGCAGAGGGCCCCTAAGCCTGTTTGGAGGTGTTAGCGGACACCCACGCGGCATAGGACTGCATGAAGCCCTGAAGGAATTTCCGCGTTTCCTCGTTGACCAGCTTTCCGTCCGCGTCGAACAGTCTGTCGGCGCCGCCGATATAAGCTTCCGGTTGCGGCATCGCGGGCACGTCGAGAAATACCAACGACTGTCTCAGATGATGGTTGGCGCCGAAGCCGCCGATGCCGCCCGGCGAGGCGCTGACGACAGCGCCAGGCTTGCCGCTCCAGGCACTCTTGCCGTAGGGCCGCGATCCCACATCCAGGGCGTTCTTCAACGCGGCAGGCACCGAGCGATTGTACTCGGGGGTGACAAAAAGGACGGAATCCGCCGCCCGTACACGCTCGCGGAACGCCGTCCATTCCGCTGGCGGATCGTCATCGCCGTCCTGATTGTAGAGCGGCAGTTGGCCGATCTCGACGATGCCCAGCTTCAGTCCGGCTGGCGCCAGTTCAGCGAGCGCATTGGCCACCATGCGATTGATCGAAGCCTTCCTGAGGCTACCGACGATCACGGCGACGTCGCGGGGCTGATCCATGCGGTTCCCTTTCGATGTTTTTGAAGTCGACTCCGACCTAACCCCGCAAAAGACCAATGGCTCCTCGGTCGGGAGCGGCTACGCGATCCGATCCGGCAACAACGGCGCGACGGACGGACTCGAAAAACGTAAGCCGACTTCCGTCCCGTGCCGGCCGCGGGCTTCTTCGCGACTTCCTTCGCAGGCTCATCCCCGAGATTCATCCGGCGACGGCCGCCGCGCCCTGGGAATTCGGAGGAAGAGCCTCTTGACTCGCATGAACGAAACGGGAACATAAAAGTATGAAAGCTGCTCCCGATCGGACTATTCCCGCCGTCGACGATTTCGTTGCCGCCGCCGACCAGGCGATAGCGGCTTGCGGTGGCGATGCCCGGAAAACCGTGAAGGTCCTATTGGTCGCTAACGCTTTTCTGGAGGTGCGGCTCGACGACTCCACTCGAAGGTGTCGACCGGCTACGTCCGGGGGCGACTTCCAGGGCCGCGCGAACGCAAGGACGAGGCAGATGGCTAACGTGACCTGCTATGTCGCTCTACCGTTCGTTTTCTCCGACAACGGCGTGGCCGCCGGGGAGGCAACGGAGTGCTTCAGCGCCAACGCCGCGGTCATGCGGGCCGAGGCGCTATCCCGGAAGCCCGGTCACGCCGGCGCCGTCGCGTTCTCGCGGACCGGAGATCCGTCCAGCGGCGACTTCAGGGCCGCCACGCTGATCCGGAAGTTCGGTGACGACGTGCCAGACGACCTGAGCGCGCTGTGAAGCTCGACTGGCTCCGTGGCGAGATCACCCGCATGCGCGGGCAACTCCGCGCGCAGGAGCGGGAGATCGGGATGCTCAGCGGGCCGGCGTGCCGACAGCGTCAGCCGAACTGCTGCTCTCGAAAATGCGGGCGAAGGCCGACGATCTCTGTCGCGAGGGGGACACTCTCCGGAAAGCGGCGTCCGCCTGACGCGACCGGCGTCACCGCGCCTCCAGATCCCCGCTGCCAGCGCTGCCGACGCGAGCACGCTTGACGACGAGGGGATGATCCGCACCCCGCCCGCGTGCAGGTGGCGGGCTGGACCGGCCTGCTTCTATCGTTGCGCCAAGCGTCCGCGTCCTGCTGCAGCCGCCTCGCCCAGCCGTGCTTTTGGCCTGGGCGAGGCTCTGTCATGCCGATTGAACGGTCCGCATGACTGCGTCTGTCGCGCCGCCAACCGCGACACCGAGAAGCGGCGCTTCGGCTTGCCGCCGGGCGGATTGCGAGGGCCACCGTCCACTTCGCAGAGAGCGTCAAGGATGGCGTCGATGCCGACGGGTGCCTTCAGTCCCTCTGGGGCCCGCAGCGCCCTGCCTCGTAACCATTTTGCTCTTTGGAGGATCTGGCTATGCGCAGCTACGACTTTTCACCGCTCTGGCGTTCGACCATCGGCTTCGATCGTCTTTTCGATCTCGCGGAATCCGCCCAGCGCGCCGCTGAAGATAATTATCCCCGTACAACATTGAACGGCTCGGCGATGATCGCTACCAGATCTCGCTCGCGGTCGCCGGCTTCTCGCCCGAGGAGATCTCGGTCACGGCCGAGCACAACGTCGTCACGATCGAGGGAAGCAAGCCCGAGAAGGCCGAGCGCGAGTATTTCTATCGCCGGACACGACCGGTCCCCGTCTGGGAATCCCGGCCCCAAAAGGCACCCGGAAGCCACCCTGCGGTGGCGCCTGAGAAATTAGAAAACCCGGTTTTGGTTTCAAGGTCGGCCCGAAAAATTTTCGGATGCAGCCGACGCCGATCTCCGACGCCCGAAAGAGGCTGCGAGCCGCCGTTAGCCCTCCCCGCGCGAGACCGAGCTTGCAACAATCAGGCGATGGCGGTGAGAGCCAGTTCACACGCGGCAGCCGGAAGAGCTGCTACGGCTGGTATGGTGGTTTTCAGAGGAGACCGAACCATGGAATGGGCGGCGAAGGCGCTGGCAGGCGCGACCGGCACGGACAAGGACATCGAAGAACTCAAGGCGGTCGCGATCTTCTGCGGCGCCGGGCTGTTGCTATCCCTCTCAGCAGCCATGGTCTTCCCGGACCTCTGGTCCGCCCTCTTCTGAGCAATTGTCACCGGACCACGCCGAGTGGCACCAAGCCCCCGCCGTTCTTGACTCCCAGGGCATCGGCATACTCAACTCCGCCGATTAATATCGTGGGGTTGTGTCATGGAGCAGGAATTCTACCAGGGCCTCGCCCATCGGGTCCGGATCCTCGCCGAGAAGGCCGATCCGTTCACCAGGCGACGCCTGCTGGATCTCGCCAAGCGATACGATGCGAAGAGCGGTCAGCCACCCCGCCCGGCAGCGGCCGAGCGTCCGCTGCCGGTGCCGCGGACGACGCCACCGGCGTCCATCTTCTCCGGACCCGGCGAAGCCTAAGGTGTGGACGGCGGCTGCCATCGCTGCATAATTGAACGGCTGCGGGTCAAGACGCGTTCGCTCGGACTCGCTCGCGCCCTTCGCGAGCGGCGGCAGCGGAGGCACTGGCGCAACGACCGTCTGAGCCGCAGGTCCGGTCCCGGCCGCTGGTCGCCAGGATCGCCATGTCGTGTTTGATGTCGTCCATCACGGCGAAGCCGCGAAAAAGCGAGCGCTTCAACAGAAAACGGGACTCCAGGCGCTTGACTTCGAATCCTTGGTGCGAATCGAATGGCCAGATGACGCAAGCAAACTCCCACTTTGCGCAAGCGCGGACCGACTAGCCGAGTCGTTTTCAAAGTGGCCCCACAAGTCCGCGGAGGCGCCCATGCTGGTGCTGGTGCTGTGATGATGATGCCGGTGATGATGCCGCTCACGATGATCGTCGGCATGCCGATGAGCAGCAGCATCATGCTGATCACCATCATGGTGCCGCCGATTATCGGCGGCCGGATATGCCGGCCTCGCTCTTTCGAACCTGAATGTTAGGCGCGGGCCGCGGTGTCTTTCTTAGCGAAAAGCGGCTCCGCGCTGTCTACCACTTCTTTGGGAAGCATCTTCAGCTGCCCTGCGTCGAATGGTAGGTGAGTGAGATAGTTCGCGACCAGAGCCCCGACGGCTTCCGCCTGTGCTGCATCTCGTTGTCGCTTGAGCGGTTCCCTGTCCGCACGCCGGGACAACCAAAGCTTATGGGCGGCCCAAACCCGCGGGTCTGGAGCGACGATGCGCACCGGTTCGCCCTTCTGGTCGATCGCGGTTGCCTCGAAAGCCGGCGAATTCTGCAGCCAATCGAGTCCTTCGATTTGAACGGCAGTCAGGTCTTCGGGGTCCGAGCCGATTTTATCCGGGGCCTTCTTCCAAGGAGGGCTCTGCATAGGTTTGATCAGATCGACGAGATAGCCGTCCCGGTTTACGGCGCGGAACGTCTGCTTGGCGCGCTCGAGGCTGGTGTCGACACGTTGGAGTATCTTCAGCAACGAAGACTCGGAAACGTCGTCGTCCGCCACAAACGTAAGGCCGCCGCGCGCGTCGAACAGAAAATCGATGCCCTTCGTCGTGGCCAGCCCCCAGGATCGACTCTGACGCCGGAGGAGGCCTCATAAGCGTAGATGGCGTTTGTTCCGAGAATCCGAATGCCGAAACCTAACATTCCGAAGCCATCGAGAGCGCGCATGATGCGGGCACCCATCAGAGGGACGGTTTCAACAGTTCCACCGCAGATGCAGCCGAACTGTTGAAACTGGGAACTTTTGTCTCCATTCGGTGGCCGTCCATCCGACTTGCTACCCGCCTCCATCGAACCACTGCTCCAGCGCCTGGCTATCGGTTTCTTTTCCGCGCAAGCAACATCGCGATCCAATTGATCGATGAGATCTGCCAACTGTCGATCGTACAACGAAGGCACCAGGTCGACTTGCTTGTTTTCAACCACCCCCAGGCGGAGGCCTTCTTCGTAGCGCTTGAAAGCAGATGTTTCGGCAGCCATCTTCGTAGTTGGCAAGATCGACCCGGAGAGCACTGTCGTACCGGCTCCGGGCAAACGGCTACGGAGGAGTTCATGATACTCCTCGGCCCGCTTACCTCGCGCTCTGGCCAGACGCGCTTGCTTGGAGATGGCGCGGCTTCCGGACGAGCTGCGGGACAGCATCCCGGCGCTCGCTGCCGGTCTCCGCTCCCGCATGCGAAAGCCCCCAGGTTCACGCGGCGTTCTCTGCAAAGCCGCCTTCGATATAGGCTGCCGCTCCTACCTGTATGCGACGCAAGACCTGGTGGTAAGTGGAGGAGCCTGCCTCGTAGACGGTCTCTACGACCGACGCGGGTGCAGCCCGGGGCAATGTCGCAAACGTCTCGTTGAGGACGCGCCCATCCATCTGGCTAGGGGCGACAATTCCCAAGAGATGCAGAATGGTCGGCGCGATGTCGCAGATTCCCGACGGAACTTCTGAAAGGCTGCCCGAGTGGAAGGCAGGTCCGGCGAGAATGCCGACCGCCGCCATCTCTTTAGGGTGCAAGCCGCCGTGTACTCCCAGTCCGATCGGCGCGTCGTTGCTCCAGGTTCGGCCGATGAGGCCGAATGGATCGACTTCACTATCGGCACGATAGGAGAACAGGATGTCGCTGGATCGGGCATGATCCGCCATCACAAGTTGGCGCGCAAAACTGCCCGGCGCGATGCCGTCGATGTCATTTCGTCCAGCGGTGAAGATGGGTCCGCACCACGGCGCCTTGGTCATTGCTGCGACGGCTCGCCGGATGTTCCGCTCCGAGGGGTCTGCCAGATAAATGGCCCCCACCTGCCCGGGAACGAGAATCGCATCTACGTCTTGCCCAGGCGCCGAGCCGCAACGGAATCCGGCATCTCTGAGCACTTGGTGAACGTCAGCCTTCGCATGGACGCTCACGTGTCCATGATCTGAGACGGCAATGATGTGGACGTCCTGCCGCCGGCCTTCAGCCTCCCACCAGTACAGAACGCGACCGAATTGCTGGTCGGCCCAGGCGAGCGCTTCCAAGGTCCGTACCCCTGCCGTGCCGCAGTAATGAGACGAGCTGTCCGGTTCGCCAAAGGAGAGAATGGTGACGTCCGGCCGAAGCTGTGGCCAGACCATCTCCAGCAAAGCCGCCGTCAGGTAGCTCTGCGCTGCGAGGTCGGGCGTTCCTGCAGGCGGGGGCGCCGGGGGCGGACCGATTCGAGCATTCAGCGCATCGAGAAGAGATCGGGAAGTCGCGAGCCGCGCGAAGTGCCCCGAGATTGTGGGATGGCCGAGCGTGCGCGCCTTGTGGTTGAACAAGCGGGTCGTCCCGGCAGAATTCGACGCGAGCACCGCGAGCGTCTTGCCGTGGGCGGCAAGAACCTCGCCGAGCGTTGGCACGCCCATGAGACGCCCGCCGCTCAACGTATCCAGGGTTTCGACCAGTTGGTCATCGGCCGTGTCGACGTAGCGGGACGGCACCGCTGCGCGGTCGAGGTATTGGTTCCCGACCATGCCATGGCGCCCGGGTGATGCGCCGGTAACAAGACTAGGCATCGCCGCCCGCGTTTCGCTCGGATAGACGGTGACATTCCGGCCGAGGGTCACGCCCTGGCGCTGCAGCCTGTGAAGATGAGGAGTCGCTGTAGCGTTTATAAGATCGGGACGGAGCCCATCGAAACTGACAAGGATGACGCGGCGGGTAGCAGGGGAAGTTACAGAGGCCTTCACGATAATGTCTTGTCCATGCGGTCGCGCAGCCAGTCCCCCACCAGCGAGATGGACAGTGTGGTGAGCGAGATGATCAGCGAAGAGGGGACGAGTATCCAGGGCGCGCGGGTCAGATAGTCACGACCATAGCCGACCATATTGCCGAGGGAGGTGAGCGGGGGCTGCACGCCCAGACCAAGGAAGCTCAGACCACTCTCGAGCAGAATAATATCCGGAAAGGCAAGAGTCATGGTGACGATCAAGGTTGAGGCGATGTTCGGTAGGATGTGGCGCAGGTAAAGGCGGCAAGGTCCTGCACCCAGCTGGCGTACGGCGACCACATAGCCTTGCGTGTTCGCGCTCATCGCGAGCGCGCGCGTGACGCGCGCGTAGCGCTCCCAGCCATGAAGGCCAAGGAGGGCCACGAAGAGCAGCAGAGAGTTACCCACGAATGCAAGTACCGCGAGCGCTAGAACGAGAAACGGCATGCTGGCCTGGAAATCGACACATGCGAGGATGACCTGTTCGACCCAGCCGCGGAAATGGGCGGCGAGAAAGCCGAGCGTGGTACCCAGGCATGCGCCTATCAGCGTGGCTCCAAAGGCAATGAAAAGGCTCATCCGGATCGATATAAGTAAGCGCGCCAGCAGGTCCCTGCCAAGCTCGTCGGTGCCGAACAGATGCGATACGTGCCCCCCGAAGCCAATAGGCGCGGCGAGACGATGCCGAAGATCAAGTGCGGCATAATCATAGGGAGCGAGACGATCTGCCAGGATCGCGATGACGAGCATGAGCGCGAGCCAAGCGATGGCGCCTTGCACAGCAACATTGCGCCAACGAAGTACTCTCTTCTTCTTAACGTGAGCAAACGACATCTGTCCGGCAGACATTTCCGCCATCTACGCTCCTCCAGCAGAGCGCGTATCGCGCAGACGCGGATCGAGCATACCGTAAAGGAGATCGACTGCGAGGTTTGTCGCGATCATGGCGGCTGCCACCAGCAGCAAGATGCATTGGACCACAGCCAGGTCGCGACTTACGACGGAGACGACGAGCAGGCTACCGATTCCGGGCCAGGAAAAGACGCTTTCGACGAGCACCGTCCCCGCGATTAAGTTGCCCACCATCAAACCCACAATGGTCAACACTGGTATGGCGGCATTGGGCAGGGCATGGCCCGTCACCACTCTGCGCCATGGCACACCCTTGGCACTCGCCGTGCGGATATAGGTTTGCCCGAGCACCTCGAGCATGGCGCTGCGGGTGAAACGAGCCAGAACGGCCGCGCCGCCAAGGCCAAGCGTGACCACCGGCAGGACCATATGGCGCACGCTGCCCGCGCCACCTGAAGGAAACCAGGGAAGCTCGACCGCAAAGGCGAGCACGAGTACGAGCCCGAGCACGAATGAAGGCACGGTGAAGCCCGCTACCGTCACCATCATCACCAGACGGTCAGTGAAACTGTCGCGCTTGAGGGCTGCATAGATGCCGGCCGGAATGCCTAGGAGAAGATTGAGGGCGAGTGCCGGAGCAGTGAGCATCAGCGTGACCGGGATGCGTTCGGCAACAACCGTGGCGGCAGTACGCCCGTCCCGCATGGATTGGCCGAGATCTCCGTGGACGACCGCAAGAAGATATTTTACGTATTGGACCCAGAGTGGTGCATCGAGCCCCCAAGCCTTGCGAAAGGCCTCGACCGCATCGGCCGACGTTTCAGGCGACAGCATCGCGCGAGCGGGATCGCCAGAGGCTCGCAGAACCACGAAGGCGAATGTGACTACCATCGCTATGGTGAGCACGGCGCGAGCCACCCGAGTCATGATGAAGCGGGTCATCAGGCGACGCTCCCAACTTGGAGACCATCCCTGTTGATCAAATGGCAAGCGACCCTGCGTCCTGCGCCTACGGATGTGAGCTCGGGCACAATCCATGCGCAGGCCGGAAGAGCCGCCGGACAACGTGGATGGAAGGCGCAGCCGGCGGGCCGCGCCGATGGATTGGGCGGATCACCTTGCAGGATCGTCCGCTCGCTACGCCGTCCAGGCCTGGGTACGGCAGAAACCAGCGCTTTTGAATACGGATGCAAGGGGGCGCGCAGAACTGCATCGGGCGAGCCTTCTTCGACGATCGAGCCGAGATACATCACGGCGATGCGATCACTGATCTGCCGAACGACGCGCAGGTCATGGCTGATGAAGATCATCGCCATGTGCCGCCGCTCCTGCAGGTCACGCAGAAGATTGACGACTTGAGCCTGGATCGAGACGTCGAGCGCGGACACCGGCTCGTCGCACACGATGAGGTCCGGATCGGTCGCGAGTGCTCGTGCCAACACCGCACGCTGGCGTTGGCCACCTGAGAGTTCATGAGGATAGCGCGCCCCGTGATCGGTTCTGAGGCCAACGTCAGCGAGGAGCCTATTGATCAGGTCCGCTCTTTCGGACTTGCTGCCGATCCGATGAATTTCGAGCGGTTCTGCGATTTGCGCCCCGATCGTTAGCCGGCGATCGAGCGCCCCCAGCGGGTCCTGAAATACCATTTGGATTCGCATCCTGAGATGCCGCCAACGGATATCGCCCATCGGCGGCAACTCTTCTCCGCCGAAGCTGACGGTGCCCGCATCCGGTCGTTCCAGGCCAATGAGAAGCCGGCCCGCGGTGGATTTTCCGCAGCCCGATTCGCCAACAAGTCCGAGCGTCTCACCGCTGGCCAGAGACAGCGACAGTCCATTGACGGCGTGGACCGTCGAGTGACCCCGAAACAGGCCCTGGCGCAAGGAATATCGTCGGACAAGCCCATCGGCTTGGAGAAGCGGTGCGACCGTCATCGTCATGCGGCGACGGTCTCGTCCTGGCACCGCTGGCCGGTGACATGCAGGCAGGCAATTCTGTGGTCGGCATTATCCTCCACAGACGTCAATTCGACAGTGCATTCGCCACACCGGTCCGTGCGCAGGTCGCAGCGTGGCGCGAAGGGACATCCTGGCGGAAGGTCCGCCGGGCTCGGAACGACACCGGGAATGGCGGCGAGGCGCTGCCGAGGCCCGTCCAGATTCGGGAGGGCCCCAACAAGCCCGCGTGTATATGGATGAGTGGGATGGTCGAACAGACGCACGGCGGGTGCTTCTTCAATGATGTGCCCGGCGTAAAGCACCAGCACGCGCTCGCAGATCTCGGCGACAACGCCCAGATCATGTGAGATCAGGACCAGCGCCATGCCTCTTTCGCGTTGAATCTCTTGCAGAAGCTCAAGGATCTGCGCCTGAATAGTGACGTCCAAAGCGGTGGTGGGTTCATCGGCGATGAGGATGTCGGGCTGTCCCGCAAGCGCCATGGCAATCATGACCCGCTGATTCTGCCCACCGGAAAACTCGTGCGGATAGCGGCCAAGCCGTCGCGCCGCATCGGGAATGCCGACCTGATCCAGCAGACGACGCGCTTCATTCAGCGCGCTGCGCCTGTCCATCCCACGATGGAGCTGCAGAGCTTCGCCGATCTGATCGCCCACGGTACGCACGGGATTGAGCGCGCTGGTCGGATCCTGAAAGATCATTGCAATTCGGCGACCACGCACCTGTTCCAGATGACGGGCGGGAGCATGGAGAAGCTCTTCGCCAGCAAAGCGTACGCTGCCTGCCGTCCGGGCGCGCGACCCCAAGAGACCAAGCGCCGCAAGCCAAGTCACCGACTTTCCGCAACCACTTTCGCCGACCATGCCCAGCGCTTCGCCACGGCGGAGGCTGAGATTTATTCCACGCAGCACCGGCACCTGGTCGAAAGCAACCTGCAGCCCTGTAATCTCAAGAAGTCGTGTCATCTGAGCTCCCTGTCCTGCCAGCGTCGTCGCGGCTGCTCCTCGCGGGCGGCGTCGTAGGAATTGCGGGAGCCGGGCAGCCCACGTGGTGGAGCTGCGCGCAAGCGGAGGAACGCGTCATTCATCCTGAATCAGGTCCGGATCAAGGCGCTGTTGAATGGGCCGAAATTGAGATCGAGCGTCAGCCCCGGCAACCAGGGTACGTCGCGCCGCTTGCCATAGAACTGGCCGGACACATGCAAAATCACACAGGGCGGATCGACCTCATTGATGATCTCGAGCATGCGGCGCACGATTGGACGGCGCTGCTCGGGCTCAGCGGTCTCCTGGAGCTGCGCGCCCAAGGCGAAATACTCCTCGTTCTTCCAGACCCCGACCGACTTCGGCAGGGCGCCGCTGGGGCCGTATTCACGCCAGGGATGGCCGAGATGATCCAGAAACAACGCCGTGTTGGAGGTGTCGAAGATCGCCCGCACCGGCTGGCGCTGAACTTGAGCAAAGTTTTCCATCATCTCGATTTTGACGTTCAGGCCGACTGCACGCCACATCTCGATCATGGTTTGCGCGCCAGAGATCTGATTGGGGTAGTAGTTGTTGAGGAGCCGATAAATGATCGGCTCTCCTTTGTAGCCCGCCGCAGCGACCAGCTCCTTCGCCTTATCAGGATCATAAAGCAGCGCGGGGAAATCCTCGATGTAGCCCTGGCCATAACTCGCGAGTTGATAGCCATTCGGAATCGGCAGACGGTTCGCCCACAGGCTCTCGATCAAGAGCTTGCGATCGAGCGCAAGGCTCATCGCACGGCGGATCCGCACGTCTTTCAGCACTGGATCGTTCTGATCGAGCACGAGCGAGCGGATATTCTGTACTGGCCCGCCCGAGACCTGGAGATCGGCCCGCTTCTCGATACGCTCGAATTGATCGGGTGGGATGTCAGTGATGAGGTCGAGCTCGTTGGCAAGAAGGCCGTTCACGCGCGCGGAAAGCTCGGGAATAATGCGATATTCGACGCCCTCAAATGGTGGCCGTCCGCCCCAATATGCATCGTGCGCAGTCAATGTGACATGGATGTCGAGCTTGTGATTGACGAGCTTGTACGGGCCGCTCCCTACA
The DNA here is from genome assembly GCF_023074155.1 of Bradyrhizobium sp. 134. Classification (NCBI taxonomy): domain Bacteria; kingdom Pseudomonadati; phylum Pseudomonadota; class Alphaproteobacteria; order Hyphomicrobiales; family Nitrobacteraceae; genus Bradyrhizobium; species Bradyrhizobium sp. 134. The sequence continues at coordinate 62,311 of NZ_JADPKX010000017.1, read as the reverse complement.
GGAGCTGCCGTCCAGCGCTCCCACGAGCCCGCGGCGGTGAACGCGCGCTTACAGACGATCTCCGCTCCCCAGGAAGCCAGACGCTGCTCAAGCAGTGCGTCGTTCCCTTTGGCGTGGACAATGACCGTATAGGGATCGACGACATCCACTTTGTCGATCCGGTCCAGCGACTGCAGCGCATCGGACATTCCGCTGCGGCCCGGTCCCAACAGGTGGTCGGGCCCCAGGCTAAAGGCGACATCTTCGGCAGTCAGCGGGCTTCCGTCGTGGAACGCCACGCCTTTGCGCAGGAACAGCCGCAGCGACTGCGCATCAACTCGCTCCCAACGTTCGGCCAATGCCGGCCGCAGCGCCATCCCATTGGCGTGGTCAAAGCCAATGAGGCTCTCAAACAGCTGCGGCATGATCCGCCGAATGGCGGTGTCGGTTGCGATGACCGGGTCAAACGTGCGGGGAAAGCCCGACATGCCAACTCTTAATCGCCGCCGGGCTGGTTTCTTGCCGTCGCTCTCAGCCCAGGCGGTGCTCGCGGTCGGCAACAAACCTGCTGCGACCGCACCAGTCAAAGCCTCTCGCCGTGTCAGATGGCTGCGGGTCATCACCGTCTCCCGGAATTCGCTTCAATCAGTACGGAACGCATAGCCTTGACCTTGCGGCGATCAGCAGATCCTCGCAGAGGCCCAAAACCAAGATCGCTGATCTCGTGCTTGCCAAACGTGTCCGACGTTAGAGCCGCGAAATGCTACGCTGCGATGACATTCATCGACTAAGTCGATGTTCACGTGCGCAGATGAGATGACATGAGGCTTCCGGGCAGAGAACGGTGCCTCCTCGGAACTGGGTCGCTCCCGGTTGGGCTGAGGACGCTGCCCAACTAAAACGTCATCAGCGCTCTCACTGTTAGCGCAACCAACATGGTCTCGAGTGATCAAGTGTCGCGCGGAAACGATGTCCCCCCTAGCTTCTTGACCAGCTCTGAGGTGCAACGAGACACGACGCCATCATCGAGATGGTTGATCGTTAGATCGCAAGAATGCGATCACACCATTGGTCGGCCCGCTTAAGAGCAATTAGAAACCGGCAAGATTTCCGCTTTTCACTCAGGTGCTGACTCTTGTCTCTCGTTTAAGACCGACTCAGATGTCGTCCGTCCCCCCAAAAAGCCAAGATCATGACCGCTGGCGCGGCCCAATTGCGCGATCAGAGTGCCTGAGGTGACCCCGCCCAGTGATGGCGAGCCGTATCCGCGAAAGAAGGATTTTCCGATGTCCTCCGTCAAACGCCTTCGTACTCGCCTGGACGAAGCCAGTCTCATCCATGTCATGGCCGCCCATAGCCCACTTTCGGCTCTGCTGGCCGAAGAGGCCGGCTTCGATGCTTTATGGGCATCGGGCTTCGAACTCTCCGCGCTTTGCGGTCTGCCCGATATGAGTCTGATCTCGATGACCCAGCATCTCGACATGCTGCGCTCGATCGCTGGACGCACGACGCTGCCGATCATCGCTGACATTGACACCGGTTATGGCAATGCAATCAACGTGATCCACGCCGTTCACGAATACGAGCGAGCTGGCGCCAGCGCTGTGGTGATCGAAGACAAAACCTTTCCGAAAGTGACGAGCCTTATGGCTGGCGGACGCCAGGAACTGCTCCGCATCGAGGAGTTCCAGGGCAAGATCGAGGCCGCTGTTGCGACAAGACGAGACCCCAATTTTCTCGTGATCGCCCGCACCGAAGCCCTGATTGCGGGTCTCGGCGAAACGGAAGCTCTGCGCCGAGCAAAAGCTTACGAAGAGGCCGGCGCCGAAATGGTGCTGATCCATTCGAAAAAGAAGGATGCATCAGAGATCGAAAGCTTTTCGCGCGCCTGGGGCGGATCGGTGCCGCTAGCGATCGTGCCGAACGCCTACCCGGATCTCGACGCCGAGCGGGTCAAAGCACTCGGGAATATCCGCGTAATGATCTACGGCAATTACGGTATCCGCGCTGCTGCAACTGCGATGAGAGAGACCTTCCGCCGAATCATTGCCGATGGCGGCGTCCAGAACGTCCACAAGGATATTCTGCCGGTCGAGGAGATTTTCGACCTCCAGAACGTGGATAGCTTCAAGGCGGCCGAAGCTCGCTTCCTTCGCTAGATCTCTTGTCCAAGAGGGCGTCATTGCGTCTGAGCTCTGCTCGGGCGCAGCTTTTGCTGTTCGACAATTGCTGTAAACGCCCCTCTCCTCCAGAAGGGGGACCGCGCAAAGAGCGATCACGCCAGCCGATTTAACGGCACGATTTCGTCGCGCCTTTTGGAAAATAATGTGCGCAACTAGAAGCGAGCTCGTTCGCACGGATTGCACCGCGTCTGAGCGAAATCGCTTTCGCGCGCGACCTGCAGTTGGTATCTAGTAACCCGGCTACGATCATCGAATAATGTGATGGACGATTGATTTCTGGCAATGCCCTCCTGCGAGAACTGACGGGCATGCCCGAAATTCCGGAGCACAAAATGGCTACCGAAACGGATGAAGTGCCACTCAATGCGATCCGGGTATTCGTCACAATTGCGCGCGAGGGAAGCGTAACCCGCGCGGCTAGCGCCTTGAGAATGACCCAGAGTTCGGTCAGCCGCTACCTCGCCGTGCTGCAGGAGTATCTGGGCAGTGACCTCATGCAGCGTCGCGGCCGGCGTAGCGAATTGACGGAATTCGGGCGGCTTTTTGCGAACACGGTTGCAGAACCGCTAGATACCGTTTGCTTCACCGCCAAGAGAATGCGCCGACGGAATCGTCGGGACACCAATCGGATTGTAGTCCGCACGTCACTCTCGACTTTCGCTTACGCCTTTCTGATTCCAAATCTCCAAGCTTTTTCTAATGAAATGGGCGGCGTAGTTGTGGATGTGATTAGCTCACTTTCGCAACCGACGTCGTCCGACGATTACGACATTTTGATCACACGGGATCTTTCCGTCATCGAGCCGGCAGATGATTGGGAAATCTACAACGAGCAACTCGTATGTGTGGGCTCACCAAATCACGTCGATGGCAAGAGCCTCCCGGTTGTTCGCACAGTACCCATCCTGAACATCACATCCCGGCCTGACATAATGCCGACATGGCTTCGGGCCATGAACCTGACCCCAAAAGATATAAAATCGGGAGCGCGATATGATCACAATTACCTGGCCCTGCCGGCGGTGATGACGGGCAAATGTCTTCTCGTCGCGCCCGAAATCATTGTAAGTGACCTGGTACGTGGTGGAGCTCTCAATGTGATTCCACGATCGCGCACTCCCAGCGGCATGCAGTATCGCGCCTATGCTGTCGACCGAGGCGATAATCCCGAAATGTCTCGCGCTTTTTGCCGGTGGCTCGTTCGTCTTTGTAAGAAGACCGCCCTTGCGGAGACGGCATAAGATTGTCGTAGCAGCATTCCAGCTTGCTGAAGATCTCACCTAGCACCCGCTTTTCTTGAACGTGAGAGCAAAGCCCACAACGACGACGCTCGGCCCTTCGTCTGGACCAAGAAAAAGGGTCCTTCAACGCCGTTTGAAAGCCGCCGTATGCTCAGCTCTGATTTAGATACTATTTGCAGAAGGCCCCCGGCGGGCATGCCGGAGGCCTCCTTGGAGGTTAACCTCGTTCTTTGAGCCCTCTTTTCTCCTTCCGCTGGTTTAGACAGAGCCTCACCAGTTCCGCTGAGCCCGCAAGAGCAGGATCAGCGTGCTCTGATCTTTCAATTCGTAAAGAGCCGCCGGCTTGGCGACCGCAGACTGCACAGGCAGTGTCACTGTACTTCCGCTCGCGTACTTTTGGTCGAGCATGGTGTAGGCGAGATCTGCCGTGAAGGTCAGGTTCTTGACCGGTGTCCAGCGCGTGACGACGCCGACAACCCCATAGTTGAAATCAGGATTACAGCCAGCATTGCCGCTCGACAGCGCAACGTTGGCTACGAATGCACCGCAGATGTAGCCCTTCGCTGCGCTGTTATACCGAACGGCGCCCCAGCCGCCGTAGATGGCACTATTCCAATGAGGATCCCAGTTGTGTGTGTAACCAGCATGGAAGCCGTACGTCCTGGTTAGCTCCTGGCCCGCACCGGCAACGAACACGGAGTCAGACAAGCCCGCCAGGCCGACGCTTTGATAAGCACCTGCAAGCCCCGTGCCGCCGTACATCGCGTAGGTGGTTGGCATCAAATCGTTGAAGTTGTAGCGGGTCGCGCCGTTGGTATAAGCGCCTGACACGTTGATCGTGTCGCCGGCTCCAGTCGGGATGTTCTTGATTGACAAGGCCAAAGCAGCAGCCCAGCCCCACTTGTCGTTCGGATGCCCGGTCGCTTCGTCGCCACCGTAGTACCCAGCATGGTTGTCGTGCGCCGCGAACGACGCCTGGAAGAGACCCCACGCCTGGTCAATACGAACCATCGCGACAAGGTCTGGAGACGATGAACCGCCGATGTTGTTAGTACCGTACGCACCGGTGGCGAGAGCGGCCGCCGTTGCTCCACTTACATTCCAGATATTGGTCGTACCGTAGGCTACCTGATCCTGGGCTGAGAAAGCGGCCGTGATGCCTTGTCCGAAGTCAGCGGTATAGGTGAACTGGTTCACGCCGGTGACCCATCCGCCGCCGCCCGGAAGATCATCGAACTCGTTGCCTGGATAGTTGGTCCAGGGCGCCGAGAACTGTGAGACGGCCTTACCCATCGTAAAGCCTGCGAACTGGATAAAGGCGGAGTAGACGCCGAGCGAACCACCAGCGACCTGTGAAGCCGTCGACGTTGTATAAGCGGTCGCCCCATTGACGGCGCTCGTGCCGGCGCCGGTATAGCCACCCGACGTCCAGGTGAACACGCCCGAGAAATAGGTGCGAACGAGGCCGTACTCAGTCGCGGTGCGCGTGTCGATGCTCAGTCCTTCACGAGCGCGCCAAGTGTAGCTGTTGCCTAGACGGTTGCGTGCTCCCGCTACGCCATTGGCGGCCGGGTCAAAATCGCTGTTGCTATTCGCGACAACGTCAGCGCGCAGATATCCGCCAAGCTTGATGCAAGTGTCCGAGCCAGGGATGTAGTAGAAGCCAGCGCCGTACAGTGAGCAAACCTTCACGTACTCCACTGCTCTGGCTTTGACTGGCAGGTCAGCAGCTTGTGCCCCACTCGACGCGAGAGACGCCGACGCAAGAGTCAAAACAACATTCTTGATTGTTCGAAGTAAGCGAAAGTTCGTTTCTGAGAGTGTCATTGTCCCTATCCACTGGAGGTCAGATTTGTGCGGCCGACGCAGTATCGTTGGGACGCAATCGTTTGGTGACGGAGATCAAGTAATCCGATGGCAGGTTCGGATTTCACGATGGATCACATGAGAACTGGAGTCATCCAATCGACTTCTCGGCCGCAAGATACGTAGGGCTAAGCGCGTGTTGCTGCGCAGGTCCAGGCGAGCGGTCGGATGCCACCCAGCGACGAAGCGCTGAGCTGTCGTACTGGCCGATGAGCTTCGCACCCTGGGAGCTCGATCCACTTCCAGCCTTCGGTGGCGATCGTTTCCGCCTCTGCCTTTCGCTTCTCAGCGACCAGACCGTCGAGCAGAGCGACGTCCTCGAGCCAGCCGCCGTCGTCGGACTGGAACGGGTTGCGCAGCACCACGCCACCGGCCGCCTCGTAGGCATCTAGGCCAACAAACATGGCGCGACGGTCGGAGGCGCGCGCCGACTTCTCCGTCAACATGCGGCGGATCAGATAAGGCTCTTTCTGCCAAGAGCCGGAGATGGTCTGCCAGACCTGCTCCTGGCGGCCGTGATCCGCGGTGACGGCGAAGGCCATCAACTGCTCGAGCGACATGCCCTCGTCGGCATAGACCTCGAGCAGCGCGGGCGAAACCGAGGCGAGTCGCAGGCGTTGGTTCACCACGTTGGGCGAGCACGTAGCTCACGCTGTCCCGCGGAAATAGCCGAGATAAACTGCGATGAGTGCGGCGCAATTGCCGGCTGAGGCTTTCTGCCATTGCGGCTTCGTCTGTGGCGACGCACCAGTCTACGACATCGCGGATAATCTGGCGGGCAAGGTCACCGCTTGTTGGGGCAGAGGTTGATCCGTCGAGAAGGAGACATAACACGGCATCGGCGCGCACTCCGAATCCCCCGCAATCCCGGTTATCGCGCGTCCTCTTTCATTGCTCACTGCGCCGATTGATCTCCATTCCCCTCTCGCTCGCCAGCATCGCTCTGGCTTATGGCGACAAAGCGCTCTCGTACAATATCGACCCGGCCTTCAGGTCCCTTGATATTGCCGTCGAGAAAATGATCAAAATCCTCATGACCTAAGAGCGCTTTGAACTTCTCTGCAATGTAGCAGCGAACATCATCGTCTGCGTTTTGGATTTCAGCCACGAGTTCCTCTCGCCCATCAACGACGAGAAGGATGTCCTCGATGTCACTGCTGCCTAGGAGATCGTCGTTGCCGCGGCCGAGATATGCTTCCAACTTTGTCGCCACGAACAGTTCCGGCGTGAGGCGCTTGATGTTCAATGTCTCGTTCAGGTGACACGTGACCGGCGTCTCGATGCCTTTGGCGTACCAGCGATTGCTAAAGCCGAGAATGCTTTCATCATGCGGCATGAAATCGACTTTGAGGTCGCCGAGCCGCATGCGGCAAATGACCTCGTCTTCCGGAGATTCCACGAACCCCTTCTGACGCAACTGGTCTTGCAGTTGAGCCCATTGCGCATGCCCGACGAGATCAACGATCAGATCCACGTCATCGGTTGCCCGAACGCCTTCGAGCACGATCTCGTCCGTAATGAAAAGGGCTGTTGTGCAACCGCCAACAAACACCAGCCGCTCGCGCAGTTCATCTCCCAAAGACTGCGCGACCGTTTGCAACATATGAAGCAATTGGCCTTTAACGGTGGTCATTTTCTGAGAAGCCTTTCCGATAAACGCTCGGCCGCGAGCCCAGCCTCCCTTTGATGTCCAAGCCTGACACCATCGATAAGGGCCAGATACTCGTACAGGCGATCGTCTTTTTGAATGGCCTGGGGTACGCTTTTAAACAGCGGGTCTACCGCCTGCCCCATGTCCTTGCCTTTGGCGTACGGCCAGACGTAAATGTACTCTCCTGCGCTGATCAGAAGATTTTTAAGCGGGGCGGCCGCAAAGGCGGTGGGGATGCCCCGGGTCATCGCACCCGGTTTAGCCGGGAAAACGAACTTCAATCCGTGCACCACGAAATTATAGAGATTGCGGCGGTTGGGCTTTGCCTGGCCGGTTTCCCGATCTTTGACCGCAAGTCCCGACGAAACGCTCCGGTTGATCGACGCATTGACCTCTGTCTTGCTGATACCAAGGGCTAACTCCAGGCTGCGTACTGAGTACGGGTCATCGTTATGCGCAGCCTCCACAAGATGCGCGTCGTCCTCATTTTTGGCCTGCTCAAGGCTCACGAGCTTCAGCAATATAACAACGTCTTGACTTTTCATGCAGATTCGCTCTCGTCCGCTGTCCTAGGACAAAGGACAGTAGACCACAAGGGGTCTTCGGATCAAGATCGAACGTACCGCGTTGTGGCGCCCGTGTGGATTTCCAGCAATACATCTAGCGCGGTTTGCGTGCCGTGCGCGGCTATCATAGAGACGGCTCCGGATGCCCCGTTGTAGGAACATCGGGCGACCACTCTCTCGAGAAATGAAAGCGGCAGAAGATGCTGTCTTTCACGTAACGTCGTCGTGCATGCCCAACGTGTGCTGCCGTGTCAGAATCTAGAAGATCGATATCATTCGAACCAAGCACCTGCTTCAATCTCCGCTCGATCGCCGACAACGCGTCCTGGGATCCAAATCGCGCAATCCCTCGGCAAAGTTTAGCCCGTCGACCGGTTCATAGTCTTCAATGGCTGTCCACTTCTCCAGCAGCGGCAGGAAGAGGTCAGCGCCCTGGTGCAGCGGCGCAGCATCGATCACTCCTCCCTCGAACATGTCCATTTGAAAAAGGGCTGTCATTCCAAGCACGATGCTGCTGGTCAATCCCGCCCTATCCGATGGAGAGAAAGTGCGTTCCTTGAGGCGTCGTATCGTTCCGCTTAAGATAGGCAGGTACTTGCCTCGCCTTGGAGATCTTCTGCGAGGCTATACGTAGATCGATACTACTGGTGCTCCGGAGGAGGTTGAGAACGTTGCCGGCCTGACTGCCGGCCGTCGAAGGAAAACCGCACCCACTCGCATCGAGCGGAACGGTCCATGGATCGCGGCACCGATCTCGTCTCTTCATTAGCCTCTCTCCAGAAGCTCCTCAAAAAGACTGTCGCTGCTCGGCTGCGGTTGGAGGCGACCGTCTAAGTTGCACCAGACGCGAAAGTCTGTTGTCCCGGAACGGCGTGCTCGACCATCTCCCATCCAACGGGATTAGCGCCCCCAAGGATCGGCCCCCGTGCGCGAACCGCGCCGCGTTCATCCGCTGCTCAGCGGCGCCTCCATGACGAGGCTGGAAAAACAGAGTGAGGATCGGGTGGTGTTTTGCCATGACGATCTCTGCGAACAGCTTTGCGTCGACACCGCCGCAGCCGGTTGGACTGGCCTCTTCGATCCACGAGAAACGTAAAGGTTTGGGGGCGGCGCCTCATCGCCTCACGCCCGCTGCTTGTCTCGGCGGCGAGAATTGATCTGCGCCATCAGGATCGGGCCAAGCGAAAACTCGCCGACCTCGGCTTTTCGCGTCAGACCGCGCAGATAGCCGCCGGCGGAATTGATCGCCGTCCCGCGCTGCAGGATACACGCGACGACGATGGCCGCGGGCACCTCGCCCATAACCTTTTGAGCCTCCTCCCAGGCGCTCGGACTGATCCCCAGCATCGATCGCACAACGGCCGCGGTAGCGAGGAAATCGCGCCAGTTCGAAACCCCACCCTTCGCATAATCGACGATGTCGGGACACGCACTCAGGACCATTCCCAACGGATAAGCCCCCTCCCCGACTCGCGACGGTTGAGGTTTGGGCTCAGCTCCCGCCGCCCTGCCTTCTCGGAAGACAGGTTCAAGATCAATTGGGGTATCTGGATTTGAAGTCTGTATGTGGCGCTCAGAGTGGGACTCATTGGCGCCCGGATTCTTGGATTTGATGTGTTCTTCCAGAAGATTGAGCACGTCATCGGCAAGCTGAGACAACTCGTCGGCGATCGGCTCGAGCTCCTGGCGCGTAGCCGTGCGCGGAATCTGATCGACGATCGCGCGGAAGGCAGCGTGCACAACCTGCCAATCGGCAGGCCCCTGCCCTCCCCTTCGCGTCGGAACGGCTTCTTCGATGCCAGTTGCAATCATCTTCGCGATGTCGCGCCGGCACAGGGTGATGCGCTCTCGTACGAGCTTGAGTGCGCGGGCCTCGGCTTCGATATCGGCCGCCAGGCTCTCGAACTCCTCCGAGCGCACGACCAGCGGCGACAGATCGAAGCCGAACGCGAGCTCGATGTCGCCGGCATTGTCCTTCCGCGCATACCGCTTGCCATTGGGACTGTCGCGCCGAACGATCAGGCCCGCGTCGACCAGCACGGAGAGGTGACGTCGCAGCGTTGACGCTGGCATGCCGTGCGCCCGCCGACTGAGTTGATGATTGGACGGGAAGACAATCAGATCGCCTGCCCCCGTCAGTGCGGTCTCGGGATGGAACGTTAAGAGCGCGTTCAAGACCGAGAGCGAGCGCTCCGACACTCCAAGGCGCGGCCGTGCCGTGCAGATGGCGTGGAAGATCTTCCACTTATGGACGATCTTTTCGGGCGGACGTTCGGTTGCGACCATCTGGCTTGCCACATGGGCAAGCGTCAGCGATCGCCGCCCAAAGGGCGTCGTTGGGGAGTGTGACTGCATGTCTTTGCCTCATGCGGGCAAAGAAAATCCGCTCACCAAAACGGTGCCGTCGCTAAAGACGCTTGACTGCGATTCGTGAAAGTGATTCTCTGTCAGTCGCCAAACGTGACGAGAGAAGGCTTTCGGACGGAGACGTTCCGGGGGCCTTTTTTCTTTTCCGCTATGCTCCTACGGTGAGAGGACGGAAACGCGGGTACGCATCGCGCCGCCCGACCGTGTGAGGTCCAGGCAGCGCCATATCCAAAGCGGCAAGACGCCCGATGTCACTCATCGGTGCCTCCATCGAGAAATGCCCGGTAGAGTTCCGGCAGCCGCGAAATAACAAAGTCTCCAAACGCAGGCGCGGCCTTTTCATCTACAGCTAGCGTGATGCGATCTGCGCGACGTTCAATCTTCACGATCTTTTTGCCTCCGTCGTCCGCCCAGGTTGTCGGCCGTGCAACTTTGGGCTTGCGGGGCGCCAGCGCGGCCATAGTTATCGCGAACCGTTCATCGGAAGTAGCGCGCACAAACCGATCGCTGGCAACGCTGTCGGCCAATACCTTTTGGTCGTGGCGGCCTACAAGCCGCTCCGCCAACTCCATCCAGCGCCGGCGGCCGGTTTTTGGCGCTGGTCCGATTGCATCGAGTAGGCTCCGGGGAAGGGCCCGCGCGACCGTGATGAGGCGGGAGAGCTCCGTCTTGTCGACGCTGAGCGCCGCCATGATGATCTCGCGCTTGAATCCACGATCCTCGAGCGCGGCGGCGTAAGTTGCCCGCTCAATAAAGGACAGATCCTCCCGCTCACCATTCTCCTTGCCTTGTGCCACCACCAGGTCTTCGTCGCTAAGGTCGCGGACCACGGCCCGCGCAGGGCGGCCAAGTTCGGCGAGCGCACGAACGCGACGATGGCCATAGGCAATCTGAAACCGGCCCGGGCTGGACGGATGCGGGCGAAGGAGGATGGGAACCAACTGCCCATTGGCGCGGATCGATTCAACGAGGGCAGAGTGCTTCTCGTCCACGCTCGTCATACGATCGGGAACGATCGAGGCGTCGATCAAATCTGGGGCGATCTCGACGACGGTTTGACCGGTGGTGAGTTGCTCGGTCAAGGCCTTGGCGGCATCGCGCTCCGCGGACAGCATCTCGAGTGAACGGCTCATGGCGCCGACCGCTCCGCGCGACCCAAGTGTTGGCTGGGTTGGTCTGCGATTGTCGCTGGGCTCACCTGACGGTTGTTCGTTGACCGCGGTCAACTTGTCATCAATGAGGTCCGCAAGCAGGTTTTTTCGACCCATTAGGCCCTCCCCCACGCAGCCTGGATGAGGCTTTGGATTTCACCATTGACGCTGTCCAGCGATTCCATGGCGCGGTCGTAGGTAGCCCGTGTGAACTGATCGCGGCTGACCTCATAGAGCGTTTGCTTCGTGATGCCCGCGTCCGAGATCGCCGTACTTTTCAGCATCATGTTCGTGACCATGCGGTCGCCAAACAGCGAGCGCATAAAGCCGACCATTTGGGCCTGCGGTCCATCGCCGGGCTCATAACGCGTGACGAGATAGCGCATCCAATCGTAATTCATGTTGCCGCCTGCTTTAGCCACGACGGCAAGGAGGTCGGATGTCATGATTAGAAATTGGCACATCGACATGACATCGAGCATCTGCGGATGCACAGGGATCAGAATTGCCGTTGCTGCGCAGAGCGCAGAAAGCGTGAGAAATCCGAGTTGAGGCGGACAATCGATCACGACAATATCGTAGCGGTCCTGAACCGTGGCGAGGGCACGGGCAACGCGGGCGAAGAACAGCGGGTCACCCGACTGGCGCGCAGCGAGCGCTTTCGGGGTTTCATGTTCGAATTCCATCAGTTCGATGTTGCCGGGAACGATGTCGAGCCCCGAAAAGTAAGTCTGCCGAATGATCTCATTCAGTTCGCGACGCCCGTCGTCGTAGCGGATGGCGCCGTACAGAGTTCCGTTTTCCTCGACGTCAAACTCTGGCTGGTAGCCGTGCAGCGCGGAGAGCGAGGCCTGCGGATCCAGATCGATCGCAAGCACTCGATAGCCCTGCAAGGTGAGATGTTGGGCGAGATGCGCGGCCGTGGTGGTCTTCCCCGACCCTCCCTTGAAATTAACGACGCCAATGACTTGCAACTGTTCGCCCGCGACGCGATACGGTCGGTATCGGCGCGCACCCTTGCCGGATTCATCGAGATAAGCACGAAGACTTTGAATATCGTCGAATGTGTACGACCTTCGACCCGATGGGCTGGTGTCCGGCTGAGGGCCCCTGCCCTCCAGCGACAATTGGCGGAGGTAGCCGTCATTAATGCCGACGAGCTTAGCGACTTCGCCAGACGTAAAGCGGCGCAGATGCTTGCGTGCTTTCGGCGGGAACAGCTTCGTTCGGTGGGCGTGCAGCTTCGCCGACAGTTCCCGCGCGTCTGCCGCGATCGTGTCGTGGATCGCCTGCGGCGCGCCAGGCGTGATTGACGCCATCGCTTGTTGGTCGTTCAGGGCCACGGCTTTCTCGCGTAGTTACGAATTTCGGGTACACGGCATGCGCAAAGCGTGGCTATTACGCCCGATTCTGGCCGGTCTCGCAACAGTTAAAGGGTAAACCAATCCTTAACGGTCCGAATCGGCCCACGGGTGGTCTAAAGTTGACCGCGGTCAACTCTCGGCACGTAGCCTGCGCGGCTGCTGCGAAGGCGCCGCTCTAAACAGAAGTTGACCCGGTCAACTTTCTCCGACGCAGTTCCCACAATCGACTCGCGCTCGAACTCTATCACCGCCCCATTCGGATCAAAATTCAGCGTTGAGCCCTGGCGCGCTCCGCTCAGCCGCAACCGCAACATCCGCTGCGCGGCGCCCGCGCCGAGACCGTGCAGACGCGAAGGATGGCAGGTCGGAAGGATGGCAGGTCGAGAGTCCCGCGACCCGTCACGAGCAAGTCGTCCAGCGGATCACCAGATGCGGGCGCTTGCGTTTGCACCGATTCGTCACGTGCCGGCTTGGAATGGCGAGCCGACTCGGCCAGCGCTGCAGCGAGGGAAAGTGCCCTCTTTCACCGCTAAAGCCGGCGCGCTCCCAGCCGCCGTTCCACCCTCGAAGCCGCATGATCATCGGCTGCGAACATGTCGCGCTCGCACAGCACGACCGCGACGTCAGCCCGCATAGCGTGACGATCAAGGGCTTTGGCGGACGGTCGGCTCCCAAGCGGCACAACACCCCGGAAGCAGTGGACCTCGCGCGGCAGGCGTTCGAGCTTAGGCACGGGGTTGAGGACCTGTTATCCCTCGCGGGTGTCCTATGCGGATCACCCGCCGTGCCATCCCGGGTTGCTGGGTCCCACGCTCCACGCGACTGGCGGGACTAAGAAAGCAGCAGGGATGGCGGCGCGACGGGCAAGAGGTAGACCGGAGCCGGTCGGGCGATCAGTGTCGCCGAAACCGGTCTCGGCCAATCCAGTTCGGAAGGAACGGCATCTCTTCATCTTCGCGGAACGGGCCACAATGCGGATCAACGGCGGTGCAGCCCATTTCCCGCTCGCAGCCGAGGGCGAATGCAGATGTAGTCGGCGGAGGCTTCCTCAGCTCCGCCTCCTTGGCGCCTTCCAGCATCCAGGTCGCACCGCGCCGAGGGTTTACCCGAGCGGGTCTCGGATCGGTTGTCTTGAAACCACGCAAGCGCGGGCGAGGGCATCGACGAGGTTGTGGTCGTCCGGGACGGATCGAGGTCAGCTAGGGCGGCAACAATGGAAACAAAGCGCGCCTCGTGTCCGGAGACGGAAAGGGCAGGGTAGGGGAGCGGAAAGGACGGAGGAATAGGGGAGGCGTTTATCAGCCGTTAACCATAAAGTTCCAGTCAGCACCATAAAGAGCCGCACGTCGACCTGAGGCCGCCCGTCACTGGAAGGCCAGCGACCTTGGCGGTCCTACTAACGCGGCCTGCTCCCGTATTCCCTGTATCGAAATCACCTAGGGATGGTTGCGTCTAGAGGAGCATGCCATAGCCGTGCATATCGAGAATTCACAGACCGAGGCGATGGCGCGGGAATTGACGGTGGTGGAAAAAGGTCCGCCTCACCCGAACAGTGCATCGGCACGCGCTCATGAGCTCGAGATCGAGCCGACATCGTTTTTCCTCGACCGCGGCGTCCAGTTCTGCCCGGATCTGCGCCATAGGGGGCAACTCCTCGGCGGACAGCCCACCAAACGATTTCGCGACGGCCCGTATGACGAGATTCATCGGCGCATCGCCCTTCATCGCGCTCATCAGCGACTGAGACGAGGCACGCGAGCTTTTGGCTCGCCTGCAGGAAATCGGAACGCGTCTGACGTCGCCGCAGGCCCTGGGGAGGGCGGTTGCCGTGGCAGCACAAATCTTTCGGTCAGCGCCACCGCGGAGGCGCTCGAAGATTAGGTAGCCTGATCCTCATTGCCGCAGTGCCGGTGCAGCTTGAGACCGCACGGCTCGCTCGACGCCTTTCTCGCTTTGGGCAAGGGCGGTCCGGCGGGCGTCAATTTCCGGACCTGTTTTTACCTACGCTTCACCTTGCATTCCGCGCAGCCTGATTTTCGAGGGCGCCTGCTTTGCCGGGGAGGGGACAGTCACCGGAGCGGCTGGTCCGGAACAGGGCAGGGTTGGCACGAGTGGCGATTTGTGGTTGATCTGAAGCTTGGCGCTGGTGATTTGCAGCGCTGCGCGTGCTGATCGCACTGCGGCGGCACCCCATCGATAAGGCGTGCTTATCGATAGCAAGAGGAGAGCGGGAACAGGCCTCGCTATGACGGAACATAAAGGTGTGTTAGGTTCCGTTTCGCCATTTCCTCTTAAGGTTATCAAGGCCTTGTCTTCCGGCTACAAAATCGCCGATCCACTGCCTTGGGCTCAGCTCGCGGGGCCGCTTGCCGCGGCCGAGGATGCTGTCGCCCGCCTCGACGAGCGACTGGGCAAAAGCCCAATCCGTGACGGTGCGATCAGCCGAATGCACTTCGCCGAGGCTTGCGCCACTCTGTGGCTTGACGGCGAACTTGTCCACCTCGATGACCTCGTGCTCCACGACGCCGGCATGGACGTCCGCGCCCCCACCCACGAGCTGACCCGGGCTCACGCCGTGCTGCGTGCCCGTCGGCGCATTGCCGACGCGAAGCCCAATTGGGCGCTGTCGGTTTCCGGACTGGCTGACCTTCGGGGCCGGCGCGAGCGAGAGGAGGTCGAGGAACGTCTCGGGCTCAACGAGGACGCAGAGCGGGACGCGGTGGGTTTCGACGGACCGCTTGGCGTCATGAACACCGATCTCCATCTGGCCGCAGCCTTCGCCGCGGTCGACGCCGCCAACGCCAAGGCGGAGCGCAGACTCGCCGACGAGCTTCGGTCGTGGCCAGAGCGGGACTCGCTCGTCTACGATCCGGACTGGGACGAGGACGGCCGCCTCGACGACTGGCGCGCCGTCGTCGATGAGACCCGCAATTTGCCGCCGACTCTGGCGGCTGCAATCGCCGCGGATGCCTGGGACGCGATTGAACCGCTCGAGCACACGCCTTGGCTAGGGTGCCTGCTCGCAGCTAGCGTGTTGCGCGACCGCGGCAAGACACGCTGCTATCTGTTGTGCCTGCATGGAGGGCTGAAAAGCATCTCGCGTGAGCGTCGGCGGGCACGCGACGTCGCAGCGCGGCTGGTTGTGCAGCTCGAGGCGATGACGGCCGCCGCCGAGGCCGGCCTAAAGGACCACGACCGCTGGCTGATGACCAGAAACCTCCTCGCCCGAAAACTCGCCGGCCGGCGCGCCACTTCGAAACTGCCGGCGCTCCTCGACTACGTGCTGACCCGGCCGATCGTCTCGGCCGGCATGATCGCGGCGGAGCTTGGGATCACGGCCCGTGCGGCCCAAAACCTCGTCGCCGAACTCGACCTTCGCGAGACGACTGGCCGGGGACGCTATCGCGCGTGGGGCATCCTGTAGAGCGCGAGCCGCAAGCAACGTGAATTCCGTGCAAAGAGCGTAATGGGCGAGCGTTCGTGCGCCGCAGAACATCAGTGAGGCAGCACGGAAAACGGGATCCCACAACGCGTCGATGGATCGCCGCTGCCGCAGGCTATTGAAAGAGTTGACGCGGATCCACACGCCGCTCGAGAAGCACTAGCGCGACATGCAGGACACCGAGTTTACGGTCGAGCAGGCAAGCTATAGATGCTTCGGACCCGCGGCGGCACATGCCGACTTCGTGGTGCTTCTTCGAGATCATGAAGGGCCTGCCGGTCACGATCGGGCTTCCGGGTACCCTTCATAAATTCCTGGCGAACACCGATGCGAGGTCGAGGGAGTGGCCGCACCACAATGGTGAGACAGTGGGAAACACAGCGAGTCCCCTTATGATACGGGCGTGCAGGGCTTCTGACCACTCACGTTGACCGGATGTTTATCGTTACCATGAGCGGCGTTTACCAGTGCACGCGGTCACTGCGTGGAACCACCTGTGTTCGCTTGCGTGCGCTGCACGCGCAACGCCGATTAACGCCCCAGCAACCTAAATTAGATACTCACGAGAAGACTCGAATCGCACGGATGTACTGCGGTTCGATTTTTCTAGCGTAAGCGTAGCGTGCGCGTAGCGACTTGTGTATTTGCATACCCGTCCGAAGGGCGCGCGGTTCGCGTCCTTCGGCACTGGTCTCTGCATCTTCGCATCAACGCCAGAGACCGGCAGTAGCACACCGCCTCTCCGCTGGCGCCTCAGCCGTTCGCGCGCCGCCGCTCGCAATCCCCAATCGGTCCCAGGCCCGAGACGCTGCGCGCTCGCTGACGATTCAGCCGCTCGAACCGCTGAAGCAGGCGGAAGCACGCCAGAAACTCTGGAAGGCGATGCTGGTGACCAGATCTGGCTGCCCGAGGTCGGCAAGTCGACGCACTACCACGCCTAGTGGGTGCGTCCGTCCTGGCTGGCCGAGATGAAGAAGATGACACGAGCGCCGTCCACACCTTCTACCGGCCTTGCGCCTGGGGCGACGCCAGCGAGGAACCAAACTGGGGCATCCCGCGCAGACCGCCGCACTCTCCCCCCGAACTCGCCGAGGAAGCGAAGAGCTCGGCCGAGATGGCGTGAGCGAACCGCGGTAACCTTTCTTACGTCTCCCCGCTTGCGGGGAGACGTAAGATCGCTCTTGCGATGCGGGCGAGGGGGTACAGGTCTTTCGACAGCCGAATACGTGGAGAGATGCCCCTCACCCCAGTCCTCTCGGCGCGAGCAAATCTCGTTGCGGCCCCGTAGGAACGGGGAGAGGGAGTAGACCTCCTCAGGCCTCGATATCCAGCGCACAGTCGAAATTCGGCGCTGAATGCGTCAGTGCGCCGGCTGAGGCGTAGTCGACGCCGGTGGCCGCGATGGCTGCGATCGAATCCAGGGTGACACCGCCGGATGCCTCCAGTTTGAGGCGTCCCTCGTTGAGCCTGACGGCTTCGCGCAGCGTCGCAATGTCCATGTTGTCGAGCAGCACGGCGTCGGCAAGGCCGGTGTCGAGCACCTCGCGCAATTGCGTGAGCGTGTCGACCTCGATCTCGATCTTGACGAGATGGCCGGCATGGGCGCGGGCGCGCTCCAGCACGGGGCGGATGCCGCCGGCGACCGCGATGTGGTTGTCCTTGATCAGGATCGCGTCGTCGAGGCCGAAGCGGTGATTGAAGCCGCCGCCGCAGCGTACCGCGTATTTCTCCAAGGCGCGCAGTCCAGGGGTGGTTTTTCGCGTGCAGCAGACCCGCATCCTGGTGCCTTCGGTGCGCGCAACGTAGTCTGCGGTGAGTGTTGCAACGCCCGACAGGCGGCCGACGAAATTCAGCGCGGTCCGCTCCGCCGTAAGGATGGCACGTGCCGGCCCCGAGATCGTCAGCACCTGCTGTCCGCGGGCGACGCGCGCGGCGTCACGAACATGCGCGCGTATCTCGATGTCGGGCGAAAGCTTTTGCAAGGTGGCGAGCGCCAGCGGCAAGCCGGCGATCACGCCGGACTGCCGTGCGACCAGGATTGCTTGCGCCTTCGTTGCTTCGGGGATCGTCGCAAGCGAGGTGATGTCGCCGGCACGGCCGAGATCCTCATCGAGCGCGCGTAGCACGGCCTCGTCGAGCGCGAGCGGGGAGAGAAAGGCGTCGGGATAGAGCAGAGAGGTCGGGGTGATCATGGCAGACTCCGTCAGGCGATCATGGGTTGCGCGGCTCGCGGTGTCGGGCGTTCGGTCAGACCGTCCGCGAATTCGCGCACTGCTGTGAGCGTAGTCATGGTGCGTTGCGCGAGTGCGGGAACGTCCGCGGAATGGTCGGAGCGGAAATGCGCGCCGCGGCTCTCGCATCGGCTCCAGGCCGACGCCGCCACGAGCAGGGCGGCCGTTGCCATGTTGCGGACCGCGATGCTTGTGGCCTCGCGTTCGAACGCGGCGAAGCTGCGAACCGCTTCCGCAAGCCCGTCACCATCGCGGATCACACCGACATGTGCGCTCATCAGCGTCCGCAGCCGCTTCACGGCCGCGGCATCTGACGCGGCGCCGCGCGGCGGCACCAGCGCATCGGGAAGCCGGGCGGGCGAGGGGATGGCGCGGCCGGCGATGTCGTCGGCGATGCGCGCGGCGTAGACCACGGCCTCCAGCAGCGAATTCGACGCAAGCCGGTTTGCGCCATGCGCGCCGGTGGACGACACTTCGCCGCCGGCCCAGAGCCCGTCGATCGAACTGCGGCCACGATCGTCTACCGCGATGCCGCCCATGTGGTAGTGCGCGGCCGGTGCGATCGGGATGGGCTGCGTGGCGGGATCGATGCCGGCGGCGATACAGCTTGCATGAACGGTCGGGAATTTGTCGGCAAGACATGCACCCAGCGCCTGCCGCGCATCGAGGAAGGCGCCGCGCCCGGCCGCGATCTCCGCGAACACGCCGCGGGCCACGATGTCGCGCGGTGCGAGCTCGGCGAGCGGATGGCGCGCCGCCATGAAACGCTCGCCATGGCCGTTGATCAGCGTCGCGCCTTCGCCGCGCAAGGCTTCCGTGGCGAGCGGCGCCGGATCGCGGCCGACCATGATGGCGGTCGGGTGAAACTGCACGAACTCGGGATCTGCAATGACCGCGCCCGCGCGTGCGGCGATCGCAAGACCAGATCCGCTGGCCTCGCGCGGATTGGTCGTGACGGCATAGAGATGGCCGATGCCACCGGTGGCGAGCACCACCGTGCGCGCGGCGAGCAGGATCGGATGTGCGGCGAAATTGCCCGCTTCGCGCAATTGAAGACCGGTGACGGCGCCGTCCTCGGTCAACAGCGCTTCGGCGACGAGGCCTTCGATCACTCGGATCGAGGGCGTGCGCCGCACCGCATCGCTCAGCGCCGCGATGATGGCGGCGCCCGCGCCATCGCCACGCACATGCACGATACGCCGCGCCGAGTGTGCGGCTTCGCGCCCGACTGCGAGCCTGCCTTCGAGATCGCGGTCGAACGGCACGCCATAGGCGAGCAGGTCGTGAATCCGCGGCGCGGCCTCGCGCGCGATGCCCAGTGCGACCGCCTGGTCGACGATGCCGCCGCCGACGGCAACCGTGTCCGCGGCGTGCGCTTCCGGCGTATCGCCTTCAGCCACCGCCGCGGCGATGCCGCCTTGCGCCCATGCGGACGACGCGCCCAGTCCGAGCGGCGCGGCCGAGATCAATGTCACGGGCCGCGGCGCGAGTTTGAGCGCGCAGAACAATCCGGCAAGTCCGCCGCCGACGATGACGACGTCGTCGGAGCGGGTGAGGGTGTGGATGGTGTTGTGCATGGCTGTCTCCATTTACTCCGCCGTCGTCCCGGCACGGCCGCTGTGTCTGTCGCTAGTTCTTCAAATTAATCATCCGCTCGACCGAGCGCCGTGCGCGTTGCGCAAGCGCGGGATCGATCGTGACCTCTTCACGAAGCATCAGCAGGCTCTCCAGAACGTTGGCGAGCGTGATGCGCTTCATGTGCGGGCAGATGTTGCAGGGGCGCAGCATTTCGACGTCAGGCAGCTCGGCCCGCACATTGTCGGCCATCGAGCATTCCGTGATCATCACCAGCCGCCGCGGCCGCCGCTCGCGTACCCAGTTGATCATGTGCGCGGTCGAACCCGTGAAGTCGGCCTCGGCCAGCACGTCAGGTGGGCATTCGGGATGGGCGATGATCTGCACGGAGGGATCGGCCTCGCGGTAGCTGCGCAGCTCGGCCCCGGTGAAGCGCTCGTGCACCTCGCAGGCGCCCTTCCATGCGATGATCTTCACGTCGGTCTTCGAGGCCACGTAAGTGGCGAGATAGCGGTCGGGCAGGAAGATCACGCTTGGTGCGCCGAGGCTCTCGACCACCTGAACCGCGTTCGACGAGGTGCAGCAGATATCGACCTCGGCCTTCACCTCCGCGGAGGTGTTGACATAGGCAACGACAGGCACGCCGGGAAATTTTTCGCGAAGCAGGCGAACGTCGGCGCCGGTGATGCTGGCCGCGAGCGAACAGCCGGCGCGCGTATCGGGGATCAGCACCGTCTTGTCCGGATTGAGCAGCTTTGACGTCTCCGCCATGAAGTGCACGCCGCACTGCACGATGATGTCGGCCTTCACCTTGGTGGCTTCGACTGCGAGCTGAAGCGAATCGCCGCCGATGTCGGCGACGCAGTGGAAGATCTCCGGCGCCTGGTAATTGTGCGCGAGGATCACCGCGCCCCGCGCCTGCTTCAGCTCGTTGATCGCCTTGATGGTCGGCGCCATCAGCGGCCATTCGATCGGCGGGATCACATGTTTCACGCGCTCGTAAAGCGGCGCGGTGGCGCGCTCGACCTCCGGCGTCCATTCCAGCGAAGGCATTGGCAGTGCGGGCCTCGAGCCCACTGGAACGGGACGCGGCGCAGCGGTGGTCTGGCGCTGCGGTCGGTTGGCAAAGTCGTCGGGGCCGTAAAGTCCAGAGATCGGCATTGAAGCCTCCCGCAAATGTTAAATAGGCTCAATTTGAGTACATATGGAGCCTGAGAAACCCGGCCGAGAGGCCGGGTTCGATTTCAGCAGCGCTCAAATATGCTCAATGAGTAAATTAGACCAGGACAACTAACACTACTCCAAGAGCTCCACGGTCGAATTTTTGGATCTCGACTGAACCTATAAGGGGCGACCAGGCTGCAAAGTGTGAAGTCGCATAACCCGTCGAGTAACACGCGCTCGTGGACGGCAACTACGACAGAGACGCGACAACGCAATGCGATTGAATCCCGCGTTCAGGCCATCAATTTCGATGAATTTCACCGCAGCGCCTGTGCGAGGTTGCGCCCCAAAGCTGCTCAGTATGGAAGCCATTTCGAAGCCGTTGCCCGGGATCCGGCAACAGACCTTCGAATTGGCGCTATAGAAGCGGGCGAAACGCCGCGCCG
This sequence comes from Bradyrhizobium sp. 134, assembly GCF_023074155.1. Lineage (NCBI taxonomy): Bacteria > Pseudomonadati > Pseudomonadota > Alphaproteobacteria > Hyphomicrobiales > Nitrobacteraceae > Bradyrhizobium > Bradyrhizobium sp. 134. The sequence continues at coordinate 41,085 of NZ_JADPKX010000017.1, read as the reverse complement.
CTGCGCGAGACTACGGATCGAGATCTTCCTTTGAACGTGCATTTCGGTGAGATTACTAGCATTCGCAACTCAGTTAGGCGCGTCCGCCAACGGCGGCCCGAGATTCTCGTCGAAAAGCCAGTAATCCGAATCACTAATAATCGTTCTTAAATCGTGGGCGCAGGTGAGCGCGTGATGCTTGCACAGGATCGCTGCAACGAGCAGAGATCCTCTGTTGAAATCTTGTCAGTGCGAACGAGCTCTGAGGATAGGACCTAACATCCGGTGGCGCCGCATTTGACCAAGCCAGCAACGCAAGTCGGGAACGACTCTGCTGACACTCAGCTGCTGGTGCGGCGATTAACGTTGGAGGTCCGATCCCTCAACATCTGTCTGGAGGATTTTCTTCAAGTCCGGGCCAAGGCACTCGGCATCACTGGACCACAATTGACAATCTTGATGGCAGTGACAGACCTAACGAGCGAGGGGGATGTTGCAGTCAGCACGGTGGCAAAATTGCTGAAAGTTGACCCGTCCTTCATTACAATAAATTCCAAGGCGCTGGAGAAGGCCGGATTTCTGCGGCGCAAGCCCTGTATCAGGGATGGTCGGGTCGTCCACATGTCACTGACCGACAAGGCTTGTAAGCGCCTCGCGAACGTCGCTGCACAACAGAAGGAACTCGATCAATTTGTGTTCGGTGAGCTTGGCGTTGAGGAATTGACCAAACTGTCTAGCCGATTTGCAGCGCTCAGGCGACGGCTGGACGGGGCTCGTTTAAAAGCCGCCATGGATATTGGCGCGGTGACAACCCGAGGCAGGGGACGACTTCAGTCGACGAAGGGAAGCTCGTTGGATCGCTGATGGTTGCCTTGAATGCGAGGGTACCACGCACGTCCAGGCACCGTCATCATCAAGCGCCCATCGGCTCATCGCATTGCAATTCCGCCTCAGCGTTCGACCAGCGCCGATCTATCAGGTGCTCGGGTCCAACAACTTCTTGCGACAACACGGTCACATCCGCTTCGTGAGACGTTGCAGCAGCAAGTAAGGGCGAACCTGGCTGGCTCATGTCAAAGTCAATGAGCAGATTTGCCATCCCGGCCCATACGATGGTCGATCCTGGGCTCATGCCGCTTTTCTGGAAGTCCCGTTCAAGATAGATTCGGTATGCGGCCCGAGCTCTACGCGTGCGGCGCAGAGTTCTGGACTGGCTTGACTCATCGCACGCGAACTTGGTTTCTAAGCGTCTCGGTGCGGCATATCAAAGCGCTTGCAGCTGGTGACGAACGCCTTTTTCGCCTCGGCATTCTCGAAGCAAAAATGTGCCCCCTCATCGGCGCGCTCAATCGACCAGTCGATTTTGGCAGCCCGTGCAATGCGCGATGCCTCTTCGCGCAAGACATCCAATTGCCTCCCATGGGCCCGAACGATCACACAATCTGGCATTTAGAACCCTCGCTAACCCGAATGTCCAGTTCACGATGTACGGCCGGGCTCACAGCGCCATTCATCCAGACCATGGCTCTTGCAGTCCTCGTGATATAGCTGACCTCGTCGAGGCAACACCATTACGCGCTTTGATGCAAGCCACGCCGAAACAGGTCCGGACCGATTGCACATAATTGGAAACAAGGCGGCAGTGATCTCTTCCGGACGCCTCCCCCCTTTCGAGCAAACCCGGATCGCCCCGCGTTAAGGTTTCTGAACGGCAAAACTATGAAGAGAGACGTTTTGTGTGTAGGATCGCTCGCACCGGGGCTGGACCGCATTTTTTCACGATAGGCATTTTGAACCCGGGAAGGCCGCCGGCAATATTGTCGGCGGCCTTTTTCAGCAATAACACGATTTGGGACTGGCCTACATGCGACGGCTTCGGTGCTTATAGCCGCAGCTCAGATTATTATGAATTAGCTGGCCAGCACAGCAGTGCCGCATGGGGGCGTTAATGCACGATTGGAAGAACGAACTTGACGCACTGGTCGCTGAAACGATGGCATTCACCAAATCGCTGAAGCTAGAGATCCAGCTGCCCCGGTCTCTGCCGAAGGAAGCCGTCGAGCGGGGTGACCTCAGCGCGTCAGAGTATGACGGCAGCGAACGCGAAGAGATCAAGAAGCGGGTCGAGAGCTTCAAAGCGCACCAAGAGCACTTCACGCGTGAGCGCGAGGAATATGCCAATTCCCAGCTGCGCCGGATCAGGCCGATCACGAGAGCCTAGACGAGCTTGAGCCCGCCGAAGCTTCCCTGCACGCTCAGCGGCACAAATTGAGGTGACAGTAGTGCGGCGATTTGTGCTTGATAAGCGCGCGGGTTTGCGGCTGTCCCAAATCGGCATATTGCCGTGCGCGGAGTTCTCAAGCTCGGATTGCCTATTCTCCTAGGTTTTTCAAACGCACGAACCCCCACCGCGCTTGAAAAATGCATTCCATCCGCAAAACTCGCAGGAAAGCTGCTCCAAAACCCGAGCGCCTGACGCTTAGACTTACTTTGAAACCGATCGGTCAAACCGTCTACTAAGCGTTTTGCCATTGACCAAGATCAAAGCGTCAATTCTACACTCTCTATCCTCTCAAGACTTCACGGAGGCTAGATCATGCGCAACCTTCTTTATATTGCTGTGCTTGCACTTCCCATGCTCGTCTGCTTTGGATCACCTTCGACCGCCGCTCCGCGGGCTCGTTCGTACATCCCCCCAGCTCGGCAGGACGTTTATTGCCTGCAGGGACGTACCTGGGGATATCCTGGCAACTGCCAGTTCTCAACCTACGATCAATGCATGGCCACCGCATCCGGCACCCTCGCATATTGCGGTCTGAATCCCATCTACGCGTTCCAGCGACAGGCAGGACAATCACGCTGATCTGCGATCGCCACGAGATCGTTGTCAATTCCTGGTCGAGATTGTCCCTTTTGCGGACCTCGACAACACCGACCAATATTCTTCCCAAGGCCAAGACCTTTGTTTTCAAGTTGCCCAAGACATATCCAAAAGACTTCAGTGCGTAACCTTATCTCGATGAGAGAGGAGCGATTTCCCGACCCTTAGACCAGCGTCAAACCTGTGCGTGGCCGGGCTCCATATTTCTGCATCGACGCGTGATCGTTTACGACCCGAGACCATAATTGCGTGCGATGGACATCGAGTACGACGTGAGCGCGAGGCAGTGCCGGCGATGAAGCTCGCCGCCGAAACCGATGGTGTAGCGCGCGGCCGCAGGCGACTGGGCCCTCGCGCCCCATGTAGACGACAACAAGCTAGATGAAGTGACACTGGGAAACGTTTGAGGGTAGCAGCATTGGGCAGTGCAGGACGAGTTAAAACCTGCCTTGTTTATTACGCAGAAAATGCCCAAGAGCGGGGCCGGCCGCAGCGTGCGCGGTGCCGGTGTCGCTGCGACAGTCGCCGGATCATTGCTTCCCGCGTGCCAGCAACGTCCAGACCGGTGACGTGCCGTCCCAGCGCCGAAGCCGCCCGTAGAACCTCACTCGAACCCCGGCCTCTTTCAACCGCTCGACCACGAGATGCAGTGCGATCACGTCGCCCTCGGCCAGCTCCACGCAACCGCGCTTGCCAGACCACACCGCGCCCGGGAAGCGAAACAGGTTGTACTTCAGCCATCGGCCGCCGTGCTCGGATAGCGGTTCTAGGTCTACTTGTGCGCCGTTCCCAGGCCGCAGGCCGACATCCGGCCGACGGAGCAAATTCGCGATCCAACCCACTAAACTCGGCTCCTAAATCGAGGCAGTCTTTCGGTACAGTCGCAATAGAAGTGCACAGGCCATGTTAACGAGGCAAGCCAAATGACACGAGAGATGCTCCGCCGTACTCGGGAGCAGATCGCGGCGGCGAAGGCACTGCTTCAGCACAAGGTCCGAATATCTGGCACCCTGAGCTTCCAGAACAATAGAAACCTGGCGTTGAGCGGAATGGCGAAACAAGAAGCCAACTAGCTGCCGATCTGTGCAGCTGCAACAAGGCTATGGTCTTTATGGACGCAGTTCGTCGGACGGACTTGCGTGCGTCGGTTCGTGTACGATAGCTGAAGCGAGGAGCGCAACGACGTTGGTGGTGAGCTCCTAGTCAGTGTTTCTGACGGCCTCAGCCAGCATGGAGTAGAGCTGCTGCTTGCTGAATTCCTTGGGCTGTTGCCTCTCCGCTGTGTTCCGCGACACCTTCCGTGCGACTGGACGAGCGCAGGCTGCCGACGACGTCGGCCTCAGCTTCGGGGACGGCCTTATCTTGGGCGTTGCTGTGGGCGGCTTGTGGCCGCGCTTCAGGCCCAGACGGGTCAGCATGCCGCAGACCGCGTTACGACTGCACCCGAGACGACGCGCTATCTGCGCCGCGCTCTGTCCTGCGGACCAGAGCCTATTGAGGAGCGCTATGTCATTCGCATGCCAGCCCATGACAAATATTATACCCCTGGCTGCCGAACACGCTAGTCTAGTCGTCGTCCGGCTCGCGCACGACCGGCGGTTCGTCAGCGTCATCTTCCTCTTCGTCGTCTTCCTCTTCGTCGTCTTCGTCCTCCTCGTCTTCATCGGGATCTCTTGGCGGCATTGCGGTGCCCATAAGCACAAGCGGTGTCCAGTAGATCGCGGTGGTGGAAAATGCTTCGAAGGTATGTTGCTTCATGTGGCTGCTACTCCTCGAAAACACGCGTAGTCGCATATTCATGGCGGACGGCACGCGCGTCTGCGAGGGTGAAACCAACAGAAGTTATTACCCGTTTATCCAAGTGCTACGTGATGCTTGTTGTATGACAGGCGTTCCTCGAGCCCAGCCGCCTTCAGGGCGGTTGGAATCTTGTCCAGGACGGCCAATGAAGCAAAGTCGCGCTTCTTCTCCCAATACTTCCGTATCCGTTCGTTCAGCCTCCTCCGAAGTATTTACTTCAGGCGTCTATTCGGTAACATCCAACACAGTGACGCCATGAAGAACCACGTTGCTTTCGTCCAGCTTAAAAGCTCCGAGCTGCACTGCGATCATCGGCACTGAACGATTGAGGACCCCTAGCACGTTGAAAAACGGCTCGTGATTCACTCTGCGACAATTACGGCTCTGTGTTCTGACCCGGGACGACGCTGCCGCTCAACACCCCAATATTCGATGGTGCGGATAATGTGACTCTCGTCCAACGCTCCCAGCATTACCTCTTCTTCGTAGAAGGTGTCCGCTTCCTCCGAGTACATCAGGAACTCGCTCTTGCCGCCATGCGGCTGACGGCGCTCTCGCGCGAGACTTCAAGCTCGCCCAGACCAAGTCATGCTGGTATCGTCCAATATCTGAGTCTGGAGCCACTTCTCGACCAATCCAGCTGCGCGAAGTTCAACCGCTTCAATGTTTTTCAGCGCGAAACCCATTCCCGAGCTGCACCCCGGTTCCGAAGACGCGGGGTGTGTTATGGGCATGCTCGGCGACTTTGGCCCTGCGACATGTCGGCAGCCTGCCAGGCAGGCATGACTCACAATATTCGAATGTCAACTCGGCGGCGAGACCGGCCGTCTATTCAGGATCGCGCGCTCATTGTCGTTCGTCGTTGCACCTCGGAACACAGCAACAAATCGATCGCCTTGCCAAAGCTCAACGTCGTGCTCGGCATGCATTTGCTCGGCTCGACGCCGCGCCGCCTGCTCGTCAATGCAGTCGAGCTTCGCCACGCAGATCACTTGCCGGCTGCTGTCCACCACGAATGCTTTGTACCGCATTCCGCAATCCGATCCCAACGGGACCGTCATCGTAATCGAATGTTCGTCTAAGGCGGCGGGCAAACTAAGTGTGGGCGGGCGGAACCTTTGTACGTGTGGCAATTCGGCTATACTTGAAATTCATCGATCGCGCAGCGGCGCGCGTACGTGCCTAGGCTATTGCGCTACCTCACTGGCGTAATCTCACTGCGTGCCGAAGCGTGCGGTTCGAGCTTAGGATTGAGAAGCCACCAAGCATCATCAGCAGCACACCTGACCAAGTTGCCGTCCAGCTGCGTGCCTCGTCGTGCGCCTCTGCAAGGTGCGCGCCCATTGGCATAGCTGGAGGTGAGCCGGCGGGCGCGAGGAGCTGCTCAACGTCAATTTGGCCGGGCACGGAGTGCTCAGGCGTAGGCGGCCGGCTGTGAAGATCGGTGGGTACCGCTGAGGTCATGGTGGTGCCCATATCGAGCACGGAAGCGGCATCAGCCACCTTGATTTCGGCTGCAGGCGGCTGGGAGGGCTCGGCCGGTGCGGAGCGCAGCAACTCCGCGCGCGCATTAACCACCGCGCTCTTCCTGGGCCGCGCACTCCCGTTCTCGTCCAAACTGGCGGTGCGATCTTCGGCACCGCGATGACGAACTGTCTTCTTCACCTTCGCCATACCCTCGGTCAGGAACCAGCATTTACGGTGACCGTCGAACCGATAGACCCAATGCGCCCCGTCCGCGGTCGTGTTGCCGGGTCGCGGCAAGCATTGCGCTTGCGCCAAAGAGGTTGCTGCGGGCTCGCGCGGAGCGCCATTGAACAAGTCGGCAAAAGGGTCGGAGACCGCAGGTGTCGCCGCAAGACCTCCAACAAGAACCAAACCGGCGAAGCAAACTCGCAAATAACCGGACATCGAAAACTCCCGGTGTTGCGCCCCTCACCGGGACCACCCTTCGCGGCCACTTAGGCTGCCATGCGGCTCAACTCTGGCGGCGCCATGGATTCATTGTGGGTCTGAAACGAGATTCGGGTCCGAATTGAAAACCAGTGCTGCAGCCGAGTTCGCCAACCGTTGGGGAGGTTTTGCTCCCGCCCGAGGGAGCGGCACAAGCCGGGAACTCGGATCGGCCGCGAATGCGGAAGCTGTTCCGTCGCCCATCATTAAACCGGCCTCAGTGTTTGCGTGCTGGGGCCATCGAATTTCCATGTGCGACTTGGCTACCATTCTGGATCGTCGAAGCCGCCATAGTCTCGAACGACGTACTCCCGGGTGAAGCGCTCGACCGGACGCCAGCGCTCGTGAATGACTACGGTTGCTGTCGGCGGCCTGCAATAATCAGGATTGATGACGATGGTCGGGGACGGGGAGTAGGGATTAGCGGGAATGAACGCGCAGCAAAAGCCCCCTGACATGCGATGGCGGCCGAGGCACTCGCAGCGGAGAGGGCCAGCAGACCGGCAGCGGTGCTTGTTGCATAAGAAGCCGTCCTCCACCTTCTTCTTACGCACCGTAAACGGCCGCGCTGGTCGCTTGTTTCAAAAGGTGAAATTGAAACATGAACCGCAGGACCGCCGCCCACGGGCAGCCGAGGGGCCTGCGTTTGCGGTGTCGCAACCGGTTCTGGGGGGAACCTGATCCTACGAAAGGCCTGAGCGTAACGAGCATCGCAAGCTGATCGCCAGTGCGGTATCGGTGTTGCGAGCTCCGACGGAGGCGCACATGAAGCCCAGCTGGTGGATGTTGATCGCCGTCGCTGGGGCGGCGTTTGTGTTCTTCTCCATGCTGGCCATTCGGGAGCAGCGCGCCGGCTTCGATACGTTTGCCAAGCAAGGGCATCCGCAGGCCTCGATCTATATGATGATCCCGCCCACCGGGAGATCTGCGAGCGTAGTCCTACATGCGCAACGAGCGCTAACGTCGGGCTTGCTTCCTGCCGCGATCATAGGCCCCCGTCACAAATCTTTCCGCAAGCCTTGAAGATCGGGTGGCCGGACTTTTCTCCGCCGACTTCGCGCGGTACTCGACCTCGGCCAGCAGCTTCGGCCCGACCCGGAGGCCCTTTGGGCGATCCGCTTAGCGATGAAACGCGTGCCCCGTGAGCCTGCTTCCGTTTGGCATCCGTCCATGCGTTGCTAAAGTGGGCGTCGGCGGCCATCATCGCGATGCTGCCCGCCCATCCAGAACTTCAGATCCGATGCCACTCAGCCACTCCGAGAGACGGCGCAACCAATGCTCGGAAGAGACCTGCGGTTTGATAAACCTCAATCGTTCCGCCCAATCCAAGGCCTCACCCGCAACGGGAACTTGCGTGAACAATGAGCAGCTTGACACCCCTTGTTCTGGAACGAACTGTCGCACGCAGACATTCTCCAACTCACGAAGTGAAGGAGAATAGGATGCGCAAGTACTTGTTTGCTGCGGCGATCGTGAGTGCAATCGCGACACCCGCAATCGCGGATGAAGTCGGTGTCGGCGTTGAGGCCGGTCCGGTCGGCGGAGGCGTCACAGTCGGAGAGTCTCACGAGCACCGACCCGTTGATCGGGACCGCACAACGGTCATCAGGGAGCCTGAGCACACGGAAAGTGACAGGACGACGGTCATTAAGAAAGAGAATGAGGACGGCAGCCGAGAGAAAACCGTCATTCATCACGACAACGACTAACAAATGTGCCCGGACCACCGTCCGGGCTTTTCTTTTGCCTTGCGACACAGAGACGATTCGTTTGCTTCGCTACTTCTTACTCGGATCGTCTGCGGGATTGACGTAAGTTATCCCGAGTGGCCCTTGGCCATGAATTTGAACAACGGAAGGACTACTTGTCCAACCATAGTGGTTCATTTTGGCAGGCGCTTCGGCGTATCCGCCCGCTGTTAGCTCGATCGCTTTCTTCTCATCGAGTTTGTCGCCCATTCCGATGTGAAAGTTGCCCGATATGACGGTAGCGCCTTCATCTGTTGGATGATTATGGGCGGGAATTTTATAACCGCTTGGCATTCTTAGGCGGAGAACGAACAGCCCTTCTTTGGACGGGTCGCCCGAGAGTACCGCGATGTCGGCCCCCTTCGGCAAGGTGGGTGGTGCTGCCTCCCATTTAAGCTCACCAGAGTTAATCGGCATTTTCATATCATCGGCAATGGCTGTGTTCACACCTGCCAGGACGAAAGCCGAAGCGAGCAAGCGACTGAGCATGATCTCCTCCTTTTGGTGAGCGACCATCGTGTGCCAGCGGTGAAGCAAGTCAACTGAAAGTTAGCCTGCCGCTGCCGCATTCTAACGATTGGAGGCCTTAGCAGATTTATGATCAAGAGTGACAGCTCCGCTGACCTTGGCTTGCCAACGCTCGGACGAAACATCGAAGAACTCGGCCCTTTGCTTTTTCTCGCTCGAAGCTTACTCAGCTACTGCTCCAAGCCAGGAGCCCATGTTTCAGCTTAACGCTGCGTGGGTTAACCACACCAAGCGAGCAGCCTCATTTTGGACCAACTGATCATGACCGTTGGGCCGCTCTGCACCGGGAGCCGCCACGTGATTAGAATCGTCGTGCTTGGAGTGGCTTGCCTAGTTGGACTGGGCGCTATTGCTGCAGCCGCGAAGAAATCCGGGCCGCCGCCCGCTGCCGATGTGGTCATGCCAATAGTAGCCGGTAACAAGGCTGATCGCCTGCCATTCACAATCAAACTGGATATGCCAGCTGCCGGTGAGCGCGCGGATGTTACGTACGTCCAGCCTGGCGAAGAAGAGCAAGCTGATTTACCGCCATCCGCACCAAAGCAAGTCGCTCTTCCACCGCGTCGCGACTTTACGCCTCGTCATTGGCACGATCCCCATGACCTGAACGCCAGGGCCGCAAACAAAAGAGCCGACGCCGCGAAAGGACCAAGAAAGGGCGCGGCTGATCAGCCTCTAAAGCAGGCTGAGGCTAAGCGGTGCCGTTCGGACGGGCTGGATCCCCTGTTAAGAAAGCTGAACTTATCGCCGCCGTGCGATTCATGACCCCACCTCTAGTCGCCCGCTGCGCAATGGTTCTAATCAATATTGATCTGGCGGCTCATTCGCCGTTAATGATTGATTCAGTTTGCAGCATGATCATTGGGGAGCGACAAGGGATGCGATCATGCGATTGCGCCAGGCGAATACCTTGGAAGAGATCGAGGCGAGGGTCGCTGAAGCGAGCGAAGACCCAATGGCGCGTGTGAGGCTGAGCGCGCGGGATTTCTCGAGTGCCAGCCGAGAAGAGGTTCTTGCATTATTGAAAGCAGACGGCGATCGAAAGCGCACCAATTGGCTGGTCGCAGGCGCGGTGATCGCTGGTTTTGCGTTGGGATGGGCTGCCGGTTTTGGTCGGTACGGTCCTATAACTTTCGCGTCGCTCAATTCAACCACTCAGACAGAAACGCCTTCGCCTCGAAGCGCCGAAACGAAGTCAGGCCGCAGGACCGGAGGCCCGCGAAAGACGGTATCGACTTTGGCTTTGCGAACACCGCCAGGCGTAAGTCAATTCTCCGCGGATGGAGCGAGCATTTCCGCCGAACCTACAGCCACATGGTCCGACAGGGCTCATCAATCCGTGGACGTATCGAGCACCGTTTCTCAGGCCATCGAAGCAGATATGACGGCGACCGGCTCGATAGCGCCCAGCGGACCTCTCATGCCTGCCCCGGAGACAAGACCAGCAACCATTGAGGGTTGGACCGTTCTTGACGTTCGCGGCGGAACGGCGGTTCTCGGAGGGCCCGATGGGGTTCGGATGGCAATGCGCGGCGATACAGTTCCCGGCATCGGGCGAATCGATTCGATCGTCGCGTTGGGGCAACCGGTGGATTGTAGCGACAGCTAGTGGATTGATCTCGACTCCGTAAACGGCGCGCAACGCCCGCGGGGGAGCGGAACCTGTCGTCCATCTGCGAGAGGCATTCGGGATGAGCCAACGGCAGGCGTGTAAAGCCATCGGCTGTTGCCGCATGACCGTGAGATACCAAACCACCCGCGCTGACGATACCAGCCTTCGCCAGCGCATGCTGGCGATCGCCCAGGAGCATCGCCGCTTCGGTTATCGGCGGCTGCATGCTCTGCTCAAGCGGGAGGGCTATCTGATTAACCACAAGAATGGGATGGCCTCTACCTTGGTCGCCGCAAGGGCGAGGACCTGATCTACGCGGGCAAAGTTGATCACGGCTTTTCGCCAGCCGACGCGAAGGAGCTTCAGAAGAAACTCAACCCGCTGATGCGCAAGACACAACCCTACACGAAGCGCATCGCGCATCGAGGCATTTGGGGTGAACCGCAATTGCTGGCGGAGATCGAGTACAGGACCAAGAGCGCCGAAGGAAAAGTGCGGCATCCGTTCTTCAAGGGATTGAGGAAAATTTTGGGATGACTGATGCGTTCGACCAATGGAGAGAATGGGCGGGAAAGCCTCCGGGTGATCGGCGCACGACCCCGGCTGAACCGTACCACGCTGTCATGGACCTTCCGCCTGAGGATCGGTTTGACCGTGAGAAGGTCAACGAGGCGGCGCTCAACAACGACAAGAGTCTGTCTGGATTTACGAGCATGGTCATAAGCGCGCTGGCGATGTGGGTTGGGTAAAGGTCTTTGCCACCTAGGAGGCCGCAAGCGGCCTAGGAGGCCGCAAGCGCATGGCTTGCCTAAAACGATCCTGGAAGGCGTGGCGTGGCCCATCCGATTGAACGGGAGAGACAGTGATGACCAGCGTGGGGTTGTATGTCAGCGCTGCCGCCCTTCGATCCGGCTAAGTAAGCCACGGCTCAGAATTCGCTGTAGATCGGGATCGAAGCGGCATGTGCGTCGACGATTTCGACGACTTTCTTTTCCAGCGGGAGATCGCCCTTGCGTTCCGACCATATCTTCTTGAAGCGCTGGACGATTTCCGCGGCCGTGTCGACGGCCAGCTTTTCCGAGATCTTCGCCTTCGCCGCCAGATGCGTGAGCTCGTCCTTGGAGAATTCGGTCATCTTCTTCGTGCGCGAGTAGTTCAGCGCCATCTTGTCGTCCGCGATGTACGGTATCGTAGATAGCAAATCGTAGGCGGGGGACAGGACGGGCGTGCGGCGGTCGGGGTAGATCAACGACCAATTCTTCAGATGCATGTCGGCGTTGCCGATCAGGGTGCTGAACACGAGGCGTCGGACAAACTCGGCGACGCCGGCTTCGCCGGTCTCGATGCCGAGAACGCGCGCGATGCTCCGGTAGTTGGCCTTCTCGTACTTCTCGTCCGGAAACACGCCGAATACCTGCGCGAAGTCCTCCATGTGGACCGGTCCGTCGGCGGAGCGGTCGAACCGCTTGACGGCGAGCGCACGTCCCTTCAGCTCGCCGATTCCTTCCGGAAGCCCCTTGATCGACTCGACGTCGATCAGTTGGAGCTCGGGCACTTCCATGCCCATCTCCTTCGCCAGGGTGATCATGGAGAATTCGTTTTCCGGCACGCCCGGGTACTGATGGGACGGAAGCTTGACTATCCACGAACCGCCGACGCCCTGGACGGGAATGGTCAGCTCGGCAGGATCGTTCTTGAGCGCGGAGAACTTCAGCTGCACGCCCGCGAGCGAGAAGCGCAGCAAGTTCTGCCGCTCGTCCGGTGTGAGATCCTCCTCGACTTGGGAAGGCAACGCTTCTCCTTCCGCCGGATGGACTGACAGGGCGCCCGGGAGGTCCCGGCCCAGCATCCAGAGAAGAAAGAATTCGCGCTTTTCCTTCACGCCCGCGCGTTCCGCGAGGTAGCGACGCAGCGGTCCCTCCGGCAGAAGATTGGAGAAGAAGGGCGGAACGACCTGCTGATACGGTTTGAATGAGGTGAGCAGATTTCCGAACGTGTCCTTGAAGGACAGGCTCAATGTTGGGCGTGCGGCGTCGTCGATGTAGCTCTGGTTGAAGGCGAGCAGCGACCGGTCGCCCTGTATGAGCGTGAGGGTCGCGATCGGGTTGTCGTGCAGGCGTACGTCCAGGACCGATACGTCAGGCATCGTCATCCTCTTCGTCGAGAGCGTAGGCCGGGCGGGGGGCTTCTACGGGATGCGCGATCCGGTTGCGTAGACCTTGCAACACGCCTGCCGAATTTTCCAGCACTGGGTTGGGGATAGGTTCGGCGCGATAGCCTCGCAGCGTATCGACGACGTCTTGGACAAGGTTCAGGTCAGTTTTCGAAAGATGGACCTGCTTCAGAAAGCGCAAGTATTCGGCGATGCGGTCGAGCGCAGCGGAGCTACCGTGGCGCTTCCTTTGTCCGGAAACGATGCGTTCGGCCTTCACGAAGAGGTTTGAGGGTCCTTCCTCAAGGGAGAATTCGTTGAGGTTTGAGCGCAGGATGCCCTCCACCGCGGGAAGCAGCTTCTTGGGCACGAGTACGACCTCGAGGTCGAGTGCCCGGACCATCTGGATGAAGCTGGACAGGCCCGGTTCGACCCGGCCGGTCTCTATCTGGGAGATGTGCGCCTGGGTCAGACCCGATCGGACCGCCAACGCACGCTGGCTTATGCGCTCTTGCGTGCGTTTCGCCTGGACAGTCCGGACAAGCTCTTCGCTCGGATACGACATGATATATAATCCTAATCAAAGGATCGTTTCGATAAGAATGATATATCACGCTCCATTTCTCGAACGCCATGGTGAGCCGGCTCTGAAGCCCCCACATGTCGGTTCCCGGCCGTCGATCCCACCGGAACACTCACTTTGGGATTTTCGCGCGAAAACCCCGATTGGCCTCCGCGAGCCCAGCCAAACTGCGGCGGGCAGAACACGGAGGTAGAACGATGTACGCCGACACGGAAGGCTATTTCGGGCAGGCAAGCGGGATCCCCTACAGTCGGCTCCACGAGCTTCGGGTCGAGATATCACGAACTTTCAGGACAAGATCGAGCGTCTTCGCCGCGAGGGAATCCGGCTCTCACCAAAGCTCGAATGGGATGCATTCGTGACGGCCTATACCCTTCACGACGAAGTGCCCCTTCATTCGTACCCGCGTCGCATCATGCCCTTGATGCGGCAGCTTCGGGAGCAGGAGGACCGAGCACGCGCGAACATTTCGGAGTTCGATCCTTCCACATTCGACAAGAACGACGCGGCCGAAGAGCTCCAGTTCCGCTTCACGACGAATGCTTCTCTGATTGGCGATTTGTACCTCGTCTACATTCGGGAAGGCGCTCACGGCCCATGAGAAGGAGACCCTGACCGCCGAAGAAAACTGCAATCTGTATTGCGCCGCGGCCGCTCTGCAGACTCTCGTCGATATCTGGAACGAAGCCGCGAGCCTGATGAACAAGCTCAATGTAGGCGCCGAGGGCCAGCTGGGCTTCGAATTTCTGGGCATCGAGGAAATCATGACCGTCGCGACGTCGCAGAGAAGGCATTCGACTTTTATGCGGAGGTCGAACTCGTCCTCAAGAACGAGATGACCGACACGCGTACCATCAATCTGGGCCAGTTCCGCAGACGGAATTCGCGGGTCCCGCGGGCCGTTGCAGCACCCGATGCCGCCCTCGGTTGGCGTCTCGACCTTACGCGGCGCGAGGACATCCATCTGCTGCCTGGCGGTGGCGATCACGGCCGCTGCGAAGGTATTGAAGACGCGTCGATTACCGAGAATGGGCTCACAATGTTCGCTCGGGTCGATAACCGCGACAATTGGCTAGGCACCCACGACGCCTGGGTCGATTGCTCGATCAGCCTGCCTGTCTACAGGATGGAGACCCGAGAGGAAGACGGGCCGACCCGGACCGGCGAGTTGAGCTGGAATCGCGACGAAACTTTCGAACTGCCGCCCAACCTGCGGTCGGTCCACATCGACGTCACAACGTTCGACCGGCGATCCCGGGTGTTCACCGGCGCGGGATCCGACCGGTTCTTCGATGTCAAATCCGAAGGACGGTCGCTGATTTTCAGACCGCGCCCTCCGCGGGACCTCTAACGACCGCGCGTTCGAGGGGCCATCAGCCCCTCGCATCGCCTTGAGACAGGAGTGGAATCTATGAAGCGAAGCATCCTTGGCCTGGTCGTGCTCTTGATGTTGCCGCTGACTGGATCGCGGGCAAGCGATGTGGTCACGGTCTGGGTCGAACCGTCGCAGAGCGTCGACGTCTATTGGGAGGTGAACCTCTCGGGCAAAGTGTACGTGGCAGCTGATATCGACGGGAGGCCCGCCTGCCTCGAGTATTGGTGGATCCGGTGGCCGACGACGTCGATCAAGTCGCTCGGCCGCCGCTGTGGCGCGACATCCTTCTCGGTTCGCGGACTTGCCGATCTCGCCGTCGGTGGCAAGCTGCGCGCCGGCAGTGCGGAGGCCAAGACACGCATCCGAGGTACGGCCTCGGAGCGGGTCGCGCACGATCTCTTCAGGGTTGAATTGTGAAAGAGGATCCCGTTGTGAAAGAGGATCCCGGAGGAACTATGGGTCAGAACAAGGCAGATCGGGTCGTCGGTTGTCCACCGCCGACCCTGTCGTCTATGTTGAACGCCGCCTTCGACGCTGGAGACGAGCATGAATCTGCCGACACGCAGCAAACAGAAGAAGGCCAAAAACGAATCCTATGCCATTCTGATCTACACGCTGCGCAACGTCGAAATGTTTCGGAACATGACGGGAAAGCAACTACGGCATCAGGGCGGGTGACGAATAACTAATGAAACACAATTGAGATCGTCACGGTCCCCACAATCCGCAAAACCGACGGGACTCGCGATGAGCAGTCGCAACCGGTATCTCATCCAGGAAGAACGTCGGCGCGCCGGCGCCATCAGAGGTGGCCTCTTCGCGGCACGCGCTGAGTTTCAGGCAGGAGAGCGCGACGGGAAAGAGCTGCTGGTTATCGCCGAACAATATCTGGAGACCGTCGACCGCCTGCAATATCTCGAGCTTTTCGACGCCGATACGCTCGAGCCAGTTGAGAGCCCGCTACATCGGCCTGCCACCTTGTGCGCGGCAGCCTACATCGGCTCGACGCACCTCATCGACAACGTATTGCTCGACCGTATCTGCCCCGTAGCGGCGCCAAGCTGCCTATGAGCTCTGCCCCGATACGCCCGTCTCATGCTCCTTCAGATCCCTATGATCCGCTATTCCGAAAAGCGGCTGCGCTTCATGCTCCAGTCCGTGTCGTGGGCCAGTACGAACTTCAAACTGGATTAAATCCGCGGGGCACGGTCAGACCGCGACTACCGAACAAGTTGGTTGCAGATCGATCGGTCTCCCGCCGCTTCTGATGGAGGCGATGAAATCCCTGAAGATAGCAGTCAAACGCAGGATTTAGGCGTGAGCTCGCCACTCATTGCGAAAATGCATACGATCTCTTGGGGCATGCTCGACTACCAGCGTCAACTCCGGTGCATCTAGATGAATCATGTTACCGCAAATAGAGATCGCCGCGAAATGTCGCTCATGACCGACGAACAGTGCGAGCTTGAACGCTGCAAGCAAGAGATTACGCGTCTTAAACAGTTGGTTGTGCAGCTGTCTGAAATTGTTCTACGCAACGTTGTAAATAGCGCAGAGGCACGAAGCCCAGCCCCATGAGTCGCTGAGCGCCCCCCGCCGGCCGGCGGAAACGAACGTAGTAGCGCGCTGTTCTCCGCAGCGCGGCACCCACCTTCCGGGCTGCGGAGCGCCCTCGCACTGGCCGCCGGGTAATAGTTGGCTTCGCGAGATAGCAGCCCCACTCCAACCCACGTACCTCACGTTGCTGTCTTATCCTGCTGCGAGCGATAAGTCTCTGCGAGTCGCAAGAAGTTTTTAAGCACCACGTGCCCGTCTTGGGTAAGTATCGATTCCGGGTGGAACTGCACACCAAAAGTTGGTTGATAGCGATGTGCGAGGGCCATGATCTCGCCCTCGTCGGAACGCGCTCTCACCGTAAGATTCGGTGCGCATGACTCATCGAGCTCAACAACAAGAGAATGGTAGCGACCAACGCAAAGTGGCGACGGTAGCTCCCTGAATAGCCCTCGGCCGTCATGCGTTACATACGAGGACCGACCGTGCATAGGGCGACGTGCACGCGCCACCCGTCCGCCGAATACGCTCCCAATACACTGGTGTCCGAGGCAGATGCCGAGAATTGGAACGCGACCCGAAAGTTCGCGGACGACGGCCGTAGATACTCCGGCCTCAATTGGAGTGCACGGACCGGGGGAGATGACCACTGCGCGCGGCTTGAGGTCAACAAGGTCGCTCACGCTCATCGCGTCGTTCCGGAATACTTCCGTTGCTTCACCAAGCTTATGGAAATAGCGGGCAATGTTGAAGACGAAGGAGTCGTAGTTGTCGATGATGACAATCAAAGCGCACCGGATGTTTCAGCACGAAATGCGTCAAAGATTCGCTGCGCCTTGGCAAGCGTCTCCTCGTATTCTGCCGCCGGGTCCGACATCGCCGTTATACCGCTACCTGCATGAAACACAGCCATATCATCGTCGATCGTTATAGTGCGGATCGCGATGTTCGTGTCCATCTCCCCGTTGAAGCCGATGAAACCGATCGCCCCGCAATAGACCTCTCGCGCCACACGCTCGATTTCCGTAATTATCTGCATCGCTCGCACCTTGGGCGCCCCCGTAATGGAGCCACCAGGAAAGCAAGCTCGCAGTAGCGTAACCGCATCTTCGTCTCCCGCGAGTGTACCCGTAACGACGGAGACGAGGTGATGCACTGAGGCATAGGACTCGAGATCGCACAGGGCTGGAACGTCGACTGAATGTGGAGTGCAAACACGTGATAGATCGTTGCGCAGGAGGTCGACGATCATAATGTTCTCGGCACGATCCTTTTCGGACGCAACGAGCACGTTAGCGCGGCGCTGGTCTTCGTTGAAATCAGCCGAACGCGCGATCGTGCCTTTGATCGGCCGTGTTTCGACCTTTGTTCCGTCGAGCTTCAGGAATCGCTCAGGTGAGCTCGATGCGATGGTCAGCTTTCCGTACCGTAGGAGGGCCCCAAAGGGTGCCGGGTTCAATGACCGCAGTTGACGATAGAAGGTGAGCGGATCGAATATAGTCGACAGCCTGGCCGTGAAGCGCTGCGCAATGTTGGCTTGGAAGAGGTCTCCGGCCAGAATCAAGTCGATGACGCGCTGTACCGCCGTAATGTATGCTTCTCGGCTGAAGTTTGAATTCCATGCGCCCGCTGTGCCGGGGAGCACGATCCGCGGCGACTTTGGGTTGGCAAGCAGGGCTGCGAACTCATCGGCTCGACGACGTGCGCGCTCGCCGCGACGTGCGGGATCCTGCTCCGGCCATCCGGTCGAGACGATCCAGCATCTGTTGTTCCGGTGGTCGTAGCTGACGACCACGTCGTAAAGATGCAGAATGGAATGGGGTAAACGCTGACCGGGAATTGCCGGCGCCGGCAATCGCTCCAGCGTCCTGTTCAAATCGTAAGCGAAGAAGCCAGCCGCGCCTGCCTGAAATGGCGGGAGATCGGGACGATGCTCTTGCGGATAGTTGGCGAGAAGAGTGCGAAGAACTCCCCATGGATCGCCATCGATATCTTCGCCGTTGCAACTCGCCCGTCCCCCCGCGACTATGTAGGTGCTGAATGGATCGCAGGTCACATATGAGTAACGCCCGAGCAACTCATGCGTTGCTGCGCTATCGAGAAACGAGAGGTGCGGTCGATGCGCGAGACATTGCACCGCTGTGATAGGCTCAATCCACTGTAGTTCACGGACGTGCATCGGCTATGAGTCACCGGCGACTGGCGTGCTGTGAGACACGCTTCGAATATGATCCCGACCACAACGAGAGCGACGCTGGTCGGAGCGCCGCAAGCTCTCGAGATTGAGTGTCAGGCTAAGCCCCGTCGGTGGATGCGATGCGCGGACTAAGTTGGACTACGCCTGCCGCTGAGACGAAACGCGCATCTGTTGATAAGTCATAGTCGGCCGCGAGGCGCAGCTCGCGCAGTGGTCGTGCTCGCCTGATCGATTCCTGGTAGAGCTCATGCGCTTTGTAGGCTGCGAGTTCCGTCTCGTTGTCGAACTCACCATAGACTACGACGTCGATATCGTTGCCGAACTGGTCGGCCTTGCGATTGCGAGCAATCTCGAGCCGCCGGGCATGCGAGATCCTGGTGAGAAGCGAGAGGCCTTCGATCATTTGGTCGATATGGGCCTTATCTTTGGCGGTAAACAAGACGATGTGACGGATCATGGATGGCCATAGGTTAAAATCGCGAGCAGATCGCATAGCTATCTTGGAATCGAGCCTGCTGCAACGCTAGTGCCACATGCCGCCTCGCGCGGCAAACAGACAGGGTTTGACACTCTTGCGATGGCCTGCGGCCTGAAGCGGAGCCCGCCAATCTCATTCTGGTCAGGACACGGGAAGGGCAAGGCGCTCAATCGTCTGAATGTGGCGTGCGAGCAGGTTGCAGGCTTGATCGACGTTGCGCGCTCGCAGTGCCTGCAGAATCAGGCGGTGATCCTGATTGGATCGCGGTCGCCCCCCAGCATTGCGCGCCATCGCGAACACCAATCGCGAATTTGCAAGCTGTAGTCCGTCGAGACTGGCGAGCAGGCGCGGCATCGCGCACGGCGCCACCAGCGCCTGGTGAAAGGCGCGGTTGGCCATCTCAAAATCCTGAATCGTCTGGGCATTGTCTCCTTCAATCAGGGCAAGCTCAATTCGTGCCAAATGGGTGGACGTGAACTTTGGCGCCGCATTGCGCAATGCGACCACTTCGAGCGCGGCACGCATCTCGGCGATCTCTTTCACTGAATTGGTATCAAGCGGGGCAACCCGAACGCCGCGACGGGGCACAGCGACGACAAGATGTTGCGCCTCCAATTGCCGAAAAGCCTCGCGTACCGGGACGTGGCTCGAGTTGAACTCCCGCGCGACATGATCCTGCCGCAGCGGGGCATCTGGCTGGATGGCGCCGCTGATGATGCGCTCTCCGATTGACTCGGCAATGCGCCAGGCAACGGTCGTACTCTCGCTGTCGGTCATCATAGATTATCTATCGAAAAAACGGGTGCGTTCGCAGGCGGTGTGGATTAGCATCAAGCGAAGGTCAACGATCATAGATAATCGCCAGTGTTATCTATGATCAATCATTGATGGGAACGCAAGTCTTAATGATTGCCTCTGGGAGAGTAGAACGGAACGACAGTAGAATCGGCGCACAGCTCCGCAGTAACTGGGAGCGCGCCGAGGCCCAAGCGCTCTACAGCCTGCCGTTTGCCGACCTGATGTTTCGGGCGCAAAGCGTTCACCGCGACAACTTCGATCCAAACCACGTCCAAACCGCAAGCCTGCTCAGCATCAAGACGGGCGGCTGTCCGGAAGATTGCGGCTACTGCTCCCAGAGCGCGCATTACCAGACCGGTCTGAAAGCGACCCGCCTGATGGATTGCGCCGATGTGGTCGCCAGCGCACAGCGCGCCAAAGATTCCGGCGCGAGCCGCTTCTGCATGGCCGCGGCCTGGCGCAGTCCAAAAGACCGCGATCTCGATCAGGTCTGCGATATGGTTAGCGCGGTCAAAGGTCTTGGAATGGAAACCTGCGTCACGCTCGGCATGCTGACCCCGAACCAGGCCATACAGCTCTTTGAGTCTGGACTCGACTTCTACAATCACAACGTCGACACCTCGCCGGAGTTCTACGGCAAGATCATCAGCACCCGTACTTTGCAGGATCGCATCGACACACTCGCACATGTTCGAGAGGCCGGTATCAAGGTGTGCAGCGGCGGCATTGTCGGCATGGGCGAGCGCGTCGAGGACCGCCTTGGCATGCTCGTGCTGCTCGCCAATCTCCCCAGCCATCCAGAGAGTGTTCCAATCAACATGTGGAACGAGGTCGAGGGCGTGCCCGTGAACGACACCGCGGAGCGTCCCGAACCCTTTGCGCTGGTCCGCCTGGTGGCGACCGCTCGGATCATGATGCCGAAGAGCGTCGTCCGGTTGTCCGCTGGACGGCAGTATATGACCGATGAACTGCAGGCGCTGTGCTTTTTTGCCGGCGCAAATTCAATCTTCATCGGCGACACGCTCTTGACCACGAAGAACCCGCAGCGCGATCGCGACACGAACTTGCTGGACCGGCTCGGCATCGCGTCCAGCCTGGCCTGAATCAATCAGAGCAGCGCGCCGCGCACAAATCCAGCTTGGGCGAGAAATGCAGATTACGTTGATGAAAGGCAAAATCCATCGCGCCTCGGTCACCGAAGCCGACCTGCACTATGAAGGTTCGATTTCGATTGACCGTGCGCTGCTGAATGCTGCGGGATTCTTGATCAACGAACGCGTTGAAATCTACAACATCGACACTGGAGCGCGGTTTGCCACCTATGTGATCGAAGCGCCTACAGGGTCAGGTATCATAGGTCTGAATGGTGCGGCTGCCCGTCTCGCCAAGACCGGAGACAAAGTTATTATCGTTGCATATGCCTCCTTTGACGAAGCCGACGCAAAAACGTTCAAGCCGCACGTTGTGCTGGTCGACCGAGACAATCGCATCTTGCCAGGCTGAAGCCGCGGGCCCGAAGTTCTTCCCTGCCATCAGAACCCTTGAGACACCAATCATACTGTCCGAGTGAAGAATGAATCCAATCCATGCGACCAAAGTTGCCGATTATGTCGCAGCCTTGCATGCCCTGAAAGAAGACGACCGGCTGCGCGGCCTCAAGCCGCGCGCGGGGATCGATTTCGCGTCGAACGACTATCTCGCGCTGGCGAGCGCGCCGCGCATGAAAAAGGCTGTCTTGGACGCGATCGAGGCCGGTACACCGATCGGTGCCGGCGGGTCGCGGCTTTTGCGCGGCAATTGCGAGGAGCACGAACGTCTCGAAGCAGACGCTGCAAGTTTCTTTGGGGCGGAGACAGCGCTTTTTTTTGGCGGCGGTTATGTCGCAAATTTCGCTGTCCTGACAACGCTGCCGCAGCGAGGCGATTTTCTCGTTCTTGATGCTCTGGTGCACGCGAGTATTCATGAAGGCGCGCGAGCTGGCCGGGCCGACTTTCGGACAAGCTCGCATAACGATCCGGAGTCGGTCGAAAGCGCGATTCGTGACTGGCGGGCCGGTGGCGGAATGGGCCGGATCTGGATCGTGGTCGAAAGTCTCTACAGCATGGACGGCGACTTTGCGCCTCTCACGGATATGGTCGCGCTCGCCGACCGGCATGATGCGTTCCTGATGGTAGACGAGGCCCACGCAACAGGCGTTTACGGCGAGCAGGGACGAGGACTCACCGCGCCCTATGAGGGACGCGAAAATCTGCTGGTCGTTCATACCTGCGGCAAGGCGCTGGGCGCGGCCGGCGCGCTCGTCACTGCGTCCGGCGTGCTGCGAGACTTTATGGTCAATCGTTGCCGTCCATTCATCTTCGCGACCGCGCCATCGCCGCTGATGGCTGTCGCCGTGAGGGAGGCGATTCTGATCCTGCAGCAGGAACCCGAGCGACAGCAGCGTCTCACCAAGCTGGTCGCGTTCTCGCATCGGGAGATGAGAGAGCGCGGCTGGAAAAGTCCTTCGGATTCGCAGATCGTACCATGCATCGTAGGCGACAATGCGCGCACGATGCGGCTCGCCTCTGCATTGCAGGCGCGCGGGTTCGATATCCGCGGAATCCGGCCGCCAACCGTGCCGGCGGGCACGGCCCGGTTGCGAATTTCACTGACGCTTAACGTGGGGGAGGACGGCGTGCGTGCAATGCTCGATGCCTTGATCGAGGAGACGAAAGGCGAGCTTCAATGAGTGTCAAAATCGTCGTGACGGGCACAGGTACCGGAATTGGAAAGACGGTGTTTTCCGCGGGGCTCGCCAATCTCCTCGGAGCGGACTATTGGAAGCCGATTCAGGCTGGTCTCGAAGGAGAGACCGATACCGAGGTCGTCGCTTGTCTTGGCGGCCTCTCAGCCGATCGCATCCTGCCGGAGCGTTACCGCCTTCAGACCCCCGCTTCGCCCCATCATTCTGCCGAACTTGACGGAGTTCGCATCGAGGCGGATTTGCTCGATGTGCCCGATACCGGGGAGCGGCCATTGGTGATCGAGGGCGCGGGCGGCCTGATGGTGCCGCTGAGCGGAGACACACTCTACATTGATGTCTTCGAGCGATGGAAGCTTCCAGTGGTGCTTTGCGCAAGCACAGCGCTGGGGACCATCAATCACTCGCTGCTGTCGATAGAGGCTCTCCGAAAACGTGAGATCCGCATTCTTGGGATGGCCTTCATTGGCGAAAGAAATGCTGAGACTCAGGTTGCGATTCGCGAGATGGGGCGGGTGCGCTGGCTAGGGCGATTGCCATGGCTTTCTCCCCTCACGGCAGACACGCTGCAGGCCGCATTCCAAGCCTCATTCCGTGCTGATGATTTCAATCCGTGATGCCGAAGACAAAGTCGCCGATCTGGCATCCGTTCACGCAACACGCGCTTCAAGGCGAAATGACAACGGTTGTACGTGCTGATGGTGCTTATCTGCACACAGCAGATGGACGCCGTATTATCGATGCAATCTCATCCTGGTGGGTGGTAACGCACGGTCACTGCCATCCACATATCGTAAGCGCCATTCAGGAACAAGCCGGTAAGCTCAATCAGATCATCTTTGCCGGCTATACCCACGATGCGGCTGAGGAGCTTGCTGCGCAACTGTTGAAGCTCGCACCCCGTGGTCTCGACTATGTCTTCTTCTCCGACAGTGGCTCTACCAGTGTCGAAGTCGCCTTGAAAATGGCACTCGGGTATTGGCATAATATCGGTCAGCAGCGAAGACGCATTGTCGTAATGCAACATTCCTACCACGGCGATACGGTTGGGGCGATGTCCGTTGGTGCCAGAGGCGTGTTCAACGCGGCGTACGGTCCGCTGCTGTTCGATGTTACCTCGATCCCGTTCCCCGCGAGAGGTCGTGAGCAGGCGACACTCGCTGCGCTCGAGTCGGCATGCCGAAACGAAATGCCAGCCGCCTTTATTGTGGAACCTCTGATATTGGGGGCGGGCGGGATGCTGATGTACCCAGCCTGGGTGCTAACAGTGATGAAGCGGATCTGTGAGGCGTCGGACGTGCTGTTCATTGCCGACGAGGTCATGACCGGCTGGGGCCGCACCGGATCGCTATTTGCTTGCGAGCAGGCCAATGTCACGCCCGATATCGCTTGCTATTCGAAAGGTCTCACGGGAGGGGCGCTCCCACTCGCGGTTACGCTCTGCCGTGCGCACATTTTCGACGCGCATTATTCGAAAGATCGTATGCGTACGTTCTATCATTCGAGTTCATATACGGCGAATCCGGTAGCCTGTGCCGCTGCAAAAGCGAACTTGGATCTTTGGTGGCATCGGGACTCCCGCGAGCGCGCCGCTTCGCTCGCCGCCATGCAAGAACGGGCAATTGAGCCATTCCGCGCCGACGCGCGCTTTGAAAACGTTCGCCGTTCCGGGACCATCACAGCGCTTGATTTGAAAACGGGCGATGGCGGCTATTTGGCGGACATCGGTCCGAAGCTTCAGGCTTTCTTTAACGACCGAAATCTGCTGCTGCGCCCGCTCGGCAATACCATCTACGTGATGCCGCCCTATTGCGTCACCGCGGCAGATCTCGACGAAATCTACGCTGGCATCAGCGATGCAGCCGATGCGCTGGCTTGAAGGCGCGCTTTTCGAGTTCGGACTCGCGCTCCTCCTCCGTAGCGATTCTCATCATCTCAGAAAGAAGGCCGAAAGACGGTCTCCGGTACAAAGCACGCTTGCGTTAATGAAGTCCGTGACTTCCCGGGAATTGACCAATGAAGCTTGGGAGTGACGGACCATGTCGGTGGCGCAAGCCGGCTTGATGGCTCGCAGTTCCTGATGTCAGTCCGCATCAGATTTTTGATCTTGCTGCCGCCGCGGGGCTTCCGGCACGATCACGAAGCAGGACCAGTGCTGACCGCAGGTCTCCAACAGCAGAGGCGTTGAAATCCACCGAAGAAGCCGGAGATCCAACAGCATTTGGGCGCGATCACGGGACTTATTGGATTGATCGATTGTCTGAAGTGCTCCAATGTAATGCTGAAACGACGCAAATGTGAAGCCGAGACAACACTCTCATTTGATCGAGACTGTTCGTTGCGTACAATGTCTGGGGAACAAAGGCGCAAGATCTGGCAAAGTCAGCGTGCCACAGCCAGAACATGGGGCAACGCCGCTGGGAGATATGATGTTGGACCGCGACGGTGACTTGATCTTTCAGCTTCTGCTTTACCTTAGTCTAGTGCTTATTGTTGCGTCTCTGATGGGCTTAAGCGCGGCGGGGATTGCAGCATGGTCGAGCGAATGACCGTCAGCAAGTATCAGTTCGCGGGCGAGCTGCGGCAGTTGATCGAGACGCACATCGGCCCGTCGAGCACGTTCGAAGACTACGTCCTCATAATCGGGGAGCTGGAAGGGGCGAAGAACAGGCTGGAGCTGGAGTCCGAGAAGTTCTCGGACGAGGAGGTTGACGCCTGCGAACTATAGCGAGCGCTTTGCACTGCACAGATCCGGTAGGCGGAGGCGGTCACGCACGATATGTCGATTGAGCAATTTGCGCCAGCCGCTCATCCTTCGCCGTGAGATGCTGCGCATTCTGAGCTCGGTGGACTGACCGCGAGCAATCATAATCGGGTGGAGTAGCGGCGCTGCGCCGGCAGCGCGCCTCAGAACCGACCTATCACGCGGCTGAATGCCGGAATCGAGTAGATATCCAAAGTGGATAGACGCCGGGGGGCTACAATGGCTAAGGACAGGCTAACTGCGTTTGAGATCGATGACACTCAAACAGTCGATCAAAATATTTCTGCATTCACGAGCGAACTCAAGACAGTCGATGATGCTATCGCAAGAGTTTTGTCTGCGTCGCTCTCCAAGATCAGCCTAGAAATCCCATTCGATCAAGGCGAACTGCTTGACGCATTGTACGCGGCGACCGCGCCCGTCGAGCCCGAACAACCTTTCTCCAGCCATGGCGCCGCACAATGAGCGGTTGGTATCTTCAAAGGGTCTCCATCGAAGGGTTTCGCGGCATCAACAACGAGGGCGCACCGCTCGTACTCAAACTCAAGCCGGATTGCGTCAACTCGATTTCCGCGCCCAACGGGGTCGGAAAGACATCAATCTTCGACGCCATCGTTTATGCGATTACCGGTCGAATTCCGAAGTTGGAGGATCTACCGGCAGCCGAAAAGGGACCATCCTACTATCTTAACCGCTTCCATAGTGGTGGCGTCGGGACCGTCGCTCTGACCTTGGAGCCGGCCGCCGGTGGCGCGGAGGTCACCATAACCGTCCAGCGCGATGCCGCAGGCGCCCGGACTGTCTCGGCGAGCAACGGCGTAGATGGAGACGCCATTCTCGCTGATATCAATCGCGAGTTCGTCCTCCTTGACGGAAAGACCTTTCAGGACTTCATCGACTTTTCACCGCAGAAGCGCGGTCGATCGTTTGCCGGACTGCTCGGTCTGAAGCGTTACTCCGCCTTGCGACAGGGTCTTGCGTCGCTTGCGAACACGAAGGCATTCAACAACCACTTCGGCGTGGCCGCCAAGGAGGCCACTCAAAACAGCGCGACCGTTACCGCACAGCGCGCCCGGGCCAACATCAAGGAGGCCTACACGGCGCTGGTCGCAGACGAGTATGATCCGGCGGAAGCCGAAAGGACGATGCTCGCGAAGGCTCATTCCGCCCTTCATGGCGTCGAGCTGCTTAGGCCGATTTGCGAGGGTCGCACGTTCGAGGAGATCGACCCGTCGGCTTGCGTCGATGCCGCAAAGACCGCCGAGGGTGGTGAGGCAAGAGAACAGCTCGCGAAATTCCTCCGCGATCAAACGAGTTGGATTGACGCGGCGAAAACCGCGCCAAGCGAAGAGGATGCTGGGCGTCTGATCGAGCTAGCGGACGCCCGCGACACTGCGCTGCAGGTCACCCAAGGGGATCTGTTCCATCAGCTCTACGGCCTCAGCGAAACCATCCTTGCCGATGACTCCTGGGCGGATAAGTGCGTCTGCCCGGCGTGCGACCGATTGGACACCAATTCGGTTCTCAATCATGTTCGTCGTAAACTCGCCGACTTCGAGGCGGTTGAGGCGGCTTCGGCTAATCTGGTTCAAGAGTGGACAGAAAGGGGCTGGAATCAACTCGAAGACCTGGAGCGGTTAGGTCGCCGACCTGAAGAGGTGGCCCACCTTGCCGAGGCAAAGGACATCGGCGTCAAGGGAACCCTCGACGGCACGCGTGCACGTGCCGTTACTGAATGGCTGAAGACGCTGACCGATCGTGCCGACGCGAAGGTCGCAGAGCTCACGGATAGCAAGATGGCTCTGGAGAAGAGCTTGCCCGACAAACTCACGGCCGTTGTCGAAAAGGCTGAAGCCGCACGTCGTCTTCAGACGAATCTGTCGGACTTGCGCGCCGCCATGAAGGTGTATTCCGCCGTCGGCGCGGAGCTTGCGCGTATCGCCCGGGTAAAGACCTTTCTCGACGCCGCGAGCTCATCGTTCGCCAGCTCTGAATCCGCTACAAGCGCGCGTCGGCTCATCGCCATAGAACCGGTCACGCGGACCATCTTCGCGGCGATCATGTTCACCGATGTCGTGCCAGCACTGAAGAAGCGTGTCGGTAGCGAGGATCTCTCTATCTCCCTCGCACAATTCTGGACCCTGCCAGACATTTCAGCTCAAGCCGTTCTCTCTGAGAGCTATCGCAACGCATTTGCGATCAGCGTCTACTTGGCGGCAGCGTCGCTCTACGGGGCGGGGGCCAAGTTTCTCATTCTCGATGATGTAACATCGAGCCTCGATTCCGGGCACCAGTTTCATTTGATGAACGTGATCAAAGGACAATTTGCCCGCCCCGGCGTCCCCAGCGGTCCACAGGTAGTTCTGCTGAGCCATGACACCGTTCTCGAAAAGCTGTTCAACACTAACGCGAATGAGGGAGAGTGGTGGCATCAATGCATCCAGGGCACCGCGCGGACGGCCGTCCTGCCGCAGTCGGGTGCGATCCACAAAGTCCGCGATGCAACCCACGCCTTTCTCGACACCGGTAATACGGACGATGCTGCTCCGCGGATCAGGCAGTATCTGGAGTTCAAACTCGAGGAAGTCATCTCAAAGGTCGGCGTACCCGTACCGATTGCCATTGCTTTTAACGACGACAAACATATGGCAAAGAACTTGATCGACGCCATCAAGGCAGCTGTCGATCTCCACGATGCTGCTCGCCGCCTGGTGTTGGAGCCTGCCCAGATCACCGGTCTCGGCACCGCTGTAGCGACCATCGTGAGCAACTACCTGTCCCACTGGTCCACTGGTCAGACCCACGCCTTCACTGCCCCTTCCTTGAAAGGGGTGATGCAGGCGATTGAGAGTTTCGCAAGCTGCTTTCAGTTCGAGCACCCAGCCGGCTCGGGTCAGTACCGCTACTATCGCTCGCTTAGCCAAAAGTTTTGAACATCGGTGGTGAGGTCCTCTTGCCGGCACCGATGAGCCCGGCCTGATTAGCGGTCAACGCCATCGAAAATAGATCGCCTCGCAGGAGCCGCAGGTGCAACCGGCTTCGGTTCTTGTTCGCGCGGAACTGGAGACATGTAGTTCCACTCAGCCTGATGGTCAGGTTTGTCCTCGGCCTCCTTGCGGAGTTTCACTATCCCGAGCGGCCTGCGAACCTGCCAGCGCTGAAGCCACTCGCGAACTGGCCACAATTCAAGCCGCGAGATTTGCGGTAGCTAGAAGGTCATTGGAATGCGTCGAACCTCTGTCGCATTGATTATCGCCATTCTGTCGAGCGTAGCGTTGGCCGACGATTTTGTCGGCCAGGCCAGTGTTATCGACGGCGACACATTGGAAATACATGGAGTGCGCATCCGGCTCTGGGGCATCGATGCACCGGAGAGCGGCCAGCTGTGCCGTGGCGACGACAGCTTACAATATCGGTGTGGTGCTCAGGCGGCGAACGACCTTGACGCCTTCATTGGCCGCAGTGCCGTCAATTGTGTTCCAGTCAGCCTCGACCCGTATGGCCGCACCGTCGCGACCTGCTCGGTCGCAGGCAAGGATCTCGGTGGTTGGCTTGTACGCAACGGTCTTGCGCTGGATTGGCCCCAATACTCGAAGGGCAGGTATCACGAAGCTCAGCGCGAGGCTGAGCGCGCGGGCCGAGGACTTTGGAAGGGCAGCTACGTCGAGCCGTGGCTCTATCGTGCATGCATCCGCGCAAGTGGAAAGCCGTCCGCCTGTTCGGACGATGCCCATCCTTGATGCGATCCTCGCAAGGCGCCAATCCACAACGTGGGTTGGCCGATCACCGCACTTGGGCAGGTGGCTCTGGGGCCGTTTAGGCGGCTCACGCTACCCATCATTCCCAATCACCTCACTGCAAATGGGAATGAAATGGTTGCAGCGACAGGTGAATTGCCGGCCTCTGGTTACGCGCTTGAAGTGGACGGCCGGCTCAACGCCGAATTTGCAACCACAGACGGCGCCAGGGCAGGTGGAAGAACTAAAGAAGCGTTTTCCCATGCTTCAGATCAGGATCTATGAGGCGCAAACCAATGCCGCGAGGAAATCTAGGTCCTCCGACTTAAGCCCTGGTGGAATTCTTCCGCTTGTGCGCGTGCGGCTTCCGCCGCATCGGGCTCTCGTTGAACCGAGCCGCGTTGCGTCTCGGCCGTCCGGCTTCGATCCCTCGCGCAAGAGCCGCGGAGCTCCTCGCCGGGGGCACTCGGGAAAGGGGCTCGCCTGCGGCGATCGCTATCACTGCCCCGTTCCCGGGTGCCACTATTGAACCGGTCTCGTCGCTGCACTCGGACCCGCGTGCCCCTTCGGGTCGCTATGCTCACGCTCTCCGGGTGCCATTTCCCGTCGAGGCGATGCGCTCTTGGCGCACGCCCGGTCGGGCCTGCGGCCCCAGGCATCTCAGTATCTAGTTCTGAAAACTTGGGACGGAAGGCGGACCGGGTCGCAAATGTCGCATTCTGAATGAGAGGCTGAGAGTAAGAGTGTCGCGCGGTTTTGCCGTGACGGGTTACAGGCTGCGAGAGAGGCTCGCGGCGCCCGTCGCGGAGATCCGCGATGTCCAGACATCATTATCGGGCGCGCACCGGTGAGGACCGGACGAGCCTTTATGACGACATCACCAACAAGATCATCGCCGAACTGGAGGCCGGCCGTGTGCCGTGGGTGCAGCCCTGGGGCACCGCGGCGGCGACGGCGCCTTTGGCCATGCCGAAAAGCGCCGCGACCGGCCGCCAATACAGCGGCGTTAACATACTAATTCTCTGGGGGGCTGCCACTGAACACGCATTCACAGGTCAGAGCTGGCTCACATTCCGCCAGGCGCTATCGCTCGGTGGTCACGTTCGCAAGGGCGAGCGCGGCACGACCGTCGTCTATGCCGACCGCTTTGTGCCGGTCGACGAACAGCGCCGCGCGAGCGAGAACGGTGAGGAAGCGCAGACCATTCCGTTCCTCAAGCGCTTCACACTTTTCAACATCGATCAATGCGAGGGCTTGCCTCCGGACATCGCAACAACAGCGCCGCCTCCGCCGCCAGACCTGATCGAGCCGAAGGTCGAAAAGCTCATCAAGGCGACTGGCATCGACTTCCGCATCGGCGGCAACCGCGCCTTTTATGCGCCGACAGAAGATTATGTGCAGGTGCCGCCACCGCAAGCCTATTTCGAGCCGATCAACTGGCATCGAACGGCCTTGCATGAGCTGGCGCATGCCAGCGGCCATCCGTCACGTCTCAACCGCGACTTGTCGGGCAGCTTTGGTACCAGGAAGTATGCCTTTGAGGAGTTGGTCGCGGAAATTGCCTCTGCGTTCGGTTGCGCGTCCCTCGGTATCGTACCGACGGTGCGGCACGCCGATTATATCGGCTCGTGGCTCGATGTGTTGCGCGAGGACAATCGTGCAATTGTGCGGGCCGCTTCACAGGCCAGCAAGGTCGCGGACTATCTCCTTGGATTCTTGCCAGCACCCGCTGCCGACATGAAGGCGGAAAAAGCGGACCAGGAAGCGGCGTGAGGCTCCGCCCGGTCACCGCGGGAACGAGAGTGAGAGGGCGGGTCGTTTTCCGCGATGGGTTGGAGGTCGAGAGAGAGGCTCTCGGCCGCCCGTCGTGGAGAATCGGCATGACGAAGGCTGTCCAAAAGATCACCTTGTCGCCCTCGCGTAATATTCCGTTCAACAAGCTGGTGCTGAGCCAGTCCAACGTCCGGCATGTGACGGCGGGCATTTCCATCGAGCAACTCGCCGAAAGTATCGCGCAGCGTACGCTCCTGCAGAGTCTCAACGTGCGGGCGGTTGTTCGTGCGTACGGTTGCGAGCGGTGTGGAGGTCCTGTCGAAAGTGCTCGACCCCTATCCGATCACGCGCATCAGTGAGCGGGAGGCCGCCTGATGTTCAGCAAGCCTTGCGAATTAGCACGCCGCCTCGCGCGCGAGGCCGAGGCGGTGTGCCGACACTATCTCTCCAATGGAAAGAGGGAGGGGCGGTACTGGCTGGTCGGCGATGTCCACAACGCCCCAGGGCGCTCACTGTTCGTGCGGCTCCAGGACTCACGGAAAGGCTCCGCCGGAAAATGGACTGACGCCGCAACCGGGGAACATGGCGATCTCCTCGACGTCATCCGTGAAACCTGCGGCTTGCGCGATTTCCGGGAGGTCGCAGAGGAGGCGAGGCGCTTTCTGAGGCTGGCTCGTACTGAACCGGAACTCGTCCCGAAACCCGTTCGTCCGTTAGGACCGGCCGGATCGCAAGACGCGGCAAGACGGCTCTTTATGAGATCGCAACCGATCGAGGGGACGCTGGCCGAGACATATTTGCAGCGTCGCGGGATCGCCCACCTGCACCATGGTGGCAGCCTGCGTTTCCATCCGCGCTGCTATTATCGGCCCGACGAACACCTGCCAGCCGAGACCTGGCCGGCGATGATCGCCTGCGTCACGGATCTCGAAGGCAGGATCACTGGCGTGCATCGCACCTGGCTCGACCCTGACGGCTTTGATCGCATTCGGCTGGGCAAAGCTCCGATCGATACGCCGCGACGCGCGATGGGCGATCTCCTGGGGAACGCGGTTCGCTTCGGCGTGCTGGACGACGTGCTCGCTGCCGGCGAGGGAATCGAAACCATGCTGTCGCTACGTTACGTGTTGCCGATAATGCCAATGCTGGCTGCGCTCTCGGCCAATCATCTCTCCGCCATGGTTCTTCCGACCGGGCTGCGCCGGCTCTACATCGCCCGCGATGTCGATGCCGCTGGCGATGCGGTGCAGGCGACCCTCAGCCAGCGCGCAGCGGACGCCGGCATTGAAGCGGTCACGCTGTCGCCCCGGCTGGGCGACTTCAACGAAGATCTGCATGTCTTCGGTGTCCATGCTCTCCAAGCAGCGTTGCAGCTCCAGCTCGTGCCAGAGGACGTCGTTCGCTTCCTGCATCCCTCGACTGTACCCGCGGAATAGCTTCCGGTCCTTGATCGACGTCGATCGGCCAGTCATAGGCGAGGCCAATACCGGAAGAGGACGCGACCTCGGCCTTCTAGAGAGCGATCGGACGGCAGGCGGAGCGCGCCGGCAATGGCTACGGCCGGCTATTTTCCGCCGCGCGCCAGTGATGTGAAGACACATCATTGGGTTCGCCGCGCGCTTTGCATCGCGAAGCAAAATAGCCGGCCTCCGCCATCCTCCGCTGCCGCTTCGGCCCTTTCGGGTTCTGGCACGCTTCGGCCGCCGTCAGAGGATCGCCACGAAGGCGGCGATAGTCGCGGCCGATCCGGCAAAGGACCTCTTCCCATGACCGACCATGACGACGTCGAACCGCTGCACAACTCTTCTCCGACCGACCAAGTCATCACCGAACTCCAGCTCTTCGGCTATCACCCCTTCGACGACCAGCCCGATCCAAGACCGCTCCCAGAGGGCAAGATGGTTGGCGGCGCCGTCGCCGATATCTTCGACGCCCTGGTCGCGACCTTGAGCGACACCCGGCTTGAGCCGGACCTTGACGATCTGCTCTGGTCGACCGTCAACCTGTTCCATCGTGCCGTCGAGCGCGTCGAAAGGCAGCTCGATAACAACGAACAAGCGCAGCACAAGAGCCAACGCGAGCAGAACGGGTCCGAGGTGCGATCGGTCGAACTCGAGCGCCTGACCGCCGAAGGCGTCACGCTGATCGAACGCCGCAACTGCCTGGAACTCTTCCGTGACCAGGCCATCGAACAATTTGAGGTCAACACCGGCGCATCCTGGCGCCCGCGATCGGGATCATTGGTCAACCACCGCACGTTCACCGCAGCGATGATCGACTCCCGCGACTTCATTGCCGCCAAACGCCGCGCCGAAACCGAGGTCTTGTTGCCACCCGGGCCGAAAATCGCACTCACCGGCGGGCTCGACTTCAATGACCACAACCTCATCTGGGATCGCCTCGACAAGGTTCATGCCAAGCACCCGGACATGGTCCTCCTGCATGGCGGCTCTCCCAAGGGCGCCGAACTGATCGCCTCCAAATGGGCGACCAATCGCAAGGTCCCACAGATCGCTTTCAAGCCGGACTGGACGAAACACGCCAAGGCGGCGCCATTCAAGCGCAACGACGCGATGCTCGAACTCCTGCCGATCGGCGTCATGCATTTTCCGGGCACGGGAATTCAGGACAATATCGCTGACAAGGCGAAGCGGCTCGGTATTCCCGTTTGGAAGTTCGGCGGCTCATGAGCGCCGTCTACTCGCCTGGAAGACGACGAAGACGGAGTTGCGCGCCGCAACTCCGCCTACTTCCGATTTTCGGTCCGAAGCCGCGCCGCGGTGGTGGTGGAGGCGCGACCAATACCTCTGTGCATTGGAGCCACCACCATGCTCGCCCTTGGGCTTGCCCTCAACACGCTCGGCATCGGTTTGTTCTGCTGGCTGATCCTTGCGCTGGCGGTCTATGCCTTGCCGTTTTTCGTCGCGCTCAGTGTCGGAATATCGGCATTTTCGCGATGGCGCGGGCCTCTTCGGCGCACTGCTTATCGGAATTGCTTCTGGCGCGCTGACGCTTGCCGCTGGTCAGCTCACTCTCGCGGCTAATCGGTCGTTGACCTTGCGCGTCCCGGTCGCAACCGTCTTCGCGGTCCCGCGGCAATCGCCGGCTACCATGTGGTGTTTGCCCTGTCCCAGATCGGGGTGCGTTCGCCGAGCTGGCGGGAGGCCTTCGCTTGCGTAGGTGCGCTTTGCATCGGCGGCACGGCATGGGCGCGTTTGACCGCTTCGCGAGGCCCCCCACCGTCTCACTCGGCCGGGGTGGTGGAGAATACACCTCGACCAATTCTTCCAGCCGCCACGCTCGAGCGATGAGGCTTCGTCGTCATCAGGTCGAGCAAGCTCGCACAGAGACCAGGTTGAACGAGACGGCGTCGAGCTCGAGCGAAAGGCAACCGCGTCTCCCTTCGAAGCCTTTATGCAAGGCCCACCAATCTCTGTCTGGCTCGCATAGCTGGGTGGGGCGCGCCGCGCTCGATCATTCCTGCGGGAGACGATACCGCCCTTTGCGGCAGATTGTTTCTCCTTCTGCGCCGGCCCGTCCCGACCTCTTGCTCAGAACAACCGAAATTTGCCACTCATCTCCTTAGGATTGCGGTTCAGCGCGCGGACGCACGTGGCCTCCTTGATGGCTCGATCTGGCCCAAGAGCGGCTGCGCCTCGATCGTCTGAGCCGCAACGCCGTTGATGCGACTTTCTTCCCCTGGGCTTGCGCCCATTCCTCGCGAGACAAGAAAGTCGCTCCAACGGCGTCCTCCGCTGCGCTCCGGCCTGCTAGCGGGTGCGTCGCCGATCGTCTTCGGCCTTTAGATCGCCATCGAGGCCGCGGTGGTCGCGGGCTCGAAACACAACAGGAGAAGTGACATGGCTAACATCGGTTCTTTCAAGAAAGTCGGCAACGATTTCCAGGGCGAGATCGTCACCCTGAGTTTGCAGGCCAGGGGCGTCCGCATCGTCGCCGAGACCAACCGCTCCAACGATAACGCTCCCAGCCACCGCATCTATGTGGGCCGGGCGGAGATCGGGGCAGCCTGGTCCAAGCGCTCCGAGGAGGGCCGCGATTACCTCTCGCTCAAGCTTGACGACCCGTCGTTCAACGCGCCGATCTACGCGAACCTGTTCGATGACGAAGGCGGAGAGGGCTACACGCTCCTCTGGTCGCGCCCGCGCAAGAACGGGGAGTGAGGCTCGGTCCAAAGCCCCGCCTGAGTTGATCGGGCGGGGCTTCTTTTCCAGCCTAAGGCGGCAAGATGATCACGCTGCTGTTCCATTGGAGCGGTTCTCACATCACCTCTCGTGGGTACCGATATCTATTTTGGTCTGGTCAATGCCGGTATCGTAGACAGCTTGCTCTTGGGGTAGCGAGGGGCTTTGCGGAGCCCGGGGACCGAGCGCCTCAACCTCATAAGTCACCGCTGCGGCGCTAACGCTTTGCTGACCTTGCATCGGGCGTCTAATCGGGCGGAGGCACAATCGGAATGGCAAGTCCGGCGTCTACGCGGTCCCGTTTTGACCATCATCTTGAAGCCCTTCACTCACGCTTGAGCATTGCCGGATGGATTGTAAGGGCAGGAGGCTACACCCTCCTTAGGTCCGACCGCATAAAACCGGCAAGCAGAGCTCGAACAAAAACCTCGTCGAACCGCTCGTGCGAGGCTTCTTGCAGGCGCAGGGGAACGTCTCGCCGCGGTACGATGCTCTACTGGTCAATCTTTTTTCCTCTTCGGTGCTTTAGGAAGCTCTTGGAGAACTCCTGGTCCGGCAAGACAAGATTCACGTGGCTAACACCCAGTGTGGTTGCGAGTTCGAACAGCGTCACCACGGTGGGATTGCGCCGACCTTGTTCCAATCCGCTGATATATTGTTGCGTGAAGTCGGACGCCTCTGAGAATTTCTCCTGCGTGAAGCCTTTCTGCTTCCGCAGTTTTAAAAAATTCCGACCCACCAACTTGCGCATATCCATCGGCGCAAGTTGCTTCTTCACATTGAACTGAGGAACCGTGCCTGCGCACGTCTATTGTCATTCTTGCGAGATTTATCATGCAAACACCGCCCCTTGAGCCGCATGTCGCCGCCTGCGCCCCCACAGATCCAGCGCTCACATCCTATGATGAGGAGCATCTGGTGACGTACTGGCGCCTTCTCGACGCCGCGGCAGATGGCGCCGACTGGAAGGAAGTGGCCCGAATCGCGCTGCACATTTGATCCGGACCGAGAATCGATGCGGGCGCAAACTGCATTCGAGAGCTATTTGAGGCGCGCTAGATGGCTGGCAGATCACGGCTACCGTCATCTGGTTGCGCGGTGGCGCAGGTAGATAGCAGGATTTGGCCATCCGAGTTGAGAAGTCAATTCTCTCCGACCATCATGGATCTTCTTGAGCATCACTTGGTGATCGCTTCCACGGCAACTTGGCACTCCCACAGCCCTTATTGACCGGCTATCGAGTCAATCGCGCTTGGAGAGTTCAGCCCGGAGTAGATGCGGTCGAGCGCACAATCACGCACGAATTTTGCTCGCCTTCTCCTCGACCAGTTGGGCGGGTCGAACTTCCAGAGCCTGCGAGACTTGCCAGATCGTAAGCAGGGTCACGTTTTGCAACCCTCTCTCCATTGATGAACGCGCGGTCGACACCCATGCGCTCTGCCACCGCCTCTTGGGTCAGGCGCAGGTCTAACCGAAATCGACGCGTGTTTGCTCCAAAAAGCTTGCGGATGTCCATCCGCAGGATAGGAAGCATTCGCGTATTTGGCGCTGCTTTCACCCATGACCCGCAAGGGTCTTTCTACGAGCAGACCATCTTCTGGGCGCCCGAG
The DNA here is from genome assembly GCF_023074155.1 of Bradyrhizobium sp. 134. NCBI lineage: Bacteria > Pseudomonadati > Pseudomonadota > Alphaproteobacteria > Hyphomicrobiales > Nitrobacteraceae > Bradyrhizobium > Bradyrhizobium sp. 134. Next base: position 4,621 of record NZ_JADPKX010000017.1, on the reverse strand, counting down.
GCGATGCCAACGGTGGTGCCGGTCGTTCGGAGCGCGTCCGGCCGTCAAGGTTCGGACGTAGTACTTCCGCTTGCTGACCTCACGTCGGCCACCATGAGGCAAGCACCGGACGGCTGGCATGCCCTCTTGCTGGTCCAGGGCACGCAGCATCGATTATGGCTCAGTGAGGCCCCGCACCTCGGCACCGGATATGCCACCGAATTGCCGCTTGACGAGAATTCGTCGCGCGCGCCCACGCCGCGCATCGCTTATGGCGAACGTTGAACGGCCGCCCGCCGGGACCTGCCTTTCACCGGCTTTCGGCCCAGCAGCGGAAAAGGCTCGGCCTGGCTCTGCGAGCGCGGGATGGGCATGAGGATGGCGCATCCTATCGAACGATCGCGGAGGTGATGTTCGGCAAAAAGCGACTCATCGAGCGCGGCTGGAAGACCCACGACGTGCGCAGCCGTACCATTCGCCTGGTCAAAGCCGGTCGCTTCATCGTGCGCGCTGGCTACCGTTCATTGTTTCGGTCGAGATCCCGCCAGAGATAGATCTGCATAGCGTACAACTGATGCAATCAGGTCAGGTTTGGCGCCTCTAGCCCTCCCGCTGACTGCACCGGCGGGCGGCCCGCGATTGGATCTTACGCCTCATGCGCGCCGATCGCCTGCGTCGCATCGGAGCGCTTCGAGCTCCCCCGCACCACGCCTAACAACTGAGACGTCCCTGGCTGCGCAGCAGAATCGTCGGCCGATTGCTGGACTACCAAGCCTGCATTCCTCTTTTGCCGATCGCAGCGCGAAAGCAAAGGAGGGGTGCCGAAATCGCCCTAACAATGTTCGGCATCCCCTCACGTGCGTTCGCTCCTCCATGGTGTCCCTTGACGCGCGATCAAACTCCGTCGCGCTCCATGACATCACGGGAGCGATCCGATGCCCGACCCGAACGCCGGCACGCCGCAGCGCTATCTTCGCACACCAGAAGCGGCACGCTTTCTTGGCCTCTCCGGCCGCACCCTCGAAAAGCATCGCACCTATGGCACAGGTCCGACCTACCGCAAGCTGGGCGGCCGCGTCGTCTACGCGCTCGAAGACCTGAAAGCATGGGTGGACCGCGGCGCCAAAACGTCGACCAGCGATCCCGGGGTTGGCACGGTCTTGCCCGCCAAGCGGCACCCGCCCATCCCTTACGCTGGCAAGGAGCGGCGCTGACCCATGCCGGACAGCAACTCCTTTGCGCGCTCGCGGCGCAACTCAGAACGGGATCAGCTCGATCTGTTTCGCGCTCTTCCCGGTGATCTCGCGCCGCGCGACGCGCAAGACTTAATGGCTTATCCGTTCTTTTCGCTGGCGAAGTCGAAACGGACCGTTCCCATCGATTTTGGGGTCGGGACAATCAAGATCCGTGTCGAAGCTGTGCCGGAACATGGCATGGCGACCATCTGGGATGCGGACGTGCTGATCTGGGCCGCCTCGCAAATTATCCAGGCGCGTGATGCGGGTTTGAAGACGTCGCGGTTGATGGCTGCCACCCCTTACGAGATCCTGACCTTCGTGGGACGCGGCACAAGCGTGCGCGACTACGATCGCCTCAAGGCTGCGCTCGACCGGTTGCAATCGACCACTGTGATGACATCCATTCGCCAGCCGACTGAGCGCCGGCAGCATCGGTTCTCGTGGATCAACGAATGGAAAGAGACGGCGGATATGCACGGCCGCGCCCGCGGGCTCGAGCTGATCCTGCCAGACTGGTTCTACACGGGTGTTCTGAACGAAGCGCTCGTGCTGACGATCGACCGCGCATATTTCGATCTGACTGGCGGACTGGAGCGCTGGCTTTATCGCCTCGTGCGCAAGCACGGCGGTCGCCAAAAGGGCGGCTGGAGCTTTGATCTTGTGCACCTCCACGCCAAATCGGGCTGCCTATCGCCACTCAAGCACTTCGCATACGACCTGCGCCAGATCGTTCGACAGCAGAGATTGCCAGGATATGAACTGGTCATCTCGCACGACCCAAATGGGACGGAACGGCTGAACTTCGCTCCCACTCCGGTCGACCCGCTTACCCACCGGCTGCGCAAGCGCGGGCTTATCTCCGGCTCGGGGGAAAACCTGTGAATCCCGCCGTGCTATCAGGGACCAGCGCCACCGTGCCATCGGGGACCGAAAACGCGTGCCATCAGGGACCGCTATCGCGGAAAAGCCCTTGCCACAGACGAGCTTCCGCTTCCTCTAACTTTCCTAACCAGGAATCCTTCGGATTCCTTCTAACGGACCCCCAGTCCACGTCGCGGCAGAGTTCGTGGCTGTCCGGTCAGCCTACCGCCTGCGCCAACCTCCGCACGACAGCGGCTGAGCTGCGTCTTGCTTCCTGGAAATGGATCTTCGCAGTCCTGGACCTGCAGGAGCGTTATCTCCTCCCAAGGCGCGCTTGGCGTTCTGACGCGGCCGTGAGCGCGGAGCAGTCGTGCTTCGCCCCGCCTGTCGTTTGCCTATCACGCCTCCTCGTCCTGGACTTCAGATCGCCATCGTCTCAGCACCGCGCCTGCCGTCTTGCGATATGGAATTTCAATATGAATGATCTCACGACCGTTGAGCTCCTGTGGCTCGAGAAACGCATCGAAAACCGCATTCGGTTCGGCCGGTCTACATCGGAAACGATCATCGACCATCACCGGCGTGTTCTTTCATTTGCGCCTGGCAGCATTTTTGCGTTCGTACGCTGGAGCTCCAATGACTTCGGAACTGTACTGTCACGCATCGATATTCTGCGCGCGTGCGCGCCGGGGCAACGCTACTCGACCGTGCCTTGGATCAGTCCGGGCGGCGAGAGCCTGCTGAGATTGTCAGGTTGGCCGAAGGTCGAACGTGTCCTGCAGCTGATCGGCGCGGTGGAAGCACTGGGCATCGATCCTGCCGAGGCGGCGCCCGACTACTGGCACCACGCGCACAATCGCCTTTCCGTGAATGAAACTCCGCGAAGCTACACCCGTGCGCGTCACCAGGCGTGGCTCCGGCGCCAAAGGGCGACACTCTGATGGGCCGGCTCATAACACTTCTTGCCATGTGCGGTGGCACGGCTCTTGCGCTCTCCGCCGACCGGTGCACAGCGCCATGGTATATTTGGAACGCTTCGCATAGCGTGCCGATCGGTCTTTACCGCTTGCAGCCGGTAGAGCGTCTCCGTGTCACCTCGCTCGTAGCCGTTCGCCCGCCTGAGCCGCTTGCGTCGTTCCTTGATTTGAACGGCTATCTGCCGCTCGGCATTCCCATGCTCAAGCGGGTGTTGGCGCTCCCTGGGCACACCGTCTGCAGACGAGAACTCACTATCCTCGTCGACGGCATCGAGATGGGCGAGGCCCGCGAGCGCGATGGCCGTGGGCGGCCTTTGCCCGCATGGCAAGGATGCCACGTCCTGACGGCCGACCAGATCTTTCTGATGAACTGGGAATCGGCCGATTCTTTTGACGGCCGCTATTTCGGGCCGATCGCGGCCTCCGCCGTCATCGGCCAGGCCTTGCCAGTGTGGACAAAGGACGAATGACCATGCTTGCCTTGCTTCATCGACTTGCAGCTTCATCATGCTTCCGCGGACCGCAATCCCCTTGCTCCTTCCCGGCCAAGCTCGTCAGCAGATGCGGGCGCGCCGATGATGATCAGCTGCAAAGGCCGCACGTTGACTTCTCCCAGGCTGCGCTCGAGGCGATGCGGGCATGCCGTCCGTCCTTCCGTATCATCGTGGCATTCCTGGCAGCTTTGGCAGCTGTCGAATTGCCGTGGAGCTGTCGAGCCCAATCCGAATTGCAGGCGCCTGCTCCGCCCTCAACGTGCCTTGGCAAATTCGTCCCATATGCGGCCTTCATTGCCGAGGCGTCCCGCCGGTTTGCAGTTCCCGTGCAATTGGTTTGTGCCGTGATCCAGGTCGAAAGCAGTGGCAAAGCGCACGCCGTGTCATCTCGAGGTGCCCTGGGCTTGATGCAAATCATGCCAGGGACGTGGGTCGACCTGAGCGCCCGCTACAATCTAGGCATCGACCCCTTCGACCCCCATGACAACATTTTCGCGGGGGCCGCCTACCTGCGAGAGATGCTGGACCGGTTCGGCTCGGACGGATTTCTCGCTGCCTACAACGCAGGCCCCCAGCGCTACGCGAAGCATCTGACGACGGGGCGCGCGCTGCCTGAAGAAACCCTGGCCTACCTGAACAAACTCGAGCCATTGACCGGCATGATACAGCGCTGGCGCGATACTTCGGTCCCTGGTCACGGCACAAATTGGAAGCAAGCCAAGCTGTTCGTTCCGCGATTTTATCGCTGGTCGCGCGAACGGAGCTCGGCATCCGCTCTGCACGAAACGCCTTCATCGAAAGACGCGCTGAATTCCCACGCGACTGAACTTTTGCCCCATGCGAGTGGCCTGTTCGTGCCGCGATCGGGGAGGTGAAGTCTCAATGACGATAATCGCATCTCCTCGCATGCCATCGCAAGGTCTCGCATTTTGGAAAGTGATGAGGACACGGGCGGAAGGAGCAGACCGGGGATGGCCGCCCGTAATCGGTCTCCTGCAGAACTTGCGGCGGCGGAGCAGATGGTCTGCGCGATGAATATTGCGCACACTGCACCGGCTCAGCAACGCGGGAG
>NZ_JADPKX010000071.1:0-593 GCF_023074155.1 Bradyrhizobium sp. 134 | reverse complement strand
GGCATCGCCAACGGCGTGCAGGTGCTGCAGGCCGCCAACACCGGCATCACCTCGCTGCAGAAGCTGATCGACTCTGCGAAGTCGATCGCCAACCAGGCGCTGCAGACCACCGTCGGCTACTCCACCAAGTCCAACGTCTCCACCACCATCGCCGGTGCGACATCGGCCGACCTGCGCGGCACGACCAGCTTCGCCAGCGCGACCGCGAGCAGCAACGTCGTGTATAACGGCACGGCCGGCGGTACCACGGCGGCGACCGGCACCACGACGCTCGGCGCCACCATCGGCTCCTTTGCAAGCACGGGCGCGACGGCCGGTGACGGCACCACGGCCCTGACCGGCGCCATCACCCTGATCGCCACCAACGGCACGACCGCGACCGGCCTGGCCGGCAACGCCCAGCCTGCCGATGGCGACACGGTGACCGTGAACGGCAAGACCATCACGTTCCGCAGCGGCGCGGCTCCGGCGTCGACCGCCGTTCCGAGCGGTTCGGGCGTCAGCGGCAACCTCGTCACCGACGGCAGCGGCAACACCACCGTCTATCTCGCCACCGCGACCGTCAACGATCTCTTGTCCGCGATCGATCTGGC
>NZ_JADPKX010000087.1:0-213399 GCF_023074155.1 Bradyrhizobium sp. 134 | reverse complement strand
CCGGATGGAGAACCCCGGTAAAATCATGCTGGAGCTGATCGAGGTCCAGACTGGAAGCTATCTCGGGGAAGACGACATCATCCGGATTGAAGACGACTACCAGCGGTCTTGAGCAGAGTGTCGCTCCAACATGCCGCGAACGTTTAGAAGTTGTCCTGCGAACTGCGACGATCGGAACAGGCTGTTATGACCGACGCCACGCACACGATCCGCAGCGGCGGACTCACCGCGACCATCAAGGCGCAAGGCGCGGAGATGTGTTCGCTGGCGACCGATGCCGGCATCGAGTTCGTCTGGCAGGCGGAGCCGGCCTGGCCGCGACATGCGCCGCTGCTGTTTCCGATCGTCGGGCGCCTCGCCAATGACGAATTGCGGCACCGGGGCAGGACCTACCGGATGACCCAGCACGGCTTCGCGCGTGACAGCCGCTTTGCGTGGGTGGAACGAGGCGAAAGTCGCTGTGTCCTGGTGCTCGAAGACAGCGAGGCGACGCGCGCGCTCTACCCCTTCGCGTTCCGCCTGACGGCAACCTATGCGCTCGACGAATCCGGTCTCGATCTTTCACTCGTGATCGCGAACACCGGCAAGGAGATATTGCCGGCCTCGCTCGGCGGCCATCCCGCTTTCAACTGGCCGCTCCAACCGGGGCTGGCGAAGGAGAGCTACGCGCTGAGCTTCGCGAACGCAGAGCCATCTCCGGTCCGCCGTCTCGATGGCGGCTTGCTGCGCCCGGCAACGGAGCCGAGCCCGGTCAAAGGCTCCGTGTTGCCTCTGTCCGAATCCTTATTCGTCGACGACGCAATCATCTTCGATCGGATCGCGAGCAATTCGGTCCGCTATGCCGTGGAGCAGGGCGCCTCCACCGGGCCGTGGTTGAAAATGTCATGGCGCGGCTTTCGCGAGCTTGGCGTCTGGTCGAAACCATCGGGCGCGCCGTTCCTCTGCATCGAGCCCTGGCGCGGCTATGCCAGCCCCGCCGGCTTCGACGGCGAATTCAGCGACAAGCCGGGCCTGATGCACATCGCGCCCGGGACGGAAGAGCAATTGTCATTTCGGGTTGAGGTTGGATCGTCCTGAGGTGGGGCGGTCTGCGCGCATCTGAAGTTCTCAGACCTCGATCCGCGTGAGGTCCTCGCCGAGCACGACAGGACCCGAATAGTCCCGCCTGACATCCGCAAGCAGCGCATTGAGCATGGAATCGTCGGTGCGAGGCCGGTGATGGGTCAGCGCGAGCTTCTTGACGCCGGCGTTGGCCGCGACCTTGCCGACTGTATCGCCGCAGGCGATCGTGAATTTCGCAAGCCGGCGCAGGTGCTCGTTGTCGATCTCCGGAGTGGCGAGGAAGCAGCACTGGACCAGCAGGTCGGCCCCCTCAGCCAGTCGCTCGAGACCGGGGCAGGGTACCGTGTCGCCGGAGATTGCGATGACCTTGCCCTCGGCCTCGAAGCGGTAGCCGAGACACATCCAGCGTGCGAGGAAGGCCGGCGACATGTCGAGGCCGTCGCCATGCGAGACGAGTTCGGCGCTGATCTTCCAGCGCCCGGTGTCGAGAACGGGGCCGGGTATAATGTCGGTCGCGACGACTGGTTTCCAGCCGCCGAAGCTCGGCTCGCCCTGATCGCGCCAGGCGATGTCCTTGTCGTAGACCTGCGTGACCAGCGTATTGACGAGCCGTTCGGTATCCGGCGGTCCATAGATGCGCAGATCGTCCTTGCGCCCGTGCAACCATGAATTGAGCATCACGTCGTAGAGGTCGCCGATGTGGTCGAAATGGTGATGGGTGAGAAAGACCGTGTTGATGGAGCCGAGCGGCACGCCAGCCTTGCTGAGCTGCACCATGACGCCGCGGCCTGCGTCGATCAGGATGTTTTCCTCGCCGAGCCTGATCAGCGTGGTCGTTGCCATGCGGCGCGGGTCCGGTCGCGGGCCGCCGGTGCCGAGCAGGATGACTTCCATGGCGCCACCTCCTGGGGCAGACTTTTCGGGGCGCACAGTAGATTTGAAGCTCCTGGCGTGGCAAGCGGCCGCGGGATGGGCTTCAGCCCGCACAACAGCCGCTCGTACAGGCCTCCCGAACATGCTGCGCGAGATGAGAAGTGTGGGCCAATTCATACTTAATCCAGCTCGATCGTGACCAATGTTGTTTGGGCGCGCTAACGCGCCTAGTATTGCAGCAGGCAATTCGAGGGGGCTCGAACAAGTCGTGAATGTACGTTCACAGGGCGGCGCGCTCGGCGACCTGAGCTTCCAGGTCGGCCCACAAGCACACAGGACATCCAACATCGTGGCTGATTCCTCAGGTCAGGAATTGCGTGTCGCTGGCCGGGAGCGACTGATCGTCGTCGAGGACGATCCGGTGACGCGGACGATGCTGGTCGGTTATTTCAGCGAGAACAATTTCGACGTGGTCGGTGCCGGCTCCTGCGCCGAATGCCGCCAGGCGCTGCGGACGCGGACCGATCTCGTTTTCCTCGACCTGCAGCTGCCCGACGGCGATGGCTTCGATCTCGCCAAGGAGATCCAGGCGACCAGCAATGCGGGTATCATCTTCGTGACCCGCCGCGACACCGACGTCGATCGCATCCTCGGCCTCGAGATCGCGGGCGACCACTACGTCACCAAGCCGATCAATTTGCGCGATCTGCTCGCGCGCGCGCGAAGCGTGCTGCGGCGGCGCTCGATCGACCGCAAGGCGGCGCGTACCCACAATTCGATCGCTTTTGGCGACTGGATCATCGACCTGACGCGGCGCGAGCTGCTCGGCAGCGACGGCAAGCCGGTGGCGCTGACGCGCGCCGAATTCGACCTGCTTGCGGCGCTCGTCGGAGCTGACGGCAGGCCGCTCAGCCGCGACTATCTGATCGAGGTCGTCAGCAACCGCCAGGCCGAGGTCGATATCCGCACTGTCGATGCCCTGGTGGCGAGGCTGCGGCGCAAGCTGGTCGGCAGCGGTACGCCCGTCATCACCACCGTCACCGGCGTCGGCTACAAGCTCGCGTTGAGCGAGCGGCTCTAGACCCGGGCGCAGCACGACATGGTGCCGGCGGCGCCATCGGGTTCAGCCACTGAAACCGACGAGGAACCGAATCGCGAGAAAGGCCGACAAGGCCACGGCGCCGGTCGCGACGATTGCAAACAAAACTCTCAAACTATTGTGCATGATCTCTATTCAGGTTCGGTTTCAAAGTTCGGTTTCAAAAATGTCGTTCGTCCAACCGCTGCTCGTCTCAAGGCAGCAACTCTAATTCTATTGGCGTGATGCCACCCGTTTCCACTTGGCTTCGACGCGAGCCTTGATGAGGCGGACCCGGGCTTCCTGTGCTGCCCAATATGCCCTGCTCGCGACCGCCGTGCCTTGACGGTAACGCGCGTAAACGTCCTTCGGCTGTGCCGGTGTCTTTTGACTGTGTGCCGATTTCTGATTGTGCGCTGACTTCGAGACGGTGGGTGCCGGAGTTGGCGCCGGTGCTACATCTGGGACGGCCGCGGCTTGGCTTCCCACATTCGTCGAGTTCATGGAGACAAGACGATTGCGGGCGCGATGACAATAGACCTGGGAGCGCGGAGTCATGGACTCCTCGTCATGACCTGCTCGATATTTCATCAGGGCGCGGCAAAGGTCCCCGCCTGCCAGGCGCCATGCGCGACTGAGGTAGAGAACGCCGTAGTGGATGTTGATATCAGGCTCTGCGAGCTCTGCGTTATTTCCCCGAAATCCGAGCATCGCTGCCGTTTCGGGCCGAACCTGCATGAGGCCGATCTCGCCGACGGTGCCAATGGTGCCCGGATTGTAACCGCTTTCAACGAAGACGACGGCCTCCGCAATGTCCGCGGGCAGATTGGTCTTGGCCGTTTCTCTTTCGATAATTTTTCGAATCGCTGCCCGCGATGCCGGCGTCTCTCCGGCGCCGAGATCTGCATTGTGACCGCCGGCCGCCAACGCCGGTCCCACGTCGTTTAGAGCGCCGTCCTGAGCGCGCACGGAGGTGGATGCCAACCAAAGCACGGCTATCGCAACGTGTGTCCACGTCGCGCGGGCATTGATGTGTGTTCGATCCCGCAGCATCGACCACGTATTATATCTTTCGAGTTAACAACCGATTTTCTGGCGGCCCCGGGGCGCTGTCCGGCTCGGACGGCGCGAGCGGCCAGCGGCGCATCGAGGCTATCGCGACCGCGAGCTCTGGTCCGTTGATGCGCTTGGCGCAGCCCCGGCCAATTTGTCGTCGACCGCATAGAGCGTGCAGGTGGGTGACCATTTTGTGCAGGCGCCAAGTGAATCGCGCTGGGCGTCGTCGGCGGTCGCGCGCCCCGAACGCCAGCCGTAACCGCCGTTCGGCGACACCGCAAAAGCCTTGTGCGGCATCGTGCTGGCGAGATAGCGCGCGAACTCGGCCTGCGCGGCCTCGCTGAGCTGGCCCGGTGGCGGGAGCGGATCGGGCAGACTCAGGACGTCGTGGCCGAGACCTCGCTCGCGCAGGAAGGCGTCGAGATATGGCGTCCATTGCGGACGGCTCACCACCGAATAGAGATAGTGGCCATCGTCGCCGTAAGGCGGCGCTGCGACGAATTTCGCGTTGCCGCCGCTGGCGCGAAATCCGTCGTGGAGGCGGCGCGCGAGCTCGGGACCGAAGTAGGAATCGTTGCTGGCATAGACCCACAGCATCGGCGCGCGCGAGGTTTTGCCGAACGTCGCGAAGGCCTGCACCAGCCCGTTGGGATTGCAGACGTCGTCATCGTCGCGCGAGCCGCGCCCACCGGCAAAGCTGATCGCGGCGACGAGACCCGCTGGCGCCTGCGCGGTCAACGCGACAGTGGCGAACCCGCCGGCGGAATGGCCGGCCGCGATCATGCCCGAGGTGGTGACGTCGGCCCTGCGCACCATCGCCTCGATCGCCGCGCGCAAATCCGCCACCGCGACCGCCGCGGCCGGCAGATAAGCGGCAGTCGCGCAGCCGCCGACGCTGTCGACGCGCCCGCCGGGGGAGGTGCCGTAGCCGCGCCGCATTACGATCAGCGCGGCGAAGCCGCGCCGGGCATATTCGAGAGCGATGCCGTAATATTTGTGCGCGGACATCGTCGCGCGATCGTCGAAACTGCGCGGTGAGCCGTGGCTGAGCAGCGCCAGCGGATAGCGCCTGGTCCCGGCCGGCCGGACCAGGAACGCCTCCAGCCCCTGCGGTCCGGCCTCGGCCATCGGGATACGCAAATCCTCGGTGTAGAACTCCGCGGCCGTCGCATCGGGCACGATGCCGGCCATCGCAAGCCAGGCCATCAGAACAACCAGAAGCCTCTGAAACAGCGTCATGCCCCGACTCGAAAAGCCCCGATCGAAAGACCATAGCATGATCTCAGGAACGGCCGCCCCATTGCGGGTGTTGTGCTCTTGGCGGGGGCTTGGCCGATGCTATGGTATCGCGCAATTCTACGACAGGACGAGGTATATTCAGTGGCTGATGTTCATCCCGCGGCGGGCAAGCAGGCCTCGCCGGACGCGCTCACCAACGTTCCGCGGCTGGTGACGGCCTATTTCGCCGGCAAGCCCGATGTCGCCGATCCCGCGCAGCGGGTGGCGTTCGGCACCTCCGGCCATCGCGGCACCTCGTTCAAGACCAGCTTCAACGAGGGCCACATCCTCGCGACGACGCAGGCAATCTGTGATTACCGACGTGAAAAGGGGCTGACCGGTCCGCTCTTTATCGGCATCGACACCCATGCGCTGGCCGAGCCCGCGCTGGTCAGCGCCGTCGAGGTGTTCGCGGCCAACGGCGTCGACATCATGATCGACAAGGACGGCGGCTACACGCCGACGCCGGTGATCTCGCACGCGATCCTGACCTACAACAAGGGCCGCACCTCGGGCCTTGCCGACGGCGTCGTCGTCACGCCCTCGCACAATCCGCCCGAGGACGGCGGCTACAAATACAATCCGCCGCATGGCGGACCGGCCGACACTGATGCGACCTCCGTGATCGAGAGGCGCGCCAACGCCTATCTCGCCGACGGCCTCAAGGGCGTGAAGCGCATCGACTACGCCAGGGCACGCAAAGCCGCGAACGTCCACGCCTATGACTACGTCACACCCTATGTCGCCGATCTCGGCAACGTGGTCGATCTCGACCTGGTCAAATCCGTCGGCGTCAATATCGGCATCGATCCGCTCGGCGGCGCCGCCGTGCATTACTGGCATCCGATCATCGAGCGCTACGGCCTGAAGGCCACGGTCGTGAACGAGGCGATCGACCCGACGTTCCGCTTCATGACGGTGGACTGGGACGGCAAGATCCGCATGGACTGTTCCTCGCCTTATGCGATGGCGAGCCTGATCGCGATGCGCGACCGCTTCGACGTCGCTTTTGCCAACGACACCGACGCGGACCGCCACGGCATCGTGACGCGCACCGGCGGCCTCATGAATCCGAACCATTATCTCGCGACCGCGATCTTCTATCTGTTCGCGCACCGCCCGAACTGGGGCAAGGACGCCGCGATCGGCAAGACCGTGGTGTCGAGCTCGATCATCGACCGCGTCGCGAAAAAACTCGGCCGCAAGCTGGTCGAGACCCCGGTCGGCTTCAAATGGTTTGTCGACGGTCTCCTCACGGGCGGCTTCGGCTTCGGCGGCGAGGAGAGTGCAGGCGCCTCGTTCCTGCGCCGCGACGGCACGGTGTGGACGACCGACAAGGACGGCATCATCCTCGGCCTGCTCGCGGCCGAGATCATGGCGAAGACCGGCCGCGATCCGAGCCAGCTCTTCAACGACCTCACTGCCGAGTTCGGCGTGCCCCATTACGCGCGCATCGACGTCGCCGCCACCACGCCGCAGAAGAACATCCTGAAGTCCGTCACGCCGGAGCAGCTCGGCCTGAAGGATCTCGCCGGCGATCCCGTCCGCGCCACGCTGAGCAAGGCGCCCGGCAACGGCCAGCCGTTCGGCGGCATCAAGGTCGAAACCGATTTCGGCTGGTTCGCCGCCAGGCCGTCGGGCACCGAGGACGTCTACAAGATCTATGCGGAAAGCTTCCGCAGCCCCGAGCACCTGAAGGCGATTCAGCAGGAGGCTCAGGCAGGGTTGGCGAAGGTGTTCGGGGCGTAGTCGTCGAGCCAAAGCGCCGCTGCCACTGCTCCTCCAGGGGGAGACTCGCCGCATCAACAGGTGTCATTACCCGCGAAAGCGGGTGATCCCGTACGCCGTGGCGCCGGTTGAGTGAACCAACGACTGCCGCGGAGTACTGGATTCCCCACTTTTCGCGGGGAATGACAGCGGGACGGGTTTGTATACAAGATTCAAGATAAAGGTATTATAATACGCCAAATCTGTCCTTGAACGATTCTGCCTCTCCGCTATTGTATACATAACGTATCCACAAGCCTTGGGAGTGAGACCGGTGACAAAACCCTTCCCGATGAACGCCTGGTATGCCGCCGCCTGGGACGCCGATGTGAAGCCGGCACTGCTGCCGCGGACGATCTGCGGCAAGCACGTGGTGATGTACCGCAAGGCCGATGGCTCGGTGGCCGCGCTCGAGGATGCCTGCTGGCACCGCCTGGTGCCGCTGTCCAAGGGCCGGCTCGAGGGCGACACCGTCGTCTGCGGCTATCACGGCTTGAAATACAACGCGCAGGGGCGCTGCACCTTCATGCCGTCGCAGGAGACCATCAACCCGTCGGCCTGCGTGCGCGCCTATCCCGTGGTCGAGCGTCACCGCTACATCTGGCTCTGGATGGGCGATCCCGCGCTGGCCGATCCCGCGCTGGTGCCCGACCTGCACTGGAATCACGACCCGGCCTGGGCCGGCGACGGCAAGACCATCCACGTCAATTGCGACTATCGCCTCGTGCTCGACAATCTCATGGACCTCACACACGAGACGTTCGTGCACGGCTCGTCCATCGGCAACGAGGCGGTCGCAGAGGCGCCGTTCGACGTCACCCATGGCGAGAAGACTGTCACGGTGACGCGCTGGATGCGCGGCATCGAGGCGCCGCCGTTCTGGGCCAAGCAGCTCGGCAAATCCGGCCTCATCGACCGCTGGCAGATCATCCGTTTCGAAGCGCCGTGCACCATTGCCATCGACGTCGGCGTGGCGCCGACCGGCACCGGCGCGCCCGAAGGCGACCGCTCGCAAGGCGTCAACGGCTTCGTGCTCAACACCATCACGCCGGAGACCGAGAAGACCTGCCACTATTTCTGGGCCTTCGTGCGCAATTATCAGCTCGGCGAGCAGCGCATCACCTCCGAGATCCGCGAGGGCGTCTCCGGCATCTTCCACGAGGACGAGCTGATCCTTGAGGCGCAGCAGCGCGCGATGGACGAGAACCCCGATCGCATCTTCTACAATCTCAACATCGACGCCGGCGCGATGTGGACGCGCAAGCTGATCGACAAGATGATGGCGAAGGAAAACCCGCCGCAGCATCTTCAGGCCGCGGAGTAAGCCGACATGGCCGAGCGTGAGGTCGACCGCTCCGTCTCGCAGACCGTGAAGGCGCAGCTCGCGCTACGCGACCAGCTCCTCTCGGGCTCGTTGCGCCCCGGCGAGCGCATCTCCGAGCTCCAGGCGGTCGAGACCACCGGCGCCTCGCGCACCCCGGTGCGCATGGCGCTGGTGCGGCTGGAGGAGGAGGGCCTCTTGGAGGCCATCCCGTCCGGCGGCTTCATGGTGAAGGCGTTCTCCGAGCGCGACATCTCCGATTCCATCGAGCTGCGCGGCACGCTGGAAGGGCTCGCCGCGCGCTTTGCCGCCGAGCGCGGCGTCTCCGCGCGCGAGCTCGAGCCGCTGAAGGAGTGCCTCGCCGCGATCGACGACTTGTTGCGCCAGGTCCCGATCTCGGTCGACGCGTTCTCATCCTATGTCACGCTGAACGCGCGCTTCCACGCCCTGCTCACGGAATTGTCGCGCAGCCCGCCGCTCATCCGGCAGATCGACCGCGCCTCGTCGCTGCCGTTTGCATCCCCGAGCGGTTTCGTGATGGCCCAATCGGCGCTGCCCGAGGCGCAGCAGATCCTGATCATCGGGCAGGAGCACCACCGCGTTGTGATCGACGCGATCGAGAACCGCGAAGGCGCTCGCGCCGAAGCGGTCATGCGCGAGCATGCGCGGCTCGCGGTGCGCAATCTGCGGCTTGCACTGCGCAACCGGACCCATCTCGACCTGCTGCCGGCGCTCGCGCTGATCAAGTCCGCAACCGATTGAGAGGGGAGTGCCATGCGCTTCATCGAAACCTGGAGTCCGGCGACGCTTGTGTCGACGCGCGATCTCGCGTCGGGCATCCGCGAATTCCTGATCCGGCCGGACCAGTTCGATGGCGCCGCCTATCCGGTCGGCAGCCACATCAATATCAGCGTCACCATCGACGGGCAGCCGGAGACGCGGTCCTATTCGCTGGTCGGGGAAGCTTCGTCGCGGGGTTTAAGGATCGCGGTGCGCCGTGCCGAGGATTCGCGTGGCGGCTCACGTTATATGTGGTCGTTGCAGCCGGGCGCGCGGCTCGACATCACGACGCCGGCGTCGCTGCTCGCCGTTGACTGGGCACGCCAGAACTACTGCCTGATCGCCGGCGGCATCGGCATCACCCCGATCCTCGGTGCCGCACAGGCGCTGTCGCGGCGCGGCGCCGATGTCACGCTGCATTACGCGGTGCGCTCGCGCACCGAGGCCGCCTATCTCGACGATCTCGCCGCAACGCTCGGTGATCGCCTGGTCGTTCACGCCAGCGATGAGGGCAAGCGGCTCGATCTCGACGCCCTGTTCGCCTCGGTGCCCAAGGATGCGCTGGCGCTGTTCTGCGGCCCGATGCGGATGCTGGATGCTGCGCGCCACGCCTGGATCGGCGCCGGCCATCCGCTCTCCGATCTCCGCTACGAGACGTTCGGCTCCAGCGGCACGTTGCCGACCGAGACTTTTCGCGTGCGCCTGAAAGGCTCAGATGTCGAGCTGGAGATCCCGCGCGAGCGCTCGATGCTGGATGTGCTCAACGCCAGCGGCCACGACGTCATGTACGATTGCAAACGCGGCGAATGCGGCCTGTGCGCCATCGACGTGGTCGCCGTCGACGGCGAGATCGACCATCGCGATGTCTTCTTCAGCGACCATCAGAAGCAAAGCAACCAGAAGATCTGCGCCTGCGTTTCGCGCGCCCGCGGCACCATCACCGTAGACACGCTGCTCCGGGCGGATGCGATCTGACCAGTTCACGATCCGACAGGGACTGCAGGAACCCGTCTGCCTCATGAGTGTTGATCCGCCGCGGCTCTGTGCCGCGAGTGAAGCCAATGACCAGCCACGGGCAGCCAACTGTTTGCCGCGTTCTCATCGTCGAGGATGAGTACTTCCTCGGGGATGATCTGGCGCGGTCGCTACGGTCGCTCGGGTTCCAGGTAATCGGTCCCGTTTCCGAGCTGCCGGACGCGATGGCTATTCAGCATCCTGCTTTCGACGTCGCGGTGATTGACATCAATCTGCGAGCAGATTCGGCTTATCCGATGGCTGACAAGCTCACGCGCGCCGGCAAGCCTTTTGTCTTCGCGACGGGCTATGGGGCCGCCGCCATTCCGCACCGCTTCGAGCACGTGCCCCGATGGGAGAAACCCTACGACGTCGCAAAACTTTCGGATCACGTCCGCGAGCTCTGCGCCGAACAATCGCCAAACGCTGCTGCCGAATAGAGTCGATGCGCGCTCATTCACACCGCTCGCTGTGCGCCTCGGCCCGGCACGGGTCGATTTCGGTTGGCGAGCAGCCAGCGAATTCTTCTCAGCAGCAGCTGCGGGTCAACGGCTCCACGTCCTGAGCTCTCTCTGCAAAGTCCGGCGGCTACATCGACGGATCGCTCGGGTGTACCAGTAAGTAACACCGTCAGCTCCGGCCTGTGCTCTCGGACCCACTTCGCGATACCGAAGCCGTCGCCCGCCAATGCTAAATTGGTGATCACGGCATTGATCGTGAAATCCGCGTGATCGAGAACGTCGATCGCCTCATGGGCCGTCACGGCTTCAATCACCCGATACCCACATTCGCGCAAATGCTTCGCGATCGGCATTCGGATGAAAACTTCATCCTCAGCCAGCAGGATCGTACGGGTCGCCGGAGCGCTGCTTAAATCGGTCATGGAGCGGTAACGGGCCGGCACCCGACCCGTTCCTGGCGACGACAGATCGGATCGCCTCGACTATGGTGCGAGGATCGTAGGGCTTCGCAAAGAAGCCATCATGCAGCGTGCTGTCGTCCCGCGGCAGATCGCTGGATGCCAACAGGATCGGCAGGTCGGGAAATTCTTGCCTCACCGTTTTTGCCAAACCAAGGCCGTTGATTGAGCCGGGAAGCCTGATATCGCTGAAAACAGTCGAAACCCGTGTTCCACCGCGCAACAGGTCAATGGCTTCGTCGGCACTGCCGCATTCGATCACCTCGAAACCTGCACCGCGCAGCTCGTCGGAGATCATCAGGCGTATCCAGATGTCGTCTTCGACAACCATCACGACGTGACGGGGGGTGTCGTTCGGGGCCACTCTCCCGTCCGGCGCTCTGTTCACTTTGGAACTCAATGGGTTAGGGGTGTCCCATCAACTTCAAGGATGCCGCATCGTTCCTGATTCCGCATTGCGCGGATTATGTCGAGTGCTTCGTGCGGCGCTCTTTCACATAGGTTAAGGGCAGATCGCGCGCATTCGGTGTGCCGCACGGTGCAGCTCACGCGCTGCGAGAGCACCTGAGGTATCAAGCACACATGATGGTCTAGGCTACGCCGCGTAAGTCGCCCGAAGCTTCTTCGGATCCAGCAGCGGCAGAACCTGATCCGCCGACACCGGCCGGCTGATGAGATAACCCTGCACCTCGTCGCAACCGATCTGGCGCAGATATTCGAGCTGGTCGGCGGTCTCGACGCCTTCCGCGACCACGCCGATGCGCAGGTCGCGCGCGAGCCCGATCACCGATTTCACGATCGCGGCGCAGTCCGGCTGCACCAGCATGTCGCGGATGAAGGACTGGTCGATCTTGATGCGGCTGAACGGGAGCTTGCGCAGATAGGTCAGCGAGGAGAAGCCGGTGCCGAAATCGTCGAGCGCCACGGTGACGCCGAGCTCCAGCAGCGCGTTGAGGACCGACGCGGCGGAGGCGTATTTCGACAGCAGCATCGATTCCGTGATCTCGATCTCGAGCCGGTGCGGGGCGATCTTCGCGTCCGCAAGTGCCTGCACGATGATCTGGAGGAGGCCGTTGTTGTGAAACTGCGCGGCCGAGAAATTCACGGCGACCCTGATCTCTTCGGGCCACTCGGCAACCGTCGCGCAGGCGCGGCGGACGACCCATTCGCCGATCTCGTGGATCAGCCCGGTTTCCTCGGCGATCGGAATGAACTCGCTCGGCGGCACCAGTCCGCGCTGGGGATGCTGCCAACGCAGCAGCGCCTCGAACCCGGTGATGCGGTTGCCGTTGAGGTCGAGAAAGGGCTGGAACACCAGGAACAGCTCGTCCCTGGCGATGGCGCCTTCCAGATCCGATTGCAGCGCCTTGCGGTCGCGTGACGAGCGGTCGTCGGCTTCCTCGAAGAAACACACCGTGCCGGGTCCGGCGTTCTTGGCGCGGTAGAGTGCGGTGTCGGCGTTCTTCATGATGTCGAGTTGCGTGCTACCGTCACGCGGCGCCAGCACGATGCCGACGCTGGTCGCGCCGACGATCTGGCGGCCCTCGATCTGGAACGGTTCGTTGAAGGCCGCGACGAAGCGGTCGGCGATCTCGAGCGCATCCTCCGGCCGCGCCAGATTGGCCATCACCAGCGCGAACTCGTCTCCGCCGATGCGTGCGACATGCTCTGCCGCGCGGGTGCAGCGTTGCAGGCGGCTCGCGATCTGGACCAGAAACTCGTCACCGGCGGGATGGCCGAACTTGTCGTTGACCTCCTTGAAACGATCGAGATCGAGCAAAAGGACCGCGAATTCCTCGCCGGACAGAGCGAGCCGCTTCAAGGCTGCATCCAGCGTTTCGTTGAAGGCGACGCGATTGGGCAGATGGGTCAGCGGGTCCTGCCGCACCGTACGCTCAGCCTCGATCTGCCGCATCACGCGCCGTGCGAACGAGATCGAATTGACGAACACGCTGCGCAGCAGCACCGATCCGTAGACCACCACCAGGAAGGCGATCAGCAGAAACGCCGGATCGCCATTCCTGCCGAGGCAGATCGCGATGCCAGCGAAGATCGGGGCCGTGAATGCGATCGCGGCGATCGGGGATCGTGGCGAAGGCCAGCGCGCCCCCCGCCAGCATCCCCGAACAAAGGCAGGTGATGACGAGCTGCCCGCCGGTTGAGGCATTGGCGAAGAATGCGACCGGAACGGTGCCCCAGGCGGCGCCGAGGATGAAAGCGTTGCGCACCAGCCGATGCATGGCCCGGCGCGAGACGAATTGCGGTTTGGTGATGCGGCGCGCGGCATGGGATTGCAGGCCGAACGCGATCGCGGCGCCCGCCACGATGGCGGCCCAGATCAAGGCCAGCTTCAAGTCCGGCGAATGCCACAGCGCGACGACGAGCACCCCGGCGTTGCAGGCATTGGCCAGCATGATGCCGACCGAATAGCCGAGCACCAGCGACATCTGTTCGGCGCGGATATGGCCGGCGACGGCTTCGTCGGTTACGGGACCGCCAAAGGCCGACAGATCGCCGGCGAACAGCCGCGCGAAATAGCTGGTCGTTTGAGTCCGCATTCCAGAGCCTAGCAGCATGGGCCGCTTGTCCGGCCCGGTCCGGAGACTTCGCTGCAAACCTTTGACGAACTATGAATTATCCGAGCTTGCGATGATTGCTCTGACCACTTCTGCGTGTTCGCGATATTGTATCGATAACAAATCGATACAAATGCGGCACCCCGCGTTACGGCTGTAACGGAGGGCGCGCTCGGCCTGCATGGTTCGAGACGCGCCGCCAGCGGCGCTCCTCACCATGAGGGTCTAGGAGGTCGCCTCGCAACGAGACCTCATCCTGAGGAGCCCGCCAAAGGCGGGCGTCTCGAAGGATGGCTGCAAGGAAGGCTGCAGCAGCGATGGCTTCCAGATCACCGCCCCATCTGCTTCGGATCGTAATAGAACCGTTCTTCGATCAACTGATCGCCCCGCCACGTCTGCCATGCGATCTCATCCAACGTTCGGATGATGCCTTCGGCATTGGTGAAGCTGAATCTCCAGCGCGTAGCGACATGGTCGCCTTCGATCAGGCTTGGCCCGATGCGCACGGCCCTGACCTCCTTGAAGGCTGCCAGCACGCCGCGCTCCTTGGCCGCGAGCTTGTCGCGTCCGACCAGGGGTTCGGCCTGGTTTTCATAGGTGGCGCCGTCCGGCGTGTAATAGTCGAGGATCGCGCCGACGAAATCCCCGTCCACCAATCGTTTGGCGAAAGCTTCGACGACATCACGGCTCGGCATGGCACACCTCACGAGTAAAACCGACTATTAGTCGGTAAATACCGACCGACGGTCGAAAAGTCAACTGGCTGTCCTGGTCCATTTCGACTACAGCACACCCATGGCAAAACAGGCGGAGCGGCGGGCTGCGACATCGGAGGCAATCCTGACGGCGGCGCGCCGCCTGTTCGGGACGCAAGGCTTTGCCGCGACGACGATGGACGAGATCGCCGAAGCCGCCCACGTCGCCAAGGGCGCGGTCTATCATCACTTCAAGACCAAGGAGGCGGTGTTCGAAGCGGTGTTCGACCAGGTCTCGCGCGACCTCGTCGCCGAGATCGACAGCACGGCCCGTGCCGAGAAGGACGTGCTCGCCGCGATGGTCGCAGGCACCCAGCATTATTTCGCCGCGACCGCCAAAGGCCCGACCGGTCAGATCATCCTGCGCGATGGCCCGGCCGTGCTCGGCTGGGAGCGCTGGCGCGAGATCGACGCCAAACATTTCGGGGGCAAGCTGCCGCGCGCGATCGCGGCGGCGATGGAGGCCGGCCTGATCGCGCGGCAGCCGGTCGAGCCGCTGGCCCGGCTGCTGCTCGGCGCGGTGACGGAGGCCGCCGTCGCCTGCGCCGGACGCGCCGATATCGCAAGGGCGGGTGCGGAATATGCCCGTGCGTTCAGGTCGCTGGTCGAGGCGCTGCGCATCGCTGCATGATCGTGCTAAGTGATGATTGGAAACGCCCACACCAACAAAAAGAACAGTAGCGCATGATCGCAACTTCCTCCCTGACGCCCTCCGATCCGGAATTCGACTACATCATCGTCGGTGCCGGCTCTGCGGGCTGCGTGCTCGCCAACCGGCTGTCGGCGAACGGCAAGCACAGCGTGCTGCTGCTCGAGGCAGGCCCGAAGGATTCCAACATCTGGATCCACGTGCCGCTCGGCTACGGCAAGCTGTTCAAGGAAAAGACCGTGAACTGGATGTACCAGACCGAGCCGGAGCCCGAGTTGAAGGGCCGCCAGGTGTTCCAGCCGCGCGGCAAGACGCTGGGCGGATCGAGCTCGATCAACGGTCTGCTCTATGTCCGCGGTCAGCACGAGGATTACGACAGATGGCGTCAGCGCGGCAACGCCGGCTGGGGCTATGACGACGTGCTGCCCTATTTCAAGAAGGCCGAGAACCAGTCGCGCGGCGCCGATCAATATCACGGCAGCGGCGGCCCGCTGCCGGTGTCCAACATGGTCGTGACCGATCCGCTGTCGAAGGCCTTCATCGACGCCGCGGTCGAGACCGGCCTGCCCTACAATCCTGATTTCAACGGCGCCACGCAGGAAGGTGTCGGCCTGTTCCAGACCACGACCCGCAATGGCCGCCGCGCCTCGACGGCGGTGGCCTATCTCGGCCCCGCCAAGGCCCGCGGCAATCTCAAGATCGAAACTGGCGCGCTCGGCCAGCGCGTGCTGTTCGAGGGCCGCCGCGCGGCCGGCGTTGAATACCGTCAGGGCGCCACTTTGCGCCGCGCCCGCGCGCGCAAGGAGGTCGTGCTGTCGAGCGGCGCCTACAACTCGCCGCAGCTGCTCCAGCTCTCCGGGGTCGGACCCGGCGACCTCCTGCGCAAGCACGGCATCGATGTCGTGCTGGACGCGCCGGGCGTCGGGCACGATCTCCAGGACCACATGCAGGTCCGCATTGTGATGCGCTGCTCGCAGAAGATCACGCTCAACGACACCGTCAATCACCCGCTCCGCCGCACGATGGCCGGCGCGCGCTATGCGCTGTTCCGCAAAGGTTGGCTGACGATCGCGGCCGGCACGGCGGGCGCGTTCTTCAAGACCAGTCCGCGGCTGGCCTCGCCGGACATCCAGGTCCATTTCCTGCCGTTCTCGACCGACAAGATGGGCGAGAAGCTTCATGGTTTCTCCGGCTTCACGGCGTCGGTGTGCCAGCTCCGTCCCGAAAGCCGCGGGTCCTTGCGCATCAAGAGCGCTGACCCGACAGTGCCGCCGGAGATCCGCATCAACTACATGTCGACCGAGACCGACCGCACGACTAACGTGGAAGGCCTGAAGATCCTGCGCAACATATTGCATGCACCGGCGCTGAAGCCGTTCGTGGTTGACGAATACGATCCCGGAGCGAAGGTGTCCACGGATGCCGAGCTGCTGGATTATTGCCGTGAGCGGGGCAGCACCATCTACCATCCGACCTCGACCTGTCGTATGGGCAATGATGCGCTCGCGGTGGTCGATCAGCGGCTGAAGGTGAGGGGCCTCGAAGGCCTCCGAATCGTCGACGGCTCGATCATGCCCGATCTCGTGTCGGGGAACACCAACGCGCCGATCATCATGATCGCCGAAAAGGCCTCCGACATGATATTGGAGGATGCGCGGTAAACTCGCGTCTTGAGAGGATTTGGGCTTGGCTACGCGATTCAAGATCGGCACACGCAAGAGCGCGATGGCGCTGGCACAGACGGAAGAGATCGCGCGCCGCCTGACCGCTGCCATGCCCGATCTCGACGTCGAGATCGTCAAGTTCGACACCACGGGCGATCTCGACCAGACCAGCAAGCTGCTGTCCCATGGCGGCAAGGGCGGTGCCTTCGTGGCGCAGATCCGCGCCGCCGTGCTGTCGGGCGAGCTCCAGGCGGCGATGCATTCGCTGAAGGACATGCCCGGCAACGAAGACACGCCCGGCCTCGTGATCGGCGCCACGCTCTCGCGCGATCCTCCCAATGACGCACTAGTCCTGCGCAACGGCGTGACGCTGGAGGCATTGCGCCAGTCGCGTGGCAAGGGTTTCAAGATCGGCACCAACGCGGTCCGCCGCGCCGCCTACGCGCGGCGATTGTTTCCCGACGTCGAGATCATCCACTTCCGCGGCGCCGCCGACACGCGCGTGCGAAAACTGGACAATGGCGAGAAGCAGCGCCTGCCGGATGGCGACGCGGTGGGGCCCGCGGACGCGCTGATCATGGCGCGGTCCGGCCTCGACCGCGTCGGCCTTTCCCATCGCATCGGCTACGAATTCTCCGCGGCGGAAATGCTGCCGGCAGCGGGGCAGGGCATCGTCGCGGTGGAATGCGCGGCACAGGACTGGCAGACGCGTCGCATTCTTGCATCGATCGACGATCCCGCTGCTCACGCCTGCGCCGATGCCGAGCGCGAAGTGCTGTGGGTGCTGAACGGCCATTGCAATTCGCCGGTGGCGGGCTTTTCGACCATTGCGGGCGATCAGATGTCGCTCACCGCGTCCGTGCTCGATCTCTCCGGCAATACCATCATCGAAGCCTTGCGTTCGGGTCCCGCCAATCGTCCCCGCGAACTCGGCCGTGCGGTGGGACTGGATCTGCTGGCCAAGGGCGCCGCCGAGATCATCGAGCGCAGCCGGCCGCGGTAAGCTTTCCCGCAGGTTCGCAATGACGAGGGGGGACAGCGCTGCGATGATGGCATCATGCGCCTGTTTTGCCCGACGGGTCAAATGTTGGCGCGACCTGATGCGATGACGAAGCATCTGATTTCGGTCCGCCCTAAGTCATTGATCGGGCGTGATCTCTCTACTGTGCATGGGGTTGTTTTCGCACTTTTTTGTTTTCCCGCTCCCCAGGCGCAAAATAAATCAGCCCCGCACGCGCTTGAGCATCTGCTCGACATGGGCGATCGGTGTTTCCGGCTGGATGCCGTGGCCGAGATTGAAGATGAACCGCCCTTGCGCGAAATTCGCCAGCGTGTTGTCGACCGCGCGGTCGAGCGCGGCGCCGCCTGTGATCAGCACCAGCGGATCGAGATTGCCCTGAACCGCGACCTTGCTCTGCACGCGCTCGCGGATGAAGGCCGGCTCCGCGGTCCAGTCGATGCTGACCGCGTTGACGCCGGTCGCCTCGACGAACCCGGGCAGTTGCGCACCGGCACCGCGCGGAAAGCCGATGATCTTCGCATCCGGCACCTTGGCGCGCACGCCTTCGACGATGCGCCGGGTCGGCTCGATCGACCAGCGCGCGAACTCGGCGGGTGGCAGCACGCCGGCCCAGGTGTCGAAGATCTGCAAGGCGTTGGCGCCGGCCGCAAGCTGCGCCAGCAGATATTCGATCGAGTTCTCGACCAGCACGTCGATGATAGCTGCGAACGCCTCCGGATGCCGGTAGGCCATCATTCGCGCCGGCGCCTGGTCGGGCGTGCCCTGGCCGGCGACCATGTAGGTCGCCACCGTCCACGGGGCGCCGCAGAAGCCGATCAGCGCGATCCTGGGATCGAGCGCGCCGCGCACGATCTTGAGGGCCTCGAACACCGGGGCGAGCTTGCCGAAATCGGCTTGCTTCGCCAGTGTCGCGACCTTGGCGGGATCATCCAGCGGTTCGAGCCGCGGACCCTCGCCGACCTCGAAGCGCACGGAACGACCGAGCGCATAGGGGATCACCAGGATGTCGGAGAAGATGATCGCCGCATCGAAGCCGAACCTCCGGATCGGTTGCAGCGTCACCTCCGCGGCAAGCTCCGGGTTGAAGCAGAGGTCGAGGAAGCCGCCGGCCCTGGCGCGCACCTCGCGATATTCCGGCAAGTAACGGCCGGCCTGCCGCATCATCCAGACCGGCGGAACGACCTGCTGCTGGCCGGAGAGGACGTCGATGAAGGGTTTTGTCGCAGACTGGGGCACGAACGGTCCTGAAGATGGTTACGGCTCCTGATACACCGCCACGGCCCGAAGCGGAACAGTGGAACCAAGCGCAATTGGGCCGCGTTGACCAGCCAACGGAGGACGAGACCATGGCTGAGACATTCAACCCCGCGCCGCATGACAAGCACGCCGACGATCTGCACGAAGCCCTCGCCGCCGACCGCCACGCCAAGCTCGACGCCGGGCTGAAGGATACCTTCCCGGCATCCGATCCCGTGAGCGCCGCCCAGCCGACGCCCTCGAAGGCCGATGCGGAGGCCGACAATCCCTCGCTCTGGGACAAGGTTAAGGCCATCTTCAGCTAGCGGCGGGTGCGCCGGATTCCGATAGGTTTGCTAATGCCTTGTTAGCGATGCGCTGAGTCCGGCGTCCGTACGACTACGGAAAACCGGGGACATCACTGCATATTTATCCCGACGTTTCAGAGTTCAATAACAGAAGCGGCAGAAGTTCCGGCGATCGGAGATTTCTGCTGCATGAGCGCTGTGACCCAAAGAGCCGGATGGAGCCGCCTGCCGCTGCGGGCGGCCGCGTTCGTGGCGCTGACCTGCGTGGCCATTCTCGGCGTCAGCGGCTGGCGGGAATGGGCGGCGCGCGACGCGGTGCTCAAGGGTGCCGAGACCGAGATGGCGAATGTTGCTCGCTCGCTGACGCAGCATGCCGAGGACAGCCTCGATCTGCTGGATTCAGGCGTCGTCGGCGTCGTCAGCCGGCTGGAGATGGACGGCGCCGAGCCGGCCACGATCGCCAAGCTCAGAACCCTGCTGGAGGCGCGCAAGAAGGCGATGGAGCGTGTCCACAGCCTCGCCATCATCGACGACCGCGGCAACTGGTTGACCTCGCCCGGTACGATCGGCTCGACTCTCAACGACGACGCGTTCTTCCGTTATCACCAGCTCTCGCCGAAACGGGAGCCCCATGTCGGCCGTCCCGTGAAGAGCCTGCTCGACGGCGAATGGGTCGTCACCTTGTCGCGGCGGTTCAACAAGCCCGACGGCAGCTTCGGCGGCGTGGTGCTCGCGACCATCAGCTCCAACTATCTCTCGCATTTCTACGAACAGTTTGAGATCGGCCGCAACAGCTCGGTGGCGTTGACGCACGGCGACGGCCTGATCATCGCGCGCAACCCCAGCAACGACAGGTTTGTCGGCCGCAGCGTTGCCGATACGCCGCTGTTTCGCGACGCCAGCCTGCAGCGGCCGGGCGGCGCCTATCATTTCAAGTCGCCGCTCGACGGCGCCGACCGCGTCAGCTTCTTCAAGCGCTCTGGCCGCTATCCGCTGGTCCTGCTCGCCACCGTCGACAAGGCCGAACTGCTGGCGCCCTGGCGCTCTGCGGCGATCTCCCGCATGCTCTACGTGCTCGCGCTGGTCATGCTGATCGCGATCATCGGTGCGGTGCTGGTGCGGCAGTTGCAACGGGGCCAGAGCATGGCGGCCGCACTGGTCGAGAAGGAAGCGCATTTCCGACTTCTTGCCGAAGGCTCCAGCGACATGGTCACGCGGATCGGCCTCGACGAGCGGTTGCGCTATGTCTCGCCATCGTCGATTGGCGTCGTCGGCTGGCGCGCCAATCAGCTGATCGGGACCCTCGCGCTCGCCGGCATTCACGCGGACGACCGGCCGCAGGTGCAGGCTCTCGTCGACGCCATGAAACGCGGCGAGAAGGAGGAGGTGCGCGTCACCTACCGCAACGCGCACCGGCAGAATGCCGAAGTCTGGCTCGAATCGACCATGCGGGTGACCCGCAAGGAGAATGGCCGCGTCGATGGCGTGGTCGCGATCTCGCGCGACATCACCGAGCAGAAGAAGCTCGAGACCCGGCTGGAAACGCTCGCGATCGAGGACAGCCTCACCGGGCTTGCCAATCGCCGCCGCTTCGATGAACGATTGAAGGAGGAGTGGGCGCGTGCCTATCGCGAGCGCTCCAGCCTCTCTTTGCTGATGATCGACGTCGACCACTTCAAGTCTTACAACGACGAATACGGCCATCCAGCCGGCGATGCCTGCCTCCGGCAGGTGGCGCAGATCATCGCCGCCGAGATGCATCGTTCCGGCGATCTGGCGGCGCGCTATGGCGGCGAGGAGTTCGCCATGCTGCTGCCGAACACCGACGCTGCGGGCTGCGCCCTGATCGGCGACCGGATTCGACGGGCGATCCGTGATGCGGGCCTGGTCCACACCAGCAACCATGTGGCTGGCTGCGTCACCGCTTCGCTCGGCGGTGCTGCTTGCCGGCCGGCGCTGGAGCGCACGGCCGGCGTGGTCTCGCTGATCGAGGCCGCCGATCAGGCGCTCTATGCCTCCAAGGAGGCCGGGCGCAACCGGCTGATGATGTCGGGCGAGGTGAGCAACCTCCTGCTCAAGGCGTCCGGTCAGTAACCCCGCTCAATAATGCGGCGGACGCTCATTGGCGGCTCCCGGCGCATTCGCCTCGGCCTCCTGCAGTCGCTCGCCGAGCTCTGCGATTCTCCGCGTCAGCGCGTCGATCTGCTTCCACTGCGCGGTGATGGTCTGGTTCAGCGTCTCGATCGCGTCGTCCTGATAGGCGAGGCGCGTCTCCAGCGTGTCGATGCGCTCGCCGAGCGTCTTGATCTCATTCGTCACGTGCCGCGTCCTTGTCCCGTTCGCGTAATCCACATTCCTGCAAACCAAGTTCTTGCAAACCAAGTTCTTGCAAACCAAGTTGCTGCAAACCATGGCCGAGCGCGACGCGCTCGTCGAACACGAAGCATTCGCCGCGCCAGCGGCTCTCGGCCTCCGGCACCTCTTCCAGATATTTGAGAATGCCGCCCTTGAGGTGATAGACCTCGGCAAAGCCGCGCGCGAGCAGATGCGCGCTCGCCTTCTCGCAGCGGATGCCGCCGGTGCAGAACATAGCGATCTTGCGGTGTTTGGCGGGATCGAGCTGCTCGGCCGCAAAATCCTTGAATTGGCCAAAGCTCCTGATGCCGGGGTCGAGCGCGCCGTCGAACGTACCCATCGCCACCTCGAAGGCGTTCCTGGTGTCGAGCACCAGCGTATCGGGCGCCGCGATGAGCGCGTTCCATTCGGCCGCATCGACATAGGTGCCGACCTGCCGCGTCGGATCGGCGGTTTCGTCACCCAGCGTGACGATCTCCTTCTTCAGCCGCACCTTGAGCCGGCCGAACGGCATCGTCTCGGCGGTCGAGAACTTCAGTTCGAGATTGTTCAACCTGCCGCCGAACATGTCGCCGTGCGCGAGCTCATGGGTGAGCGCTTCGATCGCCTCGCCCGGGCCCGCGACGGTGCCGTTGATACCCTCCTGCGCGAGCAGCACGCTGCCCTTCAGCGCCAGGCCTGCGCAGAACGCGCGCAGCGGCTCGCGCAGCTCGCGGTAATCGGGCAGGGCGGCGAATTGGTAGAAGGCGGCGACCTTGCAAATCATGGCGCCCGTTTAGCAGGCGGAGCCAGCCCGGAAAACCCGCAACGAGCAGCTCTATTCCCAGCGGATGGCAGCCATTTCCCTGGCATGCCAGCATTGCCCCGGCCGGCCGGAATGTGTCATGTAGGCCTGGTTTTCCGAGCCGGCGCGCCATCCGCGCCATCCGCCCAATGAGAGCAAAGAATTCGATGAGAAACTTCCATTTCCCCGGCAGGTCCACGGTCCACGCCACCAACGCGATGGTGGCGACCTCGCATCCGCAGGCGTCGCTCGCCGCGATCGAGGTGCTGCGCGAGGGCGGCACGGCGGTGGACGCGGCCGTCGCGGGTTCGGCCATTCTCGGCGTGATCGAGCCGCAATCGACCGGCATCGGCGGCGACTGCTTTGCGCTGATCCAGCCGCGCGGCGAGGGCAAGATCATCGCCTATAACGGCTCGGGGCGCGCGCCGAAGGCGGCGAACGCCGACTGGTATCTCGAGCGCAAGATTAACTCCGTGCCGCTGACCTCGGCGCATGCGGTCTCGATCCCCGGCGTGATAGACGCCTTTGCGACCGTTTTGCGCGATCACGGCAAGTTCGGATTCGACCGGCTGCTGCAGCCGGCGATCAAGGCGGCCGAGGAAGGCTACGTCGTCGCCCCTCGCATCGCCTTCGACTGGAAGAACCAGTTCGAGAAGCTGAAGGGTGGCACCAACACCGAGCGCTATCTGCTGCCGCACGGCAAGCCGCCGGTGGCCGGCGACGTCATCCGCCAGGCCGAGCTCGGCAAGACGCTGCGGGCGATCGCCAAGGACGGCCGCGACGCCTTCTACAAGGGCCCGATCGCGGAAGACATGGTGGAGACCCTGCGCGGAATCGGCGGCCTGCACACGCTCGACGATTTCGCCGCGCACACCACCGAGACGACGACGCCGATCGGCACCATGTACAAGGGCTACGACGTCTGGCAGTGCCCGCCGAACGGACCCGGCCTCACCATGCTGCTGATGTTGAACATCCTGTCGCGGTTCGACCTGACGAAATACGCGCCGCTCAGCATCGAGCGCTTCCACCTCGAAGCCGAGGCCGCACGCATCGCCTACATGCACCGCGAGCTGCATGTCGCCGATGCCGAGCATATGCAGGTCGAGGTCGCCAAGATACTCGCCAAGGAATACTGCAACGAGCACATCGACAAGATCCGTATGGACGGCATGCTCGACCTGCCGAACGTCGCGCCGCCGATGAATCCCTCGACCATCTACATCACCGTCGTGGACAAGGACCGCAACGTCTGCTCGTTCATCAACTCGGTCGCGCATTCCTTCGGCTCGGCGATCGTCTCGAACAAGACCGGGGTTCTGCTCCAGAACCGCGCGGGCGGCTTCCGCATCCAGCCCGGCCATCCGAATTGCATCGCCGGCGGCAAGCGCCCGCTGCACACTATCATGCCGAGCCTGCTCACCAAGGGCGGCCGTTCCGTGATGCCGTTCGCGGTGATGGGCGGACAGTATCAGCCGGTTGGCCAGACCCATGTGGTGACCAACATCCTCGATTATGGCTGCGACGTGCAGGAGGCGATCGATATGCCGCGCGGCCTGCACTACGAAGGCCAATACCAGCTCGAGGACAGCGTGCCGGCCAATATCGTCGAAGGCCTGAAGAAGCTCGGCCACAAGACCACCAGCGTCGTCAGTCCGCTCGGCGGCGCGCAGGCGATCTGGATCGACTGGGACAAGGGCACGCTCACCGGCGGTTCCGATCCGCGCAAGGATGGTTGCGCGCTCGGATATTGACCCCCGCGGGACAGAGTTCCCCGCGCAAGATCAGGAAAAGTTGACGCAGGGGCGACGCGGCATTTGCTGCGTCGCCCTTTCTCGTTCGGAACGGAGTTCATTGCTTCAGGTTAAGGGCCGATGAGCGGTGCAGGCGTGCGCTGCTTTTGCTCCAAGCGGCGGAGGCCCTCCCATGTCGGAAAAACCAGGTTCCGGACCGTCCGGATTCGATCGGCGCGCGTTCATGGCCGGCGCGGCCGGCACTGCGCTGGTCCCCATGACGGCGCGCGCGGCCGCGCAGGATGCGAGCGCGTCGACCGCCCAGGATCCGGTGCTTCCTGTCGATGTCACGCTGCGGGTCAATGGCAAGGACAAGCGCCTGCACATCGACGCGCGCACGACGGTGCTCGACGCGCTGCGGGAGCATCTCAAGCTCACCGGCAGCAAAAAGGGCTGCGACCACGGCCAGTGTGGTGCCTGCACGGTCCTGATCGACGATCGACGCGTGGTGTCGTGCCTGACGCTCGCCCTCGCCGCCGAGGGGCAGGAGATCACCACGATCGAAGGCCTTGCCACCGACGATCATCTGCATCCGATGCAGCAGGCCTTCGTCGACAACGACGCGTTTCAGTGCGGCTATTGTACGCCGGGCCAGATCATGTCCGCCGTGGCCTGCGTCAAGGAGGGGCATGCGGGCAGCGAGGCCGACATCCGCGAAAACATGAGCGGCAACATCTGCCGCTGCGCCGCCTACCCCAATATCGTCGCCGCCGTGAAGCAGGCCGCGCCCGAGATCATGAAAGGCTAGGCGCATGCGACCGTTTTCGTATCAAAGGGCAACAGACCCCGACATGGCCGTGCAGGTGCTCAGCGCTGCCGCGGCCGCGAACAATCCGCTGACCAAGGCTACGGCGCAGCCGCTCGCGGGCGGCACCACGCTGATCGACCTGATGAAGCTGGACGTGATGCGGCCCGCGGCGATTGTCGATATCAGTCCGCTGGCGCGGGGCTGGTCGGCGATCGAGCCCGGCAGTGATGGCTTACGGCTGGGCGCGCTCGCCAAGATGTCCGACGTGGCCGCGCATGCCGAGATCCAGCGCAACTACCCGGTGATCGCGAATTCCCTGAAGCTCGCCGCCAGCGCCCAGCTGCGCAACATGGCGACGCTCGGCGGCAATGTGATGCAGCGAACGCGTTGCAGCTATTTCCGTGATGTCTCCTATGAGAATTGCAACAAGCGCAATCCTGGCTCGGGCTGTGCCGCCATGGATGGCGTCAATCGCATGCATGCGGTGCTGGGTACGTCCGATCAGTGCATCGCGACCTATCCCGGCGATTTCGCCCAGGCGTTGATCGCGCTCGATGCGATGGTCGAGATCACCAGCAAGTCCGGCACGCGCAACCTGCCGTTCGCAGATTTGCACAAGGCGCCCGGCAACACGCCCGAGATCGAGACCACACTTCGGCCCGGTGAGCTGATCTCTGCGTTCTCCATTTCCGGCCGCTGGCCGCGCTCGGTATATCTCAAGGCGCGCGACCGTCAGTCCTACGAGTTCGCGCTGTCGTCGGCTGCGGTCGCGCTCGACGTGCAGGATGGCACGATCAGGGACGCGCGTATCGCGCTCGGCGGCGTCGCCACCGTGCCGTGGCGGGCCCGCGAGGCGGAGGCGCTGCTGAAGGGACAGAAATTCGACGACGGTCTGACGAAGCGTGTGGCCGATGCCGCGTTTGCGGACGCCAAGGGCCGCCGGCACAACAGCTTCAAGATCGCGCTCGGCAAGCGCGTGGTGGCGCGCGCGCTCCAGCAGGCCGTAACGATGGAGATCTGATCATGACCGCTGCAGCTCCCGAGCCGAAGGCAAACATGGGCCGGCCCGTGCCGCGCTATGATGCGGCCGCAAAGGTCACGGGCCGGGCGACATATGCGTCCGACATGCCGCTCGACAATCCTGCCTACGCATTCCTGGTCACCAGCGCCATCGCCAAGGGCCGCATCGACAGTTTCGATCTCGACGATGCCAGGCGGGTCCGCGGCGTGATCGACATCGTCACGCACGAGAACGCTCCGAAGCTGAAGGAATCGAAACTGTTCAGCAATGGCGGCTATGCCGGCACCACGATCCAGCCGCTGAAATCGGCCGACATCGCCCATGACGGCCAGATCATCGCCGTCGTCATCGCCGAGAGTTACGAGGCGGCGCGCGAGGCCGCCAATCGCGTCAAGGTCAGCTACACGGCCGTAATGCCGAGTGCGAGCTTCGACTCGCCGGGGACCACCACGGCAGCGGCAAAAGGACAGAACGCACAGTTCAAGGAAGACCCGGAGGTCGGCGATTTCGCCAAGGCGTTCGACGCGGCCGAGGTCAAGCTCACCGCCTCCTATGAAACGCCGACCCAGCACCACAATCCGATGGAGCTGTTTACGACGAGCTGCGCCTGGATGGGCGACGAGCTCGTCATCTACGAGGGCAGCCAGTATGTCTACGGCCTGAAGAACGGTGTCGCCGAGCAGCTCGGCATCGACGCCGACAAGGTCCGTGTCGTCAATCCCTATGTCGGCGGCGGCTTTGGTTCGCGCGGCTCGATGACGCCGCGGACCGCCATCATCGCCAGCATTGCCAAACGCCTGAACCGGCCGATCAAGCTGGTGCCGACCCGCGACCAGGGTTTCACCATCGCTACCCATCGCGCCGAGACGCGCCATGCGATCAAGCTTGGTGCGGGACGGGACGGCAAGCTGGTGGCCTTGAGGCACGACGGCGCGGAGGTTTCGTCGCGTCCGGATGCCTATTGCGTCGGCGGCACCAAGACCACGACGCGGCTCTATGCCTGCCCGAACGTCGCCAGTCTGGTCTCGATCGTGCGCGCCGACCGCAACACGCCGGGCTTCATGCGTTCACCGCCGGAGGTGCCGTATCTCTTCGCGCTGGAGAGCGCGATGGACGAGCTCGCGGTGAAGCTGAACATGGACCCCGTCGAGCTCCGCCGCATCAACGACACCACCGTCGAGCCGATCGGCGGCAAGCCCTATACATCGCGGTCATTGATGGCGTGCTTCGACGAGGCCGCGAAGGCGTTCGGCTGGTCGCAGCGTTCGCCGCAGCCGAAATCGATGTCGGACGGCGACTGGCTGGTCGGCTATGGCTGTGCCGCCACCTGCTATCCGACGCAGATGGCGCCCTCTGCCGCGCGCGTTCGCCTCCAGCGTGACGGCCGTACCCGGGTCGAGATCGCCGGTCACGAGATCGGCACCGGTGCGTATACCGTCATCGCCCAGACCGCGGCCGAGCGGCTCGGCGTACCCCTGGAGAAGGTCGCGGTCTTTCTGGGTGACAGCGATCTGCCGCCGGCGCCTGTTGCCGGCGGTTCGAACTCGACTGCCAGCACCTGCTCGGCGGTGATGATGGTGTGCGACCGGATTCGCCAAAGGCTGTTCAAGGCCGTGATGCCGAGCGACAGCCTCGCCGACAAGGCCAAGGAGACTGTCGGCATCAGCCAGGCGCCGAGCACGCAGGCGGCGCAGAGCGATCGTCCACTCGATCTCGAGAAGGCCTTCGACGCGCTCGGCGTCGGTATCGTCGAGGAATATGGCGAGTGGAAGCCCGAAGGCGCGCCGCTGGATTCCTTCACGGCGATGCACAGCGGGCACGCGCGGCTCGTCGGTGGCCATCAGATGAAGGACAAGATCGCCTATGCCTTCGGTGCCGAGTTCGTCGAAGTCCGCATCAACCGCTTTACCCATGAAATTCGTGCGCCGCGGCTGGTGGGAGCGTTCGCGGCGGGCCGCATCATGAATCCGCGCACGGCGCGCAGCCAGCTCATGGGCGGCCTGATCTGGGGCATGTCCTCGGCGCTGCTGGAGGCCACCGAAATCGACGAGCGCAATGCGCGCTACGTCAACGACAATCTTGCGGACTATCTGGTGCCCGTGAATGCCGACGTGCCCGGCGTCGAGGTGATTCTGCTTTCCGAGCAGGACGATCACATCAACCCGGCAGGCGTGAAGGGTCTCGGCGAGCTCGCCAATGTCGGCACCAATGCGGCGATCTGCAATGCGATCTATCACGCCACCGGCCAGCGCATCCGCAAGCTGCCCGTGCGGCTCGAAAATATCGAGGTGTGAGGGGTGGAAACGGCGTCGGCGTTGCGCTAGACACCTTGCGCCTCAAACGGAAGGTCTCTTATGCAGCGTTTACAGCGCGTGCTCCTCGCCATCATGTCGGCACTCGCGATCACCGTGATCGCCGGCGTGTCCGATTTCGTTTCCACCACGGCCTCGGCCCAGACCGCAGGGAAGACCATGACCACAGCTTCAGGTTTGCAGATCACCGACAGCGTCGCCGGCACCGGCGCTTCACCCAAGCCCGGCCAGATCTGCGTGATGCACTACACCGGCTGGCTCTACGAGAACGGCCAGAAGGGCAAGAAATTCGACTCGTCGGTCGACCGCAACGAGCCGTTCGAATTCCCGATCGGCAAGGGCCGCGTCATCGCCGGCTGGGACGAGGGCGTTGCCTCCATGAAGGTCGGCGGCAAGCGCACGCTGATCATTCCACCGCAACTCGGCTATGGCGCCCGCGGCGCAGGCGGCGTGATCCCGCCGAACGCGACGCTGATGTTCGACGTGGAATTGCTCGGGGTGAAGTAAGCCCGCAAACAAAAAGACCGGCCTCTCGGCCGGTCTTTTCGCTTTCAATGCGACGGTGTCATCTCGTCTTATTCCGTCGCGCGCTTGGCTGCGGCCGCGGCGCGATCGACCGCGTCCTTCGCGGCATCCTTGGCGTCGCCCATGGCCTGCTGGCCCTTGCCCTTCACTTCCTGGACCGCACCTTCACCTTTCAGGCGCTCGGACCCGGTGGCTTCACCGACGCCCTGCTTGGCCTTGCCCATTGCCTCGTTTGCGGTGCCCTTGATCTTGTCGGTCGTGCTACCCATGAAACTCTCCTCGCGTTTTGCTCGCTAGGACAACGTCCGACGGCTATGAGGGTTCCGATTTTGTTATGGCTCGATGTCGCGGCTTTGGGTTAGTTTGCCGCACACGGAACCAACAGAAAGCAAGTCTCATGACCGGCCATGACCATTCGCATTCCCACCATGACCACGATCACGACGATCGCTGGAAACATGACGGCGTGCGCGTCATTCCCGGCAACCAGCTCGATACCAATGTGCCGTCGACGGCGGGCATGGACCGCGCGGCCGCGATCAATTTCGCGCGCGTCGGTGCGCAGAAATTGTGGGCGGGCACGGTCAGCATCAAGCCCGACGCCAAGACCGGCGCGCATCACCATGGCCATCTCGAAAGCGTCATCTACGTGGTGAAGGGCAAGGCGCGGATGCGCTGGGGCGAGAGCCTGCAATTCACCGCGGAAGCCGGCCCCGGCGACTTCATTTTCGTCCCGCCCTATGTGCCGCATCAGGAGATCAACGCCAGCCCGGACGAGGTGCTGGAATGCGTCCTGGTGCGCAGCGATGGCGAGGCGGTCGCGGTCAACCTCGACATCGAGCCGGTCGAGAAGCCCGAGACCGTGCTGTGGGTCGATCCCATTCACCGCGACCCGAACGAGAAGAAGTGAGGAGCGCCTGAAAGCCAGCGGGTTCTGTGCGACAGAACCTCGCAGGTAAGGGTCCAAAAAAAGATCCGGAAGCCGTGTCGGATCGCCGCTTGGCCGTCCGTCCTTGGGCAGAACCCCGCCCAAGGAGCTCCGATGCCCAGGATGATTTTCCTCAATCTGCCCGTGACCGACCTCAAGCGCGCCACTGCCTTTTACGAGGCGGTCGGTGCGACCAGGAACCCGCAATTCAGCGACGACACGGCGAGCTGCATGGTCTTTTCCGAGACCATCTACGCGATGCTGACGACCCACGAAAAATTCCGTCAGTTCACGCCGAAGCCGATCTCGGATGCAAAGACCTCAAACCAGGCGCTGTTCTGCCTGTCCGCGGACAGCCGGACCGAGGTCGACGATATCGTCAGCAGGGCCGGGGCTGCAGGCGGGGTCGCCGATCCCAGCCCGAAGGACGAATACAGTTTCATGTACGGCCGCAGCTTCGAGGATCCGGACGGCCACATGTGGGGCGTGAACTGGATGGACATGGCAGCCTTCGCGGCGCAGTCCGACATGGCGAACGCCTGATCTGAGCCCACGACAGCAAGAATCTGAAGAGGAGCATTCACGATGTCCAAGCTCGTGCCCTGCATGTGGTTCAACGGCGATGCCGAGGAAGCCGCGAAGTTCTACGTCTCGCTCGTGCCGAATTCGGCGATCACGCATGTTCAGCGCAACGTTTCAGATGGCCCGTCCGGCAAGGAAGGCTCCGTGCTCGTCGTCGAGTTCTCGGTGGCGGGACAGTCCCTGGTCGCGCTCAACGGCGGCATGAAAATGGAATACACCCACGCGATCTCGCTGATGATCCATTGCGACGATCAGGCCCAGGTCGACAGCGTCTGGAATGCTTTCCTGGCCCATGGCGGCAAGGAAGAGCAGTGCGGCTGGCTCAGGGATCGCTGGGGCGTGGCTTGGCAGGTCGTGCCGAAGGTGATGTTCGAATTCCTCTCCAGCCCCGACAAGGCGGCTGCCGCACGCGCGATGCAGGCCATGATGAAGATGGTCAAGCTGGACGTGGAAACCTTGCGCCGCGCGTTCGAGGGCAAGTCGGCGGCGTGAAGGGCGTGCCCTTGCCACATACTCACTGTCGTCGCCCGGCTTGACCGGGCGATCCAGTACGCCGAGACGGCCGTTGGTCAATCGATAGGCCGCGGCGTACTGGATGCCCCGGTCGAGCCGGAGCATGACAGCGGAATTTGAGGCGAAAGCCCGCCGCTAATAATTGATCCGCAGCCCCACGCCGCCATGGATGGTGTTGCCGACCGGCTGCGGGCCGAGCGTGCCGTTGGCGAACAGGTCGACGATCCAGCCCTTCTGCACGCGGAAGCCGAGCCGGCCGCCATATTCGAACCAGCCCTGGTTGCCCATGGTCGGCACCACCACACCGTCGCCGGTCACGGTGGCGACGATGCCGCTATGGGCAGCGAATGACTGCACCCAGCCGCCGTTGATGTTGGCCTCGATATTGCTGCCGTAGAGATGCGTCCACTGGCCCCCGATCTTGACCAGGCTGGTGCGGTCGGTGCCGGTCGCGATGCTGGCGTCGAACGGATTGAACGCCACTGCGCTGTCGGTGTAGCCCGAGACGCGCTGCCAGAGCTGCCAGACCTCGATCGAGGCGGCGACCTCGTCGCGGGGCGACACGCGGCTTATCCAGCCGGCGCGGCCGTAGACGGCGTAGTTCGCGGCGTTGGTCGAACTCGTGACGCTCACCGGGCCGAGGCTGGTGTTGTAGCTGCGGGTGTAGCGCGCCTTCTCCCACGGCGTCAGGATCGTGCCGACATCGAAGAACGGGCGCGACGAGCCCCAGTCGGTGAAGTCATAGCGCAGCGCAAATGCGCCGATCGGCGCGCTGGTGATGTTGTAGCCGCCTTCGCTGTATTGCGTGTAGGCGATGCCGGCGAGCAGCGACAGATTGTTGGTCAGCTCCTTGCGGCCGTGGATGCCGGCCGAGAACGAGCCGGCGGAGCCGAACGCGCTGACGCAGTTGCTGCAATTGACCTGCTCGTTGACGCCGAGCAGCACCGTGCCGAGCACCCGGTTGGTGATCATCTGGTTGAAGCGCTGATTGGCAAGGCCGCCGATCGAGCCGCCGCTGGAATCCGCGCCGGTCGGTGTCGGCGTCGGGCTCGGCGAGGAGGACGGGTAAGGGCTCGGCGACGATGACGGGTAGGGGCTGGGCGAGGGCGAGGGGCTGTAGGTCGGCGTCGGCGAGGGGGAATAGCTCGGCGCCGGGGTTGGCGTCGGCCCTCCGCACTCGGATTCGCAAATCGTAGCGGCTGCCGCCGGACGGGTATCGACCGCGACAAACGCAAACGCAGCCACGGCGGTCAGCACGCTCGCGAGCGTGAAGCGCATGACGTTGGTGGATATCGCCATCTTCAGCGTCCGCACAGCATGCCGTCGTCATGGACGGCGGGCGTGATGGTCGGCGATGCGTCCGCATATTGGTTGACCGCGCACAGTCCCGCGCTCGCGGCGCAGGTCGCGGCAAAGGTCCAGGGCGGCGTGTTGGTTTTGCTGATAGAGACCTTGCCGCCGGTCGAGGTGATGATTGCGGTGTCGCCGGGCTGGGTGAGCTGCACGCATTGTTGGCTCGTCGTGCAGACACTGGCGGCGCCGTCCTGCAGCACGACGACCGAGCGGCCGCGCTGGGACAGGATATCGAGTGTGGTTCCGCGCACGCCGATGGTCGCGAGCGGGGTCGTGATCTTGTAGGCGGTCTTCTCGGAATGCCCGGTGACGAAACGGAATGCGCCAGTCGTCATGCGGATTGCGACGTCGCGATAGCTGTGCTCGTCGTTGAAGACGGTGCGGTCGAGCTTGAGCGTCGCGCTCGGACCGAGCGACAGATTGGTGCTGTCGGCCATCACGAAGCGCGCCGCGCTGCCGGCGCCGGTGCGCACGGTCTCGTCCCGCAGCATGCTGTCGCCGACGCTGATCGGCGTCGTTGTCGCGGCGACGCGAACGACTTCATTCTGGATCACGACGGCTTCACCGACGCGCGTCTGCGCCTGCGCGCAAGGGGCCACGCACAAGGCGGTCGAGAAGAGCGTGGAGAAAAGCCAGAAACGCAAATTCATTTCGCAACCGATCGATGTGTCCCTGATCGTACCGGATCAGGCGCGCTTGCGATGTGGCGGAATTATCACAAGCAGCGCGAGACCTGCGTTATGCTTAGTGACAGTTGCGGCAGAATGCGTTCAATGAAAACCGCGATCTCTATTATTCTCCGCGGTGACGCAAATTTGCCACGCAAAATATCCCCACAAATGCGCCTCGACTTGCCGGCGGTTCCGAAGGTGTCGCGGAGCGCAGTGATTGCTGTCGCGATTTTCCTGGTCGCGCATCTCGCACTGCTGATAGGCCTCACGACGCCGGAGAAGTTCGTCTTCGACGAAGTGCACTACGTGCCGGCGGCGCGGCAGATGCTGGCGCCAGCGATGTCGCAACCGATGCTCAATCCGATGCATCCACCATTGGCGAAAGAGCTTATCGCGCTATCGATCGCGACCTTCGGCGACAGCGCGCTGGGCTGGCGCTATCCCGCGGCGTTGTTCGGCGCCCTCGCGATCGTCGCGGTCTACCTGTGCGGCCTCGCGCTGTTCGCCGCGCAAGGGCCTGCGATCGCCGCTGCGCTGATCGCCGGCTGCAACCAGATGCTGTACGTGCAGGCGCGCATCGCGATGCTCGACATTTTTGCACTCGGCTTCGGCCTGCTCGCGATTGCCGCCTTCATGCACGGGTTTCGAAAGGACCGGCCTCACGCATTGTTCGCGGCTGCCGGCAGCTTGTTCGGCTGCGCTGCGGCCTGCAAATGGAGCGGCCTGTTTCCGCTCGGAATCTGCATCGTCATCGTCGCGGTGATCCGCCTGATGCAGGGCTGGCACACTATGTTTGCCGACGCGAAGCCGGGGGATTGGTACCGGCCCGATCTCTGGCCCGACTTCAGATTACATCACGTCGTGCTCTGCTTCATCGTCCTGCCCGCGGCGACATATCTTGCGGCTTTCGTCCCGCTCTATGGCGCGTCGCTGCCGGATCTGGTCGAGGCGCAGCGCCGGATCTTCGCCGACAACACCACCACTGCCATCGCCGGCCACACTTATATGAGCGCGTGGCCGTCATGGCCGCTGCTCGCGCGCCCGGTGTGGTTCCTGTTCGACAAGGGCGCGGACGACAATGTCTCCGCGGTCGTTTTCCTCGGCAACCCCCTGGTGCTGTGGCCGGCGCTGCTCGCGCTCGCCGTCGTGCTGCGCGACTTCGTCGTCGCGCGTCGCCGGGATACGTTCCTGATCGCGGTCTTCTATTTCGGATCCTGGCTCGCCTGGGCGTTGCTGCCGCGCACGCTCGCCTTCATCTATTACTATCTGCCGGCCGCGACGGTGGCGTCGCTCGCGCTGGTCTACGTGCTGCGCCGGGACGGTCTGCCACGCTGGCTGTTGTGGGCCTACGTCGCGGTCGCGGCAGCAGGCTTTGCCGCCATGCTGCCGATCTCGGCGGCCTTCGTCGGCACGTCGATGCAGACCTTCAACCGGCTGATGCTCTTCCAAGTCTGGATATGAAATCGCCGCCCGCCGGGAGAACGGCAGGCGGCGTTTTTATGGGCGATGACCTGTGAATTACTTCGACGCGGTCTTGGTGTCCATGTTCACGACCTGGACGCGGCGGTTGATCGGGTCGGCGCCGTTGGCGGCGTCTTTCAGCTTGGTCTTGCCGTAGCCGACGGTGACGAGATCGGTGCCGGTGAGGCCGTAGTTCTGCACCAAATACTTCTTGATGGTGTCGGCTCGCCGCTCGGAGAGCCCCTGATTGTATCCCTCCGTGCCGACCGCATCGGTGTGGCCGGCGACCACGAAGGTCGAGCCCTTCAGCGAGGGATCGGACAGCGCCTTGCCGAGCGCCTGCACCGACGGCACTGACGTCTTGGCGATGTCGGCCGAGTTGTAGTCGAACTGGATCTCCAGATCGATCTTCGGCTTGGTCGCGGCGAGCTCGGCAATCTGCTCGCGCTCGCCCGTCGACAACGACCGCGTCGAGCGGTTGCGCACGGTGTTCAGGAACGTCGATTCCTTGGCCTGCACCGCCGGATCGACCTGCGGACCTGCGGACAGGCCGCGGGTCGTCGACTTCGGCTTCAATGCATCCAGGATCTGGTTGGTCGAGACATTGCCGTCGCCGGCCATGGCCAAGCCGGCCGTCATCGACAGAAGTGCCGAGAGGGTAATCGCCTTCAGTGCAAAAGACTTATTGAAACGGGTCATTGTCGTATCCTCGTTGTGACGCCTGATGGCTATTTGATGCTGCAAGCATAGGGCAGGTTCAAAACCCCTGGTGTGATCTTGGTCACGGTAGAAACGGGGCCCTCCGGGGCCATGGCAGCGAATTTCGAGCGGTTTCGGGTTCGTGGAGGGCCGACCCGCGGTCCACTCCGAGGACGGACGCTAACGCGTGAAGAGAGTGGTCGCACGCTGTCCGGCGAGCGTTCGAGCCGTCGCAGTCCTGTCGTGATCCGCATCACTGAGGACCGCCGCGCCCAGGTGCCGCTCGGGGTCCGGGGCCCGGTTCACTCGGGGAAACCTGTGCTGACCGATTGTCGCAAAGCCGTCGCGCGATGGCCTGTCCGCGGACAATTTTTCGGCCAGATGGACGCCTAGGGTGGAGCCTCCCACAAGTGCAACGAAGGGAGCCGAGTTCCATCCAGTGCCGAGGCCGAGTGATTACCAGTTCTATCGCAGTGGCCCGCCGGATCGGACCGTGTCCCTGAGCTCCATGCCCATCTACGTCGGCGCGGCGATGATCGCGGTGGCGATCCTGCTGTCGACCCTGATCACGGGGCTGACCTCCCGCTATGTCGGGCTTCAAGCGCCGACCGACGAGAACATGTGGCTGGTCGATCGTCTCACCGGCAGTGTCTATCGCTGCCAGGCGGAGGAGCGCGGCAAGGCCTCGTGCGAACCCGATGTCGCAACAGGCAGCGTTGGCGACCGGTCTAAAGCCCCGAAAGTTGGCCGTTGAGCCCTCCGTCTTCGCACCGCAGCAAGAAAATTGTCTTCTCTACGAAACGTCTTCGCCGGAGAATACGTATTGCGAAGGCCGGCATGACGCCGGTTTCGTTTTACGGAGGAGACTTTTCGATGAAGATCTTGCTCACAGCCGCCGCTTTTGTCGCGCTCACCCTTTCCCTTTCGCCGGCATCCGCCGCCATGATGGCGTGCACCGGCGATAACATGATGAAATCGACAGCCATGATGATGGGCACGGCCGATACCCCGGCCAAGGTCGCGGCCAACAAGGAAATGGCTATGGCCAACACCGATATGAGCAATGGCAAGATGAAGGGCGGCTGCATGCATTACATGAAGGCGCAGAAGGCCATGATGATGAAATAGGGCCTCGGCCACGCCAAGCGGCCGCGCTGTCAGCACATGACAGCGCGGCTTTTCTTTTGCTGCGTCCAGTCCGCTTCTTTCTCCCGGCGCGAATCCCGCTACATTCCCTCCTGCAATGTCCCGCGCGCCCAAACCGATTCCACTCACCACGACACAGGCCCGGCAAATCTGGCTTCATGCCCAGCGGCTGGACGAGCGCGCGCCGTTCGGTGACGGCGCGCAAGCCGTCGCCGGCGCGGTCGCCCATCTCGGCTATGTGCAGATCGACACCATCAACGTGATCGAGCGCTGCCATCACCACATCCTGTTCAGCCGGATCCCGTCCTACCGCCGCGCCGACCTGCGCCACGCCCAGAGCGTCGACAAGAGCGTCTTTGAGTATTGGACGCATGCGCTGTCCTACGTGCCGGCCGGCGATTTCCGCTTCTTCCTGCCGGCGATGCGCGAGCACCGCCGTGAGGGGCACAAATGGTTCGCCTCGGTGAAACCTGCCGACACGCGCAAGGTGATGCGGCTGGTGCGCGCCGGTCCGCTGACGATCCGCGACATCGAGGACGACGTGCTCACCGAGAAGGAGCATCTCTGGCAAAGCCGAAAACCCTCGAAGCGGGCATTGCAGCTCGCCTTCTATACGGGTGTCGTGACCGTCAGCGAGCGCCAGGGCATGCTCAAGACCTATGAGCTGATGACGCGCCATTTCGGCTGGGACAAGCTGCCGAAGCCGGCGTCGGCAAAGGACATTACGGCCTATCTGCTCGATCGCGCGCTGCGATCGCAAGGTGTCGTGAGCCTCGATTCGGTCTGCCATCTCGACGCGCCGCGCAAGCCGGCGGTGGCTGCCCTGATCGCCTCGCGCGTCCGCCGTGGCGAGCTCGTGCCTGTCGCCATCGACGGTGCCGGCAAGCAGGAGCACTGGGCACTGCCGGCCGCGCTCGAGCCGGGCGAGCGCGCGCCGCCGGATCTCGTCCATATCCTCTCGCCGTTCGATCCGCTGATCATCCAGCGCAAGCGCACCAATCTCATCTTCGGCTACAATCATTTGTTCGAGGCCTATGTGCCGAAGGCCAAACGCAAGCTCGGCTATTTCGCGCTCCCCGTGCTGGTCGGCGACGAGATCGTCGCCGCGCTCGATCTGAAGACCGACCGTCAGGCAAAGAAGCTGCTGATGCAGAAATGGACCTGGGTCGGCGAGGGGAAGAAGACCGCGGGACGCAAGGAGCGGAAACGGAAGATCGAGGAGGAGCTTGATCGTTTTGAGCGGTTTCAACTGGCCGACTGATCGTAGGATGGATTACGCTTCGCTAATCCACCCTACGCATCCCCGCCAATCGATCGATCCAAACGCCGAACGCAATCCCGATCGCATAAGCCGCCAGATTCCACAGCGAGAAGATGCGCCCGAGCAGCAGCGCCCCGGCCGTGGTCAGCCGGAACGCGTCGAGCCAAGGCATATGTACCAGCCGGGAGAACTCGACCACGACCGCGATCGCCATCGCAATGGCCGCGATCCGCGCCCGTGACAGCCTTGGCAGCAAAACGCCGACCAGCAGAAACACCATCGTTGCCCATAGCAGCGAGCCGCCGTACTTCACCACGAAGGCGGGCAGGCCGAGCGGAAAGCCGTACCAGCGCAGCGAGAGTCCGCAGGCAATAACCGCCAGCACCAGACCGGCGCGGATCAGCGATGTCCGTAACGG
Organism: Bradyrhizobium sp. 134; assembly: GCF_023074155.1. Lineage (NCBI taxonomy): Bacteria > Pseudomonadati > Pseudomonadota > Alphaproteobacteria > Hyphomicrobiales > Nitrobacteraceae > Bradyrhizobium > Bradyrhizobium sp. 134. Next base: position 175,472 of record NZ_JADPKX010000087.1, on the reverse strand, counting down.
CGCAATGGGTTTGACCGGTTGCGCCTGATGCATTGCTTGCTCCATTGACTCTTTTGCGGCGATGCTCAAAACCCCGGATCAGCCCATAAAAGCAACAACCTCGGGGGAAGCCATGAGCCAGACCACGACCTATGCCGGTTCGACCGGCGCAGCCAAGTCGGAAATCGAGACCTCGACGATCCGCGCCATCTCATGGCGGTTGATCCCGTTCCTGGTGCTGGCCTACTTCTTCTCTTATCTCGACCGCGTCAATCTCGGTTTCGCTGCGCTGACCATGAATGCCGAGCTGAAATTCACCCCGCTGATCTTCTCCTGGGGCGCCGGCATCTTCTTCATCGGCTATTTCATCTTCGAGGTGCCGAGCAATCTGGCGCTGGAGAAGTTCGGCGCCAGCCGCTGGATCGCCCGCATCATGGTGACCTGGGGCATTATCTCGGCGCTGATGGCGCTCACGAGCGGCGTCACGAGCTTCTACGTGCTGCGGTTCCTGCTCGGCGTCGCCGAAGCCGGCTTCTTCCCCGGCATCATCCTCTATCTCACTTATTGGTATCCGGCCGAATATCGCGCCCGCTTCCTTGCGGCCTTCGCCATCGCCGTGCCGGTCTCCACCGTGATCGGCGCCCCGGTCTCGGGCCTGCTGCTCGGGCTCGACGGCGCGATGGGCCTGAAGGGTTGGCAGTGGCTGTTCATCATCGAGGGCATCCCCTCGGTGCTGCTCGGCATCGTCACCTGGTTCTATCTCACCGACAGGCCGGAGAAGGCGGATTGGCTCTCGGCCGAGCAGAAGGCCTGGCTCAAGGCCAAGCTCGATGCCGAGATCGCGGCCAAGCAGGCGGTGAAGCATTTGTCGCTCGGCGAGGCGCTGACCTCACCGAAGGTGATCATGCTGAGCCTGGTCTATTTCGGCTTCGTCGGCGCGCTGTATGGCATGCAGTTCTGGCTGCCGCAGATCGTCAAGGCGTTCGGCCTCACCAACGCCCAGACCGGCTTCGTCACCGCGATCCCCTATTTGTTCGGCACCATCGCGATGATCCTGTGGGCACGGCATTCCGATGCCACGCGCGAGCGCGTGATGCATGTCGGCGCGCCGTTGCTGCTCACCGCCATCGCGCTCGGCGTCTCCAGCTATCTCACCGACCCCACCCTGACGATAATCGTGCTGACGGTCGCCGCGATCGGCGTGTTCTGCTGCTTCGGCGTGTTCTGGACCCTGCCGACCGCCTGGCTCTCCGGCACGGCGGCGGCCGGCGCCATCGCCCTGATCAACTCGATCGGCAATCTCGCCGGCTTCGGTGGTCCGTATCTGATCGGCTGGGTCAAGGAAGCCACCGGCCAGACCTCGAGCGGACTGCTCGTGCTCGCGGTGCTGCCGCTGATCGCCGGCATCCTGGTCTTCATCGGCGGCCACGACAGCAAGCACGAGTTCGTCGAACAGGCGCGGTAGCCTCTAAATATCGCCCTGGCGAAAGCCAGGGCCCATTTCCGTCTGACCCTCCGGAGGGGCCGGGGCGCGACGCTTTCTTCTAACAGCCCATACTTCCGCCAAGGGCAACCGCGGAGGTTACCACCTCTTAACGATCACGCTTTCCTGATGACTGACGAATATTGACTTTCATCAGTGATTAGTCGACATTCCTCTCATTGCAGCCGAGGGAGTGTCCTCCGATGTTCGTCCGATCCGTTTTGTCCAGCTATTCGAGGCTCTTGGCTGGTGTTTCGCTGGCGCTGATGGCTGCCGCCCTCGCTGGGTGCAATGACACCGTCGCTGAAAAGGCCGAACCGCCGCGGCCGGTTCTCGTCGCCACCGCGCACTACGATGCCGAAAAGCCCGAGCGCAGCTTCGTCGGCACGATCAGGCCGCGGATCGAGAGCGATCTGGGCTTTCGGGTCGCCGGCAAGGTCGCCAAGCGTCTGGTCGAAGTCGGCCAGACCGTCGAAATCGGCCAGCCGCTCGCGGTCCTCGATGAGGTCGATCTGAAGCTCCAGGCCGAGCAAGCCGTCGCCGAACAGACCGCTGCGACCGGCGTCCTGGCCCAGGCCGCCGCGGCCGAGCAGCGCGCCAAGGATTTGAAGGCCAAGGGCTGGACCACCGATGCGCAGCTGGATTCGAGCCGCGCCGCCGCCGACGAGGCGCGTGCCCGCCTGAACCGGGCCGAGCGCTCGGTCGAGCTGACCAACAATTCCCTTTCCTACGCGACGCTCAACGCCGACGCCCGTGGCGTCGTCACCGCAACGCTGATCGAGCCTGGCCAGGTGGTTGCCGCAGGCCAGACCTCGATCCGTGTCGCCCGCTTTGCCGAAAAGGAAGCGGTCGTCGCGATCCCTGAGACGCTGGTCGGACGTGCCAAATCGGGCGCCGCCAGCGTCACTCTTTGGTCGGAGCCGGGCAAAAAATATACGGCCAGGCTGCGCGAGATCGCGCCCACCGCGGATCCCGCTACTCGCACCTATCTCGCCAAATTTTCGCTGCCCGAGGCCGACGACAAGGTTTCGCTCGGCATGACCGCGACGCTGACGCTGTCGGACGCCGCCACCGAGCGCGTCGCGCGGCTGCCGCTGTCGGCGCTGTTCAACGAAGGCGGCAAGCCGTCCTTCTACGTCGTCGACGACAACGGCGCGGTCACGCTGAAGCCGGTCGCGGTGAAGTCCTACGAGAGCAACGACGTCGTCATCACCGGCGGTGTCGAAGAGGGCGCCAAGATCGTCGCGCTCGGCGTTCAGAAGCTCGATCCGGGCCAGAGGGTGCGGATCGTCTCGTCACTGTCCTTTTAAGTCTCGCTTACGAGTTACGTCGTGTGAGGTGAGTTTCGGCCCGAGCGCAAATGCTTTGGCTGAAGCGGCGAAGCGATCCAGAACCTGCCCAGCCCCCTGGATTGCTTCGCTGCCTCGCGACGACGCGTTGAACAGGGTGGCTGTCATTTTTTTGCAACCGGATCATCTTTGGAGAGTGCGATGAAGCGCTTCAATCTTTCGGCCTGGGCCGTCAGCCATCCGACGCTGATCCTGTTCCTGATGCTCATTCTCGGCGTCGCTGGGTTCTTCTCCTATCAGAAGCTCGGCCGTGCCGAGGATCCGTTCTTCACGGTCAAGGTGGTCAACGTCTCCGTGCTCTGGCCGGGCGCGACCGCGCAGGAAATGCAGGCGCAGGTCGCCGATCCCATCGAGAAGAAGATCCAGGAGCTGCCTTACTTCGAGAAGGTGCAGACCTATTCCAAGCCCGGCTTTACCGCGCTCCAGGTCACCTTCCGGGATTCCACGCCGCCGAAGGACGTGCCGTATCTCTTTTATCTGCTGCGCAAGAAGCTGGCCGACGTACAGGGCCAGCTGCCCGCGGGCATTTTGGGACCCGTCGTCAACGACGAATTCTCCGACGTCGATTCCATCCTCTACATGATGACCGGCGACGGCGCCGACTACGCCCAGCTCAAGAAGGTCTCGGAGGGTTTCCGTCAGCGCCTCCTGAAGGTGCCGGGCGTAACCAAGGTCGACGTCTACGGCAACCAGGATGAGCGCATCTTCGTCGAGTTCAGCCATGCCAAGCTCGCAACTCTTGGCATCACGCCGCAGGCGCTGTTCGATTCGCTCGCCAAGCAGAACAACGTGACGCCGGCCGGCACGGTCGAGACCTCGTCGCAGCGCGTGCCGCTGCGCGTGACCGGTGCGCTCGACGGCGCCAAGGCCGTCGCCGAAACCCCGGTCGAGAGCAACGGCCGCGTGTTCCGCCTCGGCGACATCGCCACCGTCACCCATGGTTACGTCGATCCGCCGAGCTTCATCGTGCGCCAGGAAGGCAAGGCCGCGATCGGCATCGGCGTCGTCACCGCCAAGGGCGCCAACATCCTCGATCTCGGCAAGGAGGTCGAGAAGGCGACGGCTGAATTCATGAAGGCGGTGCCGCAGGGCGTCGACATCAAGCTGATCGCCGACCAGCCCAAGGTGGTCGAGCACGCCGTCAGCGAATTCGTGCACTCCTTCATGGAAGCCCTCGTCATCGTGCTGTTCGTGTCGTTCCTGGCGCTCGGCTGGCGCACCGGCATCGTGGTCGCGCTGTCGGTGCCGCTGGTGCTCGGCATCGTCTTCGTCGTCATGAACACGATGTCGCTCGATCTGCACCGCATCACGCTGGGTGCGCTGATCATCGCGCTCGGCCTGCTGGTGGATGACGCCATCATCGCGGTCGAGATGATGGTGGTGAAGATGGAGCAGGGCTGGGACCGCATGCGTGCGGCCTCCTTTGCCTGGGAGTCCACTGCGTTTCCGATGCTCACGGGAACGCTGGTCACGGCCGCTGGCTTCCTCCCCATCGGCTTTGCCAATTCCGCGGTCGGCGAATATGCCGGCAGCATCTTCTGGATCGTGGCGATCGCGCTGGTCGCGTCCTGGTTCGTGGCGGTGATCTTCACGCCCTATATCGGCGTCATGCTTCTGCCCAACATCAAGGTGCACCACAATCACGATCCGCACGCGGTCTACGAGACCCGCATGTATCGGGGCCTGCGCGCCATCGTGCAGTGGTGCGTCAATCACCGCATCACCGTGGTGGCCGCGACCGTCGGCGTCTTCATCGCCTCGATCGTCGGATTCGGCCACGTCCAGCAGCAGTTCTTCCCGCTGTCCGAGCGGCCCGAGCTGTTCCTCCAGCTTCGCCTGCCCGAGGGCACCGCCTTCAACGTCACGGAAAAGGCGGTGAAGAAGGCCGAGACCATGCTCAAGGACGACAAGGACATCGAGACCTACACGGCCTATGTCGGGCAGGGCTCGCCGCGCTTCTGGCTCGGGCTCAATCCGCAGCTTCCGAACGAGGCTTTTGCCGAAATCGTCATCGTCGCAAAGGGCGTCGAGGCACGCGAGCGCATCAAGGCCAAGCTTGAAAACGCCGTTGCCGACGGCGCGCTCAACGAGGCCCGCGTGCGCGTCGATCGTTTCAATTTCGGTCCCCCCGTTGGTTTTCCCGTGCAGTTTCGCGTCATCGGCCCCGACGCCAACAAGGTGCGCGAGATCGCCTACCAGGTCCGCGACGTCATGCGGCAGAACAAGAGCGTCAAGGACGTCCAGCTCGACTGGAACGAGCAGTCGCCTTATCTCAAGCTCGTCGTCGACCAGGATCGCGCCCGCGCCATGGGCCTGACCCCGCAGGACGTGTCGCAGGCGCTGTCGATGCTGATCTCGGGTTCACAGGTGACGACCGTGCGCGACGGCATCGAAAAGGTCGGTGTGGTCGCGCGCGCCGTCTCGTCCGAACGGCTCGACCTCGGCGCTGTCGGCGATCTCACCATCACCTCGCGTAACGGCGTGGCCGTGCCGCTGCAGCAGATCGCGAAGATCGAGTATGCCCACGAGGAGCCGATCATGTGGCGGCGTAACCGCGACATGGCGATCACCGTGCGCTCCGACGTCGTCGATGGCGTGCAGGCGCCCGACGTCACCGGCCAGATCGCGCCGAAGCTGAAGGTGATCAAGGACAACCTCGAGCCGGCCTACCGCATCGAGGCGGGCGGCGCGTTCGAGGAATCCGCCAAGGGCAACGCCTCGATCTTCATTCTCTTCCCGCTGATGGTCATGGTGATGCTGACGCTGCTGATGTTCCAGCTGCAGAGCTTCTCGCGACTGATCCTGGTGTTCCTGACCGCGCCGCTCGGCATCGTCGGCGCCTCGTTCGGGCTCAACATCGCCAACGCCCCGTTCGGCTTCGTGGCCCTGCTCGGCCTGATCGCGCTCGCCGGCATGATCATGCGCAACGCGGTCATTCTGGTGGATCAGATCGAGACCGACGTCTCGCACGGCCTGACCCGCCGGGAGGCGATTGTGGAGGCCACCGTCCGGCGCGCCCGTCCGGTGGTGCTGACGGCGCTCGCCGCCATCCTTGCTATGATCCCGCTGTCGCGCTCGGCGTTCTGGGGGCCGATGGCGATCACCATCATGGGCGGATTGTTCGTCGCGACCTTCCTGACGCTGCTGTACCTGCCGGGCCTCTACGCCCTCTGGTTCCGCAAGAGCCTGGATGAGGCGGGTACGCCCGAGCAGTCTGCCGCGCCGCAGCATAGGAGCGATGACCAGAACGCAATTCCGCTTGCTGAGGCGGCTGAATAAGTGAAGATGAACTGCTGATTGACGAGTCCTGACAGATGACACTGGTTTCGGAACATATCGAAGGGGACACCCGGGATCGTATTCTTGAGGTGGCCGAGCGGCTGTTCCGCCAGATCGGTTATCTCAAGACCACGGTCGGGGACATCGCCAAGGAGCTCAAGATGAGCCCCGCCAACGTCTATCGCTTCTTCGAATCGAAGAAGGCGATTCATCAGGCGGTGGCCCGTTCGCTGATGGGCGAGGTCGAGCTGGAAGCGCAGCGGATCGTGGCGAGGCCCGGTCCGGTACTGCCGCGCTTCCGCGAACTGCTCACCACCATCAATCGCATGAACACCGAGCGCTATGTCGGCGACAATAAGCTGCACGAGATGGTCGAGATCGCGATGCAGGAGGACTGGGACGTCTGCGTCAACCACATGGAGTGCATTGCCGGGGTCATCGGCCAGATGATCGCGCAAGGCGTGGCCTCCGGCGAGTTCGAGGCGCCGGACCTGCAACTGGCCGCGCTCTGCGCCTGCACCGCGATGATGCGCTTTTTCCACCCCCAGATGATCGCCCAGTGTGCCACCAAGCCGGGCCCGACCATCGACCAGATGATCGATTTCGTCATCGCGGGATTGTCCCCACGGCACTGACGCGGCCGCGGATTTCCTCTTATAAGCTGATCTGCCTTCGTTCCAGGTCGTCCTGCGGACCGCTTCGGAATGACGTACACCGACGGATCAACAGACTCCGTCATTGCGAGCGCAGCGAAGCAATCCAGACTGTCTCTGCGGAGGGATTCTGGATTGCTTCGCTGCGCCGCTGCGCTCGCAATGACGAGAAGGAAAAAGCGCGTGACCGACAAAGACCTGCACTTCTACGAGCCCGCCAAGGGCCACGGCCTCAAGCACGATCCCTTCAACGCCATCGTCGCGCCGCGGCCGATCGGCTGGATCTCGTCGCGCGACACCAAAGGCCATATCAACCTCGCACCCTACAGCTTCTTCAATGCGTTCTGCTATGTCCCCCCGATCATCGGTTTCTCCTCCACCAATTGGAAGGACACGGTCGAAAACATCCAGCAGACCGGTGAGTTCGTCTGGAATCTCGCCACCATGGACCTGGCCAGGCACATGAACGCGACTGCGGCCCACGTCGGCCCTGAAGTCGACGAGTTCGAGGTCGCCGGCCTCACCGCCGTGCCCGGCAGGCTCGTCAACGTGCCGCGCGTCGGCGAGAGTCCCGTCGCCTTCGAATGCAAGGTGTCCGACATCGTCCGGCTCAAGGGCGCCGATGGCAAGGAAGCCAATGCCTGGCTGACGCTCGGCGAGGTCGTCGCTGTCCACATCGACAAGGCCATGATCAAGGATGGCGTCTACCAGACCGCCGCCGCCCGCCCGATCGTCCGGGCCGGCCGCAGCGGGGATTATTTCGAGATCAAGCCGGAAAACATGTTCGAGATGGTCCGGCCGGACTGATCTGGTCGCTCTCATAGCCCGGATTGCGCTTCGCTCCATCCGGGTGACCCTTTTCACAGCGCTCGCCTCCCGGAACTGCCACCACGCCTCGGCCGTTATGGCTCTGGGCGGCTGCCCGGCCGCGTCAATTCGCGTCTTTTCGCAGGCGAAGTGTTCACCGCCGCCGGCCACTTTCCGCTAAAATGCCCGATCACCGCGCCGATGCATGAGGTCCGCCATGAGCTTCCGCCGCGACACTTTGACAAAGCCGATTTTCTCCTGGGCGCGTGGCGTGCTGCCGGCGATGTCGGACACCGAGCGCGAGGCGCTGGAGGCCGGCGACGTCTGGTGGGACGCCGATCTCTTCACCGGCAACCCCGATTGGTCGAAGCTGCTGAAGGTCCCGCAGGCAACGCTGACCGACGAGGAGCGGGCCTTCCTCAACGGCCCCGTCGACGAGCTCTGCGCCATGCTCGACGAGTGGAAGATCTTTTGGGAATGGCGCGACCTGCCGCCCGATGTCTGGCACTTCATCAAACGCGAAAAATTCTTCGGCATGATCATTCCGAAGGAGTTCGGCGGCCTCGGCTTCTCGCCCTATGCGCATTCGGAAGTGGTGCGCAAGATCTCGACCCGCTCGATCGCCGCCGCGGTGACGGTGATGGTGCCGAACTCGTTGGGCCCCGGCGAGCTCCTGATGCACTTCGGCACGAAGGAGCAGCAGGAGCGCTGGTTGCCGCGTCTTGCCGATGGTCGCGACATTCCCTGCTTCGGCCTCACCAGCCCCGAGGCCGGCTCCGATGCCGCCTCGATGGTCGACACCGGCATCATCTGCAAGGGCAGCTTCGAGGGCCAGGAGGTGCTGGGTCTGAAGCTCAACTGGCACAAGCGCTACATCACGCTCGGTCCCGTCGCGACGCTGCTTGGCCTCGCCTTCAAGGCCTATGACCCCGATCATCTCGTGGGGAGCCAGGAAGAGCTCGGCATCAGCGTGGCGCTGATCCCGACCAACCTTCCCGGCGTCGAAATCGGCAAACGCCATCTGCCGTCGATGCAGGTGTTCCAGAACGGCCCGAATTGGGGCCGCGACGTTTTCATTCCGCTCGACTACGTCATCGGCGGCCAGGCGCGGCTGGGGCAGGGCTGGAAGATGCTGATGACGGCGCTCGCCGCCGGCCGCGGCATCTCGTTGCCCTCGCTCTCCGCCGCCGGCGCCGCCTATGCCGCCCGCACCACCGGCGCCTATGCCCGCATCCGCGAGCAGTTCGGTATCTCCATCTCCAAATTCGAGGGTGTCGAGGAGCCGCTCGCGCGCATCGTCGCGACCGCTTATCAGCTCGATGCGGCGCGACGGCTGACCTGCGCGGCACTGAATGCCGGGATCCATCCCGCCGTCATCTCGGGCATCATGAAGCTGCACGCGACCGAGCGGATGCGCACCGCGGTCGACGACGCCATGGACATCCATGGCGGCAAGGCCGTGATCGACGGCCCGCAAAACTATCTCGGCAATCTCCACCGCGCCGTCCCTGTCGGCATCACCGTCGAGGGCGCCAATATCCTCACCCGCAATCTCATCGTGTTCGGACAGGGCGCCATCCGCGCCCATCCTTATCTGCTCGACGAGATGAATGCGCTCGCGGATACCGATCGCGAGCGTGGGCTCGCCGCCTTCGACAAGGCGTTCTGGAAGCATGTCGGCCACAGCTTCGAGACACTGTTGCGCGCGTTCGGCCGGAGCTGGAGCTTTGGCGTCTTCGCGCTTGCACCCGACGCGGGTGACGCCAGGCCATTCTATCGTCAGCTCTCGCGCTACTCCGCGGCGTTCGCCCTCTGCGCCGATATGGCGCTGCTGACGCTCGGCGGCGCGCTCAAGCGCAAGGAGATGCTGTCGGCGCGTTTCGGCGACATCCTGTCCGAGTTGTATCTGCTGTCTGCCGCGCTGAAACGCTGGCAGGACGAGGGGCGGCAGAAGGATGATTTTGCAGCGCTCGAATGGTGCATGGCGACGGGCTTTCGGACCATCGAGAACCGGCTTGCCGAGATTCTCGCCAATCTGCCGAACCGTTTCGTCGCAAGCATTCTCAAATTCGTGGTCCAGCCGTTCGGCGCCCGCGTGCTGGGTCCCTCCGACCGAGTGGTGCATCAATGCGCAAGCCTCGTGCTGGAGCCGTCGGCCGCGCGCGACCGCCTCACGCCCGACCTCGCTTATGTCGATGACGATGGCGGCTTCGCCCGGCTGGAGCGCGCTTTCAACCTGGTCGCAGGCACGGACGCCATCGCCAGGCGCATGCGCGCGGCTCATATGAGCGACTGGAAGGATGCGGTGGCCAAGGGCGTGATCACGCAAGCCGAGGGCGAGCAGCTGGCTGCGGCCCGCGAAGCGGTCGCAAAGGTGATAGAGGTCGACGATTTTGCGCCGGAGGCGCTGTCGCCGATTTACAAGAAAACCGGCGACGTGCATCAGTTCTTCCAGGAACTCGGTGAACAGAGGGCGGCGAGCTGATGGCACGACCGGTTTTCATCGTCGACGGCAGCCGGACGCCGTTTCTCAAAGCGCGTTCGGGGCCCGGTCCGTTCACGCCGGTCGATCTCGCCGTGCAATGCGGCCGGCCGCTGCTGGCGCGCCAGCCGTTTTCGCCCGATACATTCGACCAGGTCATCCTCGGCTGCGTCAACGTGATCGCGGACGAAATGAACCCGGCGCGCGTCGCCGCGCTCCGGCTCGGCATGGGCGAGGACATGGTCGCCTTCACCGTGCAGATCAATTGCGGATCCGGCATGCAGTCGATCGACACCGCTTACCGCTACATCCGCGAGGGCCATGCCAACATGATCCTCGCCGGCGGCACCGAGGCTTTGAGCCACGCGCCGCTGGTCTGGCCCAATTCCGGCGTGCGCTGGTTCGCCGGCCTCGCCACCGCCAAGGGCGTTGCCGCGAAGCTTGCCGCAGCCTTCAAGCTGCGGCCGCGCTATCTCAAGCCGATCATCGGCCTGGAACGCGGGCTGACCGATCCCATTACCGATTTGAACATGGGCCAGACGGCCGAAGTCGTCGGCCATCTCTTCGGCATCACCCGCGCGCAGTCCGATGCCTATGCCGCCGAGAGCCATCGCCGGCTCGCGCATGCGCAGGCCGAAGGTTTTCTCAAGGGCGAAGTCGAAACCGCGTTCTCCCGCGACGGAAAATTCTTCGACCATGATGATGGCGTGCGTCCGGACTCGACGGCCGAGAAGCTCGCCAAGCTGAGGCCGGTGTTCGAGCGTCCCTGGGGCCAGGTCACTGCCGGCAATTCCTCGCAGATCACCGACGGCGCGTCCTGGGTGATCCTGGCGTCCGACGAAGCAGTCGCCAAGCACAGGCTGACGCCGAAGGCGGTCATCGTCGACAGCAACTGGGCCGCACTTGATCCAAGCATCATGGGTCTCGGTCCCGTGATGTCGGCGACGCCGCTGCTGAAGCGCAACGATCTCACCATTCAGGACGTCCAGACCTGGGAGCTCAACGAGGCGTTTGCCACCCAAGTGCTCGGCTGCCTCGCCGCCTGGAATGACGACAAATTCTGCCGCGAGATTTTGGGACTCGATGGCGCTGCCGGCGAGATCGACCGCGAAAAACTCAATGTCGATGGCGGCGCTATCTCGCTCGGGCATCCCGTCGGCACCTCCGGCAATCGCATCGTGCTGCATCTCGTCAACACCATGAAGCGGCTCGGCACGCGGCGCGGCGTTGCCACCGAATGCATCGGCGGCGGGCTCGGCGGCGCCATGCTGATCGAGGCGGTGTGACATGGATTCCAAGATCATGACCGCGCTCGGCGACCGCGTGATGGAGCTCGGGCCCAAGCCCGCTGCCGATAGCCCCTACAAGCACTTCAAGCTGACGCGCGACGCCGACGGCGTCGCCTGGCTGCTGTTCGATCGCACTGACTCCAGCGCCAATACGCTGTCCCCGGACGTGATGGAGGAGTTCGACGCCGTATTGGCGGCGATTGAGACCGAGCGTCCGGCCGGCCTCGTGATCCGCTCCGCAAAACCGTCCGGCTTCATCGCAGGCGCCGACGTCAACGAATTTCGCGGTGCCGATGATGCCGGGATGGTGGAGACGCGGATCCGCGCCGCCCACGCGGTGGTCGACCACCTGGAAGCGCTGAAGCTGCCGACGGTCGCGGTGATCCACGGCTTCTGCCTCGGCGGCGGGCTCGAAGTCGCGCTCGCCTGCCAATCGCGCATCGCCATCGACGGCGCGCGCTTCGGCTTCCCGGAGGTGATGCTGGGCCTGCATCCCGGGCTCGGCGGCACCGCGCGTTTCACCGCGCTGGTCAATCCGACCCAGTCGATGGCCCTGATGCTGACCGGCCGCACCATCGATGCCCGCCGCGCCAAATCGCTCGGCCTCGTCGACACCGTGACGCAGGAGCGCCACGTTCGCAATGCCGTCAAGGATGCGCTGTTCGGCCGCCTCAAGCGGGCGCGGCCGGGCTTTCTGACGCGTGCGGCCAATTTCGGCCCGGTGCGCGGGCTGATGGCCAGGCGGATGCGATCGGAGGCGGCGAAGGCCGCGTCCCGCGAGCATTATCCGGCACCCTATGCCTTGATCGATCTCTGGGAGACCCATGGCGGCAGCAAGGCCGCGATGCTCAGGGCAGAGCAGGCCTCGTTCGCCAAGCTGATGGTGACGCCGACCGCGCAGAATTTGATCCGCGTGTTCTTCCTGCGCGAGCAGATGAAGAAGGCGGCAGGCTCCGGCAACACGATCAAGCACGTCCACGTCATTGGCGCCGGCGCCATGGGTGGCGACATCGCGGCCTGGTGCGCGGGGCAGGGGCTGCGCGTCTCGCTCGCCGATATGAAGGCGGAGCCGATTGCGGGCGCGGTCAAGCGCGCCGCCGAGCTCTACGGCAAGATCATTCGCAAGCCGACCGAGGTGCGCGACGCGCTCGATCGCCTGATCCCCGACATGGATGGGGAGAGCGTCCGCAACGCGGATCTTATCATCGAGGCGGTCCCGGAGAAGCTCGAGCTGAAGCAGAAGGTCTATGCCGGGCTCGAGCCGCGGATGAAGCCGGGCGCGATTCTCGCGACCAACACGTCGAGCATTCCGCTCCAGGATTTGCGCACCACGCTGGCGCGGCCGGAGCGGCTGGTCGGCCTCCACTTCTTCAATCCGGTGTCGCGGTTGCAGCTGGTGGAAGTCGTCAGCCATGACGGTAACGATACGCAGGTGCTGAAGGAGGCACTTGCTTTCGTCGGCGTGATCGATCGGCTGCCGTTGTCGGTGAAGAGCTCGCCGGGCTTCCTCGTCAACCGCGCGCTGACGCCCTACATGCTGGAAGCGATGGTGATGCTGGACGAGAAGATCGACCAGCGCCTGATCGACGCCGCCGCGGAGCAGTTCGGCATGCCGATGGGGCCGATCGAACTGGCAGACCAGGTCGGGCTCGACATTTGTCTCGACGTCGGCGACATGCTGCGCAGCAAGTTCGGCGATCTGCTGCCGCCGACGCCGGCGTGGCTGCGCGAGAAGGTCGCCAAGGGCGAGCTCGGCCGCAAGACCGGCAAGGGCTTTTACGTCTGGCGCGACGGCAAGGCCGAGAAGGCGCCGTTGCCCGAGACTGGTCCGCGCGTCACCGACCAGATGATCGACCGTCTGGTGCTGCCGATGTCCAACGTCTGCGTTGCGGCGCTTCGCGAGGGGATCGTCGATGATGCCGACATGGTGGATGGCGCCATGATCTTCGGCACCGGTTATGCACCGTTCCGTGGCGGTCCGTTGAACTATGCGCGCACGCGTGGCGTGGATCATGTCGTATCCACCTTGCGCGCACTGGCCGGGAGATTCGGCGAGCGCTTTGCGCCGGATCCGGGCTGGGACAATTTCACGTGAGCAGTTTCAAGTGAGCAATCCTCAAGTGAGGAATCTTCAAGTGAGAGCGGCATGAACGAGCAAGCCAATGCCGGGCCGGGCGGCGATCTCTGCATCCGCACGCTGGCAATGCCTGCCGACACCAACGCAAACGGCGACATCTTCGGCGGCTGGCTGCTCAGCCAGATGGACGTCGGCGGCGGCGTGTTTGCGTCAAAGGTCGCAAAGTCGCGCACGGTGACCGTCGCCATCGAGGCGATGAATTTTCGCAAGGCCGTCTATGTCGGCGATCTCGTTTCGGTCCACGCCCACCTCGTTCGCGTCGGGCGCACGTCCATCACCGTGCATCTGGAAGCGTGGGCGCTGCGCCGCGGCGAGCAGCAACCGTTCCTCGTCACCGACGGCAACTTCACCTACGTGTCGATCGACGAGCACGGCCGCCCGCAGCCGGTTCGCCCGGCCGACACCACCATCGCGACGTAATCGCACGCGGCGTTGCGCCTCATCTCAGTGCGGCGCCGCCAAACGCGGCGCGACTGAGTCCCGCCGCCGTGGCTTTGCCAAGAACCAGTCATAAAACGGATGAGGTCCCGGCTTACTCAATCGCGTGTCGATCCGGGGCGGAAACGGCGTCAAATGCCCAGGAACCTTTGGGCGGAACTGCCGTTATTTGCCCGCACTGAGGAATCCACGGACCATGCCGGACAGCTACATCATCGAAGTCGATTCGCAGACCGCAGGTATCGTCGTTCGTTCCCAGGGAGGCTACTGCTTTTTCGCCTCATCCAACCGTTTCAACCGTCTCGAAGGCCAGCTCTTCCGCAACGCCCGCGAAGCCGAGCGCGCCGCGCGCAAGCTGGTTAACGGTGATGTGAAGGAAGCGGCATAATTTTCCGCCTGTCATTTCGGGGCGCGCTAAGCGTGGTCGGAATCTTTTGCCGACAACTGTCCTTCCTTCTCCCCTTGTGGGAGGAGGTGGCGCGAAGCGCCGGATGAGGGGTTGTTTCGCCGAATTCAATTGTGAGAGGTGCGCTCGCGGAAGCATACCCCTCACCCGTCTCGCCGCTCTGCGGCGAGCCACCCTCTCCTACAAGGGAAGAGGGATAAGCCGCAATCACAACTTCGTTGCTGCCCGCGACAACAGCTTCCAGTCGTCGCCCTGCTTCTGCCAGTTCATCAGGATGTAAAGGCTGTTTGTTACTTTCTGTCCGCCGGTCATCATCTCGGCCAGCCAGTGGAAGCGAACGATCGCGGCGGGGCCGACGATCTTGATGGTCGGATCCTTGTACGTAATCGACAGGAATTCCGTTTTGCCGTCGGTGGCGTTGGCGACGAAGGCCGCCTTGTCCTCAAGGAAGCCGCTGGAATGGCTGTAGCTCAGATCGTCCGAGCACAGCGCGCTGAGCGCCTTCGGATCGGCCGCGATCTGGGCGAGGCGAAATGCCTCGACGTTCTTTGCCACCGCCTCGTGGTCTGTCGTGGCAGCATGATCGCGATTCAATGTCGTCATATCCTTCGTCCTTGATCTTGCGTCCACTGTTGCAGCCGCACTTGATTTTGTCGAGCATCAGGTCGCAATACGCTGCATTGCGCCAGGCGGAGCGATTTCTGACGCGCAAAGCGTGGTCGGAATTTTTTGCAGTCCCTGGTGCTCCTGCACTTTCCTTCCCTTGTTGGAGAAGGTGGCGTAGGCCGCCTCCAGCGGTCGTTCTTAAGAAGACGCCGAAGCGAGGCTTCGGCTCTGGCGCCGGATGAGGGGTTGTTTCGCCGAATTCAATTGTGAGAGATGCGCTCGCGGAAGCATACCCCTCACCCGTCTCGCCGCTCTGCGGCGAGCCACCCTCTCCCACAAGGGGAGAGGGATAAGCCGCAATCACAACTTCGTCGCCGCCCGCGAGAGCAGCTTCCAGTCGTCGCCCTGCTTCTGCCAGTTCATCAGGATGTGAAGGTTGGTCGGCACTTTTTTCCCATCGGCCGCCATCTCCTGTTCCGCCATCCAGTGGAAACGCACGATCGCAGCGGGGCCGACGACCTTGATGGTCGGGTCCTTGTATTCGATCGACAGGAATTTGGATTTGCCGTCGGTGGCGTTGGCGACGAAGGTCGCCTTGTCCTCGACCTTGCCGCTGGAATGGCTGTAGCTCACCTCGTCGGCGCAGAGTGCGCCGAGCGCCTTGGGATCGGCCGCGATCTGGGCGAGACGGAACGCCTCGACCTTCTTCGCTACGGCTTCCTCGTCCGCCGAGGCCGCCAGCACCGGTGTCGTGAGCGCTGAAACTGCAAGCGTGGAGACGGCAAGAGCTGGGACGGCAAGAGTCGAGAGAGCCAGATCGCGTCGGTTGATTGTCATTGTTTCCTCCTTTTTGATCTTGCACGGAGTGTTGCAGCCGCGCGCGACTTTGTCGAGTGTCGCGTAGTGGTCATGCACGTGCGTCATTGCGCGATTGGCGCTGTATTGATACGGCTTTCGTATTGATGCGTCATCTATTCGGGAAAGTACGGACATGATCGAGGCTATCGGCAGGGCGTTGCTGTTCGACATCGACGGTACGCTCGCCAACACCGATCCGCTGCACCTGAAGGCCTTCAACCAGGTGCTCGGCCCTCGCGGCCATGTCTTCGATCACGCGCGCTTCTCCAGGGAGCTGCAAGGCTTCGCGAATATAGCGATCGGCGAGCGCTTTCTGCCCGACGAGGCGCCGGAACGGCGTGCCTTGATCCTCGATGAGAAGGAGGAAGTCTTCCGCGAACTCGTCGCCGGGCAGATCGAGCCGCTGCCGGGCCTGATGGCGCTGCTCGACAGGGCGGATGCGGCCGGTATTCCCATGGTTGCGGTAACCAACGCCCCGCGGCTGAATGCGGAGCTGCTGCTGTCCGGCCTCGGCATCACGGACCGCTTCAAGGCGCTCGTGATCGGCGCCGAGCTGTTGCACGGCAAGCCGCATCCGCTGCCTTATCAGGAAGGGTTGCGCTTTGCCGGCGCCAGCGCGATGGCCTCGATCGCGTTCGAGGACTCCCGCACCGGCGTGCAGTCGGCTGCGGCGGCCGGCATTCCGACCATCGGCATCCGGACCAGCCTCAGCCATGCTGATCTCGTCGCCGCCGGGGCTATCGCCTCCGCCAGCGCCTTCGACGATCCGGACCTGCTGACGCGTCTCGCCGCTGCGATGGCGTGGTGAAGACCTCGTCCGTTAACCGTGATCGGCGCGCGCATTGACCGAACGCGCGAACCGCCGCACCATGCAGCTTCCTGACTTGAGGCCATCGCCGTGACCGGACTGACCCATCGCCAAGCCGAAATCCTCAACATCGCGCGGGCCTCGGGCCGCGTCATGGTCGATGAGCTGGCGCGCCGGTTCGAGGTTTCGGCGCAGACCATCCGCAAGGATCTCAACGATCTGTGCGAGCGCCGCTCACTGACCCGTATCCATGGCGGCGCCATCATCGCCTCCGGCGTCGAAAACCTCGCCTATGAGGCGCGGCGCTTCGTCGCCGCGGACGAGAAGAAGGCGATCGGAGCTGCGGCCGCCTCCCTGATCCCGAACGGCTGCTCGCTCTTCATCAACATCGGCACCACGACCGAGGAGGTCGCGAGCGCGCTGACCTCGCACGAGGACCTCCTCGTCATCACCAACAATCTGAACGTCGCCATGCTGCTCTACCGCCATCCCCGCATCGAGGTGGTGGTCGCCGGCGGCACGGTACGACGCGCCGACGGTGCGGTGGTCGGCTCGACCGCAACGCAGCTGATCGGCCAGTTCAAGGTCGACTACGCCATCATCGGGGCGTCCGCGATCGACGAGGAGGGCGCGCTGCTCGACTTCGACTATCGCGAGGTGCAGGTTGCGCAGGCCATCATCGCCAACGCCCGCAGCGTCATGCTGGTCGCGGACTCGACCAAGCTCCGCCGCAGCGCGCCGGTGCGCATCGCACATATCAGCCAGATCCAGACCTTCGTCACCGACCAGGAATTGCCCGAGCGCCTCGCCACCATCTGCCACGGCAAGGGCATCGAGGTGATGGCGGCGATGCCGAAGGGGGCCGATGTCGATGAGGCCCAAGGCGAGATACAAGAAGCGCCCGAGGCCGCGCCGGTGGTGCGGCTGAGGTAGGACTATGGGTCGTCCCACGGGTTCAGCAGCGGCACGCCGAACACCGCGAAATCCTTCACATTGTGCGTGACGAGCATGAGGTTGTTCGCGAGAGCGGTCGCGGCAAAGAAGCCGTCCATGACAGACAATGCGACGCCGCTTCTGCGGCTCTGAGCCATCAGGTCGCCCCAGCGTTCCGCCACCGCGTGGTCGATCGGCAGGGTGCGCCCGGCAAAACGCTCCGGCAGATCGTGGGCAAGCCAGGCGGCCAGTGCTGCGCGCCGACGGCCGTCCTCCAGCAATGCGATGCCGCGGCGAAGCTCGGCGATCGATGCCACGCTGATGAACGCACGATCCTCGTCGATCGTATCAAGCCATGACAGGACTTTCGGCGAAGGGACCGGCCTCTGGACCTCCGACAACACGTTGGTGTCGAGCAGCAGATTCACGGCAGCTCGTCGTGCGGCGCGTCGTGCACGCGTTCAAGCTCGAGGTCGGCGCTGCGGAGCGGCGAAGCCAGCAGGAATTCGGCCAAGGTACCTTTACGTGCCGTCTTGCGCGCCCATTCCTCGGCAGAAACGATCACCGCATTGGGCTTGCCGTGTCGGGTGATGATTTGCGGGCCGGCTTGAGCACGGTCGATCACCTCGGATAGCCGGGCCTTGGCGTTGGCAAGCGTCCACGAGTCAGTCGCGGGTGAGTCTGGTGCAGTGCTGTTATCTGTCATGCCGATAATGACCAATATGACTATCGTAACTAATAATGGCCATCGACGACTATTCAAGAGCAATAATGCTGTTCCAATGCTCTCTTGAACTGACCATTTCCACGCCCCTGTGCCCGCTTAGAAGTTCCGCTTTCATTTCCTTCCTCCTCTCTTTCATCTTGCTTTCGTTTTCCGGTGTGATCTAATCAAAAGCGAAAGTAACCGCTCGATTGAACGGGCGGTCGCCGGGGGATGCGTCTGTTGGAGCGTATTTTCGACCTCGCCATTATCGGAGGCGGTGTTAACGGCTGCGGCATCGCGCGCGACGCGGTGGGCCGTGGCAACACGGTTTTCCTGTGCGAAATGAACGATCTGGCGAGCGGGACGTCGTCCTGGTCGACCAAGCTGGTGCATGGCGGCCTGCGCTATCTCGAATATTACGAGTTCCGGCTGGTCCGCGAGGCGCTGATCGAGCGCGAGATTCTCTGGGGCATCGCGCCCCATATCATTCGCCCCCTGCGTTTCGTTTTGCCGCACCATGCGGGCCTGCGGCCGGCCTGGCTGCTGCGCCTCGGCCTCTTCCTCTATGACCACATCGGCGGCCGTCATTTGTTGCCGGCGACGCGCTCGGTCGACCTTGGGCGTGACGAGGTCGGCCGCCCGCTGATCCCGAACCGCTACGGTCGTGCGTTCGAATATTCCGACTGCTTCGTCGACGACGCCCGCCTCGTCGTGCTCAACGCGCGCGATGCCGCCGATAAGGGCGCCGAGATCCGCACCCGTACGCGCGCAACGGATATCAAACAGTCCGACGGCATCTGGACCGTCAGCATGATCGACACGCTGACCGGCGCGCGTTCGTCGATCCAGGCCCGTGCGCTGGTCAATGCCGGCGGTCCCTGGGTCGAGGATGTGCTCGGCCGCGGCGCCGGCGTCAACGCCAAGGCCAAGGTGCGCCTGGTGCAAGGCTCGCACATCGTGGTCAAGAAGCTCTACGACCACGACCGCGCCTACATGTTCCAGAATGCCGACGGCCGCATCATCTTCGTCATTCCCTATCAGGACGATTTTACGCTGATCGGCACCACCGACCGCGACTATGACGGCGATCCCGCCAAGGTGAAGGCGACGGCCGAGGAGATCCAGTATCTCTGCACGGCGGCAAGCGAGTATCTGGCCAAGCCTGTCACGCCTGACGACGTGGTCTGGACCTATTCCGGCGTGCGTCCGCTCTACGACGACGGCGCCAGCGAAGCCAAGGCCGCGACGCGCGATTATGTGTTCGAGCTCGACACGCCCGGGGGCGTGCCGCTGCTGTCGATCTATGGCGGCAAGATCACGACCTACCGCCGTCTCGCCGAGGAGGCGCTGGAACGGCTCGCGCCCTATCTTCGCAGTGCGAAAGCGCGCGAAGGTTGGACCGGCAAATGGCCGCTGCCCGGCGGCGACATGGGCGTCTCCGATGTCGACGGCCTGATCGCCGAGCTTCAGCGCGGCTATCCCTTCCTCAGCCACGAGCATGCGCGGCGCCTTGCGCGCGCCTATGGCACGAGGGCGGTCAAGCTGCTTGGGGATGCGAAATCGGCGGCCGATCTCGGCCAGGCCTTCGGCGCGACGCTGACCGAGCGCGAAGTCCGCTATCTCATGGCCAACGAATGGGCCGTTACCGCCGACGACGTCGTCTGGCGCCGTTCCAAGCTCGGCCTGCGACTAAGTGCCGACGAGATCGCGGCGCTGGACGACTGGATCAGGACCCACGCCGTACAGCAAAGTCCCCTGCTGGAAGCCGGAGGACGCTCATGACCGTCACACTCGATCACGTGACCCGGACTGTCGACGGTATCCCACATATCCGCGACGTCTCGCTGACGCTCGAGAGCGGCACGCTCAACGTGCTGCTCGGGCCGACGCTGTCGGGCAAGACCTCGATCATGCGGCTGCTCGCAGGCCTGGACAAGCCGACATCGGGCAAGCTGCTGGTCAATGGCAAGGACGTCACCGGTGTCGACGTGCGCCAGCGCTCGGTCGCGATGGTCTATCAGCAGTTCATCAATTATCCTTCACTCACGGTCTATGAGAACATCGCCTCGCCTTTGCGCGTGCAGGGCAAGCCGCGCGCCGAGATCGAGGCGCGTGTCGCGGAAGCCGCCCGGCTGCTCAGGCTCGAGCCGTTCCTGAAGCGCACGCCGCTCCAGCTTTCCGGCGGCCAGCAGCAGCGAACTGCGATGGCGCGCGCGCTGGTGAAGGGCGCCGACCTCGTGCTGCTCGACGAGCCGCTCGCCAATCTCGACTACAAGCTGCGCGAGGAGCTGCGCACCGAGCTGCCGCGCATCTTCGAGGCATCCGGCGCGATCTTCGTCTATGCCACCACCGAGCCGACCGAGGCGCTGCTGCTTGGCGGCAACACGGTGTGCATGTGGCAGGGAGAGGCGCTCCAGATCGGCGAGACGCCGAAGGTCTACCGCCGCCCGCAGACCTTGCGCGTCGCTCAGGTGTTCTCCGATCCGCCGCTCAACCTCGTCGGCATCGAGAAGAAGAACGGTTCCGTGCAATATGCGGGCGGCATTGCCGCGCCGGCGTCCGGTCTCTATTCCTCGCTCGCGGACGGCGCCTATCGCGTCGGATTTCGCGCCCATCAGCTCGCGCTTGCCAATGGCGAGACTGACCGCCACGCCTTCCATGCCACGGTAACGGTGACCGAGATCACCGGTTCGGAGAGTTTCGTGCATCTGACCCGCGACGGATCGAATTGGGTGGCGGTGCTGCACGGCGTGCACGAGTTCGAGCCCGGCCAGACCATTGATGCCGTGCTCGATCCCAACGACGTTTTCGTGTTCGACGCTGGCGACCGCCTGGTCGCAGCGCCCGGTCCCATAGCGTTTTCAAGCGAAGTGCCGAGCGGTTCGCGTGAAGAAAACGCGTCAAAGAAAAAAGCCTGAGGGGGATGCGACATGGCCCGCATTGACCTCGTCGATCTCGCGCACTCCTACGGCGGCAATGATGCGCCGCAGGACAGTTTTGCGCTGAAGCCCGTCACCATGACTTGGCGGCAGGGCGGCGCCTATGCGCTGCTCGGGCCGTCCGGCTGCGGCAAGACCACGCTGCTCAACGTCATCTCCGGCATCATCACCCCGTCGCGGGGGAAAATCCTGTTCGACGGCGAGGACATCACACCGCTGTCAACCCAGAAGCGCAACATCGCCCAGGTGTTCCAGTTTCCGGTGATCTACGACACCATGACGGTGGGGCAAAATTTGGCGTTCCCTCTGAAGAACCGCGGCGTGCCGAAGGCCGAGATCGACAAGCGCGTCGCCGAGATCGGCCGCCTGCTCGACCTCGAACCCTATCTGAACCGCAAGGCGACGCGGCTCACGGCCGATGCCAAGCAGAAGATATCGCTCGGCCGCGGCCTCGTCCGCTCCGACGTTGCCGCCGTGCTGTTCGACGAGCCGCTCACCGTGATCGACCCCGAGCTGAAATGGCAGCTCCGCTCCAAGCTGAAGGCGCTGCATCGCGAGCTCGACCTGACGATGATCTACGTCACCCACGACCAGACCGAGGCGCTGACCTTCGCCGACACCGTGGTGGTCATGCATGACGGCCGCGTGGTGCAGAGCGGCACGCCGGCCGAGCTGTTCGACAAGCCGGCGCACACCTTCGTCGGCTATTTCATCGGCTCGCCCGGCATGAACATCCTGCCGGCCGAGGTGAGGGGCCGTGAGGCCAGGATCGGCGGTCATGTGATCGCGCTCAACCGCAGCTACGACAAGCTGCCCGATGGCGCGAAGATCGAGATCGGCGTCCGTCCGGAATTCGTTGAGGCCGTCGCGCCGGCGCCCGGCCTGCTCAGTGCGAAGATCGAGCGCGTCGACGACCTCGGCCGCATCCGCTTCGCGCGTGCGCGGCTCGGTGACGCAAAACTCGCGGCCCGCGCACCGGCCGGCTTCACCAGCCCGGACGGCACGGCCGGCCTGAAATTCGATCCGTCGCACGTCCACGTCTATGCCGACAGCCTTCTGGTGGAGGGAGCCGCCTGATGGACAAGACCGTCAACCAAAAAGCCTGGTTCCTGGTGCTGCCGGTGTTCCTGGTCGTCGCCTTCTCGGCAGTGCTGCCGCTGATGACGGTGGTGAACTATTCGATGCAGGACACCTTCGGCAACAACCAGTTCTTCTGGAACGGTGTCGGCTGGTTCAAGGAGTTGCTCGATCCTTCGACCGACCTCGGCGGCCGCTTCCTGGCTTCGCTCGGCCGCAATCTGTTCTTCTCCCTGGTGATCCTCGCGATCGAGGTGCCGCTCGGCATCGTCGTCGCGCTGTCGATGCCGCGCCAGGGCTGGACGGTTGCAGCCTGCCTCGTCATCCTCGCGCTGCCATTGCTGATCCCGTGGAACGTGGTCGGCACGATCTGGCAGATCTTCGGCCGGCCCGACATCGGCCTGCTCGGTTATGTCCTCAATGCCATCGGCATCGATTACAATTACGTCTCCAACGACATCGACGCCTGGGTCACCGTCATCGTGATGGACGTCTGGCACTGGACCAGCCTGGTCGCGCTGCTCTGCTATGCCGGCCTGAAGTCGATTCCGGAAGCGTATTACCAGGCGGCGCAGATCGACGGCGCCTCGCGCTGGGCGGTGTTCAAGGCGATCCAGCTGCCGAAGATGAACCGCGTGCTGCTGATCGCGGTGCTGCTGCGCTTCATGGACAGTTTCATGATCTACACCGAGCCGTTCGTCGTGACGGGCGGCGGGCCCGGCAACTCGACGACCTTCGTGTCGATCGAGCTGGTCAAGATCGCGCTCGGCCAGTTCGACCTCGGCAAGGCCGCCGCGCTGTCGCTGGTCTACAACCTCATCATCCTGATCGTCTGCTGGATCTTCTACACCGTCATGACCAATGCCGGCGCCGACCGGAAATCGCATGAAGGAGCCGTGTGATGCATTCGATCCCCGGCCGTCGTCTCATCATGGCGCTGTTTTTGATCTTCCTGCTGCTGCCGATCTACTGGCTCGTCAACATGAGCTTCAAGACCAACGCCGAGATCGTCTCGACGATGACGCTGTGGCCGCACGCCCCGACGCTCCAGCATTACAAGCGCATCTTCACCGACGAGAGCTGGTATTCCGGCTATATCAACTCGCTGGAATATGTCGTCCTCAACACCATCATCTCGATCTCGGTGGCGCTGCCGGCGGCCTACGCGTTCTCGCGCTACCGCTTCCTCGGCGACAAGCATCTGTTCTTCTGGCTGCTGTCGAACCGCATGGCGCCGGCCGCGGTTTATGCACTGCCGTTCTTCAACCTCTATTCGGCGATCGGGCTGTTCGATACGCCCTGGGCGGTCGCGCTCGCGCACTGCATCTTCAATGTCCCGCTGGCGGTGTGGATCCTGGAAGGCTTCGTCTCCGGCGTGCCGCGCGAGATCGACGAGACCGCTTTCCTCGACGGCTATTCCTTCCCGCGCTTCTTCATCAAGATCCTGGTGCCGTTGATTGCGAGCGGCATCGGCGTCGCCGCCTTCTTCTGCTTCATGTTCTCCTGGGTCGAGCTGCTGCTCGCGCGCACGCTGACCTCGGTCTCGGCCAAGCCGATCGCGGCGATCATGACGCGCACGGTGTCGGCCGCGGGCATGGACTGGGGCCTGCTGGCTGCGGCCGGCGTGCTGACGATCATCCCGGGCGCACTCGTGATCTGGTTCGTCCGCAATTACATCGCGAGCGGTTTCGCGCTCGGTCGGGTCTAGGAGATGCGCATGATCCCGAAAAGTGGAAACCGGTTTTCGGACCAGATCATGCGCAAGGAGTAAGAGCATGGAAGCTATTGCATGGATGGCCTGGACGCCGCCGACGGCAATCTTCTTTGTTGCGCTCGCCTGCACGCTCGCCGTGATGACTTGGCTTGGGGTGGCCTATCCCGAAGCCGAGCGCGTCGGCGTGCTGCGCATCCCCACCACGCGCGGCGACCGCCTGTTCATCTCCCTCATCACGGCAGCGGTCATCCACTTGCTGTGGATCGCCTTCGCCGGCACCGACGCCCTCGCCACGCTGCCGATCGGCGAGGACGGACTTGAAATTTCGCGCCTTTGGATCGCATCAGGAATTTCGCTGGCCACGGCCGTACTCATTTTCCGCACGGTCTAGCCCGCGAAGGAACGGCCAGATCCGGGACCAACCCGGGCCTGTAAAAAGTTTGTCGCTGCAACGGAGGAATAACATGCGGCAGTTTAGGAGAAGGGAACGTCCATTGACCAAGAATAGCTTTCTGACGATGTCCAGCGTCGCCGCCATCGTCGCGGTGTCGCTGGCCGTCTCGGCGCCGGTGCGCGCCGCCGACGACGCCGCGATCCAGAAGTGGATCGCGGAATTCCAACCCTCGACGCTGTCGAAGGAAGACCAGAAGAAGGAGCTGGAGTGGTTCGCCAAGGCCGCCGAGCCCTTCAAGGGCATGGAGATCAACGTGGTCTCCGAAACCATCACGACCCACGAATACGAGTCGCAGACGCTGGCCAAGGCGTTCTCCGAGCTCACCGGCATCAAGCTCAAGCACGACATCATCCAGGAAGGTGACGTCGTCGAGAAGCTGCAGACCCAGATGCAGTCCGGCAAGAACGTGTACGACGGCTGGATCAACGATTCCGACCTGATCGGCACGCATTTCCGCTACGGCCAGACCATCGCGCTGTCGGACTACATGACCGGCGAGGGCAAGGACGTCACCGACCCCATGCTCGACGTCAACGACTTCATCGGCAAGTCATTCGGCACGGCGCCGGACGGCAAGCTCTATCAGCTGCCCGACCAGCAGTTCGCGAACCTGTACTGGTTCCGCTACGACTGGTTCACCAACGCCGACTACAAGGCCAAGTTCAAGGCCAAGTATGGCTACGAGCTCGGCGTGCCCGTGAACTGGTCGGCCTATGAAGACATCGCCGAGTTCTTCACCAACGACATCAAGGAGATCAACGGCGTCAAGGTCTACGGCCACATGGACTATGGCAAGAAGGACCCGTCGCTCGGCTGGCGTTTCACCGACGCCTGGCTGTCGATGGCCGGTAACGGCGACAAGGGCATCCCGAACGGTCTGCCGGTCGACGAATGGGGCATCCGCATGGAAGGCTGCCGTCCGGTCGGCTCCTCGGTCGAGCGTGGTGGCGACACCAACGGTCCGGCCGCGGTCTACTCGATCACCAAGTACCTCGAGTGGATGAAGAAGTATGCTCCGCCGCAGGCGCAGGGCATGACCTTCTCCGAGTCGGGTCCGGTGCCGGCGCAGGGCAACATCGCCCAGCAGATGTTCTGGTACACCGCTTTCACCGCCGACATGGTGAAGCCGGGCATTGCCGTGATGAACGCGGACGGTACGCCGAAGTGGCGTATGGCTCCGTCGCCGCACGGTTCGTACTGGAAGGAAGGCATGAAGCTCGGCTACCAGGACGCCGGCTCCGTGACGCTTCTGAAGTCGACCCCGGCGGATCGCCGCAAGGCGGCCTGGCTCTACCTCCAGTTCATCGTCTCCAAGACGGTTTCGCTGAAGAAGAGCCATGTCGGTCTCACGTTCATCCGTGAATCCGACATCTGGGACAAGTCGTTCACGGAGCGTGCGCCGAAGCTCGGCGGCCTGATCGAGTTCTACCGCTCGCCCGCGCGCGTGCAGTGGACCCCGACCGGCAACAACGTGCCCGACTATCCGAAGCTGGCGCAGCTGTGGTGGCAGAACATCGGCGATGCGTCGTCCGGTGCGAAGACGCCGCAAGCCGCGATGGACTCGCTCGCCGCTGCTCAGGACTCCGTGATGGAGCGTCTGGAGAAGTCCGGCGTGCAGGGCGCCTGCGGTCCGAAGCTGCACAAGAAGGAGACGGCCGAGTACTGGTTCGCCAAGGCCCAGAAGGACGGCACGATTGCTCCCCAGCGCAAGCTCGCCAACGAGAAGCCGAAGGGCGAGACGGTCGACTACGACACCCTGATCAAGTCGTGGCCGGCCCAGCCCCCGAAGCGCGCTTCGCTGCAGTAAGGCACATCAACATAACGACGAAAGGCCGGGAGCAATCCCGGCCTTTTTTCTTTTTATTGTCGTGGATTTTGCTTCCACCGTCATTGCGAGCGAAGCGAAGCAATCCAGAGTCTTTCCACGGACGTAGTCTGGATTGCTCGTCGCTTCGCTCCTCGCAATGACGGAGGATGGAGCGACGACGACGCCTTACTCCGCCGGTTCGGCCGCCAGCGCGGGGTAGTCCGTGTATCCCTTCGCGCCGCCGCCGTAGAAGGTATTCTTGTCCCAATCGTTCAGCGTCGCGCCCGTCTTCAGCCGCTCGACGAGATCGGGGTTGGAGATGAAAGGCTTGCCGAAGGCGATGAGATCGGCCGCGTTGGCGTCCAGCACCTTGGTGGCGAGATCGAAATCATAGCCGTTGTTGGCGATATAGGCGCCGGGGAAGCGCTTGCGCAGGCCCGCATAGTCGAACGGGGCGATGTCGCGCGGACCGCCGGTGGCGCCTTCGACGACGTGGAGATAGACGAGCTTCAGCGCGGCGAGACCGTCGACGATATGGTCGTAGAGGGCTTGCGGGTTCGATTCCGAGATATCGTTGGCCGGTGTCACCGGGGAGATGCGGATGCCGGTGCGCTCGGCGCCGGCCTCGGCGACGACGGCCCTGGAGACTTCCAGCATCAGCCGCGCGCGGTTCTCGATCGAGCCGCCATAGGCGTCGGTACGCTTGTTGGTGCCGTCCTTGGCGAACTGCTCGAGCAGATAGCCGTTGGCGCCGTGGATCTCGACGCCGTCGAAGCCGGCCTCGAACGCGTTCTTCGTGGCGCGCTTGAAATCGTCGATGATGCCTGGAATTTCGGAGAGTTCGAGCGCACGGGGCTCGGAGACGTCGGCGAAGCCGCCGTTGACGAAAGTCTTGCCCTTGGCGCGGATTGCGCTCGGCGCCACCGGGGCTGCGCCATTGGCCTGAAGGTCGACATGCGAGATGCGGCCGACATGCCAGAGCTGGATGAAGATCTTGCCGCCGCGCTGGTGCACCTGATCGGTGACCTTGCGCCAGCCGGCAACCTGCTCCTTGGAGTAGATGCCGGGCGTGTCCTGGTAGCCCTGGCCCTGCTGCGAGACCTGGCTCGCTTCGGTGATCAGAAGGCCCGCGGAAGCGCGCTGGCCGTAATAGTCCGCCGCAAGCGGGCTCGGTACGAACGTGCCGGGCGCGGCGCGGTTGCGCGTCAGCGGCGCCATCACCAAGCGGTTGGCCAGTGTGATCGGGCCGAGCTTGTAGGTCTCAAACAATTTGGTCGAACGGCTCATGAGAATGCTTCCAGGCGGTGAGAGATCCGGAACACTTGTGCATCGCGGCAATCAGCGCAAGGGAGGAGCCATACGGAAACTGCAGGCGAGATGCGCAGCGGAGCCGCGCAGCATAAAGCATGTGCAATTTCAGCCGCGGCAGCAGATTCGATCTCCCGCCGCGGCCGCCTGAATAATCGGGTACTAGTTCGCGCCGAGGAAATCGCGCTTGCCGACCTCGACGCCGGCGTGGCGCAGAAGGCCGTGGGCGGTCGCGGCGTGGAAATAGAAGTTCGGCAGCGAGAACGCGCTCAGGAATTGCTGGCCCTTCATGGTGATGGACTTGTCGGGGCCGGCCGGGAAGGTGACGTCCTTGGTGTCGGCGCCCTCGAACTGCTCGGGCTTGAACGATTTCACGTAGTCGATGGTCTTGGCGAGCCGCTGCTTCAGTTCCGCAAAGTTGGTCTCGGTGTCTGCTGTGGAGGGCACTTCGCTATGGGTCAGCCGGGCGCAACCTTTGGCTGCGAAATCGCTGACCAGCTGGATCTGCTTCGACAGCGGCAGCATGTCCGGAAACAAGCGGGAGCCGAGCAGGACGGCGGGATCGACCTTCTTGGCCGCACAATGCGCCTCGGCTTTCGTGAGCAGGCCGGTCAGGCTGTTCAGCATTTGCAAATAGGCGGGAACGACGGCGTCGTGGAAGGACATGTGATGCTCGCTCTTGTGGTGGGAAATCTCAGGAGAAACCTGAGCCACTCACATGGGAACCTCATGGAAAAATACAATTGCAAAAGGGGCTTGTGCAGTGCGAAAATTCTACCGAGCGGGCTTGTGGTGCTGTCAGCGCCATACCTCGCTGTCATCGTCCGGCTTGACCGGACGATCCAGTACTCCGGGGCAGCTGTGATTGAATGGAGAGGCCGCGGCGTACTGGATGCCCCGCTTTCGCGGGGCATGACTGCGATTCTAGTGCTTAGCTGATCGTCGCCGCAGGCTGCGCCTGCGCCGTGCCACCGCGCATCCGGGCCAAAAGCTCCGCGGTCGGCCAGGAATCGGCCGGCAGACCGTATTTGATCTGCATCGCCTTCACTGCGGCGCGGCTCTGCTGGCCCAGCACACCGTCCACCTTGCCGACATTGAAGCCGGCCTGGACCAGAAGCTGCTGCAATTGCTTGAGCTCGTTGAACGGCAGCTGCGCGACCGGTGTGGACGGCTTTCGCATCGGAGCCGCGCCCGCGATGCGGGTGGCGAGATAACCTGCGGTGGTCGAATAGATCAGCGAGTTATTCCACTCGGTGTATGCCGCGAAATTCGGGTACGCCATGAAGGCCGGCCCGTTCCGACCCATCGGCAGCAGCACCGACGCGGCAAGATTGTCGGTCGGCAGCGGCCTCCCGTCGGGATAGGTCACCCCGAGCTGCGCCCATTTCGAGCGCGGCAGCTGCACCGTGAGGTCGGTCTGATCCCAGGGCAGGTTTTGCGGCACCTTGATCTCTTCCAGCCACGGCTCACCGCGCCGCCACTTCAATCCGTTGGCGATGTAGTTCGCGGTCGAGCCGATCACGTCGTCCTCGCTGCGGAGGAGATCGCGACGTCCGTCGCCGTCGTAGTCGACGGCATAGTTGACGTAATGCACGGGCAGGAACTGGGTCTGTCCGAGCTCGCCAGCCCAGGAGCCGACCATCTCGTCGGGATGCAAATCGCCGCGGTCGATGATCTTCAGCGCGGCAATGGTCTCGTTCACGAACATCTCCGAGCGGCGGCAATCATAGGCCAGCGACACCAGCGACTTCAGCGTCGGCAAATTGCCCATGTTGACGCCGAAATCGCTCTCCAGTCCCCAGAACGCTGCGATCACCGCCGGCGGCACGCCGTATTCTTTCTCCGCGCGCGCGAACGCGGCCGCATGTTGCTTGATGTGCTGCTGGCCGTTCTGCATGCGATAGGGCGCCGCCATGCGGCCGGCAAATTCGGTGAAGAGCTGGCCGAACACGCGCTGGCCGCGGTCGCGATTGACGATGCCCTGGTCGTAGACGAGGTAAGGCGAGGCCGCCGCGATCGTCCGCTGCGACACGCCGGCGGCGACGGCCTGCTGTTTCACGTCGGCCAGGAAGCGATCGAAGTTCGCCCCATTGTGGCACGACGCCGCGCGCGGCGAGGGCGCGGTGGCCCTGGGAGCCGCGGGCTTTGCGGGTGGCGGAGCGAGCTGGGCAGAGGCGGGAAGGGCGAGCGTGAGCAGGGCGGCGGCCGCGATCGCAAATCGGGTCTGGAGCATGAGGTTTCCGCAAGGGGAGGAGACGCTTGGATTCTTAGCCAAGCTTAATGGAACGATTGACTTCAAACCAGTGCCGCGGCTCCGCGACGCACCCGGAAACCTTGCGGGCGGGCCGGGATCATCCCTACCTCATGCTTGCCGGCCCGCAATCCCTCCAGCGGCCACGGCCGGCCTCGGGAGACGGCCATGAACTATCTTCGTACCGCATTGCTGCTCGCATGCCTCACCGCTCTGTTCATGGGTGTTGGCTATCTGATCGGCGGTGCTAGCGGCGCCATGATTGCGCTCGTCGTTGCCGCGGCGACCAATCTCTTCACCTACTGGAACTCCGACCGGATGGTGCTGTCCATGTATGGCGCCCATGAGGTCGACCGCGGCAGCGCGCCGGAGCTGGTCGGGCTCGTGGCCGAGCTTGCGGGCCGCGCCCGCTTGCCGATGCCGCGCGTGTTCCTGATGGACGAGCCGCAGCCCAACGCCTTTGCCACCGGGCGCAATCCGGAGAATGCCGCGGTCGCGGTCACCACCGGGTTGATGCGCCAGCTCAGCCGCGAGGAGCTCGCCGGCGTGATCGCGCACGAGCTTGCCCATATCAAGCACCACGACACGCTGCTGATGACCGTGACCGCGACCATTGCGGGTGCGATCTCGATGCTGGCGCAGTTCGGCATGTTCTTCGGAGGCAACCGCGACAACAATGGTCCGGGCATCGTCGGTTCGATCCTGATGATGATCCTCGCCCCGATCGGCGCCATGCTGGTGCAGATGGCGATCAGTCGCACGCGCGAATACGCCGCGGACAATCTCGGCGCACGCATCGCCGGTCAGCCGATGTGGCTGGCATCGGCGCTGGTGAAGATCGAAGGCGCTGCGCATCAGGTCCCGAACGTCGAGGCGGAGCGAAATCCCGCCACCGCGCACATGTTCATCATCAACCCGCTGTCGGGCCACGGCGTCGACAATTTGTTCGCCACCCATCCCTCGACGCAGAATCGCGTCGCGGCGCTTCAGCAGCTCGCAGCCGAGCTTGGCGCGCAGGCGTCGCCGTCGGTCGGCGCCAATGAGAACTATCCGCCGCGGAGCCCGTGGGGTCGCTCGTCCTCGCGCGGGCCTTGGGGCTGACGCAGCAGCGGCTCTAATTTGCGCGCTTTGTGACCTGTCGCACACAGGACGGTCCCGGCCGGTGTTAACACCCTGCCGTGACAGTTCCTGCGAAAGGGGATGCGTGGCCGGCTCTCCGCCTGCCACCGTCGAAGATGACCAAAGCTGCAGTACCATTATTGATCGTCGTGGGCGTGCTGATTGGCCTCTCCACGCACACCGTCGTCAATTGCGGAGACGAGGACGAGCCCGACATCTGTTCGGCGGTGATCGGCTTCTCGCCGCTGCGCGGCTCGCTGATCGCTTTCGCCTATGAGGGGCGCGGACGGATCGCGCTGCGCCACGGCGACTGGCGGCGGGCGATCGCGGATTTCGACGAGGCCATCCACCTCAATCCCAACCGCGCCTCGCTCTATCGCGATCGGGCACTGGCGCGCCGGCAGAATGGCGATCTCGAACTTGCCATCGAGGATTACGACGAGGCGATCGCGCATGATCCCAGGCACGCCGCGCCCTATCACCAGCGCGGTCTCGCGCTCGCGGCCGCCGGCGATCTCGATCGCGCGATTCTGAGCTACAACACCGCGGTCCGCCTCGACCCCTCGGATGCGCAGCCTCGGCTCGACCGCGGCCTCGCCTTCCTCGCCCGCGGCCAGGCAAATGAGGCGCGCGCCGATTTCGAGGCCGCGCTGGCGCTGCCGGCCGGCAAGGATGCCCGTACCCGCGATGCAGCGCGCGCAAAACTCGCCGAACTGGCGAGCGCCGAGCCGACCCGGCTCGCCGCGCCAGGGCGGTAGAGATATCTAGAGCTGCGTGCGCCGCTGCAACCCTCTCCCCTTGTGGGAGAGGGTGGCTCGCCGCGAAGCGGCGAGACGGGTGAGGGGTATCTCTCCGCGCGTGAGCCTGCTGCAGTTGAATTCGCGGAAACAACCCCTCATCCGGCGCTTCGCGCCACCTTCTCCCACAAGGGGAGAAGGAAGAAAGTGCGCGCCTACTTCTTGGCTTTGGCCTTCTTCGTCTTCTTCACCGGCTTCTCCTTGGCGGGCTTCTTCTCCACCTTCACCGCGACCGGTGTGCTGGCGGCAATCCGCATCGACCGCGCGTAGCTGTCGGCGACGTTGTCGGCGGACATCTGCAGGCGCTTGGCGGCGGCGATGGCCTGCTCCATGGTGGCCTTGGCCATCATCTTGAAGCGGTCGCCGGTCTCCTTGCTCTTGGCCTTGGCCGCAAGGCCGTTGAATCGATCCCGCCGCTCCTTGGCGCGGGACATCAGGCCCGTATGCAGCTGTCTGGCCAGTTGCCGGATCACGACATCCAGGTCGGCGTCCGCCATGTTGTTCTATCCTCTTCGAAAACAATATCGATGCGGGCGGACTATGCAGATCGGGCCCGGCCTTGGCAATTCCCGGCCGCGCGTCATCCGCAGCTTCCGGTGACCAAAACAAAAAAGCCGCGCTACGCGCGCGGCTCTCTGGCTTGGTTTGGCGTTTTTTGCCTTACTTCAGCGAGGCGACCGGGCCGCTTGTCGCTGCCGGATCGGGGTCGAAGCCGAACACGCCCACCAGATATTTGTAATAGTCCGGCAGCTTCTCCTTGAGCGCCTCGCGCGACTTCGGGTCGTGGAATTCGCTCTTCCCGGCCAGGAAAATGCTGGCGGTCACGGCAAAGAATTCCATGTGATTCTTCAGCGCGTAGGATTCCTTGGGCAGGAGATCCTTGGACTTGGCGTAGGCGTAATAGCCGATCACGCCCTTGTTGGCGTAGCCGTCCGGCAACAGCCGCGCGTGGTAGGCGTGCAGGAGCTCGTGCAGCAGCACGGCTTCCTTTTCGTACCGCATCATGTCCGGCCGCAGCATGATCACGCCGAGGCCGGAATCGACCGCGAGGTCGACGGCGTTCGGATTGCTCCAGCGCTGCTTGTTGGGGTCCCAGACCGTCAGCGTGCGGGGAGCGGTGCGCTGGATGTCAGGCGTGACCCGGCCGTAGCATGCGGTCGCGGCGCCCTCGTCGAGGCAGGCGAGCTCGCTGGCGATGATCGGGACGGTGCGGAAGAAGCGCAGCACGCGCGGTGAGAGGCCGGCAGCCTCGACCACGTCGATCTGGCTCTTCACATTGTCGGTGAGCTTGTCGACATCCTTGCGGTCGGAATTCTCCGACAGGTCAAACATGTAGCCGCGGTAGCTCTGGAAGCCCGGCGGTAACGCCTGCGCTGCGCCGGCGGACGCATCCAGCGGTCCGGCATGGGACGGATTGGCAAAGAGCGCGCCGACAATGGTCGCGGTCAGCAGCAACGCAATGCGCATGATGAACCCCCTGATGTCACTTCACGCGGCAGGATAAGCCGCCGTTGTTTGCGAAAAGTGAGTGGGGCGAGACTAAGGCAGCGATGTTGAGGCGTGCTTAATCGATCGTTGCGGATCGCGGAACTGAATTAGCGCCGGGTTAACCAAGCGTGGATTGCCCGCGCGCTTCGGCGTAGCATGCGGTCCGGGCACCAAGCCCTCAAACCAGATAGCCGGAAGGGAGGATGCCATGTATGCCGCCATCCGTCAGGCCAAGGCGAAAAGCGGGAGCGCCGAAGAGCTGGCGCGCCGTATCAAGGAAGGCGCCGTTCCGATCATCAGCGACGTCGACGGCTTCCGCGCCTATTACGTCGTCTATGCCGGCGACGACACGGTCACGGCGATTTCGATCTTCGACAAGTTCGAGCAGGCGGAGGAGGCGAACCGGCGTGCGATCGCCTGGATCGAGAAGGATCTCGGCGCGCTGCTTGCAGGTGACGCGCGCGCCGCCGCGGGACCGGTGATCGTGCATACGCTGGCGTAGGGATTGGGTGCAGCCGCGCATTCAACTGTCATCGCCCGGCTTGACCGGGCGATCCAGTACTCCGAGACGGCAGGGATTGAACCGATAAGCCGCCGCGTACTGGATGCCCCGCCTTCGCGGGGCATGACAGCGGTGTGCTTTACAACTCCCTTGCATTCGAAAACGCAAACGAGCTCACCCGCCGCGTCGTCTCGTCCAGGATCAGCGTGCGCGTGATCGGCGGCTCGGCGCGCTGGGCGCAGTTTTCGCGCTCGCAGAGACGGCAGTTGACGCCGATCGGCGTGCCCTCCGTTTTCTCCAGATCGATGCCGGCAGCGTAGACGAGGCGCGCGGCGTGACGGATCTCGCAGCCGAGGCCGATGGCGAAGCGCGGCTGCGGCAGCGGGTGCGGCGCGACGGGGCGGCGCACCATCTGCGCGATCGAGAAATAGCGCGTGCCGTCGGAGAGCTCGATCACCTGCTTCAGCAGGCGGTCAGGCGTGTCGAAGGTCGAGTGCACGTTCCACAACGGACAAGTGCCGCCGAATTTCGAGAACGGGAACGTGCCCGATGAAAATCGCTTCGAGACGTTGCCGGCATTGTCGACACGAAGCAGGAAGAACGGGATGCCGCGCGCGTTCGGCCGCTGCAGGGTGGTGAGCCGATGGCAGACCTGCTCGAAACCGGAATTGAAGCGCTGCGCGAGCAGATGGATGTCGTAATTCAACGCTTCCGCCGCAGCCAGGAAAGCCGGGTAGGGCATCATCACGGCGGCCGCGAAATAGTTGCCGAGCGTGATGCGGAACAGGCGGCGCGGTGTGTCGTCGAGCGGGCCGGCGCGGCCGATGATGGTCTCCAGATGCTGCGCGCATTCAATGAGGCCGAGCTGGAAGGCGAGCTGGAACGCGCGACCGGGCGGATCGACCAGCTCGGAAATCAAGAGCTGGCGCCGGTGGCGGTCGAAGCGCCTCAGCGTCTCGCGCATCACATCCACCGGCATGATGCGGGTCTGGATCGAATGCTTTTCGCGCAGCCGTGTCGCCAGCGCCGCATAAAGCTCTTCGGCCGGCACGTTCAGCTCGTCGCGCAGAGTCTCCGCGGCCTGCTCGAGTTCCGGAAAGTAGTTGCGGTTGGCCTCGATCAGCTCGCGGACGCGCTCGACCGGATTGGCTTCATAGCGGGTGCCGACGTCGCGGTCGGCCATTTGTGCCGCGGCGAGCGTCTCGCCCTGGCGGGCCTCGGTATAGGCGGCATAGAGCCGTTGCAGCGCATGGGTGACGCCGGGGCAAAGCTCTGCGAGATCGCGCAATTCCTGCTTGGGAACGTCGATCTGGCGGAACAGCGGGTCGGAGAAGATCTCGTTGAGTTCGGCGAAGAAGCGATCCTCGTCGGCGCTCGCGAGGTCGCGCAGGTCGAGGTCGTAGGTTTCGGCCAGCCGCAGCAGGATCTGGGCGGTCACCGGACGCTGGTTACGCTCGATCAGATTGACATAGCTCGGCGAGATCCCGAGCCCCTCGGCGATCTGGGTCTGCGACAGCCCCAGTTGCTGCCGGATCCGCCGGAAGCGCGGGCCGACGAAGAGCTTCTTGCTGGAACCGGCGGGCATTCTCAGGTCTCCGGAGGGGCATCAAAGGGCAGGTTTACTGACCTAATTATTTACAAGATTTACAAAGTGACATCTAATACAAGTACCGATGTTACATGACATCACCATTCAAATACAAGCCTACTGTACGAGCTGAGCGTTCTCGCGTTTAGCTTCTGACACGCATCTCGCAATGCATTGTCAAGAATGTCGATGGCTGGTGGCCATCGTCAGCGAAAGGATCAGGCACATGAATTACCAGCCCCGCGGTATCAGCACCCTCCAGGCCCCCGCCTCGTACCAGAGTGAGGTCGAGGCGGCCCGGTCGCTTCTGGAGACCCAGCCGACCTGGAACGGGGTGTCGGCCGAGGCCGTCGCCCGCATGCGCCTGCAGAATCGCTTCAAGACCGGCCTGGATATCGCCCGCTACACCGCGGCGCTGATGCGAGCCGACATGGCCGCCTATGACGGCGATCCCACCAAGTACACGCAGTCGCTGGGCTGCTGGCACGGCTTCATCGCCCAGCAGAAGCTGATCTCGGTCAAGAAGCACTTTGGCAAGACCGATCGCACCTATTTGTACCTGTCCGGCTGGATGATCGCGGCGCTGCGCTCCGAGTTCGGCCCGCTGCCGGACCAGTCGATGCACGAGAAGACCTCGGTGCCGGCGCTGATCGAAGAGCTCTACACCTTCCTGCGTCAGGCCGACTCGCGCGAGCTGAACGATATCTTCCGCAACCTCGATAAGGCCCGCAAGGAAGGCGACAAGACCCGAGAGAAGGAGTTGATCGAGAAGATCGACAACTTCCAGACCCATGTCGTGCCTGTCATCGCCGACATCGACGCCGGCTTCGGCAATGCGGAGGCGACCTATCTACTCGCCAAGAAGATGATCGAGGCGGGTGCCTGCGCGCTCCAGATCGAGAACCAGGTTTCGGACGAGAAGCAGTGCGGCCACCAGGACGGCAAGGTCACTGTGCCGCACGAGGTGTTCCTGGCCAAGATCCGGGCCTGCCGCCACGCCTTCCTCGAACTCGGCGTCGAAGACGGCGTCGTCGTGACCCGCACCGACTCGCTCGGTGCCGGCCTGACCCAGCAGATCGCGGTCAGCCACAAGCCCGGCGACCTCGGCGACCAGTACAACAGCTTCCTGGATTGCGAGGAAGTGACGGCGGAGAACGCCCGCAACGGCGACGTCATCATCAACCGCAACGGCAAGATGATGCGTCCGAAGCGGCTGCCCTCCAATCTCTATCAGTTCCGCCCGGGCACCGGCGAAGACCGCTGCGTCCTCGACAGCATCACCTCGCTGCAGAACGGCGCCGACCTGCTCTGGATCGAAACCGAGAAGCCGCATATCGAGCAGATCGCCAAGATGGTCGACCGGATCCGCAAGGTGGTTCCGAACGCGAAGCTGGCCTATAACAACTCGCCCTCGTTCAACTGGACCCTCAACTTCCGTTGGCAGGTCTACGACGCGATGAAGGAAGCGGGCCAGGACGTCAGCAAGTACAATCGCGCCGAGCTGATGAAGGTGGAATACGACGATACGCCGCTGGCGAAGGAAGCCGACGAGCGCATCCGTACCTTCCAGGCGGATTCGGCCAAGCGTGCCGGCATCTTCCACCACCTGATCACGTTGCCGACCTATCACACGGCGGCGCTCTCGACCGACAATCTGGCGAAGGAATATTTCGGCGACCAGGGCATGCTCGGCTATGTCAAGAACGTCCAGCGCGCCGAGATCCGTCAGGGTATCGCCTGCGCCAAGCACCAGAACATGGCCGGCTCCGACATCGGCGACGACCACAAGGAATACTTCGCCGGCGAGGCTGCCCTGAAGGCGGGCGGTGCCCACAACACGATGAACCAGTTCGGCTAACGCATCACGCTAATCGACAGGAGACTGACAATGACCAACAGCAATTTCTGGGTGATCGGCGGCGAGTTCGGCTCGATGAACTTCCACAAGCTCGTGGAAGGCTCGGCCCAGGTGCAGGGTCCGTTCAAGACCCGCAAGGAGGCCGAGGACGCCTGGCGTTCGGTCTCGGAAGAGAACCGCCACAAGGCCGGCGTCCGCTTCTCGATCGTGGAAGAGCCGTCGCGGGTCTCGGCGTGACAATCTGAACTTACATGCCAATCTGAATAAGAAGACGTCCAAGGACGGAGGGTCCCATCCGGCGCAAGCCGGGTGGGATCGTCTGTTTTTGGCACAGGTGAATGGCCTGTGGGTACCGTAAGTAACTGGAATTGTAGGGCCTTTGCGGACACTTTGGTTGCTGATAGGTTAATCCGGCCCAGTGAGGACGAGGCCGCCAATGTCAGAGCCCGAGACCAGCGGGATCCATCCCAGCCAGCCGCGCCCGGTGCGGCTGCGCGATGCGCTGTTGCGGGCGCGGATCGAGGCCGCCGACCGGACTGGCGTCGTCGTCGATTTGCGCGATGCCGAGGTGGCGCGGCTCGAGATCCTCAACGATTCGCTCGATCCCCTGTTCGCGCAGGTGCCTGACAAGATCGACCTGTTCGACCGCGGCATTAGCCAGGGCGATACGCCCAGGCTCTGGATCGACGTCGTCGCGCACATCTCGATGGGACGCGACAAGCGGATGTACCGCTTCGTGCAGGACACTCGCTTCGGCCGCATCGTGCTCGCCGAATCGCACGACACCGCTGTGATCGTCGAGGCCGTCACGGACTATGTCGCCCGCCGCATGATCGAGCGCGAGCATGCGATGGTGGTCCCGCCCGAGCCGAAGCCCGAGGCCGCGCAGCCGCGGCGCCGCTCGCCCCTCTGGCCATTCGTGCTGGGGTTCGTGCTCGGCGCCGCCGCGCTGTTCGGGGTTGCCGTGCTCGCGGCCCTGCGGAGCTGGTGAGGCGTCGTCATTGCGAGGAGCCCGCGACAAAATTGCGAAGCAATTTTGCGCTGGCGACGAAGCAATCCAGGCTGCCTCTGCGGAGGGACTCTGGATTGCTTCGCTTCGCTCGCAATGACGGCGTGGGACTAGATCAATCTGACATGCTTGATCTGCCCGATCTGAAATCCAGCCCCCAGGCTCCGCACCGTCTGCTCGCAACGCCAGCCGGTGTTGTCCTTCTCGATCGCGAACAGATTGTAGGCCGCAGCCGGGGTGCGCCCGTGCGCGAGCGCGGAGGCCGAGGGCACGCCGATTGCGGGAATGTTGCCGTTGGGTCCCTCGAACCACATCGTCGAATGAATGTGGTCGTGCCCGTGCAGGATCAGCTCGACGCCGCGGCGTTTCAAAAGCGTCAGCAGCCCGGCGGAGTCGGTCATCCGCTTGTGGCGCGCGCCGGACTTCAGTGGATGATGCACCAGCAGCACGCGAAAGACGTCTTCAGTCGCGAGCCGTTCGAGCACCTCTTCGAGGGACGCGAGCTGATCGCGTCCGAGCGTGCCTGTCGCCATCAACGGCAAGGTGGGCACCGCCGTGGACAGGCTGATCAGCGCGAGCGGCCCGCGCCGGCGCAGGCTCGGAAAGCCGATACGGCCATCGTCACCCGCAAGATAGGGCGCGAAGGTTTCGCCGAAGCGATGAAAGGTGGCGCGGACATAGGCGTCGTGATTGCCGGGAATCGTGGTGACGCGGTCGGGCAGACCGACGCCGTCGAGCCAGGCGCGCGCAGGCGCGAACTCCGCCTCCAGCGCCAGATTGACGAGATCGCCTGTGACCGCGATGTGATCGGGACCTTGCGCCTTCAAATCGGCGACAAGTGCGTCGAGCACCTCGCGGCGCTGGTACTTGTGACGGTTGCGCGTCCAGTTGACATAGCCGAGCGCGCGCTTGCCGGCGAGCTCGATCAATCGCGGCTTCGGCAGCGGCGGCAGATGCGGGTCGGACAGATGGGCGAGCGTGAAGGGGGCCATGGGGGGCGATTGCCTCGCTATTCGCCCGTTGTAATGGCAAGGTCGCAGGCTACGTGCAAGCGGGGCATCAAGGGAGCCCGATGGGAGAACGTCTGAACGGCGTCCGACGGAGATTCGAGCCGCTGCTGCGGCGAATCTTCCACGCCTATTTTCTGCTGATCCGCGGCATGACGCTCGGTGTCCGCGCCGTGGTGCTGGATGCCGACACCAGGGTGTTCCTGGTCAGGCACAGCTACGTCACCGGCTGGTATCTGCCCGGCGGCGGCGTCGATCTCGGCGAGACCATGGAGCAAGCAATGCGCCGCGAGCTCAAGGAGGAGGGGGATATCGATCTCACCGGCGATGCCGTGCTGCACGGGATCTTCCTCAACAGCCACGTCTCCCGCCGCGACCACGTCGCGGTCTACGTCGTCAGGCAGTTCAAGCAGGATCGCCTGCCCGCGCCCAATCGCGAGATCGCCGAGTGCGGATTCTTCGCGGTCACCGCGCTGCCCGAGGGGACCACGCCCGGCACGCGGCTGCGGATCGCGGAAGTCCTGCACGACAGGCCGCGGATTGCGACGTGGCGATGATGGCTCCCTGTGCTAGTAAATCGCCGCACCTGCGGTGTCGGCGCATGGACGAGGGATGAAGATTGTCTGAATCGACGAGGTCATGGCCGTTTCGGGTCGCCGTGCTGGTGCCCTGCTACAATGAGGAAGCCGCCGTCGCGACGGTCGTCGCCGATTTCCGCAAGGCACTGCCTGCGGCCGAGGTCTTCGTGTACGACAACAACTCGACCGACCGCACCGCGGCGATCGCGCGCGAGGCCGGAGCGATCGTGCGCAGCGAACGGCGCCAGGGCAAGGGCCACGTCGTGCGCCGCATGTTCGCGGACATCGAGGCCGACATCTACGTGCTCGTCGATGGCGACGCGACCTACGACGCGCCGAGCGCGTCGCGCATGATCGACCAGCTCCTCGATGAGCATCTGGATATGGTTGTCGGTCTGCGCGTCGATCAATCGCAAGCGGCCTACCGGCGCGGTCATCGCATCGGCAACCGGCTCTTCACCGGTTTCCTGGCATCGACCTTCGGTCACGCCTTCAAGGACATCTTGTCCGGTTACCGCGTGTTCTCGCGCCGCTTCGTCAAATCCTTCCCGGTCCTGTCCGGCGGTTTCGAGATCGAGACCGAGTTCGCGGTCTATGCGCTGGAATTGTCGCTGCCGGTCGCGGAGGTCGAGACGCCCTATTACGCGCGCCCGGAAGGCTCCTTCTCCAAGCTCAATACCTGGCAGGACGGGTTGCGCATCTTCAACACGATGTTGAAGCTCAATCGGTCGGAGCGGCCGCTGCGCTTCTTTTCGGCGATCGGCATCGTCTTCGCGCTGCTGTCGATCGCTTTCGGATTGCCCGTGGTGATCACCTTCCTCGAGACCGGCCTGGTCCCGCGCCTGCCGACCGCCGTGCTCTCCATGGGGCTGATGATCATGGCGCTGCTTTCGGCTTCGTCGGGGCTCGTGCTCGACACCGTGACGCGCGGCCGGCGGGAAGTGAAGATGCTCGCCTACCTGTCCCAACCGCCGCTCGGGCGGACCTGAAATTGCCTCCGGAGCCGGGCGCAATCGTATGGACCGCTGCCCTCCAAGGTGATATCCCGCCGACGCGATGAACGATCTCTCCCTCACCATCCGGTCGGAAGCCGCCGGCGATGCTCAGGCCATCGAGCGGCTGCACGAACGCACCTTCGGACCCGGCCGCTTCGTGCTCAGCGCGTACCGCATCCGCGAGCATGTGGATCATGTGCTCGATCTCTCCTTCACCGCCCGCGTCGGTACGTTGCTGATCGGATCCGTCCGGCAATTGCCGATCTGCGTCGGCGACACGCCGGCACTGCTGCTCGGGCCCCTGACGGTCGAGCCTCCGTTCCGCAGCCGCGGCGTCGGCCGGCTGCTGCTCGAGCGCGCGCTGAAGGATGCGAAGGCGCAGGGCCATCGCCTGGTGCTGCTAGTCGGCGACGAGCCCTATTACAGCCGCGTCGGCTTCAAGCAGGTCGCCAAGGGACGCGTCACCATGCCGGGCCCAGTCGATTACAGCCGGCTCCTCGTCATCGAGCTGGTCGAAGGCGCGTTCGAAGGCGTATCGGGTCCGGTCGGTCCCGACTGGAGCAAGACGCGAACCTGACGCGCCATCGCTTCGAAGCTCACATGAAGGTAGGGCAGTGCCGGTCGATCAGCAATATTACCGGGAAGTGGCGTCCGGGAGCACGGCGGAAAAGCTGCTGATCGCGGCGCGCGACCGCATCTTTCAGGATTTCCTAGCCCGGATGCAGCCGTCTGCTTCGGACGAGATCCTGGATGTCGGCGTCTCCGACGTGATCAACGACGGCGCCAACGTGCTGGAACGAAGCTACCCGCATCAGCACAAGATCACGGCCTGCGGGCTTGGCGAAGGATTAGGGTTCAAGGCGGCTTTTCCACTTTGCCGTTACGTGCAGATCGAACCGAATACACGGCTGCCCTTTGACGACAATGCGTTCGATGTCGCGACGTCCAATGCCGTGCTCGAGCATGCCGGCAGCCATGGAAATCAGGTGCTCCTTGTCGAGGAGCTTTGCCGCGTCGCGCGGCGGGTGTTCATCACCGTGCCCAACAGGTTCTTTCCGGTCGAGCACCACACCGCCATCCCGCTGGCGCATTATCTCGACGGCACCTTCAGGATCGCCTGCAGGATCGCCGGCAAGTCGGAATGGACCGACGAGCAGAACCTGATCCTGATGACGCGAAAACGGCTGCTGGGGCTCGCCGCTCTGGTTGCCAAGTCGTCCAACTCTAAGTCCGCGGCCGTAGGCTACACCGGTTTGTCGCTCGGCCCGCTCTCGTCCAATCTCTATCTCGCATTCCGCTAAAGCAGCGCCGCCTCCCCTCGCATCATGATCCCGATGAACAAAATCCGCACCAGCAAAGCCGTTTTCGCCGTGTTGTTTCTCGCGGTGCTGGTCGGCCATTTCTGGACCATGATGCGATGGAGCGAGGCGCGCGGCGTCTATGACGACATCTGCTACCTCAGGCAGGCGCATCTGTTCCAGAGGTTCGGGCTGGTGGAGGGCTTCGACACCAACCTTGCCCGCGACGACGACGGCTATCAGAAAGCAAAGCTGAAGGAGATCGGCTACCCGGACTGGAACGATACGACCGCGGCGCCCTGTCACAATCTGATGCCGGCCACGGGGAAGGTCGTCGTTCAATACCCGCCGGGTGTCGGCCTCGTGTTGGCGTTGTTTCCGCCGGGTCACCAGGTCGTGCCCATGTACATGCTGGCGACCATTGTCGTCCTCGGCCTTGCGCTGTTTGCGCTGTCTCTCGCGCGCAGCATGAGGTCGGTCTTGATGGCCGGGGCGTTCGGCTGTCTTGCGATCTACCTGATGGTCAATCCGGTCAAGGCGAGCTATTCGATGGCCCCGACCGTCGTCGTGTGCGCGCTCGCAGGATGTCTCACGGCGCGATGGCTGGCGGGCCCGCGATCCCAACCGGGGATCTGGCTGCTGGCGCCAATCGGTTTCCTGCTCGGATTGACCGTCGATTTTCGGTTGGCCAATCTCTTCCTGGCGTCCGGCTATGGCGTGTTTCTCCTCGTCGCGTTCCTTGCGGAGCGGACGTTGTCCCGGTTCTTGCAGGGAGCCGTGTTCGGCGTCGCGTTGCTGGCCGGCGTGATCCCGACCATCGTCTCGTACGCCGTCAACGCCGGCAGTCCGTTCGCGTCGACCTACGGCAACAACCCCGATGTCAGGCCGCTCGATTTCTCGTTCGCGGTGGTCCGGGACTATCTCGCCGATCCGCTCCAGACCTTGCTGATCGTCATCGGAATTGCAGGCTCGATCTGGCTGTTGCGGCAGGCGAACGGCATTCGCCGCGTCGCGCAGCTCACGATAGCCAATCTGGCGCTCAACCTCGCCTTCTTCTTCACCTATCCGATCGCGACGCCATATTACACGATCCCGATTTCTCTCCTGACATTGTGGACCCTGCTGTTTGCCGTGCTGTTTCAGGAGGCGGCAGAGGACGCCCCTGAAGCAGCCGCCTTGGCCAACGCGCGATGAAGCCCGGCTAGCTATCGCGCTTTCGGCGTCGTTAAAGCGCCGCGGCTACTCCGTCATTGCGAGCGCAGCGAAGCAATCCAGAATCTTTCCGCAGAGGCAGCCTGGATTGCTTCGCTGCGCTCGCAATAACGGTATGTGTCGGGGC
The DNA here is from genome assembly GCF_023074155.1 of Bradyrhizobium sp. 134. Classification (NCBI taxonomy): domain Bacteria; kingdom Pseudomonadati; phylum Pseudomonadota; class Alphaproteobacteria; order Hyphomicrobiales; family Nitrobacteraceae; genus Bradyrhizobium; species Bradyrhizobium sp. 134. The sequence continues at coordinate 132,131 of NZ_JADPKX010000087.1, read as the reverse complement.
CCTGAGGTCCCCGACACGAGCAAGCCTAGAACTTGAAGTTCGCGAACGCCCGCACCCCGATGCCGGGCATCAACACCTCGTCCTTGGTGTAGGACACCGAGTTGCGGATGTTTTCGTTCAACAGATTGTTGCCGACGAGGCCGAGCAGCATCTCGCGCGCGCCGAATGCATTTGGGTGGAGCTTGGTCTTGTAGCTGACCTCGGCCTTCAAGAGGTTGTAACCCGATGTCGGCGTTTCCGCGATCACGGCGACGTTGTTCTGAGCGAAGGCGTGCAACAGATTGACGCGCATCAGCCAATTGTCGTCGCGCCAGAACACGCCGCCGCCCAGTCTCAGCGGCGGAATGCGCGGCACGTTGGTGCCGTCGGTGAAGGTGGCGCGGACCACATCGAACTGGTTCTCGAGGCCCCAGATGCCGCCCTGGAACGCACCGACGTCGAGCTGCGACTGGAATTCGCCGCCGCGGAAGTTCGCGTCGCGCTGCGAATAGACCGCCTGGTTCACCTCGGCGCCGGGCGTGCCGCACGAGGCAAAATCTTCGTCGCACATCACGCCGGTGAGACGGCGATAGATGAAGTTGTTGAAGTGCGTGTAGTAGACGGTCGCCTCGAACCGGAACGGCCCCGTCGCCCTGCGCAGGCCGACCTCGACGGACTTCGCGGTCTCGATGCCGAGGTTGGGGTTGCCGATGTCGAAGGTCGCGGTCGCATCATGCGCACCGCGCGAGAACAGCTCCGCCGCCTTCGGCGCGCGCTCGACATATTGCGCGGTGATGCTGCCGACCAGGCCGCCCGGCAGGTCCTGCAACACGCCGACGCTGCCGCTCTTCGGCGTGAAGGACGGATTGCGGCCTATACCCGCCTGCGGCGTGCCGTCGGGCAGGAAGTCCGCGGGAAAATCCGGCGTCGTGCCGTGCAGCTTGACATGCTCGATGCGCCCGGCGATCTGCGCCCGCGTCGCGTCCGTGAACTTGAACTCGTTGAAGGCGTAACCGGCGACGCGCGTGCTGTTGTTCGGGTCCCACAGGCCGTTGAACAGCGTGCCCGGATTGTCCGGGCTCGGTGCGCTCAATTCCTGATGGCCGACCTGGAAGCCCAACGCCGTCGTCACCTCGGCGAAGCGCGCGTTGAACGGCATCAGCTGCACCTCGGTGCGGATCTCCTGCTCCTTGTTGGTGAAGGTCTGCCGCACGCCGTCGCTATTGGGATTGGCAGGATCGGCAAGCCCGATCTCGTTGTGCCGGTAGTCGGTCGCGCCGGCCCAGAAGCGAACGACATCGATCGCCGCAGCGTCGGGATGGTACTCGCCCTTGACGTTGATCTTGGTCTGATGGCCGTCGATCCGCGTGTTGTGGTCGGCGCCGTCGATCCCGGGGATGTGGTAGAGCGCGTCGTTCTGCGTGATCGCCGCGCCGATATAGCCGCCTTGGAAAAAGTAGGAGCCGCCGATCGAGGCGCCGTCCGAGCGCGTCGCCGAGTTGGGCTGGCGTCCGTTGGCGACGGGCCGGGTCTGGTCGGTGAGGTACGGGTAGCTCGGGATGCTGTAGTCGGTGGTGTTGCGGCCGTAGACGTCGGCATGGAAGGCAAAATTGCCGCCGCCGGTGTCGAGCAGCACGCCGCTCTCGACGCCGCGGTCGACCGAGCTGAACGCGCTGCGCGTCTCGGCGGTGACGCAAGGCGACGTCGCGGCGCTCGCGAGCGGCGCCTTGGCCGGCAGGCCGAAACTCTGGAACGGCTGGGCACCGCAGTTCGGCAGCGCATCGGGAATCCGGTTGTTGGTGGCGCTGACGACGCCGCCGATCGAGGTCGAGCCGTAGCGCAGCGCAGCCGGTCCGCGCACCACCTCGACCTGGTTGGTCGCGAGCGGATCGATCGGGACGAAGTGGTCCTCGCCGAGATCGGAGGCGCCGCCGGCATTGGTGCCGTTCTCGACGATGCCGACGCGGTTGACGTCGAGCCCCCGGATGATCGGCCGGCTGGAGGCACCGGGCGCGAAGCTCGAGCCGGTGATGCCGGGCTTGGAGAACAGGAGATCGCCGAGCTGGCCGCCGCCCTCGCGGCGGATCTCTTCGTTCGGCACCACCGTGACGGTCGCGAACTGGTTGGTCACGATGGGCAGCACGCCCTGCCGAGGTGCGGCCGGCGCCGCGGCTGCCGGCGTGGCGTCCGCCGCGCGTTCGTGGCTGCGTGCCCGCGCGGTTCGCGTGGGTCGGCCCGGGTTGCGGGTCGGCACCACCGCCCTGCGCACGATGGGACTCGGGGCCGTCACGGTGACGGCGGGGATCTCGGTCGATGATTTATCCTCGGCCAGCGCCGAGGTGGCGGCGCCGAGCAGGAGCAGGCTTGCTCCACCAAGACGCTGCGCGCGCCGCGATTTGAATGACATGGTCCTGATTCCAGTCAGGCGCCGTCCGCAATGTTCGTCTGCTGATCGGAGGCGGCCTGCCGTCGCTGGGCGACGGAATTCGACTTCAACTGCTCCCGGGCACGCGCCGATTTGCGGCGAGTCCAGGCGTGATCAAGCGTTGTTGGAAGTCAGGACGCGGGAGGGGCGCGGGGCTGGAATGCCGTGCCGGCCGATTTCAAATGGACGAATTCGGCGTCGGTGGTGCGGTAGAGCAGGTCGATCGCCTGCGGCAACAACAACACAGGCGGCGCCGCGAACATGACGGTGCCGGCCATCGCGACCAATGCGCAGATCGCGCAATTGTCCTCGCCCGGCTGCTCCCGGTCGGGAGCCAACGGCGATTGCCTCTCGACCGCCGCGCGGTCGATCGAGGCAAGACCCTGGGCGCTGTCGGTCTGCTGAAGCGAGGACTGAGTGAGGGGAGCCGCCTGGGCGAACCAATGGCTGTGGCCGAACGTCAGCGCGAACTGCACCAGCATCGCGAAGATCGCGAGCCGGGCGCCCTGCCTGATATTCGACCGGAACCACTTCATCTGGAAAAGTCACCCCACATCGCCAGGTGCCAATCCCCTCGGCGTTCCGCGATGTTATAATGTAACATCGCCCGATCAGTCAGCGGATGTCAACCGCTGTCGAGCCGACCCGAGCGGGCCGGCTCCTCGCCGTGTCGTGCGGGCAACTGAAAGATCTAGGCTGAGGACCTAACGAACGGCTACGGGGACGCGATTGATTGACTCAGTGCCAGCGCGAGGAGGCGGCATCAGAGGTTTTTGCTCTGGAGCCAGGTGCGGATGGCCTCGATGTGTTCTGCCTTGCGCTCCAGCGGCAGCCAATGCCCTGCTGGCATGCTCGTCACGGTCAGATCCGAGCAGGCCGCGCGCATCGGGTCACCTTGGTGATTTCCGATGATGCTGCAGATCTGATCAAAGTCGCCGTTGACGAACAGCACCGGCTGCGACAAGCGGCCGCCACTGGGTGCTTTGCGCGCATAGGCGATGTTGGCGTCGTCGTTCAGGTACCACGCGCAGGATGGGCGGAAGCCATGAGTCTTGACCGTCTGCACCAGCACGTCGAAATCCGCCGGCGGCCAGAGAGCGGGATCGGGCTCAGTCGGCGGAGCGCGGTGCGCGGCGCCAAAGCGCCCTCCATTGCGCGTGACCATCGCATTCGGCGAAACCTTGCCGATGCCGGCGGGGTCGCCTGGCCGAAAGATCGACGCCAGCGATGCGGCCAAGTCTGCATCGAGGTCGGCGACTGCCGCCTCGAAGTGCGTGGTGTAGTAACGGTAGTAATCCCATTGGCCGTCTGGATATTGGTCAGCCGGATAGATTGTTCGGTCGACCAGCGGGACGACTGTGCGCAGGGCGTGCCCGTCGGGTTGATATGCCAGCGAGGTCAGCACGACTCCGCGGCTGCGCTTTGGCTGATGCGCGACCAACTCACCGACCACAACACAGCCCCAGTCGTGGCCAACCCAGATAGCAGGCTTGCCGCCCAGGTGATCATGGAGTTCGGCCATGTCCGTCACGATTTCCTCGATGGTATAGGCGTCGTTGGCTGCGGGCGTGGAAGAGCCGCCGTAGCCGCGCAGATCGGGAGCGACGCAGTGCCAACCGTCGGCGGCAAACGCGTCCATCTGCGCGCGCCACATCAAACTGATGCTCGGCCAGCCATGGACGAAGATCATCAACTGTCCGTCGGCCGGCCCGCGCTCGATGTAGCGCGTTGTCTGACGAGGCGAGCTGAACGTGCGCTGGTGAAGTGGGTCTGTCATGGTCGAGTAACTCCGCTTCTCATCGCTCGCACTGTTTGAGTGCTGCGAAGGCTGCGTTCAGAACTGCTCTTGTCCGCGGGGCGCGATGCCTGGACAGGGACACGCCTGCCCACGGTCGAGGAAGAACCGCCTCCAGATTTCACAACGCGCTACATTCGACCGGGTTCGGGGGCGAAGGCGCTCTGGAGCTTCCGGCGAAGAAGGGACGATGGGGTTTATCCAACTAACGGAAGCGAAGGGAGGCGGGTAAGCTCGGCCATGCTGGCCCGTAAGCCGCCTACCGCCCTTCACGGACCCACGTCGCAGCAAACGCGCCGAGCAGCAGCAGCAACCCGATCAGGCCGGCAAAGATCGGCAGCACGCCGACGCCCTTCACGACGCTGGCGTCGCGCATCCGCACGCCCATCCAGCCGTCACCGTGGAAGACGCTCGCCGAGCGGACCGGCAGGATGCGCGGCAGCTCGACGCTGGCGCCGTCGACCACGCGCACGGCGTCACCGCCGGTCGCCTGGGTCAGCGGCTTCAACGTCTCGGTGGTGGAGGTGACTTCCGAAAACTCCTTCGGATTGGTCGGGCCGACATTGATCAGCGCCTTCAGCGTGCCGTCGGTGGCTTGCCACAGGCCGAGCTCGCTCGCCGGCAGGCTGGCGCGCCATTCGCCGGGATCGCCGGCTGCAAGCGTCAGGTCACGCGACACGCCGGACGGCGAGGTCACGCTCACCGGCTGAACGCTGTCCGCCATGGTCTGGCGCACCACCACGAGATTCTTGCCCTGCACCTGCAGGCGCAACGCTTCCTCGTCCAGATCCGGCTGCTTCATCAGCCAGTGCGACATCCGCCGCAACAGATCGAGATGCGGGCCGCCGCCTTCATAGCCGCGCGCCCACAGCCAGATGTGGTCGGAGAGCAGCAGCGCGACGCGGCCCTCGCCGAAACGCGACAGGAACAGCAGCGGCTTGCCGTCGACGCCCGTCATGACGGGCGGGTTGACCGCATTGCGGGTATCGACGGTGCGGAAGAACCGGCTCCAGCGCGGCGGCTCGGAGGCCGAGCCCTCGAGGCCACGCGTGACGGGATGGCGTTTGCCGACGTCGGACAGATGCGCGTAGAACGGCTTTTCCGTCACCCCGACCGGTTCGGCCGGCAGCACCGAATCCAGCGGCGTGCGCCAGATGCTGGTGTTGGACGCGTAGTCAGGGCCGGCCGAGACCAGCACCGCGCCGCCGGAACGAACGTAGCGTGCGATGTTGTCGAAATAAGCGATCGGCAGCACGCCCTGGCGGGCATAGCGGTCGAAGATGATCAGCTGGAATTCGTTGATCTTCTGCTGGAACAGCTCGCGGGTTGGAAACGCGATCAGCGACAATTCGTTGATCGGCGTGCCGTCCTGCTTCTCCGGCGGCCGCAGAATGGTGAAGTGGACGAGATCGACGCTGGCATCTGACTTGAGCAGATTGCGCCAGGTGCGCTCGCCGGAATGCGGCTCGCCCGAGACCAGCAGCACGCGCAGCTTGTCGCGCACACCGTCGATGGCGACGACGGCGCGGTTGTTCACCGGCGTCAATTCCCGCTCGAGCGGCGAGGCCTCGATCTCGACGATGTTCGGCCCGGAATGCTTGATGTCGACGTCGACGCTTGCGGCCTGGCCGCTCCAAAGCGTGCGCTCGTTGATGACCTCGCCGTCTCTGCGGACCGTGACCTTGGCGCGCTCGCCGCTGACGCCCTGGTCGTCGAGGCGGTAGGTGATGGTCTGGGGCTGCCCGACGATGCCGAAACGCGGCGCAGCGATGACCGCGATACGGCGGTCGCGCTCGTCCTTCTGCCCGGTGATCAGCGCGTGCACCGGCGCCTGGAAGCCGAGCCCGGCGGCGTTGGCCGGAATGTCATGGACGCGGCCGTCGGTGATCAGGAACGCACCGGCGACGCGGTCGACCGGCACGTCCGACAAGGCCGAGGCCAGCGCCCCGAACAGCTTGGTGCCGTCGGTCTCGCCGTCGGCCTGTCCGGCATCGACGACGCGGACCTCGAGCCCCTTGATCTTCTTCAGGCTGTCGACCAGCGCTTCCTGCGCCTGAGCGGCCTCGCGATTGCGATTGCCGAAATTCTGGCTCGGGCTCTTGTCGACGACGATGGCGGCGACAGAGGTGAGGGGATCGCGGTCCTCGCGGGTGAAGGAGGGATTGGCGAGCGCCAGCAGGAACAGCGCCAGCGCGGCCACGCGCACGGCGGCGCCGCGCGCACGCGCCAGCAGCAGCACCAGCGCGATGACGACGATCGCGGCCAGCGCGAGCCACAGCACGATCGTGGGAACCAGCGGCGTGAATGCGATGCCGTAATTCATATCGATCCTATTGCCCCAGCCGTTCGATCAGGGCCGGTGCGTGCACCTGGTCGGCCTTGTAGTTGCCGGTCAGCGTGTACATCACGATGTTGGCGCCGGCGCGGTAGGCGAATTCGCGCTGGCGGGGGTCGCCGCCGGTCACCGGCAGCATGGCCTGGCCGTCGGGCCGCACGGCCCAGGCGCCGGCAAGGTCGTTCGAGGTGATGATGATCGGCGAGACGCCGTCGCCGCCGCGCGCCGGCCGCTGCGCGCTGTCCTCGTCGTCTTCGCGCGGCAAGGTCTCGACCCAGGTCTGGCCGGTTGTGAAGCGGCCGGGGAAGTCGCGCAGGAGAAAGAAGGTCTTGGTCAGCACGTGCTCGCGCGGCACCGGCTCCAGCTCGGGCACGTCGAGCGAGGACAGGATCTCGCGGAGCGTCTGCATGGCGGGGGTCTGCGCGGCGCCGTTCGCGCCGGGCGGCGCTTCGACCGCGTCGCGGGTGTCGAACAGCACGGTGCCGCCCTGCTTCATGTAGGCGTCGATCTTGTTGATGGCGTCCCGGGACGGCTTGGGCGCGCCCGGCACGATCGGCCAGTAGATCAGCGGGAAGAAGGCGAGTTCGTCGCGCGCCGGATCGATGCCGACGGGATCGCCGGCCTCGAGCGCGGTGCGCTGCGCCAGGAACAGCGTCAGTCCTGACAGCCCTGCCCTGACGATGGAATCCACGTCGGTATTGCCGGTCACGACATAGGCAAGGCGGGTCTGCGACACCGCCTTCATCGCGAACTCGTCGGACGCGCTGTCCGCGTGCGACGGCGTCGGCACGAACGAGGCGAAGCCTGCGAGCCACAGTCCGACGACGATCATCGCGGGCGCGGCGCGGCGGCGCAGCAGCGCGGCAAGACCGCCGCCGAGCACCGCGACGATAATGGCGTCGATCAGGAACAGCGCGAGCGCGGTCGACAGCAGCCAGCCGCGCAAGTCCTGCGGTTCGGCATTGGTGTAGGTGGCGTGCCGGGCGCGCAGGCTCGCGGTGTTCAGGGCTGCGATACGGTCGGCGCTGGCAAGCGTGTTCACGGCGAGCGGTCCTTCTGCCGGACCATAGAAGCCCGGCGGATGATCGGGGGTGGCGCGGTCGCGATAATCCGCGGGCAGCGGCTTTGCGGCGGCCGGCGGCGGACCGAAAGCGCCGAAGCCGTCGAGGATGTGCAACGGCGCCACCGTCTCGGCGGTCCCTTCAGTGGCAACGCCTGCGCCCGGCTTGGCGGTATAGCCGGACATGTCGACGACGCGGCGCAGGATTTCGACGAAGGTGCCCGACATGGGCAGATCCGACCAGCGCATGTCGGCGCTGACGTGGAACAGGCTGACGACGCCCTTGCCGCGATGCTCGCCTGTTACCAGCGGCGTGCCGTCTTCCAGCGACGCCCAGCTCTTGGTGGCGAGCACGGCGTCGGGCTCGGCAAGCACCTGGCGGCTGATGGTGACGTCCTTGGGGACCACGACGCCGGCAAACGGACCGTCGGCGGCAAAGGAGGCCAGATGTTGCGGCTTTTCCCAGGTCAGGCTGCCGCCGAGCGTCCGGCCGCCCTTGCGCAGCTTGACGGGAACGAGATCGTCCTCGGCCTGCGCCAACCGCGGACCGGCGAACCGCACCAGCACGCCGCCCTGGTCGATCCAGGCATTGAGGCGTTCGCGGATTTCCGGGGCGATGGTGCCGACATCGGCGAGGATGATCATCGGCAGCTTCTGGTCGAGGAACTGCGTGATGCCCTGCTGCGGCGAGCCCTTGTCGGCGAGCCGCACGTCGGCGAACGGCGCCAGCGCGCGGGTGAGATAGAAGGTCGGCGCCAGCAGCGGCTGAGCAGTCTCGCTGGTGGAGCCCGAGACGATGCCGATGGCGCGGCGGCGCCAGCGCTTGTCGAGCAGCTGCACCGCGCCTGCGGAGCGCTCACCGGCAATTTCCAGCCGCGTGATGTCGTTGCGCAGCTCGACCGGCAGATCGAACGACGCTTCGGTTTCCTTGTCCTGCGGGCCGAACGAATAACGCGCTTCGCCGATCGGCGAGGCCTTCTGGTCCAGCGCGCGCACGGTGCCAATGGCGATGCCGCTGTCGGTGCGCAGCACCTTCACCGTCATCCTCGCTGCGGCGTTCTCGGCCGCGACCAGGGCCAGCGGTGACGAGGTGCCGCCTTCGAACACGGTCAGGCTGCGGTCGCCGACGGTCTTGCCGAGGCCAGCCACGAATTCCTCGCCGCGACCGGTATCGACGCTGTCGGAGAGCCAGGCGATCTCGCAGTCGCCGGTCGCCTTCAGGAAGCGATCGATTGCGGTCAGGGTCTCGACGCGCTCGATCGAATACGGCTTCGGCGTGAGCTGCCGCAGCGCGACGCGCGCGGCGCCCGCCGGCATCAATGTGATATCGCGGTTCGGCTCGGACAGCGGCACCAGCGCAATCGAACGGCGGTCGTTCTCGGCACTCGCGATCAACTCGTCGGCGGCCCTGATCCGGATGTCCCAGTTCGAGGCCGCGCTCCAGCCGTCGTCGAACATGATCATCAGCGGCGCCTTGCTGGCGGCCGCGCCTGTTTGCGGATTCCAGATCGGGCCGGCGGCGGCGAAAATGACCAGCGCCGCAGCCAGCAGCCGCAATGCTGTCAGCCACCACGGCGTCCGCGACGGGGTCTCTTCGCGCGGTGCGATGTCGAACAACAGGCGCGTCGGCGGAAACTCGATGCGGCGCGGCCGCGGCGGCATCACGCGCAACAGCCACCACAGCACTGGCAGGCTGACGAGGCCGATCAGGAGCAGCGGTTCGGTGAAGGCGAGCGGCAGTCCCATCATGCTGACGGCCCCGCCTTGATCGTGGTGGTGCGGGCGCCCGACTTGCTCACCTGCATGCCGGCATGCAGGAACAGCAAGAGCTCAGCGGCCGAGCGGTCGGTGGCGTGCGTCGTGAACAGCCAGTCGAGCTTGTTGGTCTCGGCGCGGATCTGGTCGCGGTGCAGCGCGAGCCGCGCGGTGTAATCCTGCGCCCAGCTCTCGGCGCGGCCGGCGGTGATCACGCCGAACCCTTCCGGCTCGACGAACTCGACGCGGCCGGAATACGGGAATGATTCCTCGGCGGGATCGACGACCTGGACCAGCGTGCCATGCGCACCGGAGCCGGACAGGCCGGCGAGCGTGGTCCTGATCTCGGAGATCGGGGACCAGAAGTCCGACAGCATGATCGTCTCGGCCAGCGCCGCGGGCACGAAGGACGGCGGCAGGCTCAAGCGGTCGGCATCGTCATGCAGCATCGCCTGCGCTATCTTGTCGATGACGCTGCGGCTCGCGGTCGGTGCCATCAGCCCGGGAATGCCGACGCGTTCGCCGCCGGAGACAAGCAGCTCGGCCAGCGCGAAGGCGACGATCAGCGTCCGCTCGAGCTTGGATTCACGCGCCTGCTTTGAAGCGAACGCCATCGAGGGCGAGCGGTCGGGCCAGATCCAGACCGTGTGCGAGGCTTCCCATTCGAGCTCGCGGACATAGAGCAGATCGTCGCGCGCCGAGCGCCGCCAGTCGACATTCTGCGACGGCTCGCCGGAGACGAAGCGGCGGTATTGCCAGAAATTTTCGCCGGAGCCGGCGCGGCGGCGGCCGTGCAGGCCGTGGATGACGTTGGCGGCGATGCGGCGGGCCTCGAGCACCAGGCGCGGCAAGGAAGCTGCGAGCGTGCGGCTTTCGCCATCGGCACGTCGGATCGCGATGATCTCCTTCGCTGCGTGCCCGTTCTCCGCCGCCATCAACCGATCCGTGTTTTCAATTGCCGGATCACGTCCGGAATCGTGCGGCCTTCGGCGCGCGCCTGGAATGTCAGCGCCATGCGGTGCTTCAGCACGGGCTCGGCGAGGTCGAGCACGTCGTCGATCGAGGGCGCAAGGCGTCCGTCGATCAGCGCGCGTGCGCGCACCGCGAGCATCAGCGATTGGCTGGCGCGCGGGCCCGGTCCCCAGGCGATGAACTTGCTGGTGTCGCCGCCGTCCGGACCCGGACGGGCCGAGCGCACCAGCGACAGGATCGCCTCGACCACGGAATCGCCGACCGGCAGGCGCCGGATCAGCCGCTGCGCGGTGATGAGTGCGTCGGGTGTCATCGCGCCCTTCGCCAGGGTCTCGTCGGCGCCGGTGGTTTCGAACAGGATGCGGCGCTCGGCGTCACGATCGGGATAGTCGACGTCGATCTCCATCAGGAAACGGTCGAGCTGGGCTTCAGGGAGCGGATAGGTGCCTTCCTGCTCCAGCGGGTTTTGCGTGGCGAGCACGTGGAACGGCTTCGGCAGATCGTGACGCGCGCCGGCAACGGTGATGTGCTGCTCCTGCATCGCCTGGAGCAGCGCAGATTGCGTGCGCGGGCTGGCGCGGTTGATCTCGTCGGCCATCAGCAGTTGCGCGAACACGGGGCCGGAGATGAAGCGGAAGGCACGCTTGCCGGAGGTGCTCTCGTCGAGAACTTCGGCGCCGAGAATGTCCGACGGCATCAGGTCGGGCGTGAACTGGATGCGCTTGGCATCGAGGCCGAGCGTGATGCCGAGCGTCTCGACCAGCTTGGTCTTGGCGAGACCGGGGACGCCGATCAACAACGCATGGCCGCCGGAGAGGATGGTGACCAGCGTGTTCTCGATCACACGATCCTGACCGAAGATGACGGACGCGATCGCATCCTTTGCCGCACGAATCTGGCTCGACACCTGCTCGGCTGAACGGACTACTCCGTCTTCGAGCTTCTCGACACTCTCAGCCATCCGTTAGCTCCTTCAGCCTGCCATGCGGCTCGCTTGCGTCGTCATGTCATCACGTCCTCAACTCAAGACGTGGGCCCTATGCTAGACTTGCAGGAAGGCCATGTATTCGTTGAATTAACCTATCCCCACCTTATCGGCTTAGGGATATGTAGGGCATCACGAAGTGGCGACCTCCACACCGGACGAATGCGGGGTGGAACCGAGCACCCGGATACAACGTAAACCTGCACCAATCGTGCCAAATGACCGATCGTGCCAAATGACAAAGTCAGGGCAAACCATGGCGAACCAAGGGCAGAGCGCCGATCGCGGTCTTGAGGGGCTGACTGCCGCTGCCAAAACTGCTGCCGATGCCGAAGGCGCCAAAAAGGGCCTGCCTCCGGTGCATTTGTGGAATCCGCCGTTCTGCGGCGATCTCGACATGCGAATCGCATCCGATGGTACTTGGTTCTATTTGGGGACGCCAATCGGCCGTCATGCTTTGGTTCGCCTGTTCTCGACCATCCTCAAGCGTGAAGGCGACAAGCATTTCCTCGTCACGCCGGTGGAGAAGGTCGGCATTCGCGTCGACGACGCGCCGTTCATGGCGGTCGAGATGCAGAAGGACGGCGAGGACAACCACCGCGTGCTCCGCTTCCGCACCAACGTCGACGACTGGGTCACCTGCGATGCGGCGCACCGGCTGCGCTTCGAACAGGCCAAGGACGGCGGGCTGACGCCCTATCTGCACGTCCGCGCCGAGCTCTGGGCCAAGGTCACCCGCGCGCTCTATTACGATCTGGTTGACATGGGTGAGGAGCGGATGGTCGATGGCCAGCCGATGTTCGGTGTCGAATCGGCCGGAGAATTCTTCGCCATGGCCGATGCGGAGCAGGTGAGGGCCGCGCTTTGAACAAGCCTATCTCCAGGAACGATCCCGCCGTGATCGGTGCGGCCGATTTCTTCGCCCGCTCTGCCGCGCGGCTCGGCTTCGACGTTCCGCCCGGCCTCTACGATCCCAACATCATTCTGGCCTCGGGCGATCCCGGTACCGACAAGATGCTCGAGATCATCGCGCGCGAGCAGCCGGTGCGGCCGGCGGCGGTCTTGATCGCGGTGGTCGATCATCCCGAGCCGACCATCCTCCTGACGCAGCGCTCGGCGCATCTGAACGACCATGCCGGCCAGATCGCCTTTCCCGGCGGCAAGATCGACGCGACCGACCGCTCGCCGCTCGATGCGGCGCTGCGCGAGGCCGAGGAGGAGGTCGGGCTGTCCAGAGACTTCGTCGAGCCGATCGGCTATCTCGATCTCTACGGCACCGGCTTCGGCTTCCGCATCCTGCCCACGGTTGCCAGGGTGCGCCCGGGTTTTGAGCTGACGATCAACCATTCCGAGGTTGATGACGCATTCGAAGTGCCGCTATCCTTCCTGATGAACCCGGCCAACCACCAGGTGCACATCAAGGAATTCCGCGGCATGGAGCGGTCCTACTACGCGATGCCGTTTGCCGAACGCTACATCTGGGGCGCGACGGCCGGCATGCTGCGCGTACTCTACGAGCGGATCTATTCCTCATGATCCGCCCGATCCTGACCGAGATCGGAATCTTCCTCGTTCCCTTTGCCGTCTATGCGCTGTTCCTGGCCGCCACGCGTTCCGGCCTGTTCGTGCAATCGTCCTGGCCGATCACCATCGTCGCGCGCCTCATGCTGGCGGCGCTCGTGCTGGTGATCGCGGGGCTGATCGGCTTTGCGCATTTCTCCGGCGCCGCGCCGGATTCGACCTATGTCCCCGCCCATGTCGAGAACGGCAAGCTCGTGCCGGGCGTGGAAAGATAGGGCCGGCCGATGAGCGCGGTGCCCATGCTCGCCGATGCGCCCTGGCTGATGTCGGGCGGGACCGCGCGCGTCCTGCAATTGCTCAACGCGGATGGCGAGGAGGCGCGGGTCGTCGGCGGCGCCGTGCGCAACGCGCTGCTCGGCCTCCTGCCCGGTGACATCGACATCGCGACCACGGCGCTCCCGCACGAGGTGATGCGGCGCGCCAAGAGCGCCGGCATCAAGGCCGTGCCGACCGGCATCGACCACGGCACCGTCACCCTCGTCATCGACAGCCAGCCTTACGAAGTCACGACGCTGCGCGAGGACACCGAGACCTTCGGCCGCAAGGCCAAGGTCGCGTTCGGCCGCGACTGGGTGAAGGACGCCGAGCGCCGCGACTTCACGATGAACGGGCTCTCGGTCGATGCCGACGGTGTCGTCCACGATTACGTCGGAGGCATCGCAGATGCGGCGGCGCGGCGCGTGCGCTTCATCGGTGATCCCGACCAGCGCATCGCCGAGGATTTCCTGCGCATCCTGCGCTTCTTCCGCATCCACGCCGCCTTTGGTGCCGGCGATCCCGATCGCGACGGCTATCTCGCCTGCATCCGGGGACGCGCCGGCCTTGCGAGCCTGTCGGCCGAGCGGCTGCGCATGGAGATGCTGAAGCTGCTGGTCGCTCCCGGCGCGTCCGCCGCCGCGCTCGCCATGGCCGATGGCGGATTGCTGCAGGCGCTGACCGGCGGCGTCGTTTATACCGGGCCGCTCTCGGCGATGATCGCGATCGAGCGCGAGCTTGGCCTCGCCGCGAGCAGCACGCGGCGGCTCGCCGCGCTGACGGTCGCTGTGACCGAAGACGCCAAGCGCGTCGCCACGCGGTTGAGGCTCTCCAATGCGGAAACCAAGGCGCTGGATTCGATGGGGCACCGCGGGTGGCGCTTGGCCACCAAGGGCGAAGCCGATGCGCAGCGATTGCTCTACCGGCTCGGCGCGGAGCGCTATCACGATCGCGTGTTGCTGGGCTGGGCGCGAGCCGGCGGTGACGTCGGCTCATCGCGATGGCGTGCGCTCGCCGAGCTGCCGCAGCGCTGGATTGCGCCGAAATTTCCGCTCCGCGCTGCCGACTTCATCGCGCGCGGCATGGCGGAAGGACCCGCGCTCGGACATGTCTTGACGCTCGCCGAGGACGCTTGGCTTGCTGCGGATTTTCCCCTAGAGGAAGCCGCACTCGTTTCCATCGCCGATCAAGCTGCGGCACGAATCAGCCGCGACGAGAGAACGTGACCATCGTCTCAGGCTTCGCCGACATCTCGATCTTTCAGCTGCTGCTGGTCGCGTTGATGGCGTTGTTTGCTTCGATCATCGGTGGTCTCGCCGGCTACGGCACCGGCGCCCTGATGCCGCTGGTGCTGGTGCCTCTCGTTGGCGCCGAGCCCGTGGTGCCGATCATCGCGATCTCCGCGATCTTCACCAATTCCAGCCGCGCGGTCGCCTATCTCCGCTATGCCGATCGCCGCCGCGCGCTGATCGTGCTGGCCTGTGCGGCACTGACGACCGCGCTCGGCGCCTACGGCTATACGCGCCTCACCAATGCGGGGGCGGCGCTCGTGATCGGCTCCATGCTGATCCTGAGCGTGCCGCTGCGCCGTGTGCTCCGCCGCCGCCAGGTCAAGATCGGCGACACCGGTCTCGCGGCAGGCTCGGTCGGCTATGGCGTGCTGGTCGGCGGCACCTCTGGCTCCGGCGTGATCCTGCTATCGCTGCTGATGGCCGCGGGCCTTGAGGGCGCCGCCGTCATCGCGACCGATGCAATGATCTCGCTCGGCACCGGCCTCATCAAGATCTCGGTGTTCGGCCTCGCCGGCGCTGTCACTGCGCAGGTGCTCGCCTTTGCACTTCTGATCGGTGCCATCGCGATTCCCGGCGCGTTCCTGGCCAAAGCCTTCGTCGAGCGGATGCCGGTACACATCCACACCGCGATCCTCGACGTCGCGGTGATCACGGGCGGGTTGGTGATGATCTCTGCTGCGGCGAGGCAGCTGATCTAACGCCGACAGGTGTCCCGCTGCGGGGGTTGGATCAGGCCGCAGGTCTAGTGTGAGGGACTACAATCCAGTTCCTTGATCCTGCCGGCGGCGTCAAACGCCAAGAGTGCACTCATCACGCCGGCACTGGTGATGTACGAGATGATGGTGCCGTCGTTGCGCCAGGGATTGAGGTCGTCCAACGTGCCCGCCGGATATTTTCGGAGGCGATCGACCCAATAGGCACGAAGTGCCTCGCGGCCGGTGATGGTTTGGCCGCCAGCGCAACCGCAATGGACCACGGCGTCCTCGGCATAGAGTTCCAAAATCGCGTCGATGTCGCCCGCGCGATACGCATCAAGCCAGTCGACTGCAACGGCCATGGGATCAAAGGACATATTTTTCACTCACATGCGTCCAAATCTGGTTCAGGCCGGGGAACCACCGAGCCTCCTATGATTTTAATATCCCACCCGGCCACGGCCATATGCCGAAGGACATAGAGGACCGGGCCGAGGGCAAGATCGATGTTGGACGCGTCCGCCAGGCAGGGGATACTCAAGCCCATCCGGCTTTTGCTCGTTGATCCACAGCCGATCGTTTTGCAGGGACTGAGGTCGGTCCTCGGGACGCAGCCGGATTTCGACGTTGTCGCAGCGTCCAGCGATCGGACAAGCTGCCTCCAAGCAATTCGGAAGCTGACGCCTGACGTCGCGCTTCTTGCCGACAAGGTGCCGGATCTCACGGTCTCCGAGATCCTCGCGATCGTGAAGGCTGAGAAGCTCTCGACGCGCCTGGTGTTCTTTGCCGAGTCCGACACCGACCACGATCTGACCTCAGCCATCGCAGCCGGCGTCTGCAGCTCAATTTCGAAATATGCCTCTCCCGCCACGATGCTGCGATCACTGCGGCTGATGACGAAAAGCGGTGTGGCACTGGAGAAGTCCGATCTCTCGGCAGCCGGCAAGGAAGCGGACGGCGACGGCAAAGTCGAAAAGATGCTGGAACTGTTGACGCAACGGGAACGTCAAATTGCACGACTCGTGGCGGAAGGACTATCGAACAAGGAGATCGCGCGCCAGCTCAACGTTTCCGACGGGACGGTCAAAGTCCACCTGTACAATATTTTCCAGAAGCTTGAGATCACCAACAGAACTGTGCTCGCGACCATCGCATTGCTGCAACGCCCCTCAGGCCTGGCCGCGCTCTCGCTGGCATTTCTGGCGTTCGCAATTGCGGACGAACTCAAGGCGTCGGAAGCGAACGATATCTTGCCGGATGAGAACGGCGTCGGCCACGCGGACGAGCACGCGGGGTACGAGCACGCGGCCTACGAGCCATGGAAAAAAGGGATTCTCCGGCACCTCGTCGTTTGGGAATCCGGCGAGACGCCCACGCAAGCCCAGAGAGATCTGTTCGCCAAGGCCGTCCAAATCACGAACCCGGCGGCCGCAATGGAAGCGCTGCGCACGGCCGAGCAATCTGGAGGCTCGAAAGCGTGGACACACCACGGTCCAGCAGGATCGGGCGCGCCCGATCTTCCGCGCTTATTGCGAGAAGCGATCGACATACAGACCGGTGACGACCCGGCCCCGGAACATCAATTCCCGCGGCTTCTTTCCAATGCGACCTCGATGCACGGAGGGTATGGCAACTTTGCTATTCTCACCGGTGCGTTGATCTACGCACTGCAGGACCCTCATCTCGCCGCGCACGCGCATGACCTCCGGGACGCCTCGATCGACAGCATCCTGGCCGCCACCGAAGAGAGTGCGACCACAAAGCTGGCCGCGATCACCCATGCTGCCGCCAATCCTGACGACCATTCAGCCCCAAGTTTTCTTTCGCAGGATGTCCGCCTGTCTTCCGCCGTTGTGACCGCTGGACACGACAATGCCGCTCAAGAAGGCGCTCTGGTTCAAAAAGGCGCAGGCGATGCGGGTAACAATATCCATACACCTGTTGGCGCGGACCCTGGTCACGGTGCCGGTAGCGGCGTAGGCGGCAACGTTGAAAAAGTTGTTTATCGCTCCCCGATCGACTCCGAGTCTGACCATTTCAACTCGACCTCACCCGACACTGTGTTCGATTTCGCGTCGGGGCCGGGCAGGATCAATCTTGCGGCTTTCGGAGCGCTTGCCTGGCTGCATATGACGGCGGCAACCAAGTCTATACCGCCACATACACTCGCCTGGGTCTACGACTCCGCAAGCAATGAAACGATCGTCTATGTGAATGCGACCGATCGTGTCCTTGATGTCGGCGATCGCGGCCTGCTGGAAATCCATCTCGAGGGGATTGTGGCCGTTGCGGAGGCGGATGTCGGCTCCGAGCCAGATGGTGCGGCTGTTGCGACCACCTTGGAGCAGCTCGAAGCAGTGCTGATATCGGCGACCGAAACCGATGCGACTGTTTCGAAGGATCATGTCCAAACCACTATCGAGGGGAGCGAGAGCTCGCTCGGGACGTCTGGAGCCTGGGCGATTCTGGCCAACGGCGGCTCGGACTTCCAGTTCGGGCAGGCTCGCTTGGGAACGTCGACGAGGCTCGGAAGCTCCACCGGCGCATCGGCGGATGCAACGGAAGAGAGCGATGGTGCGTCTGCCGCGTCGGCTCACGGATCATCCATCGAGCTTGCGCATAGCGCGACGGCCCCGGTAGCCGCAAATGTCGCATCGAACAGTGGTCCGGCCAATACGGGCAACGGCGTTTCGTCGACTGCACCGAACGAGATCGGCCAACCCAATATCGTAACCGTCGACAACGCGGGGCACGGCAACTCGCAGCACGCTTCAGACCCATCGACTGAAGCTGGCTCCAAACCGGGCAACGGCGTCGGCAATGGCGCCGAGCATCACGATAAGGGCCCCGAGGCTCCGGGAGGGTCAGCGAAGAAGGCAGAACCAGACGGCGCGGAACACGGCAAAGCCGGGCACTCAAACGCTGCAAAAGCACCGGACGCAGCTAAGACCGATCCGGACGTCGCAACGGACGCCAACGCGGGTCACGGCAACTCAAAGCACGCTTCGGAGCCGGGGTCTGCAAAAGCGGCAGCCGACGAATCGACTGAAGCTGGCTCCAAACCGGGCCCTGGCGTCGGCAATGGCGCCGAGCATCACGATAAGGCCTCTGAGGCTCCGGGAGGGTTAACGAAGAAGGCAGAACCAGCGGGCGAGGATCATGGCAAATCCGGGCACTCAACCGCACCGGACGCAGCCGAGATCGATCCAGGCGCCGCAACGGCTGCCGGCGCAGTCCACGGCAACTCGCAGCACGCTTCGAAACCAGAGTCTGCAAAGGCGGCAGCCGGCGAACCGACTGAAGCCGGCTCCAAACCGGGCAACGGCGGCGAGCACCACGCTTCGGCTTCTGATGCGGCGCACGGACCAGCGAAGACGGCAGAACCAGGGGCTGCGGAACACGGCAAATCCGGGCACTCATCCGCTGCAAACGCATCGGACGCGGCCGATATCGATCCGGGCGCCGCAGCGGTCGCCAACGCTGGCCACGGCAACTCGCAACACGCTTCGAAGCCAGACTCTACGAAGGCGGCAGCCAGCGAAGCAAGTGAAGCTGGCTCCAAACCGGGCAATGATGGCGGCCATGGCGCCGATGATCATCACGCTTCGGCTTCTGAAGCCGCGCAAGCATCAGCAACGACGGCAGAAACAGGCGGCGCGGAACACGGCAAATCCGGGCACTCATCCGCTGCAAACGCATCGGACGCAGCTGAGACCGATCCGGGCGTCGCAACGGCCGCCAGCGCAGGCCACGGCAACTCGCAGCACGTTTCGGAGCCGGGATCTGCAAAGGGAGCAGCCGCGGAATCGACTGAAGCTGGCTCCAAGCCGGGCAACAGCGTCGGCCATGGCGCCGAGCATCAGGCTTCGGCTTTTGATGCGGGGCAGGGACCAGCGAAGACGGCAGAACCAGCCACCGTGGACCACGGCAACCCGGACAACGAGTTACACTCGGCCTCTGCGAACGCGTCGCAAGCAGCCGACATCACAGAGCCGAGCGTCGCAGCAGGCGGTAACGCCGGACGCGGTAACTCGCAGCACGCTCTGCAATCTGCTGCAATCGCATCAGAAGAGGCACACCCGACCAAAGCTGCGTTCGAAACCGGCGGCCTGGACCAAGGACCGGTGTTCCGCTTCGATAAAGGCGCAACCCCTGCTACTCCTGTCGCGGTGGGTGAGCTTAAAAAACTCGATGATCCGCTGGGTTCGCACGTTCCGTCCAGTCAGGAAGAAGGCCTCGGGTTTAACGTCAACATCGTCCCTCATGCACTGAACGGACACGCGGACGATCACGGCAATAGCGGTGCGCATCAAGCCATTGTGCCTGTGCATCATGATTTGCTGATTTGAACTGTGATCGCGACGGGGCAATGACTGGCGGGCTCCGACTTTGGTGAGAGACTTCCCGCGACCGAACGTATCGGCGAGCGCATCTGCCTGGTCTCGCGTCTCAGAAACGTAACGCTTCGGCGGATCAGCCTCTTTGCTGAATTGTTCAGGGTTGCAGCCGTGAGAGCAGACGTTGCCGATCCTGATCGCGACGTCGCTGCTCCATGCGCATCCGTTCGAGTTCGCCTTCGGCTTTGGCTGTGTCCTCGTTCTGGCGCTTCATTTCAATGATCAGCGCCTCTTGCTCGGCGAGCCGCCGTTCTCCTTCGACGACCTCGCGTTCGATCTGGCTCAGCTCATCGTATATCGCCGTCGTGTACATCGCGATCCTCGCGCGGCCGTGCTGCAGAAGGCACGCCGGAGAGCAGTTTTCGCCTCTTCCAGGAGCTTGATCGGGCCGCTTGGTGCGGCCTTGACCGAAGCGCAAGGCGCATGACTTTCAACTCAATCAGCTTCTCGAACGTTCCGGCTGTTTCCATTTTTTCCCGAGCTTGGATCGGTCGATCGAGCGGCCGTGTTGTAATCATTTTGGCGGAAGCGGCTCACCTAACACGCGACTGCCTGGAACGGACCTCCTCGCGGCGACAATGCACTCGGCTCAGGGCTGCGCCTCAGTCAAGTTGCAAACAAGCGGTCGGCACAATATCGTCGATCGTCCGCCCGCATGTCTGACGTCCGATCTTTCAGGAGCCAACACTATGAATGTGGTCTCAGTGCCCGGCGGGATCCATCGCCCTCCAGGGAAGGTCGATATCCCGTCTGCCTGGCGGGGCGCTGAGATGAAAGCCAATCCCGATCGATGGTTGATATCGCTTGGGGCCGGCGAGATCGCGGAACTTGAGGGCGCGGCTGAAACGTATCTGGGCAAAAACAAAAGAATTGCCGAGATCACGAAGGAAAGCTTTCCGCTTCCCCGCTTTGGCGCGCATCTGGAAGAGCTTAAGACAACGCTCCTGGCTGGCCTTGGCTTCGAAGTGATCCGCGGCCTGCCGGTGGCAAAATATAACCAGGAGCTCGCCGCGACGATATTTTGTGGGGTGGGCGCGCATCTTGGATCGGCGCGGTCTCAGAATGCAGCGGGTCACATTCTCGGTCACGTCCGTGACACCGGCGCCGATGCGAAGGATCCGAACACCCGCATTTATCAAACCTCGGAACGGCAGACATTCCACACGGATTCGTCCGACGTGGTTGGATTGTTATGCATTCGCGAGGCGATGGAGGGAGGGGATTCTCTCCTTGTCAGTACGACGACAATCTACAACGAGATGTTTGACAGGCGTCCCGACCTTGCCACCCTCTTGTTTGATCCGATCGCGACAGACCGGCGAGGCGAGGTGCCGGAGAACGAAAAGCCATATCTTGAAATCCCGGTGCTGAATTGGCATGCGGGGTTCCTGACCGGGTTCTATCAGCGCCAGTATATCGATAGTGCGCAGCGCTTCCCCGATGCGCCGAGACTGACTCCGGCTCACGTCGAGGCGCTCGATCTCTTCGACACGCTCGCAAATGATCCCGGGCTGCATTTCGGCATGCGGCTTCAGCCGGGCGACATGCAGTTCGTTTACAATCATGCCTTGCTGCATGACCGGACCGGATTCCGTGATTGGCCCGATGCAGGCCAGAAGCGTCATCTATTGCGGCTCTGGCTCAGCATGGAAGGCGACCGGCCGCTGCCCGATTGTTTCAAACAGCGCTATGGCTCGATTGAGATTGGCAATCGGGGCGGCATTATTACCAAAGGTACCAGTTTGAACGTCCCGTTGGATTGACGTTCCGGATGGTTTGAACCGGAAGCCCAGACCCAACTTGGCCTCGCAAGCTCTAGCCGCATGAGCAGGCCGGACAATCCCTTCGACAGCGCCAAGCTGAAACTCTCAACGTGGCTCGACGCGACCAGGGCGAGTATCCATAAATGCCGCTTCTCGGCGTAAAGCGGACTTACGCATCACCCGAGCTACTTGAATGCCGCGGTCTCCGCCGGGGCGGGTGTACTTGGCCGCACGAATACAATGGTGGAGTTCACTGGAATTTCCGCGTTCTCGCGGGTGCCCTGGCCGATGAGAATGAGGCCTGCTCCACCATTGGCCACCGTTAGGATGACCGGTTCACCCGCCCATGTCCTGATCGGCTCCATCCCGATGATGAGAAACTCACCGATTGGCTGGTCCAAGTACTGAAGTCTCAGCTGCGGAGCGATTTCTGCGGGCGCAAGTCCGAAACCCAGCCGTTGCGCGCGCGCATAGATTTCGGTCAACGACGCTGTCTCGCCCTTGAAGCCGAGCTCCGCGGCCGAGACAGGGACGAGCTGTACGTCCGTTTTCTTGCCACTCAGAGTAAAAGCCGGCCGCGCAAGGACTTCAGCAGCGGCGCTTCCGACGTCGCAGCCCATTGCACTCATCGCCTTGCGAAGGGCGCGCATGTCCCTGAACGTCCCTATCGCAATCGTCTTCCACAGCCGAACATCGGCGGCCGAACTGACGGGAGTCTGCGATCGCTGCACCGGAGGAGCAGTCTTGAGGTCCAGGTGATTGCGCAGAACGTCCTGCGCGGTGCATTGAGCTTTGGCCTCGCTAGCGAAAGCGAGGATAAGCGCGCCACAGAGCAGCAGGGCAATAACGCCGACGTCGCGTTCTGTCGAACGATTCTGCCTCGCGATGTCTCGGTGCGAGGCGATGTAATCGATCTCGCCGCGCGTCGTGCCGATGTCCATGAGCTCCCTGTCGCTGAGGCCGCGCAGGGTCGCTTGTGCACGCCGGCGTCTACGGCGCTCCCGCCATGTGCTCAAGAATTGCTGGACGAGGCTGACAACGCGCTGCGTTGATCCGAAGGGCCGTCGCATCCATGCGGCGCCATAGATCACGCTCATCGCAATCTCCTTTGGCTTGCTTTTCACCGAGGGCTAAGGTGCCAATGCTCGGTCCGGCACGCTTGACGAGGGGCTTACATTTTTCTCACCGGCGGCTTATTCTTTGCGTCCAAGGCGGTGCGGGGGCGTTTCCGTGCGGCTGACGTCGGCCGATCCCGCGACGCTGGGCAAGGCACACTTGATATTCGGCTTACATTTTTCCGTTCGAAGGCCTATCCTCGCCGGACAATCGCTGCGGCGCTCTCGGAAGTAGAGGGCAAGCCTGGGGAATGGTGCCATGCGCTATTTCTTCGAGGACTGTGTGCTGGATACCGACCGGCGCGAGTTGCGGCGCGGGGCCGATGCCGTGCCTACGACGCCACAGGTACTTGATCTGCTCGGCTATTTGATCCGCAGCAGGGATCGCGTCGTCAGCAAGGATGATCTCATAAACGCGATTTGGAATGGTCGGATCGTGTCCGACGCGGCGCTGACGACCCGATTGAACGCGGTCCGACGCGCGATCGGCGACTCAGGCGTGCAACAACGTCTTATCAAGACATTTCCACGAAAGGGCTTTCGTTTCGTGGGCGCTGTCCACGATGACGAGCGATGTCCCGAAACTGCGGTGACATCAGGCGCCCTCGCAGAACCGGCGAATCTTGCGCGCGCAGCCGCGGAGGCAGCGGTTTTGGTCCCGGAGTTCTCCGAAAAAGTAGCTTTCAAATGGCGGTCCAAGAACTGGGTGCGTCACATCAGAGGCCCTCTGAAGTTCGTCGGCGGGACGCTGGCGTCGGTTGCTGCCATCGGTGCAATTGCCGGCGGCCTTGTCGGTTATTGGAATGTTTGGAAGACGCTCCGTACCGACGCGGTTCAGGAAGCTCGAGAGCTTCACGGACAGCCGATAGTCAGGCCCGAGATCGCGCATCGTCTCTCTCTCATCGTGTTGCCCTTCGCCAACCTCAACAACGATCCAGAGCAGGATCAACTTGCCGATGCCATCACGACAGATTTGACGACCGATCTTGCGCGAGCGCCCGCCACTTTCGTCATCGGACGCGAGGCCGCCCGCACCTACAAGAATAAGTCGATCGATCTGAAGCAGCTTGGAACGGATATCGGCACCCGCTGGGCGGTGCGCGGCGCGGTGAAGCGCAGCGGAGATCAGGTGCGGATCAGCGTATCGCTGACTGATCTTCAGACTGCGCACGACGTATGGTCCGACCGGTTCGACGGCGATCGGACAGATCTAGCCATCTTGCAGAAGAATATCACGGTGCGGCTCCTCTGTGTTGCGCACCTGCAGCTCCGCCAATACGAAGAAGCCATCGAACCGTGTAGCCGATCGCTAAATATCGGCGCGGGCCTTCAGGCTTACACAAGCTGATCTCGGCCTACGGCCGACGGGACAAATGGGAGTTGCCGTGACAGTGCTGGCTGCACCACTTAAGCGAGATACGATAATTACAGGCAGGGCGTTCCGAGGATGGCCTTCTGCTTCCAGGAATTCAGATGCTGAAAGTATCCGCCGAGGGACTCGGCCAGCAAAGTGTAACGGCCGTCAGTCCCTTGGTGACCGACAGGCGGCTGTCCCATGATTGAATTCCCTGCCAGACGCCTGCGAGCCGTCGGTTGCGAGCGCGCTGCGTCTTTCGGAATGTCCTGCTCCATTGTCGCCTCCGCCTTTTCGGTTCTGACAAGAAGATGAATCCGGACAGCGCCTCGTCGGCCGTTCTGCGCCATGCAGCGATGTCCGCTATCGCGCCTTTTTGGCGGAGAAGCGGACATCACGCGCGCCGGAGCTGTGCGCTCCGATCAAACTAGGACGTGGCCTCAGCCGCGCTTACTCCTCGTCTTCGTCATCATCCTCGTCTTCGTCGTCGAGCTCTTCCAGTCGATCGAGCACCGCGAGCGGCAGCGTCTCGCGAAACAGATCGCCTTCTGCGCCCATCCAGAGACAGATTACGTCGTCGCCCTTCACGTCAGCGACGGTGAGCGGCTGCCCGCCTGATTTCAGCATGACGATATCGCCGGCTTTTAGTTCCATGGATGGTCCTTTCGGTTGATTGACGGAGAAGCTAGCAAACCGGCATGACATGCCGATCACGGGCTACTTGGTCAGTGGATGTGTTGCGGTAGGGCGCATGCGCCGGCCGGGCTGCTGAAATCGATCAGAGAGCTTTAGGCCGGAGCGATCCCATCACGAGAGGCAACGGCGCCTGTTCGATGGGTGGCGCAAGGGCTCTTCCGTCCCGTGCGTCGCGACCATGACACCATGCGCCTGTTTTGCCCGACGGAGCAAATGATTTCGTCAGATCCGCAGTTTGCGTTTACCGCAAGTCCTTGATTCTGCTGCGGCCGTCTACTGTGCATGGGGTTGTTTTCAATGTTTTTGTTTGCGCACCCTGATTGCAGTCAGCCCGGCAGCAGTTCTGTCAGCGAGCGGATGATGCGGTCGGGCTTCACCGCCGAGCCTTCGGGCAGGCCGTCGCCATGTACGTCGATCCAGATCGCGTAGATGCCGAGACGCTGCGGCGTCACGACTTCCCATTCCAGATTGTCGCCGATCATCCATGTGTCTCTTGCGGTGACGCCGAGCGCGTCCATCGCGTGCAGATAGGCGCGCTCCTCGGGCTTGCCGAAGCCGTGCTCGCCCTCGATCTGGATGTGGTGAAAGCGATGCGCCAGCTCGAAGCGCTCGACCTTGGCGCGCTGGGTGTCGGCGGCGCCGTTGGTCACCAGCGCGAGCTTGATGCCGAGCGCCTTGAGCCTGTCGATGGCGTCATGCGCGCCGGGGAAGACGAACATCTCCTCCTCGCGATAGGCGGTGAAACGGTCGGCGAGACGAATGGCGAGGTCGTCGGGCAGGGCGCGATGACCGGCGGCCGCGAGCGCGGCGAAGCCGCCCTTGACGGTGAGATGCCGGGCCTCGGCGAGCTTCATCCGCCAGGAGGCGTCCGCATTGGCCCAGAAGTTTTTCGCGAACGCCAGGACGGTGCTTGCGACCAGTTGCGGCGGCAGCGGCGCGAGCTCCTCCGCGAACTCCGCTGTGATCGCGTTCCAGGCGATCTCGGGCCGCGCATAGGCCGACAGGATGGTGTCGTCCATGTCGATCAGCATGGCGCGCGGCAGCGGCCTCATTGCGGGCTTCATCGTCGTCATGGCCACTTCACCTCCGGCGGCAGCGACGACAGGATCGAATCCACATTGCCGCCGGTCTTGAGACCGAAGATGGTGCCGCGGTCGTAGAGCAGGTTGAACTCGACATAGCGGCCGCGCCGGATCAATTGCTCCTCGCGATCCTCCGCGGTCCAGCTCGTCGCGAAATTGCGCTGCACGATGTCGGGATAGATCTTCAGGAAGGCGCGGCCGACATCTTGCGTGAAGGCGAGGTCGGCGTCCCAGTCGCCGCTGTCATGCCAGTCGTAGAAGATGCCGCCGATGCCGCGCGCCTCTTTGCGATGCGGCAGGTGGAAATACTCGTCGCACCACTTCCTGTACTTGTCGTAATCGGCGATGCCGTTCGGCTGCGTGCAGGCCTGTTTCATTGCGGCGTGGAAGGCGATGCTGTCGGCATCGTCCTGCATGCGCCGGCGGTCGAGCACCGGCGTGAGATCGGCGCCGCCGCCGAACCAGGCTTTCGTGGTGACGACGAAGCGCGTGTTCATGTGCACCGCCGGCACGTGCGGGTTGCGCAGATGCGCGATCAGCGAGATGCCGGAGGCCCAGAATTTCGGGTCGTCCGCCGCACCGGGAATCTGCGCGCGAAACTCGGGCGCGAATTCGCCGTGCACGGTGGAGCAGTGCACGCCGACCTTCTCGAACAGGCGGCCGGACATCATCGACATCACGCCGCCGCCGCCGGCCGCGCCGGTATGATCGGTGCGCTGCCACGGCGTGCGTTTGAAGCGGCCCGGCTCGCCCGAATAAAGGCTTTGCGGGGCATCGTCCTCCAGCCGCTCGAAGCTCGCGCAGATGTCATCGCGCAGGGCTTCGAACCAGGCGCGTGCGCGCGTCTTGCGGTCTTCGATCAAACTCGGGTCCAATGTGGATGTCATTCTCTCAACCCTTGCGGACCGTAATAGGTGCAGCTCTCGTTGCAACTGTCGCGGTGGATGCTGACGCGGGTGAGCTTGCCGATAGGGGCTAGCCGCTCCCAGACGAAGCGCGAGAGGTTTTCCAGCGTCGGCGTGCCCAGCGCTTCGATCTTGTTGAGGTACTTGTGGTCCAGCGTCATGCGCACGTCCTCGATGGCGCGCTGGACCAGGCCGAGATCGACCACCATGCCGGTTTTGGGATCGGGCGTGCCGCGCAGCGTCACCTCGGCGCGAAAGGAGTGGCCGTGGATCTCTTCGCTATCCGCGCCGAACGTCGTTCCCGACAATGAGTGCGCCGCCTCGAAGCGAAACGATTTCGTCAATTCCCACATCTGTTGGAAAACCAATCCTATCTGATACCGAGCGACTTATGCGTCTGCACGCTGAGCCGCCATTGCGGATGATTGAGGCAATAGTCGATGGCGCCCGCGGTGTTTTGGGCGACCTCGGGCCCGTCCATCGGCTGCAGCGAGAAGCGCTCGAAGGCGAGATCCGCGAAGGTCTCCGGCATGGCGAGCGGCTGCGGATAGACCAGCTTCAGCTCGTGGCCGCGCCGGATCACAAGATCGCTGCCGCCCTTCGGGCTGACGCAGATCCAGTCGAGACCCTCGGGCGGGGCGATCGTGCCGTTGGTCTCGACCCCGATCTCGAAGCCGCGGGCATGGAGCGCGTCGACCAGCGCGGCATCGACCTGAAGCAGCGGCTCGCCGCCGGTGAGCACCACGTAACGGTTGTCGGTGGAGGCCGTCCATTGCGCCGCGATGGTGCCGGCGAGTTCCGCAGCCGAAGCATAGCGCCCGCCGAGCGTGCCGTCGGTGCCGACGAAATCGGTGTCGCAGAATTTGCAGGTGGCCTCGCTGCGGTCCGCCTCGCGCCCGCTCCAGAGATTGCAGCCGGCAAAACGGCAAAACACGGACGCGCGCCCGGCGTGGGCGCCTTCGCCTTGCAGTGTCAGGAAGATTTCCTTGACCGCGTAACTCAACCGTCTCTCCTCAACATATCAAACTTGCGGGTTCCGGAGCTGCCGCAGCGCTTCGCCTGCGGCCATCGCCGCGGTCATGGCGACATTGAGCGACCGCAGCCCCGGAGCGATCGGGATCACCAGCCGGGCGTCCGCCGCCTCGACCACCGCCTCGGTGACGCCGGCGCTCTCGCGCCCGAATAGCAGGATGTCCGCCGTCTGGTAACGGAAATCGCGGTAGTCGGTCGCCCCCTTGGTGGTGAACAGCAGCAGGCGGGCGCCCTGCGCCGCGCGCCATTGCTCGAATTTCGACCAGGAGTCGTGCCTGACGATGCTGACCTGATCGAGGTAGTCCATTCCCGCCCGGCGGAAATGCCGGTCGGAGACCGGGAAGCCCGCCGGTTCAATGATATGGGCGGCCACGCCCAGACAGGCGCAGAGCCTGAGAATCGTGCCGGTGTTCTGGGGGATGTCGGGTTGGAAAAGCGCTATCTGCATGGGCTGTGCCGGGTTCGGTGCGGGCCGGAAATGTCTCAATAAAACATCGCTGGCCGCGGAATTCGTGCATTGCACGCTCCCGCGCCGATAGCGGGCTTGCGCTCGCCCGGCAAGGGTGCCAATAGAACGATTCTGGACTGCTGTTTTCGCCTTGTTTTGGTGGGGGCACGTGAAGTTCTGCCGCCGCGGGGGGCCGCGGGCGCCGGCAGGCTGTTCTGGGGACCTTGGGGGCCCTTGGAGCGGTTCCGCCGGCTGCATAAGAAGAAAGGGTTGGAATCGTGACGACAGCGTCTTCGGCGGACCATCCGACACGCCGTGATTTCTTATTCGTTGCAACGGGGGCAGCTGCAGCAGTAGGGGGCGCAGCCGCGCTCTGGCCCTTCATTTCCCAAATGAATCCTGATGCGTCGACCATCGCCGCCGGTGCGCCGATCGAGGTCGATCTCAGCCCGGTCGCCGAGGGGCAGGACATCAAGGTGTTCTGGCGCGGCAAGCCGATCTATATCAGCCACCGCACCAAGAAGCAGATCGACGAAGCGCGCGCCGTCAACGTCGCGAGCCTGCCCGATCCGCAGTCCGACGAGGCCCGGGTCAAGTCCGGCCACGAGCAGTGGCTGGTTGTGATCGGCATCTGCACCCATCTCGGCTGCATCCCGATCGCCCATGAAGGCAATTACGACGGGTTCTTCTGCCCCTGCCATGGTTCGCAGTACGATTCGTCCGGCCGCATCCGCCAGGGGCCCGCGCCCGCGAACCTGCCGGTGCCGCCGTACCAGTTCGTTTCCGACACCAAAATCCAGATCGGCTGAGCCTCGGGCCCTCGTCCGAAGCTTCGCGCCGTCTCGTCGTACTATTTCCTCAGGATCGCATCATGAGCGGACCATCCGACTACCAGCCGAGCAATCCGGCCCTGCAATGGATCGAGCGACGTCTGCCGATCCTCGGCCTCATGCACTCCTCCTTCGTGGTCTATCCCACCCCGCGCAACCTGAACTATTGGTGGACCTTCGGCGCCATCCTCTCGTTCATGCTGGGGATCCAGATCCTGACCGGCGTGATCCTGGCGATGCACTACACGCCGCATGCCGACCTCGCCTTCAAATCGGTCGAGCTGCTGGTCCGTGACGTCAATTACGGCTGGCTGCTGCGCAACATGCATGCCGTCGGCGCCTCGATGTTCTTCGTCGCCGTCTATGTCCACATGCTGCGCGGCCTCTATTACGGCTCCTACAAGGAGCCGCGCGAGGTGCTATGGATCCTCGGCGTCATCATCTACCTGCTGATGATGGCGACGGGCTTCATGGGCTACGTGCTCCCCTGGGGCCAGATGAGCTTCTGGGGCGCCACCGTCATCACCAATCTGTTCTCCGCCATTCCCTATGTCGGCGAGAGCATCGTGACGCTCTTGTGGGGCGGCTATTCGGTCGGCAACCCGACGCTGAACCGCTTCTTCTCGCTGCACTACCTGCTGCCGTTCCTGATCGCGGGCGTCGTCGTGCTCCACGTCTGGGCGCTGCATGTCTCCGGCCAGAACAACCCTGATGGCGTCGAGCCCAAGACGGAGAAGGACACGGTTCCGTTCACGCCGCATGCGACCATCAAGGACATGTTTGGCGTGTCCTGCTTCATGCTGCTCTACGCCTGGTTCATCTTCTACATGCCGAATTACCTCGGTGACGCCGACAATTACATTCCGGCGAATCCGGGCGTGACGCCGCCGCACATCGTGCCGGAATGGTATTACCTGCCGTTCTACGCAATCCTGCGTTCGATCCCGAACAAGCTCGCGGGCGTGATCGGGATGTTCTCGGCGATCATCATCCTGTGCTTCCTGCCCTGGCTTGATGCTGCCAAGACCAAATCGTCGAAGTACCGTCCGCTGGCCAAGCAGTTCTTCTGGATCTTCGTCGCGGTCTGCATCCTGCTCGGCTATCTCGGCGCGCAGCCGCCGGAAGGTATCTACGTGATCGCCGGCCGGGTCCTGACGTTCTGCTACTTCGCCTACTTCCTGATCGTGCTGCCGCTGCTCTCGCGCATCGAGAAGCCGCGGCCGGTGCCGAACTCGATCTCGGATGCCGTCCTGGCTCAAACCGGGAGCAGGTCGACGCCGATGGTGTCGAGTGCGATCGTGCTTGCGCTGGCGGGCGCGTTGTTTGCGGGCTCAGCCGACAGCGCGCGTGCCTCCGAAGGCAGCGACAAGCCGCCGGGCAACAAATGGTCGTTCGCCGGTCCGTTCGGCAAGTACGACCGCGGTGCGCTCCAGCGCGGGCTGAAGGTCTACAAGGAAGTCTGCGCCAACTGCCACGGCCTGTCCTACGTCGCCTTCCGCAACCTCGCGGAAGCCGGTGGTCCCGGCTATTCGGTCGCGCAGGCTGCAGCCTTCGCCTCCGACTACAAGGTCAAGGACGGCCCGAACGACGCGGGTGACATGTTCGAGCGCGCGGGCCGGCCGGCGGATTATTTCCCCTCGCCATTCCCGAACGAGCAGGCCGCGCGTGCGGCGAACGGCGGCGCGGCGCCGCCGGATCTGTCGCTGATCACAAAGGCGCGCTCCTACGGCCGCGGCTTCCCGATGTTCATCGTCGACTTCTTCACCCAGTATCAGGAGCAGGGCCCGGACTACGTCTCGGCGCTGCTCCAGGGCTTTGAGGACAAGGCGCCCGAAGGCGTGACCATCCCGGAGGGGTCCTACTACAACAAGTATTTCCCGGGCCACGCCATCAAGATGCCGAAGCCGCTCAGCGATGGCCAGGTCACCTACGACGACGGCTCGCCGACCACGATCGCGCAATATTCCAAGGACGTCACCACGTTCCTGATGTGGACCGCCGAACCGCACATGGAAGCGCGCAAGCGCCTCGGTTTCCAGGTGTTCATCTTCCTGATCATCTTCGCCGGCCTGATGTACTTCACCAAGAAGAAGGTCTGGGCCGACTCGCACTGAGCGGCCCGAAGCGAGAATGAAGAGGCCCCCGCAAGGGGGCTTTTTTGTTGGGCACGAGAGTGTGTTGTCAGGCGCGATTGCCTATCGCCCGCGCAGCCGCCAAAATACCAGCAATCGCTTCCCCAGAAACTCGTCGGAGGACACCATGGGAACCGCCATCACCTTCAAGCGCCCGGACGGCAAGGACGCATCGGGCTATCTCGCCAATGCCGCGCGCGGCAACGCGCCGGGCGTGGTGGTCATCCAGGAATGGTGGGGGCTGTCGGACCAGATCAAGGGCCTGTGCGATCGCTTCGCGCTGGCCGGTTTCGATGCGCTGGCGCCCGATCTCTACAAGGGCAAGGTGGTGCCGTATCACGACACCGACGCCGCCGGCAAAGAAATGAACTCGCTCGATTTCATGGACGCTACCACGCAGACCGTGCGCGGCGCCACGCAATATCTGTCGCGCAACGGCGCCAAGGTCGGGCTGACAGGCTTCTGTCTCGGCGGTGCCGTCACCATCATCGGCGCGGTGCACGTGCCGGAGCTCGCGGCCGGCGTCGTGTTCTACGGCATTCCGCCGGAGCAGGCCGCCAAGCCCGCCGACGTCAAGATCCCGCTCCAGGCCCATTTCGCCAACAAGGACGATTGGTGCACGCCGGAACTGGTCAACGGCTTCGAAAACGCTATGAAGGCCGCCGGCAAGTCGCTGGAGCTGTTCCGCTATGACGCCGAGCACGCCTTCGTCAACGAGCAACGCCAGGCCGTCCACGACCGCGAAGCCGCCGAGCTCGCCTGGGGCAGGGCGACGGAGTTTTTTAGGAAGCATCTGGGGTAGGCGCGCTGGCGGCGCCACAATTTTAGTGTCGTCCCGGCGAAGGCTGGGACCCATAACCTGAGGGAGAGGTTATGGTGCGAGCTTGTAACCACGAGTCTTCGTCAAATTACTTCCGGTGGCTATGGGTCCCGGCCTTCACCGGGACGACGGCGGAGATTGACGTACGGCTACCGCTCCGGGCCCACCCTTGACGCCGTCCCCGCGCCATGGTGAGTATCCGCCCTATGAGCACCGCCGTCCGACCATCCCGTCTTTGGTGGCGCACCTCCTAAGAGGTGGCCGGTGCGATTTATTCTCCCAAAATCGTCTGAGGTCGCCCACGCAGTGCGGCGGCCTGATCGTTTGTCCTGTGTGGCGTTCCCTCGACAAGTTTCGTAAGAGGACCCCATGAACAGGACCGTCTTTGCCCTTCCGCCTCGAAGCGACTACGTGACCCGCGCAGGGCTTGCGATCGCGCGCGTGGCGGAACAGTTTTCCGGCGGCGCCAACCGGCTCGACGATCTCGTCAGCCTGCTCGACCGCCGCCGCGGCGTGGTGCTGTCGTCGGGCACGACCGTGCCCGGCCGCTACGAGAGTTTTGACCTCGGCTTCTCCGACCCGCCGCTCAAGCTCGAGACCACCGGCGTCAATTTCAAGCTGGAAGCACTGAACGCGCGCGGGGAGGTGCTGATCGCCTTCTTCGCTGACGTCTTGCGCGAACCCTGCGTCGTGATCTCAGAGACGACGCCCACGCGCCTTGCTGGTCATATCATTCGCGGCGAAGCCCCGATCGACGAAGACCAGCGCACGCGGCGCGCCAGCGTGATGTCGCTGGTGCGCGATCTCGTCGCCGCGTTCTCCGCCAATGACGACGGGGTGCTCGGCCTGTTCGGCGCCTTCGCCTACGACCTCGTGTTCCAGATCGAGGATCTCGTGCAGAAGCGCGCGCGCGAGAGCGACCAGCGCGACATCGTGCTCTACGTCCCCGACCGCCTGCTCGCCTATGACCGCGCCACCGGCCGCGGCGTCGTGCTCACTTACGATTTCGCGTGGAAAGGCAAGTCCACCGCGGGCCTCCCGCATGAGACCGCCGAGAGCCCCTACCTCAAGACACCGCGCCAGGGTTTTGCCGATCACGCGCCCGGCGAATATCAGGCCACAGTCGAGACCGCGCGCGCCGCCTTTGCGCGTGGTGATCTGTTCGAGGCGGTGCCGGGGCAGCTCTTCGCCGAGCCCTGCGACCGCTCGCCTGCCGAAGTGTTCCAGCGGCTCTGCGTCATCAACCCGTCGCCGTACGGTGCGCTGATGAATCTCGGCGAGGGCGAATTTCTCGTCTCGGCTTCTCCGGAAATGTTCGTGCGCTCGGACGGACGCCGGGTCGAGACCTGCCCGATCTCGGGGACGATCGCGCGCGGTACCGATGCGATCGGCGATGCCGAGCAGATCCGCCAGCTCCTGAACTCCGAGAAGGACGAGTTCGAGCTCAACATGTGCACCGACGTCGACCGCAACGACAAGGCACGCGTCTGCGTCCCCGGCACGATCAAGGTGCTGGCGCGCCGGCAGATCGAGACCTATTCAAAACTCTTCCACACCGTCGACCATGTCGAAGGCATGCTGCGTCCCGGCTTCGATGCGCTCGATGCGTTCCTCACGCATGCCTGGGCCGTCACCGTCACCGGCGCACCAAAACTCTGGGCGATGCAGTTCGTCGAGGATCACGAGCGCTCGCCGCGCCGCTGGTATGCCGGCGCGATCGGAGCGGTGAATTTCGACGGCAGCATCAACACCGGCCTCACCATCCGCACCATCCGGATGAAGGAGGGCCTCGCGGAAGTGCGCGTCGGCGCCACCTGTTTGTTCGACTCCGATCCCGCCGCCGAGGACCGCGAATGCCAGGTCAAGGCCGCGGCCCTGTTCCAGGCGCTGCGCGGCGATCCGCCAAAGCCGCTGTCGGCCTTCGCGCCCGATGCCACCGGAAGCGGCAAGCGGGTACTGCTGATCGACCATGACGACAGCTTTGTGCATATGCTGGCCGATTATTTTCGCCAGGTCGGCGCCGATGTCACCGTAGTTCGCCATGTGCATGCGCTCGACATGCTCAAGCAGAAGCGGTGGGATTTGCTCGTGCTGTCGCCCGGGCCCGGCAGGCCTGAGGATTTCGGCATCAAGAAGACCATCGACGCGGCACTGGAGAACAAGCTGCCGGTGTTCGGCGTCTGCCTCGGCGTCCAGGCGATCGGCGAGTATTTCGGCGGCGAGCTCGGGCAGCTCACGCATCCCGCCCACGGCCGGCCCTCGCGGGTGCAGGTGCGCGGCGGGCGGCTGATGCGCAATCTGCCGAACGAGATCGTGATCGGCCGCTATCACTCGCTCTATGTCGAGCGCGACAGCATGCCGGAGGTGCTATCCGTCACCGCCAGCACCGAGGACGGCGTCGCGATGGCGCTCGAGCACAAGACCCTGCCGGTCGCCGGTGTGCAATTCCATCCGGAATCGCTGATGTCGCTCAGCGGCGAGGTGGGCTTACGAATTGTCGAGAACGCGTTCCGTTTGGATGCGCGCGCTGATTGAGAGGCACCATGACTTTTGACCACGATCTGAAGGCGAGCGTCCGCACCATCCCGGACTACCCCAAACCCGGGATCTTGTTCCGCGACATCACCACCCTGCTCGCGGATGCGCGTGCGTTCCGCCGCGCGGTCGACGAACTCGTCAATCCCTGGGCCGGCAACAAGATCGACAAGGTCGCCGGCATGGAAGCGCGCGGCTTCATCATCGGCGGCGCGGTGGCGCACCAGGTTTCGGCCGGCTTCGTGCCGATCCGGAAAAAGGGCAAGCTGCCGCACACCACCGTGCGGATCGCTTACTCTCTCGAATACGGCATCGACGAGATGGAGATGCATGTCGACGCCATCCAGCCCGGCGAGCGCGTGATCCTGGTCGACGACCTCATCGCCACCGGCGGCACCGCGGAAGGCGCGGTGAAATTGCTGCGCCAGATCGGCGCCAATGTGGTCGCCGCCTGCTTCATCATCGACCTGCCGGATCTCGGCGGCGCCGCCAAGCTCCGAGCGATGGACGTGCCGGTGCGCACGCTGATGACGTTCGAGGGGCACTGAGCGGCAACCGCGCCGCTGGTGACGTTCAGATCGGCTCGGCCTTTAGCTCCGACAGCCAATGCAGCATGCGCTCTTTGAGCAGCGCATTCCTGACATAGGCAGTCTCCTCATCCTCCAGACGCTCACATTCACCAAACGTCAGGCCTGTCTCGCCATGGGCGTTCCACGCAGCCTGGAGGCGACGACAGGTGTGGCTACCCTGGCGCAGAGAGAACCAGATGCGGTTCTGGATGGTCTCGAGGTTCGGGGCTTGACTGACCCAAGCCTCGCCCGAGGCCGTGCAGCGGACGACGTAGATGCCCGCAACGGTCTTCCGGTCCTTGTAGGCAGCGATCGCTGCTTTCCGGTCTATGGTCACGGTGAAAGGGCCTTGCTGAGGAACGCTGGTACGTAAACTCCAGTAACCGAAGGGCCGCTCGACGTCAATATTATCCGGGTAAAATATTCAGGATCGTTGCAGGATCAGGCTGAGCTCGAGCTCGCGGAAGGCGAGATAATTGCGCCGGGTCCACTGGTGCAGCTCGGTCGAAGCATCCTTCTCATGGCGCAGGTAGCCGGTGAAGGAGAAGTTCAGGCGGCCGATATAGGTCTTCAGGAAGCCGGGCAACGCCGGCAGGCGCAGCAGCCGGCCGCCGGCCATCGCTTCCGGCAGCTCGCCGCGCACGATGTGCTCGTTGTCCACCGTGATCAGATTGATCCGCGGGATCTGTTCGCGCAGCATCTCGTGGGCGCGAGCCGAGACGCGGTCGGTGTCGGCGACGAACAGGATCATCGGCGCGACGTGGCGGCGCGCCGCCTCTTTCAAAAGGCCGATCTCCTCCGTCATCTTGAAGAACTCGTCAAAGGCGTGGAAGCCGAGGTCGATCACCTTGGCAACCCCGTCATCGACGATGACGCGATCCATCAGCTGCATCTTGCCATAGGTGTCGATCACGTCGGCGGTCTCCGTGATCTTCGGCAGATAGTCGAGCAGCGACGGCTCCTTCAGGTTGACGTCGAAGGCCACGACGTTGCCGTTCTTGAGCAGCAAAAATTCGCTCAAAAGCCGCGCCAGCAGGGTCTTGCCGACCTGCGGGCGGGGCGAACAAATGATGTAGAGGGGCGTCGCGGGCATCGATAGCTATATCAGTCGAACTTGGCGACCAATCCAGCCGTATCCGCCCGGCTTGCGCAACTATTTTTCGCTGTTGCGGCTCCCGGATTTCGTCGAGCCGACGATATCGGTCAGCCGGATCCGGTCGAATTCGCTCCAGACGTTCGCAAGCCAATGCCGGACATAGCCGCGCAGCACGAACGAATAGTTCGCTGCCTCGTCGTTGATGCCCTTGTTGGCGACGAATTTCAGGAACGGGACGGAGGACACCTCGACCTGCTCATAGGCCATTTCGTTGAGCTTGGGGATGGTCAGCTCGGTCGCGTCCTTGATGCGGTTGAAATACGACTGGTAAGTCGCCTGGTCCCACTGGAAGAACTGGGTATCGTTGATGAAGTTCTTGACTAGGAAATATTTCGCGCCCCCCATGAAGCCTGCGGTCTCGGCGATTTCGTCCAGAGAGGCGATCGAGGGTCCGAGGATGTGGAACACGGCAAAGGTGATCTGGCCGGCCTTGGCGGCGTCGAGGAAACCGATGTCGCGCAAGGAGGCGAGCGCCGGCGAGAGCAGGCCGGCGCGGACGTCGATCACGGTAACCGACGGGCTCGTCGCGTTGAGCGTATCGAAGATCTTCATCTGGTCCGACGTCGTCGTCATGTCGACGATCTCGGTGATGTCAGGGTGGAAGCGCTTCAGGGTTCCGCGCGGCGACTCGGTGTCGAAGGCGCGCGTCGGCACGTTGTTGGCGGAAAAATAATCGAGCAGGGTGCGCGACACGGTGGTCTTGCCGACCCCGCCCTTGTCTGCGCCCACCACAACCACTGCCGGCTTTGCCATTGCTGTCCCCTAACGCGCCCCCCGATCGCGAAGTCGCAATCGGCCGGGCCCCAAATCGATGTCGCAAAGATGTCCCAAGTCTGCTGTTGGGCGCGAACATGGCAGAAACAAGGGAGAATTCAATTCCGCAGGCCCCAGTTACGGCAATTCCCGAGGTTTTTCCCAATCGCGACGAAACCCGCCGCGCATGGCGTCAAATCACGCTCAATGGCGGCCCCAAGGACCCATAGGATTTCCTGTGGGATTGCCCAAGGAATTACCTCTCGGGTTGCTGCTGGCGGTTCCGGCTGAGCTGGGTGCGGGCACCGGCGGCGGATTGGCCGCGCCGCCAGCGTCATTCCAGGGACCCTGCCGCAGCGGCGCTGGGGCGTCCTGCCGGTCGGCTTGCGCGTCTGGCTCCTCGGCCTCGTCGGCGGGAGGCGGCAGCGGGCCGGGATCATGGCCGCCGGCGAACTTGACCAGCGCATCGACCCGGGACTGCACTGAAGGGTGGGTCGCGAACAAATCGGCAAACCCCTCGCGCGGATTGTCGACGCAGAGCTCCATCACTGCCGAGGTTGCGCCCGGTAGTTCGCCGCGGTTCTCGATCTTGCGCAGTGCCGAGATCATGGCGTCCGGGTTTTTCGTCAGCTCGACGGAGCCCGCGTCCGCGAGATATTCGCGCGAGCGCGACAGCGCGAGCTTCACCACCTGCGACAACAGCCAGGCCACCACGATCAGCACGACCGCGATGATGATGACGATCACCGCACCGCCCCCCGAACTCTTGCTGTCGCTCGGCGACGAGGACGATCGTGACGACGAGGAGGAGCCCGACGACCACGAGCCGCCGGAGCCCCAGCTGAAATTCGTGAACAGGCGGAAGAACAGTTCGCCGAAGAACCCGACCACACCCGCGATGATGACGGCGACCACCATGAGCTGCACGTCGCCGTTCTTGATGTGGGTCAGCTCATGGCCCAGCACCGCCTCGATCTCCTTGTCATCAAGCGCATTGAGAAGACCGGTGGTGACGGTGACCGAATATTGCCGCGGGTTGAGGCCGGTCGCGAACGCGTTCAGCGCCGGGCTCTCCATGATCTTCAGCTTCGGCATCGTGATGCCGCGCGAGATGCAGAGATTTTCGAGCAGATTATAGAGCCGAGGCTGTTGCTGCCGGGTGACGTCGTGGCCTCCGGTCACCGCATCGATCATCGACTGGTGGAAGAAATAGGCGATCACGATCCAGGCCGCTGCCACGACGGTCGCAACCGGTGCG
This sequence comes from Bradyrhizobium sp. 134, assembly GCF_023074155.1. Classification (NCBI taxonomy): domain Bacteria; kingdom Pseudomonadati; phylum Pseudomonadota; class Alphaproteobacteria; order Hyphomicrobiales; family Nitrobacteraceae; genus Bradyrhizobium; species Bradyrhizobium sp. 134. Next base: position 94,157 of record NZ_JADPKX010000087.1, on the reverse strand, counting down.
GCGACTTTCAGATCATAGAAGGCGCGTCTCAGATAATGGACCACTGTCTCGTCGCCGTTGATGACGACTTCGGCGATCAGCGCGCCGGCATAGACCAGCACATAGACCAGCGCGAACAGGCCGGCGAGCAGCAGCATCGAACGAAACTTGTTCGAGGCGATGTGCGTGTAGAGACCATACGCGGCCATGACGCGATGCCCTGCCGGCCTATCGGCTCAACTCAGAACTTCACCTGCGGCGTGGCCTCGACCTCGGTGCGGCTGGCGCCGAGATCGAAGAAGTCCTTTTTGGTGAAGCCGAACATGCCGGCGAACAGAGCGGCGGGCATCTGCTGGATGCCGGTGTTGTATTCCTGGACCGCGTTGTTGAAGAAGCGGCGGCTGGCCGCGATCTTGTTCTCGAGGTCGGACAGCTCGCTGGCGAGCTGCTGGAAATTGGCATTGGCCTTGAGGTCGGGATAGGCCTCCGACAGCGCGATCAGCCGGCCGAGCGCGCCGGAGAGCTGGGTCTCGGCCGCGGACACCTGCGCCGGTCCCTGCGCCGACATCGCCGAATTGCGCGCCTTGATGACGTCGTCGAGCGTGCCGCGCTCATGCGAGGCATAGCCCTTCACCGTCTCGACCAGGTTCGGGATCAGATCGTGACGCTGCTTGAGCTGCACGTCGACGTCGGCAAAGGCCTGGCCGACGCGTTGGCCCAGCGCCACCAGCCGGTTGTAGGCGGCGAAGGCAAAGAACACGAGGACGACGATAACGCCGAGGACGATCCAGCCGGTCGACATGGAGAACTCCTGAAGGGGGAAGAAGGCGGGCGCTAGGGTAGACCAAATTGGCGCGGAGCGAGAGCCCGGCGCAGAGGGAAGGTAGGATTTGGTCGGATGAGAGGCTATCCGAGTTCAAGGTGAAAGAGCCGGAGGAGGTTAACTTTCGGCAATGGCGGCATCGCCCCAGCGCCAGCGCCGGGCGCTCGCATAGGCGGCCTTGTCACGGCGCGGCACCTTCGTGATCGCGAGGCCTTCCCCGGTGCAGACCTTGGCCGTGATCTCGGCCTTGCCGATATCCGGCGGCGCCAGCACGCGCGCGGTGCGGGTTGCGGGCGGCGTACGGGTCAGCGCCACGTAGATGAATCGCTCGTCCTCGAACGGCACCTCGGCGCCCTTGATCTGGCGGTGAGCCTGCGAGCGCGGCAAGCGCCGGGAGAAATGGCACCAGTCCGGCGCCATCAGCGGACACGGCTTTTCGTGCGGGCAGGGTGCGGCGACGTAGGCTCCCGCCGCGATCAGTTGCTGGCGCAAAGCGAGGATGCGCGCGTAGCCGGCGGGCGTGCCGGGCTCGATCACGACCAGCGTGTGGCGCGCTTTCGCCCACATCGCTTCCGCGAGCTTGCGTTGATCGCCTTCACTGAGCTCGCCGATGACATAGCTCGCGACGACGAGATCGGCTTGCGAGACCTCGGCGAGGTTCGCGCCGGCATCGCCCGGCAGATAGCGGCAATCCGCCAAACGCGTGCTATCGCGCGCCAGTTCGAGCGCGAGACGGCTGAGCGTGGCGTTGGCGTCGAGCAGGGTGAAATCCTGCAACGAGGAGAACGCCTCCGCCGCGGCCCAGCTCGCGGTGCCCGGACCTGCGCCGACGTCGAGCAGTGTTTCCGGAGCGAGGTCCGGTACGGTCTCGGTCAGCGCATTCAGGCTGGCCGCCACCGCCGCGTAGGTCGCGGGCATGCGCGCGAGCGCATAGGCGAGCGCATCGGCCTCCGACTTGATCGTGCCGGAGCCGCCGCCTGTGCGATAGGTGGTCGAGATTTTCTGCGATCGCTGCGCAGCGTCGGTGCGGGAAAAGCCCTGCAGCTTGCCGTCGAGGGCGGCCTTTAGCTCAGCGGGAAGCGTGGGCGAGATCATCTTGGTTCGCCGTCATTCCGGGGCGCGCGTAGCGCGAACCCGGAATCTCGAAATGGTGGCCTGAGATTCCGGGTTCGATGCTGCGCATCGCCCCGAAATGACCGCCAAAATATCACGCCACGTTCTGGTCGAGAATGTCCACGGCCTCTTGCAGATTCACCGACACCAGCTGCGAGACGCCGCGTTCGGCCATGGTGACGCCGAACAGGCGGTTCATCCGCGCCATCGTGATCGGGTTGTGGGTGATGATGATGAAGCGGGTGTCGGTCGAAGCGGTCATCTCGTGCAACAGGTTGCAATAGCGCTCGACGTTGTGGTCGTCGAGCGGCGCGTCGACTTCGTCCAGCACGCAGATCGGCGAGGGGTTGGTGAGGAACACCGCGAAGATCAGCGCCATCGCGGTCAGCGCCTGTTCACCGCCGGAGAGCAGCGACAGCGTCTGCGGCTTCTTGCCCGGCGGCTTGGCGATGATTTCGAGGCCGGCTTCAAGAGGGTCATCGCTCTCGATCAAATGCAGCGCGGCTTCGCCGCCGCCGAACAGCTCGACGAACAGGCGCTTGAAGTGGTTGTTGACGACCTCGAACGAGGTCAGGAGCCGCTCGCGCGCCTCCTTGTTGAGGCTCTGGATGCCCTGGCGCAACCGCTTGATGGCCTCGACGAGGTCGTCGCGCTCGGTCACCAGACCGTTGTGCTGGGTCTCGACCTCGCGCAGCTCTTCCTCGGCGCGCAAATTGACCGCCCCCAGGCGCTCGCGATCGCGGCGCATCTTTTCGAGGTCTTCCTCGATATCGTGCAGCGGCGGCAGCTCGGTGCCGGGTTCGATCTCGGCGAGGCCGGCAACGGCCTGCGGTTCGACTTCCAGCATGTCGCGGATCTCGCGCTCGATGTCCTCGAGCCGGCGCCGTGCGCCTTCCATGCGCTCCTCGGCGCGGGCGGTGGCCTCGCGCGAGCTCGACAGCGCCTCCAGCGTCAGCTTGGCGACGCGATCGGTTTCGGCCATCGCGGTTTCCGCGCTGGCGAGCGCATCGGCAGCCATGCGGCGGTCGTTTTCGGCGTATTCGATCTCGGTGATTAGCGCGCTGCGCTTCTCTGCGAACACGGCCGGCGCGTTCTCCAGGTCGCTTCGCTCGATCGAGACTTCGGCGATGCGCGCCTGGATAGTGTCGATGTGGGAGGCGGCGCTCTCCTTGCGGTTCTGCCACTCGGTGCGTTCGGCGAGGATCGCCTGCACGCGGCGGTCGGCCAGCTCGGCTTCGCGCGCCAGCGCCTGTGCCTCGGCGCGGACCTGAGCGGCCATGCGGCGATGACCTTCGATGTCGCTGCGGACCGCGGCGAGACGGGTTTCGGTGTCCTCGCTCGACGGCAGCTCGGAGATCCCGGCTTCGGCGTATTCGTAGGCGGCTTCGGCCTCGGCGCGGTCGGCGGCCAGGCGGCTGTGCGCTTCCGACAGCGTCGCCTTGCGCGCGGCGTGGCGGCTGATCTCGCGCTCGACCGTGGCATGGCGCTCGCGCGCGACGTTGAGCTCGCGCTGCGCGGCGCGCCAGGCTTCGCGGCTCGCACCTTCGGTGCTGGCGGCCATCTGCAGCTCGGCCTCGGCGTTCTCCAGCGCCTGACGCTTGATCTGCGCGTCGATGCGGGCCTGCTCCAGCTCGTTCTCGATGTCGATCAGGCGGGCACGCTCGGCAAGCCGCCGTGCTGCGCCGGTCGGCGCGTGGGCGGCTGCGACAAAACCGTCCCAGCGCCAGACGTCACCTTCGGGCGACACCAGCCGCTGGCCGGTCTTGAGCTGCGAGACCAGCTCGGCGCCGCGCTCGCGCGGCACCACGCCGATCTGCGCCAGGCGGCGGGTCAGCTCGGCCGGGGCCTGCACGTGGCTGGCGAGCGGCACCACGCCTTCGGGCAGTTCCGGATCGCCGTGGGTGACGCCGGCATTGGTCCAGCGCATCGGCGCGGACGGATCGACCGGCGCGTCGAGATCGTCGCCAAGCGCCGCGCCGATCGCCTTTTCAAATCCCTTGTCGACGGTGATGCCGTCGATGATCGGCGGCCACAGGTTCTTGGTCTCGCCGTTGAGGATCTTGGAGATCGTGCGCGCCTCGGTATCGAGCCGTTGCACGCGCTTGTCGGCTTCGACCAGCGGCGAGCGCGAGGATTCCAGCGTCTGCCGCGCCGCGACGTGCGCGGCTTCGCTGGCCTGAGCCGCGGCTTCCGAGGCTGCCAGCGTCTGCTCGGCGTTCTCAACCGTCGCGGTCAGCTCGTCGAGATCGCCGAAGCCGCCGGTCGCCTCGGTGAGCTTCTGCTCTTCCGCCGCGACGTTCGAAATCTCCTGGTCGAGCCGGGCGAGCTTGTCGCGGTGGGTTCGAACGTTGGCTTCGAGTTGATTGCGCTTGGCTGTGAGATCGGCGAGCGCGGTGGTGAGCTCGGCGAACTGCTGCTCGGTCTCGGTCAGCACCGCCTCGGCTTCGGCGACACGCTCATCGACGCCGGAGCGCTTCTCGACGCGCGACTTGATCTCTTCCTTCAGCTCGGCATCTTCGGCGTCGAGGCGCTGCAGCGCGACATCGGCGTCCATGGTCTGCTGCTGGGCACGCGAGATGTCGCCTTCGAACTGTGCGAGGCGCCGCTCGAGCTCAGCGACGCGCTCCTTGGCGCGCTCTTCCTCGCGATCGAGCAGCTCGCGGGCGTTGGTCAGGCGCTGCAGCCCCGCTGCGGCGCGGGCTTCGGCATCGCGCAGCGCCGGCATTTCGGCAGCGCGAATCGCCTGGATGCGGGCGGCCTCGGCCTGGTGCTGGGTCCGCTCGGCCATCTCGCGGACCGCGAGATCGTGGGTGTGGCCGGACTCGCTGACGTCGGCATGGGCGCCGATCCAGCGCAGATGGAATAGGGTGGCTTCCGCCTTGCGGACCTTGGCCGCGACCTCGCGATAGCGCACGGCTTGGCGCGCCTGCTTCTTGAGGCCTTCCATTTGCCCTGCGAGCTGGCCGATCACGTCCTCGACGCGGGTGAGGTTGGTTTCGGCCGCCTTGAGCCGCAGCTCGGCTTCGTGGCGGCGGGCGTGCAGGCCGGCGACGCCGGCGGCGTCTTCCAGCACGCGGCGGCGCTGCTCGGGCTTGGCCTGAATGATCTCGCCGATCTTGCCCTGGTGGACCAGAGCCGGCGAGCGCGCGCCGGTGGCGGCGTCGGCGAACAGAATCTGCACGTCGCGGGCGCGCACGTCGCGGCCGTTGATGCGGTAGACCGAGCCGGCCTCGCGCTCGATGCGGCGGGAAATTTCCAGCAGCTGGCTGTCGTTCATCGCCGCCGGCGCGGTGCGATCGGAATTGTCGATCGTCATCGTCACTTCGGCGTGGTTGCGTGCCGGACGATTGCCGGAGCCGGCGAAGATCACCGCGTCCATGTCGGCGGCGCGCAGCGACTTGTAGGAGGTCTCGCCCATCGCCCAGCGCAGCGCCTCGACGAGATTCGACTTGCCGCAGCCGTTGGGGCCGACCACGCCGGTCAGGCCGGGCTCGATGACGAAGTCGGTGGCTTCAACGAAGGACTTGAAGCCGTGAAGGCGCAGGCGGGTGATTTTCATAAGCACGCATCTCTGTTGGCAGGCGCGAATCCCCCTGCCGGGACAATACCATGGAAGGCAATGTCGGTATCCGGGCGAGTCGCGCGAGGCGCCTCATGCGGTCGGACAATGGCCGCGGTGCGCCGCGAGGGCAACCGGCGAAAGCCGCTTTTCCCAAGGGATTTATGCCGGGAAAGATACGGCTATCGAGATGCGAATCAGAATCTTGACGAGCGAATCAGCTCTTGAGCAGCGGATTGATCTTCTTGGCGAATTCCTCGAATGAGGTCTCGCCCTTGATCTTCTCGCCGTTGACGAAGAACGTTGGCGTCGAATCGACCTTCAGAACGTCGCTGGCATATTTCTGGTCGGCGGCGATCTTGTCGAGCAGCGTCTGGTCCTTCAGGCAGGCCTCGACCTGCTGCTGGGTCAGACCGGCCTGCTTGCCGATCCGGGTCAGGGTCTCCGTGGTATTCTTCACCACCCAGTCGTTCTGCTGGCGGAACAGCATGTCGGTGACGGCAAAGTATTTCGGCGCATCGCCATTGGCGATGCAGCGCGACAGCATCGAGCCAGCGGCGGCTTTGATGTCGAGCGGGAACTCGCGGAAGATGTAACGCACCTTGCCGGTGTCGATGTATTCCGACTTGATCTTGGGAAACACTTGCTCATTGAAAGCCGCGCAATGCGGGCAGGTCATCGAAGCATATTCGGTGATGGTCACGGCGGCGTCCTTCGGACCCAGCGCCATGTCGGGCAGCGACACCGGCTTGGCGACGTCGCCAGCCGCCGCCTGCGCCATGGCTTCAGGGATCATGGCATCGGAGATGAACCGCAGCGGCGAGAACCCGGCGAGCGCGGTAAGCCCGGTCAGCGACAGCATCGACGTGAAGGCGCGGCGGGTGATGATCAAGGTCGGCTCCCGGATTGGCGTGGTCTCGCCCGAAATTCCCATTCAGACGGCCTGTCGCTAGCTTGAAACGTCGCTTGAGGCAATGGCGAGCGGCAAGGACAGGTCCAGTTTGGCCGCAGAATAAGGCTCAATTTCGCTTGATGGCGGCCCCGAGGCGCGCCAGCGCCGACTTCAATTGTTCATCTTCGATGTCGCCCAGGCGCTCAGCCACCTCGGCCACCGATTTGGCGTCCGGCGGGGCGGGCCGGGTCTGCCGGCGGGCGCGCGACAGCGGAGCCTGGCGGAAGGCTAGCTTGCCGACCGCGCTCCAGCCGAAGAAGCGGTTGACCCGCTGCAGGATCACATCGGCGGAGTGCTGGATCTCCAGCGCCATCGGCCCCTCGACCCGCAGCACCAGCGTGGCCGGCTCCTGCGGCTGACCCTCGACCGGCCGCGGCCACTGCATCTTGAGCGGCTCAGCATGGGCCGCGATCTCCGGTCCGGCAATCTGCGCCCACCGCGTCACCAGTTCGCGCGCGGCAAAACCCTGCTTGGCATAGGCCTCGGCGAAGACGTCGTTGAGCAGGAGCGATAACGGCTTGGCGCTGATAGGACCGGGTTTCATGGGGCGAAGCTTGGACATGGGACCTTATAGCACTCCGGCGCGTCGGCCACAGGCTCTTCGCCGCGAAGAAAAACGTGGATGCCCGCGACAAGCGTGGGCACGACGTGGAGAGATCGGTGCATTGCCGCTACAGTGCGAACATGAGCCTCAAATCCGCCCTCAAGGCGAAATCGGAACCAGTTCCGCCGGAGACCTCGTCGCGCCCGCTCGCGCTGCTCCAATGGTACGACCGCCACCGCCGCCGCTTGCCCTGGCGCGCTGCGCCCGGCGAGGCATCCGACCCTTACCGCGTCTGGCTGTCCGAGATCATGCTGCAGCAGACCACGGTGAAGGCGGTCGGGCCCTATTTCGAAAAATTCGTCGCGCGCTGGCCTGATGTCACCGCGCTCGGACGGGCCTCGCAAGACGACGTGCTGCGGATGTGGGCCGGGCTCGGCTATTATTCTCGCGCCCGTAATCTCCATGCCTGCGCGGTCGCGGTGACGCGCGAGCACGGCGGCGCCTTTCCCGACACCGAAGTGGGCCTGCGTGCGCTGCCGGGCATCGGGCCCTATACGGCGGCAGCGATCGCGGCGATCGCGTTCGACCGCCGCACCATGCCGGTCGACGGCAATATCGAACGCGTGGTCTCGCGGCTCTTTGCAGTTGAAGAAGAGCTCCCGCAGGCCAAGCCGCTGATTCAGGAGTTGGCTGCGACGCTGCTTGCCGATTCTCGCGCCGGTGATAGCGCCCAGGCGCTGATGGATCTGGGGGCCTCGATCTGCACGCCGAAAAAGCCGGCCTGCTCGTTATGCCCGCTGAACGAGGACTGCACGGCGCGCGCGCTCGGAACGCAAGACACGTTCCCGCGCAAGGCGCCGAAGAAGAGCGGCGCGCTACGGCGCGGCGCCGCCTTCGTTGTCACGCGCGGCGACGAGCTTCTCGTCCGCAGCCGTCCCGAGAAGGGTCTGCTCGGCGGCATGACCGAGGTACCGGGATCGCATTGGCTGGCCGGGCAAGAAGATGCCAAGGCAAAACAGCAGGCACCCGAGCTGAAGGGGCTCTCGCGCTGGCAGCGCAAGATCGGCGTGGTCACCCACGTCTTCACGCATTTCCCGCTGGAACTGGTGGTCTACACGGCGAAGGTGGTAATGCGCACGCGGGCACCGGCAGGCATGCGCTGGGTGCCCATCGCCACGCTCGCCGACGAAGCATTGCCCAACGTCATGCGTAAGGTGATTGCGCATGGATTGGACCCCTAGCAGCCCATCCTGCTGACAACATGCTGGCAGCAGGCCTGCGTTAGCTGTGGTCGGCAACGGAGGCTCGCATGATCAAGACCGCGCTCGACAACTTTCCCAGGCCGCCCTGTGCCGAGCTATTGGGGTGGCGCCTGCTCGATGCCCGTCCCGGGGAAGGCTGGATCAAGCTCGCCTTCGACGGCAAGCCGGAGTTCTGTAATCCGGCCGGCTTCATCCAGGGCGGCATGCTCTCGGCCATGCTCGACGACACGATGGGCCCCGCCGTGCTGGTGATGAGCGAGGGCAGGCTCTACACCACCACCATCAGCATGACCGTGAATTTCCTGGCGCCCGCAAAGCCCGGACCGATCATCGGTGAAGCCAAGGTGACGCAGCTCGGCAGGACGATTGCGTTCGTCGAGGCAAAGCTGACGGCGGAAGACGGCACGCTGCTGGCGACGGCAAGCGCGAGCGAGCGGTTGCTGGAGGCGGCGAGGGTGGTGAGCAAATAGCTGCCGCGCACTCTTTTTTCCTTCTCCCCTTACGGGAGAAGGTGGCGCGAAGCGCCGGATGAGGGGTTTGTCTCGGCGAGTTCAAATGAGAGTTAGACTCGCGGAGACAGACCCCTCACCCAAGTGAGCTTGCGTCTGCCGGCGTCACTGCCCTCTCCCGCAAGGGGCGAGGGCGCATCAACGTGCGTCTCGCTTGGTGCGAATACTCATTTCGTCGCGCGCGCACCCGCGCTCACGATCGGCGGCTTCGCATTCAGCGCTTCGACCTGGAAGCCCGCGACGCGCTTGTAGTTGGCGGCAACATCCTCCAGCTCCTGTTGCGACAGCACGTCAGTGACGACCTTGTAGCCATCCGGCGCGCGCTCCTCGACGAGCTGCATCACCTGCTCCGGGCCATTCTTGCGGTTGAGCAGGACGAGACTGGTGGTTGCAGGCCGCCGCTCCGCCTCATAGGCGAGCAGGGCCGCTTGCGTCGGGCCGTGCGCCAGGATCTCGCGGGTGATGGTGCGGGCATCGAGGATCGCCTGCGAGGCACCGTTGGAGCCGATCGGGTACATCGGATGTGCGGCGTCGCCCATCAGCGTGACGCGGCCGAAGGTCCATTGTGACACCGGATCGCGATCGACCAGCGGATATTCATAGGCGTGCGGGCAGTTCTTGATCAGGCCCGGCACGTCGAGCCAGTCGAACTGCCAGCTCTCGAACCAGGGCAAGAACTCTTCCAGGCGCGCGGTGCGGTTATAGTCCTCGCGCCGCCATTGATAGGTCGGCGGCATGTGGCGCTCGGCAACCCAGTTGATCAGATGGTTGCCCGCGGCGTCAGGTTCCTTCGAGATCGGATAGCAGACGAATTTCAGGATCTCGTGGCCGGCCATGATCATGGTGCGGCCGCTGAGGAAGGCCTTTGCAGGTGTGACGCCGCGCCAGAGGATGCGGCCGTTCCAGATCGGCGGGCCTTCGTCGGGATAGAGTTTTTCTCGCGCGGCGGAATGGATGCCTTCGGCGGCGATCAGGATCGTGCCGTCGTAAGTCCCCGCGGCCTTGCCGGTGGCCTTGTCGATAAAATCGGCGCGCACGCCGTCGGCGGTTTCGCTCCAGCCGGTCAGATGATGGCTGGTGAGGATGTTGTCGCGGCCGAGGCGCTCGATCGCGGTGTCGAGCAGCAATTGCTGGAGCGTGCCGCGATGGATCGAAAACTGCGGCCATTTATAGCCGGCCTCCAGCCCGCGCGGCTCGCTCCAGATCGGCTTGCCGTGCTTGGAGAAATAGGCAAGCTCGCGGGTGCGCACGCCGCTAGCATCGAGCTTGTCCATCAGGCCGAGCTCGATCAGCTCGCGCACCGCATGCGGCAGCACGTTGATGCCGACGCCGAGCGGCCGCAGTTCGGCGACGCTCTCGAACACTTTTACGGGAATGCCGATTCCGTGCAGGCTGAGCGCAAGCGTCAACCCGCCGATGCCGCCACCGGCGATGAGTACGGTCATGGGAAAGCCCCTCCAACTCGGGGCGTCTTGGCACAGCCGGGCGCCGGTGGGCAACTGCGAAGAGAAGTTCGTGCTATGGACCTCGGGGCCCGCAGCCGTTACCTTCCGGCTTTCCCATGAGGTCCGACATGCTCAAGCTCTACTACGCCACCGGCACCTGCGCGCTCGCCACCTACATCACCCTGGAAGAAGCCGGCGCCGACTACGCGGCGGAGCGGCTGAGCTTCAAGACCAACCAGCAGAACAGCGCGGAGTATCTCGCGATCAACCCGAAAGGCCGCGTGCCCGCGCTGGTGACCGATCGCGGCGTCCTGACCGAGACTCCGGCGATGCTGGCCTATCTCGCGCAGACCTTCCCCAAGGCGAAGCTCGCGCCGCTCGACGATCCCTTCGACTTCGCGCAGGTGCAGTCGTTCAACTCCTACCTCTGCTCGACCGTGCACATCAACCATGCCCACAAGATGCGCGGCGCACGCTGGGCGAGCGAAGAAAGCTCGTTCGCCGACATGAAGGAGATGATCCCGAAGACCATGGGGGCCTGCTTCGCCCTGATCGAGCAGAAGATGTACAAGGGGCCCTGGGTGATGGGCGAGCAGTTCACGATCTGCGATCCTTATCTCTACACCCTGTCGACCTGGCTCGAAGGCGATAGCGTCGACATCAACGCGACGCCGAAGATCGCCGATCATTTCAAGCGCATGTCCGACCGCCCCGCCGTGCGCAAGGTGATGGACGCGCAGAAGGCGTAGCAGCGCGGGAACATATTCCCTTGTCGTCCCGGGCAAGCGTAAGCGCAGACCCGGGACGACACCATTTGCTTTGAAGTTGCGTCTTACCCAGCGCGCCCTTTCTTCTCCAATTCCCGTCCCGTCTCCAGCATCAGCCGCCGCAACCAGATTGAGCCCGGATCCATCTGCGCGCGGGTCGGGTAGAACATGAACTGCTCGTCGATGCCGGGGTCGAGCGGCGGCGTCACCGTGACGAGGCCGAGCTGCTTGGACAGCGCCGCGATCAGCCGGCGCGGCACGAAGGCGACGAGGTCGGTGCGGGCGGCGACGTGCAGCGCTTCGAGATAGCCTGGGACGACGAGAGCGATGTGCCGGTCGATGCCCTTGGTGCGCAGCCAAGTGTCGATCAGGTCCTCCGGCTGGCCGCGGATGATCACGCCCACATGGCGTGCGGCCAGGAACATCTCGCGCCGTTTCAGCTTCGCAGCCACGGGATGGCCGCGCCGCACCGCCAGCGCGTCGCTGTCGGTGTAGAGCAGCTGGCGGTGAAAGCCCTTGAAGGCGTTGCCGATCGAGATCACGAGATCGATGGTGCGGGCGAACTCGGCGTGGAAAATCGCCGGTCCCCGCCACGGCACCACGTCGATTCGGACATTGGGGGCGGCCTGCGTCACCTTTTCCATCAAGGGCGGCATCAACAGCTCTACCGCGAGATCCGGCATCATCAGTCGGAATTGCCGCTCGCTGCGCGCCGCGTCGAATTCGTCCGATAGGAACAGCCCGCGCACCTGGTCGAGCGCCTGCGCCAGCGGCGCGCGCAAGGCTTGCGCCCGCGGCGTCAGCTCCATGCGCGCGCCTGTGCGGACCAGGAGCGGATCGCGAAAGATGTCGCGCAGACGCTGGAGCGCATGACTGGCCGCCGGCTGCGACAGCCCGATCCGCAAGGCGGCGCGGCTGACGTTGGCCTCGCGCAGCAGCGCGTCGAGCGCGGTCAGGAGATTGAGGTCGAGCGAATTCAAATTCATGAGGCGAATAGATATCATATCCACTATCGATTTGAAGAATTTAGAGGCGGCGGCGATGATCTCGATGTTCTCACAAAGGGAGATGCCGCCATGAGCGCGAGCGCCAACAAGAAGCTGATGCAGGATATCTTTGCCGCCGCCGCCAGCCGCGATCCGGCTGCACGTGACCGCGCCTTGTTCACCGAAAGCCTTGCCGACGACGCCAAATGGATCGTGACCGGCCAGTACTCCTGGTCGCGCACCTTTTCGGGCAAAGAAGCGATCCTCAACGACCTGCACGCCTATGTGCGGACCCGTCTTGTCGACCGGACGCGGACGGTCGCCCACCGCTTCACCGCCGACGGCGATGTCGTCGTCGTCGAAGCCAAGGGCGACAACGTCACGCCCGAAGGCGTGCGCTACGACAACGACTATTGCCTCGTGTTTCGTCTCGAGGACGGCAAGATCAAGGAGATCCGGGAATATTGCGACTCTGTGCTGACCGAGAAGGCCCTCGGCCCGTTTCCGCAAACGCTCGTGGGGGCCGCGAGCTGAGCGGATCGAGCGGCGTCGCGTCCGTCGACCGGTGCCATCCGCCGCGGTCGGCGAGGGGCGTGTCGGTCTGGCGCAGGCCGAACAGCTGCAGCGGCCTGCATGGCGCTGCGGGCCTCTCGCCAAAAACTTGCTCACCTGCCGATAAAATCAGCAGATCTTGTGCCGTCTGACGCATGCGCGCGCGAAAAATTTGAAGGTTCAATTAACGAGTGTCCCCCATTGTGTCGCGGTGCAGCGTGGGTCGCGAACAACGCGATCCGCGGCTGCCGGGGTGGCCCGATAAATCGCCGGAGTTGTTCGTCCGCCCGAATTGACATGCTTCTGAGTGGACAGTGGGAATGCCGAGTTTTCGTTTGCGGATCAGGGGACGCCTGTACGCAGGTTTCATGGCCTTGGTGGCGGTTGGTCTTGTGATGGCGGTGGTCGCCATCTGGAATTTGCGGTCCGTTCAGGATCAGGTCGAAAAACTCTCCAAATTGTCGGACAGCACGGCGCGCGTCCTGGAGATATCGACCCATTTTCAGGCCATCCAGCGGGCCAATCTGCGCTACATTTACGACGCCAACGAGCCTGCGATGCGGGAGGCTGCCGAGCGAGAGACCGCGGCGACGGGGCTATTACAGCTTGGAGCAAAGGGCACCCTCTCGGAGGAGCGGCGGAAGCTCTACAACGATCTGATCGACGACATCGCCAAAATGAAAAGCCTGCGTGACAGTCTCGGCGACGCCGTCAACGAGGCGCGGACCGGCAAGGCGACGCTGTTGCCGAGCGGCGAAGAGCTGACGGTGAAGATGGCCAAGCTGGTCGATGTGGCCCGCGCCGCCGCCGACGACGACACGGTGTCGCTCGTCGCGGACCTCGAATCCCGGGTCCTGCTGGTTCGAATCGCGAACTGGCGCTTCCTCGCTCTGCGCGACACCAACGGCCCCACCGCCTTCAGAACCAATGTCGACAGGGCGGTGCAGCGGCTCGCAGCCGTCGAAAGGAGCCCGCAGGCGGCCGACCTTCGCTCGTCTCTGACGCCCGTGAAGACCGCCCTCGGTATCTACAAATCCGCGTTCGAAACGACCTCCGCCGCGATGCTGCGGTCCGACGAGATCTACCACAAGGATCTCGCACCGCTCATCTCCGCCAGCATCGCCAAGCTCAAGGTCACGGAAACGGCCTTGAAGACGGATTACAAGGATTCGCGCACCGCGGCCGATGCTGTGATCGACGGCACGACCTCGCTCCAGGCGATTGCGGGCGGCCTCGCCGTCCTGTTCGGACTGATCGTCGCCTTCCTGACCGCCCGCAGCATCGTGGGGCCGCTGACCTCGATGACGCGCGCAATGGGGCTGCTTGCCGGGGGCAATCTCGCCGTCGAGATCCCTTCGCGCGGCAAGGCCGACGAGATCGGCGACATGGCCAAGGCGATCGACGTCTTCAAGACCAACATGATCGAGACCGAAAGGCTGCGCCATGAGCAGACCGCAACCGAGGCCCGGCAGGCCGAAGGCCGCAAGGCCGACATGGCCCGGCTCGCCAGCCAGTTCGAGCAGGCGGTGGGCGAAATCGTCGATACCGTATCCTCGGCATCGCACGAACTCGAGGGCTCGGCCGGCACCCTGACCGCAACCGCGAGGCGCGCTCAGGATCTCTCCACCGAAGTGCAATCCGCCTCCCAGGAAGCCTCGGCCAATGTGCAGGCGGTGGCCTCCGCGACCGAGGAGTTGTCCTCCTCGGTGACGGAGATCGCGCGCCAGGTGCAGGAATCGGCGCGCATTGCGGGCGAAGCCGTCGGTCAGGTGAGCAAGACCAACGCGCGCGTCAGCGAGCTCTCCAAGGCTGCAGCCCGCATCGGCGACGTGGTCGAGCTGATCAACACCATCGCCGGCCAGACCAACCTCCTGGCGCTGAACGCCACCATCGAGGCGGCGCGCGCGGGTGAAGCCGGCCGTGGCTTTGCCGTGGTCGCCTCGGAGGTCAAGGCGCTCGCCGAGCAGACCGCGAGGGCCACCGGTGAGATCGCCCAGCAGGTTTCGGGCATCCAGGCCGCGACGGAGGAGTCGGTCGGCTCGATCAGGGAGATCAGCGGCACCATCGAGCGACTGTCGGAGATCTCGTCGACGGTTGCCGCCGCCGTGGAGGAGCAGGGTGCGGCGACGCAGGAGATCTCCCGCAACGTGCAGCAGGCGGCCCAGGGCACGCAGCTCGTGTCGTCCAACATCGGCGACGTGCAGCGCGGGGCTTCCGAGACCGGCTCGGCCTCTTCGCAGGTGCTCTCGGCGGCACGCTCGCTGTCGGCCGACAGCAACCGCCTGAAGCAGGAAGTCGCCAACTTCCTGAGCTCGGTCCACGCCGCCTGAGCCTCAAAAGCAAAAAGGCCACGCGCATGCGCGTGGCCTCGCGTTGTGACCGGACGCGATCAGGCGACTTTCGTCGTCATGTGCTTGAACATGTTGCTGCGGGCCTCGTCGTCCATCTCCGCCTTGAAGGTGAACTTGTCCTTCAGAGCGATCGCGCGCGTCGCCGCAGGCCGCGCCGTGACCTCGTCCACCAGCCGCTTGACGTTCGGGTATCGCGCGAAGGCATCGTCGCCGAGCTTGAACGGCAACATCCGTGCCCAACCCCACAGCGCCATGTCGACAATCGAATAGCTGTCGCCGACCATGTAGCGGCGGCCTTCGAGGTGACCGTCGAGAATCTTGTAGTGACGATCGGTCTCGAACTGATAGCGGTTATGCGCGTAGTCGTGGTTCTGGTCCTTCGGCGCGAAATGCTTGAAGTGCACGGCCTGGCCCGAATACGGGCCGACGCCGGTGGCGACGAACATCAGCCATGACAGCATCTCGCCGCGAAAATTGGCGGCCGGCAGGAATTTTCCGGTCTTCTCGGCCAGGTAGAGCAGGATGGCGTTGGAATCGAACACGATGGTGCCGTTGTCGTCGATCGCCGGCACCTTGCCGTTCGGATTGATCTTCAGATAGTCCGGCGTGAACTGCTCGCCCTTGCGGGTGTCGATCTTCACCGGCTCAAAGGCCAGGCCCGACTCTTCGAGATAAAGCGCGACCTTGGTCGGGTTCGGCGAGCCATTGAAATAGAATTTGAGCATCGGGCATCTCCCCTGTGTTTGTTGGCTGAGAGTGGAGGCAGCAACATGTCCGCAAGCGGCCTTGTCTTGCCTGAACCTTATCGGGGAGGGCAACCGGCGAGTTTGCCGGGCGGTATCTGCGCGCCACGCAGATCAGCCGGCGTAACAAAGGCCGATCGCCGCCGTAATGACCATGGCCGCGCCCACGACCTCCAGGCGCAGCCCGAGCCGGGTAGCGATATGCATGTCGGAAGCTCGCGCCTTGCGCTCCGATCCGCGCGCGTAGCCGTGAACGATGACGTCGTGATTGAAGCTGTCATGGGCCTCGTTGCTGCTGGCGAGCCCGACACAGACCACGAGCACGCCGAACAAGGCGAGGCCGAAAAATCCCAGCAGCGCGATCAGGAACATCGGAAACATGCCGAGCAGAAAGATCGGCAGCAGCGGCACCAGCAGCAATGTCTCGGACTGTCGTCGCATGGGAGGACCGGTCGGGACGGGGCGCAGGCGGTCAATCTAGTCCCGCCGGCCGCTGTGTTCAACCAGTCTCGTGATTCCAGGGCCGCGCCAAGAGGCGCGCTCCGGGATGACGAAAGGAAGGCTACCCCGCCGCCATGCCGGCGCGGATTTCGGCGCGGAGTTCGTCGATCAGCTTGAGACCCTTCTTGGTCTCGATGTGCCAGAAGGTCCAGCCGTTGCAGGCTTGCGCGCCTTGCGCCACTGCGCCCATGCGGTGGATGGAGCCGACCTTGTCGCCGAACATGATGGCCCCGTCGGCGCGGACCAGCGCGCCGAACTTCTTCTTGGCGTCGAACAGCTTGGTGCCGGGCATGATCATGCCACGCTCGATCAGCTCGGAGAACGCAACCCGCGGCGCTTCGCGCGCCGTCATGAACGGGGCGAGGCTTGCCTCCGGCAGCGGCTCGACCGCGGCGATGCGCGCTTGTGCGGCTTTCGCATAAGTCTTGTCGCGCTCGAAGCCGATATAAGAGCGGCCGAGGCGCTTTGCGACCGCGCCGGTGGTGCCAGTGCCGTTGAAGGGATCGATCACGAGATCGCCGGGCTTGGAGGACGACAGCAGCACGCGCGCGAGCAGGCCTTCCGGCTTCTGCGTCGGGTGCACTTTCTTGCCGTCGGCGCCCTTGAGGCGCTCCTCGCCGGTGCAGAGCGGGATCAGCCAGTCGGACCGTGCCTGCACGTCCTCGTTGGCGGCTTTCAAGGCTTCGTAGTTGAAGGTGTAGCCCTTGGCCTTTTCGTCGCGCGCGGCCCAGATCATGGTCTCGTGCGCGTTGGTGAAGCGACGGCCGCGGAAATTCGGCATCGGGTTGGTCTTGCGCCAGACGATGTCGTTCAGGAGCCAGAAGCCGAGGTCCTGCATGATCGCGCCGACGCGGAAGATGTTGTGATAGGAGCCGATCACCCAGATCGTCGCCGACGGCTTCATCGCGCGGCGGGCGGCAAGCAGCCAGGCGCGAGTGAAATCGTCATAGGCGGAGAACGAATCGAACTTGTCCCAGTCGTCGTCGACCGCATCGACATGGGATTCGTCGGGGCGCTTGAGATCGCCCTTGAGCTGGAGATTGTAGGGTGGATCGGCGAACACCAGGTCGACCGAACCAGCCTGAAGCTTCGACATCTCTGCGACGCAATCGCCGAGGACGATGCTGTGCGAAGGAGACTCAAAATTTGTGCGGGGCGCCCTTGCAGACGCCCCGCGACGCGACTCTACCATGACTCAAGAACTCTGACTCAGGCGACGCTGTCGGCGACGCGGGACCAAACAACCGACTGACCGTTACATTGAAGCGGCAAAGTAAAAATCGACTTAATCCGCCGCTTTCGTGAATAGCTCTCACATCGCGCCTTGCACGCGGTTCGCTCCGCGCATTCGCCGTGTTTTGCAGTGTATTTCGTGTTTCTTCGCGTTGCGGCTGTGATCGGAGCGCAAAAAGACTCGAAATTCCTCTCGGAAAAAATTGCTCGATGCCCGGAAAAAATTGCTGGCATTGCCATGCTGTCGCACTAGGCAATAATTGCCGAGCGGGATATTGATTAACGCAATGGAAATTTTACCTGCATGGTGCGTTGAGCTTTGCCGCCTTTGCGCCCAATGATGCCAGCCAGGACCGAGGGAAGCCGCCATGCGCTACGATGATTTCCGCCGCAGCGACGACATCGAGGATCGTCGCGACGATGGTGGCGGCGGCGGTGGAGGAGGCGGGTTCGGCCTCCCCATGGGCGGCGGCGGGCTCGGCATCGGCACCATCATCGTGCTCGGCCTGGTCGGCTACGCCTTCGGCATCGATCCGCGCATCCTGATCGGCGGCGCCGAGATCCTCACCGGCGGCGGCCAGGCGCCGTCCTACCAGACCGATCGCCAGTCCACCTCGGCCAAGCGCGGCGCGCCGACCGACGAGATGGGCAGCATGATCTCCGGCATCCTCGGCGAGATCGACGACCGCTGGAGCGAGATATTCCAGGCCTCGGGCCAGTCCTTTACCGGTCCGAAGGTCGTGCTGTTCCGCAACGTCACCAATGGCGGGCGCTGCGGCCGGGCGGAGTCGGCGATGGGACCATTCTATTGTCCGCCCGACAGGACCATCTTCCTCGACACCGGTTTCTTCCGCGAGGTCGAGACGCGTTTTCGCGGGTGCTCCGGCAAGTCCGCCTGTAACTTCACCACCGCCTACATCATCGCCCATGAGGCCGGCCATCACATCCAGAACCTGCTCGGCATCATTCCGCGCGTGACGCGCCTGCAGCAGCAGGCCGGCAGCAAGGCGGAGTCGAATGCGCTCCAGGTGAAGGTCGAATTGCAGGCCGACTGCTTGTCCGGTGTCTGGGTCAATCGCGAGGCGAAGAAGCGGCCGAACTTCCTGGAGCCGGGCGACATCGACGCCGCACTCACCACGGCGAGCGCGATCGGCGACGACACGCTGCAGCGCCAGTCCACAGGCCGCGTCGTGCCCGATTCCTTCACCCACGGCTCGGCCGCGCAACGCAAACAGTGGTTCATGACCGGCTACCAGCAGGGCACCGTCCAGGCCTGCAACACGTTTGGTGGCGGACAGTAGGGGTTATCCGTCATCCTGAGGTGCTCGCCAATTGGCGAGCCTCGAAGGATGGCGAGCCCGTGGCCCATCCTTCGAGGCGCGCCAGAGCGCGTACCTCAGGATGACGTCAGTGGGCGGGGAAAGAAGGTGCGTTGCAATGACCTCCATCGACGAAACAAAACAGTTCGTCCCGCTCAACATCGCGGTGCTCACCGTCTCGGACACGCGCGCGCTCGCGGATGATAAATCCGGCCAGACCTTGGCCGACCGTCTCCTTGCGGCTGGCCATCATCTCGCCGCGCGCGAGATCGTCACCGACGACGTCGAGGCGATCCGCGCCGTCATCCGCCGCTGGACTGCGGACGCAGGCGTCGACGTCGTCATCACCACCGGCGGCACCGGCTTCACCGGGCGCGACGTCACGCCGGAGGCGATCGAGCCCCTGTTCGAGAAGCGCATGGACGGTTTCTCGATCGCATTCCACATGCTGAGCCACGCCAAGATCGGCACGTCGACGATCCAGAGCCGCGCCACGGCCGGCGTCGCGGGCGCAACCTACATCTTCTGCCTCCCAGGTTCGCCCGGTGCCTGCCGCGACGGCTGGGACGGCATCCTCAAAGCCCAGCTCGACTACCGCACGCGTCCCTGCAATTTCGTCGAGATCATGCCGCGGCTGGACGAGCACCTGCGCCGGACGAAGGCGCGGGGCTCGACGGTGTAGTTGGACATTCCTTCTCCCCTCATGTCCGCCGAAGCTTTAGCGAAGGCGGATGTGGGGGAAGGTGGCATAGGCGGCCTTCTGCCGCCGTTCTTAAGGAACGCCGAAGCGAAGCTTCGGCTATGGTGCCGGATGAGGGGTCTCTGTCCATTTGCACAGATGCTTGCGGAGACAACCCCTCACCCAAGTGAGCTTGTGTTTACCAGCGTCGCTGCCCTCCCCCGCAAGGGGCGAGGGCACATATTATGCGCATCTCGCCCGCTGTTGAAGCGTCAGAGATCCCGCTCCCACATTTCCCCAATCAGATCCTGCCCGAAGCTGTGATGCGGCTCGGTCTTCACGAGGTTGAAGCCTGCACTTTGATAGATGCCCCGCGCGGCGACCAGGATGCTTTGCGTCCACAGCGTCATCTTGCTGTAGCCCCTCTCGCGTGCGCCCTGGATGCATCGCTCGACCAGCGCGCGGCCGACACCGAGTCCCCGCGCTTTCTTCTCCACCTGCAACAGGCGCAGCTTGGCAATCTCGTCCGTGGCCTTGACCAGAAAGATCGAGCCGACCGGCTCGCCATCCACTTCCGCAATCCAGCAGTGCTCGCGCGCGGCGTCATAGTTCTTGATGAACTGTGCGCAGATCTCGGCGACCAGGGCCTCGTAGCTGATATCCCAGTTGTAGTCGGCCGCATAGGCGGCGGCCTGTCGGGAGATGACCCAGCCCATGTCGCCGACGCGATGGCTGCGCAGCATGAAAGCCGCGGGCTGGTTTCGATGCTCCAGCACAGCTTCGATGGTCGCCATAGCCTGCGTGAGCCGCGTTGCATCGCTGGCCGAAAGCTGAGCCAGCATTGCGGCGACCTCGTTTTGCGAGCCCAGGTTCAGCTTGGCAAAGCTCTGGCGCCCCTTGGCAGTGAGGCTGAGCTGGTATTGCCTGCGATCCGCGGGCAGGGGCCTGCGGGTGATCAGCCCCTTTTCGTCGAAGCTCTGCACGATGCGGCTGAGATAGCCGGGGTCGAGGCCAAGCTCGTTGCCGATCTCCTTTGCGGCAAGGTCGTCCCGTTGTGCGAGCTCGTAGAGCACGCGGGCCTCGCTGAGCGAGAACGGGCTCTTGCCAAGGTGCTGGTCGAGCACGCCAAGCTTGCGGGTGTAGAAGCGGTTGAAGGCGCGAACCGCTGCGACGTGGTCCTCGGTACCGTTAATTGACATGGCTCACCTCGATACTTGCCATTGTCAAATAATTATTTGACTTTGGCAAGTATTGAAGTGCTTCAGCCGACCATGACGATCCGGCTGCGCAGCATGATCCGCGACGAGCGGCCGAGCCGCCGGAGCAACCGCGCCTCGGACCGGCGGGCTTGGGGCGGGTAGCCGCCGATGCGGTCGTAGTGATCACGCGCGATCAAAAGTCCCTGATCGCCGAAGGGACCGACGAGCTTGCGCATCAGAGCCCAGAGGATATCGCGGAAGCCGGCATCGGCGTAGGGTGAGCGGGCATAGCGGAAGACGGCCGCACGATCCCGGCCGCTGGTCGAGACGGACTGGATAAACTGAGCGGTTTCCTCGATCCAGCCGGTTTCCAGCACGGCGCCCGCAGGGAGGAACATCAGCCAGGACGAACGGGCCTGGAGTGCGCCGGCGGCAAGCGCGGCGCCCTGCGTGGATCCTTCGAAGCCGATGAAACGGCAGCCCGCGACGTCGGCAACGCGCTCGATGACCCCATTGCGGGTGCCATCGACGAGGAGCACTTCCCGGATGATGCCTGCGGCGGCACCGGGTACCAGCGCGGCCAGAGTTGCGACCGCCGTCTGCTCGACGCCTTCGGTCGGAATGATGACGCTCAGCATGATTGAGGCTTCAGTGTCCACACTTCGGGAGAAGCGTAGCTCATTATCAGGGCGTCATAAAACATGTGGCGCTGCCGAGTGCAACTTTCCGGCCACGCTTCGGTATACGATGGTAAACCGCCGCGGCTGTCGCATCCAAATTTGTCCCGTACGGGCCACGATATCGCCAATGTGTCGGCCCCAGCCTATCCTCTCCGTATTAATCCGGAGGTGAGCCGTAATATTGCGCGGCGGGCCGGCCGTTCGCAATCCCGCAAGAGGAAGGACGCGATAGCGGACGAGCGCGAGAGCGGGAAAAACGTGCAATCACGCTGCTGACGAGGTCTTCGAATGAACGCCGGTCAACCTGCTGTTCGTAGCACCGCCGCACAATGTCGTGCGATCATCAGTTCCTCATTCGTTGGAATGACGAAGACATCGGCTGCGCTATCGTCACCGCTAATGCGCTCGCGCGCCGCATCATTCGCAGCCGCATCGATGCGCACACCGAGCCAATCGAGACGCTCACCGATCGCTCTGCGGATTTCCCTGGCATGCTCGCCGATGCCGCCGGTGAAGACCAGGCAGTCCAGCCCGGCAAGCGTCGTCGCCATCGCCGCCACCTCCTGCGCGGCGCGGAAGGTGAAGAGCTCGACCGCCTCCCGTGCCGCAGCTTCGCTGCTCGCAAGCAGCGTCCGCATATCCGACGCGATGCAGGAGACGCCGAGCAGGCCCGATTCGTGGTAGAGCAGGTGCTGGACATCGTCGACCGACATCTTCTCGTGCTGTTGCAGATAGAGCAGCACGCCCGGGTCGATCCTGCCGCACCGCGTGCCCATCACCAGCCCGTCGAGCGGCGTCAGTCCCATCGTGGTGTCGATGCTGCGGCCGTCGCGCAAGCCGCACAGGCTCGCGCCATTGCCGAGATGCGCGATCACAGTGCGCTTCGCCACGAGCTGCGGCGCGATTCGGGCGAGCCGTCGCGCGACATATTCGAACGAGAGGCCATGAAATCCGTAGCGCCGGACTCCGCGCTCTTCATAACGTCGCGGAATGGCGAAGCGGCTGGCGGGCGGCGCAATGCCGTGGTGGAAAGCGGTGTCGAAGCAGGCGATCTGCGTCAGGTCGGGCCTGATCGCCCTTATGGCGCGGACCGGCGCCAGACACCGCGGCTGGTGCAGCGGCGCCAGCGGTGTCAACGCCTCCAGCTTTGCGGTGACATCGTCTGTCAGCTCGATCGGAGCGGAATAGTCCGGACCGCCATGGACGACGCGATGGCCGACGGCGCGCAAGCGATGGTCGCCGAAACGATCCTCGATGAAGCCGAGCATGTCGGCGAACAGATGATCGCTATCCGCATCCGATGCTTCCCTCCCTTGCTGGAACAGGTCTTCGCCCGCGGGGCTCTTCACGACGAGCCGCGGCTTCGTCTCGTGCTCGTCGAGCAGGCCCTTGCAGAGCGGGGTGGGCTCGGCCGCCGAGATCTCGAACAGGCCGAATTTGATGCTCGACGATCCCGAGTTGAGAACGAGAACGGTGTTCAACATGGCTGCTGTCAGTCGCCTGCCTCCGCCGGCGTGTTGCCGCCGGCGCTGTTCTGCCAGACCCATTCCTGGATTTCCGGCATGTCCTCGCCGTATTCGCGCACATAGCGCGAATGCTCGATCAGCTTGTCGCGGAATTGCTGCTTCACCTGCGCCGCTTTGGTCGCGAGCCCCGGCACGCGCTCGATCGCCTCGATCGCGAGGTGATAGCGGTCGAGCTCGTTGAGCACGACCATGTCGAACGGCGTCGTCGTGGTGCCTTCCTCGGCAAAGCCGCGCACGTGCATGCCGGCGTGGTTGGTGCGGTTATAGGTCAGCCGGTGGATCAGATAGGGATAGCCGTGATAGGCGAAGATCACCGGCTTGTCGCGCGTGAACAGGCCGTCGAAGTCGCGGTCGGACAAGCCGTGCGGGTGCTGTTCCCTGGGTTGCAGCGTCATGAGGTCGACGACGTTGACGACGCGGATCTTCAGCTCGGGCAGCGCCTTGCGCAGCAGGTCGACGGCGGCGAGCGTTTCCAGTGTCGGCACGTCGCCGGCGCAGGCCATCACGACATCGGGCTCGCCATTCGCGTCTTCCGTGCCGGCCCAGCTCCAGATGCCGATGCCGGCATCGCAGTGCGTGGCTGCCTCCTGCATCGACAGCCATTGCGGCGCCGGCTGCTTGCCGGCCACGATGACGTTGATGCGGTCATAGGTGCGCAGGCAGTGATCGGCGATCCACAGCAGCGTGTTGGCGTCCGGTGGGAAGTAAATGCGGACGATATCGGCCTTCTTGTTGGCGACGAGATCGACGAATCCGGGGTCCTGATGGCTGAAGCCGTTGTGGTCCTGGCGCCAGACATGCGATGTCAGCAGATAGTTGAGCGAGGCGATCGGGCGTCGCCACGGCAGATGCCGCGTCACTTTCAGCCATTTGGCATGCTGGTTGAACATGGAATCCACGATGTGGATGAACGCCTCGTAGCAGGAGAAGAAGCCGTGCCGGCCCGTGAGCAGGTAGCCCTCTAACCAGCCCTGGCAGAGATGTTCGCTCAGGACTTCCATCACGCGTCCGTCCTGGGCGAGATGCACGTCGTAAGGTTTTGTCGGCTCCATCCAAACGCGTTCGGTGGCCTCGAACACCGCATCGAGCCGGTTTGAGGCGGTTTCGTCCGGGCCCATGATGCGGAAGTTGCGGGCCTCGGCGTTGAGGCGGATGACGTCGCGCAGGAATTTGCCGAGCTCGCGGGTTGCCTCCGCCACGATGCCGCCCGGCTGAGGGACCTTGACGGCGAAGCTGCGGAAGTCCGGCAGCTTCAGCTCCTTCTTCAGAAGGCCGCCATTGGCGTGCGGATTGGCGCCCATGCGGCGATTGCCTTCGGGCGCGAGCGCCTGGAGCTCGGCAACGAGCGCGCCGTTCGCGTCGAATAGCTTTTCCGGCTCGTAGCTGCGCATCCAGTCTTCGAGAATCTTCAGATGCGCCGGGTTGTCGCGGCAGTTCGCGACCGGCACCTGATGTGCACGCCAAAAACCCTCGACCTTCTTGCCGTCGACTTCCTTGGGGCCGGTCCAGCCCTTCGGGCTGCGTAGCACGATCATCGGCCAGCGCGGGCGTTCGACGCTCTTGCGGCCGTCGCGGGCGTGCTGCTGGATCGACCGGATGCTGGCGAACGCGACGTCGAGCGCGTCCGCCATGGCCCGGTGCATCAATTTCGGATCGTCGCCCTCGACGAATAGCGGCTCGTGGCCGAGCCCGCGGAAGAGATCGCGGATCTCGTCGTCGCGCATCCGGCCGAGCACGGTTGGGTTGGCAATCTTGTAACCGTTGAGATGCAGGATCGGCAGCACCGCGCCGTCATGGGCAGGATTGAGGAACTTGTTGGAGTGCCAGGACGCCGCGAGCGGGCCAGTCTCGGCCTCGCCGTCTCCGACGACACAGGCGACGATCAGGTCGGGATTGTCGAATGCCGCGCCATAGGCATGCACCAGCGCGTAACCGAGCTCACCGCCTTCGTGAATCGAGCCCGGCGTCTCCGGCGCCGCGTGACTCGGGATGCCGCCGGGGAAGGAGAATTGCCTGAACAGTTTGCGCAACCCGTCGGTATCGCGCGAGATATCGGGATAGATCTCGCTGTAGCTGCCTTCGAGATAGGTGTTGGCGACCATGCCGGGGCCGCCGTGGCCGGGACCGCACACATAGATCACGCTCAGGTCCAGCGCGCGGATGACGCGGTTGAGATGGGCATAAATGAAGTTCAAACCGGGCGTCGTGCCCCAATGGCCGAGCAAACGCGGCTTGATGTGCTCGGGCCGTAACGGCTCGCGCAGCAGCGGATTGTCGAGCAGGTAAATCTGCCCGACGGAGAGATAGTTCGCGGCGCGCCAATAGCGGTCGAGCAGATTGAGGTCGCTGCTCGCTGCGGCCAATTGTTGTTGATTTGTCATGTTCCTGCCGAACTTCACCCGGGATCGTCACCAACCGAGTTCCGGCTAGATCGATCCTTCGGCAGCATCAAACGAGATCGCCGTGACGCCACTGTTGCGTGAGGTCAAAAGCAGGCGCGCGAAGTTTGGGCAACTCTACTGTGCATGGGGTTGTTTTCACGTTTTTGGTTTGTGTTCTTGATTTGTTCCTTCGACGTGCTATCTTGGCTTCATGAGTCCAGCATCCTCTCATGCTCTCAAGCACCCGCCGGTCACGGCGCCCTCCGAGCCGGCGGGTGCGCCTTCTGACTTCCCTGAGCTGGCGGTCGCCATCGACCGCCAGCGCAGGCGAGGCCGGGGCGCGCAGTCCAACGCCAGCGGCCGCTTTGAGGCCGAGGCGCGCGTCGCATTCGACGATGGCTGGCAGAGCCTTGACGAACTGCCTCCGTTCAAGACCACGGTCGGGATCGACGCCTCGCGCAAGGTGATCACCCGCAACGAATCTCCCGACATCGGCTTCGACCGTTCGATCAATCCCTACCGCGGCTGCGAGCACGGCTGCGTCTATTGCTTCGCGCGGCCGACGCATGCCTATCTCGGCCTGTCGCCGGGGCTCGACTTCGAGTCGAAGCTGTTCGTGAAGCCCGAGGCGCCGGCGCTGCTCGAGAAGGAGCTTGCGGCGCCGGGCTACGAGCCGCGGATGATCGCGATCGGCACCAACACCGATCCCTATCAGCCGATCGAGCGCGAGCGCAAAATCATGCGCGGCATTCTGGAGGTGCTGGAGCGCGCCGGCCATCCCGTCGGGATCGTCACCAAGTCGGCGCTGGTGACCCGCGACATCGACATTCTCGCGCGCATGGCCAAACGCAACCTCGCCAAGGTCGGCATCTCCGTGACCTCGCTCGATCCGAAGCTGGCGCGCACCATGGAGCCGCGGGCGTCCACGCCGCCGAAGCGGCTGGAGGCGCTGAAGCAGCTTTCCGAGGCCGGCATTCCGACCACCGTCATGGTCGCGCCCGTGATTCCCGCGCTGAACGATTCCGAGATCGAACGCATCCTGGATGCTGCCGCCCATGCCGGCGTCAAGGAAGCCTCCTACGTGCTGCTGCGGTTGCCACTCGAGGTGCGCGATCTCTTTCGTGAATGGCTGATGGCGAACTATCCGGACCGCTATCGCCACGTCTTCACGCTGATCCGCGACATGCGCGGCGGCCGCGACTACGACGCGAAATGGGGCGAGCGCATGAAGGGCACCGGCCCGATGGCCTGGACCATCGGTCGCCGCTTCGAGATCGCCTGCGACAGGCTGGGGCTGAACAAGCGGCGCTCCAAGCTGACGACGGATCATTTTGCCAAGCCGAAGCGGAACGGCGATCAGCTCAGCCTGTTCTGAGGGACAAAGTGGGAGAGGCGTCGCATGAGTAAGGAACTGCCAGCTCCGATCCCGCGACTTACCGTCATCACGCTGGGCGTGAACGGCATCCGCGCCAGTATTGCCTTTTACGACGCGCTTGGTTTCTCGCGCCGGCTCAAGGTGACCGGCGAGGCCGTGGCGTTCTATGACACCGGCGGTCCGGTGCTGGCGCGATTTCCCTGGGATCAGCTCGCGGCCGACGCCAAATTGCCGGATCAGCCGAGGCCATCGACGTTTCGCGGCATGACGCTCGCATGGAACTGCCGCGCGCGTGAGGAGGTGAACGCAGTGCTGGCCTTCGCCGTCAGCAAGGGCGCCGCGCTGCTGAAGGCCGCGCATGAGACCGACTACGGCGGTTATTCCGGCTATTTCGCCGATCCTGACGGCCATCCCTGGGAAGTCGTGGTCGCGCCCGGCATCGAAGTCGGCGAGGACCGACGGGTGCATCTGGCGGAATAGGGCGACTGACTTGAATAACGGGAATTGTCCGAGGTTCCCGGTTGCGCAGGCCATGCCGCTTGCGCACGATCCCGGCCATGATTCGGGATCAATCCGCCAAGAAGCCGGCCAAAGGCGCGCCCAAGAAGGTTGCGCCTGAGAACAAGAAGGCTGCGCCGAAAATCGCCAAGGCGCTGGCCGGCACCAAGAGCGCCATCATCGTTGCCCCAAGCTTCCGCCGCGAGCGCGCGCTGATCAAGCGCGGCGTCTGGCCGGTGGCGGGCTGCGATGAGGCCGGCCGCGGGCCGTTGGCCGGTCCGGTGGTGGCGGCGGCGGTGATTCTCGATCCCGACCGCATCCCGCGCGGCATCGACGATTCCAAGCGCCTGACCGCCGAGGAGCGCGAAAGGCTGTTCGACAAGATCTGCGCCACCGCCCAGGTCTCCGTGGCCGTCGCCTCCCGCGCCCGCATCGACCGCGACAACATCCTGCGCGCTTCGCTGTGGGCGCTGAAGCGCGCCGTCGTGGCGCTGCCCGAGCAGCCCCGGCACGTCTTCGTCGACGGCCGCGACCGGCTCGACACGGCATGCGATTGCGAGGCCGTGATCGGCGGTGACGGCATCGTCCTGTCGATCGCAGCGGCCTCGATCGTCGCCAAGGTGACGCGGGACCGCCTGATGTGCGCGCTGGCTCAGGACTGCCCCGGGTACGGTTTCGAGCAGCATAAGGGCTACGCCGTGCCCGAGCACCTCGATGCGCTCAACCGCCTCGGCCCCACCGTCCACCACCGCAGCTTCTTCGCCCCCGTCGCCGCCGCACGCGCCAAGCACATGCCGTGGACGGTCGAGCCGGCGCAGGATCTGTTTGCGGTGACCGAGATCGAGCTGCAGGTGGACACGAGCTCGGAAATCGACGCGTCGGCAAATCTCTAGACGAGACTCGGTTGCCACGACGCGTCGCGCCCTCTATCAAAATAGTCGTGAGCGAATAGGGCCGGCTTCACGGGTTGGCTGCATCTTTCGGACGTTGCATGCGGTTTACCTCCCTGGTCATCGAGCTCATTCGCGCGCGGCCGCGGCTGATCGTCTGGATCGCCGTGCTGCTCCAGGCCGCGATGTGGCTGTTCGTGGCGCTGGTGTTTTATCGCAGCCCGCCCGGCAGCCTCGCGACTCTGCTGGCCTTCGGCCGCGAATACCAGGTCGGCACTGATTTGGGCCCGCCCTTGCCGGTCTGGCTCGCCGACATCGCCTATCGCGCTGCCGGCGGCCACGTGTTCGGCGTCTACGTCCTGGCGGAGCTCTGTGGGGTCGCGACCTTCATCGCGCTCTATCATCTGTCCCGCGCGGTGGTCGGCGCCCAGCAGGCAGTGCTTGCCGTGCTGCTGACCATGACGCTGCTGGCCTTCTCCTCGCCCGTACTCGACTTCGGCCCGCTGGTGCTGGCGCGGCCGCTCTGGGCACTGCTGCTGCTGCATTCCTGGCAGATCATCGGACAGCGCCGCGGCAACGCCTGGTTTGCCTGGTCGATCGAGGCGGGCCTCCTGCTGCTGACGACGCCGGCTGCGATCTTCCTGCTGCTGCTGATCGTCGTCTTCGCGCTCGCAACCGCGGATGGCCGCCGCACGCTACGCGCATTCGACCCGCTGTTTGCGCTCGTGGTGGTCGCCGTGCTGGCATTGCCCTATGCCGTCTGGCTGATGCGCGCCGAGGCGTTCGTCCTGCCGGCCTTGCCGCAGGTTGCCGAACTCAATGCCCGCGCGCTGCACGCGGCCTGGCTGCTCGGAGGGCTCCTGCTCGGCGCGGCGGCGATCCCGGCGCTGACCGTGCTCAACACCGGCCTGTTCGTTCCCAAGAGCGAGGAGGCGCCGATCATCTACCGCCCGTCGGTCGAGCCGCTCGCGCGCAATTTCGTCTGCTTCTTCGCGCTGGCGCCGGCGCTTGGCGCGGTGCTGATCTCGGGCCTGCTTGGCCTCGACGCCGTCGTGGGCGGCGCCGGCGTCGTGCTGGTGTTGTCGGGGCTCGCCGTGGTCGTGGGGGCCGGCGATCTCATCGCGATGCGCCGCGCGAGGATGCTGCGGATGGTCTGGGCGGCCGCCGTCATCGCGCCCGCAATCGGCGTCGTGCTCGCCGTCCTGCTCCTGCCGTGGACCGGTGCCAACGAGATCGCGACGTCGATGCCGGCGCGCGCGATTTCGGACTTCTTCGACGAGAGCTTTGCCCGCCGCACCAATCATCGCCTGCGCGCGGTCGCCGGCGAGACCCAGCTTGCGAGCTTGATCACGCTGCATTCCGGCCGGCCGCATCTGTTCATCGATGCCCAGCCCTCACGCACGCCCTGGATCAATCAGGCCAAATTCAGCGAGACCGGCGGCGTCGTGGTCTGGCGTGCCTCCGACACCGCGGGCACCCCGCCGCCGAACATTCTCGCGCGCTTTCCCGGCATCGTGCCGGAAGTGCCGCGCGCCTTCGAATGGCTGGTGACCGGCCGTCAGCAACTGCTGCGCATCGGCTGGGCCATCGTGCGGCCGAAGGGCACTTAGTCGCTCGCTCTTTCCGTCGTCATTGCGAGGAGCCCTTGCGACGAAGCAATCCAGGGTCGCTCCGCGGAAAGATTCTGGATCGCTTCGCTGCGCTCGCAATGACGGGGAGAGGTCGTACGCCTCCTCACGCGCCCGCCAGCACCTTCGCGATCGCGCGCAGATCCTGCCAAGCGAGCCGCTTGTACGACGGCGAGCGCAACAGATAGGCGGGGTGGAAGGTCGGCAGCGCGCGAATGGTGCGCCCGCCCGTCTCGTAATCGAACCAGCGGCCGCGGGTGCGCATGATGCCTTCGCGGGTCGACAGCAGCGTCTGCGTCGAGGGATTGCCGAGCGTCACCAGCACATCCGGATTCACCAGCTCGATCTGGCGCTGGATGAAGGGCAGGCAGATTTGCGTCTCCTGCGGCGTCGGCGTGCGGTTGCCGGGCGGGCGCCAGGGAATCACGTTGGCGATGTATGCGGTGGTGCGGTTGAGGCCTATGGCTCCGATCATCAAGTCGAGCAGCTTGCCGCTGCGCCCGACGAAGGGCAGCCCCTCGATGTCCTCGTCGCGGCCCGGTGCCTCGCCGACGAACATGATGCGCGCCTGCGGATTACCGTCGGCGAAAACCAACCGTGTCGCCGTGTGCTTCAGCGCGCAGCCGTCAAAGCTTTGCATCAACTCGCGCAGCGCCTCCAAGGTCGGCGCGGTGCGTGCGGCCTCGCGCGCCGAGGCGATCGCGATGTCGGGCGCGGGGGCCGCCTCGCCGCGCAACACTGCCGGGGCGGCGGCCGGCCGTGGGGCCTCGACCGGAGGTGGCGCGCGCGGGGCCGGAGGTGGAACATCCAATTCCGCCAAGCGGTCGATCGGTTCCTCCGCGAGCGTGCAATCGACTCCGGCCTCCAGATAGAAGGCGAGAAGCTCTCGGACCGTGGGTGCGGGTTCTGGGATCATCGGAAAGTCTGACTATTAGTCCAGTTTGGGGCGCCTTGCACCCCGGCGAAACGCATTTCCGAGGTTGTCCTACCCGGAAAAATCGGAAACAAGAGGGCGCAATCGACCAAGGACCGTCTCAAGGGCTGAGATCAGATGAGCACCGAAGAACTTCCCGCGCGCGAATCCATGGAATTCGACGTCGTCATCGTCGGCGCAGGCCCCTCGGGCCTGGCTGCGGCGATCCGGCTGAAGCAGATCAATGCCGATCTCAACGTCGTCGTGGTGGAGAAGGGCTCCGAGGTCGGTGCGCATATTCTCTCCGGCGCCGTGATCGACCCGGCCGGGCTCGACAAGCTGATGCCGGACTGGCGCGAGGATTCCGATTGTCCTCTGAAGACCCAGGTGAAGGACGACCGCTTCTACTGGATGACGGGCGGCGGCGCGATTAGGCTGCCTAACTTCATCATGCCGCCGCTGATGGACAATCATCACTGCTATATCGGCTCGCTTGGCAATTTCTGCCGGTGGCTGGCACGCAAAGCGGAAGCGCTAGGCGTCGAGATTTATCCGGGCTTTGCCGCGGCCGAGGTGCTCTATGACGAGCAGGGCGCGGTGAAGGGCATTGCCACGGGCGACATGGGCATCGGCCGGGACGGCAAACCGAAGGACTCCTTTACCCGTGGCATGGAATTGCTCGGCAAGTACACGCTGTTCGCGGAAGGCGCGCGCGGCAGCCTGACCAAACAGCTCATCGCGAAGTTCGCGCTGGATACCAAGAGCGAGCCGGCGAAATTCGGCATCGGGCTCAAGGAAGTCTGGCAGATCGATCCCGCCAAGCACCAGAAGGGCATGATCCAGCATTCGTTTGGCTGGCCGCTCGATCTGAAGACCGGCGGTGGCTCGTTCCTCTATCACTACGACGACAACCTCGTTGCCGTCGGCTTCGTCGTGCATCTCAACTACGATGACCCGTATCTGTCACCGTTCGACGAGTTCCAGCGTTTCAAGACCCATCCGTCAATCCGCTCCACCTTCGAAGGTGCCAAGCGGCTCGCCTATGGCGCGCGCGCCATCACCGAGGGCGGCTATCAGTCGGTCCCGAAACTCAGCTTCCCCGGCGGCGCCCTGATCGGCTGCGCGGCCGGCTTCGTCAACGTTCCCCGGATCAAGGGCGTGCACAACGCGATGGGCACGGGCATGCTCGCCGCCGAGCACGTTGCGTCCGCCATTGCCGCCGATCGCGCCAATGACGAGATCGTCGACTACGAGAACGCCTGGCGCTCCTCCTCGGTCGGCAAGGATTTGTTCCTGGTCCGCAACGTCAAGCCGTTGTGGTCGAAGTTCGGCACGGTCCTCGGCGTTGCGCTCGGCGGCTTCGACATGTGGTGCAACACGCTGTTCGGCGGTTCGCTGTTCGGCACCCAGTCGCACGCGAAGCCCGATCGCGCGACGCTCGATCCGGCCAAGACCCACGCGCC
The DNA here is from genome assembly GCF_023074155.1 of Bradyrhizobium sp. 134. Taxonomy (NCBI): domain Bacteria; kingdom Pseudomonadati; phylum Pseudomonadota; class Alphaproteobacteria; order Hyphomicrobiales; family Nitrobacteraceae; genus Bradyrhizobium; species Bradyrhizobium sp. 134. Next base: position 62,287 of record NZ_JADPKX010000087.1, on the reverse strand, counting down.
GAGGACCTACCCGAAGCCGGACGGCAAGATTTCCTTCGACAAGCTCTCGTCGGTGTTCCTGTCCAATACCAATCATGAGGAGGACCAGCCGGTCCATCTCAAGGTCACGGACATGAACCTCCAGAAGACCTCCGAGCATGACGTGTTTGCAGGTCCGTCGAATCGCTATTGCCCGGCCGGCGTCTATGAGTGGATCGAGGAAGGTTCGGGTCCGCGCTTCCAGATCAACGCCCAGAACTGCGTCCACTGCAAAACCTGCGACGTGAAGGACCCCAACGGCAATATCACCTGGGTTCCCCCGGAGGGCGGCGGCGGTCCGAACTACGAGGCGATGTAGGCGGGGTCAGCAAGCCACGGGCTAGTGCGACGAATATTACGTGACCTTGGCCCTGTGACGCACGTTCGCGTGAGAACCCGGCCGCGGTCCCGCTCCGTGGTCACGATAAGGCCATACTGGCGGCGTCTTGGGGCGCTCTTGACCGGTCACTTGACCGATTTGGGGCGCGCGGAGGGGATCGTCCGGCCCGAATCCTTGCGGTGAAGCGCCAAAAGCGGCATTGTTGGCCCGACGGTTCCGGGTCCCCATGCCACCGGCCGCGTTCGCATGCGATACGGCCTTCTTCAGACCCAGGCACTACCAACTCAAGGCGAGCCCTGATGTTTTCAAATCGTTTCAACCGCTGGACTGTTGCCGCCATCGCCCTCATGGGCACAGCGATCGCGACGGTCCCCGGCAGGGTCCTGGCGCAGACGCCGGATCATCCGTCCGACACGGCGGCGCAGTTTCCGACCCGAAACGATCTGAAGGCGCTGACCACTTCCGGCAGCTATCTCGCCGCCCGCCACGCCAGCGTCGAGCGCGATGCGGCCTCCGCCGCCGCGTTCTATCGCTCGGCCCTGCGCACCGATCCCAAGAACAACGAGCTGCTCGACCGCGCCTTCATCTCCTCGGTTGCCGACGGTGACATCGACGAAGCCGTCAAGCTCGCCGAGCGCATCCTGACCATCGACAAGACCAACCGCGTTGCACGCCTCGTCGTCGGCGTGCACGATCTCAAGTTCAAGAAGTACGCGACGGCGCAGACCAACATCAACCAGTCGATCCGCGGTCCGATCACCGATCTCGTCGCCACGCTGCTGTCGGGCTGGGCCGCCTATGGCGCGGGCGATGCCAAGGGCGGCGTCGCCACCATCGACAAGCTGGCCGGTCCGGAATGGTATCCGCTGTTCAAGGATCTCCATGCCGGCATGATCCTCGAGCTCGCCGGCAAGGAGAAGGACGCTGGCACTCGGTTCGAGCGTGCCTACAAGCTCGACGATTCCATGTTGCGTGTCACCGAGGCCTATGCGCGCTGGCTGTCGCGTAACAAGGACTCGGCCGCCGCGACCACGGTCTACCAGGCTTTCGACAAGAAGCTCGCCCGCCATCCGCTGATCGTGGAAGGATTGCGCGACACCAAGGCCGGCAAGAAGATGCCGCCGCTGGTCGATAGCGCGCAAGCCGGCGCCGCCGAAGCGCTCTACGGCATCGGCGCCACACTGACCCGCCGCGGCGGCGAGGATCTGGCGCTGGTCTATCTCCAGCTCTCACTCTACCTCCAGCCCACCCATCCCCTGGCGCTGCTCTCGCTCGCCGATCTCTATGAATCGGTGAAGCGGCCGCAGATGGCGATCAAGGTCTACGAGCGCGTGCCGGCGTCCTCGCCGCTCAAGCGCAACGCCCAGATTCAGCTCGCCATCGATCTGGATTCCGCCGACCGCACCGACGAGGCGATCAAGATCCTCAAGGGCGTCACCACTGAGGATTCCAAGGATCTCGAAGCCATCATGGCGCTCGGCAACATCGAGCGCGGCCGCAAGAAGTTTGGCGAATGCGGCGCGACCTATTCGCAAGGCGTCGACGTGCTGCCGGCCGGCAACGACAAGGCCAACAGCGTCTGGTATTATTATCGCGGCATCTGCGAGGAGCGCTCCAAGCAGTGGGGCAAGGCCGAAGCCGACATGAAGAAGGCGCTCGAGCTGCAGCCCGACCAGCCCCACGTCCTCAACTATCTCGGCTATTCCTGGATCGACCAGGGCATCAATCTCGACGAAGGCATGAAGATGATCAAGCGGGCGGTCGAGCAGCGCCCGGATGACGGCTACATCGTCGACTCCCTTGGCTGGGCCTATTACCGCATCGGCAATTACGAGGACGCGGTGAAGAACCTCGAGCGCGCCATCGACCTCAAGCCCGAGGATCCCACCATCAACGATCACCTCGGCGACGCCTATTGGCGTGTCGGCCGCACGCTGGAAGCCAAGTTCCAGTGGGCGCACGCCCGCGATCTCAAGCCCGAAGCGGATGAGCTTCCGAAGATCGAGGCCAAGATTGCAAACGGAATGACCGACGACAATTCGAACTCCTCGGCTGCGCAGGCGGAGAAGGAGAAGAAGAAGGACGACGGCAAGGGCGGCTGAGCGAGTTGAAGTTGGGGGCGTGTCGTCTATGCCGGCGTTGATTGAAGAAGGGCGCGCGAAGGTCAATCTGAGCCTTCGCGTGGTAGGCCGTCGTGCCGACGGCTATCATGATCTCGAAAGCGTGGTCGCGTTTGCCGACTGCGCCGACCGGCTCACGCTGGAGCCCGGCGACGAGCTGAAGCTCACCACGACGGGGCCGCTCGCGGCGGCCTGCGGCGATATGGCCGACAATCTCGTGTTCAAGGCGGCCAAGCTCCTGGCCGAAGCCGTCCCGAACCTGAAGCTGGGCGCCTTCGCGCTCGACAAGGTGCTCCCGGTCGCCGCCGGCATCGGCGGCGGCTCGGCCGACGCCGCGGCGGCGCTGCGGTTGCTGGCGCGTCTCAACGATCTGTCGCTCGACGACGCCCGCCTCCAGAAGGTTGCGCTTGCGACCGGTGCCGACGTGCCGGTGTGTCTGTTCTCGCGCGCCTGTGACATGACCGGTGTCGGCGAACAGCTGCTGCCGCTGGCGTTGCCGAGCATGCCCTGCGTGATGGTCAACCCGCGCGTGCCGGTCGCGACCAAGGATGTGTTTCAGGCGCTGGGCCTGCGCAACGGCGAACTCCTGGTCGGCGCCACGTCCGTCTTCGACGGTCCGGCCTGGCCGGGCGAGGGCGCCTCCATTGCCGATTGGGTCGACACGCTCGAGACCGTCGCCAACGATCTCGAAGCCCCCGCGATGCGCATCGAGCCTGTCATCGGCGACGTGCTGGAAGCCTTGCGTGGCTCCGCCGGCGTCAAGCTCGCCCGCATGTCCGGCTCGGGTGCGACGTGTTTTGCGATCTATGGCGCATTTGCCGAGGCGCATGCCGCCGCCGAGAAGATCCGCAGGGATCATTCGGGTTGGTGGGTGCACGCGGGGACGCTGAGCTAGGCCAGCCCGAGAAACCGCCGGATCTCGCCCAACACTTCTTGCGGCTTGTCATGTTGCAGCCAGTGTCCGGCGCCGGCGATGGTCTCGACACGCGCCTGCGGAAAGTAGCGCTCCAGGCCCGCGGCCCTCGCGCCAGCCAGAAAGCTTTCGCCGGCATTCAAGAGCAGCGTCGGACAGGTGATGCGCGACCACAGCGCGATGTGATCGTCCGGCCAGAGCCGGTGCGGCGCAGAGGCGCGCTGGTAGGGATCGAACTTCCAGCTATAGGTGCCGTCCTCGTTCTGCCGCGCGCCGTGGGTGGCGAGATGCAGCGCGAGGTCGCGGGACAGCCGCTTGTTGTGAAGCACCATCTGCGCCGCGGCGTCTTCGAGGGTCGAATAGCGGCGCGGTGCGCGGTCGTGCAGCTTGTCGAGCTGACCGACCCATTTGCCGATCCGCTCATGTACCGGCGGCTTTGGTGTATCCGGCAACATCGTCACGCCGTCGAGCACGACTAGCTTCGAGACCTGTTCGGGGAATGCTCCTGTAAAGATCAGGCTGACCATGCCGCCCATGGAATGGCCGATGAGAGTGACTTGAGGGGCCGCGACGGCACGGACGAGCTGGGCGAGATCGTACACATACTCCGTCAGCGCGTAGCTGCCGCCTTTGGTCCAGTCGGAATCGCCGTGCCCGCGCAGGTCGGGTGCGAGCACGTGAAAATGCGGCTGCAGCGACCGGGCGATGACGTCCCAGCTCCGGCAGTGATCGCGCCCGCCATGGACCAGGATGGCGACGGGCGCGCCATCGTTGCCCCAGTCGGCATAGTGCAGCCGCAGGCCGTGAGACTCGTAGATGCGGCTTTGCGGGGCGAGCATGGTGGCGCTATCCATTCACCGGCCGCCGCGCCAGCGCCAGCGACAGCCCGAGCCCTGCGATGAAGACGCCGGAACCCTGGGTGAGACGCCGCATCAGCTGCGGCCTTCCGATCAACTGCGTGCGTGTCGCGGAGGCCATCAGCACCACCACGATGTCGGCGAGCGTGTTCAGCGTCACCGAAATCGCACCCAGCATGATGAATTGCAGCGTCGGGTTCGATCCCGCCGGGTCGAGGAACTGCGGAATGAAGGCGAGAAAGAAGGCGGCGGTCTTCGGGTTCAGCGCCTCGACCAGCACGCCGTCGCGAAAGGCTTGCTTGTCGCCGATGGGCTCGCTGTCGAATGACAGCGCGCGGCTGGCGCCGCGAAAAGTCCTGATGCCGAGCCAGACCAGATAGAGCGCGCCGACAAATTTCACGGCGGCAAACAGCTCGGCGCTGGCAAGGATGATCGCAGAGATGCCGAGGCTGCCTGCGATCACATGAACTAGCCCGCCGAGCGCGGTGCCCGCGGTCGATGCAAAACCGCTGGCGCGCCCTTCCGACAGGGTCCGTGCCGCCACGTAGAAAATGCCGGGGCCGGGAACGGCGGCGATGAGACAAGCTGCGGCCAGGAACAGCCAGAAATTCGTGTTGATCATCCTGCTTTGGTAGCGATGCTTGCCGCGATTGCAAGGCCCGTCGTTTGCAAGGACCGTCGTTCAGCCCATCCGGCGGAAGATCACGCTGGCATTCACTCCGCCGAAGCCGAATCCGTTCGAGATCGCGTGCTGCATCGGCATCGGGCGCGCCACACCGGCGACGATGTCGATGCCGTCCGCGCCCGGATCAGGGTTCTCGAGGTTGAGGGTCGGCGGCGCGATCTGGTCGCGCAGGGCGAGCACGGTGAAGATGGCCTCGAGCCCTCCGGCGGCGCCGAGCAGATGGCCGGTGGCCGATTTGGTCGCGCTCACGGCGATGCCGCGGTGACGACCGAACAGCGCGGCAATCGCGCCAAGCTCGCTCTCGTCGCCGGCCGGCGTTGAAGTTGCATGCGCGTTCAGATGCTGCAAATCGGCAGGCGCAAGCTTCGCCTGCCGGAGCGCGATCTCCATGGCGCGCCGGGCGCCGTCGCCGTCAGGCGGACCCGATGTCATGTGATAGGCGTCGGCAGTCGTGCCGTATCCGACGATCTCCGCGATCGGCGTCGCGCCGCGCGCCAATGCATGCTCCAGCTCCTCGATCACCAGGATGCCGGCGCCTTCGCCCATGACAAAACCGTCGCGGTCGCGATCGAACGGGCGCGAGGCGCGCGCGTCATTGAACGCGCTCGATAGTGCGCGGGCCGCGGCAAAGCCGCCGAGGCTGACGATGTCGATGCAGGCTTCCGCACCGCCGCAGATCGCCACATCAGCCTCGCCCGCGCGGATCATGCGCGCGGCATCGCCGATCGCCTGAACGCCGGCGGCGCACGCCGTGACCGGTGTGCCCAGCGCTCCCTTGTAGCCGTATTTGATCGAGACGTGGCCGGCCGCGAGATTGGCGAGGAAGGAGGGGATCGTGAACGGCGACAGCCGGCGCGGGCCGCGTTGTTCGGTGATGCGCACCGCTTCCGCCATCGCCGGAAAGCCGCCGACGCCGGAGGCGATGATCGTCGCAGTCCTCTCCAAAGCCGCCGCGTCCTGCGGCGTCCAGCCGGCCTGCGCAACCGCCTCTGCGGTGGCGAGCAGCGCGAACAGGATGAAGCGATCCATCTTGCGCTGGTCTTTCGGCGCGGCGGCCTGCGCGGGATCGAAGCCGCCGTCCACGTCATCGGCCTTGTCGGGCACGAGGCCGGCAATGCGTGCGGGCAGCGCCTGCGACCATTCCGGCAGCGGGCGCAGCCCGCTTTGACCGGCCAGCAGCCGGCGCCAGGACAGCTCGACACCGCAGCCAAGCGGCGACACCGCGCCTATTCCCGTCACGACGATACGACGCATGTCAGTCTCCAGCCGGCGCGACGGCCGGGTTCATGGCTTTGAGCGAGGTCAGCCGTTTGCGCATGACACGGCTGGCGCGGGGACCGGCGATGATGACCGCATTGGTGAGCGTGATCGGCTGCATGTCGGCGGCATCGACCACGACCGGATTGAATGGACGACGATCGTGCCGGTTCGCGAGCAGGATCGCTTCGCCCTTCGGTGCGAGATGCTTGTTGCCCCAGGCGAGCAGGGTTGCGACCACGGGGAAGAAGTCCCGCGCCTTGTCCGTCAGCACATATTCATAGCGCGGCGGCCGTTCATTGTAGCGGCGGCGGACGAACATGCCGCTTTCGGTGAGATGGGCCAACCGTCGCGACAGGATGTTCGGCGCGATCCCGAGGCTTTGCGAAAACTCGTCGAACTTCGTTGCGCCCTGGAAGGCATCCCGCAGGATCAAGATGCTCCACCATTCGCCGACCGTCTCCACGGCGCGGCCGACGGGACATTCCTGGATGGAGGCGAATTTGGGCTGCATGGTTCGAAAATAGGCATGTAACTTTCAAAATGCAAGTAACAAGGGGCAACTTCCCCGCACGGGAGGACGAGGTGCGGGACTGCAAAACTATCTCTGCGATCCGGATGCGAGTTGGCGAGCGACGCCGGCGCTCCTTGCTCCGTCATTGCGAGCGGAGCGAAGCAATCTAGAGTCCCTCTGCGAAAAGATTCTAGATTGCTTCGCTGCGTTCGCAGTGACGCTGTTGATGCAGTGGTGGCGCTACCTCAACGATGTCGTCCCGGCGAAGGCCGGGACCCATAGCAACGACTGTTGTTGTGGTGCACGATCGTTGCCACAGACGCTAAGACAACGCTGATCGGGGTAATGGGTCCCGGCCTTCGCCGGGACGGCACTGAGGGTGTGGCTACCAGCAAGCGATAAGGATGCAAGTAGCTAATGAGACCGTGCCAGACAGAACGCCACGACCTGCTCCAGCGCGCTCTTCATCGGCGAGGACGGGAATAGCGCCAGCGCGTCCACCGCCATGGCGCCGTAGTGCTGGGCGCGGCTGCGCGTGTCTTCGAGCGCACGATGCTTGTTCATCAACCCGATGGCGTGGTCGAGGTCGGTGTCGCCGATCTCGCCGCGCTCGAGCGCGCGGATCCAGAAGGCGCGCTCGGTGTCGTTGCCGCGGCGGAAGGCGAGCACGACGGGCAGCGTGATCTTGCCCTCGCGGAAATCGTCGCCGGTGTTCTTGCCGAGCTTGGCGCTCTTGCCGCCATAGTCGAGCACGTCGTCGACGAGCTGGAAGGCGATGCCGAGATTCATGCCGACCGAGCGACAGGCGGTCTGCTCTGCCTTCGGGCGGTTGGCGATCACGGGTCCGACCTCGCAAGCGGCCGCGAACAGCTCGGCGGTCTTGCCGCGGATCACGGCGAGATATTCGTCCTCGGTGGTCGCGGTGTTCTTGGCGGCGGCAAGCTGCATCACCTCGCCCTCGGCGATGGTGGCGGCGGCGGCGGAGAGAATGTCGAGCGCGCGGAGCGAGCCGACCTCGACCATCATGCGGAAAGCCTGGCCGAGCAGGAAGTCGCCGACCAGCACGCTCGCCTCATTGCCCCAGAGCATCCGTGCCGACAGCTTGCCGCGGCGCATCTCGCTTTCGTCGACGACGTCGTCATGGAGCAGGGTGGCGGTATGCATGAACTCGACGCTGGCGGCGAGCTTGATATGGCCGTCACCGGTGTAGCCGGCGAGGTTGGCCATGGCCAGCGTCAGCATCGGCCGCAGGCGCTTGCCCCCGGAGGAGATCAAATGGTTGGCGACCTCCGGGATCATGGTCACGTCCGAACCGGTCCGCGACAGGATCGTGGCGTTGACGCGCTCCATGTCACCGGCGACAAGGGCAACCAGCTCTTCGATCGACGCGCCGGGAGATTCGAAAGGTACGATGACGGCCACGCCGGTCTCCAATATTTGCCCCGGAAGGGCTATTCTGATGGAAAGACAATAGAAACTGGACGGGGATGCGGCAAGGGCCGTGGAACCATTGACATTTGGCGCTTAATCCCCGTCAGGCAGGAGGCCTGTGTTTTGCGAGAACTGGTTCGGACCAACGATATGGTGCTGGTGTCGGCGATCGGCGCGCTGCTCGACGGCGCCAACATCCATCATCTGGTGCTCGACCAGAACATGAGCATCATCGAGGGCTCGCTCGGCATTTTGCCGCGGCGGATCCTGGTCCATGAGGACGACGCCCTCGAAGCCCGGCAGCTTCTGACCGAGGCCGGCCTCAGCCACGAACTGCGCGGCGATGAGTGAAGCACTGGCAGACCTCACCGAGGACGCCTTTCTCGGCGGGCAATTGCGGCTGAAGCAGAAGCGGTCCGGCCATCGCGCGGGGCACGACGCCATTCTGCTCGCGGCGGCGACGGAGGCGAGCGCGGGCGACCGCGTCGTCGATCTCGGCGCCGGCATCGGCACGGCCGGGCTTGCGTTGGCGCGGCGCGTTGCCGGGATCAGGCTCGGCCTGGTCGAGATCGATCCCCAGCTGGCGGAGCTTGCGCGCGCCAATGCGGCAGCGAATGCGATTGCCGCCGAGACGATCGTGCTCGACGTCACCGCGGACGCGCAGGCCTTCGCGGCCAGCGGGCTCGCGCCGGACAGCGTCGACGTGGTGCTGACGAACCCGCCCTTCAACGATTCCGCTCGCCATCGCGGCTCGCCCGATCAGGCGCGCCAGATCGCGCATGTGGCGACGGATAAGACGCTGAATGCCTGGGTGCATGCGGCGCGGCGCATCCTCCGCTCGCATGGCGCGCTGACATTGATTTGGCGCGCAGATGGGATCGCGGAGGTTTTGGCGGCACTGTCTCGCGGCTTCGGCAGTCTCGCGATTCTGCCGGTTCACGGTGAAGCCGGGCGGCCCGCGATCCGCGTGCTGGTGCGCGCGGTCAAGGGCGGGAGGGCCCCGGCACGATTGTTGCCGGGCCTCGTGCTCAACGAGGAATCACGCGTGCCTAAAAAAGAGGTGATGGATATTCTGGAGGGAAGGGCGGCTCTACCCCTGGTGGAGCCGTGCTGAGCTATTGCGGAAGCGATTCCGACTGCTGCTCTTGCGGAGTCGTCAGGCGGATCGCCATGAACAGCGCACCGATCAGCAGCATCAGCAGATAGATTTTCATGGTGTTCTCCGCTGGCCCATTGCAGCCTCTCAACGGGGTTTCTGCAAAACACGTTCCGGGCCCTTCCAATGACAGTCGCGTGATAAGAAATAGTTAATCAGAGGTAACGGCATGGCCGAACAATTGAACGATCGTGAGAGTTCCGGCTTGGCCGACAAGCTCATGCAATATCTGCCGGCGCGCTTCCGTCCCGGCACGGCCGTGGTGCCGGTGGTGCGGCTGTCCGGTGTGATCGGTGCAGTGACGCCGCTGCGCCCGGGCATGACGCTCGCGACCGTTTCGCGGGTGCTGGAGCGGGCGTTTTCGACGCGCAACGCCAAGGCGGTGGCGCTGGTGATCAATTCGCCCGGCGGCTCGCCGGTGCAGTCGCGCCAGATCTACCTGCGCATCAAGCAGCTCGCGGCGGAGAAGAAGCTGCCGGTGCTGGTGTTCGTCGAGGACGTCGCGGCCTCCGGCGGCTACATGATCGCCTGCGCCGGCGACGAGATCATCTGCGATCCGTCCTCGATCCTCGGTTCGATCGGCGTGGTCGGCGGCAGCTTTGGTTTCCAGGAGGCGATCAAGCGGCTCGGCATCGAGCGGCGCCTCTACACCGCCGGCGCGCACAAGGCGATGCTCGACCCGTTTCTCCCTGAAAACCCCGACGACGTCGCCAAGCTGAAGGCGCTCCAGCGCGAGATCCACCAGATCTTCATCGCGCTGGTGAAGGAAAGCCGCGGCGCGCGGTTGAAGGGCTCCGACGACACCCTGTTCACGGGCGAATACTGGGCCGGCGAGAGTTCGATCGCGCTCGGGCTCGCCGACAGCATCGGCGATCTCCGCTCAACTCTTCGTGCCCGCTTTGGCGAGAAGGTTCTCACCCCCGTGATTGCCCAGCCGACCGGTCTGCTCTCCGGCCTTTTGGGTCGGAAATCGCCCGGCGCGGGGCAGCTTTCGGCCATGGAATCAATGACCAGCCTGCCGGACGAGCTGATCTCCGCGGTCGAGACGCGGGCGATTTGGGCGAAATTCGGATTCTAGACGGAGCCCTGCCGCGCCATTTGGCCCCAAGGAGACTTGAAGCCGTGCCAATTGCAGCGCGGCCCGGTCTGCGCAAGAATGCGCGTGGGGGCTGAGCATTGTGAACAAGGAACGACCGATGCCGCCGTTCGTCGCATTCGCGGGCGTCCTGGGCGGGCTTGCCGTGGTCCGCTGGGCCTACAAGACCGCTGTCAGGATCAACCAGGAGCTGGAGGAGATGCGCCTCTCGCGCGTCGCCGAGGCCGCCCATCGGGGGGCCGTCCAGACCCTGAAACAGGATCCCGTGACCGGAGCCTATCGCCCGGGTTAGCTGCTGCGCTCGTCATGGCCGGGCTTGTCCCGGCCATCCACGCCTTGCCGACGCACGAAGAACGTGGATGCCCGGGCATGACGGGATTGGCCCCCTTTGCCTTGATTCCCACCCCTGCCGTCGATACGGTCCCGCGCGATTCAACCCCCCGCGAGAGCCCGATCTGACGATGGACGCCTCCTTGCCCGCCCATATGCGCCCGGAACGCTCGTTCCAGGGCTTCATCCTCGCGCTCCAGCGGTTCTGGGCCGAGCAGGGCTGCGTGATCCTGCAGCCTTACGACATGGAAATGGGTGCGGGTACCTTCCATCCGGCGACCACGCTGCGCGCACTCGGGCCAAAGCCCTGGAATGCGGCCTATGTGCAGCCCTCGCGCCGGCCCAAGGACGGCCGCTACGGCGAGAATCCGAACCGGATGCAGCATTACTACCAGTTCCAGGTGATCATGAAGCCGTCGCCACCGAACCTTCAGGAGCTGTATCTGAAGTCGCTCGCCGCGATCGGCATCGATTCCGCCGTGCACGACATTCGCTTCGTCGAGGACGACTGGGAGAGCCCGACGCTGGGTGCCTGGGGCCTCGGCTGGGAGTGCTGGTGCGACGGCATGGAAGTCAGCCAGTTCACCTATTTCCAGCAGGTTGCGGGTGTCGAATGCGCGCCGGTCGCGGGCGAGCTCACCTACGGGCTCGAGCGGCTCGCGATGTACGTGCAGGGCGTCGATCGCGTCTACGACCTCAACTTCAACGGCCGCGACGGTGACGCCAAGGTCACCTATGGCGATGTCTTCCTGCAGGCCGAGCGGGAATATTCGAAGCACAATTTCGAAGTCGCCGACACCACGATGCTGTTCGAGCAATTCAAGATGGCGGAAGCCGCCTGCCGGAAATATCTGGACGCGGGTTGGCAAAAAAATTCGGAGTCCGGCAAGCGCGAGGCGCATCTGATGTCGCTGCCGGCCTATGACCAGTGCATCAAGGCGAGCCACGTCTTCAACCTGCTCGACGCGCGCGGCGTGATCTCGGTGACGGAGCGGCAGAGCTACATTCTTCGTGTGCGCGAACTGGCAAAAGCTTGCGGCGAGGCCTGGATCCATACTGAAGCGGGCGGAGCGGCCTGATGCCCGATCTTTTGCTTGAACTGTTCTCGGAAGAAATCCCCGCGCGGATGCAGGCCAAGGCGGCCGACGATCTGCGTCGCATGGTCACCGACAAGCTCGTCGCCGAAGGTCTCGTCTACGAAGGCGCAAAGGCGTTCGCGACACCGCGCCGCCTTGCGCTGACCGTGCACGGCATCCCGGCGCGCCAGCCCGATCTGAAGACCGAACGTCGCGGCCCGAAAATGGGCGCGCCCGATGCGGCCGTGCAGGGGTTCCTGAAAGCGACAGGTCTGGCTTCGCTCGACGAAGCCAAGATCCAGCGCGACCCGAAGGGCGACTTCTACATCGCGCTGATCGAGAAGCCCGGCCGCGATGCGATCGACGTGCTCGCGGAAATCCTTCCGGTGATCATCCGGACTTTCCCCTGGCCGAAATCGATGCGCTGGGGTGCGCGCTCCGGAAAACCGGGATCGCTGAGCTGGGTGCGTCCGCTGCACGCGATCACCGCGACGTTCGGGCCCGAGACCGAAGAGCCCGATATCGTGAAATTCTCGGTGGATGGCATCGAGACCGGCCAGATCACCTACGGCCACCGCTTCATGGCACCAGCTGCGATTTCCGTGCGCCGCTTCGAGGACTATGAAGCGAAGCTGAAGGCGGCCAAGGTCATCCTCGATCCGCAGGCGCGCAAGGACATCATCTTCGCCGACGCCAAGGAGCTGACCTTCGCCCAAGGGTTCGAACTGGTCGAGGACCAGGTGCTGCTCGATGAGGTCTCAGGCCTGGTCGAATGGCCGGTCGTCATGATGGGATCGTTCGAAGCGGAGTATCTGGCGATCCCGGACGAGGTGATCCGCGCCACCATCCGCAACAACCAGAAGTGCTTCGTCGTCAAAGATCCCAAGACGGGCAAGCTGACGAACAAGTTCGTCCTCACCGCCAACATCGAGGCGCCCGACGGCGGCAAGACCATCGTCGCCGGCAACGAGCGCGTGATCCGTCCGCGCCTGTCGGATGCGAAGTTCTTCTACGAGACGGATTTGAAGACGAAGCTGGAAGACCGGCTGCCGAAGTTCGAGCAGATCGTGTTTCATAAAAAGTTGGGGACGCAGGCGGAGCGTATTGAGCGGATCACGCGTCTCGCCGCTGAGATCGCGCCGCTCGTCGGTGCCGATGTCGCGAAAGCGAAGCGTGCTGCGCAACTCGCGAAGGCGGATTTGTTGACGGAAGTCGTCGGCGAATTCCCTGAAGTGCAAGGCCTGATGGGCAAGTACTACGCGCTGGCGCAGGGCGAGGATGCCTCGGTGGCCGCCGCTTGCGAGGAGCACTACAAGCCGCAGGGGCCCGCGGATCGCGTGCCGACCGATCCGGTCAGCGTCGCAGTGGCGCTCGCGGACAAGCTCGATACGCTGGTGGGCTTCTGGGCAATCGACGAGAAGCCGACGGGAAGCAAGGACCCGTATGCGCTGCGTCGTGCGGCGCTGGGCGTGATCAGGCTGATCATCGAGAACGGACTGCGTCTGTCGCTTATGAAGATGGCGACATCCGCACTCGCCGCCTTGTCCTTGAAGCCTGCCGATGCGCAGAAGCTTCCGAGCGACCTGCTCGCCTTCTTCGCAGATCGCCTGAAAGTTCAGCTCCGCGAGCAGGGCGCGCGGCACGATCTCGTCGACGCCGTGTTCGCGCTCGGTGGCCAGGATGACCTTCTGATGATCGTCCGCCGCGTCGAGGCGCTCGGCAAATTCCTCGAGTCCGAGGACGGCAAGAATTTGCTCGCCGGCATCAAGCGCGCCAGCAATATCCTCGGCATCGAGGAGAAGAAGGACAAGCGCACGTTCGACGGGGCGCCGGATGCCGCGCTCTACGGTCTCGGCGAGGAGAAGGCGCTGGCCAAGGCGATCGGCGAGGTGACGGCGGAGGCAAGCGCTGCTGTCGCGAAGGAAGACTTCGCGGCCGCAATGAGTGCGATGGCCAAGCTACGTCCGCCGGTCGATGCGTTCTTCGAGAAAGTTCGCGTCAACGACGACGATGCGAAGGTGCGCGAGAACCGCCTGAAGCTGCTCAACGAGATCCGCAGCGCCACGCGTGCGATGGCGGATTTCTCGAAGATCCAGGATTGAGCGCGGTTTGGGCGCAATGAACACCGTCATGCCCGGGCTTGTCCCGGGCATTCACGTCCTTCTTCTCGTGGAGACGCGTGGATGGCCGGGACAAGCCCGGCCATGACGACGGAGTTGCTGGCCGCATTACTGTGCGCGAAGAGTGTCCACACAAAAAAGCCCCGCCCGGCGGGGGGAGGACCGGGCGGGGCCTGATGTCCGACTATACTGCTCGCGTCAGCCTGATTGATGTGACGCGCCGGACATCTAGTTGATCTCTGACTGCGCTAGTCCATCACCTCGACGATGCGCCGCGAGCGCGGCTCGACCAGCACGGTCTCGCCGTTCACGACGGTATAGCGATAGGTGGTGGCGCCGAAACGTTGCGGCACGTCATAATAGGTGACGCCGCTTTCAGGTAAGGTGGCACCGACCACCACGCGATCCGGGATGCGGAAAGCCGGCACGCGTTGTTCGACGACATAGTCGCGGAAAGCCGGCCGCTGCTCGACGGCAATGGTCGGGCCGCTGTCGACGACGACGGGCGCGCGTCCCACTGTGACGCCGCTTTGCGCCTGCGCCGCAAGGGGCGAGCCGATCACGGCCGCGAGCGCTGCAAGAGCAAGAATCCTGTTCCGCATGGGCAACTCCTTCGAGAAGGTTTTCGGAAGCGCCAATGGCGCGACCGGTTGCCAATGCATGCGTCTCCGCGATGTTCCGGAAAACGCCCGCCGCATTCGCGGCATTTTCGGGCTGTTTTCGCGGAGCCGGGAACTCGCCCGCGCCCAGTGCGTCTCTACCCGCGGAACCCAGTCCGCTATGATCCCGCCGCGATTCGCCCCCACCCCACGGAAAGAAAATTCATGCACATCACCGTCGCCCATATCTCGCCGATCCTGTCGCTGCTTGCGGGTGTGCTCATCCTGATCATGCCGCGCCTCCTGAACCTGATCGTCGCGATTTTTCTCATCATAAATGGTGCGATCGGGCTCGGATTGTTGAAGTGGCTCCATCTCTAGGCCTTCATTCTACGGAACTCTTCGACTTGCGCGGACCTGCCCAAAGTGGTGTAAGGCCCGCAATTACCCATTCCTCTCGCAGGTTGTGTGCAAGCTATGGCCAAAGCCGCCTCGAAAACTCCAGCGAAAATGCCAGCGAAATCAAAGTCCTCCGCCAAGGCGAAAGCCGCGCCGGCGGCCCGCAAGGCACTTGCCAAGCGCGCCCCGAAGCCCGTGGCCAAAGCCGCTGTTAAGCCGCTGGCCAAGCCGGCTGTGAAGCCTGCCGCCAAGTCGGTTTCCAAGTCGGTTTCCAAGGCTGTTGCAAAGGCACCGACGAAACCGGTTGCGCCGAAGGTTGCCGTGAAGCCGGTACCGAGCAAGGCTGCTTCAAGCAAGGCCGTGCCTGTTGCGGCCAAGGCCGGCAAGTGGGTGTTCACGTTCGGCGACGGCAAGGCCGAGGGCAAAGCGGAGATGCGCGACCTGCTCGGCGGCAAGGGCGCCAACCTCGCCGAGATGGCCAATCTCGGCCTGCCGGTGCCTCCGGGCTTCACCATCCCGACCTCGGTCTGCACCTATTTCTACGCGCACGACAAATCCTACCCCAAGGAACTGCGGTCGCAGGTTGAGAAGGCGCTCGATCATGTCGGCAAGTTGACCGGCAAGATCTTCGGCGATTCCAGGAACCCGCTGCTCGTCTCCGTGCGTTCCGGCGGCCGCGCCTCGATGCCGGGCATGATGGACACCGTGCTCAATCTCGGCCTCAACGACGAAACCGTCGAAGCGCTCTCGGAACTGTCGGGCGATCGCCGCTTCGCCTATGACAGCTATCGCCGCTTCATCACCATGTATTCGGACGTGGTGCTCGGCTTCGAGCATCATCATTTCGAGGAAATCCTCGACACCTTCAAGGACAGCCAGGGCTACACGCTCGACACGGATCTCACCGCCGACGACTGGGTCGATCTGGTCGGCAAGTACAAGGACGCGGTCGCTCGCGAAACCGGCAAGGATTTTCCGCAGGATCCGCACGACCAGCTCTGGGGCGCGATTGGCGCCGTGTTTTCATCCTGGATGAACGCCCGAGCGGTGACCTACCGCAGGCTGCACGACATTCCGGAATCCTGGGGCACCGCGGTCAACGTGCAGGCCATGGTGTTCGGCAACATGGGCGAGACCTCGGCGACCGGCGTTGCCTTCACGCGCAATCCCTCGACCGGCGAGAGCAAGCTCTACGGCGAGTTCCTGATCAACGCGCAAGGCGAGGACGTGGTCGCCGGCATCCGCACGCCGCAGGACATCACCGAGGAAGCGCGGAAGGACTCGGGCTCCGACAAGGCGTCGATGGAATCGGCGATGCCGGAGGCCTTCAAGGAGCTGACGCGGATCTACACGCTGCTCGAGAAGCACTACCGCGACATGCAGGACATGGAGTTCACGGTCGAGCAGGGCAAGCTTTGGATGCTGCAGACCCGCGGCGGCAAGCGCACCGCGAAAGCGGCGCTCCGCATCGCGGTCGAGCTCGCCAATGAAGGCCTGATCACCAAGAAGGAAGCGGTGACGCGGATCGACCCGGCCTCGCTCGATCAGCTGCTGCATCCGACCATCGACCCCAACGCCAAGCGCGACGTGATCGCGACCGGCCTGCCGGCCTCGCCGGGTGCGGCCTCCGGCGAGATCGTGTTCTCCTCGGACGAAGCGGCCAAGCTTCAGGCCGACGGACGCAAGGTGATTCTGGTCCGGATCGAGACCAGCCCCGAAGACATCCACGGCATGCACGCCGCCGAAGGCATCTTGACCACCCGCGGCGGCATGACCTCGCATGCTGCGGTGGTCGCGCGCGGCATGGGCAAGCCCTGCGTCTCCGGTTGCGGCACCATCCGGGTCGATTACGGCCGCGGTACCATGAGCATCGGCTCGCGCACCTTCAAGACCGGCGACGTCATCACCATCGACGGCTCGCTCGGCCAGGTGCTCGCCGGCCGCATGCCGATGATCGAGCCCGAGCTGTCCGGCGAGTTCGGCACGCTGATGAAATGGGCCGACCAGGTCCGCAAGATCGGCGTGCGCGTCAACGCGGACACGCCGGAGGACGCGCACACCGCGATCAAGTTCGGCGCGGAAGGCATCGGCCTCTGCCGTACCGAGCACATGTTCTTCGAGGAGACGCGCATCCGCACGGTGCGGGAGATGATCCTCTCCGAGGACGAGCAGTCGCGCCGCGCTGCGCTGGCAAAGCTGCTGCCGATGCAGCGCGCCGACTTCGTCGAGCTGTTCGAGATCATGAAGGGCTTGCCCGTCACGATCCGTTTGCTTGATCCGCCGCTGCACGAGTTCCTTCCGCACACCCATGCCGAGGTCGAGGAAGTGGCCCGCGCCATGAACACCGACCCGCGGCGCCTGGCCGACCGCGCGCGCGAGCTTTCGGAGTTCAATCCGATGCTCGGCTTCCGCGGCTGCCGTATCGCGATCGCCTATCCCGAGATCGCCGAAATGCAGGCGCGTGCGATCTTCGAAGCAGCGGTCGAGGCCGAGAAGCGCACCGGCAAGGCCGTCGGCCTCGAGGTGATGGTGCCGCTGATCGCCACCAAGATGGAGCTCGACCTCGTCAAGGCGCGCATCGATTCCACCGCGAAGGCGGTGATGCGCGACACCAACACCAGGCTGACCTATCAGGTCGGCACAATGATCGAGCTGCCGCGCGCCTGCCTGCTCGCGGCCGAGATCGCGGAGAGCGCCGAGTTCTTCTCGTTCGGCACCAACGACCTCACGCAAACGACGTACGGCATCAGCCGTGACGATGCCGCGAGCTTCCTCGGCACCTACGTGTCCAAGGGCATCCTGCCGATCGATCCCTTCGTCGCGCTCGACCAGGAAGGCGTCGGCGAGCTCGTCAAGATCGGCGTCGCACGCGGTCGTAAGACGCGCGCCTCGCTCAAGGTCGGCATCTGCGGCGAGCACGGCGGCGATCCCGCCTCCGTCGCCTTCTGCCATGCGATCGGCCTCGACTACGTCTCCTGCTCGCCCTACCGCGTCCCGATCGCCCGCCTCGCCGCCGCGCAAGCCGCGCTCGGCAAGGCGGTGGCGAGCCAGGCATAATCGGAGCGGCGACTTGAAATATTGAGAGCGAAAGAGGCGGGGCAAAACCCCGCCTCTTTTCATTTTGAGGCTCGACTGCTTCCACGCCGTCATTGCGAGCGCAGCGAAGCAATCCAGAATCTTCCTGCGGCAGCAGTCTCGATTGCTTCGTCGCAAGAGCTCCTCGCAATGACGAGCTTGAGCGCGTGCGTGTGAGCACATCGCAGTAGCGGGAACTCAGCGCGCGTCCCGTAATGAGACGTGCGCGCAAGAGTTCCTTCACCATTCGCGTTGACCAATTGTTTACCCCCTCGCGTGAGGGCGCATTTACCAAGGCGCATCATCACCCCGTGAAAACACCTGCGATTGCTTGCGTGTGCCGCAAGCGCAACGCCGATTAACGCCCCGGCAACCTAAATTAGATACTCACGATAAAGATCGAATTGCACGGATGTACTGCGGCTCGATTTTTCTAGCGTAAGCGTAGCGTGAGCGTATCGATGTTTTTGTTGCGTACCCATCCGAAGGGCGCGCGGTTCGCGTCCTTCGGCATCGGTCTCTGCATCTTCGCATTGATGCCGAGAGAGACCGGCTATCAGGACATTGCCTCGCTGCTGGCGCGCCAACCCGGCGTCGCGGAGCGTTGGCAGAAGCAGGTGTTCTCTGCTGCGTCTTCCATCCAGCTCGCCACTTACAGTTTTTCCCGGCCGATCGGCACTTCGGCTCCGCAGAGCGCGATGGTTCGTCTCGCGAGCCTCGACGGCCGCGACGTCACCGGCGCGATCAGCCGCAATCCGGCGCTTCAGGCGCCGCCGCGCTACCAGGCCGCCGATTTTCCCAAGGTCGATCGCTCCATGAAGGGTGATCGCCTCGCAACGGTCACACCGACGCAGGCTCCCGAAGCGGGTGCGCCGACGGCAGCGCCGACGCAGGAAGATCCCGCAACGTCGAACAGCTCGGTGTTCGGCGCCAAAACCGTCGCGCTGCCACAGGCGATGTCGCCGGAGTCCGCGGCCGCGCTCGATCCCGAACTCGCGGAAGCGCTGCGCGCGCCGCCGCTGCCGCAATACACCAATGCACCACAAGCCAGTGATGCTGCGCGCTCGCTCGCGCTCCAGCCGCTCGAAGCGCTGAAGCAGGCCACCATACCGGCCGCACCGCCGCGCGATCCATTCCGCGTCAAGACCTCGAACCTGTTCTTCGGCAGCTCCTCGCTTGGTGGCAATGTCGAGAGCATCGAGAGCTGGCAGCCGGGTGCCGAGCCGCTGATCGTGATGCCCGACCCCGACATGAAGGTGACGGCCTCGCTGTCGCCGCCGTCGGAGGAAATTGCGAAGGATATCGAAAGCGGCGAGAGCGTCGCGCCGAAGGGTGAGGTCAACGTCGACAACCAGCGCGCCAGATCGCCGGCGGAGCGGCTCGCGCTCGACGACAAGTCGCGCGCGAAGTCCGAAAAATGCCTTGCGGAAGCCGTCTATTTCGAGTCCCGCGGCGAGGCCGTGCGCGGCCAGATGGCGGTTGCGCAGGTGGTGATGAACCGCGTGTTCTCCGGCAAATATCCGGACACCGTGTGCGGCGCGGTCTATCAGAACAAGCACCGCCATCTCGCCTGCCAGTTCACCTTTGCCTGCGACAGCAATGCCGACGTGATCCGCGAGCCCGAGATGTGGGAGCGTGCGAAAAAGATCTCCAAGGCCATGCTCGACGGCCAGATCTGGCTACCCGAGGTCGGCAAGTCCACGCACTACCACGCCTACTGGGTTCGCCCGTCCTGGGTCGCCGAGATGAAGAAGATGTACAAGACCGGCGTCCACACCTTCTATCGCCCACGCGCTTGGGGCGACGGCAGCGAGGAACCAAGCTGGGGCACCCCAGCGCAGACCGCCGCGCTCTCCGCCGAGCTCACCCAGGAAGCCAAGAGCTCCGCCGAGATGGGCGCGACCGAGCGAAGGTAGCTGTTCACAAGAATTCGTCATGCCCGGGCTTGTCCCGCCTGCGCGGCCGAAGCCGCTTCGGCGAGGCGAAGGCCCGGGCATCCACGTTGTTTGCACAGAGTTGCAAGGCGTGGATGGCCGGGACAAGCCCGGCCATGATGGAGAGGGAACCCCGCATCACGCCTCGATATCCAGTGCGCAGTCGAAATTCGGCGCCGAATGCGTCAGCGCACCGGCTGAGGCGTAGTCGACGCCGGTCGCCGCGATGGCTGCGATCGAGTCCAGGGTGACACCGCCGGATGCCTCCAATTCGAGGCGTCCCTCGTTGATCCCAACGGCTTCGCGCAACGTCGCAATGTCCATGTTGTCGAGCAGCACAGCGTCGGCAAGGCCTGTGTCGAGCACCTCGCGCAACTGCGGCAGCGTGTCGACCTCGATCTCGATCTTGACGAGGTGGCCGGCATGGGCGCGGGCGCGCTCCAGCACGGGGCGGATGCCGCCGGCGACCGCGATGTGGTTGTCCTTGATCAGGATCGCGTCGTCGAGCCCGAAGCGGTGATTGAAGCCGCCGCCGCAACGTACCGCGTATTTCTCCAACGCGCGCAGCCCGGGCGTGGTCTTTCGCGTGCAGCAGATTCGCATTCGGGTGCCCTCGGTGCGCGCAACATAGTCCGCCGTGAGCGTCGCAACGCCTGACAGGCGGCCGACGAAATTCAGCGCGGTCCGCTCCGCCGTGAGGATGGCGCGTGCCGGCCCCGAGATCGTCAGCACCTGCTGCCCGCGGGCGACGCGCGCGGCGTCGCGAACATGTGCGCGTATCTCGATGTCGGGCGAGAGTTTTTGCAACGTGGCGAGGGCCAGCGGCAAGCCGGCGATCACGCCGGACTGCCGAGCGACCAGGATCGCTTGCGCCTTCGTTGCCTCGGGGATCGTCGCAAGCGAGGTGATGTCG
Organism: Bradyrhizobium sp. 134; assembly: GCF_023074155.1. Taxonomy (NCBI): domain Bacteria; kingdom Pseudomonadati; phylum Pseudomonadota; class Alphaproteobacteria; order Hyphomicrobiales; family Nitrobacteraceae; genus Bradyrhizobium; species Bradyrhizobium sp. 134. The sequence goes on along the minus strand of NZ_JADPKX010000087.1, from coordinate 41,454 downwards.
CCGGCGCGGCCGAGATCCTCATCGAGCGCGCGGAGCACGGCCTCGTCGATCGCGAGCGGGGAGAGAAAGGCGTCGGGATAGAGCAGAGAGGTTGAGGTGATCATGGCAGACTCCGTCAGGCGATCATGGGTTGCGCGGTGCGCGGTGTCGGGCGTTCGGTCAGGCTATCTGCGATCTCGCGCACTGCTGCGAGCGTCGTCATTGTGCGTTGCGCGAGTGCGGGAACGTCCGCGGAATGGTCGGAGCGGAAATGCGCGCCGCGGCTCTCGCACCGGTTCCAGGCCGACGCCGCCACGAGCAGGGCTGCCGTTGCCATGTTGCGCACCGCGATGCTCGTGGCCTCGCGTTCGAGCGTGGTGAAGCTGCGAACCGCGTCCGCAAGCCCGTCACCATCGCGGATCACGCCGACATGCGCGCTCATCAGCGTCCGCAGCCGCTTCACGGCCGCAGCATCCGGCGCGCCGCCCCGCGGCGTCGCCACGTCCGAAAGGTGGGCGGGCGAGGGAATCGCGCGGCCGGCGATGTCGTCGGCGATGCGCGCGGCGTAGACCACGGCCTCCAGCAGAGAATTCGAGGCGAGGCGATTGGCGCCATGCGCGCCGGTGGACGACACTTCGCCACCGGCCCAGAGCCCTTCGATCGAGCTGCGTCCGCGATGGTCGACCGCGATGCCGCCCATGTGATAGTGCGCCGCAGGTGCGATCGGGATGACCTGCGTGGCGGGATCGATGCCGGCGGCGATGCAGCTTGCATGAACGGTCGGGAATCTGTCGGCAAAACATGCGCCCAGCGCTTGCCGCGCATCGAGGAAGGCGCCGCGCCCTGCCGATATCTCCGCGGACACGCCGCGGGCCACGATGTCGCGCGATGCAAGCTCGGCGAGCGGATGACGCGCCGCCATGAAACGCTCGCCACGGCCGTTGATTAGTGTCGCGCCTTCGCCGCGCAGCGCTTCCGTGGCGAGCGGCGCGGGATCGCGGCCGACCATGATGGCGGTCGGGTGAAACTGCACGAACTCGGAATCCGCGATGACCGCGCCTGCGCGTGCAGCAATCGCAAGGCCGGATCCGCTAGCCTCGCACGGATTGGTGGTGACGGCATAGAGATGGCCGATGCCACCCGTGGCCAGCACCACCGTCCGCGCGGCGAGCAGGACCGGCCGTGCGGCGAAATTGTCGGCTTCGCGCAACTGAAGGCCGGTGACGGCGCCGTCCTCGGTCAACAGCGCCTCGGCGACGAAACCTTCGATCAGTCGGATCGACGGCGTGCGCCGCACGGCATCGCTCAGCGCCGCGATGATGGCGGCGCCCGCGCCATCGCCACGCACATGCACGATGCGGCGCGCCGAATGTGCGGCTTCGCGCCCGACTGCGAGCCTGCCTTCGAGATCGCGGTCGAACGGCACGCCATAGGCGAGAAGGTCGTGAATCCGCGGTGCGGCCTCGCGCGCGATCCCGAGAGCGACAGCTTCGTCGACGATGCCGCCGCCAACTGCAACCGTGTCCGCGGCGTGCGCTTCCGGCGTATCGCCTTCAGCCATTGCCGCGGCGATGCCGCCTTGCGCCCATGCGGACGACGCGCCCTGTCCGAGCGGCGCGGCCGAGATCAATGTCACGGGCCGCGGCGCGAGCTTGAGCGCGCAGAACAATCCGGCAAGGCCGCCGCCGACGATGATAACGTCTTCGGAGCGGGGGAGCGTGTTGATGTTGTTTGTCATGGCTTTATCTCAATTCTTTAAATTGATCATCCGCTCGACCGAGCGCCTTGCGCGGTCCGCAAGTGCGGGATCGATCGTCACTTCCTCGCGAAGCGTCAGCAGGCTCTCCAGAATGTTGGCGAGCGTGATGCGCTTCATGTGCGGGCAGATATTGCAGGGACGCAGCATCTCGACATCGGGCAGCTCGGCGCGGACATTGTCGGCCATCGAGCATTCCGTGATCATCACCAGCCGCCGCGGCCGCCGCTCACGCACCCAGTTGATCATGTGCGCGGTCGAGCCCGTGAAATCGGCCTCGGCCAGCACGTCCGGCGGGCATTCGGGATGAGCGATGATCTGCACGGAGGGATCGGCCTCGCGGTAGCTGCGCAGCTCGGCGCCAGTGAAACGCTCGTGCACCTCGCAGGCGCCCTTCCAGGCAATGATCTTCACGTCGGTCTTCGAGGCCACGTAGGTGGCGAGATAGCGGTCGGGCAGGAAGATCACGCTGGGCGCGCCGAGGCTCTCGACCACCTGGACCGCATTCGACGAGGTGCAGCAGATATCGACCTCGGCCTTCACCTCCGCGGAGGTGTTGACATAGGCAACGACAGGCACGCCGGGAAATTTGTCACGGAGCAGGCGGACGTCGGCGCCGGTGATGCTGGCAGCGAGCGAGCAGCCGGCGCGCGTGTCAGGAATCAGCACCGTCTTGTCCGGATTGAGCAGTTTCGACGTCTCCGCCATGAAGTGCACGCCGCACTGGACGATGATGCCGGCCTTCACCCTGGTGGCTTCGACCGCGAGCTGGAGCGAATCACCGCCGATGTCGGCGACGCAGTGGAAGATCTCCGGCGCCTGGTAATTGTGCGCGAGGATCACCGCGCCCCGGGCCTGCTTCAGCTCGTTGATCGCCTTGATCGTCGGGGCCATCAGCGGCCATTCGATTGGCGGGATGACGTGTTTCACGCGCTCGTAAAGCGGCGCGGTGGCTCGCTCGACCTCCGGCGTCCATTCCAGCGAAGGCATCGGCAGCGGAGGTCCGGTTCGCGCCTGCTCGGCCCGTGCCGGGGTGATGACGTGGCCCTGCGGCCGGTTCGCAAAGTCGTCGGGGCCGTAAATTCCAGTTAGCGGCATCGAAGCCTCCGTGCATGTCTATTTATACTCATCATGAGTATATATAGAGCCTGAGAAATCCGGCCGACGGGCCCGAATCCCATTCGATATGCTCGATATGAGCAAATAGTAAATAACACGTCGTGTTGGGAGCCGCCAGATCTCGCCGCACACATTTCCGTCAGGTCGGGCGCCTGGCGCGTCCGACGAGGCCGCGAGGAAATGCAATGCTCCCGCGCCAGCTCTTCGCGGAATGCAATCGTTTTTGACTTGGGGTTTTCATGCAGATGCATTAAACGAGCTCGCTCGCGGCTGCCATTTGCGAAACCGCGCCGACGCACGAGGAACAGCATGTCGACACAGATGGGTGAGCTCGGTTCGGTCTCCCGTTCCTCCTCCTGGCGCACGCCGGCGATCATCATTCTCTGCGGCTGCGCGATCGGGATGCTCGGCTTCGGCCCGCGCTCGGCGCTGGGCTTCTTCGTGCAGCCGATGAGTCATGAATATGCCTGGGGTCGCGACGTGTTCGGCCTCGCGATTGCCTTTCAGAATTTGCTGTGGGGACTGGGCCAACCCGTCGCCGGTGCGGTCGCCGATCGCTTCGGCCTGTTCCGGGTGATGTGCGTCGGCGCTCTGCTCTATGCCGGCGGCTTGCTCCTGATGCGCTATTCCTCGACGCCGCTGTCCCTCAACATCGGCGCTGGCGTCATGGTCGGCTTCGGTCTCGCCGGCTGCTCGTTCAATCTGGTGCTGTCAGCCTTTACCAAGCTCTTGCCGGCCGAGAAGCGCGGCCTTGCGCTCGGCGCCGGCACTGCGGCGGGATCGTTCGGGCAATTCCTGTTCGCGCCGATCGGTGTGGCCCTGATCGACAATTTCGGCTGGCAGCAGGCGCTCACCGTGTTCGGCTTCCTGATGCTGCTGATCATCCCGCTGGCGCTGGCGCTCTCGACGCCGCCGGTCGCAAGCACCGCAAACGCGCCGCCTGCGGACCAGCAGACCTTCACCAAAGCGCTCGCGGAAGCCTTCGGCCATCGCTCCTACGTGCTGCTGGTGCTCGGCTTCTTCACCTGCGGCTTCCAGCTTGCCTTCATCACGGTGCATCTGCCGGCCTTTCTGGTCGACAGCGGCATCTCCACGCAAATCGGCGGCTGGGTGATCGCCGCGATCGGCCTGTTCAACATCATGGGATCGCTGAGCGTCGGCTATCTCCAGAACAGCCTGCCCAAGCGCTACATCCTCTCGACCATTTATTTAACGCGCGCGCTTGCGACGCTTGCCTTCATCTCGTTCCCGATCACGCCGTTCTCGGCGATTGCGTTCGGCGCGGTCTCCGGCCTGACCTGGCTGTCGACCGTCCCGCCGACCTCGGCGCTGGTCGCGATCATGTTCGGCACGCGCTGGTTCGCCACCCTCTATGGCTTCGCCTTCGTCAGCCATCAGGTCGGCGGCTTCCTCGGCGTCTGGCTCGGCGGCATCGTGTTCGAGCGGTTCGGTTCCTACACGCCGATCTGGTGGCTCTCGATCCTGTTCGGCGTGCTCTCGGCGCTGATCAATCTTCCGATCGTGGAGAAACCGGTCCAGCGGGCGGTTGCGCAGCCTGCCTGATCGGCTAAACATCCCCTGAAACAAGTCAGGGAGTTTTGCTGTGGCGACGTTCAAGGCGATCCGGATTGACAAGGCGGACAAGGGCACCACCGCGCAGCTCACGCAGTTCGACGAAGCCGAGCTGATGGAGGGCGACGTAACCGTCCGCGTGGAATGGTCGACCTTGAACTACAAGGACGGCCTTGCGCTCACCGGCAAGGCGCCGGTGGTGCGCCGCTTCCCGATGATTGCCGGCATCGATTTCGCCGGCACGGTCGAGCAGTCCTCGCATCCGCAATGGAAGGCGGGCGACAAGGTCGTCTGCACCGGCTGGGGCATGGGCGAGACGCATCTCGGGGCCTATGCCGAGAAGGCGCGGGTGAAAGGCGACTGGCTGGTCGCTCTTCCGCAGGGCCTGTCGGCGCGCGACGCCATGGCGATCGGCACCGCCGGCTTCACCGCGATGCTGTCCGTGCTTGCGCTGGAGAAGCACGGAGTATCGCCGAAGAGCGGTCCGGTCGTGGTGACGGGCGCGGCGGGCGGCGTCGGCTCGGTTGCGACCGCCGTGCTCTCAAAGCTCGGCTATCACGTCATCGCGTCCACCGGCCGTGCGTCCGAAGCGGACTATCTGAAAGAGATCGGCGCGACGGAGGTGATCGACCGCAACGAATTGTCGGCGGCCGCCAAGCCCATTGCGAGGGAGCGCTGGGCGGGTGGCGTCGACAGCGTCGGCTCGACCACGCTCGCAAACCTACTGTCGATGACGAAGTACGGCGGCGCGATCGCGGCGTGCGGCTTGGCTGCCGGCATGGACCTGCCGTCTTCCGTCGCTCCCTTCATTTTGCGCGGGGTGTGCCTTCTCGGCATCGATTCCGTGATGTGTCCGATCGAGCCGCGGAAAGCCGCCTGGCAGCGCCTGGCGTCCGATCTGGATCGGACAAAACTAGCTGAAATTACTCACGAAATTTCGCTTTCCGACGTTCCGGAGCGGGGCGCGAAAATCCTGGCCGGCCAGGTCCGCGGTCGCACCGTTGTAAAAATTGTCTAACGGCGTTCAGACTTTACCAACCATGCTGCTTCAATGTCGCCATGGTTAGTATGGTAAGCAGCGGGTAAAGAGATAAGGCATAGCCCGCTGCGGGGTTGGTTCGGAGTTGAGCATGCTTGCGCGTATTGTGTTGGGGGCGGTCACGGCGGTAGCGACGCTTGCGCCGGCCATTGCTGGAAGCATGAACGCCGATGAGGCGCGCCGCTTCGTCGCCGGGAAGGTGTTTGCTTTCACCTGCTTTGACGGGACCCGCGGCGCTGGCCGCATCATGGACGACCTCGGCGCCGCCGGCGCCGTGCAGTTCTCGGGTGCAGGTCCGGTGAAACATCTCCGCCTGCCCGGCAACACGCTTCAGATCCGCGGCCAGAACGTCTGCGCCTCCATCAAGGGCATTCCGTTCGAGCCCTGTTTCAACCTTGAAAAGACCGACGATCGCAGTTTCCGCGGCTCGGTATCGGGGATGGGCTTCGCCTATTGCGACTTCCATCATCAGGGCGGCAACCAGATGCTGATGGCGCGCGCCGTGGCGCGGCCGCGCTCGCTGCGCACTTCGGAACACACGGGTTCGGTCGGCACGCCCAACACCGAAGTCGCCGCGCGTGTCGAGACCCCGCGCGTCGAGAGTAGCCGGCTCGAGCCGGTGAAGCCGCAAGTCAAATCGGAGCCCGCCAGGGACGAGGCCCCGCTGGAGCTGCGCCGCTCCACCCAGTGAGTTGGTGCGCGGGACAGTCCGCGCACTTTGTCGTTGAGAGCTGCCATCAGACACGAAGCCGCCGCGCCGTAGTCATACGGACGGCGGCTTTCATGCGTTGGTAGCTGTTCGCGCCCCAGTTTGCATACGGCCGGGGGCGCGGCCCGATAAAAGGGTTCAACGATGTCGCTGTACTTCTTCCGTATCAGCACGGGCCGCTATTCCGGTGCTGCCGACCAGCCATATGAGTTCGAGGACCGCGCCGCAGCCTGGACCGAGATGACCGAAGTCTGTGCCAATCTGCTCGGCGGCATCTCGCGCAGTCTGAAGCCGAACGCCGAATGGCGCATGGAGCTGCTCGACGAGAACAAGGAGCCGGTGTTCCGGATTAGCCTGATCGGCGAGGGCCAAAAGGCCCTTGGTCGCACTGGCTAGAAATCGGGCATCCTACCGTTGCGTGTGGTTAACCTGTTAAGCGCGCAGACCGTGCCGTTTTTCAAGGGATTTTCCGGTAAGTCCGGTATTTGTCCGGGGGCGATCGTTAACCGGATCACCACACCTGAAGCTCAGTTTTTAGGCAAGGGCGATCAACGCCGAGGGCGGCCGACAATGACTTGGCCGCGCAACCCGGGAAACGCCCTCATGTCGAGACTCATCCAGAATCTGCAAATCGGTACCAAGCTCGCGCTCGCTTCGGCGTTCGGCGTTATTCTCGTCGGCGCCATGATCGCGAGCCAGGTCATGGGCAACAACACCGTGCGTCATTCCAACCAGGCCGCGATTGCGCAGCAGGAATTGGTGCGCGAGGCCACCGAAGCCAAGCTTGGGATACGCGGCTTGCAACTCGCCGTACGAGACATGCGTCTCGCCAACAATCAGGGTGACTTGCAAAAGGCGAGCGAGCTTCTGCTGGAGCGGTCGAAAGCACTGAACGGCGTTGTCGATTCCATGCTCAGGTTGTCGCACGCCCCGGAAAACCGCGCGCGGATGGAGAAGCTCAAGTCTACGTCGGCCGATTACCTGAAGGGCGCGCAGCAGAACGCCTCTGTTCGCAGCGAGGCCATTGCGGTTGCGGCCACGGACCCCGTCCGCGCCGCCAAGATTTCCGAGGAAGGCGCGCGCCAGATCCGCGAGGTGACGCTGCCGCTTGCCACACAGCTGGACAATTTGACCAGCGAGATTGCCGATTTCGCCAAGCACAAGAGCGATGAAGAAATCGCTGCCGCGAGCCAGGAGATGGCCGCGAGCGAGCGTCTCGGCATGGTGGTCGGTGCGTGCGCCGTGCTCGTCCTCATCGGTTCGTGGTTGATGTCCTTCCTGACCATCGCGCGGCCGATCCGCGCGCTCACGGTTGCCATGGACAAGCTCGCTGGTGGTGACTTCTCTGTTGTCCTGCCGGGTCTCGGCCGCAAGGACGAGGTCGGCGGCGTTGCCGGTGCCGTCGAGAAATTCAAGATCGTGTCGGAGCAGAAGGCGCGCGAAGAAGCGGAAGCCAAGATGCGGCAGGACCAGGTGGCGGCCGAGCAGCGCAAGGCCGATATGCGCAGGCTTGCCGACAGTTTCGAAGGCGCCGTCGGCGAGATCGTCGATACGGTGTCGTCGGCCGCGACAGAGCTCGAGGCTTCGGCCTCGACGTTGACCTCGACGGCGGAGCGGGCACAGGAGTTGACGATAGTGGTGGCCGCAGCCTCGGAGGAAGCCTCGACCAACGTGCAGTCGGTCGCGTCGGCCACGGAGGAGCTGTCGTCCTCGATCACCGAGATCAGCCGCCAGGTGCAGGAATCGGCGCGGGTCGCGAGCGAGGCGGTTACCCAGGCCCGAACCACGACCGACCGTGTCGGCGAATTGTCCAAGGCGGCGGCGCGCATTGGCGACGTGGTCGAGCTGATCAACACCATCGCCGGCCAGACCAATCTGCTGGCACTCAATGCCACGATCGAGGCGGCACGCGCCGGCGAGGCCGGCCGCGGCTTTGCCGTGGTGGCTTCCGAAGTGAAGGCGCTGGCGGAGCAGACCGCGAAGGCGACCGGCGAAATCGGCCAGCAGATTTCGGGCATCCAGGCGGCGACGCAGGACTCGGTCGCCGCCATCAGCGCCATCAGCAACACCATTGAAAAGCTGTCCGAGATATCGTCCACGATCGCTGCGGCCGTCGAGGAGCAGGGCGCGGCGACGCAGGAGATCTCGCGCAACGTGCAGCAGGCGGCCGAAGGCACTCATCAGGTCTCGTCCAACATCACCGACGTGCAGCGCGGTGCAGGCGAAACCGGCTCGGCATCGTCGCAGGTGCTGGCAGCCGCGCAGTCGCTGTCCGGCGACAGCAACCGCCTCAAGCTCGAGGTCGGCAAGTTCCTCGACACCGTGCGCGCCGCCTAAGAACCTCGTTCCAGACAGTTAGTAGAGACGCCCTGCCTCTCTCAGGCGAGGCGTTTTTGCATCCGATCGTCGCCGCGAACGTCTCGCGCATGCCTTCGGCGAACATCGGCTGCAAAAGCAAACGGCGGCGACCTCCAGCTGAAATTTACAACTTACTCGCGAAATTATCTCTTCCATTTCAATTATTTGGGCTGAAATCTCGGTATTTCTCCGGGCCCTCCCGTTAACCAGAATGCGAAACTCGAGGACTAGATTCTCCGGCAAGGGCGATCAACGTCCATGCAGCCGGCAAGGACTTGGCTGCGTGTTTCCTTTGGGGGAAACTAGCATGTTGAGCCCTGCTCATCATCAGCAGGTCCGAACTCAGGCCGCCAGCGCGTGGAGTCGGCTTGGAAATGTTCGGATCGGCACGATCTTGCCGATCATCATCTCTGCCCTGGTCTTGCTGGGGTTGGCCTCGGCTGGATTCATCGCCTATGAGGCCATCCTCAAGAGGCGAGAGTCAGAGGCATTCCTGAAGGTCAATGCAGTTGCCCATCTGCTGCTGCGCAGCGCAGGACATTGGGCGATTGAACGCGGGCTGACCAACGCCGTGCTGAAGTCTCCTGATGTCGTCAGCCCCGAGCGCCGTGCCGAAATCGCCAAGGCGCGCGCGACGGCCGACGAGGCCTTTCGCCAAGCCGCCCTCGATATCAGCGCGGTTCCCGAAATGACGGCGGGGCAAAAACAGATTGCGGACGCCGCGGTGAAATTTGAGGCGCTGCGTCTCTTGCGTGAGAAGGCCGATGCGGGAATGTCGCGCCCGCGCGTCGAACGCGAGCCTGACCTCGTAGATGGCTTCGCGCCGACAATTACGGAGGTGATCGACGTCGCGAGCAACCGTTTGCGGCTGACGCTCGAGACGCTCACCAGCCCGCCCGTGGCAAGGCTGGCTCAGCTCATCGGCTTGCGACATCTGACAGCTCAGATGGCCGAGAATGCCGGAAGGGAGCGGGCCCTGCTGGCTGGGGTCGTCGGTGCGCGCGCGAAGCTCGGGATGGAGGGCTATGAGCGCCTTTCGGCGCTCCGAGCCAAGGTCGAACTCGCATGGGACACGGTATTGCCGGTGCGGCTGCGCTCCGACCTCGCCGTGCAGATCGGCGAGGCGATGACGGAGGTTGAGAAGTCCTATTTTGGAGCCTACGGCGAAACGCGGGCAATTGTGCTCGCCGGTGGCGAAGGCGGGGACTACAAGATCACCGGACCCGAATACTTCACGCGGGCCACTGCCGGCATCAATGCGGTGCTGAAGCTCGGTGAAGCCATTGGCGCGGCCGCTGACCGCGAAGCCACGATGCAGGCAGAAGGCAGCACTCGTAATTTCGCTTTCACGGCCGTGTTGCTCTGCGCCTCGGTGATGCTCGCTGGCCTCAGTTTCTGGATCACCTTTGGCCGGATCCTCAAGCCGCTATCAGCCATTTCGGTTGCGATGGGTGGGCTCGCCAATGGCGACTTCACGACATTCGTGCCAGGCACCCGCCGAGGTGACGAGGTCGGCGAGATGGCGCGGACCGTCGAAGTCTTCAAGCAAAACGGCCTCGAAGTCGAACGCATGCGCGGCGATCACGCTGCGGCCGAGCGGCGGGCAGACGAGCAGCGCAAGGCGGATATGCGGAAGCTGGCCGACGGCTTCGAAGCCGCCATCGGGGAGATTGTCGATACCGTGTCCTCTGCAGCGACCGAACTCGAAGCCTCGGCGTCGACGCTCACATCGACCGCGGAGCGCGGGCAGCAGCTCACGACCATGGTTGCTGCGGCCTCCGAGGAGGCGTCGACCAACGTGCAGGCGGTGGCGTCGGCGACCGAGGAGCTATCGTCCTCTATCACCGAGATCAGCAGGCAGGTGCAGGAATCGGCCCGCGTGGCCCACGAAGCTGTCGGCCAGGCGCGCGTCACCACCGAGCGTGTCAGCGAATTGTCCAGGGCGGCGACGCGGATCGGCGACGTGGTCGAGCTGATCAACACCATCGCGGGTCAGACCAATCTCCTGGCGCTCAACGCGACCATCGAGGCCGCGCGCGCCGGCGAAGCCGGTCGCGGCTTTGCGGTCGTCGCCTCCGAGGTCAAGGCACTCGCCGAACAGACCGCGAAGGCCACCGGCGAGATCGGGCAGCAGATCGCCAGCATCCAGACCGCGACCGAGCATTCGGTCGACGCAATCAAGGACATCAGCGGCACTATCGAGAAGCTCTCGGAGATTTCCTCCACCATCGCGGCTGCCGTGGAAGAGCAGGGCGCGGCGACACAGGAAATCTCCCGCAACGTGCAGCAGGCGGCGGAAGGCACCCATCAGGTCTCGGCCAACATCACCGACGTGCAGCGCGGGGCGAGCGAGACCGGCTCGGCGTCGTCGCAGGTGCTGGCGGCGGCCCAGTCGCTCTCCGGAGACAGCAACCGCCTTAAGCTCGAGGTCGGCAACTTCCTCGATACCGTGCGCGCAGCGTGACGCGGCATCGCGCAGTCGCGACCGAATCCGAAATCGGTTGCGTCTGCGGAGCGACCTCGTAGGGGGTGGACGTTATCGCACGCGGACCTCGCAAATTCGCGAAGCATGTTCCGATTGCGCGGGATAGTTCCGGTAATCCGGCAATTCGAGCGGCGCATTCAGTATTTCTACCTAAGCGGCGCCGCTCTCGCGCTTAACGTTAATGGAGGGCTCGTCAGATATTCTTCCCAGCTGTTCACGCGCTTGGTCGCGACAATGCGTATCCCAAGGATATTTTTCGATGATGATCATTCAGAACCTGCGAATTGGCACCAAGCTCGCCATCACCTCGGCGCTGACTCTCGCGCTCGTCGCCGTGATGATCCTCCTCCAGATGAGCGGAGGCGCCGAGGTCCAGAAGTTCGGCGATAGCGCATCGAGACAGCAGGCGATCGCGCTCAATGCCGCGGAAGCGAAATCGTCGGTGCGGGGCATGCAGATCGGCATTCGCGACATCCTGATGTCGAGCTCACCGACCGAGATGCAGAAAGCCGCCAGCTATTTCAATGACCGGCAGACGTCGGCCCTGAAGTTCTCGGGTGAAATGGCAAGGCTTTCGCAATCGCCGGAGAACCACAAGCGTATCGACCGCCTGACCGTGTTGATCGGAAATTTCCAGAAGGGCGAGCAGCAGATCGAGGCGATCCGCAAGCAGGAGCTCGCACTCGAGTCGAAGAAGGACGGCGAAGCGGCGACGCAGTTAGCAAAGCTGACCGCCGAGATCGACCGCATCCGCAAGGAAACGTTGGCGCCGATCAACGCGGAAATATCGGAGCTCGCCGACGAAATCACGAACTTCGCCAAGCACAGGAGTGAGGAGGCGCGCACGGCGGCGGAAGCGCAGGCTGCGTCCGTTGCGCGGACGTCATTGATCGCAGGCGTGCTGGTCGCGCTCGTCCTGATCGGCGCCTGCGTCTTCTCGATCTTCAGTATTGCCCGTCCGATGCGCGCCCTGACTGCCGCAATGGAGAAGCTCGCCGGCGGCGACTTCGCCGTGGTGCTGCCGGGCCTCGGCCGCAAGGACGAGGTCGGCGGCGTTGCCGGTGCCGTCGAGAAATTCAAGATCGTGTCGGAGCAGAAGGCGCGCGAAGAAGCGGAAGCCAAGATGCGACAGGACCATGTGGCGGCCGAGCAGCGCAAGGCCGATATGCGCAGGCTTGCCGACAGTTTCGAAGGCGCCGTCGGCGAGATCGTCGATACGGTCTCCTCCGCCGCGACAGAGCTCGAGGCTTCGGCCTCGACGTTGACCTCGACGGCGGAGCGGGCACAGGAGTTGACGATAGTGGTGGCCGCAGCCTCGGAGGAAGCCTCGACCAACGTGCAGTCGGTCGCGTCGGCCACGGAGGAGCTGTCGTCCTCGATCACCGAGATCAGCCGCCAGGTGCAGGAATCGGCGCGGGTCGCGAGCGAGGCGGTTACCCAGGCCCGAACCACGACCGACCGTGTCGGCGAATTGTCCAAGGCGGCGGCGCGCATTGGCGACGTGGTCGAGCTGATCAACACCATCGCCGGCCAGACCAATCTGCTGGCACTCAATGCCACGATCGAGGCGGCACGCGCCGGCGAGGCCGGCCGCGGCTTTGCCGTGGTGGCTTCCGAAGTGAAGGCGCTGGCGGAGCAGACCGCGAAGGCGACCGGCGAAATCGGCCAGCAGATTTCGGGCATCCAGGCGGCGACGCAGGACTCGGTCGCCGCCATCAGCGCCATCAGCAACACCATTGAAAAGCTGTCCGAGATATCGTCCACGATCGCTGCGGCCGTCGAGGAGCAGGGCGCGGCGACGCAGGAGATCTCGCGCAACGTGCAGCAGGCGGCCGAAGGCACTCATCAGGTCTCGTCCAACATCACCGACGTGCAGCGCGGTGCAGGCGAAACCGGCTCGGCATCGTCGCAGGTGCTGGCAGCCGCGCAGTCGCTGTCCGGCGACAGCAACCGCCTCAAGCTCGAGGTCGGCAAGTTCCTCGACACCGTGCGCGCCGCCTGACGGGCGCATATCATGAGAGAACTGCAACCGCCGCGCGTAGAAGCGCGGCGTTTGCGCGCGTGCATATTGCGGAGCCGCGACGAAGACCGCGCAGGGTTAACCTTCCGGAAAACCGATGCAGTCATGATGCCCGCAATATTCCGGGCGCTGAGTCGCCCTCCCGTATTGCGTATCGACGTATTGGAGCACACTCATGAGCGGCCTTTCCATCCGTCTCACCCACAAGGTCATGGCGATCGGACTTTTCGGTCTCGTCGGCCTCGTCGCTTTTGGCTCGATCTACCAGATCGGCAGCCTCTCCCAGGATGCCTCCCGTGCCGTCTCCAACCGCGCTCGCGCGATCGCTGACCTCGACAAGCAGCTCTCCATCGAGATGCTGGAGGCCCGCCGCAACGAGAAGAACTTTCAGCAGCGCCGCAACGAGAGCTACGCCAAAGCCCATGCCGAATTGATCGGGCCGATCAATCGCGATTTCGACGAGGTGGAGCGGCTGATGTCGGCCGGCGGCTTGGGCGCGCTGTCCGACCGGATGAAGCAGGCCCAGGACGGCTTCAAGCGATACGCGTCGGACTTCGGCGCATTGGTGGTCGCGGAGACCCGGCTCGGCCTAAACGAGACTCTGGGCCTCTCCGGCTCACTCCGCGCCGCCGTGCACGACATCGAGGCCAAGCTCAAGGAGATCGACGATCCCAGGTCCACCAGCTGGATGCTGATGATGCGCCGGCACGAGAAGGACTTTATGCTGCGGCGCGACCCAAAATACATCGCCGAGATGAAGAAGGCCGCAGTCGAGTTCTCCAAGGCGATAGAGGTCGTCGCAATCCCTACCGTAGTGATGAACGACATCACAGCCAAGCTGCAGAAATACCAGTCCGAGTTCACGGCGTGGGTGGAGACGGCGCAGCAAACTGCGGCCCTCGACGCCAGCATGATGAAAACGTTCCGTGGGTTAGAACCAAGCATGATCGAGGTGCGCAACACAGTCGAAGACCTCTACAGGAAGGCCGACGTTGCGGAAGCTGCGACCCGCGATGCCGTGCGCATGTGGATGATGGTCGCCTTCGGCGTTACCGTCGTCGTGCTCGCCGCGGTCGGCTTCCTTCTGGGGCGTTCGATCTCGAAGTCGCTTGCCGGCATGGTCGGTGCGATGACGCGGCTTGCGCGCGGCGAGCTTTCGATTTCCGTCCCCGGCGTCGGGCGCAGGGACGAGATCGGCGAGATGGCCGGCGCCGTCGAGGTGTTCAGGACCAGCATGGCGGAGGCCGAGCGGCTGCGCATCGAGCAGATCGAGGCCGAGGCGCGCGGGCACCAGCAGCGCAAGGCCGACATGCACCGGCTCGCGGATAATTTCGAAGGCGCGGTTGGCGAGATCATCGATACTGTTTCGTCGGCTGCAACCGAGCTCGAAGCATCTTCGAACACGCTGACGCAGGCCGCCGAGCGCGGCAACGGGCTTGCCACCGTCGTGGCGGCCGCCTCCGAAGAGGCCTCCGCGAACGTGCAGTCGGTGTCTTCAGCGAGCGAGGAAATGACCTCCTCGATCTCCGAGATCAGCCGCCAGGTGCAGGAATCGGCGCGTGTTGCCGACGTCGCGGTCGAGCAGGCCCAGCGCACCAATGCGCGCGTCGCCGAGCTGACCAAGGCCGCCTCCCGCATCGGCGACGTGGTCGAGCTCATCAACACCATCGCCAGCCAGACCAATCTGCTGGCGCTGAATGCAACGATCGAGGCGGCGCGGGCGGGCGAAGCCGGCAAGGGCTTTGCCGTGGTCGCGACCGAAGTGAAGGCGCTCGCCGAGCAGACTGCAAAAGCCACCGGCGAGATCGGCCAGCACATCGGTGCGATCCAGAACGCGACGCAAGACTCGGTCGGTGCGATCAAGGAGATCGGCAACACCATCGCGCGGATGTCGGAGATCTCGTCGGCCATCGCCGCCGCGGTCGAGGAGCAGGGCGCCGCGACGCAGGAGATCTCCCGCAACATCCAGCAGGCGGCGAACGGCACCTCCGAAGTCTCGGCGAATATCGGCGACGTCCAGCGCGGCGCAGGCGAAACCGGCGCTGCCTCGGCGCAGGTGCATTCGGCCGCGCAATCGCTGTCGCAGGAGAGCAACAGGCTCAAGAGCGAGGTCGCGCGCTTCCTGGACTCGGTGCGGGCGGCGTGACGGCGGCTGTCTCTGTCGGATGTTGCAACGCAAGCGCAGCGCTCGCGTGGCAGCATGAGGTGCCGCTGCCGCTGCAACAGATGGTTGCAGAAGAAATAATGACGGTCAGGGCTATCCCGTAGTTTTACGTAGGTTCCTGTTAACGCCTGTTTGCAACTATGGGCGCAAGCTCACGGGATAAAAATCAGCCAGCATTGTTGAACTGACCTCCGTCTCGCCACCGTCGTGGCGATTGCGGCGAAGGTGATTTGCGCCTTGCAAGGTAACATCGGGATTTGTCGTGATGTCGAAATTGTCCATCGTCTTCAAGCTTCTGGCCGTGCTGTCGGTCCTCGTCCTTTCGCTCGCCGGTGTCGGCGTGACGGCGATCGGCACCATGCAGAACATCAATTCCCATACGGTCGAGATCGCGGAGAGCTGGCTGCCCAGCGTGCGCGCGCTCGGCTCGCTTCGCGCCGACATCAACGAGCTGCGCGTCGCGCTCCGGTTGCATCTGATGCAGGACACCGTTGAGGGCAAGGACGCCGCCGAGAAGCGCCTCGCCTCGCTCCGGGCGCGTATCGACCAGACGCGCAAGGTCTACGAGCCGCTGATCACCTCCGCCGAAGAGCGCTCGCTCTATGGGCAATGGAGTACGGCGTGGGCCGAGTATCTGAACGGCGTGCAGGACGTGATGGCGCTGTCGCGCAAGGGTGTTGGACGTTTCCCGGCCGACGCCAACGAGCTACTGCAGACCAAGGTTGCGAAGATGGCCCAGGCCGCCGACCCCCTGCTTCAGAAGGGCATCGAGCTCAACAACCGCGGCGCCGAGCTTGAGACGAAGCAGGCCGCCGACAGCTACGCGATGATCTTCCGCGTGCTGGTCGGCATCATCGTGCTCTCGGTCGTGATCGCGATCGGCGCCGCCTATTATCTCGTGCGCGACGTTTCTCGTGGCATTGCCTCAATCATCCGCCCGATGCAGTCGCTCGGCGAGGGCGACCTTTCGGCCGAGGTGCCGCATCGCGGCGAGAAGACCGAGATCGGATCGATGGCGGATGCGCTGCAGATCTTCAAGGAGGCGCTGATCGCCAAGAAGGCCGCCGACGAGGCCGCTGCGCGCGATGCCGAAGCCAAGATCGAGCGCGGCCGCCGTGTCGACGCCATCACCAGCAAGTTCGAAGCCATGATCGGCGAGGTCGTCGGGACCGTATCCTCGGCCTCCACCGAGCTCGAGGCCTCCGCCTCGACGCTGACCAACACCGCGCAGCGCGGACAGGAACTCGCGACCGTCGTCGCGGCCGCCTCCGAGGAAGCCTCGACCAACGTCCAGGCGGTGGCGTCCGCTTCGGAGGAGCTGTCGTCCTCCATCACCGAGATCAGCCGCCGCGTGCAGGACTCGGCGCGAATGGCCGCTGAGGCCGTCGAGCAGGCGACGCGGACCAACGACCGCGTCAACGCGCTGTCGCAGGCGGCCTCCCGCATCGGCGATGTCGTCGAGCTCATCAACACCATCGCCGGCCAGACCAATCTGCTGGCGCTGAATGCGACCATCGAGGCCGCACGTGCCGGCGAAGCGGGCCGCGGATTCGCCGTCGTCGCGTCCGAGGTCAAGGCATTGGCCGAGCAGACCGCGAAAGCGACCGGTGAGATCGGGGCGCAGGTCGCGGGCATCCAGGCGGCGACGCAGGAATCGGTCAGTGCCATCCAGGAGATCGGCGGCACCATCGAGCGGCTGTCCGAGGTCGCTGCAGCCATCGCTGCCGCAGTCGAGGAGCAGGGCGCGGCCACGCAGGAAATCTCGCGTAACGTGCAGCAGGCCTCGGTCGGCACGCAGGAGGTCTCGTCGAACATTACCAACGTGCAGCGCGGCGCGATCGAGACCGGCGAGGCTTCGACCGAGGTACTGTCGGCGGCGAAATCGCTGGCGACGGACAGCACCCGTCTCAAGGTCGAGGTCGCGCAATTCCTGGAATCGGTTCGCGCGGCCTGATTCTCACATGCTCGTCTGCGGAGCCGGCGGCGGTGCGACCTGCCGCCGGAACAGGATGCGCTGGTAGAGCCAGCCGATCGCGACCAGCACGATGCCGAGGCACATGAACGACAGCGCGCGGTAGACGCCCGTCAGCGTCGACATGTCGATGACGAACGCCTTCAGGATCGTCAACGCGATCACGACGGCCGATGCCAGCCGCGCCCGCTCGGAATTGACGAGAATGCCGACGCCGAGCAGCACCACGCCGAAGCCGAGCCAGCCGATCGAATAGGTATATTGCTCGGCGCCCGTCGTCGCCCCGGCGGAGAGGATCGGGCCGTGATAGAAACGGCGGATCTCCAGCGTGACATAGGCAAGCGCAAACAGCAGCGCGCCGCCCGCAATCGTGTTGGCGTAGGCCTTGCCGCGTTCGCCAACCACGGCATAGGACAGCAGCAGCATCAACACCGCTGGCAGTGCGTAGCCGAGCAGCAGCAGGTTGAACACGGCGCCGCCAACGTCAGTGCGCCACAGCAGCGGGTTCTCCAGGATCAGGAGGCCGAACACACCGACGAGCCCGCCGATCACCGTGAGCACGACCGCGCCGACATTGTGCACGATGCTGCGGCTGCGCTGCCGCAGACGCTCCAGCCCGATCGCCATGGCGAGCGCGACGCAGGCCTGCAGCGCGCATTCGAGCAGCGACGGTGCCGACGTCACGTCGCCGCCGGTCGCAAAATGGCGGATCTCCATGAAGGCAAGCAGCGCGGTGAACAGGATCGCGGCGCTCTCGACCATGCGCAGCGGGGCGTCGTCGGCGCGTCGGCGCAGGAACAGGCTCGCCGCCCAGAACGACGCCGCCGGCAGTCCGTAGCCCCACAACAGCCAGTTGAAGATCGGCGTGGTTCCGACGGCGTCGCCGACGATGCGGGGGTCATAGCCGATCCGTGCGGTGACGAGGCCTGCGAAGATCGCGGCCAGCCAGCGCAGGAACGGGATCGGCCGCTGCATCGAGATCCAGGCGGTGCCGAGCGACATCAGCGCGAGTGCTATCGTGAGCCAGCCCTTCTCCAGCGCAAATGTCAGCGCCAGCGCCAGCGCACCGAGCGTGCCGGTCGCGAACAAGGCCGTGGAGATCATGGCGCCCGGCCGGGTCTCGCGGCGCGCCAGCGCCTCGGTGGCAGCGCCGAAGGCGGCGGCGAGCAGCACCGCGAGGATGGCGAACGGAATCGAGCGGTCGAGATGCGCGATGCGTGCGTAGAGCGCGACCAGGATCGCGATCGGCGTCGCGACAGCCGCGACCGACCACACCACTGGAATGATCGCCGAGTTCGAACGGCCCTGCGCGAGAAAGCCCGCGATGCCGAAGCCGGCGGCGAAGATCGCCGCCATCACCAGATGCAGCGTCACCGCGCTATCGGTCGCCGTCGGTGCTATGCCGGCGATGGGGCCGCCCGGCAGCACCAGCATGTCGGGATTGGCGCGCACCGCCCATTCGGCGAACACGACGAAGACGGTCGCGGCGGCTGCGCCGAGCGCGCCGGTGGCCGCCGGCGCGCGCCAAGCGACAAGCAGCGTCGCGCCGACCAGTAGCGCGAAGGCGATCAGCGCCAGGTCCACATGCGCGCTCGACAGCACGATCAGCATCGCGCCGAACAGATAGGCACCGAGCGAGCCCGACGAGACCGGTTCGATCTCGCCGTCCTCGATCGTCGGGCCGAACATGAAGCCGCAGACCACGAGAAGAGCGGCAAGAACGAAGCCTGCGATCACATGGAAAGCGTGCGGCGCGACCTGCAAGTCGCTGGTATCGAGCCCCGGGAAGATCCAGAGTACGGCGAAGGCGATGGTGGTGACTGCAAGCCAGCGCCACAACCGGATACGGGCGAGGCCGAAGCTCGCGGCGGTGACGATCGCGAGATAGATGTAGAGCGCCCAATAGTCCGGCTTGCCGCTGGAGACGAGGATCGGCGTCACGAACGCGCCGACCACGCCGAGGCCCGCGAGCGCGGGCCCGTGCAAGAGCGCCGCGGCCAGCGTGCCGAGCGCAACGAGGCCGAGCAGCACGAAGGCGGTCGCGGGGACGAGGAAGCCATAGAGCGCGTAAGCCGCGTAGATGGTCGCAAATGCCACCGCCGTACCGGCAGCGGTGAGGATCGCGGGAATGTTGGCGATCGGCAGCGCGGCGATATTGGAGATGCTCTCCTTGCGGCGTGACCATTCGCCGGCCCCGAGCAGCGCCAGCGCGAATACGCCGCCAAGGAACACGCGCACGCCGGGGCCGACGAGGCCGGCCTCGATCGAATAGCGCACCATGAAGAAGCCGCCGAGCGCGAGCGCAAGGCCGCCGATCCACACCACCCAGCGCGTGCCGAGCCGTTCCTCGAAGCCGGGCGCGGGTGCGGGCAGCGGCGGCGCGTCGGCCTCGGTGTTCGCTGCGAGCGGTGGCGGCGAAACATCCTCGGTGACGAGCGGGGGCGGCGCCTCGGCTCCCGGTTCGGCTTGGGGCACAAGTGGCGGCGGCGCTGCGGAACTCGTCGCGGACGCTTCAGCCCACACATCTGCCGGGATCCGCGGCGGCTGCACGGGCCGTTGCGCGTGGAACGTCTCTTCGAGCGAGCTTAGCCGTCGTCGCAGCTCAGACGTTTGGCTGGAGGCCTTAATCGCGATGATGAAAGCGATGACCGCAATGATCAGCGCGAAGACGTCAAACGGGCCGTCAGACATAAAGCCTCCAGGCAATCGGCGGGCAGGGGCCGATCACACATATATCGGGTTAGCGCCGGGAGCGTACGCGCAAGCCCGGCGCGGGCCGCTCCTGGAGCACGTCGCGACGGAAGCGGTAGAGCGCCGCCGGACGTCCGCCCGTCTGTGTCGACATCACCCCGGTCGGTTCGACCAGGGCTTCCATTTCGACCAGGCGGCGGAAATTTTGTTTGTGCAGGTGTCGGCCGGAGATCGCCTCCACCGTATACTGCAATTCGGTGAGTGTGAACTCGGCGGGCAAAAGTTCAAAGACCACAGGACGATACTTCAGTTTGGCACGCAGTCGCGCGATCGCTGTCGCAAGAATCCGGCGGTGGTCGAAGCGCATGGATGTGCCGAGCGCGGACAGGGCCTTGCGCGCTAATGCCGCAGGGCGGCCGTCGCGCCGTGCTTCCTCGACCAGCCCGGCCTCATACAGGAGCTCGTAGCGGTCGAGCACGCGCTCCTCGTCCCAGGACGCGCCGTCCAGACCGAAATAGAACCGCACCCGATCCTTGCGCGGCAATGCGCGCGTCGTCTCCGGCGTCTCCTCTTCGGCCCACTCGGTCAATGCCGGGATGATATCGTCCGCGATGATCGCGGGCGGGCCCTCTCGCCGGTCCTCCCAAGGCAGGAAGCGATACCATGGCGCGAAGCTCGCACTCGTGGCTGCCAGTTCGCCGCCGATGGCGCGCGTCAGTGCGAGATAGCCGATCGACACCATGTGCGCGCCGGTGTCGCCGGCCTCGGCATGCCGGCCGCGATCGCCAAACGTGTAGAGCTGTTCGACATAGCCGAGCCGCAGCCCCGTCTGTTCCTCGACCCAGGCCCGCAGGCCGATCTCGAAAGTGCGATGGCTCGGCGCATCGAACGGGCCGAACGGCAGGCCCGCCAGTCCGTCACTGTCGCGCGCGGTGAGGATCAGCGGCTCGTGATCCTCGATCGCGACGATCGCGGCAGTCAGGCCGATCTCGATCGGCGTCAGCAGCTTTTCGCTCATGCGATGGCGATCGCAACTGTCATTCGAGCTCGATCACGAAGGGGCGGCCCTCGACCATCATCGCGCCCGGGCCCATCTCGTCGAGTGCGCGCAGCATGCGGCCGTTGCGGCCCAGCGCACGGTCGGCAAGGCCGACGATGCGGCGGTTCGGCGAGGCGATCGGGGAAGCTGCCCGGATCTTCTTCGCGATCTCGGTCTCGTCGCGATCCGGATTGAGTGCGCACACGGCGGCAAAGGCGCTCGCGGTGGAGCGGCTGATGCCAGCATAACAATGCACCACCAGCGGCGCGTCGCGGTCCCAGCCGCGCACGAAGTTCAGCACTTGCTCGATATGCGTTTCCGATGGCGCGACGAAGCCGTCCATCTCCTCGGTGATGTCGTCCATCGATACCTTGAGATGGTTGGCCGGCAGCACCGACACCGGCCGGGCCACCTGCTCGACATTGGCCATCACGGTCAGCACGTGGCTGGCCTTGGTGAGGCGGACGGTTTCGGGAAGGGCGGCGAGAGAACAGACATGGATCATGGCGGACCTTTTTCCGCGGATTATAGCGAGCGTTGGCGGGGTGGGCAAAGCGAAGCGTACCCACCACTTTCGTCTCATTGCGCAAAATCAGTGGGGGCGGCGCAAGGGCCCTATTGCCCGCCCTGCAGGACCTACGCAAATACGGCGCCAAACCGCTCCAGAAACTGCTTCTCGGCCCGGGCAGCCGTCCAGGGGGTGAGATAGTCGCGCCGGACGCTGTCGGACAGGCCGGGGTCCTTGCCGAACAGGCGCTTGGCCTCGCTTTCACTGAATCCGGCAAGTGCGGTCGCCTCCAGATAGGCCGCGCCGTGATCCGCTGCCTTGATCGCCAGCGTGATCTCGTCCGGCAGCACCGGCGGCAGGCCAAAGCGGATGTGGATGGCGCCGAGCAGGCGTTTCTCGACCGCTTTGTAATGACCGTCGAGCACGGCCTTGAACGGTGAAATCATGTCGCCGATCACATATTCGGGCGCGTCATGCAGCAGCGCGGCAAGCCGCATGCGCTGATCCACGCGGGGGTTCTCGTGCCGCATCACGGTTTCGACCAGCAGCGTATGCTGCGCGACCGAGAAGATGTGTGCGCCGATGGTTTGGCCATTCCAGCGGGCGACACGCGCCAGCCCATGCGCGACGTCGGCAATCTCGATGTCGAGCGGGGAGGGATCGAGCAAATCGAGCCGCCGGCCCGACAGCATGCGCTGCCAGGCACGAGACGCCACATCGCGTGACGATTTCCTGGCCGTCATTTGGCCTTGAGGCGCGGCTTGCGCTGCGACTTGCCGCAGCTCGCGTGACAATTGCAGTCGACGAGATGATCGTTGACCATGCCGGTCGCCTCCATGAAGGCATAGACGATGGTCGGGCCGACGAACTTGAAGCCGCGCGAGGACAGCTCCTTGGAGATCTGCATGGAGAGCGGCGTCGAGGCCGGCACGCTCGCGGTGGTCTTGAAATGATTGACCTTGGGCTTTCCGTCCATGAAGTCCCACAGGAATCTCGAGAAGCCGGGGCCCTTCTCCATGATGTCGAGATAGGATTTCGCGCTCGATATCGCGCCGTCGATCTTGGCCTTGTTGCGCACGATGCCGGCATCGTTCATTAGCGCGTGAACTTTCTTCTCGTTGTAGCGTGCGATCTTTTCCGGCTGGAAATCGTCGAAGGCTTTGCGGAAATTGTCGCGCTTGCGCAGGATCGTGATCCAGGACAGGCCGGCCTGGAAACCGTCGAGGATCAGCTTCTCATAGAGCGCGCGGTCGTCGTATTCCGGCACGCCCCATTCGGTGTCGTGATAGGCGACGTAGAGCGGATCTTCGCCGGGCCAGGGGCAGCGCGTCTTTCCGTCGGGATGCAGGCGGGGAGCACGGCTCATGCGATGGGTTGCTTCGTTGGAATGCGCACGACGTCTGGTTCGGCAAGCCTCACAGTGAGGCCACCGGCAGTCAGCGCCTGTCCTGCATCGAGCGCATCAGCGACGCGGTCGATGCGCACCAGCGCGATACCCTTGCCCTGCGCCGACGAGCCCATCGTGCCGACCGGCTTGTCGCCGGCGAGAACGCTGACGCCGGGCTCGGGCGAGGAGTCCTCGAGCAGCACCTTGACGCTACGGGTGCGCGCGGTGCCGCGATGCTGCATGCGCGAGACGACCTCCTGGCCGACATAGCAGCCCTTGTCGAAATCGACGCCGGAAAGGCGGTCCATGTTGGTCTCGTGCGGGAACGCATCGCTGTACGTGAAATCGAGCCCGCCGCGCGGCACGCCGAGCGCGATGCGGTGGGCCTCGTAGGCGGCGGCGTCGACCATCTCGGCGCCGATCAGATCGGACAGCTTCTGTTTGAGATCTTGGGGGATCAGGATGCGGGTGCCGAGGTCCTCATTGCGCGGATCGGTGAAGGCGAGGTCGGGCTGGGCCGCGGGCTTGCCGCCCCAGGCCGCGAGCACGCCGAGATCCTCAGACAGGTTTTCCACCGTGACCTTGGCGCGCAGCTTGTAGAATTTCAGCTTGGTGGCGAGGCCGTCGGCAAGCGGCTTCGGGCAATCGATCAGGAACCCGCCGCCATGGCCGGCAGGTGCTTCCGTGATCAGGAAATCCACAATGATCTTGCCCTGCGGCGTCAGCAGCGCGCCGAATCGGCCCAGGCCCGGTTTCAGCTTGTCGACATCGGTCGTGACGAGGCCATTGAGGAAGTTGCGCGCATCCTCGCCCGCGACCTTGATCACGCCCCGGTCCGGAAGAAACGCTGATTTCATACGAAAATCTCTTGCGACATGTTGCTCTGGAACGTAAGCCCGCAAGGCAAAAACGACAAGACCTCAAGCCCTGCGCTTGGGGACGAGAGAGGCCTTCAGCCATGACCCAGCGTTTCGACGTGATCCTCAAGGGCGGCACTGTCGTCAACCAGGACGGCGAGGGAGCCCGCGATATCGGCGTCGTCAACGGTCGCATTGCCGAGATCGGCGCGCTGTCGCAGGCTTCCGCCGCCGAGGTGATCGACTGCAAGGGCCTGCACATCCTGCCCGGCGTGATGGACACCCAGGTGCATTTCCGCGAGCCCGGGCTGGAGCAGAAGGAAGACCTCGAGACCGGCTCGCGCAGCGCCGTGATGGGCGGCGTCACCGCCGTGTTCGAGATGCCGAACACCTCGCCATTGACCGTGACCGAGGCCACCTTCACCGACAAGGTGAAGCGGGCCCATCACCGCATGCATTGCGACTTCGCCTTCTTCATCGGCGGCACCCGCGAGAATGTGCAGGATCTGCCGGTGCTGGAGCGTGCGCCCGGTTGCGCCGGCGTCAAGGTGTTTATCGGCTCCTCGACCGGCGCGCTCTTGGTGGAGGACGACGAGAGCCTGCGCCGCATCTTCCAGGTGATCCGCCGCCGCGCCGCGTTCCACGCCGAGGACGAATACCGTCTTAATGAACGCAAGCCGCTGCGCATCGAGGGCGACACGCGTTCGCACCCGGTGTGGCGCGACGAGACCGCGGCGCTGATGGCGACGCAGCGGCTGGTCAAGCTCGCGCACGAGACCGGCAAGCGCATCCACGTGCTGCACATCTCGACCAAGGAAGAGATCGAATTTTTGCGCGACCACAAGGATGTCGCGTCCTGCGAGGCGACGCCGCATCATCTCACGCTGGTCGCGCCCGAATGCTACGAGCGGCTCGGCACGCTGGCGCAGATGAACCCGCCCGTGCGCGGCGCCGATCACCGCGCCGGGATCTGGCGCGGCATCGAGCAGGGCATCATCGACGTGCTCGGCTCCGACCACGCCCCGCATACGCTTGAAGAGAAACAGAAGACCTATCCGGCCTCGCCCTCCGGCATGACCGGTGTGCAGACGCTGGTGCCGCTCATGCTCGACCACGTCAATGCCGGCCGCCTGTCGCTGGCAAGGTTCGTCGATCTCACCAGCGCCGGCCCCGCGCGCCTCTACAATATGGCCTGCAAGGGCCGCATCGCCGCCGGCTATGACGCCGACTTCACTGTCGTCGATCTCAAGCGCAGCGAGACCATCACCAACAAATGGGTCGCGTCCAAGGCCGGCTGGACCCCCTATGACGGGTTGCGCGTCACCGGCTGGCCCGTCGGCACCTTCATCCGCGGCCGCCGCGTGATGTGGCAGGGCGAACTGGTGACGGCCGCGCAAGGTGAGCCGGTGCGGTTTCTGGAGACGTTGAAGCAGTAGGAATTGCAGGTAAGCGGCACAAACTTCCCACACATCCGGCGTCGTCCTGGCGATAGCCAGGACCCATTACCCCGACTGCATTTTTTTGCGAAGATGGGTGGCTACACGTGTGCGCTGCAATTTGATCTTGGCAATGGGTTCTGGCTTTCGCCAGGACGACGCTGAGGGAGGAATGAATGACCCAACCAACACCCCTCATCACCACCGAGCAACTCGCAGCCCAGCTCGGCGATCCCAACCTGCGCCTCTACGACTGCACGACCTACAACGAGCCGGTGCCGCCAGGCAGCGACATGCCCTATCGCGCGGTGCCCGGCGACAAGACGTTCGAGGCGGGCCATATTCCGGGCGCCGGTTTTCTCGACCTGCAGGGCGAGTTCTCCGACGCCTCCGCGCAGCAATTCTTCATGATGCCTGACGTGGCTCAGCTGGAGGCCGCCTTCGGCCGCCACGGCCTCGATGCATCCAAGTCTGTCGTGCTCTACAGCATCGGCACCATGATGTGGTCGACGCGGGTCTGGTGGATGCTGCGCTCGCTCGGCGTCGACGCGCGGGTGCTCGACGGCGGCCTCGACAAATGGAAGGAAGAGGGACGGCCGGTCGTAACAGGAGGACCGAAGGGTTATCCCGCCACGACCTTCAAGGCCACGCCGCGCGCAGGCTTCTTCGTCGACAAAAATGCAGTGAAGGCACGGCTCGGCGATCCCGCGACTGTTATCGTCAACGCGCTCGGCCCGCAATTTCATCGCGGCCTCGAGCCGAGTCGCTACGGGCGGCCCGGCCGCATTCCCGGCAGCGTCAACGTATCAGCGGCAACGCTCACCAATGCCGACAAAACGCTGACGACGCTCGCCGATGCCGAAGCCAAATTCGTTGCGGCAGGCGTCACCTGCGACAAGAATGTGATCTGCTATTGTGGCGGCGGCATCTCGGCGACGATCGACCTGCTGCTGCTGACGCAACTCGGCTACGACAAGCTGACGCTGTACGATGCCTCGATGGGCGAGTGGGCGAGGGATCCGGCGCTCCCGATCGAGACGGATTAGGCCTTCGGGGGAGGCTAGAAAGTTGGGAACCTTTCCCTTGGGGCGGCATCCAATGTCCGGACGAAGCTAAACGAGCAGGTGACCGCCATGCCACGGACCGCAGCCGGCCTATCCGCCGGCGCCAAAACATCGGAAATCCGGACCTTGGAAGCCGAACTGGTCGAGCGGGCGCGGGGCCGTGACGAGGCCGCGTTACGCGAGATCATGCAGGCCAACAATCGCAGGCTCTATCGTCTGGCGCGCGGAATTCTGCGCAGCGACAGCGAAGCCGAGGATGTCGTTCAGGAAACCTATGTCCGCGCCTTCACCCATCTCGACGGCTTCCGCGGCGAGTCCGGGCTGTCGACCTGGCTGTCGCGCATCGCCATCAACGAGGCGCTTGGCCGGGCGCGAAGCGCCAGGCCGCATGTCGAACTCGGCTCGGTGCCCGAAGCGATGCTCGAGGCGCAGATCATCAAATTTCCCGTTTCTTCCGCAGGCGATCCGGAAAGGACCATGGCCCAACGTGAAATCCAGCGCGTCGTCGAGCGCGCCATCGATGAGTTGCCGGATGTCTTCCGGATGGTCTTCGTCGCACGCGTCATGGAAGGCATGAACATCGAGGAGACCGCCGAGCTGCTCGGCGTCAAGCCCGAGACCGTGAAGACGCGGCTGCACCGTGCGCGGACCATGCTGCGCGAGAACGTCGAGAAGGAGATCGGTCCGGTGGTGATGGATGCGTTCCCGTTCGCCGGGTGGCGCTGCGAGCGGCTGACCGTGTCGGTGCTGAAGCGGCTCGGCATCGGCGGCTGAAGTTTTTCGGGAACGTTCGCGCGAGAATTCCATCCAACGCCTGTGAAGCAACGCGCCGGCAAAAGCGTCCGGCACCACAGGAGTGTCAAACCATGTTCGTTCGTTGGAGCGCGGCGATCGCCGCTGCAATTTTGTTGTCGAGCCCTGCGCTGCTGCAAGACGCCAGAGCAGCCGACAAGCCGACCGATCCGCAGATCGCCCACATCGCCTACACCGCAGGCGTGATCGACATCAACGCAGCCAAGCAGGCGCAGAAGAAGGCCAAGAACAAGGACGTGAAGGCATTTGCCGAGGACATGCTGCGCGACCATGAGGCCGTCAACAAGCAGGCGCTCGCGCTGGTCAAGAAGCTGAACGTCACGCCTGAAGACAACGACACCAGCAAGGCGCTGTCAAAGCAGGCGAGCGATAAGCTCGCCGAACTCGACAAGCTAAATGGTGCGGCCTTCGACAAGGCCTATGTCGCAAACGAGGTCGCCTACCACAAGACGGTCAACGGCGCGCTGGAAACCCAGCTCATTCCATCCGCCAGCAATGCCGAGCTGAAGAGCCTGCTGCAGACCGGCCTGAAAATCTTCCAGGGGCATCAGCAGCATGCCGAGCATGTCGCGGCGGAGCTGAAATAGGGAGGCAATGATGCCGGGACGATTGTTTGCGATCGTGTCAGCGGTCCTGCTCGTGGCGTTGGCCGTCCCGGCGCACGCTGCGACCATCGAGATCACGATGGAGAATCTCGAAGTGTCGCCGAAAGACGCTTCGGCCAAGGTCGGCGACACCATTGAATGGATCAACAAGGACGTCTTCGCCCACACCGCGACTGCCAAGAACGGCGATTTCGACGTCAACCTGCCTGCGAAAAAATCAGGGACGTTGGTTCTCAAGAAGGCAGGCACGGTCGATTATTACTGCCGCTATCATCCCAACATGAAAGCGACGCTCAAGATCGAGCCGTAACGGCTGGGGAGCGTA
This sequence comes from Bradyrhizobium sp. 134, assembly GCF_023074155.1. Lineage (NCBI taxonomy): Bacteria > Pseudomonadati > Pseudomonadota > Alphaproteobacteria > Hyphomicrobiales > Nitrobacteraceae > Bradyrhizobium > Bradyrhizobium sp. 134. Next base: position 13,556 of record NZ_JADPKX010000087.1, on the reverse strand, counting down.
TTCCTGACGGCAGCGGAAACTGGCCCCGCCCGCGTGGCGGGGGCATTTTCGGCAAGGCTTACTGCCTCGAGGAAGACTTACTGTCTGGAAATATCGACCGAGAATTCGCCGTTGCGGATGCGGCCGGGAAAGCCTTCGACGAACTTCGCCACCGCGTCCTCGCCATAGGTGCCGACGAGCTCGGCAAGGGCCGCAAACAGGCTCGCCTGCGCCAGGCAGTCGCCGTCGACGCCATCATGGCGCGCTTCGGCCCAGGCCTCATTGAGATAGCTCAGTGCGGCCTGCTTCTGCTCGTGATCGGGCAGCGGCGCGCGTGCGGGGGCGTAGGACACTGGATGGCTCATGAAACTCGATCAGGGCTGGGGCGCGATCCACGGCGATGCGCTGTGCGAGGGGTGTAGCACGCGCGTTAACGCCCGCTAGGCCACATCTTTAGGAACGGTTAACGGCTGTGTACAAACTCGACGACGGGGTTCCCCGCCGCGCGTCCGACAGCCCAATCCTCATGGTGAGGAGCGCGTTCTTCGCGCGCGTCTCGAACCATGCAGGCCCCGCTAGAGCCGGGCCTTTCATCCTTCGAGACGCCCGCTTTGGCGGGCTCCTCAGGATGAGGAATTTGCGTTGCAGGATGAAGCCGACAGGAATCAGTTCGCGTAACGCGCCGTGAGATCGCGCGAGATCTTCGCGCCTTCCTCGATGTAGCGGCGGATCGCCACCGTCGCGGCCGGCGTGCAGCTCCGGTAGGTCTGCTGGAAACCGTTATAGCCGCGGTTGAAGCCGGCGATCATGCGGGTGCGGCGTTCGCCCGCGGGGGTTTCGGCATCGATCAGCGCCTGCATCTCGCTGCGCCATTTGTTGCCCTCGTTGGACCCGCAGATGCCGCGCAGATAGTGCAGCCCACCGAGGATCTCCGCCAGCCGCTGCAAATCGCCGTCAAACGGCGCTGCCCCGTCCTGAGCCCTCGTGGGCACCGAGGCACAGGCGAGAATCAGGGCAAAAATGGCCAGAAATCGCGTCGACATCGGCCGGGTGTATGCCTCCTCGGGGCGGTGGACGCAAGGCGGGGGCTGTCAGGGGCCGATCAGCCGGTGGGCCGACTGGATGACCTCTTCCAGCCCGCCGGTCAGCTTGAGGTCGCCAAGGCCCGCTAGGACCTCCGGGGCGATCCAGCGGTAGTCGTCGAGCTCGTCGTTGAGAACCGGCTCCCGGGCCACCCATCGGGCAGCAAAGGACATGATCAGGTAGTGGCCGGCGCCGGCCGCGGCCGGGAGCACTTCGCGCCAGCCCGCGAGGCCGATGATGTCGATATCGAGCCCGGTCTCCTCGTCGATCTCGCGCGCCAGCGCCTGGTGCAGCGATTCGCCGAACTCGACCCGACCGCCCGGCAGCGAATAGAACCCCTTTGCCGGCGAGCGTGCGCGACGGGTCAGAAGCACCTTGCCGTCACGAAAAATCGCGGCACTGACCGCGATTTGGGGACGGGTGGGCTGAACGATCGCAGCCATGACTTCACCTGCTCGGGCCTAGTTCGCCATGATGTTGTCGACGTCGGCTTCCGCGCCGCCATTGATGATGCCGCCGCAGGCCGCGATCAGCGGCTTGACCCAGTGGGCGGCCTGCTCGGCGAGGCGAACGCGGGTCGTGTCCTTCTCGACCTCGCGCATGGCCGAGCCGACCGCCGTCAGGATCGAGGTCATGGTGTCGGTGAGGTGGTCGAACTGGGCGCGCACGTTCGGGTCGGCTTTTTCATAGGCCTCGATCGCCAGATCCCGGGCCTTGAAATTCGACGCCGTGAAATGCTCGGCATAGGACAGCGGCGACCAGGTCAGAAAATCTTCCGCGCATTCCGGCATGTCGGGGACCATTTCCAGCAGCATCACGGCTTCATTGAAATGGTTGAGATAGTCGGTGGCAAGCCCGGTCCGCGGGTTGATGTTGGCCACGCGCAGCCGCTCGGCCCAGGCCGCGGCCTCGGGCGCCGTCTGTCCATGCATTCGCGCCGGCTGGGAGACCGTTGAGCTCATCTGCCGCAGTGTTAACGTTCGGGGTTAAAAGGACCTGAACGGACCCTATATAGGCCCTCAAGGATGTGTGGACGCTTCGTCATAACTTCGGCCCCCGCGGCTTTGCGGCAACTGTTCGGCTACATTGAGCAGCCGAATTTCCCGCCCCGGTTCAACGTGGCCCCGACACAACCGATTCCGGTCGTGCTGGCCGAGAACGGCGCGCGCCATTTCCGACTGATGCGCTGGGGTTTGCTGCCGGGCTGGGTCAAGGATCCCAAGGGATTTACGCTCCTGATCAATGCCCGTTCCGAGACGGTGCTGGAGAAGCCCGCCTTCAAACGCGCGATTCGCCGGCGGCGCGGCCTGATTCCGGCCGACGGCTATTACGAATGGAAGACGGAGGATGGCCGCAAGCAGCCCTTCTTCATCCATCGCGCCGACGGCGCGCCGCTCGGCTTTGCCGCATTGTTCGAGACCTGGATTGGGCCGAACGGCGAGGAGCTCGACACGGTCGCGATCGTCACGGCGGCGGCAGGCGAGGACCTCGCCACGCTGCATGACCGCGTGCCCGTCACCATCAGCCCGCGCGATTTCGAGCGCTGGCTCGACAGCCGCAGCGATGACGTCGATGCCGTGTTGCCGCTGATGACCGCCCCGCGCATCGGCGAATTCGCATGGCACCCGGTCTCCACCCGCGTCAACCGCGTCGTCAATGACGACGACCAGTTGCTGCTTCCGATCAGCGCGGAGGACATGGAAGCGGAAGCGCCGAAGAAGAAGGTGGTGCGGAAAGCGGCGGCCGGCTCAGCCGATGACGGGCAGGGGTCGTTGTTCTAGCTGCGAACCACAAAACAACGGTCGTCCCGGCCTAGTGCGCAATTGCGCACGGGGGGCCGGACGACGGTGGAGTTTTAGGCGGCAGCCCTTACACGATTTCCCTCGCCCTCAACGCCGCGATCTCCGCCGCGTCGAATCCCAGTTCGCCCAGCACCGCGTCCGTATCCGAGCCGAGCTCCGGCGCCATCCGGTCCAGCCTGCCGCCGCCATGCGCGAGCTTGAATCCGCTGCCGGCGAAACGAAGCCGCCCATAGGGTGTGTCGAGCTCCTGGATCGCGCCGCGCGCCTTGATCTGCGGATGGTCGATCACTTCCTCGACCTTCCAGATGCTGGCGCAGGGCGCGCCGGCATCTTCCAGAATGGTCTCCCATTCGCGCGCCGGCCTTGCCGCGAGCGCCTCTTCGATGATGGCGCGTAGCGCCGGCTCGTTCTCGTTGCGGGCAAACCACTCGGCAAAGCGCGGGTCGCTGAACGTATCCTCGCGGCCCAGTGCAGACATCAGCGCGCGATATTGCTTCTCGTTGTTGACGGCGAGCAGGATGTGACCGTCGCCGCATCTAAACAAATTCGCCGTGGTCCTGCGGCTGACAGCCTGATTGCCTGACAGCTGCTGGCGATGGCCGGCGACCGACCAGTCCGCGATCTGCCCCGACAGAAACGCCATCGTCGCCTCCAGCATGGAGACGTCAATGAGCTGGCCCTTGCCGGTGCGATCGCGCTGGTACAGCGCGCTCGACACGCCGAACGCAGCCGTGGCGCCCGACAGCACGTCGCACACCGCAAAGCCCGCACGCGTGGGGCCGGTTTCGGGATGGCCCGTGATCGCCATGATGCCGGACAGCGCCTGCATCTTGCCGTCATAGCCGGGTCGCAGCCGATCCGGACCGGTCTGCCCGAAGCCTGATACCGCACAGTAGATCAGCTTCGGATTGATCGTCGACAGCGCCTCATAGCCGATGCCGAGCTTGTCCATCACGCCGGGGCGAAAATTCTCCATGACCACGTCGACCTGCGCGGCGAGCTTCTTCACGATCGCGATCGCATCGGGCTTTTGCAGATCGAGCGTCAGGCTGCGCTTGTTGCCGTTGATGGCCTGGAACGCCGGCGCGAGACCGCGGTCGGCCCATTCGCGCGAGAGCGGCGTGCGGCGCATGTCCTCGCCCTCGCGCCGCTCGACCTTGATGACCTCGGCGCCCAGGAGCGCGAGCTGGTAGCTCGCATAGGGGCCAGCCAGCACTTGCGTGAAGTCCAGGATCTTCACGCCTTCGAACGGTCGCGTCACGTCGCTCTCCCTTTTTGTTTTGGTTGTCGGAGGACGTCAGGCGGCGCGATTGCCGCGCGCGATCTCCTTCTGCTTGTCGAATTCGGCACGGCGGCGCGCCAGCTCTTCGGCCGAGAGCTGCGCGACGTTGTTGTAGTCGAGCTTCCAGGAGGCGTCCTCGCTCCAGCGTAGCGGTGACTGCATGGTGGTCTGCGGGCCGCTCGCGTTCTCCAGCAATCTGAGCGCCAGCTCGAGCGTCTGCGCCTGCGAGGCGACGTCGTGCGGCTTGCCGGCGGAATTGCCGAGCGGAAAATCCGAGAACAGGAAGCGCGGCACCGCAGCGTGCTCAATGATGTCCTTGGCGCAGCCCATGATCACGGTCGGGATGCCGTTCGCCTCGAGATGCCGCGCCACCAGCGCCGTGGTCTGGTGACAGACCGGGCAGTTCGGCACCAGCACGGCGACATCGACCTTGTCGGCGACGGCCCGCGCCAGGATTTCCGGCGCGTCGGTGTCGAGGGTGACGCGATGGCTGCGATTGGTCGGCGCGCCGAAGAAGCGCGGGGCCACCTCGCCGATGCGCTCCGCAGCACTCGCCTTCAAAAGCTGCGGCAGCGGAAACCAGGTGCCGTTGTCGGTGGCCGTGGTGTGCTTGCGGTCGTAGCCGATATGCGAGATGCGAAGGTCGTGCGGCTTCGCCGTGTCGCCGTCATAGACCTGGTAGAATTTCGCACCGCCATTATACGCCGCGCCCGGACCCTGGTCGCCCTTGGCTGGATCGTACGGCGCGGCCGTCGTGATGATGGTGACGCGCGACTGCGACAGCGGCTTCTTCAGCGGCTGGAACGGCGCCTCGGTGTAGTGGGCCCAGCGATACGCGGTGGTGTAGCCAATCGCGGCGTAATAGTCCCGCGTGCGCTGCATATAGGGCACGGGGGCGTCATAGTCGGGCGCAAAACCGAATTCGTCGTCGCGCGAAGCGGACATGGGCGCGTCTCCTGGTTCCTGTTGGCGACAGACTAGAGATAGTCGGGGGTGAGCTCAAGAGTAAGCAAGTTCACCGAAACACATGCAGCGCCACATGCTGCAGCAGCATGATCGCCTTGGCGTCGATGATGCGCCCGTCCGCGATCATCGCCAGCGCCTCGTCGATGCCAAGCTCGAGCACCTCGATGTCCTCGCCTTCATGTTCGAGGCCGCCGCCGTCGCTGACCCGCATCTCCGGCTCGTATTCGGCGACGAAGAAATGCAGCTTCTCGGTGATGGCGCCGGGACTCATGAACGCCTCGAACACCTTGTGGACGTGGTGCAGGCGATAGCCGGTTTCTTCCTCCGCTTCGGCGCGGATGCGCATTTCGGGCGAGGCATCGTCGAGCACGCCGGCGGCCGCCTCGATCAGCAGATCGTCGTAACCGCGGATGAAGGCCGGCAGGCGGAATTGCTTCACTAGGATCACCGTACGGCGTGCCAGATTATACGGCAGCACGGCGGCGGCGTTGTCGCGCTCATAGGTCTCGCGATGCTGCGTCTGCCATTCGCCATTGGCGCGCCGGTACTCGAACGTCGTGTTCTTGAGTGTGGTCCAGCCGTCCGAGAGCACGCGGACGTCCTTGATGCGGACGCGGTCGGAAATGGTCATGGCTCGATCTCAATTGCTTGGCGTTGTGGTGCGGCCGTCGAGCCACTTCTGGAACATCACCGAGGTCGATTCCTCGAAACCCAGCGACTGGTAGAACGCATTGGCCTGCTCATTGCCGCGGCGGACCAGGAGCTGGAGTTTCAAAATTCCAGCCGCACGCAGCCAGTCTTCCGCCGCGGCCATGATGACGCGGCCGTGACCACGCTTCTGGCTGCCCGGATCGACGGCGACGTAATAGACCCAGCCGCGATGGCCGTCATGGCCGACCATGACGGTGGCGACGATGGCGCCGCCGTCCCGGCCGAGCAGGATCGTGGAATTGTCGCGCCGCCGCGCCAGCGCGATGTCGGCATGCGGATCGTTCCACGGCCGGGTCAGGCCGCAGCGCTGCCACAGCGCGACCACGGGCTCGACATCGGCCTCGGTGATCGCGTCGATCTTGAGCGCACTCACAGCACTTTTCCCGGGTTCATGATTCCGAGCGGATCGAGCATCGCCTTGAGCTGTCGCATCAGCTCGATTGCGGTCTTGTCCTTCACCTCGGGCAGCTCGTCGCGCTTGAGCACGCCGATGCCGTGCTCGGCCGAGATCGAGCCGCCCATGCGCAGCACGATGGCGAACACCACCGCGTTCATCTCGTGCCAGCGCGCCAGATAGTCCGCGGTGTTGGCCCCGATGGGCTGGCTGACATTGTAGTGCAGATTGCCGTCGCCGAGATGGCCGAACGGCACCGGCCGCGCGCCGGGGATCAGTTTCACCACGGCTTCATTGGCCTCGGCGATGAAGGCGGGCACGGTGGCCACCGGCACGGAAATGTCGTGCTTGATTGAGCCGCCCTCCGGCTTCTGCGCCGACGACATCTCGTCGCGCAGCTTCCAGAAGACGGCGCGCTGGGTCAGATTGGCCGCGATCACCGCGTCGTCGACGATCTCGTCCTCCATGGCGCGGCCGAGGATCGTTTCCAGCGGCGTGCGGGCGTCGTCGCCGGGCGACGACAATTCCATCAGCACGTACCAGGCATGCTTTTGCGCGAGCGGATCGCGCACGTCGATGCCGTGGCGGATCGAGAAATCGACCGCCATCTCCGAGAGCAGCTCGAAGCTCGTCAGCGCATTGGCGGCCTCGCTTTGCGCGATCGCCAGCAGTTTCAGCGCGGCGTCCGGCGACTTCAGCCCGACGAAGGCGGTCTCGATCGACCGCGGCTTCGGAAACAGTTTCAGCGTCGCCGCCGTGATGATGCCGAGCGTGCCTTCGGCGCCGATGAAGAGATTGTGCAGATTGTAGCCGGTGTTGTCCTTCTTCAGCTTTGACAGCACGTTGAGCACGCGGCCGTCCGCCAGCACCACCTCGAGCCCCAGCGCCATCTCGCGCGCGACGCCATAGGCGAGCGCGGCCGTGCCGCCGGCATTGGTCGAGAGATTGCCGCCGATGGTGCAGCTCCCTTCCGCGCCGAGCGAGAGCGGGAACAGCCGGTCCATTTCGGCGGCCTTTTGCTGTGCGATCTGCAGCACCACGCCGGCCTCGCAGGTCATGGTGTTCGACGCAGTATCGACCTCGCGGATCTTGTCGAGCCGCCGCAGCGACACCACCACCTCGCCATTGTGCGGGGTCTGGCCGCCGACCAGCCCGGTGTTGCCGCCCTGTGGCACCAGCGCGATTTTGTGCTCGGAGGCGAGCTTGCAGATCGCGGCGACCTCGGCGGTCGAGCCGGGGCGCAGCACCAGCGGCGAGCGGCCGTGGAACAGATTGCGCTCCTCGGTGACATAGGCCTCGATGTCGGCCGCATCGGTGATGGCCTGCCTCTCGCCGACGATTCTGCGGAATTGTTCGATCAGCTCGGGCGCAACCGGTGGGGTCGCGGAATGATTAACGTTCATTGTCTTGTCTCTTGCTTCGCTCTTATCGCGCCACGGCCGCCCGGCGCAGCCGGTCGTTGATCGCTTCGCCCAGATCTTGTTCGGGGATCGCCATCACCGCGATCGCCCGCGGCCCGCTGGCATCGAGGGCGCGAAGATAGCCGAACAGATTGGCGGCGGCTTCATCGAGATCGCCGCTGGGCGACAAATTCATGACCGCCGTGGCGGCCTCCAGTCCGGGCAGGCGCGCGGGGCCGAACGCCAGCAGCGCTTCGCCCGGCGCGACGTCCCGCGCATTGAGCCGCACATTGGCGCGCGGCGCGTAATGCGAGGCCAGCATGCCCGGCGCCAGCGGCTGGCTGTCGTCGCTTTCGGCCTCCGCGGGCAGTCGCGCCAGCGGTGCACCGAGCACGGTCTCGATCCGTTCGCGTGACAGCCCGCCGGGCCGCAGCAGCATCGGCGCCGCAAAGCAGCCGACGATGGTCGATTCGACGCCGACCGTAACCGGCCCGCCGTCGACGATCAGGTCGATCCGCCCCGCAAGGTCGCCCTCGACATGGGCCGCCAGCGTCGGCGAGACGTGGCCGGAGAGGTTGGCGGACGGCGCCACCACCGCCCCGCCGAAGGCGCGCAGGATCGCCTGCGCCACCGGATGGGCCGGAATGCGGATCGCGACCGTATCGAGGCCCGCGGTGGCAAGCTCGGCCACCGGGCAGTTTTCCGTCTTCCTCACCACCAGCGTCAGCGGCCCCGGCCAGAACGCCTCCGCGAGGCGCAAGGCGCAGGCGTCGAATCGTCCGATCCTCCGCGCGGCCGCGAGGTCGGCGACATGCGCGATCAGCGGATTGAATGCCGGCCGCCCCTTGGCGGCGTAAAGATGGGCGATCGCGCCGGCATTTCCGGCGTCCGCCCCGAGCCCGTAGACCGTCTCGGTCGGGAACGCGACCAGCCCGCCGGCGGCCAATGTCCGGGCGGCAGCTTCCGCGCCGGCCTCGCCGGCCGGTAAAATCAGCGTTTCAAGACCCGTTTTCACAGGGATAAGATTCCTCAGCTCGGCCGCTTGCGGTGCGCCAAACCCGACGCTATAAGCCGGCCTCTTGTCGGAGTGTGGCTCAGCCCGGTAGAGCACTGCGTTCGGGACGCAGGGGTCGCAGGTTCGAATCCTGCCACTCCGACCATTCTTCCAAAAGTCGACGTTCTAGAGGCTCGGCGGACCGGTCGCCGGGGCCTCGGAAGCGCCTTATTGCAACGATTTAGAGCGCGGGTCCACGGCCGATTTGGCCGGGCAGAGGCGTGTGCCGCAGCGGCATGGCTTTCTTTTCGCCGGCATCCCTGATCCGGCGTTGCACGGTAGGTCGGAGAATTACCGTCTCGCCGCGAGGGAGCCAATCAAATCACCACCAGGCACGGCTCCCACGAGGCCTCCTCTGACGCTTCCGCAATTGCCTCTAAAACCGCCGTAACTCATCAAACGCTCGCGCTCGGGACGGTCGGTTGCCATCCGGTCAGACCGACGGTTAGATGAACCTGCAGTCGATCGCAGCTTCAAGCGGCGCAATCCGCCAATAACAAAAAACAGGGCAGGAATCATGAACAAGAGAATCATCGCGCTCGTTGCAGCTTTTGGTTTCGCTGCTTGCGGATCGGCATGGGCCGCGTGGCCGGAAGACAAGCCAATCGAAGTCGTCGTCGGCTTTGCGCCCGGCGGCGGTACCGATGTCATGGCTCGCAAACTTCTTCCCTTTGTTGAGCGCGCGCTAGGCGGTAAGGCGAAGTTTGTCGTCCTGAACAAGCCTGGCGCTGGTGGAGAGATCGCGTTTGCTGCGATCGCGCGCGCGGCGCCCGACGCCTATTCGATCGGCGTCGTCAACGTGCCGGGCTACAACTTTCTGCCGATGACGCGCAAAACCCAATACACTACGGATGAAATCCGGCTGGTCGCACGGATCGTTGAAGATCCGAACGTGATGGTGGTTCCCGCGGACAGCAGATTCAAGAATTTGCCGGATGTCATTGCCGCACTTCGCAGCAAGCGGGGCTCGGTGACGTTTGGTCACAACGGTGCCGGCACGAACGGTCATTTGGCCATTCGCATGCTGGCAGCAGCCGCGAAGGTCGAGCCCAACGAAATCTCTTACAGAGGAACTGCCGCGCAGCGGACCGATCTATTGGGCGGGCATCTGGAAGTCGGGATGGTCACTCTCAGCGAGATTCCCGAATTGCATGGGACCAACAAGGGGCCACTTCGCGTCATCGCGATCCTGTCGAAGAAGCGCTTTCCATCGCTGCCCGAAGTTCCGACAGCAGAGGAAGTGGGCTTTCCAATCACGACGACGGCAGAACGCGGCTTCGCGGTGCCGAAGGGCGTTCCGGACGACATCGTCAAGAAGCTGGAAGCCGGGATTGCGGAAGGCCTGCGCAATCCCGAGTACCTGACGAATTCGCCTGGCGACGAGCCGGTGATCGCTTTCCTGACTGGCGCTGAGTGGCAGAAACGACTCGACGGCATGTCTGAGGCGTTGCGTCCTTATGCTGAAGACATGCGCGCGAACGAGCAGAAGTAATCAACCCAGCTGTCGCCGGCGGTTGTTGCGAGACTATCGCCGCGCCACCAGAACGCCGACCATAAACGCAATCATCAGTGCCGGCAGCGGCGCCTCGCGTACCATGCCGCGAACGACATGTGTCCAATTTTGCTCCGGGACGAGGTTCGGAGACCTGATCTCCGGTGTTGGCGTGATGCCCCATTCGGAGGCGAGTTCGGCAATCTCGCTTGAGGCGAGCCGCACGCCGTCGCGGACGCGGAAGATGGCGGCGTCCGCGCGCTCGCGCGGCGCAAGCAGCATCATCGTCGTGACGGCCGTACGCAGGGTCATCTCGCCGTAACCTTGCAGCCTGACCGATTCCTCGGGGTCGGACGTCATCGGAAATCCCTCACAGGGCCAAATGCCTTACAACGCGAAGTGGCGCGCGATGGTGAAGGCCATCGTCGCGCACAGGACCAGCGTGGATACCGCGCCGGCCACGCCGCGCGCGAGATCGGTCCGCGTCAGGTGCCTGGTCATGATTTTGCTCCATGCTCGGCATGGCAATGGCGGGGAGGCGGCGTTGGTTCCAGCCGCGACGGGCGAATCGGGAACGCGGGCTATTTCCGCAGCAGCTCGCTCAGCGCCGCCGTCGCCTCGGCGCAGCGGATGTCGTCGATCTCGCGCGACAGGCTGAGTGCGCTCGATCTGAGTTCTTCGACTTTCCAGCTCTCGGGGTGCTGGGTCTCGAGTTGACCGAGCCGCTTGTTCAGATCGTCCAATCTGGTTTGCAATTGTTCGACGCTGGCGGCCCCATTGACCACCCAGACTCGTTGCGCACGCATCGTAGTTCCCCTGCTCGTCTCACGGCGTTGTGAGAGGGGTTCGTGGCCGCAATGGGAGTTTCTTTTGTCCGGCTTCAGACGGACGGGAACCGTTGCAGATCAGCAACGGGAGTTCCCTCGCGTTAGCGTGCGTCTGGAGTTCGGCCCGTCACCGCATCAGGCCGCGCGCGGCCACTCGGTCGATTGCTTTTCAAGCCGGCTTTCGAGAATGGCGATGCTCACCCGGATATTGTCGCGCCGGGCCCGCAGGTTCTGCGCGAGCATGGGGTACGCGACGTTCTGGGGATCGGAGATTCCAGCCTTCCGCTCTTCCTCCAGAATGTCGGCGTCGATCATTTGCATGCGCCAGCGCAGATCGGAGAGCAATGCGTGGAGCTGTGTCGGCATGGTCGCTTCGAAACGGGACGTCGGGTGCATGATCGCCTCACGATGAAACAGACCCACTGCGGGTCTGAGGGATTTGACTGCCGTCCAGCAAGCACAATGCCAGTGGACGGCTGAGCGTCTCCCGCGATTGCTCCACGGCGCACCGGAACGATTACCACTCTTTCCCGTTGCTGCAGGGGCCTCGATAACGAGGCGATCGAGGGACCCATGCCGCTCATCCGCTATTTCGTCTTCACCGGCGCCGCTCTGCTCGCCCTCCTGTACCTTGCTGATTACTACCTGGCCGGCCCCGTGAGTGCGGCCGCCGAAACCGGGCCGGACCTCTCGATCGCCCGAATTCATTCTGCACAGACCTGGCCGGAGAAGATCATCTTCGACACCAACGTGCGCCAGATTCCGTTGACCAAAACTGTGGCGTCAACGTCAGACGCGGCGGCGCCAGTCGCGCCGGACGGTACGCGCCAGGCATTTGCCATGGCGGCGCAGCCCGCCGCGGAGCCCAAGGTTTCGGACGGCAAGGCTTCGGACACCAAGGCCGCATCGCCCACGCAGGCCAAGGCGGCCGCTCCGAACAAGCGCGTCGCCGAGCGGCATCGTCGCCGCCAGCCGTCGCGCATGGCGGCGCGCAGTCAGTTCTTCAACGAGCCCGTCGCCGCAGAATGGTGAGTGCCGCTCTGCGAGGGTGTTTTCGCGCGACGTGGATGCGGTCGATCGCCATTCATCCTCGGCGCCCCCCGCGTGACGGTCGAACTGCCTCTCGATTGGGCACCGTGCCGGACAGCGAGGCTGTGCGCGCGACGCATCGCACGATAGTCTCTGCCGCGACCTGACCCAGGAAGCGGACGAGGGAAAGATTCGTGACGAGATTTGTGACGATCGCGGCCGGCCAGCTTGGCCCTGTCGCGCGGACAGAGACGAGAACCGCGGTCTTGGCGCGCCTGATGGCCTTGATGCGCCAGGCGCACGCCAACGGTTGCGACCTGATCGTCTATCCCGAGCTCGCGCTGACCACGTTCTTTCCGCGCTGGTATTTCGAGGATCAGGCGGAGATCGACAGCTTCTTCGAGCGCGAGATGCCGGGGCCGGAGACGAGAGGCCTGTTCGATCTCGCGCGCGAGATCGGCATCGGATTTTACCTTGGCTATGCCGAGCTGACGCTCGAGGCCGGAATTGTCAGGCGCTACAACACCTCCATCCTGGTCGAGAAGAGCGGCGAGATCGTCGCGAGATATCGCAAGGTCCATTTGCCCGGCCATGCGGAGCACGAGCCCTGGCGCGAATTCCAGCATCTGGAAAAGCGCTATTTCGATCCGGGCAGTAGTTTCGGCGTGACCGAGGCCTTTGGCGGCGTGATGGGGATGGCAATCTGCAACGATCGCCGCTGGAGCGAGACCTACCGGGTCATGGGGCTGCAGGGCGTCGAGATGGTGATGATCGGCTACAACACGCCGGTGCACAATCCGCCCGCGCCCGAGCATGACGATCTCTCGCTGTTCCACAATCATCTGGTGATGCAGGCCGGCGCCTACCAGAACGGCACCTTCGTGGTCGGCGTCGCTAAGGCCGGGGTCGAGGAGGGCGTCGACCACATCGGCGGAAGCTGCATCATCGCGCCCTCGGGCGAGATCATCGCGAGATGCACCACCAAGGGCGACGAGATCGCGCTGGCCCGCTGCGATCTCGATCTCTGCAATTCCTACAAGCGTACCACGTTCAATTTCGACGTTCACCGTCAGCCGCGGGCTTACGGGATGATTGTCGAACGGAAGGGCGTGACCCTCATGGCCGACGGAACGCCGGTGCGAACGAAGGGGTGATGTTTCTTTCTCTGTCGGCCACACCCACCGCTGTCGTCCCGGCGAAGGCCGGGACCCATTACCACAGGGAGAGGTTTGGCGAAGGCTGGTTGGGATAAATACCGAGCAGATCGATGGACCTCGCGGTATGGGTCCCGGCCCCCCGTGCGCAATTGCGCACTAGGCCGGGACGACGGTCGAGCTCGCGACTTGATGCCGAGCGCCTCACTGCCCGACGGGCAAAACACCTGCAGGGCCGTCAACCCCACCGCACAAAAATATTCCACTTTACCGAAATTCGGTTTTGGCGTATGTGTCGCCCATCCCGGCTCATCCTTGAGGGGCGATCTTGTGGTCGTCACGTTCGCGAGCCGGGCTTGCGGTGGACGCGGCAGCGTTCGGGT
>NZ_JADPKX010000081.1:0-604 GCF_023074155.1 Bradyrhizobium sp. 134 | reverse complement strand
TGGCCAGGTGGTGGCGCATGTGTTCCGCGATGGGCTGAAGATGGAAGCAGGCGCGGCCGGACCAGTTGCCCAGTGTCGCCCGATCAAGCCGGATGCCCTGGCGCGCATAGATCTCGGCCTGACGGTAAAATGGCGTATGGTCGCCAAATTTGGAGACGATCACGTGCGCGATGGCCGCTTCGGTCGGCAGCCCGCCGGGCACGACGTGCTCCGGTGCGTGCGCCTGCACGACGGGGCCGGAGCAGCGGCGACAGATGTATTTTGGGCGGCGTGTGATCAGCACGCGCCATTGCGCCGGGATCACGTCGAGGCGCTGGCTGACGTCCTCGCCGATCTTCGTCATGGCGCCGCAACCGCACGGGCAAAGCGTACTCGCAGGCTCGATGATCCGTTCCACCCGCGGCAAATGGGCAGGCAGGCAGCCGCGATTGCGATGAGAACCTTGATCCGGCGCGCTCCGCGATCGGCCCTTGATCACAGCCTCGGCTCTCTCCTGCGCCGCGTCCAGGATGCCTTGCGCGATCTCCACGTCTTCCAGCGGCAAGTGATACTGATCTGGCCGCAGCTTCTCGGACGTCGCGCCGAACTTCTCGCGTCGCAATTC
>NZ_JADPKX010000033.1:0-1582 GCF_023074155.1 Bradyrhizobium sp. 134 | reverse complement strand
CGCTTAGCCCAGCGATTGAACCGATTGTAGATCGTCGTGTAAGGGCCATAGTCGGACGGGCAATCGCGCCAGCGTGCGCCGCACTGGAGCATGTGAATGATACCGCTGATAATGCGTCGATCGTCTTCGCGCGCCGGGCCGGTCTGGTTTGTTGGCAGATGCGGCTCTATCTGAGCCCACTGCTTGTCGTTGAGCCAGAACAGTCCTTTGCGCATCGAAGTCCCCCGTGCCGAATCAACTTGGCACGAGGGAATCAGAACTCGCTAATTAGGTACAGACCCTAGCATTACAGTTGCTTTGTTTGCGGGCTTCTGAATCCATGGGCAACCATGATTCGAATGTCGTGGGCGCGGGCCGCGTCGGTTGAGGCGACGCTTGCGTTGTGGGCGGCGTCGCTTCGAGAGATCAAGCAACGGATACGTCCGTTGTTCACGCAAGAGCGTGTTGCGACGAATGCAGGTCTGTTCCTGGAAGGTCTGCTCGGAGATGAGCAGCGCAAGACCGGTTGGATGCGCGCGGAGGCGGCTGGCGATCCCGGCCCATGGCGGCAGCAGGCGATTCTGGGTCGTGGAGACTGGGACGCTGATGCCCTGCGCGATATCGTGCACGACTATGTCATCGAGCATTTGGCGGATGACGATGCGGTGCTCGTGATCGACGAGACCGGTTTTCTCAAACAGGGCAAAGCGTCATGCGGAGTGGCGCGGCAATACACTGGTTCGGCAGGAAAGATCACGAACTGCCAGATCGGCGTCTTCGCTGCCTACGTTTCGCGTCATGGCCATGCGTTCATCGATCGCGCGTTGTATCTTCCGAAGGAATGGACCGACGATCCAGATCGTCTGGAAGCCACATATGTGCCTGCCGATGTCGGCTTTGCGACCAAACCAAAGCTTGCGACGAGAATGATCGCACGCGCGATAGCCGGGTCTGTACCATTCAAGTGGGTTGCCGGTGATACCGTCTACGGTGTTGGCAACATCGAACAGCAACTACGTCGGGCAGGCAAAGGCTACGTGCTTGGGGTCAGCAGCGCTCATGTGTTTCGATCCTGGGGCAAGCGACCGCCGGTCGCCGGTACGGCTGCAGACCTCGCCCGGACGCGGCGCTCATCCGACTGGAAGCGCCTGTCGGCGGGAGCCGGAACCAAAGGACCGCGGCTGCACGATTGGTGTTATCTCGAATTGGCGGATCTCGAGGCCGAGCAGTCCAACAGTGCAAATGACGGTTTGTGGACGCGCGGTCTACTGATCCGTCGTCGCATTGCCGATGATGACCTCGCCTTCTTCACCACCTGGTGCCCAGCGGGAACAGCCATTGAAACGCTGGTCGCGGTCGAAGGCCATCGATGGGCGATCGAGGACAGCTTTGAAACCGCGAAAAACGAGTTCGGGCTCGATCACAACGAGAGCAGATCCTGGCATGGCTGGCACCGTCATGTGTCCTTGGTGATGCTCGCCTTCGCCATGATGGCCGCGATCCGACATCGCGCTAATCCGCCACCGCCCAAAAAAACGAAACGGCGCCCCCCGGCAAAAGCCAAAACATAACCACCCCACCACTGATCCGTTGGTCAATCCAG
>NZ_JADPKX010000044.1:0-1598 GCF_023074155.1 Bradyrhizobium sp. 134 | reverse complement strand
TAGACTGTATGTCCCCTCCACAAAATGAGGCGACTCACCCTCGATGTTGCGACGAGGGTTGCCTGGATGGACCGGGCAGAGCCTCAAACAAGGAGGGCGAGTCGTGGGTCATCATACCGAGGTCTTTGTCGGGATCGATACGTCAAAATCGCGCAATGCAATAGCCATTGCCGATGGCGGCCGTGGCGGCGAGGTACGATATCTCGGGGAGTTTTCTGCCACGGAGGCAGCGATCCGAAAGCTGGTGGCAAAGCTTGCAGCGAAATGCTGTCATCTGACGTTTTGCTACGAAGCAGGGCCGACAGGATATGGCCTCTACAGACTACTCAAGAGCCTCGGCCATGACTGCCTGGTGGTGGCCCCCTCGCTCGTTCCGAAGAAGGCCGGCGATCGAGTGAAGACGAACCGGCGCGATGCGGTAAGCCTCGCCAAGCTGTTGCGCGCGGGCGAGCTCACCGCAGTGTGGGTGCCGGACGAGCGCCATATGAGGCTATGCGCGATCTCTCGCGCGCCCGTCAGGCAGTGAAGAAGGACCTCCAGGGCAAGCGTCAACAGATCTCGTCATTGATGCTGCGGCTGGGACGCATCTATCCGGGCAAGACAACGTGGGGACCCGCCCACATGAGATGGCTGATGTCGCAGAAGCTCGAGCATCGCGAGCAGCGCATCGCATTCGAAGAGTTACTTGAGGGGATACGCCAGGAAAGTGAGCGAGTGGAGCGTTTGGAAGATGCCATCCGCGAGGTAGTACCCGAGTGGTCGCTCGCCGAGGTTGTCGCGGCCCTGCAGGCGATGCGGGGGATTGATCTCATTGCGGCTGTGGGGGTGCTGGTCGAGATCGGTGATCTCTCCCGCTTTCAAAATCCGCGCGAGCTGATGAGCTATCTGGGTCTGGTGCCCACGGAAAACTCAACTGGCGACAAGGTCAAGCGAGGCGGCATCACCAAAGCCGGTAATGGGCGGGCGCGACGTATTCTTGTGGAGGCGGCCTGGAGCTATCGATATCCGCCGCGCGTAAGCCGAGACAAGCAGCCAAAGGTGGAGGCCGCACCGAGACGCGCGCGAGAGATTGCGTGGAAAGCGCAAACCAGATTGTGCGGACGCTTCCGCTCACTCGAGCGGAAGGGCAAGCGGCGAACCGTGATCGTCACGGCGATTGCCCGAGAGCTATCCGCCTTCATTTGGGCAATCAATCGCGAGCTCATGCCACCTCGACAGGCGTAACGTCGTTGGGGGCTGTGGACCGCTCGAGTCGTGAGGTGCGCTCGACCGGCCCACAGCCCTCTTTGTTGCAATCAGGATCAGGGTAGTCGCAGACATCAATCGTGCAGAGGTGAAGGTGGACCACGGCAGGGGAAATCCTGAAACCCATTATGTGGCCGATCATCCGATCGACGCCCGATGCTAGACCAGGGACAGCCCCAGACGAAAAAACGGAAATGCGGTATCCAACCCGCGCATCAGAGCCTGTTCACCGACGTCTTTGGGTTCCGCCTTCTCCTCTGCACGATCCATCGGCGCAAGAACTTCACGATGAGTCCACGTGGAGATGGGAAACCGTGCGTTGTGTGCTTGACTGGGGACATCAGAATGGGATG
>NZ_JADPKX010000010.1:0-1625 GCF_023074155.1 Bradyrhizobium sp. 134 | reverse complement strand
CAACCGACCGGCCGCACCTTGCGGCTTTTATCCTGCCGTCTTAATCGGTCGTGTCGTCTGTCTGACCTCAGCCATTCTCGCTTCCTTTCTCGCTTGCGACAAGCCTCTCTGATCCACGCCATGACACGATGCGCCGCGAGGCTTGCGAGTCCTGATGCGCCGTGCAGTCTTCCGCGCTCAGCGACGGCACAGTGTCGCTGCAGCAAGGCAGCGCGGACGCCGTCGCGGCGCATCTTTCCATCGGTGTGACGGAGCCACATCACAGGCAATCCGGCGCGATCGGTCGGCATCCGAAGATGCATCGTCGCAGGCAAGATAACGTGCGTTCCGTCGTGTTGGTGCTGCACCAGTCCTCATCCGCCGGCGGCGGAGCTCCGTGTTCAGGTCGCGGCCATCACCGCGTCGTTGCCAGGTTGCAGGATCACGCGCCTCATGCGTAGGGCCCGAGCAATTTGCGCTGCTTAGCTGTTGTTTCGGCATGCATCTCCGCCGCCGAGGCGTCCGGATCGCCGCAGTACAACGTGCCGCTGGTCCACATCGCATGCATGATCACAGCGAGCTTGCGCGCTACCGCCACCGTCGCCTTGCGGTGCGAGGAGCGCTTGCCCAGCGCCAGCCCCCACGCCTTGACCTTGTCTTTTTTCTTGTAGCGAGTCAGCAAAGCGCTGGCCGCCTCGTACAGCGCCCGCCGCACGTCACCGTCGCCCGCCTTGCTGATCCGGCCCTTGACGTCGATAGACGAGCCGGATTGCCAGCGCCGCGAGGTCAGGCCAAAATAGGCCGCCACGTCGCGCGAGCGCCTGAAGCGCGAGGGATCGTCGACCGCGGTCATAAAGCTCAGCGCCGCGATCGGGCCGACGCCAGGAATCTGCATGAAGCGCCGGCACAGCTCATGGCCGGCGACCAGGCGAACCACCAGGTCGTGCAGCCGGCAGTACTCCTTCCACAGCGCCGCGCGCGCATTCAGCATGGCGTCGATCAGCTCGCTGACAAGCGCATCGTGGGCCACCGCCTCGCGCACGACTTGCGCAAAGCCGCCGCGCCCGACCCGGTTCAGCCGGATGCCAAACACTTTCAGCGAGTGCCGGATCGCATTCTCGAGGTCCACAAACTTGCGCTTCAGATTGCGCCGGTGCGTCAACAACAGCCGCAGCCGGTAGCAGGCCTCGCTCTTGATATGGGCGCGCCGGAACCAGCCGGTGCGCATGATGTGGGCAATCCCGAGCGCATCTGCCCGGTCGGTCTTGTTGCGCTGCGCCTTCAGCGCCGCGCGAACATGCAAAGTCTCCAGGCAGACCGCCGGCAGGCCCAGCCTGAGCAGCTCCGGATGCAGCCAGGGCGACAGCGATCCCGCCTCATGACCAAGGCGTCGCAAGCGGCCAAGATAGGGCGTCAGCGCCACCTTGATCGCGTCCGGATCGGTCACCACCGCCGTCTCCAGCATCACCTTGCCGGTCGCGTCCACCACGCAGATCGCCGTCTCGTCCATGCCGACGTCCAAACCACAGAAGAATTCCATCACACGCCTCCCGCGTTGCTGAGCCGGTGCAGTGTGCGCAATATTCATCGCGCAGACCATCTGCTCCGCCGCCGCAAGTTCTGCAGGAGACCGATTACGGGCGGCC
>NZ_JADPKX010000016.1:215000-219370 GCF_023074155.1 Bradyrhizobium sp. 134 | reverse complement strand
ATAGGCTGCTCCTCCGAATCGTGGGAGCCTTAAACGGCGCCCAGTCTTTGGCACTCTCGTGCCCGGGGAGGAGCCGTCCACAGCATCAGAAGCGGACATGTCAGGGAGCCGCAGGAATCTCATCGTCCACTCATCAATAGAGACTTTGTTTCGACAGTCCCATTCGGACGAAGCCCGCTGTCGTAGAGCCCCCCATAGAAGGCTTTTCGGCTCTCTTCACTATCAACCCACGGCAATTTGCTCTGAATTGCACGCGTAATTCCTGTGCCGGTAATGCCAAATTCATTGAATGGCCAAATTCCCGAGGAGACAATCTCAATCACGACCCGTTTGAGAATCAGGTCCTGATTTGGATGCTGACCACCCGGAGGCACAAACAGAACCGCGCTTTTCGGGTCCTTCGTGTTTCGAACTCTCACCATCGCTGGCAATAACTCCAACGGCACCTCGCGCTGACCTTTAATGGCGTTGATTCGCGAGAAGTCTTCGGAACCGAAACCGCCTTTCACGACGCCAAAGAGATTTGGGATGATGTCTTCCGGCCCCGAGCGAACACTAAGGGGCCCCGCGTGGAGCAACACGAGAAGCGTGTCGTTCGGTTCAATGTCGATCGAAACGGCCTCGCCCTCTACCGCAGAGTTCATGCCTCCCCTCGAACCGAGGAACGGAATATTGCGGCTGTAGATGACCTGAATGACACCAGACCCGGCTCGGGGTTGGCCGTTCCATTCCATTTCCGCCACAAGACGGTATCGGATCATCACGGCGGGATTAATAAGCCCCCAAGCAAGCGCGATCAGTGAGATCAGAATAACTGGCCTTTTCATTGTTCGCGACCGCACATTGAGAGATTACATTTCTCAACCGTAGTCGTGGACATTCAAAGGCGCAAAGGAAAGCCGAGACTCCAAAATGGAGAATTCGCTTGTCCGCTATGGGGCAAAAGCCGCTATTGCAGTTTGGACCGGATACCCTCCTATGTGGCCAACAGCAGCCACGCTAAATCTCTTCGACCCGGAGCGGCACAACTGTCTCCGCTGCATGATTTCTCCCGGGCCAATTTCCCCAAACGACTCTAGCGTTAAAATTCCTACCGTGGCAGCGAACGTTTATCACATCGCCCACAATAGGCGCGGGCCCCTGAAAATAGTTCTCATCGCGACCAAGCTCCTGCTCGGTCACAAGATCTCCTGATTTCAGAAGAATTCGTTTGACCCAGTACGGCAAGCTGCAACCCTTT
The DNA here is from genome assembly GCF_023074155.1 of Bradyrhizobium sp. 134. Classification (NCBI taxonomy): domain Bacteria; kingdom Pseudomonadati; phylum Pseudomonadota; class Alphaproteobacteria; order Hyphomicrobiales; family Nitrobacteraceae; genus Bradyrhizobium; species Bradyrhizobium sp. 134. The sequence goes on along the minus strand of NZ_JADPKX010000016.1, from coordinate 218,130 downwards.
TTCTCGGGTGGAGGCGATCGAGGCAAACGGAAGAGCGGCCAGATCGCGAGCGACAAAACAATCCACTAAAGGCCAAGGAGGCATAGCCCAAACCAAAAATGATGCGCACCTTGACTGACCGACCCCAGAAAGCATCTTACGCCTGTCGGTGGACATAGTGCGTTTGAAAGACGAACCAGCCAGGTTGCTGGCGTCCAAGCGATCAAGAAAAAGGGCCGTATCACTTCGTAACTTAAAGCACCTACTGTTATCATCCCTAAGGCGCAGAGCAGTCCGACCAGCAAGTGCAAAATTAGTCGTATTCGTGTTGGCAACCTCGGTCTCGGTCTAAGGAGGACAGCAAGAACGAGACTATGTCCTCTACGATCAAAAGCCGCTCTTGCGCATTGTGCAGGACACTTCCGCCATGGGCCAGAACGACATCGCGAGCGCGACGTGATATAGCCAATGCACACCAGCCGCTACGAGAAAGAAGATGCCACGCCCACTCACCCCCAAAGAGCGTGATCTGGTTGCCTTTATTCTAGGTCAGCACTCACCCTTTCAGGACCATTTTGGCCTCGTCGACGAAATGAACGACGGTGGGATGGGTAGCCTTCTCTTTGTCGGTGCTGCAGGCCGGCGTTTCGGCCGATGTATTGGCGAATGCGAATTCGACGATGCCGATGGAGTGCTGGTGTCGGTCGCGTTGAACCTCGATCAGCGCGACGAGCTGTTTGAACTTGATCTTTGGAAAGTCGACTTTTCGCCGCTACAAAGGATCCCCGCCCTAGGTGATGTCCGTCCCTCAGGGTGGTTGCGACAGAAGCCCAGATAAGTCAGATTTGAAGCCGTTCGAACCGGCTCAGCCAGAGGACCGTTCCGGGTCACAATCTGACCTGGGCAACGACCCCGGATAAATCCGCTTTGGTTCTCGGTCAGGGGAGCAGCCGCTCTTGCTTCGCCTGCCTGAACCACTTCCGGAACATATCCTCGGTATCCATCATCTCGGTGAAGCCGGCGCGGTTGATCTTCACGGTCGAGACGATCGAGGGCGGACCGGATTCGGTCTGGCCGTAGCGCAGGCTGTAGTCGGCGTATTGGAACGAGAGGCCGACGAATTCGGCCAACGCAGGCGATGCAAGGTCGTGCTTGCGGCGCAGCGCGTCCCAGGGAGCGACCCAGCTCGGGAATTCCCTCGCGAGCGACAGCGGGACCGGCCTGCCCGGCTTCATCTCCAGCGCGTCGGCGACCGCAGGCCAGATGTTCTCCCAGGTGAAGACGTCGCCATTGGTCACGTTGAAGGCCTCGTTCCGCGCGGCCTCGGCGTCGCCCGACCAGGCAATGGCGCGGGCGAGGAGATCGACGTCGACGGCCTGCCCCACCCGCGGGGCGCCGCCGGGGTAATCGAGCGGTCTGCCCTGCTCGCGCAGCATCGCGGCATAGACGCCGAGCGGCGGGATCAAATCCATGGCGCCGCCCATGGCGAGGCCGACGATCAGCACCGGCCGCAGGATGCTCCAATGCCAGCTCTTGCCGGTCTGGAGGTCGCGCAGGAAGTTTTCCTGCGCCCAGTAGAAGTTGGGCTGCTCGTACATTTCGGAGCGGCCTTCGCGGGCCGGCACGGTCAAGGGGCGAACGTGGACGCCGTAGGCCTTGGTGCCCTGCAACAGGGCGACATGCCTGAGGCCGGGTGCCACTGGCTCGAGCGCATCCATCAGATTGCGCAGCATCATATCGTTGGTCTTGATCTGCTGCGGGTCGCGCCAGCCGTCGACGAGCTGCGGCGCCTCGTAGAGCGCGGCGTAGATCAGATGCGTTGCGCTGCTCAGTTCCGATGCGGCGCGCTCGCAATCCGCTGCACTGGTCAGGTCGATCGGGACATGACGGGCACCGTAGAGGTCGCGCGGCTTCCGCCGCGACAGGGCAATCACATCGCACCCTCCCGCCAGGCCGAAGTGTCGCAACGCGGCATTGCCGACGAGACCGCTCGCTCCGGCGACCACGACTTTCTTGCCCGTCATGCGCGAGCCTCCCTGGTTTTGGCGCGACTGAATAGCAGATCGCGTGCAGGCCCGACTTGCGTCAGGCCGGTGTTCGCAGCTGCGAGGCGCCGATGAGGCTTGATTCCGGCGAAGCGCCCGGTCATCCTCGCGCGCGGAACCGCAACGATCGGAATTCCATCTCCCGGTGCCCGCAAGGGCCGTTCGGAAACGCCACAACGTCTCAACAGAAAACGTCGAGCGTCGACGAAGACAAGACGACACCAAGATCGTTCCCCAGGTCGAAGCATCGACTTAACGGAGGGAAGCGCATGGAACGTCGTAAATTCCTGACGGCAGGCGGATTGGGCCTGGCCGCGAGTGCCGTCGCTGCGCCGGCGATCGCGCAGTCGATGCCCGAGATCAAATGGCGATATGCCGCGAGCTGGCCGAAGGCGCTCGATACGCTCTACGGCGGCTGCGAGTATTTCGCAAAGCGCGTCGCCGAGATCACGGACAATCGATTCCAGATCCAGGCATTCGCCGCCGGTGAGATCGTGCCGGGCCTGCAGGTGCTCGACGCCGTCGCCAACGGCACGGTCGAGATGGGCAACACCGCGCTGTACTATTATTGGGGCAAGAACCCCGCCTTCACGTTCGGCACGTCGCTGCCGTTCGGCTTGAACACGCGCCAGCACATTTCGTGGCTGCAGTGGGGCGGCGGCCAGGACCTGATCAACAATCTGCTGAAGGAATACAACTCCATCGGCATTCCGACCGGGTCGACCGGCGCGCAGATGGGCGGCTGGTTCCGGAAGGAGATCAAGTCGATCGACGATCTCAAGGGACTGAAATTCCGGGTCGGCGGCTTTGCCGGCACGATCATCGCCAAGGTCGGCGGCGTGCCGCAGCAGATCGCGGCGGGCGATATTTACCCCGCGCTGGAGAAGGGCACGCTCGATGCGGCCGAATGGGTCGGGCCCTACGACGACGAGAAGCTCGGCTTCGTGAAGGTCGCGAAGTACTATTACTATCCCGGTTGGTGGGAAGGCACCGGCCAGGGTCACAACATCATCAATCTCGACAAGTGGAACACGCTGCCGAAGCACTATCAGGCCGCGGTCGATGCCGCGTCGCGCGATACCTTCACCTGGGTGACCGGCAAATAC
>NZ_JADPKX010000016.1:0-210000 GCF_023074155.1 Bradyrhizobium sp. 134 | reverse complement strand
ACTCGATGAGTGTGGTGGGCCTGGGAAGACTTGAACTTCCGACCTCACGCTTATCAAGCGCGCGCTCTAACCAACTGAGCTACAAGCCCCTAACGCATATCCAGTCAAGGACCAGGGATTCTGCAAGGTTGCAGCCCCAGCGCGTGTTCGTCCGCGAAGAAAGAGAAACGAAGACGGCGAAATCCCGCCAATGCAGCTCAACGATCCTGACGACCGTTGGCCACTGATGTTTCTAAAACGGTTCGATAGAAGCAAGCTTCTGAAGAACCATCCTTAGAAAGGAGGTGATCCAGCCGCAGGTTCCCCTACGGCTACCTTGTTACGACTTCACCCCAGTCGCTGACCCTACCGTGGCCGGCTGCCTCCATTGCTGGTTAGCGCACCGTCTTCAGGTAAAACCAACTCCCATGGTGTGACGGGCGGTGTGTACAAGGCCCGGGAACGTATTCACCGTGGCGTGCTGATCCACGATTACTAGCGATTCCAACTTCATGGGCTCGAGTTGCAGAGCCCAATCCGAACTGAGACGGCTTTTTGAGATTTGCGAAGGGTTGCCCCTTAGCGTCCCATTGTCACCGCCATTGTAGCACGTGTGTAGCCCAGCCCGTAAGGGCCATGAGGACTTGACGTCATCCCCACCTTCCTCGCGGCTTATCACCGGCAGTCTCCTTAGAGTGCTCAACTAAATGGTAGCAACTAAGGACGGGGGTTGCGCTCGTTGCGGGACTTAACCCAACATCTCACGACACGAGCTGACGACAGCCATGCAGCACCTGTGTTCCAGGCTCCGAAGAGAAGGTCACATCTCTGCGACCGGTCCTGGACATGTCAAGGGCTGGTAAGGTTCTGCGCGTTGCGTCGAATTAAACCACATGCTCCACCGCTTGTGCGGGCCCCCGTCAATTCCTTTGAGTTTTAATCTTGCGACCGTACTCCCCAGGCGGAATGCTTAAAGCGTTAGCTGCGCCACTAGTGAGTAAACCCACTAACGGCTGGCATTCATCGTTTACGGCGTGGACTACCAGGGTATCTAATCCTGTTTGCTCCCCACGCTTTCGTGCCTCAGCGTCAGTATCGGGCCAGTGAGCCGCCTTCGCCACTGGTGTTCTTGCGAATATCTACGAATTTCACCTCTACACTCGCAGTTCCACTCACCTCTCCCGAACTCAAGATCCTCAGTATCAAAGGCAGTTCTGGAGTTGAGCTCCAGGATTTCACCCCTGACTTAAAGACCCGCCTACGCACCCTTTACGCCCAGTGATTCCGAGCAACGCTAGCCCCCTTCGTATTACCGCGGCTGCTGGCACGAAGTTAGCCGGGGCTTATTCTTGCGGTACCGTCATTATCTTCCCGCACAAAAGAGCTTTACAACCCTAGGGCCTTCATCACTCACGCGGCATGGCTGGATCAGGCTTGCGCCCATTGTCCAATATTCCCCACTGCTGCCTCCCGTAGGAGTTTGGGCCGTGTCTCAGTCCCAATGTGGCTGATCATCCTCTCAGACCAGCTACTGATCGTCGCCTTGGTGAGCCATTACCTCACCAACTAGCTAATCAGACGCGGGCCAATCTTTCGGCGATAAATCTTTCCCCGTAAGGGCTTATCCGGTATTAGCACAAGTTTCCCTGTGTTGTTCCGAACCAAAAGGTATGTTCCCACGCGTTACTCACCCGTCTGCCGCTGACGTATTGCTACGCCCGCTCGACTTGCATGTGTTAAGCCTGCCGCCAGCGTTCGCTCTGAGCCAGGATCAAACTCTCAAGTTGGACTTGAACTTTGAACCGGCTGATCACAACGTTTTGACGAGGTCCCACCATTTTTCATCGACCGAAGTCGATGAGCTGCCCGCGATTCACATCGCTGGCAACGATGGTGTAACCTTAAAACGTGTACCGCCGAAGTCTTTCGTCCGGTCCCGATCCAAAAAGCCGAAGCTCTTTAAATGCGAGACCCGCAAGGACTCCGCCGTCCACGTTTCTCTTTCTTCATCTTCACTTGTCAAACAGCCCGGGACCAGGAGGCCCCAACCTTCCAGAGAGGAAGGGTTCCGACACCCTTACCGACGATGGATGAACTCCAATCGACTTACGTCGACTGTTGTGTCACTCAACAAGGTGAGGAGCATCAGTGGCGCGTTCGCTCGCCTTGGTCAGTGACCCGGCGGCGCCGCGCTCAGTGGTCGGGTTATAGGCCCCACCCATCGGGGTTGTCAACGACCATTGTCAGAAAATCGTCGCACGGTGGATTGTAGAAAAAATCTGCGCGATTACAGCGGGTTAGAAGGACGCCGAGCGGCTGGATCGCGCCAGCGCGGAGAAAAAACTCAAAAAAAGTTTGGGCCCGAGGGGGGTCCGGAGGCGGCATGGAGGCGCCTTGAACGCGGCTGGGAGCCCCCGCCCCTGGAAGGCCCCTGGCGCCCAGTCGTTCGGGAAACTTTTCCATATTAGGCGCCGTACTTGAGCCACAATCCCCCGGCGTTCTGATACAGACAAAGCTTGAATCGCAGGGATGCCAGTGGGGGCTGCCGGCGGTTTGTGTGGGGTCAGAGGGAGGCGATCATCCGATGAAGCAGCCTTCTTCAGACATTCGAGACACATCGAGAGATCTTTTTCCGCTTAGCTGTTCGTAATTTCGGCCGGTCCGTCATCTGGGCCTTCTGACCGCGGACGCCTATGCGGCTTGCCTTTTCCGGAGACGCCCCGAAGAGGGCGGCGTAAGGAGGGGCTCGAAACAGGGCTGCTCAGAACGGGGATGCTCGAAATCGGGCTCTCGGGTCGTTGATTGGGGGACTTGGGTTGAACCACAGGACGTCACGCGGCGCTTACGGGCGTGAGACCGGGATCATCGATCTCGGCCACGAGCCGCCGCTGTCCGTCGATGGTTCCGAAGCTGCGGTCATCGATCGCCGCCGCGTCTCGGTGCAATGGTTCAGCGGGACAATTCTAACCGGACTTTGCGGCGCAGCCCTGATCGGCGGCGCCGTTTTCGCTTCGCTCGACGGCGAGATGACCTTCGCCAAGGTGCCGGAGCGCGTCGAAGGCGCGCTGCGCGGCGCATTCGGCGCAGCCGACCGCGCCGCCACGCTGCACAAGAGCGACCGCCTGCCGCCGCCGAACGAATCCACGGCCTCGCGCAACATCGTGCGCGTCTCGACCGTCGCCCGCGTCGGCAACCGCGACGTGATGCGGGTACGTCCCTTCATCCGGATCGCCGGCAATCTGTCGATGACGACGAGCGACCTGTCGGCGAAGATCCCGCCGTTCAACGCCCAGCGCCTTCTCACCGATGTCGGCTCCGATCCGAAGGCGGCATCCGAGGATCCCAACAATCCGGAAGCCGTCGAACCCGACGCCGAGGTCTCCTTCGTCACCAAGGACCTCTCCCAGGTGCTGCCGAAAGCCAAGATTTCCGCAGTGGTGGCGCTCGACGACATCCTGATGCGGGTCCGCGATGCCGCCAATTGGCGCGGCAATGGCGGAGTGCGCTACGCCGCGCTCTCCAATGCTGCGGCCGACGTCTCCGGCGCGACCGGCCCGTCCGACATTAGAAGCGCCTACGCCACCGAAGTGTCGCCGTCCGATCCCTATGCCGGCTTCGAGACGCGCGTGGTGCCGGAAAATGTCACGCTGCTGCCGAAGACCAAGGAACAGATCACCGGCGGCAATCCCAACGGCGAACGCGTCCACGTGGTCAAGAAGGGCGACAGCGTCGCCGGCGTGCTGCGCGATCTCGGCGCCACGGCCGAGGAGATCAAGGCGATCACCGCGACGCTCGGTCCGCGCGGCCGCGACGGCGGCCTGAAGGAAGGCGAGAAGCTGCGCATCCTGATGGCGCCCGCAAGCCCCGGCGCCCGTCTGCAGCCCTACCGCGTCGTCATCGCCAACGAGACCATGGTCGAGGCGATCGCGGCGCTGTCCGATCTCGGCAAATACGTCGCGGTCGACGTTTCCAGCATGAATACCGTCGCCGACGCGGCGGCGAACGCCAACAGCGACGACGATGACGACGATGACGGCACGGGCGTGCGGCTCTACCAGAGCATCTACGAGACCGCGATGCGCAACAAAGTGCCGATGCCCGTCATCGACGACATGATCAAGATCTACTCCTACGACGTCGATTTCCAGCGCAAGGTGGCGCCGGGCGATTCATTCGACGTGTTCTACGCCGGCGAAGACGAAGGCGTGACGGCGAGCGAAAAGAACGACGTGCTGTTCGCTTCGCTCACGCTCGGCGGCGAGACCAAGAAATACTACCGCTACCAGAGCCCCGACGACGGCGTCGTCGACTACTATGACGAGACCGGCAAGAGCGCGAAGAAGTTCCTGGTGCGCAAGCCCGTCAACAACGCCATCATGCGCTCCGGCTTCGGCGGCCGCCGTCACCCCATCCTCGGCTACGTGAAGATGCATACCGGCGTCGACTGGGCGACCTCCTATGGCACGCCGATCTTCGCCTCCGGCAACGGCGTGATCGAGAAGGCCGGCCCCGAAGGCGGCTACGGTAAATACATCCGCATCAAGCATAACAACGGCTACGAGACCGCCTATGGCCATATGTCGGCCTTCGCCAAGGGCATGGAGCCCGGCAAGAAGGTGCGGCAGGGCCAGGTGATTGGCTTCGTCGGTTCGACCGGCGCGTCGACCGGCCCGCACGTCCACTACGAAATCCTAGTCAACGGCCGCTTCGTCGATCCGCTCCGTGTGAAACTGCCGCGCGGCCGCTCGCTGGAAGGCCCGATGCTGGCCGGCTTCGAGAAGGAGCGCGACCGGCTCGACGGCATGATGAGCGGCCGCGCCGGCGCCATCGCCCGGATGTCGGACGCAACCGGCGGTCCGTTGCAGGTCACCAACAGGTAAAAGCCGGCGACCGGCCGAGATCGGCCGATCATCTTCAAACACGATCCGGTTTTGACGTTGTCGCGCGGAGCTCGCCTGGCGGCATCACAACGTCAAGTTTCGTTTGCCAAAGCGGCATGAGGAGCGAATACTTTCCAAAAAACGGGAGGTCTCGCCATGAAGAACAGGCTCGCCTGCGCAGCCTTCGTTGCTGCGATTGTCTCCGCCACCAGTGTTTCGGCCGAAAACTGGGAGGTCACCAAGCTCGTCCCCGGCTCGGCGTTCCACGGCGTGCACGGGCTTGCGATCGACAAGGCCGGCCATCTGTTTGCCGGCAGCGTCGCGGGCGCGGCGCTCTACGAGGTCGACATCGCCGGCGGTACCGCCAAGGTTGCAATCCCCGCTCCGGTCGGAATGGCCGACGACATCGCATTCGCGCCCGACGGCACCATGGCCTGGACCGGCTTCCTGGCCGGCGATCTCTACTCGCGCAAGGGCGACGGCCCGATCAAGAAGCTCGCTTCCGGCCTTCCCGGCATCAATTCGCTCGCCTTCCGCAAGGATGGCAGGCTGTACGCCACCACCGTCTTCCTCGGCGACACGCTCTATGAGATCGACGTCGAGGGCGTCAAACCACCGCGCCAGATCATGGAGAAGATGGGCGGCCTCAACGGCTTCGAGTTCGGTCCCGACGACAAGCTCTACGGTCCGCTCTGGTTCAAGGGGCAGGTCGCAAGGGTCGACGTCGACAAGGCCGAGCTGACCGTCGTCGCCGACGGCTTCAAGGTCCCGGCCGCGGTGAACTTCGATTCCAAGGGCAATCTCTGGGTGGTCGACACCGCCCTCGGCCAGCTCGTCCGCCTCGATCCGAACTCGGGCGCCAAGACCATGATGGCGCAATTGAAGCCGTCGCTGGACAATCTCGCAATCGACGACAAGGACCGGATCTACGTCTCCAACATGGCCGACAACGGCATCCAGGAGGTCGATCCCGCGACCGGCCAGGCGCGGCAGGTCATCATCGGCAAGCTCGCTTTGCCCGGCGGCATCGGCGTCACGTCGGAGAACGGCAAGGATACGATCCACGTCGCCGACGTGTTCGCCTATCGCACGGTGGACGGCGCGACCGGCGAGGTCACCGAGAAGGCCCGCATGCACGCCGCCGGCGTCACGCTCGAATATCCGATGAGCGCGACGGCGAAGGGCAACGATGTGGTCCTGTCGAGCTGGTTCACCGGCACGGTGCAGGTGATCGACGGTAAGACCGGCGCCACGCGCGACATGCTGCACGGCTTCAAGGCGCCGCATGACGCGCTCGTGCTCGCGGACGGCAGCATCCTGGTGGCCGAGCTCGGCACCAAATCGCTGGTCCGCGTCAGCGGCGAGCACGGCAAGGACCGCACCACGCTGATCGGCGGACTCGAGGGTCCGGTCGGGCTGGTCGCCGGATCGCGCGGCGAGGTCTATGCCACCGAAGCCTTTTCCGGCGTCGTCTCGATGATCGAAAGCAACGGCGAGAAGACGGTCATCGCCAAGGACCTGAAAATGCCCGAAGGCATCGCACGCGCCAGCGACGGCAAGCTGATCGTGGCGGAGGTCGGCGCGAAGCGGTTGATCGAGATCGCACCGGAGAGCGGCACGATCACCGAGATCGCGGCCAATCTCCCGATCGGCCTGAGCGGTGCGCCCGGAGGGCTGCCGACGCATATCCCGACGGGCGTTGGCATCGGGGAATCCGGCACGATCTATTTCTCTTCTGACATCGAGAACGCGATCTACAAGGTCACGAAGAAATAAGTCCCCGCGCGTCGAAATTGTAGGTGGATTGCATATGCCGGCAGGGCCGCACCGCAAAGATTGCACGTCCTAGCCAGACCACACTCCGGCTGCAGCAACATCGTCAACAACCCGCAAAACAAACCGCCCCGGAGAGATTGACCTCTCCGGGGCGGCTTTTTGCTTCAGGCTTGGATTGCCGGCGCTCAGTTCAGCTTCCGCTTCGACACCGGCGCCTCGAACTGGGCGATCTCCGCGGTCTGCGGCGCCTTGCCGTTGAAGGTCAGCACGTTGCCTTCGGACGAGATCGCAACGGTATCGCCGTCCTTGACGTCGCCGGCCAGGATCATCTCGGCGAGCGGATCCTGGACGTGACGCTGGATCACGCGCTTGAGCGGCCGTGCGCCGTACGCGGGATCCCAGCCCTTGGCGGCGAGCCAGTCGCGGCCCGCAGCGTCGAGCGTCAGCACGATCTTGCGATCGGTCAAGAGCTTCTGCAGCCGCGCGAACTGGATCTCGACGATCCGGCCCATCTCGCTCCTCTGCAAGCGATGGAACAGGATGATCTCGTCGACGCGGTTCAAGAACTCTGGCCTGAAGTGCGACCGCACCATTCCCATCACCTGCTCGCGCACAGCCGAGGTGTCCTCGCCCTCCGGCTGGTTCACCAGAAACTCCGAACCGAGGTTCGAGGTCATGATGATCAGCGTGTTGCGGAAGTCGACGGTGCGGCCCTGGCCGTCGGTGAGGCGGCCGTCGTCGAGCACCTGCAACAGCACGTTGAACACGTCAGGATGCGCCTTCTCGATCTCGTCGAACAGCACGACCTGGTAGGGCCGGCGCCGCACCGCTTCGGTGAGCGCACCGCCCTCGTCATAACCGACATAGCCCGGAGGCGCGCCGATCAGCCGCGAGACCGAGTGCTTCTCCATGTACTCGGACATGTCGAGCCGGACCATCGCGGTTTCGTCGTTGAACAGATACTCGGCGAGTGCTTTCGTCAGCTCGGTCTTGCCGACGCCGGTGGGCCCCAGGAACATGAACGAGCCGGTCGGCCGGTTCGGGTCCTGCAGCCCCGCGCGCGAACGGCGCACGGCGGTCGCGACCGCACGTACGGCTTCGGCCTGGCCGACGACGCGCTTGCCGAGCGAGTCCTCCATCCGCAGGAGCTTGTCTTTCTCGCCTTCCAGCATCTTGTCGACGGGCACGCCGGTCCAGCGCGAGACCACCTGCGCGATGTGGTTGGCGGTGACCGCCTCCTCCATCATCTCGCCGGAGTTCTCCTTGGCCTCGATGTCTGCAAGCTGCTTTTCGAGTTCGGGGATCCGGCCATAGGCCAGCTCGCCGGCCTTCTGGAATTCACCGCGCCGCTGCGCGTTGGCGAGTTCGACCCGTAAGCCGTCGAGCTCGGCCTTCAGCTTCTGGGCGTCGGAGAGCTTGTTCTTCTCCGCGCTCCAGCGTGCGGTGAACGCCGCGGACTTCTCCTCGAGATCGGCCAGCTCCTTCTCCAGGGTCTGCAGGCGGCTCTTCGAACCGGCATCGCTCTCTTTCTTCAATGCTTCCTGCTCGATCTTCAGCCGGATGATTTCCCGATCCATCGAATCCAGCTCTTCCGGCTTGGAATCGACCTGCATCTTGAGCCGCGCGGCCGCCTCGTCCATGAGGTCGATGGCCTTGTCCGGCAGGAAGCGGTCGGTGATGTAGCGGTTGGACAGCGTCGTGGCGGCGACCAGCGCGGAATCGGTGATCCGCACGCCATGGTGCTGCTCGTACTTGTCCTTCAGCCCGCGCAGGATCGAGATCGTGTCCTCGACCGAGGGCTCGCTGACGAAGATCGGCTGGAAACGCCGCGCCAGCGCCGCGTCCTTTTCGACGTGCTTCTGGTACTCGTCGAGCGTGGTGGCGCCGATGCAGTGCAACTCGCCGCGGGCGAGCGCAGGCTTGAGCAGGTTGGACGCGTCCATTGCGCCATCGCCCTTGCCGGCGCCGATCAGCGTGTGCATCTCGTCGATGAACAAGACGAAATTGCCCTCGCTCCCGGTCACCTCCTGCAGCACGGCCTTCAGCCGCTCCTCGAACTCCCCGCGATATTTTGCACCTGCAATCAGCGAGCCAAGGTCGAGCGACAGCAGCTTCTTGTCCTTCAGGCTCTCGGGCACGTCGCCGTTGACGATGCGCAGCGCCAGGCCCTCGGCGATGGCGGTCTTGCCGACACCGGGCTCGCCGATCAGGACGGGATTGTTCTTGGTCCGGCGCGACAGCACCTGGATCGTGCGGCGGATCTCCTCGTCACGGCCGATGACCGGATCGAGCTTGCCGTCGCGCGCCGCCTGGGTGAGGTCGCGGGCATATTTCTTCAGCGCGTCATACGCGTTCTCGGCCGTGGCGGAGTCCGCGGTCCTGCCCTTGCGCAGCGCCTCGATCGCCGCGTTGAGGTTTTGCGGGGTGACGCCGCCCTTGGCCAGGATCGCGCCCGCCTCGCTGGTCTTCTCCAGCGCGAGGCCGAGCAGCAGCCGCTCGACCGTGACAAAGCTGTCGCCGGCCTTCTCGCCGGCCTTTTCGGCGGCGTCGAAGGTGCGGGCGAGCTCAGGCGCCAGATAGATCTGGCCGGCGCCGCCGCCGGAGACCTTCGGTACCTTGTTCAGGGCGTCCTCGGTCGCTTTCAGGATTGCGCGGGAATTGCCGCCGGCACGGTCGATCAGGCCGGCAGCGAGGCCTTCATTGTCGTCCAGCAGCACTTTCAGGACGTGCAGGGTCGAAAACTGCTGGTGCCCTTCGCGCACCGCAAGCGACTGTGCGGACTGGACGAAGCCCCTGGAGCGTTCGGTATATTTTTCGATGTTCATATCGTGGTCTTTCCCTCGGCCTGCCCCTGGAGCCCTCAAAGGCACTCCAAACGGCATCTTCATTGGGTTTCCGATAACCGCATTGACGTTTCTCAACCGGCAACGGTCGTTATTAGCCGGCGCTGGCGCCGGCCTGACCCAGATGTGGGAAGCGAGGCCTCGGACCGGAAGAGGCGAGTTCACAATTTCGTGCGCAGATCCGCCCGCTTGGCGCCGATGGGCCGAATCCCCTAAGTAGCGGCATGACCCCTAGCGCAATGACAGCCAGCCAGACCGCCGAGATCACCGGCCTCTACCGTTATCCGATCAAGGGCCTGACGCCGGAGCCCCTGCCCCGCGTCTCCCTGCGAGCCGGCCAGACCCTGCCCGCCGACCGCCGCTACGCCATTGAGAACGGCCCAAGCGGCTTCGATCCGGAACAGCCGCAGTGGAAGCCGAAGATCCAGTTCCTGATGCTGGCGCGCAATGAGCGGCTGGCTTCGCTCGACAGCCGGTTCGAGGACGCGATCAACCGCCTGACCATCCGCAAGGACGGCCAGATCGTCGCCAGCGGCGATCTCGAGACCGCCGCCGGGCGCGCCGCCATCGAGGACTACTTCGGCCAGAACTTTCAGCCGGAGCTGAAAGGTCCGCCCAAGATCCTGTCCGGCCGCAACCACAGCTTTTCCGACGTCGCCCGCAAGGTCGTGTCCATCATCAATCTCGACAGCGTCCGCGCGCTCGAGACCATGCTCGGCGGCGCCGCCGTCCACCCGCTGCGCTTCCGCGCCAATCTCTACGTGAAGGGCTGGCCGGCCTGGTCCGAGCTCGACCTCGTCGGCCAGACGCTCGCGATCGGACAGGCCCGGCTGCAAGTGGTCAAGCGCATCAAGCGCTGCCCGGCCACCAATGTCGACCCCGAGACCGCCAGGCGCGATCTCGAAATCCCGACCACGCTCTCGAGCAATCTCGGCCACATGGACTGCGGCATCTATGCCGAGGTGATCGCCGACGGCGACATCGGCGTGGGCGACGCGGTTGCGTTGGAAGAGCCGAAGCTGGTGTGACGCGGCGCCGGCGCCACGTACTCCGTCATTGCGAGCGCAGCGAGGCAATCCAGATATCTATCTGCCGAGACGGTCTGGATTGCTTCGTCGCTTCGCTCCTCGCAATGACGGCCGTCAGTTCGGCATCACATACGCATAGATCCGGCCGCGCGAGACTGGTGCTTCGCGAACGCGGTTGCCGTTGTTGCCGGAGATCATGATCGGATTACCCTGCGCGTCGACGCCGGTGATGATGCCGACATGGCCGCCCCGGCCGCCGCGCGACATCACTGCGATGGCGCCGACCTGCGGACCGGAGACGCGCGTCCCGTAATGCGCGAACGAATTCGCCATATCGGAGCCGGTGCCACGGTGACCGGTCTTCTCAAGCACCATGTTCATGAACCGCGCGCACCACAGGCTGCCGCGGCCGGTCGGATTACCGCCGACATAGCGGCGTGCCTCGGATACGAGGCCCGATCCGCCACCGAAGCCGCCGCTGCCCGTGGCGCTATGGGCCACGCCGCCGTCATTCGCGTTAGTGGCCATCCCACCGCCACGCCTCGTGGCGATTCGACGGCTGGCGCTCGTGATCATCCCACCGCTATCGCTGGTAACCATTCCTGCGTTGCCCCTCATGGCCATTCCACCGCTGCCGCTCATAGCCATTCCACCGCTGCCGCTCATAGCCATTCCACCGCTGCCGCTCATAGCCATTCCACCGCTGCCGCTCATAGCCATTCCACCGCTGCCGCTCATGGCGATGCCGCCGCTATTGGCGTTCGGGTCATAGCTGGCGAAGGTGTTGCTGAAGCCGCTCGCCTGCAATTGCGCCGCGCCGCGATCGAAGCGCGAGCTGCGTGCATGCCGGTAATGATGATGTCTGCTGGCGTGATGCGCGTAAGCGTGGCGCTCTGCGCTATGACGATGAGGTCGTGCTGACGCCGGAGAAGTGAAGGCGGCGACCGCCGCGAAAAAAACAGCCAGCGCGACGACACAGCGCGACAGGCGAGACGCAAACAACTCGAACATTCTTCATCCTTCGTTGACACCCCCACTTCCCAATCGGCCCGTGCGGTGGCCGACATCCGCGGGCTGTATCAGTATCCTGATGTGGCGAGAACAAGACGCGGTCGCGGAGATTTTCGACGATGATTAATAAGTGTTAGGGTCGTATGCGCCCACCGCAGGACGGCATTCCAATGCCGCAGCCACCTCAGGGAGAAAACCGGATGCCTCACGCCCTCACGAAGGACAATTGTCGCCTCTATTTCGAAGAAGCAGGCACCGGCACGCCGATTATTTTTCTGCACGAATTCGCGGCCGACTACACCAATTGGGAGCCGCAGATGCGCTACTTTTCGCGCGGCCATCGCTGCATCACCTATTCGGCGCGCGGCTACACGCCATCGGACGTGCCTGATGGCGACGTCTACGGCTACACGCATTTCTATACCGATGCGCTCGCGGTGCTCGATCATCTGAAGATCGATCGCGCGCACTTCGTCGGTCTCTCGATGGGCGCCTATTCGTCGCTCCAGATCGGGCTCAACGCGCCCCAACGTGCGCTGTCGATGACGCTCGCCGGCGTCGGCTCAGGCTCGGAGATCGAGAACCTCGACGCCTGGCGCAAGCAGTGCCGCGCCAACGCGGAGCAATTCGAGATGCTCGGCTCAGCCGAAGTCGCAAAAGTCACGCGCGAGGCGCCGAGCCGGATTCCCTTCCTGGTGAAGGACCCGCGCGGCCACGCCGATTTCTATGCCGCCCTGGCGCGGCACGACGCCAAGGGATCGGCGCGGACGATGCGCGGCTTCCAGGCCGGCCGTCCCTCGATCTTTACGATGACGGACGCGATCAGAGCGGCCACGACGCCGGCACTCATCATCTGCGGCGACGAGGACGATCCGTGCGTGGGCGCAAGCCTGTTCCTGAAGAAGCATCTGCCGGCGGCAGGGCTCGCCATGTTTCCGAAGTCCGGCCACGTCCTCAATCTCGAAGAGCCAGCGCTGTTCAACGAAACGGTGGAACGGTTCGTCACGCTGGTGGAAGCGGGAAGATGGCCGGTGCGCGACCCGAGGTCACTGGCGGCGCATTAGCGCTGCGCTCGCAATGACGAAGAACTACTTCCTGCCGCCGCGCGTCAGCAGAAACACGCCCTGCTCGCCGAACAGATTCCACACCCACCAGGGCATCCGCAGCCGCAGCGGACGGCCGTAGAGGTCGAGCGCCTCGGCACGTTCCATCTTGACGTCGATCGCATCGCAGAGCTCGACGAAATCCTTGATGGTGCAGAAATGGATGTTGGCGGTGTCATACCAGCTTGCCGGCAGGTTCTCCGTGCGCGGCATGTGGCCGCCGATCAGGAGCTGGAGCCGCATCTTCCAGAAGCCGAAATTCGGGAACGACACGATGGCGCGGCGGCCGATGCGCAAGAGATTCTCGAGCACGACCTTGGGCTGCCGCGTCGCCTGCAAGGTTTGCGACAGGATCACGTAGTCAAAGGCGTCATCCGGATAATTCACGAGGTCGGTGTCGGCATCGCCCTGCACCACCGCAAGACCCTTGGCGACGCAGCGGTTGACGCCCTCGCGCGACAGCTCGATGCCGCGGCCGTCGATGCCGCGGGTTTCCAGCAGCTGGAGCAGGTCGCCTTCGCCACACCCGACGTCGAGCACCTTCGAGCCCGGCTTGACCATCTCGGCCACCAGCACATGGTCGGCGCGAAAATCACCGGGCTGCCCGGTCGCAAGGCCGCCCAGCGGCAGCGCTTCCTGTACAGACATGACTAGCCGTCCTTTAAGCTTTCTTGGCGGTGAGCCCGCGCGCCTTGCCTGCCGACTGCAGGAACGCACGGCCGATGTCGAAGAACTCGGGCACGTCGAGGAGGAACGCGTCGTGACCGCGATCGGTCTCGATCTCGGCGAACGACACCCGCGCGCTCGACGCATTCAACGCGTGCACCAGTGCGCGCGATTCCGAGGTCGGGAACAGCCAGTCGCTGGTGAAGGAGACCACGCAGAACCGGGTCTGGATTCCCGCGAACGCCTTCGCCAGCACGCCGCCATGGTCGCCGGCGATGTCGAAATAATCCATCGCGCGGGTCAGATAGAGATAGGAGTTGGCATCGAAGCGTTCGACAAAGGACGAGCCCTGGTAGCGCAGGTAGGACTCGACCTGGAAGTCGGCGTCGAACGAGAAAGTCGGCAGCTCGCGGTCCTGCATCCGCCGTCCGAATTTGCGATGCAGCGCGGCGTCGGAGAGATAGGTGATGTGCGCCGCCATCCGGGCGACAGCGAGCCCACGATGCGGATGGATACCTTGATCGGCATAGCCGCCATGGTGCCAATCGGGATCGGCCATCACCGCCTGGCGGCCAAGCTCGTGGAACGCGATGTTCTGCGCCGAATGTCGTGTCGAGCAGGCGATCGCCAGCGCGGAGAACACCCGGCTCGGATACGCCGCCGTCCATTGCAGCACTTGCATGCCGCCCATCGAGCCGCCGACGACTGCGAACAGCGTGTCGATGCCGAGCCGGTCGATCAGCATCGCCTGCGCGCGCACCATGTCGGGGATGGTGATGACGGGGAAATCGAGGCCCCAAACCTTGCCGGTCGCCGGATTGATCGAAGCCGGACCGGTCGAGCCCATGCAGCCGCCGATCACGTTGGAGCAGATGATAAAATACTCGCTGGGATCGAGCGGTCGGCCCGAGCCGACCAAAGTCTCCCACCAGCCGGGCTTGCCGGTGACAGGGTGCACATTGGCGACGTGCTGGTCGCCGGTCAACGCATGGCAGATCAGGATCGCGTTGGAGCGATCGGCATTCAGCTCGCCATAGGTCTGGTAGGCGATCTGGAACGGGCTGAGATCGACACCGCAATCGAGCCGCAGCGGCTGTTCCAAGCCAAACTGCGCGACGTGCGAACTCGGATGATCCACCTCGTGCGACCGCTCGTCGGCGGTGATCGCGGGACTCGGAATTGACTGGACGCCAACCATCTGACCATCGACCTCGTTTGCGGTCGTCGTGGTGACCGCATTGACATCAGGCCATGAAAAACCCGGCCTGAACGATAGGTTCGGCCGGGATCGAAAGCGTCCCCGGCCTGTTTAGCGAGTTTTTTAACGTGGCTGCAAGCCGGCCGGCTCAAATGACCACGGAACGGGTAAAAACTACCGTCTTGGACGGTTTTCGTCAAGTCACGGCCCGGATCAGCCAAATTCGCCTGTCGCGCCACGGGCGGAAAGGGCCCGATTTCCCTTTGCATTTCTCTTTGCTTTCGCAGCCCCGACTGCCTAATCAGGATATCCATCACAGCGGTGACGGCTCGACTGATCCGCATTGGAACGCCTCTCAACAGCACCTGTCAGACATGTCCCAACGTCCGCCCGCGCCACCATCACTCCAGGAATTGCGCAAGGAGATCGACGCGATCGACGAGGGCATGCATCGCCTGCTGATGCAACGCGGCGACATCATCGACCGCCTGATCCATGTGAAGCAGACCCAGGAGGTCGGCTCGGCGTTCCGCCCGGCA
Source organism: Bradyrhizobium sp. 134 (assembly GCF_023074155.1). Classification (NCBI taxonomy): domain Bacteria; kingdom Pseudomonadati; phylum Pseudomonadota; class Alphaproteobacteria; order Hyphomicrobiales; family Nitrobacteraceae; genus Bradyrhizobium; species Bradyrhizobium sp. 134. Next base: position 194,977 of record NZ_JADPKX010000016.1, on the reverse strand, counting down.
CGTGAGGCCTCCATGATGCGCGACCTCGTGCAGCGTCATCGCGGCATCCTGCCGCTCGATACGGTCGAGAGCATCTGGCGCGTCATCATCGCGACCTTCACCTATGTCCAGGCCCCGTTCTCGGTGCACGCCGACATCTCGGCGAGCGAGCCGGCCATGCGCGATTCCGCGCGATTCCATTTCGGCTTCACGGTGCCTTACGTCGCGCATTTCAGCGCGCAGGCGGCGGTCGAGGCCGTCGCGAAGTCCAAGGGCGATCTGGCGCTGGTCTCGGCGACTTCGAGCCGCACGCCGTGGTGGCTGTCGCTGGAAGAAGCCGGCGCACCAAAGATCATCGCGCGGCTGCCCTTTGTCGAGCGCGCCGACCATCCGGCGGCGTTGCCCGTGTTCGCGGTCTCGCGCGTCGCCGACAGCGCCCTGGTGACGGAGGTCGAGACCTTCAGCGTCCGCGTCTCTGGGTGGAATGCGGAGGTCGCGCGCGCCCTGTCGCCGCTCGCCGAGATCGTGGCGGTGCCCGACACCGCCTTCGACGGTGCCGCGCTGCTGGTCTCGGTCACCGCGACAAGCAACATCGACAAGATCAAGGCTGCCCTGATCGAAGCGGGGGCCTCGGTGCGCTCCACGGCCCTCGTCGGCAGCCACGCAACGCGCTATACGGTGCCCCCGACCGGGTCGAAATCGTAAGTCGCGAAACGCTTAAGCCAGTCCGGAGTTGAAGATGTCCCGCCCCGTGCCGAATCCCGGCATTCTCGATATTGCACCCTACACGCCCGGCAAGACTCCAGTGGCAGAGCCCGGCCGCAAGGTGTTCAAGCTTTCGGCCAACGAGACGCCGTTCGGGCCCTCGCCGAAGGCGATCGAGGCGTTCAAGAACGTGGCGGATCATCTGGAAGACTATCCGGAAGGGACCTCGCGCGTGCTGCGCGAAGCGATCGGGCGCACCTTCGGGCTCGATCCCAACCGCATCATCTGCGGCGCCGGCTCGGACGAGATCCTCAACCTGCTCGCCCACACCTATCTCAGCCACGGTGACGAGGCGATCTCGACCACGCATGGCTTCCTGGTCTACCCGATCGCGACCATGGCGGTCGGCGCGAAGAATGTCATCGCGGCCGAGAAGAACCTCACCTGCGATGTCGACGCCATCCTCAAGGCGGTGACGCCGAAGACAAAGCTGGTCTGGCTCGCCAACCCCAACAACCCGACCGGCACCTATGTGCCGTTCGACGAGGTCAAGCGCCTGCGCGCCGGCCTGCCCTCGCACGTGCTGCTGGTGCTGGACGCAGCCTATTGCGACTACGTCTCGCGCAACGATTACGAGATGGGGATCGAGCTGGTCGCGACCACCGAAAACACGGTGGTGACCCACACCTTCTCCAAGATCCATGGTCTTGCGGCACTGCGCATCGGCTGGATGTTCGGCCCCGAGCACATCATCGATGCGGTCAACCGCATCCGAGGTCCCTTCAACGTATCGACGCCGGCCATGTACGCCGCCGTTGCCGCGATCGAGGACACCGCGCACCAGGCCATGTCGAAGCAGTTCACCGAGACCTGGCGCAACTGGCTGACCGAGGAGATCGGCAAGCTCGGGCTGAAGGTGACGCCGAGCGTCGCCAATTTCGTGCTGATCCACTTCCCGACCGAGGGCAAGACCTCGGACGCAGCCGACGCCTTCCTCACCAGGCGCGGGCTGGTGCTGCGCGGCTTGAAGAACTACGGCCTGCCGCATTCGCTGCGCATGACCATCGGCACCGAGGAGGCCAACCGCCTCGTCGTCGAGGGCCTGCGCGACTTCATGGCCGGACGATGAGCGCGACCCCGCACTTCCAGCGCGTCGCGCTGATCGGCTTCGGCCTGATCGGCGGCTCGATCGCGCGCGCCGCGAAGCTCCAGGGCCTGGCTTCCGAGATCGTCACCACCGCGCGCTCGGAGAAGACGCGCGCACGCGTGATGGAGCTCGGCATCGTCGATCAGGTCGTGGCGACCAATGCAGAAGCCGTGAAGGACGCCGATCTCGTTATCCTCTGCATTCCCGTCGGCGCCTGCGGCCCGGTGGCGCAGGAGATCGCCCCGCATCTCAAGCCCGGCGCGATCATCTCCGACGTCGGCTCGGTCAAGGGCGCCATCGTCAGGGATATGGCGCCGCATCTGCCGAAAGGTATCCATTTCGTGCCGGCGCATCCCGTCGCAGGCACCGAGCATTCGGGCCCCGATTCCGGCTTCGCCGAGCTCTTCATCAACCGCTGGTGCATCCTCACCCCGCCGGAGGGCGTTGATGCGGCTGCCACCGATCGCCTGCGTGCGTTCTGGGCGGCGATGGGCGCCAAGGTCGAAATCATGACGCCGGATCATCATGATCTCGTGCTCGCGATCACCAGCCATCTGCCGCATCTGATCGCCTACACCATCGTCGGCACCGCCGACGAGCTGGCGCAGGTGACGGAGTCCGAGGTCATCAAGTTCTCCGCCGGCGGCTTTCGCGACTTCACGCGCATCGCGGCATCCGATCCGACGATGTGGCGCGACGTCTTCCTCGCCAACAAGGAAGCCGTGCTGGAGATGCTCGGCACCTTCACCGAGGATCTGGCAAAGCTCACCCGCGCGATCCGCCGCGGCGACGGCGAGGCACTGTTCGACCACTTCACCCGCACCCGCGCCATCCGCCGCGGCATCGTCGAAATCGGCCAGGACTCGGCCGCGCCCGACTTCGGCCGGCCGCACGCGCAGCTCGGCAACAAGCCGTAGCACTGAAGTAGCCCGGATGGAGCGCAAGCGTAATCCGGGACCGCCGTCGCTTGAGACAGGATTCCCGGATTGCGCTTCGCTCCATCCAGGCTACGAGCCCGCGTGGCTCCGTGATTAGAACGGATAGTACCGGATCTGCGTCATGACGACGTTGTCGTCTGTCTTCGGCGCACCGCCGACGCCCGCGAACGCGAACCGCTGCGTGTAGGAATATTGCAGGCCGGCTTTGAGCGTGCCGTAACTGCCCTGGTAGATTGTGTCGTAGACTCCCGCCGTGATCTGCCGGACCTCCCTGGTGTTGCCGTTGCAGGTCGCGGCCGGCGAGTTCTCGGTCAAGCAGCCGGTGTTGTTGTAGAGCGGATTGCCGTAGCCGAAGGGCACCGTTCCAACATTGGCGAAATTCGCCTTGGCCTTTTCGAGGCCTGCATAGGAGTAGACATCGAGGCTGGGCGTCGCGTGCCAGATCAGGCCGACGGCGGCCGCCGTGATCGTCAGCGGGAGGATGGTGCCGTCCTGCGCCACCGCCGCGTCGGGGAACGGCGTTGCCGTGAAGCGGCCGAGCACGCCGTGCGAGCCATAGAGCTGAAGATCGAGGGTTTTCGGAATCAGCTCGGCGAAGATGTGTCCACCGAAGCTTCCGGTGTCGTAGGTGTGGTTGGCGTTGTTGAAGCGATCGAACAGCTGGCGGTAGAGCGCCCACGCCTCGACATGCAGCTTGGTGGGCCCGAGCCGTGGGTCCCACGCTGCCTTGACGGTGATGTCGGGCACCTGATTCAGACTGACATTGTTGAGGTTGTTGAAGAAGCTGCCGCCGGGACCGGTCAGATTGACCTGAAGGTTCGGGTTCAGCACGCCCTGTGGTCCGATGGCGGGTGTGCCGACGGCCGGGACGTTGCCGCCGAAGAACGCTGTCTGGGCATTCTCGACCGAGGCAGCCAGCTTGAACTCCGGTCCGATGTCCTGCCAGACGCGCAGCCCGGGCTGGCGTGCCGCAAGAAATCCCGGAACGGATTCGAAGTCGATCACGCCGGGCGCATCGACGCCACGAGGATCGATGCCGGACTTGGTCGGCGCGTTGAGCGACCAGGATTGCCCGGCGAGGAAGTGAAGACCGAGATCGCTGCGGTCCAGTTCCAGACTGAGCTGCCGCATGCGCGGATTGAACGAGTTGGTCGCAACCGAGCTCGCCGTCTGAGCCGCACCTTCGAAATCGATCTCGCCATAGCCCGCGAGGTGCGTGTCGGCATCGGCATTGCCCTCGGCCAGCACCGAGAACCTGCTCTGCCGCGCGGAGAAGCGCGTTTCCGGAATGTTGAAGTTGCGGCTCTGCTGATAGGGGATGAAGTTGTAGACCGAGCCGGTATCGGAGGCGAGATTGCGCGAGCGGTAGATACCGGTGAGATCGACCCAGCCACCGAAGGTCAAAGTCACGCCCTTGTAGCAGACCTTGCCGGCCGCACATGGATCGGCGGCGAGCGCCTTGTAACTTGCCGGCAACTGAACGGCCTTCGCCTGCGCTTCAGCCTGCCGCGTCTTGCGCGCCTCCGAGTCCACGCGTTGCTGCAGCTCCTTCAGCTTGGCCTTCAGCGACTGGATTTCGGTTGTGACATTGTCGTCGGCACGCGCCTGCCCGGAACAGGCAGCGAGAATACCCAGCATCAGTCCGCAATTGATGATCCGCACTTGAAGCTTCCTCCATTTGGGAAGTGGATTGGATTCCGCGCGCCGTCTCCGGCGCATGCATGCTTCCCTGGTGTGGAGTGATTTGAATGCGGCTGCGGTTATTCGCGGCGCCGTGCATCTTCTGCATCACGTTTTCCTGACGATCCTGTTCGGAATACTTTTCGTTGGCTGCCGATCCGCACGCGCGATTGTCCAAAGCCACGTTCAAGGCAACGCGCATTGGGCCCGGCCGGGACATGACCGGGCCCAGTTCGCGACGGGCAAGTGGTGGGACGGCGGCTATTTGCCCTTGGTCGCGCGCATCACCGTTGGGCGCGGTGATTTCGGCGAGGGGACGAATGCCATCGTCTCCCGCGTCGTGGGATTCGAGATGTTGCGATCACCATTCGGATACATCGAGGCGTAGGCGGCCGGCTCCTGCGACTGCCATTGCCACTGCGCGAAGGCGGGCGTCGCGATCGCGGCCGAGATGGCGACGACGGCAACGAACAGTTTGGACTTGATCATGATTATCTCTCCTGCCTGGGGCGACCGCATCATCGTGCGGCCGACATGGAGAGAGAGCGGAGTTTGCGGCTCCGCATTCCCGGCGGGTCATCACGATCCGGCGAAGCGGCCGTGAGTTCAGCTCGTAACCCGCATGGAGGGAGTTACGACAACTGAGGGCAGCGAATGGAGAGAGGCGACTCTGAATTCATCCTACTGCTTCGCGCTGCGACCAAACTTTCCCGGCTTGAACAGATCGAGGTCGATGGCCTGTCCCATCGCCAGATATCCGGTGCGGTTGGGATGAAGCTTGTCGCCGGCGCCGCCTGTCGTACTTTCGGGAACGAACTCCGGCTTGAGGCCACCCGAAGCCGGGTCGAGCGTCGCGCGATCAAAATCTATCACACCGTCGAATGTCCCCGAGCTACGGATAAATGCGTTGAGCGCCTTGCGCTTGTCATCCTGCTCGGGAAAACCATGTGCCGCGCTGGTGCTGCCCAATGCCGAAACGACGGTGGCGCCGATGATCCGGGCTTGCGGCCATTTTGCACGTAACCTCGCGACGCCGTCCTTCATCGCGGCAATGACCTGATCGGCGGTAAAATTGCCGTTCTTGCTGAAATCGTTGATGCCTTCCAGCCAGATCAGGCTCGATATGCCGGACAGCGACAGCACGTCGCGATCGAGCCGCTGACCCGAAGCGGGGCCACCCGCGTACGGTTTGTCGGGACCATATTCGGCGGGGCCTGCGATTTGGTTGCCACCGATGCCGCCATTCACGACGGCGACCTTGTTGCCGTAGACCGCCTTCAGGCGACGCGACAGCACGTTGGGCCAGCGATCGTCGCCGTTCATGGTTGAGGCGGTCCCGTCGGTAATCGAATCCCCAAACGCCATGATGGCGAAGGCATCGGCAGGCGCAGTCATCTCGATCGCATCGAGAAAGAACCACGACGCAGTCGCATAGGGGAAGGAAGCCTCGTCTTCGAGGGCGCCCTTCGCGCCGGCGCCCGGCGCACTGACATAGGAAGTAGTCAGCGCTTTGGCGTGCCAGGTCATCGGACCGCTCTGGCCGGCGACATGAAAACTGACCGCAAGCCGGCGGCCGGCGAGATCATCGGGCCGCTTTGCAAACGGCAGCGTGATCGCATCGCTCCAGACCGAATTCCCCGGCGACACCGTAACGGAAGCCGTGCCGGCGAACGTAATGGGAGTGTTGGAGCCGCGGATCAACGCGGCACTACCCGACTGCAGGCCGACGTAAACGCCGTCAAACGTGACGGGTTTGGTGCCGAAGACGTTGCTGAGCCGGATGCGGGCCTGACGGCCCCAGATATCCGGCCGCACGATCAGGCGAAAAGTCTGGTCCCGCGCACCGGCCGCAGGCTCGGGAAACGCGAATTTCTGTTCGGGCTGGGCAGACGGATTGCCGACGGGGTATGGGCCCTGAACCGCGCCCGTCCAGGACACCACCCAATGTTCGCTATCCCTGGCGGTTGCGGTCTGAAGGGAGGCGACGAGCAGCGATGCTGCCACGAGACAATTCAACGCGCGCATTGTTTCCCCCGAACCCCAGATAATCTGGGCGCGACTTTAGAGCCGGCAGTTGGTCTTCAATAGGGCGGCAGAACGCTACCTGTCGAGCCGCAACTGATACACTCCTCGCCCGACGCCGGAGAGGACCTCGCGGGTTGCATCATTGACGCTAACAAGACGCTCCTCGGAAGCCATCTGTTCACAGCTTCAAACGCGTCAGGCGGACCAAGCTGTCCGCCCGGCGATTTATGAATTCACGACCTAATACAGCGGCGGGATCTGGCCGACCTTGACCGGGCCGAGCAGCACGGCGCCGTCGGCGAACTTCAGCGGGAAGCTGCGAGCTTTCTTGCCTTCCAGCGTGCTCTCGGTGCCGATCGAATTGATGCCGGCGGCCACGCCGGCATTGGCGTTCTGCTTGATGACCTTGCCGAGGCCGGGAACGGCGCGGTCGAGCGCACCGAACAGATTGTTGAGGTCCTGCGACTTCACGCCCGGCGCGACGCGATCGAGGGTCGCCTGCGGCACCCCCTCCTCCAGCATCTTCTCGATGCCGAGCGCGGGGATCACGCGCTCGAGGCCCGTCACCGTCATCTGCAATTCGCCATCGAGACGGCCGTTGGCCGAGAGCCCGAGCGTGCCGGCCGCAACCGCGATCATCTCGCCCTGCTGGATCCGGGACTGCACGATCTCGATATGGCCGCCGGCGGCCTGGATCTCGCGGAAGCGCTGCGGCCACGGCTTTGGCGTGAGGTCGGACAGTCCGGTGATCTTCGCCCGCGTGTCGGCCTCGAACGGCTCGGCGAGCAGCGGATGAACGCCCTGGATACTGCCCTGCGCGATCTGGAGCACGGTCTCGATCACGGGATGATCGGACGGCGATCCATCCGCGAGGCGTCCATGCAGCTCGACCTGTTTCGCGCGCGCGAGCGGCACCTGCACGCTGCCGTCGACACGATTGACCGTCGGCTCCTCGAATACGATGGAGGCGCGCTCCGGCACGGCGGGCAGGCCGACCACGCTGCTGCGACCCTTGCTCCAGTTCACCACGAAGGTGCTCTGCGTGACGCCGTCAGTGAGCGTCGCGGGCGCGGTGAATTCCGCGATGACGCGCTTGGGGTCGTAGACCTGCGCGACGACCAGGATGTTGTCGAGCTTCGCCGTGAACGGCGTCTTGCTGGCGTTCTGCGACACCAGGGCGACGCTGGCGCCCGAACACTGGACCTCGAAGCGGAAGGGGAAGCCCGCGATCGAGCGCTTGGCGCAATCATAGACGCGGCCGGATTTGGCCTCCTGCGCGCGCCAGGCATCGGCGGCGATTTCGGCCTGCGACGCCGCATAGAACCAGAAGCCGCTCCACGCCACCGCGAGGATCAGGAGGATGACAGGGGCGATGAAAAGGCCCCAGCGGGAGCGCCGGCGTGCGGCAATGGTCATATCGGACATGCGGCGACCCTTTGACCCCTGATTTTGTCAAATGTAAGCGAGGTTGGCGTGCTCCGAAAGGCGGAGAATTCGCTTCGCTTGGGGGCGCGGTTCTGGTAGCCGTGCCCGAAATGTCGGAAATCACCATCCCCTCCGTCACCACTGCCAAAGGCGACCTCTGGGTGTTCGGCTACGGCTCGCTGATGTGGCGGCCGGGCTTCGAATTCGAGGAGCGCGTCCCCGCGCGGCTGGTCGGCGAGCACCGCGCGCTCTGCGTCTATTCCTTCGTCCACCGTGGCACGCCGGAGAAGCCGGGTCTGGTGCTCGGCCTCGACCGCGGCGGCGCCTGCCGCGGCATCGCCTTCCGCGTCGCCGAAAAGAACCGCGCCGACGTCGTCGCCTATTTGCGCGCGCGCGAGCAGGTGACGTCGGTCTATCGCGAAGTCATGCGCTCGGTGTGGCTGGAGAACGATGCGCGGCAGCGCGTCTCCGCGCTCGCCTATGTCGTCGATCGCGGCCATGTGCAATATGCCGGCCGGCTGTCGCTCACCGACCAGCATCGCCACGTGCTCCAGGGCCACGGCCAGTCCGGCGCCAACCGCGACTACGTGACCGCGACGGTGAAGGCGATCGAGGCCGAAGGCTTTCGCGACGCGCAGCTGCATCAGCTTGCCATGATGCTGCATGGGGATGCGCATTCTCCGCACGCCCCGGCTCCGGTGGACAATCGGGAAAACCGCTAGTTCTCCAACGGCGCATAGCTCGGCGCCGAGCCGATCAGCTGCTCCTGCTCCTTGCGACCCGCTTCGACCAGGCGGCCGGTCGCGTCTTCGATCGCCGTTTGCACGCGGGAGAGAAACTCGTCCTTGGGCAAGCCCGGCGGCAGCGGATCGAGGAACTCCACCACCAGCGTGCCGGGATAGCGCATGAAGGTGCGGCGCGGCCAGAACAGGCCGGAATTGAGCGCGATCGGCAGGCACGGCGCGCCGCAGGACGAATAGATCTGCGCGAAGCCGCTTTTGTAGTCCGGTGGCGCGCCCGGAGCGCGGCGCGTGCCTTCGGGAAAGATCACGAGCTGCCCGCCGCTGCGCACCGCCTCGCGCGCCCGCCGCGTCATGTCCAAAAGCGCCTTGACGCCGGCATTGCGGTCGATCGCGATCATACCGGTCTTGACCAGGAACTGACCGAACACCGGGATCTGCATGAGCTGACGCTTGAGGATGAAAATCGGACGGTCGAAGAAGCCCGGCAAGACGAACGTCTCCCAGAACGACTGATGCTTCGCCACGACGACCAATGGTCCCGTCGGAATCTTGTCGAGGCCGCGGAATTCCACCTTGATGTTGCAGACCGCCCGCATCAGGAACAGCGTCGCCTTCGCCCACCATTGCGCGACCGTGAGCATGGCGCGCGGCGGCAACGCGAAGGTCGGCAGCGCCACGATCGCGAGGCACACCAGCACGGTGTAGAACAGCACGTTGAAGACGAGCGATCGCAGGAAAATCAAGAACATCGAGGATCCGATCAATTGCCGATCAGTTGCCGATCAATTGGCCTGTGCGGTGGCGGGCCGCTTCGGCTGCAGCCCGGAAGGCTGCTCCGACATCTCGGGCGAAAGGTCAATCCCGAAATCCTCCAGCCGCACCCTGAGCTCGGCCGCGATGTACTTGACATATTCCGACAGCAGCAGCCGCAAGGTGGACGACGAGGTCCACCACGGCTCCTCGCGCCATTTGTCGCCGACCACAACGAACGGGATCAGTGTCGTCTCCGGCATCGCATGCGAGAATTCCACCAGCGCGCGCGGCATGTGATAGTTCGAGGTGACCACGATCAGTGATTTGAAGCCGCGTCCCGCGGCCCAGCGCCGCGCCTCCGCGGCATTGCCGCGGGTCGAGACCGCGGTGCGGTCGAGATCGACGCAGCAACGCATGAAGGACTGGTTCTCCGGCAACGTCCGGGAGATGTCGCTCGCCGTCGAGGTCGGGTGCACGCCGGAGATCAGGAGCCTCCTGCCGTAGCCGGCAGCGAGCAGCTCCATCGCATCCGACACCCGCGAGGAGCCGCCGGTCAGCACCACGATGCCGTCCGCCTTGCGGTCCGGCGCGATCTCGGCGCCGCGCAATTGCGACAGAAACGCGATGAAGCCCACCGCCACGCCGACGAAGGCGAGCGCAATCGTCGACATCACGGCCGCGCGCAGCCAGCCGCGCGGCAGTTTCGGCGATCGATCGTCGGTCGGCGCGGTCATGTGATGTCGGTGATCCCTTCCCAGAGATGATTTTAGGACGTTTTGAGGCGAAGTGGAGTCCGGTTTGTCGGCCTCAATCGACATCATTCAGCGTCGCGAACAGCGTCTGGCGCGAGGCGACCGCGGTGATGGCGCCGATCAGCACGGCCTGCACCGCGAGCACGATGTAGCCGGACGGCCGCAGCGAGAAGGTGCCGAGCAGCGCGGCGAACTGGTCACCGACGGGGGTGCCGGAAAACCAGCCTGCAATCGACTCCGAGAAGCCGAACACCAGCATGGCGGCGCCGCCGCCGATCACGCCGCCCTCCAGCCCCAGCCTGAGAAAATGACGCAGGAAGCGGTTTGCGATATAGCGGTCGCCGGCGCCCACGAAATGCAGCACCTCGACGATCGGACGGTTCGCCGCCATGGCGCCCCGGGTCGCGAACGACACCGAGATGATGGTGGCGACGATGACGAGCGCGAGGATGCCGAGGCCGGCGAGCACGGTGGCGTTGGTCATCGAGCGCATGCGCTCGATCCAGGCGCGGTGATCGTCGACGCTGGCGCTTGGTGCCACCTGGGTCACGCGGGCGCGCAGAGCGCCGAGATCGAGCGCCGTGCCGGGCTGCACGCGCGCGATGATCATGCGCGGCACCGGCAGATCGTCCATCGACAGCCCGGTGCCGAGCCAGGGCTCGAGCAGCTTGCCGCTCTCGTCCTTCGTGAACGGCTTGACCTCGACGATGCCGGCTTGCGCGCGCATGGCCTCGGTCACCGCCGCGGTGTCGCGTTCGAGATCGCGGCCCGTCTGCGGGCGGACCTGGATGGTGATCTCGCTCGCGACATCCGACTGCCATTCGGCGGCGGAGGCGCTCACCAGCAGCACCGTGCCGGTCGTCATCGAGGCCAGGAAGGTCATGATGGCGACGACGGCGACGAGCGCGCGGCCGTGGATCGAGGCGCGCGGCACGATCGGCGACATGTTGCGCGCCCGGGCCGGAAGCGGCGGCCCCTCCTGCCCGAGATCGACCAGCACGCCGCGCTCGTCGGGCCTACTCATAGACGTGCAGCCGTCCCTGGTGCAGCACGAAGCGTCGCGCCTCGTACTGGTCCATCAGGGCGATATCGTGGGTGGCGATGATGACGGCGGTGCCTGACTTGTTGAGCTCGATGAACAGCCGCAGCAGGCGGCGGCCAAGCGTCGGATCGACGCTGCCGGTCGGCTCGTCGGCCAGTAGCAGCTGCGGCCGCGAGATCACCGCGCGCGCGATTGCCGCGCGCTGCTTCTCGCCGCCGGACAGGATCGGCGGCAGCGCGTCCATGCGTTCGCCGAGCCCGACCCATTTCAGCAGATCGATGACCTCCTTGCGGTAGCTCGATTCGCTGCGGCCCATGACGCGGAACGGCAGCGCGACGTTCTCATAGGTGGTCATGTGGTCAAGCAGGCGGAAATCCTGGAGCACGATGCCGATGCGCTTGCGCACGTCTGCGATCTCGTCCTTGCCCAGTTGCGAGATGTCGTGACCGAACAAATTGACGAGGCCGCGCGTCGGGCGATGCGACAGGAACAACAGGCGCAGCAATGAGGTCTTACCGGCGCCGGACGGGCCGGTGAGAAATTGGAAGGAATGCGCCGGAATCTGGAAGTTGAGGTCGCGCAGGACCTCGGGCCCCAGGCCGTAACGCAATCCGACATTTTCGAACCGAACCAAGCTCAGCTCCGTTCGAGAGAGGCCGCGGGCCGCACGGCTGTGCTCCGCCCCACGCGATCAGCGGGTTTTGCGGCCGTTATGGTTTCCGGTTCGTTAACGGTCGTCCTGTAGCATAATTGGTAGCATCTTTCCCGCTCGGTTCTCCGCGACCGTGTCACCGTCACGACTTGGCCATGCATCAAGGCTCGTCCATGCATATCGTCTGCCCTCATTGTACGACATCCTACGCCATCAAGCCCGCGAGCCTTGGGGCGAATGGCCGGACCGTGCGCTGTTCCCGTTGCAAGGAAACCTGGGTCGCCCATGCCGAGGATGCCATCGAGGAGGCATCTGTCCCGGCCATGGCCGCGGCCAGCCGGGCCGACGACCAGTCCGATCTCGCCGAGCAGTGGAACTCCTATGCCCAGGACGACGGCGCCGATGACGCGCCTGTCGTTGACAGCCCCTCGATCGCCAGCGACTGGCCGGACCAGGAAGCCACCGACGCCGAGGACGAATGGTCCGCAGCCGCCCGGTCCGTCGAGGAGGAAGTCGTCGGCGAGCAGCACCAGTCCTGGTTCCGTGGCCTGTTCGGCAGTCGCCGCGGCGCGCGAGTGCGCCGCCCGGTTGCCACGGCGGCCCCGCGAAAATCCCATTTCGGCCTGCCGACCGCCTGCGCCGCCATGGGCGCGCTGGTGCTGGCGCTGGTGATCTGGCGCGGCGATATGGTGCGGCTGCTGCCGCAGACGGCCGCCTTCTACAGGATGGTCGGCCTTGAAGTTAATCTGCGCGCACTGGCCTTCAAGGACGTCAAGCTCTCCAGCGAGACCGTGGACGGTAAGCAGGTGCTGGTGATCGAGGGCGTGATCGTGGGCCAGGGCAAGAAGCCGCTCGACATTCCCCGGTTGCGCTTCGCGGTGCGCGACGCGCAAGGCGCGGAAATCTACGCCTGGAACGCGGTTCTGGAACAGACCGTGCTACAGCCCGGCGAGCGCGCTTTCTTCCGCTCGCGTTTGGCCTCGCCGCCGCCGGAGGGCCGCAATATCGACGTTCGCTTCTTCAATCGGCGCGACATCGCCGGTGGCAGCGTATAATCGATTTCGCAGGTCTCGCAGGCAAAGTTGGTCGCGAGATTGATCCCAAGGTTGGTCTCATGTCCAAAATCCTGATTGCCGACGACGAGGATTCGATGCGCCAGCTGGTGGCGCGCGCCATCGCCATGGACGGCCACGAGACCGTCACTGCGCAAGACGGCGCCGAGGCGCTGGAAATCCTAACGCGCGCGGACGGCGGGTTCGACCTGCTGCTCACCGACATCCAGATGCCGGTGATGGACGGCATCGCGCTGGCGCTTTCCGTCGCACGCGATTTCCCCGATTTGACCATTTTGCTGATGACCGGCTTTGCCGACCAGCGCGAGCGCGCCTCGAACCTCAATGCGCTGGTGCATGACGTCGTAACCAAGCCGTTCTCGGTCGCCGACATCCGCACGGCAGTGGCGGATGCGCTGGCGGCGAAGAAGGGATAGCGGCGTCGGGGCGCCGCGTATTCCGCTGTCATGCCCCGGCTTGACCGGGGCATCCAGCACGCCGCGGCCTCTCGATTGAATCACAACCGTCTCCGAGTACTGGATCGCCCGGTAAGCCGGGCGATGACAGAGAACTCAAAAATCCTTCAGCAGCCGCTCGATGTAGTCGAGCTCGATCTGCGGGCGCGAGCTATCCCCCAAGCGGCGCCGGAGCTCCTCGAGGATGCGGCGGACGCGCTGGGCGTCGATCTCGCCGGGGATCTTGACCGTGTAGTCGTCGCTCAGATCGCGGCCGTGAAGGGGGCGACCGAGCGGATCGGTCTGATTGCCGCCGCTCTGCTGACGGCCGGGCCGGTTGCCGGGACCATCGCCCTGCCCGTCGCCATCGCCCTGCTGCATCGCCTCGGCCATCTTCTGCGCGCCCTTGCGCAAGGCCTCGAGCGCTTTCCCTTGCGCGTCCACGGCACCGTCCGAATTGCCTTCGCCGAGCTGCGAGCCGGCATCGCCCATGGCCCCGTCGGCGGCGTCCAGACTGCCGTCGTCATCGCCCTGGTCACCGTCCTGATCGCCGTCCTGGCCCGGCTGTCCCTGCTCGCCCTGCTGACCCTTTTGCCCTTTCTGGCCCTGGCTCTTCTGGCCCTTTTGCCCCTTCTGCGCGAGGCCGCGCTTGGCGAGCTCGTCCTGCAGCTTCTTCAGCCGGTCGCGCAGCGACTGCTGATCCTGCTGGAGATCCGACATCGACTGGTCGCCCTGCTGCTTGCCGCGCGAGCGCTCACGCCGGGAATCCTGCCCCTGCTTGAAAGTCTTGTCGCGCAATTGCTGCTGCTTGCGGATCATGTCGCTGAGCTCATTGAGCGCCTGCTCCATGTCGCTGTCGCCGGATTGCCCGGGCTGCGCCATCTGGAGATTTTCCATGATCTGCGCGAGCTGCTCGAGCATGCGCTGGGCCGCTTCTTTATTGCCTTCGCGCGCCGCCTTCTCGATTTGCTTCAGCAATTCGTCCAGGTCGCGCTGCGTGATGACGGAACGATCGCGATTGGAGGATTGGCTCTTTTCCGTCGCGCGCTTGTAGTCCTCGAGCTTCTGAATCGCATCGGATTGATTGTTCAGGCTCTTACCGGATTCCTTCTGTCTGAGGCTGTCGCCGGAATCCTGCATCGCCTTTTCAGCGCCATCGAGCAGGGCATCAACATCCTGATCCTGCTGGGCAGCCACGGGCGAGACGCCTCCCAACAGGAAGGCGAGACAAGCGATCGAGATCGCCTTCAAGACTGGCACGCGTGCTAGCTTCCGCATTTACGGTCTCGCGTCGACTGGTTGGCCCCGTCGTTGCCCGCCTTCGCCCGGTTGTTCGCCGACTTGCGATAGGCCTGAAGCTGCTCGCGCAATGCGTCCTGCTGCTTCGCCAGCTCTTCGAGCTGCTCGGGCGTGGCGTTCTGGGTCTTTTGTTTCAGCTCGACGGACTTGTCGAGGATGAGCTGAACCTCTGCCGGGAAAGGCTGCCGGGGTCCAAGCGGATTCTGCTCGGCGCGCCGGGCGAGATCGCGCACCTTGCCGGCCATCGCCTCGCGAAGCTTTTGCGTCAGCGCCTTGATCTCGTCCTCGCTGGCGCCGCGTTCCAGCGCCCGCTTGAGCGCGTCCTGGGCCGAACGCAGCGCGGCGTTGACGCTGCCGGCGACACCGTCGTCCTCGACGGTGACCGCGAACGCCCACATGCTTTTCACCACATCGCGCATCGCGTCGTCGGTGCGGGCGGCTTCCAGCTGCAGCGCCAGGCTGCGCAGGCCGAGATAGCAGCCCGCATCCGGCGTGAACAATTCGGGTGCGATCATCAGCGCGTCGAGCGC
Organism: Bradyrhizobium sp. 134; assembly: GCF_023074155.1. Lineage (NCBI taxonomy): Bacteria > Pseudomonadati > Pseudomonadota > Alphaproteobacteria > Hyphomicrobiales > Nitrobacteraceae > Bradyrhizobium > Bradyrhizobium sp. 134. Next base: position 179,800 of record NZ_JADPKX010000016.1, on the reverse strand, counting down.
GGCGTAGACATCCGAGTTCTTGTTGGCGTCGAGCGCGAGGATGCGGCGCTGCTCGACCAGCGCGCGCGCGAGCGAGTTGGTGAACAGTCGCTCGGGCAGGCGCATGTTGAAGGGCTCGCTCCTGGCCTCGTTGCCCGCCTCGTCCTTGGCGGTGAGGGTCAGCGTGACGTCGGCGCCGGCATAGGGATCCTCGCTGAGGTCCTTCACCGTCTGACCGACGCCGTTTCGGGTGCGCGCATTCGGCAGCACGAGTGGGAATTGCGGAGGCTGGAATAGCGGCCGCGTGGCGGCCTCCTTGACGCCATCCTTGACGCCATCCTTGGCATCGACGGGACGCAGGCCGATTTGCGCGTCGGCTCCAGTGACGCCGTAATCGTCCTCGACCTTGTAAGTGAGCTGGAGTCCGCCACGGGCCTGGCGCTCGGGATCCTTGGCCAGCGCGATCGTCGGCGCGCGGTCCGGCGTTGCCGCAAACACCCATTGCGGCTGGCCGGAGGGAGCGCGGACATGCGCGGTGCCGTCGCCGCTGATGGCAAAATGCTTCTCGTTGGTACCCTTGGGCGCGGCTTCTGTGGGCGCGACTTCCTTGAGGCCGCCGGAGACGACAACATCAAGGCTGCCGCCGGAGGAGCGAACGATCAGGGTCGAGCCTGCGGGAACGGCAAGCGGCCCGCTGGCCGGCAGCGCCGCGGCCTCCTTGTTCGCCGCCGACAGGATGATTGGCGGCTTGCCGGTGTAGAGCGGTGGCGTGACCCAGGCATCGACGCGAACATTCGTCGGCGCCAGTACGCCGTTCCAGTGGAAGGCGGCCCCGAGCCGCATCGCACGCTCGTCGCCGGCGGCGAAGAAGGTCGCAACCAGCATCACCATGACCAGCGCGCGCAACGCCCAGGGGTCATGCAGAGCGAGCCGGGGCTGCGGCAGACCGGCGCGGATGCGCTTGATGGAAGCCAGCGTGCGCTCGCGCTGCGCCCGCCACAAGGCCTGCGCAACCGGGTCCTGTGAGCTCAGCGTGTCCGTCAGCGTGGTGGCCGGCCGATGACGGATGCCAGAGCCGCGGTCGAGCCGAGCCAGAGCCTCCTCGCGGCTCGGCCAGCGGAAGCGACTCAATGGGAACAGGACGGCAATCGCAACGCCGGCGAAAACGACAAGACCGGTGGCGCGGGCAATGGACGGCAGCGCCAGCCAGAGGCCGGCCCAGGACACCACCAGGAACAGACCGACGACGGTAAGAAGCCGCGCCAAATTTGGCCAGGCACGCTCCCACGCGATGGCATAAGTGGCCCGTTGCAGGGCTTGCGCCAGCTTCAGCCGCGACAGAGCGTCGCCATCGCGGATCGGGTCTGACGGGTCGGGGGTGACGCCGTTCAATCAACTCTCCAGGTTGCCCGGTAGAGAAGCGTACCACAACGGCAGCACTGAGGCATCCGTTCCTGTACGGGAGACACCCCTTTTCCCGCATAACACGAGGACGTGACTGGCCCGCCGCAACCCCGTAATTTCCGCGCCGCCATCCAAGGAAAAAGAAGGAAACGCCATGGACAAGAAGATGCACGACAAGGGCCTGGAAGTCCGCAAAGCGGTGCTCGGCGAGGCCTATGTCAACAACGCTCTGAAGAGCGTCGACGATTTCAACCGTCCGTTCCAGGAGATGCTCAACGAATATTGCTGGGGCACGGTGTGGGGCCGCGAGGAGCTGCCGCGCAAGACCCGCAGCATGCTCAACATCGCGATGATCGCGATCCTCAATCGTCAGCACGAATTCCGCGCGCATCTGAAGGGCGCACTCACCAACGGCGTCAGCCGCGACGAGATCCGCGAGATCCTGATGCAGGTCGCAATCTATGGTGGCATGCCGGCCGCGGTCGACAGTTTTCGGATCGCGCGCGAGGTGTTCGCGGAGATCGACGGCAAGGCGTGAGGGGGCGGCATCGAAGTGAGGAGGGCGCATCGTCCCTCCCCACCGTCGTCCTGGCGAAAGCCAGGACCCATAGCCACCGTTGGATGTGATGCAAAGGTTAGTAGCTGCGACCACGCGTAGCGACCGCAGCCGGGGTAATGGGTCCGGGCCTTCGCCAGGACGACAGCGAGTGTGTGGCCCGTGGGTCGCGGTACAACGACGAATAACAAACACAAGGAAACACCATGGACATCGGATTCATCGGCCTCGGAAACATGGGTTTCCCGATGGCGCGGCGGCTGATCGAGGCCGGCAACCGGCTCGTCGTGTTCGACACGCGCCGGGAGGTCGTCGACAAGCTGGTGGCGCGCGGCGCCACTGCAGCGACGTCGCCGAAGGAGGTCGCCGACCAGGTCGAGACGGTCATGGCGAGCCTGCCCTCGCTGCAGGCTTCGCTCGCGGTTGCGACGGGGCCGAACGGCGTGATCGAGGGGAGCCGCGTCAAGCGCTTCATCGACCTCTCCACGGTCGGCTCCGCGATGGCGGTTAAGATTCACGGCCTGCTCGCCAAGCATGACATCGTGCAGATCGACTGCCCCGTCTCCGGCGGCGTCGGCGGCGCGGAGAAGGGCACGCTGGCGGTGATGGTCTCGGGGCCGAAGACCGAGTTCGAGCTGCTCAAGCCCGCGCTCGACATCATCGGAAAAGTGTTCTTCATCGGCGAGAAGCCCGGCGCGGCGCAGACCATGAAGCTCGCAAACAACTTCTTGTCGGCCACCGCGATCGTGGCGACCTCGGAAGCGGTGGTGATGGGCGTCAAGGCCGGGCTCGATCCCGCCGTGATGATCGACGTCATCAATGCCGGCTCCGGCATGAACACCGCGAGCCGCGACAAGTTTCCGCGCTCGGTGCTGCCGCGCAGCTTCGACTTCGGCTTCGCCACGGGACTGATGGTGAAGGACGTGCGGCTGGCGCTGGAGGAGATGAAGCAGCTCGGCCTGTCGATGGAGGTCGCGGATGCGGTCGGGCGGTTGTGGGAGACGGTCATCAGCGCGGAAGGCGCCGAGTCCGATTTCACCGCGGCGATCAAGCCGATCGAGAAGAAGGCGGGCGTTGTGGTTGGCGGCAGGCCACCCAGCTAGCGCCAACACGAAAGCGCAGCGCCGGCGACCGGCGCTGCGCTGTCCTCCTTGGATCGATCTGCTACGAGCGGCGTCTGCTAAGTTCCAGAAGGTCGATCGGCTGCTCCAGTTGCAAGGAGGCCGAGCCCCCGCTGCATTTGATATACTTCTCGTCGCACCTGCGCATGCACCGTCTCTCGCTCGAGCATTTCGCAGAGGTGTTGTTGCAGCTGACCCACGTAATGTCGCACCGTGTGACCCGGGCCGACGCGACGCCGGAAAGTGCGAGCAGCCAGGCCACGCTGCAAGCTACGAAAAGCATGCGAAGCAGGCCTGCGCCCGCGAGTGAATCGTTCATTCCAATCTCCTGTGTTGGCCGGGCAGGTCTGCGCCTGCGCGCCGAGTTTTTGACGAAACGCAGTTCAAGCCTTGGCGAGATAGGGGATCGTGCCGGCCAAGTCGGTATCGTCGATCAACTGGAAGCGACTCTCGCTGCCGCCCCTGCGCGCTGCCGCGAAGCGGCTGTAGGCGGGATCAGTGACGAAGGACTCTGCTGCCTTCGCCGTCGGAAACGACATGATCGCGATCAGCGAGGTGTCGAGAGGGGCACCTTCCAGCGTCTTCACATTGCCGCTGCGCGAGAGGTACTTGCCGCCGTGCTTGTGCACGAGGTCGTGAACGGAGGCCGCATAGTCCGGCACCCATTTTCCGTCGGTCACTTTGATGTCTGCGATCAGATAGGCTGTCATGCCGCGTCTCCTGGCTCGAGTTCAGCTCCGCGTTGATAGGGGCGGGCATCACTTGGGTGCCAGAACACGGGCGGGGCTCGCCAGTACGGGAACTGTAGCGGGGCGATACAAATACTGAATTGCGCCGCCCTGGATCAGCTCGCCAGCTTGCGTTCCTTGGCGAACGGGCTGAGGCCCAGCCAGCTTTGCATGGCCGCGGCAAGCTGCCGGTCGCCGGTGAGCAGCATCCGCCGGCTTGCGACGGCCGCGCGCACGGTATCGAGTCCCATCCAGATCGCCGTCATGGTGCGCAGATCAACCGACACGTAAAGGTCAACATCGAAACCGGGATCAATCGAGCAGAGGTCGACACTGTCGTCGGGATCGACGATCAGCCACCACAATCGCTGCGTCGAAGGCAATTCCGGATACGCGAACTGCAGCACACTGCGGCGGGTCGGCATCGGCGTCGTGTTCAAATTCCGCCGCATGTCCCACATCAACAGCTGGACATCGAGATGCTGAAGCGACAGATCCGACTCGATACGGCGCTGGCCCCAGATGCCGAACGCCTCCACGATTGGGCCGAGTTCGCGTCCGGCTGTGGTCAGCAGATATTCGGTGATACCGCGCTCGGAAGCCGATGCCCGCCGCGTAACGATGCCGGCGGCTTCGAGCTCCTTGAGACGTTGCGAGAGCAAGGCAGGCGACATCCGCGGAACGCCGCGGCGCAGCTCGTTGAAGCGCGTCGAGCCGGCAATGAGTTCGCGAAGGAGCACGACGGTCCAGCGCGTGCATAATATCTCGGCCGCCATCGCGACCGGACAGAACTGCCTGTAGCTGCCAATGGTCATGCGGGTCTCCGTGACAAGCGAAGGCGCAACCTTAGGGCCGCCGCGCACGGCTTCCTAGTTCAGTTTCTGTATCAGCAGCGATTCATTCTCTGAACTGGCCGCGGACGGTGGTGAGCGTCTATTCGACCGGCATTGGCAAGCCGGCCGCCGCCATCACGGCCCGCCTGACACAGGAGATTACCATGAAGAAATACGATTCAGCGGCTTCCAGATTGCTCGTTTCGGTTCGCAGCGCCGCGATTTGCACCCTCGGCCTGGGCGTCGGCGTCATGCCGGCGTCCGCAGCCAATCTGACGAGGAGCATCGAGGTCAGCAGTGCTGCGGCCGAGGTGTGGTCCGTCATCGGGCCGTTCTGCGCGATCAAGAATTGGCTGCCGCCGGTGGGGCAGTGCATCGTGGACGGCAAGTCGCCCCCAACCCGGACGCTCGTCACCAGGGACGGCAAGGCTTCGTTCGTGGAGACGCAGACTGCGCGGAACGACAAAGACTACAGCTATTCCTACGTGTTCCTGTCGAGCCCACTGCCGGTGAGCCAGTATAAGTCGACCATCAAGGTCACGGCAAAGGGTGAAGGCGCGTCGGTGGTGACATGGACCGGCATCTACACGCCCGACCCGGGGCGAGAGAAGGAAGCGGTCGATGCCCTCGGCGGCGTCTATGATTCCGGCCTCGCCGCGATCAAGGACCGGTTCAAGAAGTAGGGGTCAATGCAGCGATGGGCGCAGCGGTAGCTGCGCTCATCGTGGACAATCACAGCCTCACAGCCACGGCGCCGGCGTATCCATCGCGATCAATTGCTCGACCTCGATGCGCGGACGCACGACGGCGTACTGGTCGCCCTTCACCAGCACTTCGGGCACCAGCGGCCTCGTATTGTAGGTGCCGGCCTGCACTGCGCCATAGGCGCCGGCGGTCATGATGGCGATGAGGTCGCCGGGCTTTGGCGTCAGCAGCGTGCGATCCAGCGCGAGGTAGTCGCCGGTCTCGCAGACCGGGCCGACGACGTCGGCCATCATGGTCGCGGCCCCCTTCGCAGGCTGCGTCACCGGCAGAATGTCGTGATGGGCCTCGTACAGCGTCGGACGGATCAAATCGTTCATGGCGGCGTCGATGATGACGAAATTCTTGCCGTCACCGCGCTTCACATAGATCACCTTGGCGACCAGGATGCCGGCATTGCCGACGATCATGCGCCCCGGCTCGAACATCAGCGTGCAACCGAGATTGTGGCTGACGCGCTTGACCATCGCGGCATAGGCGTCGGGCGCAGGCGGCGCCTCGCGGTCCATGTAATAGGGAATGCCGAGGCCGCCGCCGAAATCGACATGCGAGATGTTGTGGCCGTCGGCACGCAGCGTCTGCACGAATTCGGAGAGGATGCGGAACGCGATCTCCATCTTGGACAGGTCGGTGATCTGGCTGCCGATATGCACGTCGGTGCCTGTGACCTCGATGCCCGGCAGCTTCGCGGCGCGGGCATAGACCTCGCGGGCATGCGCGATCGGGATGCCGAACTTGTTCTCGGACTTGCCGGTCGAGATCTTTGCGTGCGTGCCGGCATCGACGTCAGGATTGACACGGATCGAGATCCGCGCGGTCTTGCCCGTCTCGGTCGCAAGGCGCGACAGCAGCTCGAGTTCGGGCTCGGATTCGACGTTGAGGCAGAGGATGTCGGCGGCCAGTGCGGCGCGCAGCTCGTCTTCCGTCTTGCCGACGCCGGAGAACAGGATCTTGCTTGCCGGAATGCCGGCGGCCAGCGCGCGCTTCAATTCGCCGCCGGAGACCACGTCCGCGCCGGCCCCGAGCCTGGCCAGCGTGCGCAGCACCGACTGGTTGGAATTCGCCTTCATGGCGTAGCAGACCAGCACCTTCTCGCCCGCGAAAGCGTCGGTGAAAACGCGATAGTGCCGCTCGAGCGTCGCGGTCGAATAGCAATAGAACGGCGTGCCGACGGTTGCAGCCAGCTCGGACAGGTTCACTGCCTCGGCGTGCAGCACGCCGTTGCGATAGTCAAAATGGTTCATGGCGTTGGCTCAGTTGCCCCAGCCTATCGGCTGGGTCTTTCGTCCAGCAGCGGGTCGAGGATAAAGGGTTTCTTCCTGCCCTTGGTCGCCGCCGGTGCGGCGTCCGCGCCATAGGTGGGATTGAACACGCTCGGCGTCCTCTGGGCTTCGGCCTCGGTGTCGGTCGGCGGAGCGACGTTGGCTGTGGACGCGCTCGAAGCGGTCGGCGGCAGATCCAGCGGGCCCTTGCGGCCACAGCCGGCAAGCGCGAGCGCCGTCAGGCTCAAGACAATGATGGCCCACCCCGAGCCGGCCGGGCGAAACTTTGACGTCACGACGAAATCCCCACTACGCGCGGCGCACCATACAGAGATTGGCGCGCTCTGGCGAGACCCGGATGATCATGAAACATAAGCGAAATTTTGCCCTCAGCCCAATTTTCGCTCTTTTTCCAGCCGCCTCAGCCAGGCCTTGGCCTGCGCCGCCACGTTCTTCGGCGCGGTGCCGCCGAAGCTGGTCCGGCTCTTGACCGACGATTCGACCGAGAGCACGCCAAGCACGTCTTTCGTAACCTTCGGCTCGATCGCCTGCATCTCCTTGAGCGGGAGCTCGTGCAGCGCCACGCCGCCCTCGGCGGCTTTCGCGACGATGCGGCCGGTGACGTGATGGGCCTCGCGGAACGGCATCTTTAACGTCCGCACCAGCCAGTCGGCAAGATCGGTCGCGGTGGCGTAGCCCTCGCCTGCAGCAAGCTTCATCTTCGCTTCATCAGGCACGAGATCCCGGACCATGCCGGTCATGGCGCGGATCGCGAGCGACAGCGCGGCGAAGCCTTCCATCGCGCCCTGCTTGTCTTCCTGCATGTCCTTTTGATAGGCGAGCGGCAGGCCCTTCATCACGATCAGCAACCCATTGAGCGCGCCGATCACGCGGCCGGTCTTGGCGCGCACCAGCTCGGCGGCGTCAGGATTGCGCTTCTGCGGCATGATCGAGGATCCCGTGGTGAACTTGTCGCTGAGGCGGATCATGCCGACCAGTGGGGAGGTCCAGATCACGATCTCCTCGGCGAAGCGCGACATGTGCACGGCGCAGATCGAGGCCGCCGACAGCGTCTCCAGCACGAAGTCGCGATCGGAAACCGCATCGAGCGAGTTGGCCATCGGACGATCAAAACCGAGCGCCTTCGCCGTGGCGTGACGATCGATCGGGAACGAGGTACCGGCGAGCGCTGCAGCTCCGAGCGGGGATTCGTTCAGCCGCTTGCGCGCGTCCTGGAAACGGCCGCGATCGCGCGCGGCCATCTCGACATAGGCGAGCAGATGGTGGCCGAAGGTCACCGGCTGCGCGGTCTGCAGGTGCGTGAAGCCGGGCATGACCGTCCCGGCATGCTCCAGCGCGCGCTCGACCAGCGCCCGCTGGAATGCGGCGAGCGCGGCGTCGGTCTCATCGAGGACATCGCGGACGTAGAGACGAAAATCGGTCGCGACCTGGTCGTTGCGCGAGCGCGCGGTGTGCAAGCGGCCGGCGGCAGGGCCGATCAGCTCGGACAGGCGGCTCTCGACATTCATGTGAATGTCCTCGAGCGCGCGCTTGAATTCGAAGCCGCCCTTGCCGATCTCTGACAAAATCGTGTCTAGACCCCTGCCGATATTTTTCGCATCAGAGGCCGTGATGATGCCCTGTGCGGCCAGCATCGCGGCGTGGGCCTTGGACGCGGCAATGTCCTGGGCAAAGAGGTGACGATCGACGTCGATGGAGACGTTGATCTCTTCCATGATCTCGTCGGGGCGTTCCGAGAACCGGCCGCCCCACATCTTGTTGCTCATGATCCCCTGCTCACGCCTTGCCTGTCGCCGCCGCACGTTTGCTGACGGCTGCCAGCCGTATTAAGAGGCCTCTGATAGCCATATCTGCGCCCGGATGACAAACGATATGCTCGACCCCAACGACAGGCTCGACCAAACGAAAGCACGGTCGGCCACGCGCCGCATCCCCGTCGTCATCGCTACCGTCGTGGTCGGGGGCCTGGCTGGCTTTGCCGCGCTGTACGGGCTCGGCCTGGGCCGGTCCCCATCCGGCGATCCCGCCTGCCGGGCGGCGGTGAACACGGCACAGAAGATCGCCCCGCTCGCCCATGGCGAGGTGGCGGCGCTGACCATGGCGACCGCACCGCTGAAGCTGCCGGACCTGGCCTTCGAGGACGCCGACGGCAGGCCGAAGAAGCTGTCGGATTTCCGCGGCAAGACGCTGCTGGTGAATCTCTGGGCCACTTGGTGCGTGCCCTGCCGCAAGGAAATGCCGGCGCTGGACGAGCTCCAGGGCAAGCTTTCGGGCCCGAATTTCGAGGTGGTGGCGATCAATATCGACACCCGCGACCCCGAGAAGCCCAAGACGTTCCTGAAAGAGGCCAATCTTATCAGGCTCGGCTATTTCAACGATCAGAAAGCCAAAGTTTTTCAAGATCTTAAGGCGATAGGCCGGGCTTTGGGCATGCCCACCTCGGTGCTGGTCGATCCCCAAGGCTGCGAGATCGCGACGATCGCGGGGCCGGCGGAATGGGCGAGCGAAGATGCGCTCAAGCTGATCCGGGCTGCGACGGGCAAAGCCGCCGCGTCGTTCTAGGCGACGATGTTTTAGGCGGTGACGTTGAGGTTGCTGCCGAGGCCGGCGCCGACATTGGCGAGCGAGGGCTGTCCGGCGCCGAGCAGCGTCAGGACGGTGGATTTCTCCGCGTCCGCGTTCTGCTTCATCAGCGTCGCCGAGATATTCGACTGCAGCGCGCCTTGCTGAGAGGCCAGCATGCTGCTGACCATCGCCATCATGTCCATTACCAAACCCTCGTACCGGCCGTAACCTAGACGCGAGCGGTTAACGGGACATGAATTGCCACGAAACGCCCTAGGTGGGGCTTTGTCCGTGTTCCGGACGCGGCGCGCCATGCAATGACGCGACGCAGAGCCGGGGCGCGAGACCGGCTTATCTCGTCGGAACCGGCTTGGCGCCGCGGTAGTCGTAAAAACCGCGCTGGGTCTTGCGACCGAGCCAGCCCGCCTCGACGTATTTCACCAGCAGCGGGCACGGGCGGTACTTGGAGTCGGCGAGGCCCTCATGCAGCACTTGCATGATCGACAGGCAGGTATCGAGGCCGATGAAATCGGCGAGTTCCAGCGGGCCCATCGGATGGTGCGCCCCGAGCTTCATCGCCGCGTCGATCGCCTCGACATTGCCCACGCCTTCATACAGCGTGTAAATCGCCTCGTTGATCATCGGCAGCAGGATGCGGTTGACGATGAAGGCCGGGAAATCCTCGGAGACCGCGACCTGCTTGCCGAGCTTGCCGACGAATTCCTTTGACGCCTCGAAGGTCTGGTCGTCGGTGGCGATGCCGCGGATCAGCTCCACCAGTTCCATCAACGGCACCGGATTCATGAAGTGAATGCCGATGAAGCGTTCGGGCCGGTCGGTGGCGGCGGCGAGCCGCGTGATCGAGATCGAGGATGTATCGGAGGCAACGATCGCCTCCGGCTTTAACACCGCGCAGAGATCGTGGAAAATCTTGCGCTTGACCTCTTCCTTCTCGACCGCGGTCTCGATCACGAGATCGCAGTCCGCGAGGTCGTCCAGCTTCTCGCCGGCCACGATACGCGCCATTGCCTTGGCTTTGTCGTCCTCGCTAACGGCCTTCTTGGAGACCTGGCGCGTCAGGTTGCCGTTGATCGTAGCCATGCCTGACTTGAGGCGGTCGGTCGAAATGTCGTTGAGCACCACGTCGAAGCCGGCCAGCGCAGCGACATGTGCGATGCCATTGCCCATCTGCCCCGCGCCGATCACGCCGACCTTCTTGATTACTGCCGCCATAATGTCATCCACCGGAACGGCGCGCTATCAACCGCGCCTGCCTATCCCCCTGAGCCGGGAGGTCTGATTTAATCAGAACCCGGCCTCGAAACCTAGATTGGATCGCTTCGAAGGCGTGTCCCGCGCCAAAGAAAACGCCTCAAAAAGCAACACCGGCCGGAGTTTATAGCTCCAGCCGGTGTTTTAGCGCGTTTTACTTGCCGAGCTTGCCGAGTTCGGCCGTCAGCTCCGGAACCGCCTGGTAGAGGTCAGCGACCAGGCCGTAATCGGCGACCTGGAAGATCGGCGCGTCCTCGTCCTTGTTGATCGCGACGATCACCTTGGAGTCCTTCATGCCGGCCAGATGCTGGATCGCGCCGGAAATGCCGACTGCGACATAGAGCTCGGGGGCCACGACCTTGCCGGTCTGGCCGACCTGCCAGTCGTTCGGCGCATAGCCCGCATCCACCGCCGCACGCGAAGCGCCGACGCCGGCGCCAAGCTTGTCGGCGAGCGGCTCGATGTACTTTGCGAAATTCTCGCGGCTCTGCATGGCGCGGCCACCAGACACGATGATCTTGGCCGAGGTCAGTTCGGGACGGTCGCTCTTTGCGACTTCCTCGCCGACAAAGGACGACAGGCCCGGATCGGCCGCCGCCGCGACGCTCTCGACCGACGCGCTGCCGCCTTCACCTGCTGCGGCGAAGGTGGAGGTGCGCACCGTGATGACCTTCTTGGCGTCCTTCGACTTCACCGTCTGGATGGCGTTGCCGGCGTAGATCGGACGCTCATAGGTGTCGGGAGCGACCACCTTGGTGATTTCCGAGACCTGCATGACGTCGAGCAGGGCCGCGACGCGCGGCATCACGTTCTTGAAGCGCGAGGTCGCGGGCGCGACGATGGCGTCATAGGACGGTGCCAGCGAGACGATCAGCGCGGCCAGCGGCTCGGCCAGATCGTGCGCGTAGAGCGCGCCGTCGGCGAGCAGCACCTTCTTCACACCGGCAAGCTTTGCGGCCGCGTCCGCTGCAGCCTTGGCGTTCTCGCCGGCCACCAGAACCTCGACGTCCGCGCCGAGCGCGGCCGCCGCGGTCAGGGCCTTGTTGGTCGCATCCTTGAGCGACGCATTGTCGTGTTCGGCAATCAGAAGCGTCGTCATCAGAGCACCCCGGCTTCGTTCTTGAGTTTCGACACCAGCTCGGCGACGTCCTTGACCTTGACGCCCGCCTTGCGGCCCGCCGGCTCGGTCGTCTTGAGAACCTCGAGGCGCGCGGTGAGATCGACGCCGTAATCGGCAGCGGTCTTGTCCGCGATCGGCTTCTTTTTGGCCTTCATGATGTTGGGCAGCGAGGCATAGCGCGGCTCGTTGAGACGGAGATCGGTGGTGACGATCGCCGGTCCCTTCAGCTTCACGGTCTGCAAGCCGCCGTCGACTTCGCGGGTGACCTTGAAGTCGCTGCCTTCGACCTCGAGCTTCGAGGCGAAGGTCGCCTGCGACCACCCGAGCAGCGCGGCCAGCATCTGGCCGGTCTGATTGCTGTCGTCGTCGATCGCCTGCTTGCCGAGAATGATCAGGCCCGGCTGCTCTTCGTCGGCAATCTTCTTCAGGATCTTGGCGACGGCGAGCGGCTCGACCGCGCCCTCGGCCTTCACCAGGATGCCGCGATCGGCGCCCATGGCGAGACCGGTGCGGATCGTTTCCGACGCCTGCGCCGGTCCGATGGAGACCACCACGACTTCGGTCGCCTTGCCGGCTTCCTTCAAGCGCAGCGCTTCTTCGACCGCAATTTCGTCGAACGGGTTCATCGACATTTTGACGTTGGCGAGTTCAACACCCGATCCATCGCTCTTGACGCGGACCTTGACGTTGTAATCGACCACCCGCTTTACCGGCACCAAGACCTTCATCGATCCTCTTTCACTCAATCTGGGAGGGGATTTATCAACTGGCGCGGAACCTAAAGGCCTGATCCGGCCCGGTCAACGCGCGAAGGGGTCTAATTTTAGCGCCCAGAAATGCGCCGCCTGATGGGTCAGCGATTCTGGCCCGGAACCCAGAGCACGTCGCCGGCGCCGTCGTCGTTACTGGCGCGGCTCGCGACGAACAGGAAGTCCGACAGGCGATTCATATACTGGATGCCAGCGGCACCAACGGGCTCTTCCGGCCGGGCCGCCAGTTCCACCATCACGCGTTCCGCCCTGCGGCAAATCGTACGGGCGACATGGAGGTAGGCGGCGGCCGGCGTGCCGCCCGGCAGCACGAAGGAGGTCAGGGGTGCCAGCTTGTCGTTGAGCGCGTCGATGTCGCGCTCGAGCCGCTCGACCTGGCTCGCCACCACCCGTAGCCGCTCCGCCTTGCCCTCACGTTCGGGCACCGCGAGGTCCGCGCCGAGGTCGAATAGATCGTTCTGGATGCGGCCAAGCATCGCGTCGAGCTCGGGCGCATCCCTGGTGTGAAGCCGGACCACGCCGATCGCGGCATTGGTCTCGTCGACCGTGCCATAGGCCTCGATGCGCAGATCATATTTCGGCCGGCGTTCGCCCGAGCCGAGCGCTGTCGTGCCGTCGTCACCGGTTTTCGTATAGATGCGATTGAGCACGACCATGTTAACGCCCCATCGCCCACACGGCGACCATCGCGATGACGATCGCCACGAACTGAAGCAGCACGCGCCAGCGCATCAGCTTCTGCGAGGTGTTGGGCGAGCCGCCGCGCATCATGTTGATGAGACCGAGCAGCAGCACCAACGCCACGGCGCCGACCGCGATCGGCAGGATGAAAGTACTCAGAAGAGATGCCATTCGAGGGTAAATAACACCCTCCGCGCCGGTCCGCCATGGCGTTCCCGATCTGGCTTTTAAGCCAATAATATCAGAAGCTAGCTGGATGAATCTGGATTTGCGCGAATTACCCGTCCTCTTCGCCTCTCCCCGCCTGCGGCGAGAGGTCGGAATGCGTTTCCCCCGCGCGGGAAGAGGAAACGACAACAGCAGTGCAGGTGGTGCGTGAAGGCAATCCGTGCCATCTACGTCGTCGCGATGGACGCGTTCTACACGTTCCTGGCCGACGATGGCTGGGCGATCGCGAGCCACATTGCACTGTCGACACTGATGGCGCTGTTCCCGTTCCTGATCGTGCTGACCTCGCTCGCCGGCTTCTTCGGCTCCAAGGAACTCGCGGACCAGGCCGCAAGCCTGATGCTCCAGGTCTGGCCCAAGCAGGTCGCGGATTCGATCTCGGGGGAAGTCCACGACGTGCTGACCACGACCCGCACCGGCCTATTCACCATCGGCGCGGTGCTGTCGGTCTACTTCGCCTCCAACGGCGTCGAGGCGCTGCGGGTCGCACTGAACCGCGCCTATGCGGTCGTGGAGATGCGGCCCTGGTACTGGCTACGGCTGGAATCGATTGCCTACACGCTGATTGCGGCCATCACCGCGCTCGCCATGGCATTCCTGATCGTGCTCGGGCCGCTCCTCATCGAGGCCGCGCGCGCCCACATTCCGCTGTTCGTCGAGTCCAACGAGAGGATCCTCACCTGGCTGCGCTACGGCATCACCGTCGGCGCGCTGGTCGTGGCGCTGATCATCCTGCATACTTGGTTGCCGGCGGGACGGCGCCGGTTCCTCCAGATCCTGCCCGGCATCGTCTTCACCATCGTGGCGTCGCTGATCTCGGGCATCGTGTTCGGGCAGTATCTGGCGCGCTTCGCCAACAATTACGTGACGATGTATGCGGGGCTCGCCTCGGTGATCATCGCGCTGGTGTTCCTGTACTTCATCGCGGCGATCTTCGTTTTCGGCGGCGAGCTCAACGCCGCGATCATCAAGTCGCGGCTTCCTCACGGCGTGTCGCTGCAAGCAGCGCAGTCGCTAGCGCCCGCGGAGACACAGGCTTGACCAAAAAGGCGTCGGCGCCGGCCTCGCGTGAGGCGACTTCGTCCTCGCCGCGGCCGGACACCCCGATGATGGGGATCTGAGCCAGCGGCGTCGCCATGGTGCGGATCCGCCTGATCGCCTCGACGCCATTGATGCCCGGCAGCACCATATCCATCAGCACCGCGTCGAAGGCGCCCTGCGCGAGCCGGTTCACCGCGTCCTCGCCCCGCCCGATGAACTCGGCATGATGACCAAGCTCGGTCAGGATGGTGTTGAGCACGACGCGGCCGAACGGATTGTCCTCGACGCTGAGCAAGCGCAGCGCCGGGACCGCATCCATCTCGGCTTCACCCTTCGACTTGCGGGACTTGCCCGATCCCGTGGCATCCACCGACACCGTCAACGTGAAGGTGGCGCCGCCGCCGGGCCGAGGGGCGACCGTGATGTCGCCGCCCATCGCGCGCGCCAGTTGCTTTACCGACGACAGGCCCAGGCCGGCGCCGCCGAAGCGCGAGGCAATGGTCACATTGGCCTGGGTAAACGGCCGGAACAGCCGCTTGATCTCGGCCATGGTGAGGCCGATGCCGCTGTCGGACACGGCAAAGGCGACACCGACGCTGCCTTTGTTCTTTGCTTTGCCTTTGCTCTTGGTGCTGCCCTTGCTGTTGCTCTTGCTCTTGGCGGAACGCCAAGGCGCGACCGTGAGCGCCACGCCGCCGTGCTCGGTGAACTTCACGGCATTGTCGATCAGGTTCTCGAGCGCGGCGCGCAGGCGAACGGGATCACCGACCACCAGCCCCGGCAGCTTCTCCGAGATATCGACCTCGGCCTGGAGACCCTTGGCCGCGGCGCGACCGGCCAGCGAATCGCCGGCGTTGCGTGCGAGCGTCCGCAGGTCGAACAAATCCTGCCGCAGCGAGCTTCCACCCCCGACCGTCTTCCCGGTCCCCTTGCCACTTCGGGCGGCATCGACGAACAGGGTGGCAAGGTTCGCCAGATGCTCGGCCCCGGCCTTGATCGTGTCGGCCCAGCGTCTTTCCCGTTCCCCGAGATCCGAAGTCGCGAGCAGGTCGCTGATCGCGAGAATGCCGGTCAGGGGGGTGCGGACCTCATGGGCAAAGGCGGCAAGCGCGGCCTGGACGACGTCCGGCTCGACCCGCTTGGTGCTGCGCTTGCGCAACCGGGCAGTCGGCCCGGAGCGCTTCCGAGCCACTCGCTTGGACGTCCCCGTAGTGCGCGCTGCGCGCGTTTTCGCCGCCATAACTCCCCTTCGAAGTATCCCCTTCGAACCCCGGGCCGTCAGGTGAGCATGGCACGGCGGAACACCCGGAGTCACGGCGGCGTTTGGCTAACCCCCAGAGAAACTTAATCTAATCCCACCAACTGGCGGATACCGGCCGGCGTGGCGCCGGCAGCGCGCAGTTCACGAAGGCCGGTCGAGCTGGTTGATTTCGACAGTTTCCGGCCACCCTGGTCGCGAACTAGCCCATGGTGGCGGTAGACGGGTTCCGGCAGGCGGAGCAGAACCTGGAGCAAACGGTGGACCGAAGTGGCGTGGAACAGGTCTTGGCCCCGCACGATCTCGCTGATGTCCTGGAGCGCATCGTCGACAACGACGGACAGATGGTAACTGGTCGGCGTCTCCTTGCGGGCCACAATGACATCGCCCCAGGCTTCTGGCCGCGCCGGAACTACACCACGCTCACCATCGGGCCCCTCGCCCAGTTCGTTCCAGCTCAGGCCGGCGGCGCGGCGGCAGGCAGCCGCCATATCGAGCCGAAGCGCATAAGGCGCACCGGTGTCGATGAGGCGGTCGCGCTCGTCGGCGGGCAGCGATCTGGCGTCGCCGGGATAGAGCGGCGCGCCGTCAGGATCGCGCGGCCAAGGCCCATCCGCTTCACGCGCCGCAACCAGCCTTGCGATCTCGGCGCGGCTTTCGAAGGCGGGATAGACCAGGCCCAGCGCCGAGAGCCTGTCCAGCGCTGCGCGATAAGCGTCGAGATGCTCCGACTGCCGCCGCACCGGCGTCTCCCAGGCGATGCCGAGCCAGGCGAGGTCTTCGTAGATCGCTGTCTCATATTCCGGCCGGCAACGCGTCGCGTCGATGTCCTCGATCCGCAGCAAGAGCCGCCCACCGGTCTCGCGCGCGCGGTCGGAATTCAACAGCGCTGAATAGGCGTGGCCGAGGTGCAGAAAACCGTTCGGACTGGGGGCAAATCGGAAAACGGGTGGCGACATATGCACAAATCTCGTCATGGCCGGGCTTACCCGATCATCCATCTTCCAACACTCTGTTACGATAGGAGATGGATGCGCGGGTCAAGTCCGCGCACAACGAGTTCAGCAAGCGATGACCATCCACCTCGAAACCCAATCCGATCTCGAAGAGGCCGTCTATGCGCTGGTCAAGCACGACCCGCGCCTGAAGCCCGTGCTGGCGACTGCCGGCATGCCGGCATTGCGCCGGCGCGAGCCGGGCTTTACGGGGCTTGCCCACATCGTCTGCGGACAGCAGCTCTCGACCGCGAGCGCCGCGGCGATCTGGGGACGGCTGTCCGCAGCGTTCGATCCGTTCGATCACGAGGCGGTCCGCCGCGCCCGCACTGACCGGCTGGGGCGGCTCGGCCTGTCCGCCGCCAAGATCAAGACGCTGAAACATCTCGCGCGCGAGATCACCGCACAGCGGCTGAACCTCGACGTGCTCGCAGAAGAAGACGCCGATGCCGCGCACCACACGCTGATCGCACTGCCCGGCATCGGGCCGTGGACCGCAGACGTCTATCTGCTGTTCTGCCTGGGCCATGGCGACGCTTGGCCGGCCGGCGACCTCGCGGTGCAGGAAGGCATCCGCATCGGGCTCGGCTTGCAGGCGCGGCCGACGGAGAAGCAGATGGCGCCGCTCGCCGAACCCTGGCGCCCCCTGCGCGGCGCGGCGGCGCATCTGTGGTGGAGCTATTATCGCGCGGTAAAAAAACGCGAAGGCGTCATCGCGGGATCGGCTTAGCCCCGCAGCCTAACGCGATCGGTCCGGGCGCAATCGGCGACGAAGTCGATGACGGCCCGCACCGCCGGCAGTTCGACGAGGTCGGGATGGGCGAGTAGCCACAGGTCCGCGATGCTGGCGAGCTTCTGGGGCGCGACACGCACGAGATCGGGATAGCTTTCGGCGACGAAGCACGACAGGGCGGAGATTCCGAGTCCGGCGCGGACCGCCGCCAGCATGTCGCCCTGCGACGAGCAGCGCATCACCACCCTGGCCTGACGCGTGACGACGTCGCTCCAGCGCGCAAGCTGGGCATTGGAGGCCTGATCGGCGAAACCGATTACGCTGTGCCCCTTCCACTCGCCGCGCCGTTCCGGCAGGGACCGCCCGCCGGCGTACTCGCGCGAGGCGTAGAATCCGGTGCCGAGACGGCCGACCTTGCGGCCGACCAGATTTTCCTCGCCGCTGTCGAAAGGCCGCAGCACCACGTCCGCCTCGCGCCGGCGTACGCTGGCCGGAAACGGATGGGTGATGATCTCGAGCTGGACGTGATCATGCGCGCGCAGGAAAGCAGGCAGGCGCGGCATCAGCCAATGCGATGCCAGCGTCGCGCCGATCGACAGCTTGACGGTACCACGCGCCTTGTGCCCTCCGGCCGAGACTGCCGTCTCTGCCCGCAGCGCGGCCGCCGCCATCACCTCGGCGTGCTCGCGCAGCGTCCGTCCCTCCGCCGTCAGCGCCAGGCCGTCGGCGGCGCGCGCCACCAGCCTGGTACCGAGCTGGGCTTCCAGCGCCGCGATCTTGCGGCTGACGGTGGGATGGCTGCTGTGCAGCCGGCGTGCCGCGCCGGTGAAGCTGCCGGTATCAGCGACCGCGACGAAGGTCTTGCAAAGGTCCCAGTCCATGAGCGGCCTCTGTTCAAATCTGAATAGCCATCCGTTCAATATTGAACGATGGGAGGCCGCACTCCAACCCCTATAATGGCGTGAAATGAAACATGGGCGGCAACTCGCCCACGACGATCAACAGGGAAACGCCTCGTCATCCGCCTGCCAGCGGACTGCGTTTCCGGGAGGACATCATGGCGCTGCCCGCTCTCTTGAAGGATTCGCTCGAGCTGCCCGTGGTCGGCTCGCCGCTCTTCCTCGTCTCGGGCCCTGAGCTGGTGATCGCCCAGTGCAAGGCCGGCATCGTCGGCTCGTTTCCGGCGCTCAATGCCCGTCCGGTGGAAAAGCTCGACGAGTGGCTGAGCCGCATCGAGGACGAACTCGGCGAATACAAATCGCTCAATCCCGGCAAGAAGGTCGCACCCTACGCCGTCAACCAGATCTGCCACGCCTCCAACGACCGGCTGATGAAGGACATGGAGACCTGTGTGAAGCACAGGGCGCCCATCATCATCACCTCGCTGCGACCGCCCGCCGAGCTCGTCGAGGCCGCGCATTCCTACGGCGGCCTCGTGTTCCACGACGTCATCAACGTCAAGCACGCGCGCAAGGCGGCCGAGCAAGGCGTCGACGGGCTGATCCTGGTCTGCGCCGGCGCTGGAGGACATGCAGGAACGCTCTCGCCTTTCGCGCTGGTACGTGAGGTCAAGCAATGGTTCGACGGCGCGATCCTGCTGTCGGGCGCAATCAGCGATGGCTTCGCAATCGCCTCCGCGCTGACGCTGGGCGCCGACCTCGCTTATATGGGCACGCGCTTCATCGCGACGAAGGAAGCCAATGCTGACGAAGCCTACAAATCCGCCCTGACGCAGCACGCCGCCCACGACATCGTCTACACCAACCTCTTCACCGGCGTGCACGGCAACTATCTCGGCCCTTCGATCGCCGCGGCCGGGCTCGATCCGGACAACCTGCCGGCCGCGGACAAGACGAAGATGAACTTCGGCTCCGGCGGCAACATGAAATCCAAGGCGTGGCGCGACATCTGGGGCTCGGGCCAGGGTATCGGCCAGATCGCAGACGCGCCGCCGGTCGCCGAGCTCGTCGACCGGATGAAACGGGAATTCGACCAGGCCCGACAGGATTTCCTGATGCGCGCCAGCGCCTGACGACTCGGAACGACAATAAAACGGGAGGACACCATGAAGCTGGCAGCCGCACTGATCGGCATGTCGTTGCTGACGCTCGCCGGCGGCAGTGCCCATGCCGAAGGCAGCGACGAGATTCGCATCGGGCAGACCCTGCCCTACAGCGGTCCGGCCTCTGGCTTCGGCGCGATCGGACGAACGCAGGAAGCGTTCTTCGAGAAGGTCAATGCCGAAGGCGGCATCAACGGCCGCAAGGTCAAGTTCATCACGCTGGACGACGCCTATTCGCCACCAAAGACCGTTGAGCAGACCCGCAAGCTAGTGGAGCAAGAGGAGGTGCTGATGATGTTCGGTTCGCTCGGCACCGCCACCAACAGCGCCGTGCAGCGCTATCTCAACGCCAAGAAAGTGCCGCAGCTGTTCGTGCTCTCCGGCGCCACCAAATGGGCCGATCCGCAGAAGAACCCGTGGACCATGCCGGGCATGGCGGCCTACGAATCCGAGGGCGTGGTCTATGCCAAATACATTTTGCAGGCCAAGCCCGACGCCAGGATCGCGATCCTCTCGCAGAACGACGATTTCGGCCGCGACTATGTCGCGGGGTTCAAGCGCGCGCTCGGGACCAAGGCGGCCGGCATGATCGTCGCGGAAGCAAGCTACGAGACCAGCGCGCCGACGATCAGCTCGCAGCTCTCGACCTTGAAGGCCTCCGGCGCCAACGTGCTGTTCGGCGTCGTGCTCGGCAAGTTCACCTCGCAGATGGTCAAGGGCGTGGCCGAAATCGGCTGGAAGCCGGAGCTGTTTTTCGTGCCGACCTCGGCGTCGTCGATCTCTTTCCTGGAACCGGCAGGGCTCGACAACGCGGTCGGTCTGATCTCGTCGAGCAACCAGAAGGACACGATGGACCCGCAATGGGCCGACGATCCCGGCGTAAAGGAATACTTCGCCTTCATGAAGCGCTACATGCCGACCGCGGACCTCTCCAACTCCAACTACGCCGCAGGCTATCACTATGCCACGCTGCTGATGACGGTGCTGAAAGCGTGCAAGGATGATGTCAGCCGCGACAACATCATGCGCCAGGCGGCCTCGTTGAATGATGTGAAGCTGCCGCTGCTGCTGCCGGGAATGGCTGTTACGACCGGCCCCGACGACTATCTGCCGTTCCAGCAGCTTCAGCTCCGGCGGTTCAACGGCAAGAGCTGGGTCGGCTTCGGCGATGTGCTGGATGATCGCTAGACGAGCCGGATAAGGAGGGCGCCATGATCATCAGCGGCGAACGCCAGATCAGCTATGACGACATCCGGGCCCGGATCAAGCGGGCGATGAGTGGCTTCCGCGCCCTGGGCCTTGCGGAGGCAGCGCCGGTCGCGATGATGCTGCGCAACGATTTCGCCCTGTTCGAGGTGGTTGCCGCTTCCGCCGCGCTGGGCAGTCCGGTGGTGCCGATCAACTGGCATCTAAAAGCCGAGGAGGTCCGTTACATCCTGGCCGACAGCGGGGCGAAGATCCTCGTCTGTCATGCCGATTTGCTGCCGCAGATCCGCGACGGCATACCGGCGGATGTCCTTCTCCTGGTCGTCGCGACGCCGCCCGAACTCGCGGCGACCTTCTCGATTCCTCGGGAGCTGACCGAGATCCCTGTGGGACTGACCGATTGGGACCGCTGGCGCGACGACCATCCGCAAGCGCAGGAGCCACCGCGCCGGGCGGCAGCGATGATCTATACATCGGGCACCACCGGCATGCCGAAGGGCGTGCGGCGCATGCCGATGCAGCCTGAACAGGCAGCCGCCTCGGAACGCGTGGGCGGGATCGCCTATGGCGTCAAGCCGCGGGAAAACCAAATCGTGCTGATCAACGGCCCGATGTATCACTCGGCGCCGCATTCCTACGGCATGCTGGCGTTCCGCAGCGCTTGCACCATCATCCTCCAGGCGCGGTTCGATGCCGAGGAACTGCTTGCGCTGATCGAGCGCCACCGCGTCACGCACATTCACATGGTTCCGACCATGTTCGTCCGGCTGCTGCGGTTGCCCGAAGCGGTCAGGCAGCGTTACGACCTGTCGTCGCTGCGTTTCGTCGTGCACGGCGCCGCGCCCTGCCCGCCAGACGTCAAGCGCGCCATGATCGACTGGTGGGGACCGGTCATCAACGAGTATTTCGGCTCCACGGAGACCGGGATCCCGGTCTGGCACTCGGCCGAGGAAGCCCTGAAGAAGCCCGGCACGGTCGGCCGCGCCATCGAAGGCGGCATCGTCAGGATCTTCCGCGATGACGGCAGCCCGTGCGGTGCTAACGAAATCGGCGAGATCTACATGCGCCAGACGGCGGTGCCCGATTTCGACTATCACGGCAGGACGCAGGCAAGGGCCGAGGCCGGCCGCGACGGCCTCGTCAGCGTCGGCGACGTCGGTTACCTCGACGAGGACGGCTATCTGTTCCTGTGCGACCGCAAACGCGACATGGTGATCTCCGGCGGCGTGAACATCTATCCCGCCGAGATCGAGAACGTTCTGATCGGAATGCCCGGCGTGCGCGACTGTGCCGTGTTCGGCATCCCGGACGCGGAATTCGGCGAAAGGCTGTGCGCCTTTGTCGAGCCTGAATCGGATGCCGGGCTCTCGGCCGACGCTGTCCGATCGTTCCTGCGCGAGCGGCTTGCCAATTTCAAGGTGCCGAAGGACGTCGAATTCCGCGACGCGCTGCCGCGCGAGGCCACGGGAAAGATTTTCAAGCGCAAGCTGCGGGATCGCTATTGGGCGACGTGAAAACAGGCGACGCGCCCGAGAGTGCGAGACCGTATAAACGGGAACGAGTGGCAATCGTTCCTGGGCCTCTTCAATATCGAGCAGTTTGAAGACGCGCGTTCCGTCGCAAATGGAAGAGCAACCAATTCGAATCTCGTCTGTTGTAGATCGGCACAATCACTGCCGGAGGATAAACTATGTCACGTCTAATTTCGTTCGCTGCGGCTCTACTGCTGCTCGGATCGGTACCCGTAAGCGCGCAGTCGCAAAAGGCACAAAGCGGCCCGGGCAACAACGCCGTCAACAGCTCTGATCACAACAACTCCAACGCACCGGTCGCAGGCCGCAACAGCTTCACCGAAGGACAGGCGAAGTCGAAGATCGAGGGCGCGGGCTATTCCAATGTTTCCGGCCTGCAAAAGGACGACAACGGCGTCTGGCGCGGCAAGGCCGACAAGGCCGGGACCAAGGCGGACGTGAGCGTCGATTTCCAAGGGAACGTGAACCCCGCCAAGTAAGGAGGATAAAACATGACCACCACCATTTCTCGACTCTATGACACCTATTCGGATGCGGAACGTGCGGTCAGCCGCCTGGAGGCCGCGGGCGTACCGCACTCCGACATCAGCATCGTCGCGAACAATTCCGATAACTGGTACGGCTCATCCACCGGCAAGGTCGACCGCGATCGCGACGGCGTCGACGATCGCGCCGAAGGCGCCGGCACGGGTGCCGGCATCGGCGCAGGCCTCGGAAGCGCGGCGGGTCTGCTTGCAGGACTCGGCTTGCTGGCCATTCCGGGACTCGGACCGGTGGTTGCCGCCGGCTGGCTAGCTTCGACCGCAGTTGGTGCCGCGGCCGGCGCCGCGACGGGCGGCATCGTTGGCGCGCTGACCGAAGCCGGCGTCTCCAAGGATGATGCGTCGCGCTACGCGGAGGGCGTCCGTCGTGGCGGAACGCTGGTATCGGCGCGGGTACCCGACCAGGACCGCTCACGTCTCGATGCTCTTCTGCACGAAAAGGCCGTGAACCTGCAGGAACGGAGCACCGCCTGGCAAAAATCCGGCTGGAACGGCTTCGATGCCGCAAGCCCGCCGCTGTCGCCTGACGATGTCGGCCGTGAGCGCGAGTTGTACGGCAATGGGATGCGGGGCAGATAAGGATCCGCGAACCAAAACGACAGCACGAGGAGGCTCCACTCAGGTGGAGCCTTTTTCGTCATACACCTCTCTCGTTCCGCGAGCGTGCGGCGGGCATCTCGCAGCGCTCACCGGCGTATTCCGCCTGAGCAGGGCCACATGCTTTCGCTGCTCGGGTAAAGCGCTTTCGATACCCCTCCTTCCAGTATAGCTTTCGACCCTAGAGGAAACGCCGCGAAGACGGCACGAGGTCGCGCATGCTGGACAGGACCAAGGATATTGCCGCATCCGCGCAGGCTTGGCTCGACGAATTTGAGCGCACGCTTGGCGCACCTGATGGCGCTGGGCTGGATAGTCTTTTCCTCGCCGACAGCTATTGGCGCGACGCGCTGGCACTCAGCTGGAACCTGCAAACGATCGCAGGCGGCGATTCGATCAAGCGGGAGCTGACAACGCTCGCCGCACGGGTCGCGCCGGGCAGCTTCAAGATCGCGCCGAACCGGGCGCCGCCGCGCTGGGTCACGCGTGCCGGGACCAAGACGATCGAGGCGATCTTCAATTTCGAAACCGCATTGGGACGCGGCAGCGGCATCGTCAGGCTTGTGCCCGACGCCGCCGACGGCGACCGCCTGAAAGCGTGGACGCTCCTCACCGCGCTCGACGAGCTCAAAGGCTTCGAGGAACAGCTCGGCACCTCGCGGCCCCGCGGCCGGGCCTATTCGCGCGACTTCCGTGGACCGAATTGGCTCGACCTGCGCAACGCCTCGCGCGACTACGCCAATCGCGATCCCGCCGTGCTGGTGGTCGGCGGCGGCCAGGCGGGGCTCGCGATTGCCGCGCGGTTGAAGCAGTTGAAGATCGACAGCCTGATCGTCGATCGCGAGGCACGGATCGGGGACAATTGGCGCAAGCGCTACCACGCGCTGACCCTGCACAACCAGGTGCAGGTCAATCATTTGCCCTACATGCCGTTTCCTCCGAGCTGGCCGACCTACATCCCGAAGGACAAGCTCGCCAACTGGTTCGAAGCTTACGTCGACGCGATGGAGCTGAACTTCTGGACCGGCACCGAATTCGAAGGCGGCGCCTACGACGATGCGAAAGGGCACTGGACCGTCACACTGCGGCGCGCCGACGGTGGCAAGCGCATTATGCAACCGCGCCATGTGGTGATGGCGACCGGCGTCAGCGGCATCGCCAATGTGCCTTTCATTCCGACCCTCGACAACTTCAACGGCACGCTGCTGCATTCGAGCCGCTACGAGGACGGCGAGAACTGGACCGGCAGGCGCGCCATCGTCATCGGCACCGGTAATAGCGGCCACGATATCGCGCAGGATCTCCACTCCAGCGGCGCCGAAGTGACGCTGGTGCAGCGTTCACCTACGCTCGTCACCAATATCGAGCCGTCGGCCCAACTCGCTTATGCGACCTACAATGAGGGCACGCTCGAGGACAACGATCTGATCGCGACCTCGATGCCGACACCGCTTGCGAAGAAGACCCATGTGATGCTGACGGAGCAGTCGAAGCAGCTCGACAAGGAGCTGCTCGACGGCTTGCGGCGCGTCGGCTTCAAGCTCGATTTCGGCGAGGCCGGCACCGGCTGGCAGTTCAAATATCTCACCCGTGGGGGCGGCTATTATTTCAACGTCGGCTGCTCCAACCTCATCGTCGAGGGCGCGATCGAGCTCAGGCAGTTTTCCGAGATCGAGGGCTTCGTCACCGAGGGCGCCCGGATGAAGGACGGCGCGACTATTGCCGCCGATCTGATCGTGCTCTCGACCGGTTACAAGACGCAGGAATATCTGGTGCGGAAACTGTTCGGCGACGGCGTCGTCGACCGGGTCGGCCCTATCTGGGGCTTTGGCGACGGCCTCGAGCTGCGCAACATGTATGCACGCACCAGGCAGCCCGGCCTCTGGTTCATCGCCGGCAGCCTCGCGCAATGCCGGATCAACTCGAAATATCTAGCGCTCCAGATCAAGGCGATCGAGGAAGGGATTTTGGGGCGTGAGGCGGGCGCAATTTGAGCCTCCTCGTCATTGCGAGCGCAGCGAAGCAATCCAGTGTCTTTCCGCGGACACAGTCTGGATTGCTTCGCTGCGCTCGCAATGACAGTGTGGAAACGATCGCGCATCGCCGACACCAATAAGAGGAGAACACCCATGCCAGCCATTCTCGGCACCGGCGAGCACCGCTACCGCGTCGTTGAAAATTTCGCAAAGCTGCCGGACGGATGGCAGCTCACCGACGTCGCTTCGGTCGCCGTCGACGGCAAGGACCGCGTCTACGTCTTCAACCGCGGGGCCCATCCGATGGTGGTGCTGGACCGCGAGGGCAATTTCTTGCGCAGTTGGGGCGAAGGCCTGTTCTCGCGCGCCCATGGCCTGCACATCGATGCCGACGACAATCTCTATTGCACTGATGACGGCGACCACACCGTGCGCAAGTGCAGCACAGACGGCAAGGTGCTGCTGACGATCGGCATTCCCGAGAAACCGTCGCCGTTCATGAGCGGCGATCCCTTTCACCGCTGTACCCACACCGCGCTGTCGCCGAAGGGCGAAATCTACGTCTCCGACGGTTATGGCAATGCGCGCGTGCACAAATTCACGCCCGACGGCAAGCTGATGACAAGCTGGGGCGAGCCCGGCACCGACCCCGGCCAGTTCAACATCGTGCACAACATCGCTACCGATGCCGACGGCTTTGTCTATGTCGCCGACCGCGAGAACCATCGCGTTCAGGTGTTCGACGGCAACGGCAAGTACGAGACGCAGTGGAACAATCTGCACCGCCCTTGTGCGCTATGCTGCTGCGGTGGGGCTAAGAGCCCGACCTTCGTCATCGGGGAACTCGGGCCCGGCCTCGCGGTCAACCGCAAGGTGCCCAATCTCGGCCCGCGGCTGTCGATCGTGGACGCCAAAGGCAACCGCATCGCGCGGCTCGGCGGCGAGGCAGGCCCGGGCGTTGCGGGCGGAAAATTCCTGGCACCGCACGGCATTGCACTGGATTCCAGGGGCGACATCTATGTCGGCGAGGTCGGCGTCACCGACTGGAAGACCAGCTTTCCGGATGAGGAGATGCCGGCCGTGGTGCGCGCGACGCGATGTTTGCAGAAGCTGGAGCGGGTGCGGGAGTAGCTGCCTCGGCACATCCACATCGCGTTGTCAGGACGACGCTGCCTCCGCGGCCTCGGACCTGGAAATCACGGCGTTTTTCGCGCTTTGCCACCCCCGGCCGCATTGCTTGCGCCCGAATAAGTCGCTCAACGGGCTTCACAATCCCGTCACGCTGCATGTAGTATGTCAGTTACGTGCTGCTTCGCAGCGTACATTGGAGGCCAGGAGCGTTACTTGAACGCACATGTCTCGCAAGGCCATTGGCCGGTGTTGGTGCTGAATGCGGACTTCCGGCCGCTGAGTTACTACCCACTGTCTTTGTGGTCGTGGCAGGACGCGATCAAGGCGGTATTCCTCGACCGCGTCAACATCGTCGCGCATTACGATCAGGCGGTCCATAGCCCCACGCTGCAAATGCAGCTACCGAGCGTGGTCTCGCTCAAATCCTTCGTCAAGCCGACCACCCACCCTGCCTTCACCCGATTCAACGTCTTCCTGCGCGATCGTTTCGCCTGCCAATATTGCGGCTCGCCCGAAGACCTCACCTTCGACCACATCATCCCGCGCAGCAAAGGCGGCCAGACCACCTGGGAGAACGTGGTCGCGGCGTGCTCGCCCTGTAATTTGCGCAAGGGCAATCTGACGCCGGTGCAGGCCAAGATGTTTCCACGCCAGCACGCGTTCGCGCCGACCGTGCACCAGCTCCACCGCAACGGCCGGCTGTTCCCGCCGAACTATCTGCACGACAGCTGGCTGGATTATCTCTACTGGGATACGGAGCTGGATCCGTAGCGTCGGCGTGCAGGCCCTCGGCAGTCCATCGTTGACTCGCGCCGCTCAACGCCGGGAGAGATCAGCGAGCTTCGCTATCTGCGCGCCTGCTCCAGATCGATCTGATAGACGGAAATCCGGTCGATCTCGAATGCGACGGTAGGCGGCGACTCCGCATCGACCGGACCGACGCCGAGAAAGAATTTCGATCCGATCGCGAGATTGACGATCATGTACATGGGATCGTCGAAACCGATCGGCACCTTGATGTCGGACACCGGCCTGCGGTCGATGAAATAGACCAGGCGATCCTCCTCCCACAGCACGCCGTAAGTGTGGAATGCGCTCGACGCGTCGCCGACCGCGAAGTCGAAGCCGCAGGACTGGATCTTCTGGGTCGAGGAAATCCGCCAATGCGTCGTCATCACGAGATCACCCGGCTTTTCGCCGCGGCCTTCCAGCACGTCGACCTCCGGCGGCCAGCCGCCGTCATCCGCCAGCATCCAGAACGCCGGCCACACCGCGTGCCCGACCGGCACCTTGGCGCGGATCTCGAAATAGCCGTGCTTCTGCGCGAACGTGCCTTGGGTCGTCAGTATCCCGGAGATGTACTCGTTGTCGAACAGCACCGGTTTCAATTCCGGCGGCGTGCGGCTGGCGACGATCGACAGCACGCCGTCCTTGACCTTGAAGGGATCGAGCCCGAGCGGCGCCGCCGCGCGCCCGGCGTAGCGCGGATCGACATAGATCTGTTGCTCGCCATTGGCGCTGGTCTTGCGCTTGAAGTCGGAGCCGTCGCCACCCCAGTAGCGCGCCTCCGGCCAGGCCGCACCGCCGGCGTAATGCGGCACCCAGCGTCCGTTCGCCAGCGGATGCTCGTCAAAATCCTCGTTGAAGGTCCGGCGTAGCGGCAAGAAGACCAGCGAGGCCGGATTGACCTCCTCCAGCCGGCGGCACTCGATGGTGGAGGGATCGGTCGTGACCTGCAGCGACATGCTCACCGGGGCAGCATTGAGATCGTCCTGCGCGATGGCCGGCGCAGGCACTACGCAGAGACCGATCGCAGCCAGAGCGCCCCTCGTCCAACGCGCGATCATCACCGCTCTTCGAAGATGCCAGAGGAAGGGCGGAAGTTAGCTCGCCCATATCGGGACGGGCAAGAGCGGGCCCGCGACCGCGCGCCAATTCGGGAGCGCCACCCGACCACGCCATCCGGATTTTCGTGCACTTATAAAAATGGAGCACCGCGCGCGGCAGGCGACCGGCGGGTCTCCCTCGGGGACGGAACTCGAAGCGCCGGCATCCGTTCAGAGTCGAGGCCGGATGTCGCGCGGACGCCAGTTGTCCGCGACAGACATATCCGGCCCCGCCACAGCACAAGGGGAGAATAGTGATGGCCACAAGCGAGACGGATCACGTCTACAAGATCCTGGAACTGGTCGGATCGTCCGAGACTTCGATCGAGGATGCGATCAAGAACGCGGTCAGCCGGGCCGCAAAGACCGTTCGCGAGATGAAATGGTTCGAGGTTGTGCAAACGCGCGGCCATATCGAGAATGGTGCCGTGCGCCACTACCAGGTGACGCTGCGGGTCGGCTTCACGCTGGATGAGTAAGGCAGA
Organism: Bradyrhizobium sp. 134; assembly: GCF_023074155.1. NCBI lineage: Bacteria > Pseudomonadati > Pseudomonadota > Alphaproteobacteria > Hyphomicrobiales > Nitrobacteraceae > Bradyrhizobium > Bradyrhizobium sp. 134. The sequence goes on along the minus strand of NZ_JADPKX010000016.1, from coordinate 151,054 downwards.
AAACGCCGGGCGAAGCCGACGCCCGACGCCAGCCTGGTTAGCTCGACAATAGCTCCGTCCATTGCCGAGGATTGTTCCAACCGGAAGCGCACAATCCGCGCGGATGTTGCAACAGGCCGTTAAGGCCAAAGTGAGAGGTTTGCGCCGAAATGGAGCAAGCCTGATGACCACGGGTCGCGAACTCGGAAAGACTCGCCTTCCGCTCTGGGCAGCGGGTTTCGTCATCTTGACCTGCTTCGCCATCCTCGGCTTGAGCGCCTGGCGTGAATGGGAAACACGCGATGCAGATCTCAAGAACGCCGAGATCGACGTCGCCAATCTGGCGCATTCGCTGATCCAGCACGCGGACGACACCTTCGAACTCGTTGATACGATCCTCGTCGGGCTGGTCCATCGGCTCGAAATCGACGGCACGGGTCCGGACACGATTACCAAGCTTCAGGCCTATCTGCCGACACGGAAATCGTCGGACCGCATCCGCGGCATCTTCGTTTATGACGCGACCGGGCAGTGGCTTGCCACGACCGAGCGGCTCGACTTCTCCAAGCTCAACAACAGCGACCGCGGATACTTCCAGCGTCATCGCGACTCGCCCGAGATGGGCACGTTGATCGGAGCGCCCGTGAAGAGTCGAGCCGGCGGCCAATGGGTCGTCACCGCGTCCCGCCGGATCAACGATGCCGACGGCGGCTTCGCCGGCGTTGCCCTGCTCACGATCGACGTCAGCTATTTCGTCAAGTTCTACGAGCGGTTTGACATCGGTCCGAACGGCTCGACGTCGCTGCTCAACGATAGCGGCATCATGCTGGCGCGCAGCCGCGACGACAGCGGCGCCTTTGTCGGTCGCGACCTGTCCAACGCGCCCTTGTTCAAGGGATGGGAAAGTCGTCCCGCCGCAGCAGTCTACTATTTCAAGTCGCCGCTCGATGGCGTCCAGCGGCTTAGCTATTACCAACGCAGCAGCCGCTATCCCCTGATGGTGCTGGCGAGCAAGTCGCGGGACGACGTGCTGGCGCCCTGGCGGCAAGCCGCGGCAGCGCGCACCACCTTCGTCCTCGGCCTCGTGCTGCTGATCGCGGTGATCGGCTTCTACCTGGTCCGTCAGCTCGTACAGCGGCAGCGCATGGCCCAGGCCCTCGTCGTCAACGAAGCAAACTTCCGCCTGTTAGCCGAGCAATCCAGCGACATGGTGACCCGGATCGGGCTGGACAACCGGCTGCTCTACGTTTCCCCCTCGTGCGTACGCATCACGGGCTGGTCGTCCGACGAACTGCTGTCCACTTCGGCCCTGGCCGGCATTCACGCCGACGACATGGAGCGGGTCGAGCAGGCTATCGCCGCGCTGAGGAATGGCGAGGCCGAGGAGGCGCGGTTCGTCTATCGCCAGCGTCACCGCGACAAGGGCGAGATCTGGGCGGAGGCGGCGTTGCACGTGACCCTGGCGTCGGACAGCGGCGAAATCGACGGCGTCGTCGCGGTGGTGCGCGACATGACGGAGCAGAAGGATCTTCAGGACAAGCTCGCCTCACTCGCAACGACCGACGGCCTTACCGGCCTCGCCAACCGGCGCACATTCGACGAGCGTCTCGCGGACGAATGGGCGCGCGCCAGGCGCGACGGCACGCAGCTCTCGCTCCTGCTGATCGATGTCGATTATTTCAAGAGGTTCAACGATCATTACGGACATCTGGCGGGCGACGGATGCCTGCGCGCGCTGGGCCGGATCCTGTCAGCGCACACCAAGCGCCCGGCCGACCTCGCGGCGCGCTACGGTGGCGAAGAATTCGCCGTGCTGTTGCCGAACACCGGTCCCGAGGGCTGCGCCGAGGTCGGCGATGGGATTCGCAAGGCGCTGCACGATCTCGCCATGCTGCATGCGCAAAGTCCCCCCTCGCGCCTGGTGACCGCAAGCGTTGGCGGCGCGACGAGTCTGCCATCCCAAACCACGGCGGACTGCAGCACGCTGGTCGCCGCCGCCGACCGCGCGCTCTACGCCGCCAAGGACAACGGCCGTGACCGGCTGGTGATGTCGGGACAGGTCGTTCCCTGGCCCGCCAGGAGCGCGTGACGGATCGACCGTTGCGCCGGATTTGTCGCCTGCGCCCCAGCGCGTTATGACTTGGATCACGGCCGGATGTTCGGCCAATCCGAGAGTGCCGCTGTGATTGGTAGAATCAAACTCGTCCTCTTCGACATGGACAATGTCCTCTGCGACTACGACAGGGCAAAGCGTGTCGCATGGCTGGCGAAGCTTGCGGGGACCACGAACGAATCCGTCCACAAAGCGATCTGGGACAGCGGCTTCGAGCTGCTCGGCGATTCCGGCACTCTCGACGCCGCGGACTATTTGCGGGGATTCGGCGAGCGCATCGGCTATCCGCTGTCACTGGACGAGTGGATCGAGGCGCGACGCCGTTCAATGCAGGCCGATCTTGCGATGCTGGAGATTGCCGGCAGCTTGCGTCAAACTGTCGACATTGCCGTCCTGACCAACAACACCACGCTGGTCGCCGACCATGTCGCTGCGCTGCTGCCGGAATTGCCGCCGCTGTTCGGCAAGCGAATCTACGCCTCGGCCCGGTTCAAGACGGCGAAGCCGGACCCGCGCTGCTTCCGCCTCTGTCTGTCGGAGCTCGACGTCAAACCGGAGAGCGTCCTGTTCGTCGACGATCTCATGGCCAATGTCGCCGGCGCGCGAGAGGCGGGCCTGTTCGCGCATCACCACACCTCGGTTGAGGCTTTCAGCCGAGCCCTTTCGGAGTACGGCCTGCTTTACGCATGAATGCGCGCTTCGCTTTTCCCGGCGTCATGCGAGATGGCACGCCACAAAGTGCCCGCCCGCTCCCTCCTTCAGCTCCGGTGCGCTTTCCGCGCAACGCGGCTGGGCGATAGGACAGCGGGTGTGGAAATGGCAGCCCGACGGTGGCTTCATCGGGCTCGGAACGTCGCCCTTGAGGCGGATGCGCTCGCGCTTGAGCTTGGGATCGGGCACCGGCACCGCTGATAACAGCGCCCTCGTGTATGGATGCTGCGGATTGCGATAGAGGTCGCTGGCCTTGGCGAGCTCGACGATACGGCCAAGATACATCACCGCGACCCGGTCGGAGATGTGCTCGACCACCGACAAATCGTGCGCGACGAAGAGATAGGTGAGGTTCAGCTCGGCCTGGAGATCTTCCAGCAAGTTGATGACCTGCGCCTGGATCGAGACGTCGAGCGCGGACACCGGTTCGTCGCAGACGATCAGTTTCGGCTCGACCGCGAGCGCGCGCGCGATCACGATGCGCTGGCGCTGGCCGCCGGAAAACTCATGCGGATAGCGGCGCATGTGCTCGGCCTTGAGACCGACCTTCACCAGCAGGCTCGCAACGCGATCCTCGCGCTCCTTGGCCGATGAGCCGAGCTTGTGGATGACGAGCGCCTCGCCGAGGATGGCGCCGACCGTCATGCGCGGATTGAGGGAGGCGAACGGATCCTGGAACACGAGCTGCATGTTCCGCCGCATCGCGCGCAAATCGGTGCCGCCGAGCTGGCCGACATCCTGGCCGTCGAACACGACCTCGCCGTCGGTCGGCTCGATCAGGCGCAGCACGCAGCGTCCCGTCGTCGACTTCCCGCAGCCGGATTCGCCGACGAGGCCGAGCGTCTCGCCGCGATTGACCGAGAACGAGACCCCGTCGACCGCATAAACGCTGCCGACCTGACGCGACAACAGGCCGCCATGCACGGGAAAATATTTCTTCAGGCCGCTGACGCGGAGCAAGGGCTCGGTCATGCGGCGCCTCCCAACTGCGTATCTCCCAGATGACAGGCCATGCGGTGGCCGGGCGCGATCTCGCGCAGCAGCGGCTCCCTCTGGGTGCAGACGCTCATGGCGTGGCGGCAGCGCGGCGCGAAGCGGCAGCCGACCGGCGGATTGATCAGGATCGGCACCGAGCCGCCGATCGCCTCCAGCCGCACCTTGTGCTCGCTGGCGAGATCGATGCGCGGGATCGAGCGGATCAGTCCCTGGGTATAGGGATGGCCGGGATTGCCGAAGAGCTCGTCGACAGACGCCTCCTCCACCACCTTGCCGGCATACATCACGACGACGCGCTGCGCGGTCTCGGCGACGACGCCCATGGCATGGGTGATCAGCATCACCGCCATGCCGAAACGTTCCTTCATGTCCTGGAGCAGGTCGAGGATCTGCGCCTGAATGGTGACGTCGAGGGCCGTGGTGGGCTCGTCGGCGATGATCAGCTTCGGCTTGCAGGCGAGCGCCATCGCGATCATCACGCGCTGGCGCATGCCGCCGGAGAACTGATGCGGATAGTTGTGCACCCGGCCTTCGGCATTGGGAATCTGCACCAGCTTGAGCATCTCGATGGTGCGCTCGAGCGCCTGTTTCCTGGTGACGTTCTCATGGCGGCGCAGGCTTTCGGCGATCTGCTCGCCGATGGTCAGCACCGGATTGAGCGAGGTCATCGGCTCCTGGAAGATGAAGCCGATCTCCTTGGCGCGGATCTCGTCGAGCTGACTGCTCGTCAGCGGCACGAGATCGCGGCCTTCGAAGATGATCTCGCCCGCCGCGATGCGGCCCGGCGGCATCGCGATCAGCTTGAGGATCGACATCGCGGTGACGGTCTTGCCGCAGCCGGATTCGCCGACGACGCAGAGCGTCTCGCCGCGATTGATGGAGATGTCGACACCGTCGACGGCCTGGAGGATGCCGTCGTCGGTGGAGAAGTGGGTTTTCAGTCCCTTGATCTCGAGCAGCGGCGCCATCAGATCACCCGCCGCGCATCGAGCGCGTCACGCAGGCCGTCGCCGATGAAGTTGATGGCGACCACCGCGATGAAGATCGCGCCGCCCGGAAACAGCGCCCAGTGCGGGCCGATGTCGAGAAAGTCCTTGGCATCATAGAGCAGCCGGCCCCAGGTCGGGGTATCCGGAGGGAAGCCGAGGCCGAGGAAGGACAGCGTCGATTCCGCGATGATGGCGGCCGCCACGTCGATGGTGCCGGCGATGATCACCGGACCCAGCGCATTAGGCAGGATATGGCGCACTACCTGCCGCACCGGGCTTGCCCCGAGCGCGCGCGCGGCTTCGACGAATTCCTTCTCACGGATCGACAGGAACTGCGCCCGAACGAGCCGGGCGACGGGCATCCAGCGCAAGCCACCGATCACGAGCACGATCAGGATGAAAATGCCGCCCTCGGGGCCGAAAGCGGCCTTCAGCCCGTCGCGGAAGAGATAGATCAGCAGCAGCAGCAGGGGCAATTGCGGCAGCGACAGAAAGAGATCGGTGAGCCACATCAGCCCATGACCGAGCGCGCCGCGCGACATGCCAGCGAGCGCGCCGATCAACACGCCGACAAAGACCGAGACCAGCATCGCGGCGAGACCGACCGCGAGCGAGATGCGCCCGCCATAGATCATGCGGGCGAGGATATCCTGCCCGAGATCGTCGGTGCCAAAGGGATGGGCCAGCGACGGCCCTTGCATGCCCGCCACGATGTCGATGTCGTCGATCTTGACCCGCCAGACGAAGGGGCCGACCACCACCGCCAGGATCAGAACGAGGAGCAGGAACGCGCTGACCACGGCAAGCTTGTGCCGGCTATAGCGCCGCCACGTCTCGCGCCAGGGCGAGTAGACGCGCCGCTCAGCGGAGGGAGATGCGAGGGTCAAGCCAGCCATAAAGAACGTCCGCGATGAGATTGAACAGCACGACCAGGCACGCAAAGACGAAGGTGACGGCCATCACCACCGGCGTGTCGTTGGAAAGGATGGAGGAGATCAGCAGCGAGCCGATGCCGGGGATGCGGAAAATCTGCTCGGTGACGATCGCGCCGCCGAACACCGCCGGGATTTGCAACGCAATCAGCGTGACGACCGGGATCATCGCGTTACGCATCACATGCTTGATGATCACCCGCCGCTGACCGATGCCCTTGGCGCGCGCGGTGGTGACATAGTCGAGCCGGATGACGTCGAGCATCGCCGAGCGCACGAAACGTGTCATCGACGCAGCCTGGAACAGGCCGAGCACCGCCACCGGCATGATCGCCTGACGGATCATTTCCAGCACCCAGTGAATACCAGTGCCCTTGATGTCGGTCGTGTAGACGAAAGGCAGCCAGTCCAGCGTGACCGAGAAGATCAGGATGAACAGGATGCCGGTGAAGAAGGTCGGCAGCGAGAAGCCGACAAAGGCGAGCGTGTTGGCGACCTGGTCGAACAGCGAATAAGGTTTCGTCGCGGCATAGACCCCGACCGGGATCGCGATCAGGAGCGCCAGAATCTGCGCCGAGCCGATCACATAGAGCGTCGTGGGCAGTCGCTGGAGAATGAGCGTGTCGACGTTCATCCGGCTGACGAAGGAGAAACCCCAGTCGCCGTGCAGCATGGCGTTGAGCCAATGCAGGTAACGAAGGTAGATCGGATCGTCGAGGCCGAACTTCGCCCGAAGCGCGAGAGCGACTTCGGGCGGCACGTTCGGATTGGTCGCCAGCTCCGAGAAAGGATCGCCCGGGGCGAGTGCGAGCACGACAAACAGCACCAGCGAGATTCCGAGCAGGCTCGGAATCGCGATCAGGAGGCGACGCAGGACATACTGGCTCATGAAGAAGGACCGCTCTAGGCGTGCGTGATCATTCTTCGCGGTACCAGTCGAACAAATTGTCGGTCTCGTTGGCCCAGCCGGAAACGACCGGGCGCAGATTGTTGGCGGCCGCCTCGACCTTCAGGCGGTGCTGTACCGGGATGAAAACGATGTCCTGGTACATCAGATCATTGGCCTTGATGTAGAGCGCCGCGCGCTTGACCGGATCCATCTCGCCGTCCGCGGCTAGGATGGTCGCGTCGTACTCCTTGTTGACCCAGCGCGGGAAGTTGGTGCCCTGCCACTTGTTCTCCTTGGTGGCGACGAGGTTCGAAAGGTAGCGACGCATATGCTGCGACGGATCGGGCTGGCTCAGCGGGATCTGGAACATCTCCATGTCGGCGTAGAACTTGGAATAGGTGTCGGGATTGCCGACGTCGGAGGAGAAGAACACGGAGGCGACGACCGATTTCAGCTCGACGTCGATGCCCGCCTTCTGGCACGCCTGCTTGACGATCGCCTGCGTCTTCTGGCGCGGCCCGTTGATCGCGGTCTGGTAGAGAAGCTTCAGCTTCTTGCCGTCCTTCTCGCGGATGCCGTCGGCGCCCGGCTTCCAGCCGGCGTCGTCGAGGATCTTCGAGGCCTTCTCGACGCTGAACTCCCACGAGGTGTTCTTGGACACGAATTTTTCGGGCCCGTTGAGGAAGTTGGCGGTGGTACGGCCGGCGCGGCCGTAGATCGCCTTCTTGACTGACTCGCGATCGATCAGCAGCGAGAGCGCCTTGCGCACCGCTGGATCGGAAAGCAGCGGGTGCTTGGTCTTCATCGAGGAGCGTTCGCCATCAACCTCCGTGTTGGGGTCGGTGAAGTTCAGTGCGATGAATTCGGTGTCGCCACCCACGGCGTAGACGGTCTTTCCCTTGCCGCCCTTCTCCAGGCGCAGCAGCACGTCGTCCTCGACCTGAATGTTCCAGCCGAAATCATATTCGCCGGTCTGGATCACCGCGCGCGCGGCAGAGACGGCGTCGCCGCCGCCCTTCATCTCGATCGAATCGAAATAGGGCCGGTTCGCCATGTGATAATCGGGATTGATCACGCCGCGGACAAGATCGCCCGGCTTGAACTCGACGAACTTGTAGGGGCCGGTGCCGACCGGCGAGAGGTTGGTCGGCGCCTCCCGCGACTTGGACCCCATATAGTCTTTGAACAGATGTTTCGGGATGATGGTATTGGGAGCCCCGACAAAAGCGTCGGCCCAGAACGGCGTGGGCTTGTTGAAGAGGATGCGGACCGTGAGGTCGTCCACCTTCTCGACCGTGATGTCGCGGAGCGTCGCGATCGTCAGCGCGGAGGTCGCCGGATCCTTGGCATATTCCCAGTTGAAGACGACGTCGTCGGCCGTGAACGGCGTGCCGTCGTGCCATTTGACGCCGGGCTTGAGCTTCCAGGTCACCGACTTGCCGTCGGCGGCGAGGCCACCGTTCTGGATCGAGGGAGTTTCGGCGGCCAGAACCAGCTTCATGTTGCCGTCGGGATCCCAACAGGCGAGCGGCTCGTAGAACAGGCGTGCGCCGTCCTGGTCCTTGGTGCCGGTGGCAAAATGCGGATTGAGCAGGGTGGGCCCCTGCCACCACAGCAGCTTGAGCGCACCACCGCCGCCGCGCTTGGTCGGCTTGTAGGTCGAGGCGCCCTCAGCCATCGCGACACCGCCAAGCGCGAGGATCTGGTTGGCCAAAGGCGCGGTGAGACCCACGGCAGCCAGGCGCTGAATGAAGCCGCGGCGATCCATCCGCCCGTCCATCACGTCACCGATCATCGAACGCAGTTCTTTATCCAGCATGGTTGTCCCCGTCTGGTTCCCGTATGGATGCAGGCGGTCGCGCGGGGCGACCACCAAGTTGGCTGGCGGTAGATGGCACACCGAATGGGCCGCGCGTCAACCGGGACCGTGTGTATGCAAACGGTCTTCTGACTGTCTGTTGGGCAAAATCATATTCCGCAGCCCATCCGTTCGGCAATCCAGCATCAAAACGCGCTGAATTCCGCGCTGCACTGCAGAAAATTTGATCGCCGGATCAGACGAAGTATCGAGGCGAAATTCTACGCCACGGACATGTCGAGCGGCGGCGCGACATGGTCTGGCAGCGGACAGACGTAAGGCGTCTTGGCCGTCCGCTTCTTAAGGTCAGCCTTGGCAGCCTTGATCAGCTCCGGGTCCGTCAGCGCCTTGATGCCGATGCCGGCCATCGCCTTGGCGGCCTGCACCATGGCCTTGTGGGCATGCGCGCTCTTGCCCTGCGCGACCACCTGCCAGGTGTGGAAGGGCGTACCGATTGCAACCGTGGGTGCGTGAACCTGCACGGTCGGCACCACCCAGCTCACGTCGCCGACGTCGGTCGAACCGACCAGCGGATTGCGCTTGGCATCGAGTGGCACCAGGAAGTCAGCCAGCGGCCGGTCGGTCGGCTCCATGCCGATCGCGTAATACACCGACTCGATGTCCTTGTCGCTCAGCGTCGCGCGGATCTCCGTGGCAAAGCCCTTGTCTGCGTCGTCGAAATGCGGCGGTCCGAGCTCTTCCATGACCCGGTGCAGCGCGTGCTCCAGCGGCGTGTTCGGCAGGATGTTGGAGACCGCGGAGATGATCTTCATCTCGACCTTGGTCTCGGTCATCAGCGCCGCGCCGTCCGCGATCTTGCTCACGCGTCCGACTAGCTCGTTCATGCCGGGCAGATCACGGGCGCGGATCGAATAACGCACGCGCGCATGCGCCTGCACCACGTTCGGGGCGATGCCACCGGTGTCGAGCAGCGCGTAGTGCACGCGCGCGTCGCTCGGCATGTGCTCGCGCATATAGTTCACGCCGACATTCATCAGCTCCACGGCGTCGAGCGCGGAGCGGCCGAGATGCGGCGAGGCCGCCGCATGCGAGGTGCGGCCGGTGAAGATGAAGTCGGCGCGGGTGTTGGCGAGTGACGGCGTCACCGCGACTTCCCAGAAGCTGTGCGGATGCCAGGTGATGGCGATGTCGGCGTCTTCGAATGCGCCGGAGCGCACCATGAAGGCTTTTGCCGCGCCGCCCTCCTCCGCGGGGCAGCCGTAATAGCGCACGCGGCCCGGCACCTTGTTCTCGGTAAGCCAGTCCTTCACCGCCGTCGCGGCGAGGAGAGCTGCGGAACCGAGCAGATTGTGACCGCAGCCATGGCCGTGGCCACCGGTCTCGACCGGACGATGCTCCGCGACGCCTGCCTCCTGGCTGAGGCCCGGCAGCGCGTCATATTCCCCCATGAAGGCAATGACCGGTCCGCCCTCGCCCCATTCGCCCATCACCGCGGTCGGAATGCCCGCGACCTGCTCGGTGATGCGAAAGCCCTGATGGCGCAACTCGGCAAGATGCTCGGCGGCGGACCGCGCCTCGGTGTAGCAGACTTCGGGCATGCCCCAGACCTTGTCGCTGAGGTCGATGAAACGTGCCTTGATCGTGTCGATGCCACGCCAGATGTCGCTGCGGTTGTCCATGCTTCGGTCCGTGATCTCTAGGTCAAACGAAGCGGCAATGGTTAGCAGCTTCATTGTACGGCGCCTAGCACCTCGCCGGACAGCAGCCATGCGGTCAATGCCGGAGAGCCGCCCGACCGACCGACCGTGCATAACCGGTCCTGTGCCTTTCAAAGATTTCACACGGCGTTCTCTGGAATAGTTAGGAACGAGGCTTTCAAGACGGCCTCCTCCGGCCTAAATTATGCGTGCTTCGTGCGTCGTTCCGCTAGCCACGGCGGAGCGATGCTCTCAGCCAGGAGAACTCGATGCCCGCCCTGACCGAATGGAGAGTGCCGCCGGCCAATCAACCGCGTGCGAGCGATTACGGTTTCGATCTCGACCGCGCGCTCGCCTCCGTCGTCGGCCTGCATGCCATCATCCCACCGGACGCCTTCAGCGCCGAGACACTGGGGACCGAACGCGCCGGCAACGGCGTCGTGATTGACGATGGGCTGGTGCTCACCATCGGTTATCTCATCACCGAAGCAGAGTCCGTGTGGCTGCATGTCGGAGACGGGCGCGTGGTGGAAGGACATGTGCTCGGCTTCGACGCCGTCACCGGCTTTGGCCTGGTGCAGGCGCTCGGCCAGCTCGACGTCGCCCCCTTGCCGCTCGGTGTCTCGGCCGAGACCCGGCTCGGCGACCGCGTCGTGGTCGGCGGCGCCGGGGGACGCACGCGTTCGGTCGCGAGCCAGATCGTGGCCAAGCAGGAATTCGCCGGCTACTGGGAATATCTGCTGGACGAGGCCATCTTCACCCATCCCGCGCACCCGAACTGGGGCGGCACGGCGCTCCTCAACGAGCGCGGCGAGCTGATCGGCATCGGCTCGCTCCAGCTCGAACGCGAGCGCGACGGCAAGGCCGAGCACGTCAACATGATCGTGCCGATCGACCTGTTGAAGCCGATCCTCGACGATCTACGCAAGTTCGGTCGCGTCAACAAGCCGGCACGGCCATGGCTCGGACTCTTTTCGACCGAGATCGACAACCGCGTGGTGGTGATCGGAATCTCCGCCAATGGTCCCGCCGCCCGCGCCGAGCTCAAGACCGGCGACGTCATCCTCGCGGTCGACGGCGAGAAGGTCACAAGCCAGACCGGCTTCTACAAGAAACTGTGGGGCCTCGGCGCCGCCGGCGTCGACGTGCCGCTGACGGTACATCATGAAGGCGTCACCTTCGACGTCACGGTGACCTCGACCGATCGCTTCAAGCTCTTGAAGGCGCCGAAGCTGCACTGACAAGGCGAACTGACGCAGGGAAAACGACGATGAGCGAGGCCGTCGTTGACGACATCGTGGCCGTGCTGCCGCCGCTGCTCAATGCGCTGGAAGCGCTCGCATTCTTTCAGCGAAACCTGCACCCGCCGGCCTTCGGCTCCGTGATGAACGCGATCAGCGCTCCCGACGAGGCGCTGCAAACGGCGCGCGCGGCAATCGGAGAATGGCCGGGGCAGTTCACCGGACTGCGCGAGCGGCTCGATCGTGCCTGCGACGAAACGCTCGCCGCCTTTGCCAGCCTGCGCGAGGTTGAGCGTGGCAATGGCGACCTCGTCGCGGTGTTCCGCGCGCTGCGCCATGTGCCGCGCGCGCAGGAGGCACTCTATCCGCTGGCCGTGCAGTTTCCGCCGGTCAGCAGCTTCTTCCTCAACGCCGCCATGCGCGAGAATGCCGACCTGTTGTCGCGGCTCGAAGCCGGCGCGGACGCGCACACCGGCATCATCCACGATCACAACGAGCCCGGCAGCCGCGGCGGCTTTTCGGTCTACGTGCCCGAATATTATACGCCCGATCGCGCCATGCCGCTGGTGGTGGCGCTGCATGGCGGCAGCGGCAACGGCCGCGGGTTTCTGTGGAGCTGGCTGCGCGACGCCCGCAGTCTCGGTGCAATCCTGGTGGCGCCGACCGCGACCGGCCCGACCTGGGCCCTGATGGGTGACGATTCCGACACGCCCAACCTCACGCGCATTCTCGAAACGGTGCGCAGCCGCTGGACCATCGACGCCTCGCGCATGCTGCTGACCGGCATGAGCGACGGCGGCACCTTCTGCTACGTCACCGGGCTCGACGGCGCCTCGCCCTTCACGCATCTCGCGCCAGTCTCGGCGACCTTCCACCCGCTGATGGCGGAGATGGCCGACGCCACACGCCTGCAGCGCCTGCCGATCTTCATCACGCACGGCAAGCTCGACTGGATGTTTCCGGTGCAGACCGCGCGGCAGACGCAGGCAGCCCTCGCCGCGGCCGGCGCGAATGTCACCTATCGCGAGATCGACGACCTCAGCCACACCTACCCACGCGAGATCAACGCGGAGTTGGTGCAGTGGCTGAATGGAGAATGAACAACCTCTCCTTACCTGCGCCGCACTGTCGCGGAACAATCGATCCGGGTCGACGTTATCGCCCGTCATTGGAGGTTTCGCGATGCGGATGTTTCTTGGAATGATTTTGGGCGCGCTGCTGCTCGGCTGCGGCGTGTATGTCTATGACTCCATGCAGACGTCGTCGGTTGCTAATGGCGAGGTCGCGACGACCAATCGCACCATCGTGAACTGGGATGTCGCAAAAGCCGACTGGGACGCGCTGCGCGATCGCGCGCACAAGGACTGGGTCCGCATCTCCTCGAAGTAACGACGTGGTATCATGAATGAAATGAGGCGCCGTCGCGGGTCCGCGGCGGCGCCTTCGTCTTGCGCGGTGAATATCGCTCGGCTCAGTTCATCTTGGCCTTGCGGGCGTCGGCGATGACCTGCTCGAACTCGTTCATGCTGAGCACGCCCGGCACGCGGTACTTGCCGACGATGAAGGACGGGGTGCCGCGGAAACCGAAGGCTTCGGCCTGCTCGTTGTTGCGCTTGAGCAGAGCGTCGATGTCCTTGGCGTGGTCGGCGAGATCGCGCTTCAACCGATCCATGTCGACGCCGGCGGACGCGAGCAACTCGTTGATGCGTGGCTCGGTCAGGCGCGAGCTGACGCCCATCATGGCGTCATGGGCCTGGTGGTACTTGTCCTGGAATTTCGCCGCGAGCGCCGCCCGCGCGGCGGTGACCGAGACCGGCCCGAGGATCGGCCAGTCCTTCATCACCAGCCTGACCTTGCCGTCGTCCTGGATGACCTGACACAACTCGGGCTCGAGCTTGCGGCAATAGGGGCAGTTATAGTCGGACCATTCGATAATACTGATATTCCCGTCGGGATTACCGGCGACGGGAACATCCGGGTCGCGCAGCACCTTGGCTTCGGTCAGCACCTCGTCTTCGTCGGTCGCCGCGCGCGCCGAGGTGATTCCACCCGCGACAAGGGCGCCCGCCCCAATCAGCGTCAGCGCCGCGCGCCGCGTCGGCACAAGGGCTTTATTCCTGAATCCAGCCATATCTCGTTCCATTTCGGTCCCATCTCCGTCGATACGGTTCGAGACTGGGAATTGTTACAGCTCATATAGAGTGTCGCGGTGCCGATGTCATCGCACCAGCAGCGTGACCGCCAAAGGTACCAGGAAGGACGTCACCAAGGCGTTCAGGCTCATGGCGATCCCGGAGAAGACGCCGGCGATCTCGTCGACCTGGAACGCTCGCGCGGTACCGATCCCGTGCGCGGCAAGGCCGGCGGCAAAACCGCGGGCGCGGAAATCGCTGATGCCGGTGCGGTTCATCAGCGGCGTCACGATGATCGCGCCCATAATGCCCGTAAGGATAACCGCAACCGCAGCCAGCGAGGGATCGGCGTGCAGGGATTCGGCGATGCCCATGGCAACGCCGGCCGTGACGGATTTCGGCGCGAGCGACAAAACCACTTCGTGCGGCAGACCGGCAAGCTGGGCCAACAACACCACGGACACCACGGCCGTGACCGATCCCGCGACCAGCGCCACCAGCATCGGCACGATCGAGGCGACGACGCGCTTGCGGTTCTCGTAGAGGGGAACAGCCAGCGCGACCGTCGCGGGCCCCAAAAGGAAATGCACGAACTGCGCGCCGGCGAAATAGGTCGTGTAGGAGGTGCCGGTTAGCAGCAGGAACGCGCCGACGATCCACATCGCATGCAGCACGGGATTGGCGAGCGGATGGCGCCGCGTCGCCAGCGACGCCGCGTCCGTACCGGCATAGACCAGCAGCGTCACTGTCAACCAAAGCAGCGGCGACTGCGAGAGATAGACCCAGAGCGAGAACGGATTGTCCTTCATCGCGCGTCCTGTTGCCTCAACAGGCGGCTGACCAGGCGGAAAGTGAGTACGGTTGCGAGCAGGGTGACGACCACCGACAGCGCGAGCACGAGGATGATGGCGATGCCGTGGGACGCGAGCAGATCGAGCTTCTGCACGACGCCGACCCCGGCCGGCACGAACAGCAACGACAGATGCGCGAGCAGACCCTTGCTCGCCGTCTCGACGCCATCATCACGCAGCGGCCCGCGCGCGAGAAGCGCAAAGCGGTCGCGCGCGAGCAGCAGGATGAGAAGCAGCAAGAGGCCAAGTACCGGGCCCGGCATCGGCAGGCTGAGGCTGCGCACGACGGCTTCGCCGATCAACTGGCAGAGAAGAATTAGACCAAGGCTTGCAAGCATGACCGGAGTATCAAGGGATGCGCCGGCGGTCTTGTCAATCGCCGCTATGCAGCGTTCGTGCGCGGCGCTTGCGCGGCCGCAACGCGCGGCAGCATTGCCATCAGCGTCCCGGTCATCATGGCGATCAACGTGACCTTGCCCTCGTGCTCGGCAAATGCCTTTGCCTCGCAAAAGGTCAGCGTGCGGCCGGGCTTGACCACCTCGGCCTTGAAGACGAAACGCTCGCCCCGCGCCGGCGCGAGCAACGTGGTCTTGAACTCGACGGTGAGGATATCGGCCTCGCACGGCATCAGGGTGAAGGCAGCGACACCACAGGCATTGTCTAGTCCTGCGGTAATGATGCCGGCGTGGACAAAGCCGTTCTGCTGTGTGAGGGCCGGCGAATGCAGCATGGCGAGTTCAGCCTCGCCCGGCGCAAGGCGGACGATCGCGATGCCGAGCGTGTGCATTGCCGGCTGGCGATCGAACATGGCGATGGCAGCCGCGCGGTAGCCCGGGTTCTTCGGCTCGTATGCAGCCATGGCTCAGGCCTCCGCCGGCTCGGCGAGATGTCTCAAGGCGATCTCGCGAATGTCGTCCGTGAACGGCACCGATTTGCGCTGGCTGCGGTCCATGTGCACGCCCGTGATCTCGCAGAACGCGGCGATCTCGCCGGTATCGGCATTGATCATGTCGTGCCGGAAGCGGATCGATTTGTCGCGGATCTCGAGCAGGTGACTGCGTATCTCGACGATGTCGCCGGCGAGCAACTCGCGCTTGTAGGTGATGTTCTGCTGCACGGCGGCCATGCCGCGCCCGGAGCCGCGCAGATAGCTCGGCGTCAGCCCGAGCCGGGCGAACAGATTCCAGTTGGCTTCGTCGAACTTGCCGACATACCACATGATGTTCATGTGGCCGACGTGATCGCACTGCCAGGGATAGACCGTGCCGCGATAGGTCGCCTCCTGCTCCATCGCAATTCTCCCTGACCTTTTCTGGCTTTGATTGTTGATACGGTAGCGTATCAACCTCCTCCCGCGTTAGCAATACGGTACCGTATCAAGAATCGGCGAGGCTGCCTGCATGAGTGACGGCAAAGGCGATGTCTGGGTCGAGGCAGGGTTCACTGAACTCGCCCGATCGGGGGTCGAGGGGGTGCGGGTCGAGGTGCTCGCCAAGAATTTGGGCGTCACCAAGGGCGGCTTCTACCGCCGCTTCGCCGACCGTGCCGCGCTGCTCGGTGCCATGCTGGAGCGCTGGCGCGAGGGGCGCTCAACGGCGATCGCGCAGCAGACGAGTCTCGATGGCCAAGAGCCCCGTGAACGGCTGAGGGCAGTGATCCAGCTCTATTCGGAGCGGCTCAATCCGGACGGGATGGCGATCGAGCTTGCGATCCGGCAATGGGCCCGCTCGGACGAGGGCGCCGCGGCAGCGGTGGCGAAAGTGGACGCGGCGCGGCTGAAGCACGTCGCCGAACTCTATCGCGCGACCGGCCTCGAGACCGAGGCAGCTGAAGCGCAGGCTTTCCTGTTCTACTGCTTCATCTTCGGCCAGAGCCTGCTGTTCGTCGAGCGCGGCCCGCGCAAGCGATCGCAGCTCGTGGCGAAATCGGCCGAGAAGCTACTGGATTAAAGCAAGAGGCCGGAGCTTGGCTCCGGCCTCTGCGTCGTCTTGAAGCCTCAGGCGGCGCCCTTCAGCTTCTTGTTGCATTCGCTGTAATAGCCGCCGCCCTTCTCGATCCACTTCATGCCGCCATTGCCGTTGGTGGTCTTGTTGGCGTTGTACTGGTCGACGCAGGTGTGCAGGCGCCCCTTGCCGGGGGTCTCCTTGGCGTATTTCGGATCAACGGCGTTCGGATAGATCGCGGGGCCGGCCGGCAGGGTCGGCGCGGCAGCCGGGGCGGCCTCCTTCTTCGCCTGCTTCGGCTCGGCGGGAGCGGCGGGCGCAGCAGGAGCGGCCGCGGTCGGCGCAGCCGCTGGCGTCGCATCCGCGCCGCACTGGGCCTTGCGGAAGTCATTCCACTTCGTGGTGCCGAGCGAGCCGTCCTTCTTGGCGGCCTGGTATTTCGCGCTGCACTCCTGCGAGGTCAGCGCCTGCGCCGGCGCACTCACCACCAGCGCGGCAAAGCCCGACAGCGCAACTGCACACAGCAACTTTGATTGCATGGTCATCCTTGGTCTCCTCCTTGATCTTCCCCCGAGGGAAGTGAACCGAGGATTGCTATCCTAGCGTGCCGCCAGCTCGCGACAAGGAAGTGATGGCTGCTGCCGCCAAAATATAGTGATCCTCCACGTTCGAATTATTCATGTCGCGTTCAGCAAGGCCAGCCGACTTTCGCGCCCTTCGCAATTCCCGCAAGAAGAGTGCAGCACCATGACCTTCACATCTCGCCTCGCCGTCGTCGCTCTCACCTCCCTGCTCGCCACCGGCACTGCCTTCGCGCAGACCGCCGCGCCGGCAGCAAAGACCGACACCAAGACCACAACCGCCGCCCCCATGGACAAGAAGGCACCGAAGGAGCACTCGGCCGAATCGCTCGAATGCTCCAAGCAGGCCGACGCCAAGGGCCTGCACGGCAAGGAGCGCAAGAAATTCCGCTCCGAATGCATCAAGACCGCCAAAGCCGGTATGGCCGCGCCGGCTGCGGACAAGAAGTAAATCCTTCCCCCTGCTCGCGGCTTCGGGAGAGGCGCGCGCATTGCGGCATGACGTGGCCGCAATTGTGCGCCTCTCGCTGATTTGCGATAAGGCGGTGTGAAGCAAATCACCGTCTCCCTGCCGTTCGAATGGCCGAGCCGTGCCAAGATCTTGAGCACGATGGAAACGCTTGTCATCGGCACCACCGGCGGCCTCGTGTTTTTGCTCGCGGGCCTTCCGGGGGGATTGATCTCGGGCTCCATGATCGCGGTCGGGATCGCCGCGATCGCCGGTCGCCAGCTGACGCTGCCGCCGATCCTGACCCAGACCGTGCTGGTGCTGCTCGGCATTTCGTTAGGATCAGTCGTCTCGCGCCACCTGCTTCAACAGGTCAGTGCCTATCCGCTCACCATCGGGCTGCTCGCGCTCGCGACCTTCTGCTCGACCTTCGGCTCGAGCTATTATCTCCAGCGCATCCACGGCTGGGACCGCACCTCGGCCTTCCTCGCGGGCAGCCCCGGCGCGCTATCGCAGATCACGATTTTGGCGGTCGAGCGCGGCGCCGACTTGCCGGGCATCGCTGTGGTGCAGACCATGCGCGTGATCATCCTCACCGCGGCGCTGCCGATGGTGCTGGCGTTCGCCGGCGTCGCGCCCTCCGTCGCGCCATCGCTGACGACGACCATCGCCTCTCCGCTCGACCTCGTCGAGTTGGTCGCGGCCTCGCTGGCCGCGGCGCTCGTCCTGCGGCTGATCAGGTTTCCGGCGAGCTGGATGTTCGGCGCGATGATCGGCTCGAGCGTGTTGCATGGCGCAGGCTGGGTCGAGGGCGGCCTGCCGGACTGGGTACGCGGCGTGGCGCTGATCGGCATCGGCGCCCTGATCGGCAGCCGCTTCGCGCGGATGCAGATCAAGACGCTCGCCGGCCACATCAACGCGGCGCTGGGCTCGTTTGCCGTCGCCATCGCCGTCTCCGCGATTTTCGTCGGCATCGTGGCGCTCACCACGCAGGTGAAATTCTCCGACGTCGTGGTCGCCTACGCACCGGGCGCGATGGACGCCATGCTGGCGCTGGCCCTGACGCTGCACATCGACCCGATCTTCGTCGGCGCCCATCACCTCTCGCGTTTCGTCTTCGTGACGATCGCGACGCCGGGCATCGTGCACCTGTTCGGCCGGACGCAGGACGATGTGGATGATTGAGCCTTAGCGCTTCGCCGTCGCAACGAATCCCCACGCGGCGATCGCAGCTATCAACAGCGAGATCAGCAAATTGTAGCCGGCAAGCGAGAGGCCGAGGAAGCGCCACTGCACCTCGTCGCAGCGGACCACCTTCACGGTGTCGAGTCGCGACAGCAGGTCGGTGGCGCTGCCGAGATTGACGACGGGACCGGAGCAGTCGGTCGGTCCCTTCCAAAAGCCCCATTCGACGCCGGCGTGATAGGTGCCGAGCCCGACATTGGCGAGGCTGGCCAGCACAAGGATCGCGAGGCCCGCGAACAGCAGCGGCCTCGGCGCACCGCCCCGCGCCGCGAGTGCGATGAGCAGGCCCAGCGGGATCGCGAGGTAATAGGCGTAGCGCTGCTCCAGGCACAGCGGACAGGGCACGATCCCGAGCACCAGCTGGAAGAACCAGGCGCCTGCGATCGTCGCGGCTGCAATCAGCGTGACCGCGAGCGAAGCGACCAGCGCGGGGCTCGTGGCCGCCGGTTTGAATGCAGGTATTGCGGCACTCTGGGTCGTCACGGCAGCCTCTTTTCGATGGGTCGCTTTCCAAGGCTGTAACCCCGGCTCATGCGGCTGTCGAGAACGGCCGGGATCACTTTGGCGCGGGTTGACCCCGCTTGGTCCATGGCTATAGTCCGCCGGCTTCGCGACGCCCTGTTAGGGGCTGACCGAGGGCCCCTGTGGCGGAACTGGTAGACGCGCTCGACTCAAAATCGAGTTCCGCAAGGAGTGCTGGTTCGATTCCGGCCAGGGGCACCACGCTTCGCCCTTTCGGGCTTCGCGTGGCGCAGCCCGCGCCAAGCCCGAAAGGGTGAAGCGTGTCCGGCGAAGCCTCTTGGCGAAGACGGACTGTCTCGGCCTCCCCCTCCCTAGCAATCGTCACATGCCACCTGTATAAACCGGTAGCTTCTTCCGCAATTCGAAGGAGCTCATATGAACGACCTGCACACGTGGCTTTCGCAACAGCACCACGGCCTGCGCACCTTCCGGATCTTTCAGCAAAAGCTCGAGACGCTCGGCCGCGACGACTCCGAACAGCGCGGCCTGTGCCGTCTGTTGAGCGGTCTGGTCGGCAGCTATGTCGAGACGTTCGATGAGGCCCCGCTGCCCGTCGAGGTCGCTGACGGAGCCTATCATCGCCTGCTGGCGCTGGTCGCAAGCCTCGACCTCGCGGGCGACACCAGTCGGCGGCTCGCGGACATCAACCGGGTTGCGACCTGCGAGCTCTGGCAGTGACGAGAGCGGGCCGCCATACGGCCCGCATCCGCATCCCCGGGACACTTCGCCAGGAGAGGGCCGTGCTTCCCTGCACGAGCCTCCCTCGACGGGTTCGACTTCGCAGAGCCAGTCCCTATATCGTGGGGCAACCTATGTTGATGCAGCGAGCAGCTTCGATGGCCAGGAGACGCGCGACCGAAGCGGACGCCGACGACCTCCCCCGCTTCTTCGTCTGGGTCCGGGGCCTCGAAGGCGCCGAACCGCAGAAATGGATGGCGATGGATTTCGGCGTCGGTGACTGGAGGCGGCCGCTCGTGCTCGCCTTTCTGGAGCTGCCGGAGGGCGAGCAACACTTGCCGTTGTCGGCGCTGGCCCGGCGATACCCACCGCCGCGGGGAGAGGCTTCGTAGAGGAGCCATCCTGGACGGAGGCAAGGATCTCGCCAGCCCCTCAACCCAGGGCGAGCAACGCCGCACGGCGCTAATCACGGTGCAGCGTCTGCCAGTGCCGCCGACGCCATCGGCCGCAGCAAAGCGATAGGCGGCGTCCGCAACGGCGGAAGAGTGACAATGCGCCCCCATGATTATGGGTGTCGCGGCGCCCGCACCGCAGCTAAACTTGGCCCTGCGCCGCGGGGGACACGCGGTGCAGGACGATGATCATGACCGAACAGGGCGAGACGGGTGAAGCCATCGCCATCCTCCTCGTCGAGGACGACGCGCCGACCTGCTGGCGGCTCCACGACGCGCTGGTCAAGGCCGGTTACGAGGTGCGCAGCGCCGGCACGCTCGCAGAGGCCCGCGCCGGGCTCGGCGACCGGGCGCCGCGCGTGCTGCTCACCGATCTGCGGCTGCCCGACGGCCACGGCGTCGAGCTGATCCGCGAGACAAGGCAACGCTTTCCCGACACCGAGATCATGGTGATCTCGGCGCTTGGCGACGAAGAGAGTGTGATCTCCGCGATCACGGTGGGCGCCACCGGCTATCTCCTGAAGGATGCGTTCCCCACGGACATCGCCACCACCGTGCGCGATCTAGTCGCCGGCCATTCGCCAATCTCGGCCTCGATCGCCCGTTTCATCGTGCGCAGAACGCAGGGTACCGCGCAGAATGCGGCCGAGCCTCCGCCCGGTCCCGCGCTCAACACCGCAAGGCTCACCCCACGCGAGATCGACATCCTCTGGGGCATCGCCAAGGGCTTCAGCTACGCCGAGATCGCGAGCCATCTCGGCCTGTCCAGGCAGACCGTGCCCGGCCACATCAAGAACATCTATCGCAAGCTCGAAGTGCACACCCGCAGCGAAGCGGTGTTCGAAGCAGTGCAGCAGGGCCTGATCAAGCTGTGAGCGAAATCGCGGCGAAGGCACCGGTCAAACCCGCGCGGCGCCGGCTGCTGGTCTCGCGCCTCGTGCCCTATCTGCTGCTCCAGGCACTGATATTGGTCGCAACTGTCCTCGGGCTGCGGCTGCTCCAGCCCAGCGACCCCGACGACTTTGCCCTGAGCGAATTCTCGCTGCGCGAGGACGGCGTGGCGCGCCCCGTGACGCTGCCGCATTTCACGTCGTCACGCTATTCCCTGGCCGACCCGCCGCTCTACAGCGGCGCCTTCACGTTCCGCCGCGGCGATGTGGCGTCGGGATGGTCGGTATTCCTGCCGCGCTTCAGCAACGCGGTGGAGGTCTCAATCAACGGCGTCATCATCCTGGATTCCCGACGCGATGCCAACGCCAACCGGCCCGACCGCAACACTCCGCAGATCGGGTCGATCCCGTCCTCGCTGCTGCGCGAGGGCGCGAACGAGATCACGGTGCGGCTGTTGGTTTGGGGACCGCTCAAGGGCTTTCTCGACACCGTCTATGTCGGGCCGGATGCGGCCTTGCGGCCGGCCTACGAGACACGCACGCTGATGTTCGTCACGTTGCCCGTGGTGTTCTCCGCCTGGCAATCGATCCTCGCCGTCATCCTGGCGATCATGTGGCTGATGCGCCGCCGCGAGCCGGTTTACGGCGTGCTGGCCGTAGCGATGGTACTCGGCGTGGTGCAGGCCTTCGCGCCACCACCGGTGCCCCCCGTCAACACCTCCCGGCTCGCCGCAGTGTTGCTCGCGTCCGCACCGATCGAGAGCGCCCTGGTCGTCGTATTCGGCGTGCTGTTCTTCGGCTGGCGTTGGCCGCGTTACGGCATGCTGCTGTTCGCGCCGGGGCTCGTCGTGTTCAGTGTCGGGCTGATCGCCGGCCCGCCGTTGCCGCGCATTCTGTTTCTCCTGTTGGGGATTCCGACCGTCGGGATCTGCCTGTTGCTGATGGCCTGCGTCACAGCTGCCGCAGTGGTGCGGCGGCAGGACGCGGCAAGCTTCACGCTCGGCTGCGCGGTGACCATCGTGCTGATCTGCTGGGTCCACGACATGCTGTCGGTGTTCGAGATCGTGACCGACGAGCGCATCTTCCTCTCGCGCCTGTCCTATTCGGCGATGCTGGTCGCGATCGGCGCCGGCTTGACCTGGCGGTTCGCGCGCGCGCTGAACCAGGTCGACAGCTTTGCCGGCCAGCTCGTAACGCGCGTACGCGAGGCCGAGGAGCGGCTGAAGGCGAGCTTTGCCCGCGAGGAGGAGCGTGCGCGGGCCGCCGCGCTTGCCAATGAGCGCACGCGACTGATGCGCGACCTGCATGACGGCCTCGGCGGCCAGCTCATCAGCATCGTGGCACTGTCCGAGCGCGGGCACGAGGGCGCGACCATCACTGACGCCGCCCGTGCGGCGCTGAAAGACCTCCGCCTCGTCATCGACTCCATGGACGACATCGGCGGCGACCTGATGCTCGCACTCGGCTCCTGGCGCGAGCGCGCGACCGCACAATTGCGACCACACGACATCGCACTCGACTGGCACGTGGCGACGCCGCAAGGGCTGCCGCTGCATCCCGAGCTCAGGCCATGGCATGTCATCCAGATCGTGCGCATCCTCGACGAGGCCGTGACCAATGCGGTCAAGCACGCAGAGGCCCGCCGCATCGCGGTCACCATCGAGACGGTCGACGGAGGTCAGGGACCGTACGGTGTGATCAGGGTCGCGGATGACGGCAAGGGCTTTGCGAACGGTTGTGCGCCGGTCGGCAGCGGCGGGGCCACCGACGCGAGCCAGACCGCGCGGGGCCTTCGCAACATGAGGAGCCGTGCCGCGCGCTGCGGGGCGATGCTCGATCTCGGTTCGGATTCCTCAGGCACGCGCGTGCGGCTGCAATTGCCGCAGATTTTCCCCGACAGCGGTGCCGCCGTCGGCTGAAAAGCCCCCTCTCCGAACGTGTGGGACGCGCGGAGAGAGGGACGGGCCGGATGATTTGCCTGCGGAGGACGGGGAGTTCGTCCGCACGGCTCCTTCGCCCGAACTCTTTCGTTGTTCTCAGCGCACGCCCACGCGATTGACCGGACCACCGCGATTCATCGGCGAGCCCGCGCGCACGCCGACACCGGGCGCACCGACCCCGGGTGTCGCCACGGCGACCGCGGCGGCCGGCGCTACCCTCACCGCTGCCGCCGGTCGCACCACGCAGCCTTTGGGTATGCCGACCGTCTTGCAATAGACCACCGCTTGCGCCGGGCTCGTGCCCAGCGACACCATCGCCGAACCTGCCAGCGCCAAAATCGTCAACCCGGCGCTCAGCGCTCCCGCTCTTTTCGACATCTTGCTCTCCTGCTTGCCGTTCGGCGTCCCGATGCAATCACCGGGTCTCGCAGCCGACGTGCAGCCTGAATGACAAAAGACGGCGCGCTGATACATGCCATGAAAATGGGGGTACGGCGGCGGGACGGGCTGGCCGATGCCATGAACATGGCATGGACCTGCGCCCGGCGCTCGCGAGATGGTCCGGCCCGCTTGATCCCAGGCGGGACCAACGACATTCCCAAGGAGGTGCTTTATGAAGATTTCGGTTCTTGCCGTGCTGCTGCTCGCCGCGACCGCCCAGACCGCCGCTGCGCAATCCGGTCCGACCCCGCAGGAGCAGATGACCTGCCGAAGCGACGCGAGCAAATTCTGTGCCGAACACATCGGCAAGCCGCCGCAGATGAATGCCTGCCTGCGCGAGAACAAGTCGAAGCTTTCGGACGGCTGCCGCAAGGTCGTGGAGTCGCACGGCGGGTGAGTGGCTGCCGTCCGCGGCACAAATCCTCGCGGGTGTTGCGTCAGACCATAGCCGTCGATGCGCCCGTCATAGATCGCGCGCGACGGCGAGGACGGACCTAATCGTCGTCGCCGAATAGCCTGATCTGCGGAAAGCCGCCGCGCGGCCGGCTCGGGACCTCGCGCGCATCGGCATCTTCGCGGATGTTGCGCGCGACGTCGTCCCAATCGGTCCGGTCGCGCATCCCACGCGGCTCGCGGGAATCGTAATGACGGCGCTCGGCCCAGCGCTCACGGCGCTCCGTCCGGCGCCGTTCAGACGTGGCCCGCTTGACGTCAGAATCCCTGGCCTTGGCAAAGGCGTTGTCAGGTGGGGATGACGGCTCTGTCGACGCCTGCTGTGCAGCAGGCTTCGCGAGTTGCGGAGGCGATGCCGGCGCTGGCTTGGGCGGCTCTACCGCAGCCGCTTGCGAAGGCTGTTGCGCTGGCTGTTCAGCGTTGGCCTGAGTGGTCTGCGTGCCGGGCTTCGCGGCTTCGGATTTTGCTTCAGGCGTGGATTCGGGTTTAGCGTCGGATTTCGCTTCGGCCTGCGCTGGCGCGGCGACCATGGCGCCAAATGCTTGCGAGCCGGTGAGATATTGCAGGCGCTCGGATGGCGCGTCCGTCGTGGCGGGCTTGGCGTCAGCGCGTTGCGCCATCTTGCTGGTATCAGGCCCCTGCTTGGGCGAGACCGGATTCATGATATTGCCGGCGACAATGCCGCCGCCGAGACCAATGGCTATGGCTGCGACGATGGTTCCTGCACCGACGAAATAGGCTGTCGAGGCGCGCATTGGTCCACTCCCTCTTTGGAGCGGGCAACGCTTGTCGATTGCCGGATGTTCCCGATACAGGCGCAGTTCCGGGAGGAACTTGATTCCGGAAGAAACTTGCGCGTTAGATCTGCTGCGCCACCTTCTCGAGCCCGATGATGCGGGCGAGCTTGCGCACTTCCTCTTTCTGGTCGTCACGCAGCTGGAACAGCAGCGGCATCGCCGCCGACTTCAACTGCTGGACCTCGTCGCAATTGGGATCGATCGGCACGCCCTGCACGTTCGGATTGGACAGCTTGTTTGCCGAGATCTTGCGGACAACATTGCGCAGCGCGGTTTCGACCGAGGGCCAGTAATATTCTTGCGACGACGACAACTTCAGACGGTCCCTGATGCCCGCGATCTGCACGTCGGAGAGCAGCGAATAGGATTTTTGCGGTTGCGGCTTGGCGACGACCTTAGGCTTGGCCGGGACTTCGACGGCAGGAATCTCTGCAGCGGCCGGAGCCTCGTTCACGCTCGCCTTAGGCATCGGGAAATCGGATGGCGTGGCGGCGGCAAACGCCTGGCGCAGCGGCTCGGTCAGCACGGGCATTTGCGATAGCTTGTCGGCAGGAACCTGGACCGGGTCGAACGCGGCCGAGGCCAGTGCCAGCGTCGGAACCAGACGATCGGCCTTGGCGGCCCGATTGGTTGCAAGCGGCTTGGGTGCCGGCGCCTGCGTAATCATTTCGGCGCTGACGCTGGGCACGCTGTCGCGGCCGAGAATGGCGGTGGTGGCGGCGCCGAGGACGAGGAAGCAGGTCAGCACGACGATGGTGATGGCTTTCGACAAACGTCTCTCCGCAACCGGCTTCAAGTCCACGTGATCACTGCCCGGAAACTGGGCGAAAATTAAGGCTTAACCGTGCCATTGCGACGGCAATCGCGCGGACTACGGCGACATTGCCTAGAAAGCTCAACAAAATCAGGCAGCTATCGCCAGATCGTAGGCGTCCTGGATGTCGGCCACGATCTCCGAGGCCTCCCAGACTCCGCGCGGCTCGACCGATTGCAGCGCCACCGTCCAATTGCCGCCCCGGCGGGTGCGGGGGACGCTGACGATGTCGAAGCGCACATTGCGACACAGCGGGTGGCGGGCCAGCGCATGAGCTACGCGAACACGAATCTCGTCCAGCGAAGCCGCCGTCCTGGCGTTCAGAAAGTCGAAATCCATCGCCTGTCCCTCTCGGTCCTGATTGGCGGCCGTGAGAGGGATTCTTGCCGGGCGTTGGTTAATCTGCCGTTAAGTGGGGCCTCTAAGGAGCGCTCGATTAACCGTGAGGGGGGCGACGGCCCTGTCGGTCTCCGCATTTTTACGGGGAGAGGCGGCCACCCGCCTCCCGATACTCCGCGACCGTCCGCGCGACGAGACCGTCGACCGCCATCACTTCGGTCACGCCCGATACCGAATGCCCGCCGCTCCAGATATCGCGCCAGCGCTTGGGACGGCTCTCGCGTGCGTTGACGTCGATGTCCTTGCCGATGTCGATCGCGCCGCGCGCCGGCAGATCGTCGGGGTCGAGACCGGCCGCGACGATCGACGGTTTGAGCATGCTGGTCTGCAGGCCCGTGAACGCGGTGGTCAGCAAAATGTCGTCCGCGCTGCCGTCGACCAGCATGCGCTTGTGACGCTCGTCCGCCATGCTCTCGCGCGTCGCTATGAACTTTGTGCCCATGTAGCCGAGATCGCAGCCGAGCACTTCGGCCGCGCGCAATGCCTGGCCGTCGCTGATACCCCCCGCGAGCACGATGATGCCATCGTAGAAAGCGCGCACCGCGCGGACGAAGGCGAACGGGTTGAGCCAGCCGGTTTGGCCGCCCGCGCCCGCAGTGAGCAGCACGAGCCCGTCGGCACCTGCTTCCGCCGCGCGTTCGGCGTGGCGGATCGAGGCAACATCCGCAAGCACCAATGCGCCGGCGTCATGCAGCGGCTCGAGCACCGGCATGGGCGAGCCGACCGAGGTGATGACGATCTCCGGCCTGTGGTGCAGCAACACGGCGAGATCCTGCTCCAGCCGTGCATTGGAGCGGTGCACGATCAGGTTTGGGCAAAGCGGCGCGGCCTTACGGCCGGTTTGATCTTCATGCCGCAGCAGCCGCGCTTCGATGTTGGTGAGCCATTCATCGAATTGTTCGGCGCTACGGCAATTCGCGCTGGGGAAGCTGCCGATCACGCCGTTGCGACAGACGCCGACCATGAGCTCGACGCCCGACACCAGAAACATCGGCGCGGCGATCAGCGGCAGGGCGAGACGACCGTGGAAACGTTGCAGCCGATCTGACGTCACGCATGCCTCCCTCGCGCGGGCTTAGTCGTTCCCTCCCGCATTCCCTGTGCTAGCGTCGCGGTAAACATTGGCACGCCGGAAGCCGATGACAAAGCAGCGAGGAAACATATGTCCGATCCGCTCCATGCATCGTCTCCGACTTGCGCGCAGGCGCTGCGGGCACTGTCGCGCTACCCGGGCCGAACCGCGTTCGCGTGGCCCGGCGGATCGCTGAGCTATCAGGGCACCATCGACCTGATCGGGCGCATCCAGGGCCTGTTCATGCGGCTTGGATTGCGGCCCGGCGCGCGGGTCGCCTTCCTCACCGCGAACCGCGCCGACACATGGTGCGCCGGCGTCGCCGCGCAATTGTCGCGGCTCTGCGTCACCTGGCTGCATCCTTTGGGATCGCGAGGAGACCAGTTGTTCCAGCTCGAGGATTCCGAGGCCGAGGTGCTGGTGGTCGATGCGGCCGCCTTCCGCGATCGCGGCGGCGAGCTCGCCGCCCAGGCGGGCTGGCTCAAGGCGGTCTTCACCATGGGACCGGCCGACTATGGCGTCGACCTCTTGCAGGCGATCGAGATCGAAGGCCATGCCAGCGCGCATTGCCTCGCCGGCCCCGACGATCTCTCCACCCTGAATTACACCGGTGGCACGACCGGCAAATCCAAGGGCGCGTTGCGCTACCACCGCGAAAATGCCGGAGCCGCGGCCGCGATCCTTGCCGACTTCGAGATCCCCGATGGCGCGCGCTACCTCGCGGTGGCACCGATCAGCCATGTCGCCGGCACGAAAGTGCTGCCGACCTTGATGCGGGGCGGCACCGTGCACATGCTGAAGGGTTTTGATCCCGAGGCGGTACTGGCGACGATCGCACGCGAGCGCATCAACTTCACGCTGTTCGTGCCGACCATGATCTACGTGCTGCTCGATCATCCCGCGCTCGACAAAACCGACTTCTCCTCGCTTGAGCTCGTGCTCTATGGCGCCTCCGCGATGTCACCGAGCCGGCTGATCGAGGGCATCGAGCGGATCGGGCCGGTGTTCTCGCAGCTCTACGGCCAGACCGAATGCTATCCAATCTCGGTGCTGCGCAAGGCGGATCACGATCCCAACAGGCCGGAGCTGTTCCTGTCATGCGGTTTCCCGATCGCGGCGTGCGAGGTCAAGATCCTCGACGACAACGACCAGGAAGTGAAGACGGGCGAAGCCGGCGAAATCTGCGTGCGCGCTCCACACGTCATGGCGGAGTACTGGAAGCGGCCGGACATCACCGCCGAGACGCTGAAGAACGGCTGGGTGCACACCGGCGACATCGCTCGCAAGGACGATCGCGGCTACATGTTCATCCTCGACCGCAAGAAGGACATGATCGTCTCCGGCGGCTTCAACATCTTTCCGCGCGAGGTCGAGGACGTGCTGTCGCAGCATGCGGACGTGGCCATGGTGGCGGTCGTGGGCATCCCCGACGAGAAATGGGGCGAAGCCGTCACGGCTGTCGTCGTCCTGCGCGAAGGCGCAAAACCTGACGCCGATGAACTGATCAATCTGGTGAAGACGCGAAAAGGCTCGGCCCATGCGCCGAAGCAGATCCAGTTCGTCAGGCAATTGCCGATGACCGGCGTCGGCAAGGTTGACAAGAAGATGCTGCGCGCGGAATTCTGGAGCGGGCGGGACCGGATGGTGGGGTAGCTCCTGCCCGGGACGCCACGCCGCCCCTTACCGCTTCTCGATCACAAGGCTTTGCACGGCGCGGCCGAAATAGCCCTGCCGGTCGGCGAGCCGCGACATCGCAAGCCCAGCACCATCGGGACCGATCCAGGAATCGCCGTCGAGCAGGATCCATTCGCCGATCGGCTGGCGCGAAAAGCTCACGGTGAGGTCGGCGTTGATATAGGTCCAGGCGCGGAAATCGAGCGACGAGGCGGTGCCGTTGGAAAAATCGGCCGCGACCACGGCGCGCATCGCCTGCGAGAGCGGTTCGCCTGCGATCAGGGGATGGTCGACGCGAAACCAGATCGCACCGGCGCCGGCCTGGCCGAAGCGGCCGCGCGCGGCACGCATCGACACCGATCGCACGAACGGACTGGTGGCGGCATGACCGTCCTCGAGCAGCGAGTCCTCCGGGGACGGCAGCGTAACCGGCAGCGCCTTGACGTCCTCGGGCAGCGTCAGCGGCTGGCGCTTGATCTTGAGCACGGTGGCGGCGACCACCTGTACGCCGTCGGCGAACAGCTTGACCCCGCAGAGCTGAATCTTGCGGCCCTCGCGCAAGATCTCGGTCGCGATCGTGAGCGGCGCCACCGGCACCGGGCGCATCAGGTCGATGGTGACCCGCGCGATGTCCATCGCGACAGGCGTTGGAATGCGCTCCGCCGCCCACGTCACCAGCGCGGCCGGCGCTGAACCGTGCTGCATACGCCGGTCCCACGGGCCCGCAGCATCCGGGCTGGTGACGACGCTGTCGCCGTCGACGCGGTAGATGGGGGTCATCGGTTCTCCGTGATGCATGTGCGGAGTTCAGCAAAAAGTGTCGTCCCGGCCCCTAGTGCGCAATTGCGCACTAGCCGGGACGACTAAGATCACAACGGCGGATCGACCGCCTCGTCGTATTCCCTCTTGAAGCGCGCGATCATTTCGGCGGCAGGCACGATGCCGTCGATGCTGCCGACGCCCTGGCCCGAACCCCAGATTTCCTTCCAGGCTTTTGGCTTGGCACGTTCGCCGGAGGCGTCGGTGCCGAAGTTCATCTTGGAAGGATCGGACGTCGGCAGGTTTTCCGGATCCATACCGGCGGCAAGAATCGACGGCTTCAGATAGTTACCGTGCACGCCGGTGAAGAGGTTGGAATAGACGATGTCATCGGCCGTCGCGCCCGCGATCATCTCCTTGTACTTCTCGACCGCATTGGCTTCTTTGGTGGCGATGAAGGCCGAGCCGATATAGGCAAAGTCGGCGCCGAGAATGCGCGCGGCGCGGATCGCCTTGCCGTTGCCGATCGCGCCCGACAGCGCGATCGGGCCGTCGAACCATTTTCGAGTTTCGGCGACGAACGCCAACGGCGAGATCGTGCCGGCGTGGCCGCCCGCGCCCGCCGCGACCAGGATCAGGCCGTCGGCACCCTTCTCGATCGCTTTGTGCGCAAATTTCTGGTTGATCACGTCGTGGAAAACGATGCCGCCCCAGCCGTGCACGGCCTGATTGAGCTCCTCGCGCGCGCCCAGCGACGAGATGATCATCGGCACCTTGTACTTGGCGCAGAGCTGCATGTCATGGTCGAGCCGGTTGTTCGACTTGTGCACGATCTGGTTGACCGCAAACGGCGCCGACGGCTTGTCGGGATGCGCGCGGTCATACGCCGCGAGCTCTTCGGTGATGCGCGCCAGCCACTCGTCAAGCAGCTCCGGCGGCCGTGCGTTCAGCGACGGAAACGAGCCGACCACGCCCGCCTTGCACTGCGCGATCACGAGATCGGGCACCGAGATGATGAAGAGCGGCGAACCGATCACCGGGATCGACAGGCGTCCCTTGAACAAGGCAGGCATGGACATTGCGAGACGATCCTCTGTTGGCGTCAAATCGAAGCTGGGAGCCATACCAACAAGGCAATCTTTCCACTGTCAAGTAGTGCGTTTTGGTGCCGTGGAGGACGGCGTTACCGCAATTCCAAGCCGCGGAATTCAGCGCGGGACGACGCCATCACGCAATCAGGTCCGGATTGATCAGCCGCTCGAACGAGAACATCTCGTCCCATTTCTCCTGCGTCAGCAGCTTACGCTCGACCACGACGATCTGGTGCAGTGACTTGCCGCTCTTGTAGCCCTCGCGCGCGATCTCGGCGCATTGCTTGTAGCCGAGCAGCGGCTTCAGCACCGTAACGATACCCAACGAGTTCAGCACCATGTTGCGGGTATGCTCCTCGTTGGCAGTGATGCCCACGACGCAATTCTCGCGCAGGCTGTTGACCGCGCGCTCCATGGTGCGGATGGAGAAGAACAGCGCGAACGAGATCACCGGCTCCATCACATTGAGCTGGAGCTGACCCGCGGACGCCGCGAGCGTCACGGTGGTGTCGAGCCCGATCACGAGGAAGCTGGTCTGGTTGACGACCTCGGGGATGACAGGATTGACCTTGCCCGGCATGATCGAGGAGCCCGGCTGAAGCTGCGGCAGGTTGATCTCGTTGAAGCCGGCACGCGGGCCCGAGGCGAGCAGGCGGATGTCGTTGCAGATCTTGGTCAGCTTGCTCGCGGTGCGCTTGAGGACGCCGGAGAGCTGCACATAGGCGCCGGTATCCGACGTCGCCTCGACGAGGTCGCCTGCAAGGATGAAGTCGACGCCGGTGAGCGCGCTCAGATGCCGGACCGCGAGCTTGGGATAGCCCTGCGCAGCGGTGACGGAGGTGCCGATCGCGGTCGCGCCGAGATTGATCTCGCGCAGCAGCGCGCGGGCCTCGGAGATTCGATCGACCTCCTCGCCCATGGTGGTGCCCCAACCGCGGAATTCGGCGCCGAGTGACATCGGCACCGCGTCCTGTAGATGGGTGCGGCCCATCTTCAGCACGCGATCGAACTCCCTGCCCTTGGCGAAGAACGCCTCCTGGAGTTGACGCAGCGCCGTCATGTAGCTCTCGAGCCGCAGGATCAGCGCCAGCCGAAAGGCCGTCGGATAGGTGTCGTTGGTCGACTGGCCGTAATTGACGTGATCGTTGGGGCTGACGTGCTGGTAATCGCCCTTGGCAAAGCCGAGCGATTCCAGCGCGAGATTGGCGATCACCTCGTTGGCGTTCATGTTGGTGGAGGTGCCGGCCCCGCCCTGGATGAAGTCGGTGACGAACTGGTCCATCATATCGCCGGCAATGACGCGGTCGCAGCCCACGATAATGGCTTCCGCGACTTTGGTGTCCACCGCCCCGAGATCGCGGTTGGCCATGGCGGCGGCCTTCTTGACGTAACCAAGCGCCTTTACGAAGTAAGGCTCCTGGTTCATCGGAATGCCGGTGATGTGGAAGTTCTCCTTCCCGCGGATGGTCTGGACGCCGTAATAGATGTCGTCGGCGATCTCACGCTGTCCGAGGAAGTCCTGCTCCGTGCGACTCATGGGCGCTCCTTGCTTGCTCGCGCGACGTCCTCAGTTCTGGCACAGCGCGCTGGTGACGAAGGTATCGGTGCGGCAGTCATCCGGTTTGCGTTGCCTGCCCGGAATCAGAACCTTGGCCGAGCACTTTTCCGCGGAGTCGGCATTCAGGCTCTTGCCTTCCGTGTAGCCCTTGCTCTGGCAGAGTTTGTCGGCGGCGAGCTTGCAGTCGGGCGCGCCGTTCGACGAGGCCGGACAGGCCACGCGCCCCGACACCATGGTCGACGGCTTCGCCAGGCGCGACAAATCGTTCATGGTCTCGCTCGGGCTTTTGATCGGCGGCAGGATCGAGGGCAGCTTGTCGAACAGCTTGCCCATTTCGTTGATCAGCCCGGGATTTTCCTCATGCACCGGCGGCGACGGAGGGGCTGTCGAGGGCGCCGGTGCGGCCTGCGGTCCTTGCTCCTGCAAGCCGAGCGCCGGCGGTGCGGATTGCGGCCATCCGGTACCGCCGGCAAGGAGCAGGACCGAAAGCGCCGAAAATATCAGCCTGCCCAGTCGCAGGACCGGATTGCCGGATCGAAGCATCATGACGGCAACCGTAGCCGAACGAGACGCAGCGGCAAAGCGCCTTCGGGGTTAGATCAATTTGACTGCGACGACAAAGCCGAGCACGAGCACCGCGGCGCCGATTGCCACCACCAATCCGAGATGCTTCTCGATCTTGACCCGGATCCAATCGCCGTAGCGGTTGAGCAGAATCGCCACGATAAAGAAGCGCCCGCCACGCGCCACGATCGAGCACAGGATGAAGAGCCCGATATTGTAGCCGGCAAAGCCGGACGTGATGGTCACGAGCTTATAGGGGATCGGTGTCAGGCCCTTGAGCAGGATGATCACGGCGCCCCATTCGGCATAGGAGGCGCGGAAGGCGTCGACCTTGCCGCCGAGGCCATAGACCTCGATCAGCCAATGGCCGACCGAGTCGAAGAGCAGCGCACCGATGGCGTAGCCCAACAGGCCACCCAGCACCGACGTCGCAGTGCAGATCGCCGCATAGACCCAGGCGCGTTGCGGGCGCGCCAGTGACATGGGGATCAGCATCACGTCCGGCGGGACGGGAAAGAAGGAGCTTTCAGCGAAAGCCACGGCGCCCATGATCCAGAGCGCGTAAGGCTTGTGAGCGGCGTCGATGCACCAGTCGTAGATACGTTTCAGCATGGCGCCGCGATGAAGCACCATGGGACGGATTTGTCCATGCCGAGATGGGACCGATTCGTGCCAATACTAGTGGCGCTTGCGCGCGGTACGGCCTTCGAGCGCGACGATTGGCCGCCTGGCGGCGACACGCGGTGACGCACCTTTGGGCAGTTTCATCGCCGACTTCGGCAGCTTCTCGGCGATGCCGAGCATGTCTTCACGCCGCGTCATCTCGCGCCAGACGTCCTCAGGGCGCACGCCGGCCGAGGCCCAGAGCACGGTCAGATTGTAGAGCAGGTCGGCGCTTTCCCGGATCACGGCTTCGCTATCGCCGTTGACCGCGTCGATGACGACCTCGATAGCCTCTTCAGCCAGCTTCTTCGCCATTTTTGACGGGCCGCGCTGAAACAGCCGCGCGGTGCGCGATGTTGCCGGATCAAGGTCCCTGGCCGCGAGCACAGCCAGATATAGCCGCTCGAGCGAATCACTCATGTACGCGAAGCTACTCTAAACCCGTGGCGGGGACGTTAACGCACGGCAGCAAAAGCAAAAAAGCCGGCCGTCGCAGCGAGCGCGACGGCCGGCCAACATTTGCTAGCCAAAGCTAGTAGCAAGTCGAAAGGTTGCCTTGGCCGCCCTGCGCGGACTGGTACGGGCCGCCGCAACGGTGATACGGGCGCGGACCGATATACGAGTCGCCGCCGTAATAGACCGGACCGTCGTCGTAGTAGACCGGGCCGCCGCCGTAATAGGCAGGAGCATCATAGGCGTAGGCGTCACGGGTCGCGGCGATTGCGAGGCCGGTGCCGATAGCACCGGCAATGGCCGCGCCGGCAAAGGCCGCACCGCCGCCGCCACCATGCCAATGACGGCCGCCCGCGTACGAAGCGGTCGGGGTCATTGCGGTCAGCGCCAGCACCGCGGCGGTAGCGAGAACGGCCTTACGGCCGGCAAATCCTGAAAATCTGTCAAACATGTCCTGGACCCTCCTTGGGACCTCGAATGGTGCCTGATGACAGGCTCGTGTCTCTCAAACACCCGCATCCCATGTTGGGTTCCCCAACCCCAACACAAGCTGAACGGGGTTGCGTGATCGTGACGCAACCGCCGCTCATCCGCCGTTCATATTGACGCGGACAAGCTTGTCGCCAGCCGGCGCTCCGAGCGTCACCAAATCATAACACCGGACCGGCGCCACTGATGTTCGAATTCGCGACAATCGCTCTTCGCGGCCTGCTGGCCGCTGCAATTTCTCTTGCGGCGCTGACTGCGCGCGATGCTACCGCGGCCGAAACCGCCGCGCCCTCCATTGCAATCCACTTCACCTTCGACCGCCCGATCGATGCGAGCATGGCGCCGTTCTTTCTTGCCGCAAAGGACGGCAGCTTCGGAGCCGAGCGTCTCAACGTCTCCTTTAGCAGCGCCGCCGGATCGCCGGAGGCGCTTGCGCGCGTCGCCAAGGGCGACAGCGAGCTCGCGCTCGTCGACATCAACGAGCTGATCCGCTTCCGCGACAAGGATGCGACACCGGTCAAGGCGGTGTTCGTGCTGTTCAACCGCGCGCCCTACGCGATCGTCGCCCGCAGGAGCCGTGGCATCCACCTCCTGCCCGACCTGGACGGCAAGACCGTCGGCGTTGCCGATAGCGATCTGTCGATGCGGCTGTGGCCGGCGCTGGCGCAGCAGAACGGCATCAACACGGCTCACGTGAAATTCCACAAGATCAGCGCCGCGGTGCGCGAGCCGATCCTCTCCGCGGGACAGGTCGATGCCGTCGCCGGCTTCAGCTATCTCTCGGCAGTGAACCTGCGCGACCGCGGCGTACCAGGCGGCGATCTCGTCGCGCTTCGCTATGCCGACTATGGTTGCGAGGCCTATGGCTTTGCCGTCGTGGTCAACCCGGTTTTCGCCGCGGCCAAGCCGGACACCGTGAAGGGCTTCGTCCGCGCATTGATCGCCGGCATCAACGCGACCGTCAAGGAGCCGGCGCGTGCGGCGGACGAGGCCGCGAGCCGCATTGAGGACGGCGACCGCGATCTTGAGCTGGAGCGCCTGCGCACCGTCCTCGTCGACAACATCCTGACCGACGAGGTCCGTCGCAACGGCCTCGGCGACATCGACCCGGCGCGCATGGATCGCGCGATCGACCAGATCGGGCAGGATTTCAAATTCCGCAAACGGCCGGCGGCGGGCGACATCTTCGACGGCAGGTTCTTGCCGCCCGTTGCAGGGCGGTTGATCAACTGAGCAAAACCGACAGCTTCCGCTATATCTCGCAGCCGATCCCTGATTAGAGTATGGGCTCACTCCGTTCGATCCGCCCGAGCTCCCCGCCCATGCCCATTCTCCGCCTTTACACCCGCGTTCTCGAGCTGCTCGGCAAGGAGGCACGACTGGGCTGGCTGCTCGCGGTCGTCAATCTCCTGCTTGCGGGCTCGCAATTCGCCGAACCGGTGCTGTTCGGCCGGATCGTCGATGTGCTCTCGGGCAAGACGGTCGCAGGCTCCAACTCGGCCTGGCCGTTCCTGGTTGCATGGGTCGCGTTCGGGCTGTTCACCATCGCCTGCAGCGCGGTCGTAGCGTTGCAGGCCGACCGGCTCTCCCACCGCCAGCGGCAGGCGGTCCTGACGGACTATTTCGAGCACATCATGCAGCTGCCGCTGACCTTCCATTCGGGCACCCATTCGGGCCGGTTGATGAAGGTGATGCTGAACGGCACAGATGCGCTGTGGCGATTATGGGTCGGCTTCTTTCGAGAGCATTTTGCCGCGATCCTCTCGGTCGTGGTGCTGCTGCCGCTGTCGCTCTACCTGAACTGGCGGCTTGCAATCCTGCTGTTCGTGCTCTGCATCGTCTTCACCGCGCTGACCACCTTCGTGGTGCGCAGAACTTTCGGCATGCAGATGGAGGTGGAGGAGCACTACAGCGAGCTCTCCGCGCGCGCTTCCGACGCCCTTGGCAATGTTGCGCTGGTGCAGAGTTTCGTGCGCATCGATTCCGAGGTGAAGGGCCTGCGCTCCGTTGCCGACGAGTTGCTAGCGGCGCAAATGCCGGTGCTGTCGTGGTGGGCCCTCGTCACCGTCATCACGCGCGCCTCCACCACGATCACTGTGCTCGCGATCTTCACTTTCGGCATCGCGCTGCACGACCAGGGGCTGACCTCGGTCGGCGAGATCGTGATGTTCGTGAGCTTCGCGACGCTTCTGATCCAGAAGCTGGAGCAGGTCGTGAGCTTCATCAACAACGTGTTCATGGAAGCCCCGCGCCTGCGCGAGTTCTTCAACGTGCTCGATGCGGTGCCTGCGGTGCACGACCGGCACGACGCGATCGATGCGGGTCGGCTCTCCGGCCTCGTCGAATTCAACGACGTCACCTTCTCCTATGACGGCAAGCGGCCGGCGGTCGAGGACCTCTCCTTCACCGCGCTTCCCGGCCAGACCATCGCGCTGGTCGGCGCAACCGGCGCCGGCAAGTCGACGGCGATTGCGCTGCTGCATCGCGCCTTCGATCCACAGTCCGGCTTCATCAGGATCGACGGCATGGACGTGCGCGGGGTGACGCTGACATCGCTGCGGCGGAACATCGGCGTGGTCTTTCAGGAGGCGCTGCTGTTCAACCGCTCGATCGCGGAGAATTTGCGCGTCGGCAAGCCGGACGCCACCGAGGCCGAGATGCGCAAGGCGGCGGAGCGTGCGCAGGCGCTCGAATTCATCGAGCGCAGCGGCGGCTTCGAGACCAATGCCGGCGAGCGCGGTCGGATGCTGTCGGGTGGTGAGCGCCAGCGGCTGTCGATCGCACGTGCACTGCTGAAGGATCCGCCGATCCTGATCCTGGACGAGGCGACCAGCGCACTCGACGCCGTCACCGAGGCGAAGGTGAATACCGCTCTCGACGAAGTGATGAAGGGCCGCACCACCTTCGTGATCGCCCATCGCCTCTCCACCATCCGCAATGCCACGCGCATCCTGGTGTTCGAGAACGGGCGTGTGATCGAAAGTGGAACTTTCGATGAACTCGTGGCCAAAGGCGGCCATTTCGCCGACCTCGCCAGGGCTCAGTTCATGGTTCAGGAGAACGTACGGGCCAGCGTGACAGCGGCTGAGGCTGCCGCGACGGCCGCCAAGTCATCTTAGCAAGTCGCCTTGGCAAGTCCCCATCATATCGTCGAAATTCGGCCCATTTCATTGCGGAATACCCCGCTGATGCCCCTATTCCCGACGCACCAGCCGGTATAGGTTTGCGGCGCCGCAAGCGGCGGCGCTGGATTTCAGAACCGAACATCAGATCACGAGAGCCGACCGGAACCGGCGGGTCTCCAAGGACCGGAATCGGATAGTGCACGCTCTTCGCCCGCTGCTTCGTCAATCCCTGTTCAACCTGTTCGCCGCGACACTCGCCTGCGGCGCATTGCTCGCGCCGCGCGCGGCGGGCGCCGAAGCGCTGCTTCTGATCGAGGCCGATAGCGGCAAGGTGTTGCAGGCGGAAAACGCGACCATTCCCTGGTATCCGGCTTCCGTCACCAAGATCATGACCGCCTATGTGACGCTGAAGGCGGTCAAGGACGGCAAGCTCACACTCGACACCATCCTCACGGTGTCGCCGACCGCAGCCTCGCAGTCGCCCTCGAAGATGGGGTTCCGCCCAGGAACGCAGCTTACCGTCGACAACGCACTCAAGATGATGATGGTGAAGTCGGCGAACGACATGGCCGTCGTGCTCGCCGAAGGCGTCGGCGGTTCGATCGACGGCTTCTCGGCGCTGATGAACGACACTGCACAGAAGCTCGGCATGACGCAGACGAGCTACGTCAATCCGAACGGCCTGCCCGCCGATGGACAGATCACCTCCGCACGGGATCTCGGCATTCTCGCGCGCTCGTTCCTGCGCGACCTGCCCGAGTACGAGTATTTCGTGCATATTCCGGCAATCCGCTTCGGCAAGCGCGTCACTGGCAATTTCAACAAGCTGATCGGCCGCTATCCCGGCGCCGACGGTTTCAAGACCGGCTTCATCTGCGCCTCCGGTTACAACCTCGTCGCATCGGCCACCCGCAACGGCCGCCGGCTGATCGCCGTCGTGCTGGGCGCCAACTCCGGGACCGCGCGCGCGGTGAAGGCGGCGCAGCTGCTGGAGCGCGGCTTCTCGCAAGACAATCTCACCTGGCTCCGGCCCTCGCTCGGCACCGTGGACAAGCTGGTGCCGGTCGACGCCTCGCCGCCGAACCTGCGTGACGACATGTGCGGCGGCCATCGCAAGCGGCCGGCCAGCGACGATGACGACGCACTGATCGCGACCAATGGCGGCACGTCCGGGTCCGCCTCGGCCACGGGCGGCGAAGCTCAGGTCACCTTCTTCACGGCCGGGCTTCAGCCGCCGCTGATGAAGGCCTCCGAGCTGATGGCCTCGGCCCCGGCGGCGGCCGAGCCCGTGCTGGTGTATACCGGTCCGACCCGCACCGGGACCGCCCTGATCGCGGCGGTCGCGGCCGATGCCGACCAGCAAGCCACGCCAAAGCCGCGTGGCAAGAAGTCGCGCGTCGCCAAAAAGCCCGACGCGGCAGACAAGCCGAAGGATGCCAAGACGGCGGCGGCAAAGCCCGACAGCAAGCCGGTGGCGGCCGCCAAGCCGGCCGACGGCAAATCCGCAACCAAGCCGGCCGGTACCAAGCATGCCGCAGCCAAGCCCGATGCGGCGGCAAAGCCTGCGGCAAGCGGCGAGCAGGCGGCCAAGCCCGCCAAACCCAAGGCCGCGACCAAGCCCGCCAAGCCGGCCAACAACAGTTAACGGCCGACGCGAGCCGAGACCGCGCCGCACTTCGCAGTTGCGGCAGCGCCATTGCGAGGATTCCGGTAGCCACTCCCTGACGTTTGTCCTAAGGCTCGACCGCTTGCCACCCGTTCCGGCAGGCTCGATACTGACGGCAATGAGGCAAGCCCGAGACACAACGGGCTCTGGTCAATGAGGGGAGTTTCCATGGAGCGCATCTGGCTTAAGCAATATCCGCCCGGCGTCCCCGCCGATATCGAGCCGACGCAATATTCATCGCTGGTCGACCTTCTGGAGGAGAGCTTCGCCAAGTTCGCCGACCGCAAGGCGTTCATCTGCATGGACAAGTCGATCAGCTATCGCGATCTCGACCAGATGTCGCTGGCGATGGCGTCCTACCTGCAAGGGCGAGGCCTGCAACGCGGCGCCCGCGTCGCGATCATGATGCCGAACGTGCTGCAATATCCGGTCGCGACCGCGGCCGTGCTGCGCGCCGGTTTCGCCGTGGTCAATGTCAATCCGCTCTACACGCCACGCGAACTCGAGCACCAGCTCAAGGATTCCGGCGCCGAAGCCATCATCGTGCTGGAGAATTTCGCCCACACCGTCGAGCAGGTGATCGCGAAGACACAAGTCAAGCACGTCATCGTCGGCAGCATGGGCGACCTGCTCGGCTTCAAGGGCGTGATCGTCAATCTGGTCGTTCGCCGCGTCAAGAAGATGGTGCCGGCCTGGTCGCTGCCAGGCGCGGTGTCCTTCAACGACGCGATCTCCGCCGGCCGCTCTCTGGCCTTCAACAAGCCGAAGCTGTCGCCCGGCGACGTCGCCTTCCTGCAATATACCGGCGGCACCACCGGCGTGTCCAAGGGTGCCACCCTGCTTCATCGCAACATCGTCGCCAACGTCCTGCAGAACGACGCCTGGCTGCAGCCAGCGATGGCCGCGCCGCCACATGTCGATCAACTGATGGTCGTCTGCGCGCTGCCGCTCTATCACATCTTCGCGCTGACGGCCTGCTACCTGCTCGCGGTGCGCGCCGGCGGCTGCAATCTCCTGATCCCCAATCCGCGCGACATCCCGGGCTTCATCAAGGAATTGGCGAAGTACCAGGTCAACAACTTCCCGGCCGTGAACACGCTCTACAACGGCCTGATGCACCATCCCGACTTCAAGAAGCTCGACTTCTCCAAGCTGAAGATCTCGAACGGTGGCGGCATGGCGGTGCAGCGTCCGGTCGCCGAGCAGTGGAAGGCGATCACGGGCTGCTCCATCGCCGAAGGCTACGGCCTGTCGGAGACATCTCCGACGCTGACCTGCAACACCACGACCGATCCCGAGTTCAATGGCACCATCGGCATCCCCGTGCCCTCGACCTGGATCTCGATCCGCGACGACGACGGCAACGAGATGCCGCTCGGCCAGCCCGGCGAGATCTGCGCCAAAGGCCCGCAGGTGATGTCGGGCTACTGGAACAGGCCGGAGGAGACCGCCAAGGTGATGACTGCGGACGGCTATTTCCGCACCGGCGACATCGGCATCATGGACGAGAGGGGCTACACCAAGATCGTCGACCGCAAGAAGGACATGATCCTGGTCTCCGGCTTCAACGTCTATCCGAACGAGATCGAGGAAGTGATCGCGAGCAACCCCGGGGTGCTCGAATGCGCCGTCATCGGCATTCCCGATTCCAAGTCGGGAGAGGCGGTGAAGGCGTTCGTGGTCAAGAAGGACCCGAACCTCACGGCGGAGGCCTTGGTCAAGTTCTGCCAGGAGCAGCTGACCGGCTACAAGGTGCCCAAGCACATCGAATTCCGTACCGACCTGCCGAAGACTAACGTCGGCAAGATCCTGCGCCGGCAGCTGCGCGACGAGAAGAAGGCGGAAGCGGCGTAAGCGCCTCTTTCGTTCATGACCGACGACAGCAACATCAGTCCGGCCGGCGTCCTCGCCTTCTGGCGCGAGGCCGGCCGCGATGCCTGGTACGAGCGCAATGACGCATTCGACGTTGAGGTCAGGCGCCGCTTTCTCGCGCTGTGGCAGAAGGCGGTCGCCGGCGAGCTCTTGTCATGGGAGGCGACCGACGAGGGCGCACTCGCGCTCGTCATCGTGCTCGACCAGTTTCCGCGCAACATGTTTCGCGGCACGTCGCAGGCCTTTGCCAGCGACGCTTTGGCGCGCGACGTCGCCCGCCGCGCCATTGCGCGGGGTGCAGATCAAAGGATGGACCCGGTCCTGCTCGAATTCCTCTATTTGCCCTTCATGCATTCCGAGTACCTGCCCGATCAATTGCACTGCGTCGCGCTGTTTCAAAACACCGACAATGCCGAAAACCTGAAATACGCGCGGGAGCACGCGGATATCATCCGGCGGTTTGGCCGCTTCCCCCACCGCAACCGTCTGCTCGGCCGCGACACCACGCCGGACGAGCAGGCCTTCCTCGACGGCGGCGGGTTCGCCGGCTGATGACATAAAGGTGAAGGTCCCGCCCTCACCGCCTCCGGGTCACTATCCGTGCCGGCAATATTGTGCAGGCCCGCCGCACGGTCTAAAAAGCGGGACCGATTTTCAGGGAGACTGACGATGGCGATCCAGACTGGCGACAAGCTGCCCGAGGCGAAATTCCGCGTGATGACGGCGGAAGGCCCGCAGGTGAAGACCACCGACGATATCTTCAAAGGCAAGAAAGTGGCGCTGTTCGCGGTGCCCGGCGCCTATACCGGCACCTGCCACAAGATGCATCTGCCGAGCATCTTCCTCAACGCCTACGCCCTGAAGGACAAGGGCGTCGACACCATCGCCATCGTCTCCGTCAACGACGCCTTCGTCATGAACGCGTGGAAGCGCGACACGGACCAGCGCGACGAGGCCATCTTCCTGGCCGACGGCAATGCCGACTTCGCCAAGGCGATCGGCATGGAGCTCGACGCCTCCGGCAACGGTCTCGGCATCCGCTCCAAGCGCTATTCGATGCTGGTCGAGGACGGCGTGGTCAAGAAGCTGAACCTCGAGGCGATGCCTGGCAAGGTCGAGGTGTCCGGCGGCGATACTCTGCTCGGGCAGCTGTAAGCGGCCATCGCTTTCAGCCACAAACGACACTGGATGCCCCGCGAAAGCGGGGCATCCAGTATTCCAGAAACAGTTGTTGTTAAATCGAGAGGCCGCGGCGTACTGGATCGCCCGCCTTCGCGGACGATGACAGTTGAGACTGGAGCGCCGACCGCGCGCTACTCCGCCACCCGCGCCTGCAACCGCGCCTTCACGATCCCGTCGCGCGCGAGCTGATCGGCGCGTTCGTTCTCGGGATGCCCTGCGTGGCCCTTGACCCAGTGCCAGCGCACGTCATGAGCCTTCAGCGCGGCATCGAGGCGCTGCCATAGCTCGACATTCTTCACCGGCTTCTTGTCGGCGGTGCGCCAGCCGTTGCGCTTCCAGCCGTGGATCCAGCCGGTGATGCCCTGAC
The DNA here is from genome assembly GCF_023074155.1 of Bradyrhizobium sp. 134. NCBI lineage: Bacteria > Pseudomonadati > Pseudomonadota > Alphaproteobacteria > Hyphomicrobiales > Nitrobacteraceae > Bradyrhizobium > Bradyrhizobium sp. 134. The sequence continues at coordinate 108,567 of NZ_JADPKX010000016.1, read as the reverse complement.
GGACATATTGGCTGTCGGTATAGAGATCGACGGTGCACGGCTTCTTCAGCGCTTCCAACGCGGAGATCGCCGCCATCAATTCCATCTGGTTGTTGGTGGTGTGGCGCTCACCACCGTTCAGTTCTTTTTCCTTGTCGCCGAACTTCAGGATCGCGCCCCAGCCGCCGGGCCCCGGATTTCCCGAGCAGGCGCCGTCGGTGTAGATCGTGACAATCGGAAGCTCGCTCACGCCATCAGCCCCGACGGCATCAGCCCGTAGTCGCGCACGCTGGAAACGCTCTGGTGGAAGCGCAGCTTGCGGACATATTCCAACGGATCCTTCGGCTTGACCAGCGCGCCGAGCGGAACGTTGAGCCAGTCGACCAGCCGCGTCAGCAGGAAGCGGATCGCAGCTCCGCGCGCGAGCAGCGGCAGCGCTGCCTCTTCCGCCTCGGACAGCTTTCGCACGCGGCCATAGGCATTGAGGAAGGCCCGCGCCTTGGTGACGTTGAAGGAATGATCCGGCTCGAAGCACCAGGCGTTGAGGCAGATCGCGACGTCATAGACGAGCCAGTCATTGCAGGCGAAGGTGAAGTCGATGATCCCCGAGAGCTTGTCTCCGAGAAAGAAGACGTTGTCGTTGAAGAGGTCGGCGTGGATCACGCCTTCGGGCAGCTGCGTCGGCCAGACGCCACTCTCGAGGTAGTCGAGCTCGTGGCCCAGGAACGCGCGCAGGCCGGGCTGCACCTCGTCGGCCCGCTGTGACGCGGCATCGAACAGCGGCCGCCAGCCCGGGACCGACAGCGCGTTCGCACGCCTGATCGCGAAATTCGCACCTGCCAGATGCATCCTGGCGAGCCCCTCGCCGACGCCGGCGCAATGGGCCGCGCTCGGCTTGCGCGGCCAGACGCCTTCGAGAAAGGTGATGATGGCGGCGGGCCGGCCCGACAGCTCGCGCAACGCCTCGCCGTCCGTTCCCTTCACCGGCAGCGGGCAGTTGACGCCGTGCTCGGCCAGATGCGTCATCAGCGCGAGGAAGAACGGCAGATCGTTCTTCGCCACGCGCTTCTCATAGAGCGTGAGGATGAACGACCCCTTGGTCGTATGCAGCAGGAAGTTGGAATTTTCGACGCCCTCGGCGATGCCCTTGTAGGAGAGCAACTCGCCGAGATCGTATTGGTTGAGGAAGTCCGCAAGCTCGTCGGCGGCAACGTCGGTGTAGACCGCCATGAAGGTCTACTCGGCGGCGGCTTCGGGGCGCACCTGACGCGGCAGCGGGAAGAATTCGTTTTCTTCCGCGGCCGAGACCGTCTCCACATGCAGCGTGAAGCGCTCGGCGAACGCGTCCATGATCTCCTCGACGATCACTTCCGGTGCCGAGGCGCCCGCGGTGATGCCGAGGCTGGTGATGTTCTCGAACCGCTTCCAGTCGATTTCGGTCGCGCGCTGCGCCAGCACGGCGATCGGGCAGCCCTCGCGCTCGGCGACCTCACGCAGGCGCTGCGAGTTCGACGAGTTCGGCGCGCCGACCACGATCAGGGCATCCACCACCGGCGCCACCTTCTTCACCGCGAGCTGGCGGTTGGTGGTGGCGTAGCAGATGTCTTCCTTGTGCGGCCCGTTGATGTTCGGGAAGCGCTCCTTCAGCAGCGCCACGATCTCCGCGGTGTCGTCGATCGACAGCGTGGTCTGGGTCACGAAGGCGAGGTTGTTCGGGTCCTTCGGGGCGATGGTCTTCGCGTCCTCGGCGGTCTCGATCAGGGTCACGGCGCCGGTCGGGAGCTGGCCGAGCGTGCCCACCACCTCCGGATGATGGGAATGGCCGATCAGGAAGATCTCGCGGCCGCGCTTGAAATGGATTGCGGCCTCGCGGTGCACCTTGGTGACCAGCGGGCAGGTCGCATCCAGCGAGAACAAATTTCGGGACGTGGCGTCGGCTGGAACCGATTTCGGCACGCCATGGGCCGAGAACACCACCGGCGCGGTGGTGTTTTCCGGGATCTCGGCGAGTTCCTCGACGAAGATCGCGCCCTTCTTCTTCAACCCATCGACGACGTATTTATTGTGCACAATCTCATGGCGAACATAGACGGGGGCACCGTATTTATCGAGCGCCCGTTCCACGGTGTCGATCGCCCGGACCACCCCGGCGCAGAAGCCACGGGGAGAACAAAGCACGATCTTGAGGTCTGGTTTGGCTGACATTGAGCGATCTCGGGACCGAATCACCTCGCCAGAGGGGCGGGAAGCGGTCGATGAATGAATAGGGCTTGGGTGCGGTCTTACAGCGACTTCAGAGGGAATTGGGCCCCCTTTCGGGCGCTGTCAAGGCACTATCTATAGCAGAACCATTGCGTGGCTACCCCCTCCGGGCTTATATAGCGCGAATTCCCAGTCATCGCTGATGACCACCGGTTTCGCCTCCAAAGGGGTGGGCGAAGCACAAAGGAGATTTGCCATGAGCAACGCACCTCTGATGCCCAAGGCGACCGCCGTCTGGCTGCTCGACAACACCGCGCTGACCTTCGATCAGGTCGCCGATTTCACCAAAATGCACCCCCTCGAGGTGCGCGCGATCGCCGACGGCGACGCCGCCCAGGGCATCAAGGGCATGGATCCCCTCTCCAACGGCCAGCTGACCCGCGAGGAGATCGAGAAGGGCGAGAACAACCCGGACTACCGGCTCCGCCTCCAGGAGAGCAAGGTGGTGCTGCCGCCGCAGCCCAAGCGCAAGGGCCCGCGCTACACCCCGGTCTCGCGCCGCCACGAACGCCCGAGCGCCATCCTCTGGCTGCTGCGCAACCATGCCGAGCTCAAGGACGCCCAGATCATGCGCCTGGTCGGCACGACCAAGAGCACGATCGCCAGCGTCCGTGATCGCACCCACTGGAACACCTCCCAGCTGACGCCGATTGATCCCGTCACCCTCGGCCTCTGCTCGCAGATCGAACTCGATTTCGAGGTCGCGCGCGCGGCCAAGGAAAAGCCGATCGACGCGGCCTATGGCGGCGCCACCCTGCTGCCGGCCTCCGAAACCACCAAGAAGGACGAGTACGAACCCGCGGAGAGGTCCAGCGACGATCTCAACGTCGATGCCGTGTTCGCCAAGCTGAAGACGCTCGGCGGCAAGAAGCAGGACCAGGAGGAGGAGTAATCCTTCGCCTTCAGTCGTCATCGAATGCAAGCGCGGCGGGGAAACCCGCCGCTTTTTTTTGTGTGACGCAAGAAGCTTCAGCAACCGCGTCATTGCGAACGCAGCGAAAAGTAATCCAGATTGTCTCGACGGAGAGATCCTGGATTGCTTCGCTGCGCTCGCAATGACGGATAAGTGGAAAGCAGCCTCTACGGCCGGTCCGGATGGTTCAGCATGTATTCGCCGAGGTCGCGCTGGCGGCGGTCGGCGCGGGTGGTCGCGGAACTGCGCTGGACGTCGCGGTCCTTGCGGCAGGCTACGTATTCGGGCGAGCCGGCCGCATAGCCGCGGCTCTGGCAGACCGCGTCGTCATCGTCGCCGCCCATGGCCACCGGCGTCTGGTAGCGCGCGGAGCAGGCGGAGAGAATGAGGCCCGCAAATGCAATCGCTAGAAACGGCTTCGAATTCATGGCAGGCCCTTCATCCTCAGGGTGAGGAGCCCGCGCAGCGGGCGTCTCGAACCATGCAGGCCAAGCTGCAGCAGCGGGGCCTTTCATCCTTCGAGACGCGCGCAAGCGCGCTCCTCAGGATGAGGATTGAGCGGAAAAATGCGGCCTATTCAAGCCCCATTGCAAACCTCACACCCGCCCCTTCAGCGCATCGCCGATCTCGTCCAGCACCTTGGGGTCCTCGATCGTCGCCGGCATGGTCCAGGCTTCACCATCTGCGATCTTCTTGATGGTGCCGCGCAAGATCTTTCCGGATCGCGTCTTGGGCAGGCGGCCGACGGTGATGGCGAGCTTGAACGCGGCAACGGGACCGAGCTTGTCGCGCACCAGCGCGACGATCTCCTTCTCGATCTCGGCGGGGGCCCGCTTCACGCCCGCCTTGAGCACCAGGAAGCCGCAGGGTACCTCGCCCTTGATCGCGTCCTTGACGCCGAGCACGGCGCATTCGGCGACATCGGGATGCGAAGCCAGGATCTCTTCCATGCCGCCGGTGGAGAGCCGATGGCCGGCGACGTTGATGATGTCGTCGGTGCGGCCCATGACGAAGATATAGCCATCTTCGTCCTTATAGCCGGCATCCGACGTTTTGTAGTAGCCGGGGAATTCGGTGAGATAGGCTTCCTTGAAACGTTCGTCCTGATTCCAGAGCGTCGGCAGGCAGCCCGGCGGCATCGGCAGCTTGATGACGATCGAGCCCATGGTGTTCGGGCCGACCGGCTTTGCCGCTTCGTCGACCACGTCGACCTGATAGCCCGGCATCGGCACCGTCGGCGAGCCGTGCTTCACCGGCAGCTGGCCTAAGCCGACCGGATTGCCGGCGATGCACCAGCCGGTTTCGGTCTGCCACCAATGGTCGATCACAGGCACTTTCAACTGCTGCTCCGCCCATTCCACCGTTGGCGGATCGGCGCGCTCGCCAGCCAGGAACAGCGTACGGAAGGTCGAGAGGTCGTATTGCCGGATGAATTTTCCTTCCGGATCTTCTTTCCGGATCGCGCGGAATGCGGTCGGCGCAGTGAAGAAGGCGACAGCTTTGTGCTCGCTGATCACGCGCCAGAATGCGCCGGCATCGGGCGTGCCGACCGGCTTGCCCTCATACATGATCGAGGTCGCGCCGTGCAGCAGCGGGCCGTAGACGATGTAGCTGTGGCCGACCACCCAGCCGATGTCGGAGCCGCACCACCAGACCTCACCCGGCTTGACGCCATAAAGGTTGAACATGGACCATTTCAACGCGACGAGATGGCCGCCATTGTCGCGCACGACGCCCTTGGGAATGCCGGTCGTGCCCGACGTATAGAGAATGTAGAGCGGATCGGTAGCGGCGACGGGCACGCAAGGCGCCTGCTTGCCGTCGTTCATCGCCTTGCGGCGCAGGCCCGCCCAATCATAGTCGCGACCGGGCGTGAGGGCGCAGACGAGCTGCGGACGTTGCAGCACGATGCAGGCCTTCGGCTTTGCGCCCGCAAGCCTGATCGCCTCGTCGAGCAGCGGCTTGTACTGCACGATCCGGCCGGGCTCGATGCCGCAGCTCGCCGACAGGATCAACTTTGGTTGGGCATCGTCGATGCGGGTGGCGAGCTCTTTCGCGGCAAAGCCGCCGAACACCACGGAGTGCACCGCGCCAATGCGCGCGCAGGCGAGCATCGCGACGACGGCCTCCGGTACCATCGGCATATAAAGGATGACGCGATCGCCCTTGGCGACGCCAAAATCCTGCATGATGGCGGCGAGGGCCTGCACTTCGGCCAGCAGTTCGGCGTAGGTGAATTTGGTGACGCTATTTGCCAGCGGCGAATCGTGGATCAGCGCGATCTGGTCGGCGCGGCCGCGTTCGACGTGGCGGTCGAGCGCGTTGTAGCAGGTGTTGACGACACCACCGCTGAACCAGCGGCCGTAGACGCCCTGCGAGGGATCGAAGAGCTTTTTCGGCGGCTCGATCCAGTCGATTTCCTTAGCCGCCTCGGCCCAAAAGCCCTCAGGTTCGGCCAGCGAGCGCGCATAAACCTCGTGATAGAGGCTCTTTCCGTCGACGTTTCCTCGGACGTTCATTCCCGCGCTCCCGTTCCCTTTATTCGCCTGGCCTTGACCTTGTGGAAGGACAAACGTCCCGCCATGACAGGGATCAAGTACCGGCCATGTTTGAGGGGTATTTTCCCGGGAACGGGCCGCGGTTCAAGCTGAAAAGAACAGTGCTCAGCTATCCATCGCATTGAGCCGCTGCAGCCGGTCCTGCATGACCTTCCTGAGATCATAGCCCGGGCGGCCGAAGCTCGTATTGCGGGTGGCGAGGAAGTCGCGTTGGGTGCGACGGAGCTCGCCGGCCGAGCGGGACCCGGCCGATTTCAGCACGCGCTCGTAGGTCTCGGCGATCTGGCGGTCGATCACACCCAGTTGCGGATCGGCACAGATCACCTTCTCGACCTCGCGCTTCGCAGTGGCACAATCGAACGACGGGCCATTGCCGGAATTCGCAGCGAGCGGCCGCAGCGGCTCGCCGCCGAATTTCGCGATCTCCGCGATCATGGCGCGGCGTCCGGCGGCGGCGTTGTCATTGCCGGGATCGAGCCGCAGCGCGGTCTCGTAGTCGGCCAGCGCCTTCCTGCGTTCGCCCATCTTCTTGTAGAGCACGGCGCGGTTATTGTAGGTCTGCGCGAAATTCGGATCGAGTTTCAGCGCGGCCTCGTAATCGCTCAGCGCCGCGCCAAGCTCGCCCTTGAGGTGGTAGGAATCGCCGCGGTTTGTGAAGAAATTCGGCCGCGGCGCCAGCCGCAGCGCCTGATCGTAATCGGCAATCGCCTTGTCGTACTCGCCCATCGCGGCCAGCGACAGCCCGCGATTGTCGTAATATTCGGGCACCTTCGGATCGAGCCTGATCGCCTCGCCGTCGTCGGCAACCGCCTTGTCGAGCTGGCCGAGCTTCTTGTAGGCGGCGCCACGATTGGTGTAGCTGCGCGGCCGGTTCGGATCGAGGCGCAACGCCTCGCTGAGATCGCGGATCGCCTTCTCGTTGTCGCCGCCGAGATAATAGGCCACGCCGCGGTCGGACCAGGCCTGTGCATTGTCAGGCTTCAGCTTGATCGCCTGGTCGTAATCGGCAAGCGCGCGGTCGAGCCGGCGCTGGTTGGTGTAGACCACGCCGCGCAGCTCGTAAGACTCGGAATCCTGCGGATCGAGCTCGATGGCCTTGCTGAGGTCCGCCGCGGCGCGGTTGAGATCGCCGCCGGCCTCGCGGAGGAGATCGCCGCGCAGGCGCCAGGCTTTTGCGTTCTTGCCATCGAGCGCAATGGCGCGATCGATATCTCGCAGCGCCTGCGTGAGGCCGCCCGAGGTCCGCGCATTGGCGTCGGCGCGCACCAGCAACGCCGCGGCGCGATCGGAGGATGGAATTGAGGTCTGGTCAATGGTGGCGCTGCAGGCCGGGATCAGCTCAGCCGGAGCGGCCTTGCTCCCCATCACGCAATCGACGCCGGCCGAGGCGGGGGCGACGAGGACGACGCTCATTGCCGCGGTGAGCAGGAGCGAGCGAAACGAGATTTTTGCAAACGAGAGCATTTGCGCGGAAGGATGCGTGCCGCACATGGCATAGGGCTCCGGGACATCAGGCTTTCACCATTGTCGCGGCGGGGACGCGATGGGTTCAAAATTGAGCCAGTCAGGGGCGCACCAGCGCCCTTCTCACGAGAAGTCGTCATGCCCGGGCTTGAGGTTGCGGAGGTCCTAAAGCTTCAATACCCGTCCACCCCGTTGAGCCGCTGCAGCCGCTTCTGCATTGCCTTCTTCAAATCGTACCCCGGCCGGCCGAACCCGGCGTTGCGGCGGGCGATGAAATCGTCCTGCTCGCGCTGAAGCGCCTTCGCTTCGCCTGCATTGCGGGCTTCGCGCAACACGCGCGCGTTGGCGGCAAAGACCTCACGGTCGAGATCAGCGAGCTCGCGGTTGGCGCAGATCGCCTTCTCGACGGGACGGCGCGCACCCTTGCAAATGAAGCTGGGCTTGCCCGCGACCGCCATCTGCGCGCCGATCCGCTCGATCTCGCGCGCCATCGCCTTGTGGTTGACCTTGGCCTTCTCGTGGTTCGGATCGATCTTCAATGCCGCGCCGAAATCCTGCACCGCCTTGGGCTTGTCACCCTTCCTCAGCCAGAGCTCGCCCCGCGCGTTGAAGATATCGGCGAGACCGGAATCGAGCTCCAGGGCGCGGCTGTCGTCAGCGATTGCGCGGTCGACCTGATCATGCCGGGCAAACAGCGCGCCGCGCGCGATCAGCGCCTTGATCAGGTCGGCCTTCGCCGTCTTCTCGTTGTCGATCACGGCGGCGCAGGCCGTGACGGCCTTGTCGATATCGTCGGCTGCGGCGGCCGCGAGGCACGGCGCGATGTCGACCTGCGGGACCGCGGCCGGTTCGCCGCCGGTCGCGGCATGAGCCACGACGAACGAGAGCGCGAAGAGCACCGCGGCTCCGGCCCATTGAATGAGAAAACGCATGCTTGTCACAGTCGGAAAGTCTTGAGTTAAGGTCCGGGTTGAGGTCTTGCCTTGGGGCTGCACTATCAATCATACGGCCGGATTGGTGCTAGCTTGGGGCGCCGCTCAAATCGGTTTCGGGGATCAACGTGTCGACATTCGAATGGATCATCGTGCTTCTGCTCGGCGCCGTTGGATTATCGGCGCTGGCGCGGCGGATCAAGGTCCCCTATCCGACCTTTCTCGCGATCGGGGGTGCACTGATCGCCTTTGTGCCGTCGAGCCCGTCCTGGACGCTGGAGCCCGACCTGGCACTGGCTCTTTTTGTCGCACCGGTCCTGCTCGATGCCGCCTTCGACACCTCGCTGCGCGATCTCCGCAACAATTGGGTTCCGGTCTCCACCCTGGTCGTCGCCGCCGTCGGCCTGACCACGGCCGGCGTGGCCTACGTCGCGCACCGGCTGATGCCTGATATGCCCTGGGCCGCCGCGGTTGCGCTCGGCGCCATCGTGGCCCCGCCGGATGCGGCCGCCGCGGTTGCGATCCTGAGCCAGGTCAAGCTGCCTCATCGCATGGTGAAGGTCCTGGAAGGCGAGAGCCTGCTCAACGACGCGACCGCGCTCCTGATCTATCGCATCGCCGTCGGCACGGTTGCCACCGAGCATCTGGCATGGAGCCAGGTCGCGCCGACCATGGCGCTGGCGCTGGTCGGCAGCGTCGTCGCGGGCCTGGTCGCAGGCCGCATCATCCCGCTGTTCATGGAACGCGTGAAGGAAGCGCCGAGCGCGATCATCGTGCAGTTCGCCACCACCTTCATGGTCTGGATTGCCGCCGAGCATCTCGGTCTCTCCGGCATCCTCACCATCGTGGTCTACGGCATCACCATCGCGCGCACGGCGGGGGCACGCATGCCGGCGCGGCTGCGGGTGCCTTCCTATGCGGTGTGGGAGACTATGGTGTTCGTGCTCAACGTGCTCGCCTTCATGCTGATCGGCATGCAGATGCGGCCGATCTGGACGCGGCTCGATGCGGACGTGCGCTGGGAATATTGCGTGGCGGCCGCCTGGATCCTGCTCACCGTGGTTCTGGTGCGGCTGGCCTGGATCACGTTCTACCGCACGACGCTGCGCACGCTGGTGGCGCACGGCATCTATCACCCCAAGGATCCGAAGCAGGTCGCCTCGGCCAAGGGCGGCCTCATCATCTCCTGGTGCGGCATGCGCGGCCTCGTCACGCTCGCCACCGCCTTTGCCCTGCCGGAGAGCTTTCCGCATCGTGACTTCATCGTCTTCTCGGCGTTTGCCGTCGTGCTCGGCACGCTGGTCGTGCAGGGCCTGACGTTGCGGCCGCTGATCCTGGCGTTCGGCCTCAAGGACGCCGATCCCGTCGGCATCGAGGTCGCGCGCGCCCGCGCCGTCGCCTATCGCGCGGCGCTCGACGCGATCGAGGACGATCCGTCGGAGGAAGCGGAGATCCTGCGGCTCGAATATCGCGCCATCCTGATGCAGGCCGACGACGATCCCCATGGCGGCATCACCAACGGCGAACTGCCCGCCGATCCGCTGCGCCGCCGTGGCATCGCGGCCGCGCGAAAGTCGATCTTCGACCTCCGCGCCAGGGAAGTGATCGGCGACGATGCGTTCCATCGGATCGAGGAGGAGCTCGATCGCGCGGAATTGAGCGCGGGGGGTTAAATCCCATCCCGACAAGTGCCCTGCACAGGTGGCTAGGGGCTTGAACCAAACGCCGCCTCACCAGACTCATCCCTCATGACGACCGTGATCGACGACCGTCGTGTGCGCGCGCGGGATGCGTCGCCCGCACGATATTTCTATCTCCAAATGGCACTGGCCTGCGCTGCCACCGCTTTTCTCGGCTTCGCACCGACCTATTTTGTGCCGCTCGCGCAACGGACCTTGTCCGCAAGCCCCGTCATTCATTTCCATGGTCTGTTGTTCTTCACATGGTCTCTCTATTTCGTGATCCAGACCTGGCTCGCCGCCTCAGGCCGCATGGTCAATCACCGTGCGCTCGGCATCGCCGGCGTTTCGCTCGCGACCGCGATGACGATCTTCGGCTTCCTCGCTTCCGTCCATGTAATGCAGCATTCCGCGGCGCTCGGACAGAAAGAGGCCGGTATCGCCTTCGCGATCGTGCCGATGAGCGGGATCGCGTTCTTCGCTGGTGTATTCGTGCTCGCGATCATGAACACGCGAAAGCCGGAGATTCACAAACGCCTGATGCTGCTCGCCGCGGTCTCCATCCTCGATGCCGCGATCGCGCGCTGGTTTCTCACCTTCCTCGCGCCTCCGGGACCGCCCGGGCCGCCGCCGGTGCCCGTCACCATCGCGCCAGCGATGCTCGCTTCGCTGCTGCTCGTCGTCGCCATCGTACGCGACTGGCGCACCGAGGGCCGGGTGCACCCGGTCTACATCACCGGCACGCTCGCGATGCTGGCGGTGAAGATCTTGAACTGGCCGGTCAGCGAGACCGCGGCGTGGCATTCGTTTGCCGGCGGGATCCTGGCGCTGGCGCAATAAGGTTCAGCCGTCGTCCTGGCGAAGGCCGGGGCGACGAGCAAGGAGCTACGGCCCCGCCTTGCATGTGATCCCGCCGTCCACCACGAGCTCGATCCCCGTCACATATTTCGCTTCGTCCGAGGCCAGGAACAGCGCGGCGTTGGCGACGTCGAAGGCGTCGCCCATGTGGCCCATCGGCACTTGCGCATCGCGCGCGCGCCACATCGCCTCGACGTCGCCCTTGGCATAGCTGTTCGCAAGACCTGCGGAATGTTCCACCATCGGCGTCTTCATCAGGCCGGGCAGGATCGCGTTGACGCGGACATGGTGGTGCGCAAACTCGATCGCGGTGGTGCGGGTCATCTGGTTCATCGCCGCTTTCGAAGTGCCGTAAGTGACGTAGGAGATACCCATGTGGCGGATCGAGGCGATCGAGGAGATGTTGATGATGGAGCCGCCACCCTGTTTCACCATCACGGGGATGACGTGCTTCATGGCGAAATAGGCACTCTTGAGGTTGACGCTGAAGACGCGGTCCCAGCTCTCCTCGGTCACTTCGACCACGCTGCCCATCTCGGCGATGCCGACATTGTTGTCGAGGACGTCGATGCGGCCGTAGGCCTTCAGGCACGCCGCGACCATCGCCTCAACCTCGCGCGCACGCGAGACGTCGGCCGTAAACGCGCTCGCCTTGCCGCCTTCGTCCGTGATGATCTTCGCGGTCTCCTCGGCAGCTGCGCCGTTGCGATCGACGCAAAACACCTGCGCGCCCTCGCGCGCAAAGGTGACCGCGGTGGCCTTGCCGTTGCCCCAACCCGGCCCGATCGAGCCGGCGCCCACCACCATCGCAACCTTGCCCTTGAGCCGATCCATCGCGTTTCTCCCCTATTCTTGTTTTTGTAGCCCGGATTACGCTTCGCTCCATCCGGCTACGGATCTTTGCAGACGCTCATCTTTGTGACGTTAGCACCAATGGGATGACCGACAATCTCGGACAACGTCCGGCACTTGCCGTCATGGCATAGCCGCCATTCGCCAGCCGCGCCGGAATTGCCCAGCACAACCTCCGGCATCGGCGCGCGCGCAGGCTTCCATTGAAACCAGCCGTCGACGAGGCGCGCCTCGGGCGGCGGCTCCATGCCGGGGCCGGTGCCCTTCACGCGTGCCTGCGTCAGTTCAAGCCCGGCGGGGGTGACGCGCCAGTCTTCCTGCCAGTCGACCTTCGCGATCGAATGCGTCCACACCAGCGTGAACGCGGACAGCGCCAGCGCCTTCACGCCTGAGGCTGTGACGAAGCAGAGGCTCACACCGCCTCGACCGGCGCCGGCGGACGCCGACGCCACTGCCACAGCACGATGGCCGCTGCGAGCAGGAAGCCCGCGGTGTCGCTGAACGGGAAGTCACCGAGCAGGCAGAGCGCAGCACCGAGCGCGACCAGACGTTCGAGGAACGTCAGGCGCGTGAACAAAAAGCCGATCGCGACCATGCCGAACAGCGCGATCGCCACCATCGCCTTGAGAGTCGCCAATGCCACCGCGCCGTAGAAGCCGAGCTTGGCCGCCATGGGATCGCCGCCCTGCAGCATCAGCGCCGGCGAATAGACGAATATGAAGGGGATGACGTAGCCGGCGAGCGCGATGCGCATCGCCTCCCAACCGATCTTGTCCGGATTCTCCTTCGCGATCGGTGCTGCGGCTAACGCCGCCAGCGCCACCGGCGGCGAGAGGTCTGCCATGATGCCGTAATAGAACGCGAACATGTGGCTCGCGATCAGGGGCACGCCAAGCTTGGCCAGCGCGGGCGCCGCGAGCGCTGCCGTGATGATGTAGGTCGGAATGGTCGGGATGCCGGTGCCGAGCAGGATCGACAGCAGCATGGTCATGATCAGCGCCAGGAACAGGCTCTTCTCGCCGAGGCCGATCACCCAGCCGCCGAAGATGGTGCCGACGCCGGTCTGCGACATCATGCCGATGATGACGCCGACAATGGCGCAAGCCATGCCGACGGTGATGGCGGATTTCGCGCTTTCAGCCAGCGCATCGCGGCAGGCGCGCAGGGCGGAAAATCCACCGCGCATGAACGCAGTGACCACGATCAGCGCGACGACGACGCAGGCGACCGGCACGATCTGAAGGCCGTCGCGCGAGAGCGCGGCGACGACGAGCGCGAGCCCGATCCAGAAGATATAGCGGATCGCCATCGAAGGCGCGCCCGTCGTGATGGCGGTGCCAAGGATCAGCGCCACCGTCAGCGCAAGGCCCATGCTGCCGGCATAGAGCGGCGTAAAGCCTTCGAACAGCATGTAGACCAGCGCCGCGAGCGGCAGCACGAGGTACCAGCGCGTCACCAGCGCCTTCCAGGCGCTTGGAATCTCCGAGCGCTTCATGCCGGTGAGCCCGTGCTTGCCGGCTTCCAGATGCACCATCCAGAAGGCGGAGGCGAAATAGAGCATCGCGGGAATCGCGGCCGCTTTCACGATCTCCGAATACTGGACGCCGAGTGTCTCCGCCATGATGAAGGCAACCGCGCCCATCACCGGCGGCATGATTTGCCCGCCCATCGAGGCCGTCGCCTCGACGCCGGCCGCGAACGCCCGGCGATAGCCGAACCTGATCATCAGCGGAATCGTGAACTGGCCGACGGTGACGACGTTGGCGACGCCGGAGCCGGAGATCGTGCCCATCATGCCCGAGGCGAACACCGCGACCTTGGCCGGGCCGCCGCGGGTCCTGCCGAACAACCCAAGCGAAACGTCGGTGAAGAGCTGGATCATGCCGGCGCGCTCCAGGAACGAGCCGAACAGGATGAACAGGAAGATGTAGGTCGCCGAGACGTAGATCGGAACGCCGTAAAAACCTTCGGTGCCGAACGACAGATGCGTGACGATCTGGTCGAAATCATAGCCGCGATGGTTGAGCGGCGACGGCAGATACTGGCCGAAGAACCAGTAGACGAGACAGGCGCCGCACATCAGCGGGAGCGCCGCGCCCATCAGCCGCCGTGTGCCCTCGAAGATCAGGACGGCGAGCAGTGTGCCGACCACGAGATCGAGGCGCGTCGGATCGCCGTCACGTGCGATCAGATCCGCATAGAATATCCATTGATAGAGCCCGCACAGAAAGCCGGCGCCGCCGATCAGCCAGCCGATCGCACGGCCGAAATCGCTTTTGGCGGTGAAGTTGCCGATCAGGCCAAAGGTGAGGAGGATGAGGAAGCCGACATGGACGCCGCGCACCACCTGGCTCGGCAGATAGTTGAAGGCCGCGACATAAAGCTGGAAGGTCGCGAAGGCGATGCCGATCCAGTACGCGAGCGTGCCCCACCAGCCCGGGCCAAAACCTTCCGGAAAACCGTGCTCGAAATTGTCGAACTCGACCTTGATGGGCGCTTCGCTGCCCTCTGCCTGCAACATCGATATGACCCCAACCGTCCAGCGCTTATAACAGTGCACGACGCATCCAGACCGTCATGGCCGGGCTTGTCCCGGGCATCCACGGACTTTCTCGCCTGCTCCTAGAACGTGGATGGCCGGGACAAGCCCGGCCATGACGCCCGATAACGAAAGCTGATTACTTGATCAGCCCTTTTTCCTTGTAATAGCGGATCGCGCCGGGGTGCAGCGGAACCGGGCTGCCGCTGGCGGCCGTCTCGAGCTTGATCTCCTTGCCGGCCGCATGCGCGTTGGCGAGCTCGGGCAGCGACTCGTAGACCAGTTTTGTCATCTGGTAGGCGAGATCGTCCGACACCGCCGAGCTGGTGACGAGGTAGTTGACCACGGCGGCGGTCGGCACGTCCTTGTCCTGCCCGGTGTAGGTGTTGGCGGGAATGGTCGCCGCGATGAAGGGCAGGCCGATCTTGTCGACGGTCTCCTTCGGCACCGACACCACCGTGATCGGGCTCGAGGTCGACAGATCCTTCAGCGAGGCCACGCCGAGGCCGGCCGATTGCAGCGTCGCGCCGAGCTGGCGGTTCTTCATGAGATCGACGGATTCGGCAAACGGCAGATACTCCACCTTGCCGAGATCCTTGTAGCTCATGCCGGCCGCTGTCAGGATCGCGCGCGAATTGAGCTCCGTGCCCGATTTCGGCGCGCCGACCGACAGGCTCTTGCCCTTAAGGTCCGCCAGCGTCTTGATGCCGCTCTCGGCGGTCGCGACGATCTGGATGTAGTTCGGATAGATCGCGCCGATGGTCCTGAGCTTGTCGAGCTTGGACTTGAAGCCCGCCTCCTCGTCACCGTCCCAGGCCGCTTTCAGCGAGTCGCCCAGCGTGAACGCGATCTCGCCGCGGCCCTGCTGGAGCAGGATCAGATTCTCGACTGACGCCTTGGTGGCCTGCACCTGCGTCTTCACGTTCGGAATCTTGTCGCCGTAGATCTTCCCGATCGCGACCCCGAGCGGATAGTAGACGCCGGAGGTGCCGCCGGTCAGCACGTTGATGAAGGATTGCGCCTGCGCGCAAGGCGCGGAGGCCGCCAGCGCAAGAGCCGCGGCCACGCCGAAAATCGTCCGTTTCATGATCTTTCCACTCCCCAAACCGGCCGGGAAGTTGGCCGGATGAAGGGAGCGGGTCAACCCATCCAAAAGTCAAAACAGGACTGCGGTAAATGGCTGTGCTGGCTCGATTTTTGGGGAACTCAGCGGGTGCGGCGAGGTGGCGCAGCCAAGTCTGGACAGCCCCCTCACTGGAAGGTCATGTCCAGGCATTTGGAGATGTCGGAGCCGAGGCCGGACGAGATGATGATGCAGCCGCGCACCTTCTGCGCGCTGACGTCGGCAGCCCAGACCGAGTAGCCGCCGGGGCCGAAGAACGAATTGGTGTTCGGAGGCTCGGTCTCGGTGGCGTCGAAATCGTAATGGCCATCGGTCTCGAAGATGCGCGGCTTCTTGGTGCAGGCGCCGTCGGTCTGGACGTTGATGACTTCCTTGTTGTCGCGGGTCAGCGCCAGCGAGACCTGGCAACGGAAATATTCCGAGGTCTTGGTGTTAAAGAGATAAGTGTAGGACTTGCAGGTCGCGGTGTTCAGCTTGCCCGGGGCCAGGCCACGGCTGCACGAAATCCGCTGGTTGTGGCTGAGCTGGTAATCATCGGCCCGGGCGACCGGCGTGAGCGCCGTCAGCAACAGGCCGGCGGCCCAGCAAGCTTTAATGACGAGGTTCATTCGAATCATCCCCTACCCAATGTTTTTGTCGAATTGCGTTCTAGACGGAAAGCGGAACATAGTCGCGCGGGGACGAAGGGAAAATCACAAACTGCTGGGCAAGACGTGATGCGCTGCGGCGCTTTCGCAAATTGACCCGGATGCATCGTTCGTGATTTGTTCAAGCCGGGCGCCTCGATGGGGAGGATAGGGTGATGGCAATTTCAACAAAGATCTTTTTGATGACGGCCGTGCTCGGCGCGTTTGCTGCGCCCGCATTGGCGCAGACCGCTGCGACACCTTGGGAGCTCAAGCCCGACACCGGCTACGCCTATGACAAGGACGGCAAGACCTTTTCCTACAAGATGGGCACCAGCAATGCCGGTGAACTTCTGAAGGGCGCCAAGAAGGTACCGAAAGGCACGCTGTTCTTCATCGGCCACAACGGCCAGCTATACATGCGCAGCGGCCCGTATCTGGAAGGCGACGGCAAGTTCAAGTTCGGGTCGGATCAGTAGGGCGAGGTCGCGGCGACGCCACACACTGCTGTCGTCCCGGCGAAGGCCGGGACCCATACCGCGTGATCCCTCGATTGCGTACGGCCGCAGTACCGAACGACCGTCCTCCCAAACTGCGCCCTGTGGTAATGGGTCCCGGCCTTCGCCGGGACGACGCCGCCTAAAACGCCCCCGCCAGCTCCCGCGCGCCGGCGTTGTTGCTGTTGCTGTCCATCCTCGTGTCCGTCACCGCCAGCAGCTTCGCCACCGTGTTGTGGCGGATCGCGACCGGGTTGCGCTCGTAGCCGCCGCGCTGGAAGAAGTTCGACGTCGGCACCTGCTCGCGCATCGCCTGCGGCATCGTCACCATGTCGAGGCCGGTGCCGTCGCCGGTGAGGTTCATCATCTCGAGCTCGGCCGCGCTGAGCGGGCGGCTATAGCCCTTGGCGCGCGCGAACAGCACCGACGTCAGCAGCTTGTGGGTCTGCAGCATCGGCCCGATATCGATGTCGAGCACCATGGCATGCATGGCCCAGCCCTGCGCGGTGTTGCCGATCTTCTCGTGCTCCGACCAAGTGTCGGGCACCGATTTGGCGTGCGCCACCATTTTCTTGAGAACGGTGAGCTTGTGCTCGAGCGACTGGCGCGCCGGGCCCGAGGTCCGCGCGACCTTATCGGAGAGCGCGCGGATGAACTCATGGCCTTGCTCGGCCAGCAGCTCGACGCTGTTGGTCGTCAGCAGCTGGTTGTAGCCCATCGCGGTCGAAATGGCGCGCTTGCCGCCATGCTCGATTCCCGCCTGCACGTCATAACTGCCGGTGCCGCCGGTCTCGAACGCATAGACCCGCACCGCCTGCTCGCGCGTCAGCCCCGAGGCCAGCGCGTAGCGTGCATAGACGCGCTTGAATTCGACTTCGTTGGACGGCCGCTGCGGCGTGAACTGGTAGAGTTCCTGCGCCGCGCGCAGCAGATCGGCGACCACGGGGATCGGCTTTTTCGTCGGGCGGTCCGGGGTTTCCTCCGGCTCCGGATTCACTGGCCGTTTCGGCCCGTTATAAAGCGGCGGATGCTCCAGCACGTAATCGTCGAGCGTGATCTGCTGCCCGCTGCGCCGCTTGGCGTTGCGACCTTTCCGCTTCTCGGAGATCTGGCTCCAATAGCCGCCGGCTTCCTCGTCGAAGGCCGCACGCGCCGCCTGATACTCCTGCAGCTTGCGGCGATATTCCAGCACGGCGGGCGACGCACCGCCTTGCGCGAAAAATTGCGACAACAGCTGGGCTTTGGCATTGCGGACGGCCGGCGGCAGCGCGTCGGATTCGCCACCGCGCGCGGCAGGCGCGAGCAGGACGAGCGCGAGTGGAACCAGTCTCACGGCATTTCGAATCGATTGATGCATGCTGCCCTCTTAGCAGGCATCCGGTAACCGTCACGTTAACAGGTCGTTTACCTCGTTTTCGCGCCTCGCGTCACTTCCAGGCGAATACCGGCTGTTCCAGCTCGGTGACGCGGGTGTGGCGCCCCGCCAGCACCTCGCGGAACTGGTAGATCAGGGCCGCCGTCGGCGCGTGGATCAGGCTCGACTGATGATGAAAGCGGATCACACGGCGCGTGCTCTCGGGGATCACGACGAAATCGAAAGCGTCGGAGCGCTCGACCGTCGCAAGCGCGATGCGATGGACGGAGGCGACCTCGTCCGGGTTTGGTTTGATCGCGGCACTATCGGCGGCCCAGACCACGACTGGCGTAATCAGATAGCCCGAGCGGGTCGGATAATCATCGAGCGTGCCGAGCACCTCCGCGCTGGTGAGGTGGAGGCCTAGCTCCTCGTCGAGTTCGCGCAGCGCCGCCTCGACCGGCGTCTCGCCGGCATCGCAGCGTCCACCGGGCAAGGCCCATTGACCGCGATGGGCGCGCAGATGCGATGCGCGCAGCGTGAGCAGCAACGCCGTCTCATCGCTCTCGCTGGCCGCAGTCAACGCAACTGCCACCGCGGCGCGCTTCAACGCCGCCGGCGCTTCGTCCTCCGGCAGCCGCGTGAAGGCCGCGCAGGCGGCCGCGATATTCCGCCGTGTGGCATCGTCGAACGGTCTCATGATGCTTGACTACACCACGTCCGGCCCCGATGAAATGAAATCGCACGACCCGCTCAGGAATGGACGACATGACCAATAAGACAGCCGCACGGCTGAAGGCAGAAGGCTGGACCATTCTGGAGACCACGGGCTTCATGCATCTGATCGGCCCGCTGTGGGAGCGCAAGATCGACGGCCAATACGAATTCGCACTCGCGACCGAGGACAAGCACCACAATCGCCGCGGCATGGTCCAGGGCGGCGTGATGATGACGTTCGCGGACCGTACCTGCGGCATGACCGCCCGCTACGTCTCCGGCAAGGAGTTCATGGCGACGGTGCAGCTCGACACCCATTTCGTCGAAGCTGGCCAGATCGGCGACATCCTGATCTCCCGCCCGCGCGTGGTGCGCGCGACGCGCAGCCTGATCTTCATGAGCACCGAGGTGACGGTGGACGATCGTTGCGTGGTGATGGCAAATGGTGTGTTCAAGATTTTGAAGGGGCCGGGGTAGGAGCGATACCCACCGCTGTCATTCCCCGCGCAGGCGGGGAATCCAGTACGCCGCGGCTTCTCGATTAAACTACAGCCCTCTCGGAATACTGGATCGCCCGGTCAAGCCGGGCGATGACAGCTGAGAGCGTAGCAAGCATCTCTGCCAACGTCGTCATTGCGAGCGCAGCGAAGCAATCCAGACTGCCGCCGCAGACGCATCTCTGGACTGCTTCGCTGCGCTCGCAATGACGGAGTGAGACGGTTATGCTGTCGCCCGAAGCAGCAGCTAAGGACGCGCCCCATGCAATACCGCCAACTCGGCCGCAGCGGCCTCAAAGTGTCGCCGATCTGCTTGGGCACGATGATGTTCGGCGGGCCGACCGATGAAGCCACCTCAAAGCGGATCATCGCGAAGGCGCACGAGGCCGGCATCAACTTCATCGACACCGCGGACGCCTATTCGAAGGGCGCATCCGAAGAGGTCGTGGGACGCGCCATCGGCAACAACCGTCACGCCTGGGTGCTCGCGACGAAACTTGCGAACCCCATGGGCGAGGATCCCAACCGTGTCGGCCTGTCCCGCCGCTGGGTGTTGCAAGCGGCGGATGAGAGCCTGAAGCGGCTCGGCACCGACCACATCGACATCTATTATCTGCACAAGGAAGACCATTCTACGCCCCTGGAGGAGACGGTGCGCGCGATGGGCGACCTGATCCGCGCCGGCAAGGTGCGCTATTTCGGCGTGTCGAACTACCGCGCCTGGCGCCTCGCCGAAATCTGCAACATCTGCGACCGGCTCGGCATCGACCGTCCCGCTGTGAGCCAACCCTATTACAACGCCATGAATCGCATGCCCGAAGTCGAGCACTTCCCGGCCTGCTCCTATTACGGCCTCGGCATCGTGCCCTACAGCCCGCTGGCGCGCGGCGTGCTGACCGGCAAATACAAGCCCGACGCGGCTCCCGACAAGGAGACCCGCGCAGGCCGCAACGATACGCGCATGATGCAGACCGAATGGCGGCCGGAATCGCTCCAGCTGGCGCAGGAGATCAAGGCCCACGCCGAGAAAAAGGGCATCACCGCAGGCCAGTTTGCGGTCGCCTGGGTGCTGAACTCCGCTTTTGTCTCCTCGATCGTTGCCGGTCCGCGCACCGAGGAGCAATGGGAAGGCTACACCGGCGCGCTCGACTATCGCTTCACTGCCGAGGACGAGGCGCTGATCGACAGACTGGTCGTGCCGGGTCATCCCTCGACGCCGGGCTACAACGACCCGGCCTATCCGATCGAAGGACGTCGCGCGCGGACGGCCTGAGCCGGAGACAGGAATGGCCCTCGAAGATCGCTACGGCCTGCCGCTCTCCACCTCTTCGCCAGAGGCGGCATCCGCTTATCGCGAGGGCGTCGACCTCATGCTCGCGGGCTGGACCGGCACGGCGGAAACGCTGGAGCGCGCGATTGCGCTCGATCCGGATTTTGCGCTCCCCCATATCGCCCGCGCCCGCGTGCATGGCTTCTATCAGCAAGGCGATCTGGCTCGGCAGAAGGCGGCGCTCGCGCGCGAGCTCGTGGCGAAACGCGGCACGGAACGCGAGCGCTCGCATGTCGAAACGCTGGCGCTCGCAATCGAGGGCCGGCTGCCCGAGGCGATCGCGGCGACGATGACGCACGTCGAGGCGTGGCCGCGCGACGCATTGGTGCTGTCGCTGCCGCTCGGCGCGTTCGGCCTGTACGCGTTCTCCGGCATGGCCGATCACGACCGCGCGCGGCAGGAGCTGTGCGAGCGCGTTGCGCATCACTATGGCGAGGATTGGTGGTTCCTCACTATGTACGGCTGGGCGATGACCGAGAACGGCAATGTCGGTCGCGGCCGCGGCGTCACCGAACGCGGCTTCGACCTGCGCCGGCAGAATGCCCATGCCGCGCACGCCGTGCTGCATGCGATGTTCGAGGACGGTTCGATCGAAGCGGCCGACCGGCTCGTCGACGACTGGATCCCCTCTTACCATCGCGCCGGAATCTTGCACGGCCACATCCGCTGGCATCAGGCGCTCGGCGCGCTGGAGCATGGCGATGCCGCGCGGGCGCTCGCGATCTATGCCGACGTGCTGCAGCCAAACGCCACGCAGGCGCCACCGCTCAATCTCGTCACTGACGGTGCGTCACTGCTCTGGCGCCTGTCGGCTTACGGCCACGCCGTGCCGAGAGCGCTCTGGCTCGAAGCCGACGCCGCCGCGCAAAAACTGTTTCCGAAATCGAGCCTGCCCTTCGCCGATATCCACATGGCGCTGTTCGCGGCTGCGACGCAAAATCGCGAGGCGCTCGCCACACGTCTTGCCGCGATCGAGCAAAGGCTCGCCGATGGTAAGCTTCCGGCCGGTCCCGTGGTGCCCGCGGTCTGCCGCGCACTGGCGGCCTTTGCCAACGAGGACTACGCGGCATGCGTGCAAACGCTCACGCCGATTCTCGGTGAGGTCGTGCGTCTCGGCGGCAGCCACGCCCAGCGCGAGTTGATCGAGGACACTTTTGTCGTTGCCCTGATGCGCAGCGGCGACCTGCCCCGCGCCCGCGCGCTGCTCGACGCCCGCCTGCACCGCCGCCCGTCCCTGCGCGATACGCGCTGGCAGGCGGCGATGGGATAGCCCCGCCACGAAAAAAACACCGGCCGAGCGGCAAGTGCCGGCCGGGAATGGGTTGGGCGATCTGGGCGAATCGCCGTTGGGGTGGCGCGGTGGTATTTCAGACGGACTTGGCTGAGCAAACGGGATCGCAACCAATTTGCGGTTCGCTGATTGTCGGACGGAACTTTTCCGTGGTTCCCTGGCATGTGAGCCTTCCGATGCGCCTCTGCCGACCCATCCTCGCTGTCGCCCTCGTCCCCACCTTCGTCCTCTTGGCAAGCCCTTGTTTTGCCGAGTCTTCCGCGCCGATTCCCGTCAACAATCCACCCGGGCAGCAGACCGCCTTTATCGATTTGCTGGCGCTGATGTCCGGCCACTGCAAGACGTTGAAGGTCGCCGGCCGCACCTTCGCCTGCAAGACGGTGGCCTACGCCCACGGCGACAGGGGCCGGGTCAATTTCACGGTCGCGGTCGACGATCCCGCCGACGAGAATCACGTCGTGTCGTTCTCCGGCGAGAACGGCAAGCGCGCCGACGACAACTCCTATGAGCTGCCGATCGACCGCATGCTGCTCAACTCCAAGGACCGTCCCAAGGTCGACGGCCTGCCGGTGCCGGCCGAGCAGACCTCCACCGGCCTCTGCCGCCAGACCGGCAATTTCGCCGCCAAGAAGGTGACTGACGTCACCTGCTCTGCCACCGACAGCGAAGGCCGTCGCTACGAACTGCTGTTCGTCTCCGACGGCACGCCCGTAAGCGTGCGTCGTATCAGGCAGTCGGCGCCGTCGATCCAGGATCCGTTCAAATAGCGGTCCTTCTTCGCTCTGCATGCGGGGCCAGGTGAACCGCCGCCTGCGCGGCACAGCCGGATCAAATCCTTTCGTTGAAACTTCGGAACCGGCAGGTATGCTCGGATGCGTCCTCACCGAGGAGGCGCCCGTTGCAAACACAGGCCAGGCACAGAGTCAGCAATGAGGATGGTCATCGCGATCAAACGGCTCCTGATCGCCTGCCTGTTCGCAATCCTGGCACATGAATGCCCTGCAGCCGACAGTCCGGGGCAGCGCTCTATCCTGGTGCTGGAAGACGCAGACTTTCGTTCGCCATTCTATTCTGAGATTTTCGCCGGTATCCGCACGGCTGCGAAGGAAAATGGGCAGATCCACACCGTGATCTACGGCGAAAGCCTCGATCTCGCCCGTTTCCCGGGACCGGACTACGAGGAGAGCCTGGTCGGTCATCTCAAGACCAAATACGCGCATCGGCCGATCGACATCATCGTCTCGATCGGCGTCGCGTCGGCGAAATTCCTTCAGGCGCGCAAGCACGACATCTGGCCCGCCGCTCCCGTGGTTTACGGCTTCGTGCCCGATCTGCCCGAGACGCGCGCGCTGTTCCTGCCCGGCACGACCGCCATCTTTGCCAAGGTGTCTCCGGCGCAGATACTGACTGCGGCACGCGCGGTCGTTCCCGACTTGACTGGCGTCGTCCTCGTTGGCGATGCATGGAAAAATCCGCTGATATATGGCCACTGGAAACAGGAATTCGCGACCACGATGCCGGGTCTCGAAATCATCGATCTGTCCGGCATGGTGCTGCGGGAGGTGCGCGAACGGGTCGGCTCCTTGCCCCCTCGTTCTGCGATTCTGACCTCGGCGATGTATTCCGACGGCGAAGGCACCCACTATTTGCCGGCCGCGGCGCTTGCGCGCGTCGCCGAGCGCGCGAACCGCCCGATCATTATCACCTCCGACACATTTCTCGGGCGAACCGGGGTTGGCGGCTTCCTGCTGCTGCCCGAAACCATCGGACAGGAAGCCGGCCAGTTGGCAATGCGGATTCTCGGCGGCGAATCGCCGTCGAACATCCCGCCCGTTGCCGGGGATAACGTAAAGCCGATCTTCGACTGGCGACAGCTCAAGCTCTGGAATGTGGACGAAGCCCATCTGCCTCCCGGAAGCGAGGTGCGTTTCCGAGAACCGAGCTTCTGGGAGCAGTACTACTGGCGTGTCATGATCAGCGCCGGCGTGGTGCTGGTGCAGGCGATGATGATCGGCATCCTCCTGCGCGAGCGCAGACTGCGATTCCAGGCGGAGGTCGAGGCACGCCAACGCATGTCGGAGCTAGCCCACATGAATCGCCTTGCGACCGCGGGCGAGATGTCCGCGACGATCGCGCATGAGCTGAGCCAGCCGCTCGCCGCCATTCTGATCAATGCTGAGACCGCCGAGCAGGTGTTGCAGACACCGGCACCTGACCTCGGCGTGATCAGCGAGATACTGGGTGACATTCGCCGAGACGATAAGCGCGCTAACGAGATCGTCGTTCAGGTGCGCTCATTTTTGAAGAGGGCCCGCACAGAGCGGATCGAGCTCGACCTCAACGCGACGGTCAGCGATGTGTTTAGGTTCCTTTCCATTCAGGCCCTGACCTACGACGTTGCGCTCGCGACGGATCGATCGTCCTTGGATATTCGCGTAACTGCCGACAAAGTGCAGCTCCAGCAGGCTATTCTGAACCTGGTCATGAATGCCATCGAAGCGGTGGCCGATCTGCCGGAGGATCGGCGACGCATCGTCGGTCGAACCAGCCTTGCGAACAATCAGGCCATGATCTCGATCGCAGATGCCGGCGACGGCATCTGCACAGAAAAGGTAACCGAAATCTTCAAGCCGTTTTTCACAACCAAGACGCAGGGAATGGGCATCGGCCTCTCGATCACGCGCACGATCATCGAGGCACATGGCGGGCGCATCTGGGCCGAGAACGCGCCGACGGGAGGCGCCGTCTTTCATATCAGCCTGCCGCTGGCTGTGGCACGGTCGTAAGTCGAGGCCCTCTGCCGTTCAAGCCGCTCCGCCCGTCACGTGAACGCCTTTTCCAGCGTCGCGAAGATCACCGCAAGCGATTTGTCGTGCCGCGTCACCGGCGGCACCGGGCGATCGATCTTCATCAACTGATAGACCGCCATCTGCGCCGCGCGCACGGAATATTCGACGGTGAACACGACGTCATCGGGGATTTCGACGAACTGGCTGACGAAGGCGAGATTGACGGAATTCCTGGGCACCGGCAGCGGCCGGTCGTCAGCGGTGCGCGGCATGAACATGCTGGTGATGTAGGGCATGCGACAGGGAACGCAGATCGCATCCTCGAAGACGGCAGGGTCGAAATTCAGGTGACCGCAAAGCTCCTTCAGGATGTCGGCGCCGCCGCAATCGGACATCGGCTTGGCCACGAAATTGCCGACGCGATCGGGATGCAGTGCATAGCCCCAGAACACCTGCACGTTGTTCGGCTGTCCGGCGAAATGCGGCTGATGATACAGCACCACCGACATCAGCCAATTGGAGTCCCTGAACGTGACGAGACCGCCGGTGCCGGCCTTGTTGCCGGAGAACGCCTCCATCTTGTCGAAGAAGCGCGGATCGCGGCAGGTGACAGTGAATGACTGCCAATAGGATTCAGGGATCGACGCGTTGAACGCGGACGGCTTGCCGAATTCTGGACGGCCCTTCGCGATTTTCTCCCACAGCACCCAACCCCGGCTGTCGGACTTGGTCAGGCGCGGAGCCGGCTCGGTCATCGAGCCCAGGCTCGAGGCGTCCGTCATCGAGCCGTTCTGAAAGAACACGAGATCGCCGTCCTCGAGCTGGACATTGGCGGTGCGGCCGTCGCGGTCGAGTACGAGCTGGCGCACCCGCAAGCGTCCGTCCTCGCTCTCGATCGCCATGTCGGTGACGGCGGTGCCGCGCACGAATTGCACGCCCTGCCCTTTAAGCCAGCCGGCAAGCGGCCGCACGATCGCGTCATACTGGTTGTAGACGGTGCGCTTGACGCCGGCGAGAGTCTCGATGCGCGGGAATTCGTTCATGAAGCGATGCAGATAGCGTTTCAGCTCGACCGCGCTGTGCCAGGGTTGGAAGGCGAAAGTGGTCTGCCACATGTACCAGAAATTGGACTCGAAAAATTTGGGCGACAGCCAGTCGGTGATGCGGCTGTTGCCGAGCGTCTCCTCCGAGGCCTCCGTGAGCCGCAGCAACTCCAGCCGGTCACGCCCGGAAAACCCCATATGCGAGACGTCGAGCTTGAAGCGGTTGCGATCGACCAGCCGCGCCTGCGAATGCGCGGGGTTCTCGGTGTTGAACGCGACGGTTTCCTCGCGCACGCTGAGGCCGGGACGTTCGAGCGAGGGAATGCTCGACAGCAGGTCCCAGGTGCATTCGTAGTGATCGGTCGTGAGCATGCGCCCGCCGCGCAGCGAATAAGCGCCGTTCGCGAGCAGCGCGCCGTCGAGGCTGCCGCCGACCAACGGCTGCGCCTCGTAGATCACGATGTCCCGCCCCGGCAGCTGCGCGTCACGAACCAGGAACGCCGCGCCCGCGAGCGATCCAACGCCGCCACCGATGAAATACGCCTTCATGTCTTGCCTCGATCCGCAATTCGAATTGTCGCGGCGACATTGCATGGCGAGACACTGGCCGGAGTTGCGCTGGATCAAGCGCAACGCGCGTGAGGATCACGTTGAGTTGAGCGATTGACTGACCAGCGCCGGCATGGCGTCCTTTCGCGACATCATCGAATCACGTCTTGACATTGCGGCCGTACCTCGGAGCGACCCATGACGCGCGATCGCCTGTTTCTGCTGCGACCTGGTTACGAGGACCCGGCCTTTCCTGGACGCCGTTTCTATTGCTGGCATTGCGCGCTGATCGAGGGCTTGCTGGTCTCGTTTCCGCAGTTCGCCGACAAGCTCGACGTCGAGCGCATCGCGTGGCCACGCCCGCGGCACGCCGTGATCGCGCTGGCTGGCGAGGAGAACCAGTCGTTGCCGCTGCTCGTGCTGGCGGTTGGAGCGACCTCGCCGCACCAGACCGGCAGCCATCAGGGCCGCGCGTTCATTGCCGACAAGGACGCCATCCTGGGCGCACTCTCCGAACGTCACAGCTTTCCCGATCCGCATCCGTGAGGGGAGAGCGCTCGCGCGACTCTCGTGCCCCGGGCGTAGCGCAGCGTCTCTTCAACGGTGCGCTGCAGAGCCGGAGCCCATGTCTCTAGGGGGATCTTGTGCGGCATTGGGTCCCTGCCACCACCGATGACGTGATTGCGTCATTCGCGGCAGAGTGATGGCAGGGTTGCGATCGACGCTGGTGATGCGACAATAAATCTCACGAGACGCACGCAGCCGCGCGAATCGGGCGCCGATGAAACTGCGTCGTTTCGACGCCCGCACTGGCCGGAACGCGCCGGCTGACCATGTGTTGTCACACGACATTCAACTGGAGTGATGACATGAAGTATCTCTTTGTCGCGATGGCCGTCGGTGCTGCGGCGCTTGCAGGCGGATCCGCGGCGAACGCGGCCAATCATTCAAGCGCGAAACAGAACGCGCCAGCCGCCCAATCAACCGACATCAGCGCGCAGCACAGGCACCACCATCACGGCCATCGCCATCACTGGCGTCCTCACCACCATCACGGATTTCATCGTCCGCACTACCGAAGCTACGGCTATTATCCGCGGCACCACGGATATTACGGCGGCGGACCGTACGGATATTATGGCGGCGGCGGTCCCAGCGTGACGTTCGGCTTCGGCGGCAGTCGCTGGTAAGACGAGAGGCAGCAACACGAAAGGCCCGCGAAATGCGGGCCTTTTTTGCTCGTCAGGCTATCCCCGCAAGATCATCCCCGCCGTCTGTTGGCCGCTCGCCAGCGCCGCTTCGACCGTGCCCATGTCGGCTCCGCGATAGAGCGCCTCGCCGGAGAACAGCACCGGCCCGTCGGCGCGCGCGAGGATCGTTTGCGCCTCGCGCGTTCGCGGCGTCGCCCAGGAATAGGCGCCGCGGGCGTAGGGATCGTGCGCCCAGTTTGTCGCAACGGCCGCGATGAGCTCGCGCGCGAGATCCTCGCGCGAGAGGCCGAAGACTGACGCAAGCGAAACGAGCCCGGCATCGATCAGCGATTGCGGGTCGAGCTGCGTCAGCGCTGCCGTGCGCGGGCCGCCGAACCATCCGGTCAGCACGGGATGCCGATTCGGATATTGCGTCCACCACACCGGGATGGCCTGGTCGGTCAAAAGGAAGCTCATGTCCGCAAGCTCTTCCTTGCGCTCGCGCCACCATGGCCGCCTGAAGTGCAGCAGGATTTTTATTACGTTACCGAAGCCGATGTCGTCGGCAGACGCCGCCTTCACGCGCGCGCTCTCCGGGAGCGCGATCTCGCGCAGCAACGGCAACGGAACAGTGAGGATCACGCGATCGAAGCCATGTACCCCGCCGCCGACACAGCGAGCGGCGAGCGCGCCGCCCTCCTCCTCGATCGCCGACACCACGCAGCCGAAGCGAAGAATCACGCCAAGCTTGCGGCACTCGGCCGTCAGGAACTCGATCATCGCACCATAGCCGCCCTTGACCCGCGCCTGCGGAGAGTGCCCGCCAGCCATCCATTCCTCGCGCAGCGCCAGCGTCGAAGCGCGCTCGGGATCGGCCGCATCGTAGCCCTCGACCATTCGCTCGATCGCATGGCGTAGCCGCGCGTGCTCATCGCCGGCAAAATGCCGGCGCAGGAAATCGGCGACGGTGAGGTCGTCGTTCAATTCCCGAACCACGGCGTGCAGCTCAGCCTCATGCGGATCGTGGCGATCCTCGCGCACGATGTCTGCGCCGTCAAAGCCCCACCGCTCGCCTTCGATCTCCTGAAGGGACAACCCGGCCTCACGCAGCAACGCGCGCGTGACCGGCGCCTCGCCGTGGACGAATTCGGCGCCGCCGTCGGCGGGGTAGCCGAACTCCGAAGCAGGCAGCGGATGGATGCGGCCGCCGCAGCGCTCGCGCGCCTCCAGGATCGTCACTGTCTTGCCCGCGCGCGCCAGCTCGCGCGCCGCCATCAGACCGGCCGCGCCGGCACCGACGATGACGATATGCTCTGATGTTACGGACATGGCGGTGCTGTTACTCGCCCACGGCCTGCGGATCGTTCTGGATCAGATAGCGTAGCAGCAGGACACCGCCGCCGAGATCCCGCGTGCTCTCCAGCCTCATCGCAGTCAGCGGTGCACGCCGGTCGCCCTCGGAGTCCGTGGAATCGAACACGAAGGGCGCGCCCCTGGCGCCATCGATCGCGGGACTGAGGATCAGGTTGAACTCGTCGATCAGGCCCGCACGCAGGAACGCGCCGTTGGCGACGCCCCCGCCCTCCACCAGCAGGCGCTTCACGCCGAGCTCGCGGTTGAGAATGTCCACCGTCAGTGCGAGGTCGATCTCGGACTTGCCGGCAAAGATATAGGACACGCCCTCGCCGCGGAGCCCGGCGAGATGCGAATCGGAGACGCTCTCGGTCAGCACGACGACGATCGGATCGCCGCCGATATCGGAACGGCCCCAGCCGATCTTGCCCTTCGCATCGAGCACGACGCCAAAGGTTTTCGCGTCACGTCGCGCGAACCAGTTTTCGCGCGGAAATTTCGCGTCCGTCGTCGCCGGATAAGGCTCGCGCTTGGCGAACTCCGAGCCGGTGACGCGGCCGATCACCCAGGCATCGCCGCCGAGCTCGTCGTGGATCTTCTCGAACCAGTCCGATCCTGGTCCCTTCGGGCGCCAGCGGCTCGGATGGGTGCGGCCGTCCAGACTCGAATGCATCAGACAGATGACGTAAGGCTTCATGCGCATCTCCGGGCCGCGCTCAGGCGGCCGGCTCATTGCCCTTCTCACTCCCCGTGGCGCGATCGTTCACGATCACCGCGAGGGGATTGAGCTTTGGCGGCGCGACGAGTTTGAGCGTGTTGGTGTCGCGATGGTTGAACGGCGCGCCGCGCACGAACAACTCGGTCTGGATCAGATAGGTCCAACTGCCGTCGTCGTTGAAGGTGATGTCGCAGCGGTAAGCGTCGGTGCGGAACGCTTGTTCCAGAAAATCAGTCGAGCAGATCCCGTAAGCGGTGTCGCCGCGCTTGGCCGTGACAGATATCTCCTTGTCGTCCGGCCCGGCCTTGCCCGACGCCAGCAGCACCTGCCCACGCGGGATCGCCAGCGTCTGCATGATCAACCCGGTCGCGGGCTCCCACAACCAATAGCCGACCTGGTCATGGAAGGTGATGTCTTCCTCAGGCGTGTTGATATGGATGTGATAACGCAGCCCATAGAGCAGCTGCGGGCCGTTGGCCTGGGGATCGATCGGGTCCATCCGGATGCGCTCGATGAAGGTCCGCCGCTCCGGCCCTTCCGCCTTCGGATTGATGTCGATACCCTTGTCGGCCTGCCAGACACCGGCGAGACGGCGGAGCGGGCCGAGATTGGCAAGGCCGTCGGGCGAGACGTCCTCGGGCTCGGTGAAGATATCGGCGGGAAGGGGGAGCATGGGTGTCCTCGCGTCGTTGCGAGGCAGCAATAGCATGAGAGCGCCGGCGTGGCTCGGTCTCAAGCCTCACAATCGCGAATGGACGTAGGCGCCACGCGCAGACGATCCATGATGCGAAACGGAGCCGAACCTCCTCAGTTCGGCTCCGCCGCCAGGATGCTTAGTGGCGGTGGTCGCGGACCTCGGGGTGAGTCCGGTGATCCCGGACGATGGGTTGATCGCGATGGTCGCGCACGACGGGCGGGTCGCGATGGTCGCGGACGATGGTCGTCGCGTTCGAAGGCGTCATCACGTTCGCCAGTGCGATCGCCGCAAGAGCCACGAGGATGTAGTTGCGCATGAGTTTTGCCTTTGCTTGGTGGATCACTGCGAGCCACCTGACACCAAGCTAGATTGATCAGCTCGAATGATATGTGTCGTCGATCACCCGGTGATGATCGATGCACTGTCGGCCGAGCCATCGTCCGATCGGAGGAGAGGCCGGGCGGCGATCGTCACGATCTATTATGATTCGTCGACGCCCGGCGGACGGGCCCCCGCGGCCCCGAGACGAGGACATCTCGCGCCCAATATCATTGCATCGTCGAATCCCTGCATACTTGATACGCCCTGCCGGTTTGCAATCAACGTCGCGTCTGCCGCAGTTTTAATCAGGCCATAAGCATTGTGTTCGGTGTTCCCGTTTGCGCCACGGAATCACGGTGATAAGATCACGACCTCAGGATTGTGAAATACACCATAGGCGATGAAGCCACTCCTAAACTAGCGTTCACGTGACGTCCGTTATTTTCAAGTGAGTGGTTTGGAATGCAGCAGGCTTCGGTCGAGAAGTTCTCGGACCTCATCGGCGCGATCTACGACTGCGTGATCGCACCGGAACGCTGGACGGGCGTTCTAAACGAGATTCGCACGGAGCTCGGCTTCGCGACCGCCGTGCTATCGGCATATAGCCTCACGAACATGAGGATCGGAGTCAATGCCGCCTCCGGGACCGACCCTGTCCAGACGATGGCCCAGACCAGCATCGAGTATGCGCCTGATATCGTCGAACTCTGGGGCGGCGTTGAGCGCATCCGGCAATATCCGCTTGGAGAACCGATCATTCGATCCCAAGCGGTCCCGGAGGAAATAGTCCTCGGCAATCGCTATCACCTGGAATGGGCTCTCCCCAAGGGCTTGTTCGACGCCGTCGGCGTCGCCCTCGTTCGCGAAAAAACAATGATCGGCAATGCGACATTCAGTCAGCATCAGTCGGACGGGGCCATTGACGATGCGCAGGTTAGCGGATTGCGCGTTCTCGCACCTCACATCCGCCGCGCCGTGATCATCAGCAATCTGTTCGACATGAAGACCGTGGAAGCCGCGACATTCACCGCGACAGTGGAGGCCCTGACGGTCGGAGTCGTTCTGACGGACGACGATTCGAAGATCGTTCACACCAATGCCGCAGCCACAGCCATGCTCGCGGCAAACGATCCACTTCTGGCTCGACATGGCCGGATCGCCGTTCAATCGGCGACCACCACCAGCACGTTGCAATCGGCCATCGCGCAAGCAGCAAAGGACGAGGCGGCACTCGGCCAAAAAGGCATCAGCATCCCAATCCCCCGCTCGAGCGGAGATCCTCTCGTCATTCACGTTCTGCCGCTGCGGCGCGGCCACATGCGGGCCGGCCTGGTCCAGCGCGCCGCCGCCGCCCTGTTCGTGGCATCGGCCTCCGGTCCGCCGCAACTGCCTCACGATGCTCTCATCCAGCTCTACGATCTGACGCCAGCCGAAATTCGCATCTTCGAGCTCATCTGCGATGGACAGACACGCGACGCGATCTCGTCGCAACTCGGAGTGTCGGTCAGCACCGTGAAAAGTCACCTCTTGCACGTCTTCGAAAAGACAGGTTGCCGGCGCCAAGTCGACCTGGTCAGGCTGGCAAGGTCGCTGACGTTTCCGGTGTAGGGAAGCTCGGGGTGACGGTACGCTTTGTCGTCCAGTGATTTTGAAGTGAGTGGTTTGGAATGCAGCAGGCTTCGGTCGAGAAGTTCTCTGACCTCATCGGCGCGGTCTACGATTGTGTGATCGCGCCTGAACGCTGGACCGCCGTTCTGGATGAGATTTGCGCCGAGTTCGGCTTTGCCACCGGCGCGCTCTCGGTCGCCAGCCTCACCAACATGAAGGCCGTCGTCAACGCGGTGTCCGGGTCCGACCTGGCCCAGATGGCCCAGAACGGGGTCGGCTACGGCCCCGATATCATCGAGCTCTGGGGCGGCGCCGAGCGCATTCAGCAATATCCGCTCGGCGAGCCGATCGTTCAATCCCAGGCGGTCCGGCCGGACATCATCTCCAGCAACCGCTATTATCGCGAATGGGCCCTGCCCAAGGGCTTGTTCGACGCCGTTGCCGTCGGCCTCGTACGCGACAGGACGATGGTTGGAAATGCGATATTCAGCCAGCATGAGTCGGCGGGCCGCATTGACGATGCGCAGGTCGAGGGATTGCGCCTTCTGGCGCCTCACATCCGCCGCGCCGTGACGATCAGCAATCTGTTCGACATGAAGACGGTGGAAGCCAACACATTCGCCGCGACGGTGGAGGCCCTGACGGTCGGCGTCGTCCTGGCCGACGAGGATTCGAATATCGTTCACACCAACGCCGCAGCCGCGGCGATGCTCGCGGCCGGCGATCCGATCGTGACAAGGCATGGCCGGATCGCGGTTCAATCTGCGGCGACCACGGCCGCATTGCAATCAGCCGTCGCGCAGGCAGCAAAGGACGAGGCGACGCTCGGGCAAAAAGGCATCGGCATCCCTATCCCCCGCCAAGGCGGTGACCCTCTTGTCATCCACGTTCTGCCGCTGCGACGCAGCCATACCCGATCCGGTCTGATCCAGAGCGCCGCTGCCGCCGTGTTCGTGACGTCCGCCTCCGGGCCGCCGCG
Source organism: Bradyrhizobium sp. 134 (assembly GCF_023074155.1). NCBI lineage: Bacteria > Pseudomonadati > Pseudomonadota > Alphaproteobacteria > Hyphomicrobiales > Nitrobacteraceae > Bradyrhizobium > Bradyrhizobium sp. 134. The sequence goes on along the minus strand of NZ_JADPKX010000016.1, from coordinate 75,849 downwards.
ATTGCCTCACGATGCGCTCAACCAGCTCTATGACCTGACGCCGGCCGAGATCCGCATCTTCGAGCTCATCTGCGAGGGACACACGCGAGACGCGATCTCGGCCTTGCTCGGCGTTTCCGTCAGCACTGTGAAGAGCCATCTCATTCACGTCTTCGAAAAGACGGGCTGCCGGCGCCAGGTCGATCTGGTCAGGCTCGCGAAATCGCTGACGTTCCCGGTGTAAGGCGCGGGGGCGAGACGGCGCACGGTCGGCCGGACCTGGGCGCGGACGGCCCCGGAACCGTCGCAATGATCATTCCGCGGTGATCCAGGGCCAGTCCTCGTTCGTTCCCAGACCCACAGGTCGCTTGTCGAGGCGCTATGATCGCTGCTATCCGAGCTTTAGATGCGCCATTCCGGGCGAAGGCTGGTTTTCCCCGGAGGATCGAAGCGCGGCTGTCGACTGGCGCGAACAAAGGGCCGAACACAAAGGTGGATTGGGCTGATCTGATCGGACGCGTCGCCTCGGCCGGAGACCGGGAGGCCTTCAAGCGCCTGTTCGAGCATTTCGCGCCGCGCATCAAGGGACTGATGCTGAAGGCCGGGTGCAGTTCGGACGAGGCGGAGGAGATTGCTCAAAATACCCTGATCGCGGTCTGGCGGAAGGCAGGCCAGTTCGATCCTACGACGGCCGGGGCAGCGGCATGGATATTCACCATCGCGCGCAATTTGCGCATCGATTTGTTCCGCAGCAGAGCGCGGGCAGACCGCCTGCGGGGCACCTCTGAGCTTCCCGAGACGCCGGATCCTGCGGAACCCGCGGACGCCGTTATGTCCCGCGTGCAGGACGCGGCGCGGATCAATTCGGCCGTCAGGCAGCTCTCGATGGAGCAATCCATGGTGGTGAGATTGTCGTTCATCGAGGAGAGGCCGCACCCGGAAATCGCGAGCCTGCTCGGCATTCCGCTCGGAACGGTGAAGTCGCGGATCAGGCTGGCGATGAACCGCCTGAGAGACATATTGGACGAAGAAGCATGACGATCAGCCATCATCCACCGGAAGATCTTCTGGCCGACTTTGCGGCCGGCAGGTTGGAAGAAGCCCATCAATTGGTGGTGGGGGTGCACGTTGCGGGTTGCGCTCGGTGCGGCCGGTTCGTGCAGGCCATCGAGCAACTTGGCGGCTTGGCTCTTGAAGATGTCGAGCCGGTGCCGGTCGCATCGGATGCGTTCGAGCAGGTGATGTCGCGCATTCACGACGCTCCTGAAGAGCGAGCGGCGCGGACTTCCGAGGCCGCTCGCGGCAGCGAGCAGGATATTCCGGCGGCGCTGCGAAACTACCGCATCGGCAAGCGCAGGCGCATCGCTCCGGGTCTGAGCATGCGACCGATCGAGTTGTCCGGATCGGGCACGGCGCGGGCATTTCTGCTTCGCTCCGCGCCGGGGACGCGCATGCTCGAACACACGCACACCGGAACCGAATTGACCCTCGTGCTCGAGGGCAGCTTCAGCCACCAGGGCGGCCGGTTTGGTCCGGGTGATTTCGACTATGGCGACGACGAGATCGACCATCGACCTTTGGTGGGCGACGAGGGCCCATGTGTTTGCCTTGTCGCAATGACGGGCGACCTGCGCATGAACGGCCTGCTTGGCAGGCTGATCGGGCCATTCGTGCGGCTTTGATCCGCTCGCCTCCTTCTTCCGCCGGGTGATCCGAACGCGCGCCCGGAGCGTTTCGAAGGAAACGCAAGGGAGACAGGTCATGGCCGGCTTAAGCCTGACGCAGGCGCAGAGCGAAACATTGCCCGAATTGTTGGCATGCGTTTCGGCGGGCGACGCACAAGCCTTCGCAGCGCTGCACATGCTGACGCGGAGCAGGCTGCGCAGGACTGCGCTCGCCGTCGGAACTCCGCCCCACGACATTGAGGACATTCTTCAGGAAGCCTATCTGAAGATCTGGCGCAACGCGGGTCGGTTCGACGGCGACCGTGCTTCGGCGATGACCTGGATGTCCGCCATCGCGCGGAATACCGCCATCGACCATCTGCGGGTCAGAAGACTGCCGACTCACGAGCTGGACGAGGCGCTGCTGGTTCCGACAAGTGCTGATCAGCCGGCGATCGACGATTTCGACTACGCCCGCGCCGAACCGATCGCACGCAGCGTGCTGGCTCGTTTGCCGGAAGACCGCCGCAGGCTGGTGGCGCTGGCCTATCTCGAGGGTGAGAGCCGTGCGAGCTTGTCGCGGCGCTTCGGTGTGCCGGTCGGCACCATCAAGACCTGGTTGCACCGAACCCTTCTGGCGGTACGCAAGGACTGCCTTGCCGCATCGGCTGCAGCCTGAAGCAGGCAAGGAACCCGCGCGTGGCCACAGAGATCATCGAATTCCCCATCCGTGGACACCAGGATCCGCTTGTGTCCTCCGTTGCGAGACTCGAGCAGATGGTGAGAGAGGTCGACGGTCTGGCGGCCAACCAGCCCGCGGAAGATCTCGATCATTTGCTCGCTGTCATGGAGCGCTTCGGCGATCGACTGGTCGATCTTGCGCACCTCGTGCTTGACGACGACGCCAAGCGGAGTGTCCAGATCGCATTCACATCGCTCTCCGACAAGATCGCGGCGACCCGAGAGGCCTTTGACGAGTGCGATGGAGCGACGGATCCCTGATTCGGCGCCACGCTCGTCCGTTCGACGCGTGAAATCAGTTCTGCGCGCCGATCCTAATTGAGGCGGAGCAGCGAGATGTTCAGCAAGGTCGCAAAACCCACCCAGCCGGCGTAGGGAATGAAAAGCGCCGCTGCCAGCCGATCGTTCGCCCATTGACGCCAGACAAAGGCAAGGATCACAGCAAACAGCGCAACAATGACGCCGAGCGCCACGTCCATGCGATGAAGCGAAAAGAAAATGGGAGACCATGCAAAATTCAAGATCATCTGCAGGCCCCATATTCTCATCGTCGTTCCGCGCGGCTCCGCCTCGAAGGTGCGGAATCCCGCCACGGCGATCATCAGGAACAGGGCCGTCCAGACCGGTGCGAACACCGCATCCGGCGGATTGAAAGATGGCTTGTTGAGCGCGGCGTACCACGCTCCCGGACGGTTCAGGACCCCGATCAGAACCCCCGCAGCAGGAACCAGAAACAGGAAAGCGGCGCATCGGTACCATCTGCCGCGCTTACGGTCGCCATCGTGCCGCAGCGCCCCGTCGTGCGTCCCGTCCATAATCAATGCGCCATCCGTTGAGCGACGAGAAATCCGGTCCAGGCGCTGACACCGGCGAGGACCGATCCCCAGCCCACGTCCGCGAGAGTGAGCGCCGTCGACCAATTCCTCAGCGTTGCCTGGTTGGTCAGATCGTAGGTCGCATAGGTGAAGCAGCCCAGCATCACGCCGGACATGAGGGCACGCAGTGCGCCGCCATCCTGCTGAGCCGGCAGCACCGCGAACCAGATCAGGCCGACGGGATAGGCCAGATAAAACACTGCGGCGGCGGCGAGGTCGGGCTGCGAGCGCAACATGTCGCCCAGCACCGGCCGGTAAAGTCTCTCAACCATGGTCTTGAGCCAGATCATGTCGAGCGCAACAAAGGTCGCAGCCACCGACAGATATGTAAAAAGCAGGCTCATGTCCGGTCTCCCCTCCGGTGTCGCAACCGGTTTAACAAAGGCATCGGCTGTAAACGACGTGAAGCCCTCGCTGGATCACGCGGCGCGCTCGTTCCGCCTTGCCCCGCAACCCTGTCTCGCCCTTGAGCCAGATCGGCGGCCGGAACTCCGATCATTCCGGCGCCTTCTTGGGCGGCCGTGGAAAGAAAGCGCTGGTGCGTGCCTGATAGTCCCGATACCGGCGGCCGCGGGATCGCAGCATCTGGACTTCGAGCGGGGGTATTCCGGTCACGTGCACGAGTATCCAGTACATGATCGCCGGCGCGATCAGGCTCGCCCAGCCCCATGCGTAGCCCGGCGACAGCGCGATGATCGGATAGGCGAGCCATCCGAGCCATTCGAAGAAATAATTCGGATGACGCGACCAGCGCCAAAGCCCGATATTGCAGACCAGGCCCGCATTTGCCTTGTGGCGCTTGAAGCCTCGCAATTGCTCGTCGGCGATCGCCTCGCCTGCGACGGCCGCAAGCATGATGGCGGCGCCGGCATAGTCCTGGACGCCCAGGGCGGCCCGTGGAGCGTGTGCAGCCAGGAAGACCGCGAATGGCAGCGGCACCGAGGCGAAGGCCTGCGACTGCAGGAAAGCAAACATGCGAAGCGGCGCCTGTGAGCCCCATTCCTCCGCGTAGCTTGCATATCGCGGATCGTCGATACCCGCTGCGGCGCGCCGGGCGATATGCGTCCCGAGCCTCACCGACCAAAGCAGCACGAGCCCGCCTACGAGCATCTGACGCACTTGCAGAGCCTCGCCGAATGGCAAAAGGGCCGCCACCGCCCCAACCAGACCGACGGAGTAGGTCCAGATCGTATCGACCCACCCGGAATTGCCGGTTCGCTGCTGAACGATCCAGGCCAGCCCCATCAACAGCGAAAGCGCAAGCGCGATGCCGGCGACGATCAGTATTTGCGGGAAATCCATGCCTCACCATACCCAAACTCGGATCCTTACGTCCGTCCCGTGCCCCGGTTTCGCGGGTGATCCACGCTGTCCGCTGGAACGTTTCCTCAAGCGCGGGTGGACAGGTCAGCTATTGGAGCTGTCCTGAGCCGGGCGGCGGACGACATTGGCCCGAAACCGGATGTTCCGGCCGTCGCTGGTGGTATTGGGGGCGATAAAGCATGCGTTTGGCGGTGATCGGGACGGGAATTGCCGGCAATGCCGCCGCGTGGCTCCTGTCCGAACGTCATGCCGTGACCGTCTACGAGCGCGAATTGCGACCGGGCGGACACAGTCATACAGTGCGCGTTGACTACGATGGCGAAGAGATCGATGTCGACATCGGCTTCATCGTGTTCAACGAGCCGAACTACCCGGAATTGACGTCTCTGTTCGCGCACCTGGGTGTAAAGACCGAGGAGACATGCATGAGCTTCGCGATGTCGGCCGACCATGGCCGATTCGAGTGGCGGGGCGGCGGCGAGACCTTCCTGCAGGTCGCCTCCGGCCTGTTTGCCCAGCCGCGTAACCTCTTCTCCCCGTCGTATTTTCGTATGCTGGCAGAGGTCCGCCGCTTCAACAAGGAAAGCGTCTCCGACTTGCGGGCCGGCCGGCTCCAGAACCTCACACTCGGCGAATATCTGTGCAAGCAAGCGTTCAGCCCGCGCCTGTTCAGCGATTATCTGGGACCGATGGGGGCCGCCATCTGGTCGTCGCCCTCGGCCGAGATCCTTGACTTTCCCGCGGAAAACTTCATCGCCTTTTTCGACAATCACCGGCTGTTGCATCTAGATCGACCGCTCTGGCGGACCGTGCAGGGCGGCAGCCGGCGCTATGTCGAGAAACTCACGGCCAGGTTCAAGGCCAGCATCCGGCTCGGCTGCGCGGTGACGTCGATCCATCGAACCGAGCACGGTGTGACGATCGGCGACAGTCACGGCCATCAGGACTCCTACGACGCTGTCGTGATGGCCTGTCACAGCGATCAGGCCCTGGCGATGCTGTCGGATGCCGACCCACGCGAGAGATCCATTCTCGGCGCGATCCGTTACGCTCCAAACACGGCCTATCTGCACCGCGACATCAATCTTATGCCGAAACGCCGCAATGCATGGGCATCCTGGAACTTCTTGCGCTGGCAACGCGAAACGCCTGCCCAGAACGACGTCGCCGTGACCTACTGGATGAACCGGCTGCAGGGCATCGACGACCGCAAGCCGCTGTTCGTCAGCCTCAATCCTCCTTTTGAGCCGGCGCCTCATCTCACCTTCGGCAAGTTCACATTCGCGCATCCGCAATATGACGCAAGCGCGTTCGCCGCGCAGAGGAATCTCCCCGAAATCCAGGGACGCCGCCGCACCTGGTTTTGCGGCGCGTGGACCGGCTACGGATTCCATGAGGATGGCCTGCGCTCCGGCATCGCCGTCGCCGAGGCACTTGGCAGTGCGGTGCCGTGGCGGCAGTCCGGCGCGTTGCTGGCGCAGGCTGCTGAGTAGAACATGTTGCAACCGGGCGCCCCAGAAGGAACGGCGACGTCATCTGCAGCCGCGCTCTACCTGGGCAGGGTGATGCACGCCCGCATGCGGCCCGTGCACCACAGGTTCGCTTACCGGGTCATGAACCTGCTCATCGACCTCGATCGGCTTGATGAAGCGGATCGCCAGTCTCGCCTGTTCGGCATCAATCGCGCGTCGGTTTTCAGCTTCCACGAATCCGATCACGGCAAGCGTGACGGCGCATCCTTGAGCAACCATGTGCGACGCCTGGCCGAACAACGCGATATCGATCTGTCGGGAGGGCGCATCCTCCTTTTGTGCTATCCGCGGCTCTTCGGCTACGTATTCAATCCGCTTTCGATCTACTTCTGCTATGGCAGCTGCGGCAATCTTGCGCTGCTGATCTACGAAGTCCGCAACACTTTTGGCGAAATCCATTCCTACATCCTTCCGGTGGAGGACCCTGTCGCCGACGGTGCCATACGACAATGCCAGGCGAAGGAGTTCTACGTCTCGCCATTCATGGAGATGCAAACGAAGTATCGCTTCAGCATTGCTCCGCCCGACCAGCAAGTGAAGGTCAGAATCGTGCAGACCGATGAGCACGGTGCGATATTTACCGCCGCATTCTCCGGGCAACGTCGCCCGCTGACCAGCCGCTCGCTGTTGGCGACGCTCGTCACCCTGCCACTTCTCACCTTCAAGGTCGTCGTGGCCATCCATTGGGAAGCGATCCGGCTTTGGCTGAAAAATGTTCCTTACGTCCCCCGTCCGAACCAACGCTGAATGTGAAGCCATGGACCTCGCAGCCACTCACCAGACTGCTCGTTTCGATGACGTTCCCTTGCTCGCGCGGCTCGCGCTGCGGCTTGCCTCGCGGCTCAAGCTCGGCACCGTGGATGTTCGCCTTCCCGACGGCAGAACGGTGGTGCTGCGGGGAACGCATCCGGGGCCGTCGGCGACCATCGAGCTCAACAGCTACGCCTTCGCGCGAAGCCTGGTCCTGGGCGGCGATATCGGCATGGCCGAGGCTTACATTCGAGGCGATTGGAGCACACCGGATCTCTCCCAGCTGCTTTACGTGTTCTGTCTGAACGACGATCTGGTCGACAGCGCCTTCGCCGGCAATGCACTGGTCCGGCTTTGCCGGCGCGCGCTGCATCGGTTGCGCCGAAACACGCGACTGGGATCGCGGCTGAATATCCACGCCCATTATGATCTCGGCAACGCTTTCTTTGCGGCCTGGCTCGATCCGAGCATGACCTACTCGTCGGCATTGTTCTCGCCCGATGCGACCGACCTGCTCGCCGCTCAACGGCACAAATACGAACAGCTGGCGAAGGCGATCGAGCTGCGGCCCGGCCATACCCTGCTCGAGATCGGCTGCGGCTGGGGCGGCTTTGCCGAATATGCCGCCAAAACTTGCGGCGCCAAGGTCTTGGCGCTCACCATCAGCAAGGAGCAGCACGCATTCGCCAGCCGGCGAATCCACGAAGCCGGGCTCGGCGACAAGGTCGAAATCCGGTTGCAGGATTACCGCGATCAGGACGGACAGTTCGACCGTATCGCCTCGATCGAGATGATCGAAGCCGTCGGTGAGCCGTTCTGGCCGACATACTTCAATCAACTGCATCAACGGCTCAAGCCGGGCGGTCTTGCCGGAATCCAGGCGATCACCGTCCGCGACGAGCTCTTTGACAGCTACCGGCGGCGCGTGGACTTCATCCAGAGATACATTTTTCCGGGCGGGATGCTGCCTTCGCCGAATGTCCTGCGCTCGCTCGGCGAACGCGTGCAGATGCCTCTGATCCGCGAACGGGTCTTTGGACAGGACTACGCCAAGACGCTCGCGGTCTGGCGAACGAGCTTCGGCCATGCTTGGACGGACCTGACCTCACTCGGGTTCGACGAGCCGTTCCGACGGCTGTGGGAATATTATTTGTGCTACTGCGAGGCAGGTTTCAGGGCCGAAAAGATCGACGTCCGTCAGCTGGTATTCGCGCGCCGAAGCTGACGTCGCTGACGTTTCCGGTGTGAACGAACCCTCAAGCCGCTTCCGACGTTGATCGCGCACGCTGCTCGAGCACGCCGATCGTCGAGACCAAATTGTCGCGTCGCGCGCGAAGATTAAGCGCAAGAAGCGGGTATGTCGGCTGAAGCGGGTCAAACACCCCTGCTCTCGCCTCTTCCTCGAGAATGTCGGTGTTGATGAGCCGAACGCGCCACCACAAATCGGCGACCAACGCATCGAGCCGGAGTTCGCCGGCAGCACCAGAACGGGACATGTCTTGCATCACTTGCCTCAACCTGAAACGGCCTCTCTTCCGAGGCCAGACTTTGGTCCTGGCTGAGCAAGCAGAGTGCCAGCAACGGGCGGGCGAGATCTGGCTCCGGAATGGATTGCTGCGCGAGCCGGCTGGTCAAGGCTTGGCGCTAGGGAAGTGTTGCCCGTGGAGAGCGAATGGTGCCCAGGGGCGGAATCGAACCACCGACACTGCGATTTTCAGTCGCATGCTCTACCAACTGAGCTACCTGGGCGTGCTCCAAAGAGGGGCCAAAGCCCATCGAGCGGGCGGTTTATAGTGGGCTGAAGGCTGCCTGTCCACCCGGCTTCGCCAAGTGGCTTCGCCGGGCGCGGCCCGGCTGTGCACAAGGCGGGACGTGGCTCGGAGGCAACGCCGCGTGGCGGTGCATCGACAATTTAAATACTTGATAGAACATGGCTATTCTTCCCCATCTGCCTCGTCATCCCGGCCTGGAATGACATAGGAGCCTTTCAGCCAGCGGTTCAGATCGACGTCGCGGCAGCGCGAGGAGCAGAACGGGCGGGTGGCCTCGGACTGCGGCTTGCCGCAGATCGGGCAGGTTTTGAGGGAGCTTGCGGGCTTTTTCACCGAGTCGTCCATGAGGTGCTCAGCTTACACATGCGAGCCAGTTCAAGAGCCTGCCGCCAAAGGGGTTCCTCCGGCGACGGCGCAAGCATCCTGGCCAGGTCCCGCGGGGGAATTCTACTGTGCATGGGGTTGTTTTCGAGATTTTTGCAGGAGCGGCTTGTCGGCTCAGATGGCGGTGGCGTTGAGCCAGCCGAAACGAATCGGGAAACCTTCGCCGCCAAGCAGCGTGGTGGTCTCGTAGAGCGGCAGGCCGACCACGTTGGTGTAGGACCCTACCATCTTGACCACGAATGAGCCGGCGATGCCCTGCACGGCGTAGCCGCCGGCTTTGCCGCGCCATTCGCCGGAGCCGATATAGGCCTGGATGTCGTCTTCCGAGAGGCGCTTGAAGCGGACGCGGGTCTCGACCAGGCGCTGGCGGAAGGCCTCGCGCGGCGTCACCAGAGTGATGGCGGTGTAGACGCGGTGGTTGCGGCCCGACAGCAGCCGCAGGCACTGCGCGGCCTCGTCGACGAGATTGGCCTTGGGCAGGATGCGGCGGCCGACCGCCACCACCGTGTCGGCGGAGAGGATGAAGGCGCCGCGCAGCTCGTCGTCGAGCTGAACCGATTTGAGCGCCGCATCCGCCTTGGCCCGCGCCAGCCGGTTGGCGCAGGCGCGCGGCAGCTCGCCCCGCTTCGGCGTCTCGTCGACGTCGGCGGGCCGGAGCGCGTCCGGCTCGATGCCGGCCTGGTTGAGCAGCGACAGGCGCCGCGGCGAACCGGAGGCGAGAACGAATTTGGGGCGGCCGAGCATCAGGTGATTTGGGGAATGAAGCAGGGGGTGAATTGCGCGCGGAACCTATCGGACGGGGGCTGATTTCACAACCCGGGAACCCGGACTTTACTGATTCGACGGGTACAGGATGCGTGTGCCCGCAGTCTGTGACGCGGGTGTTACGGGCGCCGAATGCTAGCCGTTCGCCGCGCCCACCTTCGAAAACCGCCGGCGAATGCGCATCAGGAGCTGGTCGCAGACGTCGCGATAGGCAGCCAACTTCTGGTCGCGGCTACCTTCCATGGTGGTGGGATCTTGCGTCGGCCAGTACTCGACGTCGGCGGCGAGCGTGCGGGTCAGCTCCAGCGCCTTGTGGTGCGCCTCCGGCGAGAGCGTGATGATCAGGTCGAAATTGAGCCCCTCCCAGTCCTCCAGCTCCTCGAAGGTCTGCGGCTTGTGGGTGGAGATGTCCTGGCCGAGCTCGGCCATCACGGACACCGCGAACGGATCGAGCTCGCCGCGCCTCGCGCCGGCCGACTTCACGTAGAGGCCCTGCGGAAACATGTGCCGCAGCAGGCTCTCCGCCATCGGCGAGCGCACGCTGTTCATGGCGCAGGCGAACAGCACCGATTGCGGATCGCGTGCGCGTGGCGGACCCGCCATCGCGCTTAACCCTTCCAGTGCAGGACAGTAATGAGCGTGAACAGCCGGCGCGAGGTCTCGAAATCGACCCGCACCTTGCCCTTCAGCCGCTCCTGCAGCGTACGCGATCCCTCGTCATGAATGCCGCGGCGGCCCATGTCGATGGCCTCGATCTTGTCCGGCGTCGCCGTGCGGATCGCCTGGTAGTAGCTGTCGCAGATCATGAAATAATCCTTCACGATCCGCCGGAACGGCGTCAGCGACAACAGATGCGCAACCACGGGCGTGCCGTCCTCGCGGCGGATGTCGAACATCAGCCGGCTGCCGGTGATGCCGATATGCAGCGTGAACGGCCCCTTCCCGTCGGCGCCCTCCGGCGCGAACAGGTTCTGCTCGATCAAATCGTAGATCGCGATCGCGCGCTCATGCTCGATGTCGGGCCCGGAACGGCCGATCGAGTCCTCGTCGAGCGTGACGCCGACGATGCGATTGGTCGAGTCGTCCTGTTCGGGCGGCTGGGTCATGACAAATTGAGGCGCAATCCAATCGAGCGCGAATGAGCATCTAGCCCCTCCGCCTTACCGAGAATCATCGCGGCCGGACCCAGCGCACGCAGCTGATCCGGGCCGCATTTCAGGATCGAGGTGCGCTTGAGGAAATCGTGCACCGAAAGACCCGACGAGAATCGTGCCGAGCGCGCCGTCGGCAGCACGTGGTTGGAGCCGCCGACATAGTCGCCGATCGCCTCCGGTGTATGCGGCCCGAGGAACACGGCACCAGCGTTGCGGATCCTTGCGGCGAGCGCGTCGGGATCTTGCGTCATGATCTCGAGATGCTCGGCGGCAATCGCATCCGCGAGCGGAATGGCGTCGTTGAGGTTCTTCACCATGATGATGGCGCCGAAATCGGCCCACGAGGCGCTGGCAATCGCGGCGCGCGGCAGCGTCTTCAACTGCGCCTCGACGGCCTTTTCGACATCGGCGGCAAGGCGCGCGGAATCGGTGATCAGGATCGACTGCGCGCTGGCATCGTGCTCGGCCTGGGCCAGCAGGTCGGCGGCAATCCAGTCGGCATTGCCGGTGTCATCGGCGATGACAAGCACCTCGGAGGGACCGGCGATCATGTCGATGCCGACCTTGCCGAACACCAGCCGCTTTGCCGCGGCGACATAGGCGTTGCCGGGTCCGACGATCTTGACGACAGGCGCGATCGTCGCGGTGCCATGCGCGAGCGCGGCAATCGCCTGCGCGCCGCCGACGCGATAGATCTCGGTGACGCCGCCAAGTTTTGCTGCCGCCAGCACCAGCGGATTGAGCTTGCCGTCGGGCGAGGGCACCACCATGACGAGACGCGCCACGCCCGCGACCTTTGCCGGCACCGCATTCATCAGCACCGAGGACGGATAGGCCGCGGTGCCGCCGGGCACGTAGAGGCCGGCGGATTCGATCGCGGTGTAACGCCAGCCGAGCTCGACGCCGAGCTGATCGGTGAAGCGCTCGTCCTTCGGCAGTTGGCGGCTGTGATAGGTCTCGATGCGATCGCGCGCGAGCTTGAGCGCATCCAGCGTCGCTGCATCGCAGGCTTTCACCGCGGCCTCGATCTCGGCGGCGGTGACGCGCAGGCCGGATGCATCGAGCGTCAGCCGGTCGAACTTTGCCGTGGCCTCGAGCAGGGCGGCATCGCCCCGCTTCGCCACGTCGTCGACGATGGCACGCGCGGCCGCCTCGACATCGGCCGAGGCCTCGCGCTTGGTGGCGAGGAAGGCCCCGAATCGCTGGTCAAAATCGGCGCTGCTGCGGTCGAGACGAACGGGCATCTTGGCTTCTAACTGGTTTTTGGGGGCGCGGCTTGGCTCACCAGGCCCCTGCTCAATGGCGCGGCGGGGAAGCTGCGTCAACCCTTGGGCCGGGCCGTTCCCCTCCGGCGTCGTCCTGGCAAAAGCGGAATGCGTGGCCTTGGCATGCCACCTCACCCCTCCCCTTCAGCCTCCAACCCCGTCCCCAGCTGATCCGCCCCCAGATCAGTCAGCTCGCATTCAAGGCATTCGACGTCGAGGCGGATGGCGCCGCCTTGGGCAAACAGCAGCAGCGCGCTCCCGCCGGGGGCATCCTGGCCGTGGAATTCGATGCCGACGAGATCCAGGACAGTGTCCGGCGCGTCGAGGTCGATGTTGCGCGCCTTGCAGGCGAGCACGCGGTCGAAACGGAGGGCCGCCACCAGCCGGCGCGGCTTGGCCTCGCCGTCCAGCGTCTGCTCCCAGTCCAACCGGCTCATGCCGACGACCAGCCGCTTTTCGCTTTGGCGCCAGATGATGTCCGAGGGCTGCACGCGGGCGTCCTGGACGTGGGCCGAGATCACGGAGAGGTCGTCGGCGTCGAGTGCGATCAGTTTGAGCTGGGGAGACATCGACGGCGCTTTCTGCTTCGGGCGGACGGGGCTCAACGCGGGCGGCCGGCGAAATTTCCCTAGAACTAACGGCCCACCGGACTAGAGGCTATTGATATCCTCCATCTCCAGCACCGTTCGCGGATACCCCTCCCGCGCAACCCGGATCATGGCGCGGCCGATCTGCTCGGTCGAGGTGACGAACCGCGGCGAGAGCCGGCGCAGCACCGACCACAGTGGCCAGGTTGCCGCATACACGGCCTGCACCCACGCGGTCTTGGAGCGGGCACCGTGGAGCGGTTGGATCGCACCGGGCCGGAACATGTAGGCTGCCTTGAACGGAAGCTTGAGCAGATCGTTCTCGGTCTTGCCCTTGATCCGCGCCCACATCCGCGAACCCTGCTCGGTGGAATCAGTGCCGGCACCCGTGACATAGACGAATGTCATCTGCGGATTGAGCCGGGCCAGCACGGTCGCCGCTGCGAGCGTGAGGTCATAGGTGAGATGACGGTAGCGCTCTTCGCTCATGCCGATCGAGGAGACGCCGAGGCAGAAGAAGCAGGCGTCGAAGCCGGTGAGCTGCGTTTCGATCGCCGAGTAGTCCATGAAATCGCCGTGCGTGATCTCGGTGAGCTTGGCGTTGCGCACGCCGGTCGGGCTGCGGCCGACCACGAGCACGCGGCCGATGCCGGCATCGACCAGGCATTCGCGCAAGACGCCCTGCCCGACCATGCCGGTCGCGCCGAAGATGATGATCTGCATCGGGACCTCCCCGACAGGCCCGCGGCTCATGCGGCGGCCGCGATCTCGTCGAAGGATACACCGGTCAAAGTCGCCGAGACATCCCACAGCATGGCTGCCGAGGCGAAATCCTTTGCCTTCGGCATGATCTTCGCCGGACGCGGTGGCCCTTTCAATTCGTAGAACCCGTTCGGACCGTAATAGCCGCCGGGCTCCGCTGCCGGCGAGGTCGCCGCCAACAAGGTGGGCAGCGCGCCTTCCGCGGCAGACTGGCTGATGAAGGGCTGCAGCCACCGGCTCACACGCGACTGCAAACTGCTGGTGCCCGGCCCGTTCGAAATCAGATCGGTCCGCGCGTAGCCGGGATGTGCGGCAAGGCTCGTCAGACCCCAGCCTGCGGCGAGGCTGCGGCGCTGCAACTCCAGCGAAAACATCAGCATCGCCAGCTTGGACTGGCAATAAGCCCGCCACGGACGATAGGAATGCCTAGCCTGCAGATCGTCGAAATTGATCGAACCGGAGCGGTGCGCAAGGCTCGAGAGGTTGACGACCCGAGCCGCCTTCGCCCGACGAAGCTGCGGCAACAGCTGCGCCGTGAGCGCGTAATGACCGAGATAATTGGTGCCGAGCTGCATCTCGAAACCGTCCGCCGTCTGCTGCCGCTTCGGCAGCGCCATCACGCCGGCATTGTTGACAAGCAGGTCGAGCTGCTCGTTGCTGGCGGCGAAGCGCCTGGCGAAATCGGCAACGGAGGTTAGACTGGCGAGGTCGAGATGCTCGTAGGCGATCAGCGCATTGGGAAAGCGCTCGCAAATGCCATCGATCGCGCGCAGGCCCTTTGCGTCGTTGCGCCCCGTGAGTATGACAATGGCACCGGCGCCCGCCAGCGCCATCGCCGTCTCGTAGCCGAGGCCGCCCGTCGCTCCGGTCACGACGGCAGTCTTGCCGCTGAGGGAGGGGATGTCTGCCGTGGTCCAGTCGGTCATGCCATAGCTCCGTCGGGCTGGGAAAAGGCCCGCGACGGGTCTAAATGTGCACTGGGTGCAACTTTGCAAGTGGTGAAATGATTTGAAGCTTTCGAAGCTCGCCGGGAAATCGGTCAACAAGCGCACCAAGCCATTGCCGGCAGGAGCAAAATCCCCCGATGGCCCCGGCCTGCGCCAGCGTAAATTGCAGGCGACCCGCGAGCGGTTGACCCGCGCCGCGATGGCACTCTTCCTGGAGCGCGGCTTCGAGGCCACGACCATCGACGACATCGCGGCCGCTGCCGACGTGTCGCGACGCAGCTTCTTCCATTATTTCGCCTCGAAAGAGGACGTCGTCGCGGCCTGGCAGGAAGGCGCCGCCGCCGCGCTGGTCGCGGAGGTCGTTGCGCGGCCGGCGGGCGAAACCATGCTGACCGCGGCGGAGAACGCGATCGCGGCGGCGCTCAAGCGGATCGATCCGGCGGAGGCCGCGGCAATGTCGCGGCTCAAGCGCGATAATCCCGCGCTTCGGGCGCGCGACCAGCTCAAATACGAGAAGCTCGAGCGCGCGCTGGCCGAGGGACTTGCCCAGCGCGCCAGAAACAAATCGGACCAGTTGAAGGCACGCCTCGTCGCCATGATCGCCACCGGCGCGATGCGCGTGGGCGGCGAGAGCTGGATCGGCGGAGGAGCGCGGGAGAAGCCGGAAACTTTCGTCAAGCGCACCTTCGACGCGATCAGGGCGATATTGGAATGAGGCCGCTCACTCCCTGAAGAACGCCAGCAGGTCCGCGTTGATGGTCTCGGCGTGCGTCGTCGGCATGCCGTGCGGGAATCCTTTGTAGGTCTTCAGCGTGCCGTTCTTCAAGAGCTTGGCCGACAGCGGCGCGGAGTCGGCGTAAGGCACGATCTGGTCGTCGTCGCCGTGCATCACCAGCACCGGCACATTGATCTTCTTCAGATCCTCGGTAAAGTCGGTTTGCGAAAACGCGACGATGCCGTCGTAATGGGCTTTCGCGCCGCCCATCATGCCCTGGCGCCACCAGTTCTGGATCACCGCTTCCGAGGGCTTTGCGCCGGGACGATTGTAGCCATAGAAGGGGCCGGCCGCGATGTCGCGGTAGAAGCTGGCGCGGCCGGCAGCGAGCTGCACCTGGAAATCGTCGAACACGCTCTTCGGCAGGCCGCCAGGATTCGCGTCCGTCTTCAGCATCAGCGGCGGCACCGCGGACAGGATCGCGGCCTTCGCCACCCGGTTCTCGCCATGGCGCGCGATGTAATGCACCACTTCGCCGCCGCCGGTGGAGTGGCCGACATGGATCGCATTCTTCAGGTCGAGATGGGCGGTCACGGCCGCGAGATCATCGGCATAATGATCCATGTCATGGCCGTCGGCGACCTGCGACGAACGACCATGGCCGCGACGGTCATGGGCGATGACGCGATAGCCGCGCGTCACGAAGAACATCATCTGCGCGTCCCAGTCGTCGGCCGACAGCGGCCATCCGTGGCTGAACACGATCGGCTGGCCCGAGCCCCAGTCCTTGTAGAAGATCTCGACGCCGTCCTTGGTGGTGATGGTGGGCATTGTCAGGCTCCTTGAATGATCAGGCGAACGCCATCGGCTTGAAGCGGCGCCAGGCGCCGATGGTGAGCACCACGAAGAACACCAGCACGAGGCCCTGCACCACGGCGAACACGGGGCCTCCGGGCGGCGCCGGCGCCACGGCGGGCGCGAGCGCGGCGAGCGCCGGCACCTTCAGGAACGACTGGATCACCAGCACGAAGACGTTGAAATACAGCGAGATCATCGCGGTCACGATGTAGACCGGTCGCCAGACGCCCGCGAGCTTCATGCCGTACAGCGCGAGGCAGGCGATCGCGAGCAGGACCAGCGAGATGATCCCGATGATGTGCGACGGCAGCAGCTCCTTGAACGGAAACAGGAAGCCGGTGGCGCTGGTGAGGATCGTGAACGCTAAGAAAATCGCGGTGAGGCCCGGCATCGGCTTCGAGCCGAGCAGGCCGAACATCACGACGAGGCCGGCGGCGATGCCGATCAGGCTGATGACGACATGAACCAGCGTGAAGGCGGGCAAGCTCAACCCAAGAACCATGACATCTCTCCTATTCTCTGCATCGAGTTCGGGAGATTGATATTACGGCCCTCATCAGATTGCCACACGCGCTGGCGTCACACATGCGTGCGCAGCCATGCGTCATCGTGCGAATCGAAAACGCATGGCTGAATTATTTGCACCGCTGTCATAAACGACGGCAGGCTTTCAACGAAAGTTGAATCGAATAGGCGGGGGCGCTCGCGAGGTGCGAGCGCCCCTGCACACGTCTCACACTTCCTTGGTGTCGAAGATCAGCAGGTCGGCGCCGCCGCTGGCGAATTTCGGCACGTCAGCGCCGGTCGCCTTGCCTTCCGGGCTGCCGAATGCCGCCTGGATGTCGGCCGCGCTGTCGAAGGTGAGAATGGCGACCAGATGGATTCCGGACGGTCCGGCGGGGGAGCCGACCGGCCCCTTGCTGATGGCGTACTTCTTCAGGCCGGGAAGTTTCTTGGCAAGCGGAATGTGGGTCTCGGCATAATACTTGTCGAAGGCCGCAGCATCCGTGGGCGTTTTATACAGCACGACGATTTCAGCCATTTAGTTCCTCCCATTTGAGTCTTTGTTCTTCCACGGGCGTTTGGCCTCGCGACGAGGGGATAGTCCGTGGGACACGTCGGGATGGCAAGTCACATTCGCCTTGCC
This sequence comes from Bradyrhizobium sp. 134, assembly GCF_023074155.1. NCBI lineage: Bacteria > Pseudomonadati > Pseudomonadota > Alphaproteobacteria > Hyphomicrobiales > Nitrobacteraceae > Bradyrhizobium > Bradyrhizobium sp. 134. The sequence continues at coordinate 58,629 of NZ_JADPKX010000016.1, read as the reverse complement.
ATCTGCGTGTCTTCTACTTGACTAAAGCGCCGGCTTTGCGGCGTCGCCGAGATAGCCGTGCAGGGAGGCCACGACCTGCGCGCCCTCGCCGATGGCACCGCCGACGCGCTTGACCGAGCCGGAGCGGACGTCGCCGACCGCGTAGACGCCGGGCACCGACGTCTCCAGCGGTGCAACCAGCCGGCCCTGGTTCTGCTCGGACTGCGCGCCGGTGACGACGAAGCCGCCGCGATCGAGCGTCACGCCGCAGCCGTCGAGCCAGTTGGTGGCGGGATCGGCGCCGACGAACAGGAAGAGATTGCGGATGTCGGCGAAGTCCTCGTCGGCCGACAGCCGGCTTTTCCAGCGGATACGCCGCAGCAGCGAGGCCTCGTCGCCTTGGAGCGCCGTGATCTCGGTGTTGAACATCAGTTCGATGTTCGGCGTGGCTTCGATGCGCTCGATGAGATAGCGCGACATGCTGGCGCCGAGACCGCCGCCGCGGATGATCATCAGCACTTTCTTGGCGTGCCCCGAGAGGAACACGGCCGCCTGCCCCGCCGAGTTGCCGGCACCGACCAGCGCCACCTCCTCGCCGGCGCACAGCTTCGCCTCGACCGGCGAGGCCCAATACCAGACGCCGCGGCCTTCGAATTTATCGAGGTTCTCGATCTCGGGCCGGCGATAGCGCGCGCCGCTGGCGACCACCACCGCGCGCGAATGCAGGGGGTCGCAGCCGTCAAGCGCCACCGAAAACGCGCCATCCTTGCGCGTGCAGTCGAGCGACTTCACCGTCACCGGGATCATGATCTCCGCGCCGAATTTTTGTGCCTGGTTGAAGGCGCGCGCGGTCAGGGCCTGGCCGGAAATTCCGGTCGGAAAGCCGAGATAGTTTTCGATGCGCGCGCTGGCGCCGGCCTGGCCGCCGAAGGCGCGGGTGTCGAGCACGGCCACCGAGAGACCTTCGGACGCGGCATAGACGGCGGTGGCGAGTCCAGCCGGCCCGGAGCCGACGATCGCGACGTCGTAGATGCGGTCGTTGCGCGGGCCGCCGATCATGCCGATCGCGCGCGCAAGCTCGGTTTCGCCGGGATTGCGCAGCACCGCACCGTCGGGAGTGACGACCAGCGGCCAGTCGTCCGGCTTGGGCGAATAACGCGCGATGACGTCGGCGGCGTCGCGATCGCGCGCGGGATCGAGCAGATGATGCGGCTGGCCGTTGCGGGTGAGGAAGCCCTGCAACCGCACCACGCCTGCCGAATGCGACGGACCGATCAGCACGACGCCGCCGACGCCGCCCTGGAGCAGATTGACCCGGCGCAGGATCAGCGCGCGCATGATGCGCTCGCCGAGCTCGGCCTCGGCGACCAGCAGCGCGCGCAGCCGCTCCGGCGGCAACAGCAGCGTCTCGACATCGCCTTCGGCGCGACCGTCGACCAGCGCCGGCCGTCCGGAGAGCTGGCTCAGCTCGGCCAAAAATTGCCCCGGCCCCTGGTCGATCAACGGGGTCACATGGCCAAGGCCGTCGCGCTGGGTGATGGCGACGTGGCCCTTCAGCACGACGAACATGCCGGGCCCCGGCTTGCCGGTCTCGAACAGGAATTCCCCATCGGCATAGTTGCGGACCTCGCCGAAATGCCTCATCCGCTCGATCTCGGCCGATGTCAGCGTCGGAAAGGTCTGTTCAGGGCGGGTGAACCGCGACATCTGCGCGTCACTCTCGGGTCGTTGCGATTCGTCCTGCCCCATTGCCACGTCCATGCTCTCCAAAGAAATTCCAGCCGTCGGATTCTAGCCGCCGGTCTTGTCGGCGGTCCCCTCATCTAGGGAACCATCTTCATTCTGCGAGGGGTCGGCACTTGTGGCGCGTTCGCGCGCCTGCACCTTCCGCCGCTTCAAATTTTCGCGCAGCGCCGATTTCAGCCGGTCGTCGCGGGACGCCCTCGCCTGCTGCGAGTCCTGTCTCGAATCCTGTCGCTCGCTCTTGTCGTTCTCGTCAGCCATCGGGGTCCATTACAGCGATCGGCGATAACATGCCCGAGGAATAAGGCAGCTCAAGAGGCCCGCGCGATCCGATCGTGCGAAAATCGAAATGGATCGAACCCGGCGCGTCGGGCAACTGGCCAGTTGGGTGGGGATATCGGAACCGAACCCGCGGAAAGTCGGCCGTTTCGAGCCAAAACAGGCACTTTGGCCCCGATATCGACCCGATTTTATCGCTTTGGCGGAGCTAGCAAGCTTGCACAGGAGGGGGGCTTGTGGCAGATATCGGCCCGCTTGGTAGGCCCCTCGTGGCGGCCGATTCTTACCCCAGCACATGCTGCCGTAGCTCAGTGGTAGAGCACTCCATTGGTAATGGAGAGGTCGACAGTTCAATCCTGTCTGGCAGCACCATTCCCTGGCTCAAATCGCACGTTAAGTAGCCTTCTCGCGGCATGAGCTGCCCGAGTTTTGCTTCTACCTTGACCCTCCTCTGTGAAGAGGGCGCAGGGAAGACCGGGTGCCGGCTGGCACCCGCGGTCCGCTGCGCGAAAATGTAGCGCAAAAAGACCGCACAGCAGCATACAGGTGACGCCGAACACTCGGCCTTCCCTGCGCAGTGGGTTGACGGCTTATGCCGCGCTCTCCCCGGCGACGAGTTCCTTTTTGTCACCGTCGCCTTGCGAATTGACGATGGACAAAGACCCGGTTGAGTCTCGATCCATCTCCGCAAGGCTTGACCGTAGCAACGACGGCCAGGACCACACGATTTTGCCGTACGCAGCGATCCGGCTTTGCCAAGAGGCTTCGCCGGACACTGGCGCCGTTCGTCCGCACGCTAGACAAGACCTCACGAGGTTCATCTCGCCCTGGTCCGCCTTCGTGCCCGACGCTGCCGCGTCCACCACCCCCCGATCCACGTTCGTTACGACGGACGATCGCCCCTCTCCCTGGACCGGAATGGCGGATTGATACTGTGATTCCGAATTTCGGTAAAGCGGAATGTTTTTGTGGGGGAGGGTTGACGGGGTTTTGCGGGAGGCGGGTATTTTGCCCGACGGGTCGCCCTTGGCTGCGCGTACTCCTTTCGCCATTATCGGTGGATCCAAGAGGCAATCCTGGGACAGGAATTTCTCAGCGCACTGCGAGCAACAAAAATTCGACAATCTGGAATAGTCGAAATGGCGTGGGAAAAGATCGTCAAGCGAATTGGGGTGGGTTGTTGCCCAGAATGTCAAAGCCCTGGCTTTGACTATCAAGAAGGCGCAAATCCTCACGATGACGAAAGAGCCGCGGCTCTATGTCCGAACTGTGGATGGAAAGGGATGCTTGGCCAAATGCGAATCATCCCGGAGCCGGGCACAAAATGGGGCATCGCAAAAAATGAGTGACGTGAAACGGACGTCATTGATCGCCCTGCTCGCGCGATTGGTGGGCTTCACGCTTGGCGGAGCCGTTCTCGGATTCGCGGCTATGCTGATCGGGACCTCGTTTCTAGGTGGCGTACAGGGAGGCATTTCACAGCGATTGGACGCTCGTTGTGCTCCTTGGAATCCTCGTTGGGTGGAGTTGCAGGGGCCAAAGGCGCCACCCGCCTCGTCAAGTCCTGGCGCAGCTAAGGAATTGTTCGGTGGCCAAGCATGCTTGATCGCAAACTCGTAGGATGGGTAGAGCGAAGCGAAACCCATCGAAGTATCGTGCGGTGGCGAAACATGATGGGTTTCGCAAGTGCTCTACCCATCCTACGCACTGTCCTCACCCAATTTCTGTCCGGTGAAGCGATCGTCGGAACGGCGAAGCCGCCGGCAGAGTTCGCGATTGATGTTCTGCAGGACGATCACATAGGCGTGGATGTCCGCCTTGTAGCAGGCGTAGAGCTTCTGGGCGGTCAGCTCGTAGAGTACGGTCGGACTCTCCGCGATCACCGTGGCAGAACGATTCTGCATTTCGATCAGCGTCATTTCACCGAAGAAATCGCCGGGCTCCAGAACTGAAATCGGAATGATGCTCCCAGAATTCGCCCGCTTGCTGACCGCAAGGCGACCGGATTTGACGATGAACAGCGAGCGTCCAGGCTCGCCCTCCGTCACGACGGTTACTCCGGTATCAAATCGGCACTCGACCAGCATCGACATCAGGAGGTCGAGACTTTGATCCGGAATACCGCCAAAGAACGGTGTGGCGAGCAGGAATGCCTTCACGTCGGGGACACTGACGGCCATCTCGTGAGGATAATCTTCATGGCCATCTGCGGCAAGCAGAGCAGATCGGCGCTGACGACGCCGAACGTATTGGAACAAGGCGGTCAGCGAAATTTCGTAGGATGGGTAGAGCACTTGCGAAACCCATCATGCTTCCGCCTAGACCAAGTGCGATGGGTTTCGCTTCGCTCTACCCATCCTACGCACTCTCGCCGCGGAGCGTTCGCCTTCTCCAGAGGTCAACCAGCACCTTGACGGTCGCCGCAAGCACAGCTGCGCACAGCGCCGCCTTCGAGATCGTCTCCATCGTTCCCTCGATCAGCAGGCAATGGACCACACTGCCTGCGACGATGACGATCGCGAGCGGAAGATGGACGATGCGCCAGGTGCGCAGCCGCAATCCCAAGCGCCGCCGGAGCAGCGCCAGAAGCGCGACGGTGAAGATGGCCCACATGGCGGTCACGCCGTAGGGGGAGAACGGCGTCGGTGACGTATAGGTCAGGGCGTCGATCATGTCGGGCGGGCTGGTGATCCAGAGGCCTGCGACGTGAACCATGACGGCCAGAACCAGCGTGCCACCGATCCAGTGATGGGCGCGCCGGCCACGATAGGCCGACAGTCCCGGCAGGTCTCCGCCGATCAGCAGGGGCTGAACGAGCACGAGACCGAGCGCGACGATGCCAGCGAAGCCCGCGAGGATGTAGACCGGACCGCGCCATGCGAGTTGTTCGCTTCCCGCAGCGAGCGCGATCGGCACGCAAATGGCCAAGGCAAGGGCGAGCCAGATCAGGGGCGCCCGGGCCGATCTTCGCCCCTTCATCTCCAATGCGATCAGGCCGACTGCAGGACGAAGTGCGCCTCGAGGCTGGTTTCCTTTGCGCTCCGCATGATCGGCCGCAGAAAGACCGTCTTGAACTCACCGCTGTCATAGGCGAGGTGGCCATGCGGCTGGCCGAAGATGGGAATGATCTGCGGCATCTCGAGCCGGAACTTGCCGTCCTTGTCAGCCAGCGTGGCGCCATGGCTCTGCGGCTCGTGCTCCTGCCCTTCGGTGGTGTGTGCCCAGATCTGGATGCGCTGACCTGCGAGCGGCGCCCCGTCGCCGGCGCGGCGCACGGTGCCGCTCATCCAGAAGCCGCCCTTGCCGATCCGCTCCACGATCGCCGCGCCCTTGCGGTAGTTGTTCGCGCCGCCAGACATTGTCTCGGTCGGTGCAAGGCCGTCCGCGCGGGCAGGCAACAGCAGGCCGGGAACGCCGGTTGCCAAAAGGCCGGTTGCGACGATCGAGCTGCCCGCGGCGAGGAGGCTCCGGCGATTGAGTACGACCGTGGTCATGTCGGTTCCTCCTGGCGAGCGTCCAATGGCTCAGCGAGTGTACAACAACAGGGGCCCGACGCCCAGTTGGGCCGGGGGGCGCAACGGGCCGCAATGACGGTGTTGTGAACGGGGGTGCAGACCGCTCGCACCTGCATCAGTGATCGTCGTCTTCCTTGACCAACGTCAACAAGCGAAGGGTCAGGAACGTGAACACGGCGACAGTCACCGCGACATCAAAAGCGCCGAGCCCGACGGAAACGCCGATGGCGCCGGTCGCCCAGAGGCTCGCGGCCGTTGCAGTGCCCTGCACCGAATTCCCCTGCTTGAGAATCGCGCCACCGCCGATGAAGCCGATGCCGGTGATGAGGCCCTCGATCACCTTTGCCATCCCGTCAGGCGAATGCACGAGCAGGCTTTCGCTGGCCTGCACGAAGCCGCAGCTTGCCATTGCGACCAGCGGAAAGGTGCGCAAGCCCGCGCTTCGAGCCCGCTTCTCACGGTCCCAGCCAATGGGAACGGCGAGCGCGAAGGCCGCAGCCAGCGCGACGACATGAACGCCGATGTTGAATCTGTCCAAAGAAAGCCCCCGAAATGAAAATCGTAGCCATTGATCAAACCGGCCGGCAACGCCGCAATGCGGCCCGCGGTTTCCATGCAGGCGAATTTGCCGCATGCCTCAGCGCAGCGATGGCTTCGCCTCCACGCAATGGAGTCGCCGGCGCAGCACCATGATCGTTTCGGCTGGTATTCCCGGGGCCGGCTCCTACATGTCGAGTCCACGTTTCCATCGCATGCTCCATCCGGACCCGCCCATGATCCCCTTCTCCGTGCTCGACCTCGCCCCCATCCGACAGGGCGGCGACGCATCACAAGCGTTCCGTAACTCGCTCGATCTCGCGCAGCATTCGGAAGCCTGGGGCTACAAGCGCTTTTGGCTGGCCGAGCATCACAACATGACGGGCATCGCGAGTGCGGCGACGTCGGTGGTGATCGGGCATGTCGCGGGCGGCACCAAGACGATCCGGGTCGGATCCGGGGGGATCATGCTGCCGAACCATTCGCCGCTGGTCATCGCCGAGCAGTTCGGCACGCTGGCCTCGCTCTATCCCGGACGGATCGATCTCGGGCTCGGCCGGGCGCCCGGCACCGACCAGTTCACCGCGCGGGCGCTGCGGCGCGATCTCGCCACCAGCTCCGAGAATTTTCCGCAGGACGTGCTGGAGCTGCAGGCGTTGCTCGGCGACGTGCAGCCGAACCAGGCCATCCGGGCCGTGCCGGGCATGGGGACGAAGGTGCCGCTGTGGATCCTGGGATCCAGCACCTTTGGCGCGCAGCTCGCAGGCATGCTCGGCCTGCCGTTCGCGTTCGCCTCGCATTTCGCACCGCAAATGATGATGCCGGCGCTGCGGGAGTATCGCGCGCGCTTCGAACCCTCGGCGCAGCTCGACAAGCCCTACGCGATGGTTGGCGTCAACGTGTTTGCCGCCGACAGCGAGGCGGACGCGCAGAGGATGTTCTCATCGCTGCAGCAGCAGTTCATCAATCTGCGCCGCGGCACGCCCGGCCCGCTGCCGCCGCCGGTCGACGACATGGACGCGCTGTGGTCGCCGGCCGAAAAGGCGATGGTCGGCCAGTCGCTGTCGTGCTCGGCGGTCGGCTCGCCTGAAACGATCGAACAGAAGCTGAAGGCGCTGATCGCTGAGACAAGCGCTGACGAATTGATGACCACGGGGCAGATCTACGACCACGCCGCGAGGCTGCGCTCGTTCGAGATTGCAGCCGGGGTAAGGGATCGGCTGGCGGGGTGAGGCCAGAGTCTGGCGCGGTCGACTTGCGATGGCGCGTCCGTCAGAGCGCAGCGAAGCAATCCAGAGTGCTTCTGCGGAAGCAAGTCTGGATTGCTTCGTCGCTCCGCTCCTCGCAATGACGGGTCGCCCTAATCCGGAAAGCCGAACAGCCTTGCCGGATTGTGCACCAATATCTTTTCCAGCTCCGCCTGGTCGGGCGCGTAGCGATACATCAGCTCGAGCAGATCGGCGTCGTTGGGCGGCTGCTTCACCGAGACCGGATGCGGCCAGTCGCTGGCCCAGACGCAGCGGTCGACGGCCGCCTCGATATAGGCGCGCGCGATCGGAATGACGTCGTCGTAGGGCGGCCCAAGCTTCGAGGTCTTCTCGCCGAGCGACAGCATCACCCAGAAATTGCCCTTGGCGAGGAGCTCCAGCATCTTGCGCAGGTTCGGATCGTTTCTGCCGGCTTCCGGATCGGGCCGTGCCATGTGGTCGATCAGCACGGGCACGTCGAGATTCTCGTATTTGGCGACGCTCGACATGATGCCGTCCTTCTCGGGCTGGATCTTGACGTACCAGCCGAGCTCGCGGATGCGCGCAATGGCTCGGGCGAAATCGGCATCCGACAGCACGGCGCCGAGCTCCTGGCGGAAGCTGAAGCGCGCGCCGCGGACCCCAGCATCATGCAGCTTGGCGAGATACGAATCGTTCGCCTCGGCAAACACCAGCGCGTTGGCGCAGCCGCGATAGTTCGGGCCCATCGCGGCGAGACCGTCGAGCACGACGGCATGGTCGGCGCCATAGGTGGTGGTCTGCACGATGACGCCGCGCTCGATGCCGAGCGTCTTGTGCACGCGCAGCGCCGCTTCCCAGGTCGCGGTCGGCATCCGATAGGCCGCACCGGGTCGTTCCGGATATTTGTCGATGGGGCCGAGCACGTGAAACTGGCTGTCGACGGTTTTGGGCGGCGGCGCCTTGACCGGGCGGCGCGGGTTCGGGTCGAACGGCAGATAGGTCGGCATACGCGAAACTCCCTCAGTCGATCATTGCGGTGAAGTCACACTGCACCAGCGCGCCGCCATCCATGTTGTCCATCGGCAGCGCGTGGCGCGCCGGGCGTGAATGCTCGTCCGGAAACATCTTCAACCATTCGACATTCACGGGCCCGCGCTGCGTACGGTCTTTCAGCCACACCGTCATCTTGATGATGTCGTCGGTGGTGCCGCCGGCGGCCTCAACCGTCGCCTTCATATGCGCGAACATATTGGCGCATTGTGCCTCCAGGCTCTCGGGCATTGCGCCAGCCGCATCGCGGCCGAGGATGACGCCCGACATCACGAGATTGCCGATGCGGCAGGCGTTCGGAATCGGGTTGGCGTGCTTGAAGCCGCCGATATGGATGCTCTTGCGCCGCGTGTGACCGGTCATGATGCGCTCCCTCTTGCTTTGGTTCAGACGAACTGGCACGACACCGAGCCGAACGCGCCATAGTCGGCATGAAACGTGTCGCCGCGGCGGATGTCGACCGGCCGCGTGAACGATCCCGCCAGCACCACCTCGCCGGCGGCGAGATGCTCGTCATGCGGCGCGAGGCGATTGGCGAGCCAGGCGATGCCGTTGGCGGGATGGTTGAGCACGCCGGCGGCTAGCCCGGTTTCCTCGACCTCGCCGTTGCGGAACAGCAGCGCGCCGATCCAGCGCATGTCCGCGTCCATCGGACGGAACGGCCGGCCGCCAAGCACCAGCGCGGCGTTCGCCGCGTTGTCCGAGATCGTGTCCATGACTTTTCGCGCCTTGCCGGTCTGGGGATCGACGCGGTGCATACGCGTCTCCAGGATCTCCAGTGCGGGCGTGACGTAGTCGGTGGCGTTGAGCACATCGAAGATGGTGCAATCGGGCCCACGCAGCGGCGCCTTCAGCACGAAGGCGAGCTCGACCTCGATGCGCGGCGCGTGGAAGCGGTCGAACGGAATGGGCGTGGCATCGGCATAGAACATGTCGGCGAACAGCACGCCGTAGTCCGGCTCCGAAATGCCGACCGCGTTCTGCATCGCCTTCGAGGTCAGGCCGATCTTGTGGCCCTTGATGACCCGGCCGCGACCGAGCTGGAGTTTTGTCCAGGCGCGCTGAACGGCATAGGCATCCTCGATGCTGAAATCGGGATAGTCTTTGGTGAACATCGTGATCAGCGTCTTGGTGCGCTCGGCCTCGTCGAGGCGCGCGGCAAGGCGTTCGATCGTGGCAGTATCCAGCATGGCCTAACTCTCCGCGGCCACGGTATTGCGCAGCACGCCGATGCGACTGGATTCGACCTCGACAACATCACCGACTTTGAGCCAGCGCGGCGGGTCGAAGCGGGCGCCCGCCCCGGTCGGCGTGCCCGTCACGATCATGTCGCCGGGCTTCAGGGTGGCGAAGGTGGAGAGATAGGAGATCAAAAAATCGAACGGGAACATCAGCCGCTCGGTGGTGTCCTGCTGCCGCACCTCGCCGTTGACGCGGGTGACGATGTCATGGGGGCCGCGCGGGTCGAGCTCGTCCGATGTGACGATCCACGGACCGATGCTGCCGGAGCGATCAAAATTCTTGCCCTGCGTGACGTTAAACTTGCCGTGGCGCAGCCAGTCGCGGATCGTGCCCTCGTTGCACAGCGTCATGCCGAAGATGTGGGACCAGGCCTTTTCGCGCGGAATGTGGCGGCCACCTTGGCCGATCACGATGACGAGCTCGCCTTCGTAGTCGAGCTGATCGGAGACGTGAGGCTTTTCCAGCGGCTGGCCTGAGCCCGTCATCGAGGACATGCTGCGCACGAACAGGCTGGGATATTTGGGCAGGTCGGAGCTGTCTTTATACTCCGCATTGCGCTCGGCGTAGTTGACGCCGATGCACCAGAGCTTTTCCGGCGCCAGCAGCGGCGGCAGCAGCACGAGATTGTCGAGCGCGCAGTCCGGCTTTTGTCCGGCGACGGCCTCCTGCGCGTCAGCCAGCGCATTGGCCGCGATCAGCGCCCTCACATCGGAGAAGTCGCGGCCAATCCGCCGGGTCAGATCGACGACACCGCCTTCGATGGCGGCACCATAGCGCGGCTCTCCCTCCAGGAGATAGCTTATGAGTCGCATGGTCGTTCTCCAATGGTCTTGAGGTGCGGCCGGGGCAGCGCGTTCAGTCTTTCGATTTGGGAGTCTGGAACACGCCACGCAGCGTCACGATCTCGCCGAGCCGGGCGTAACGCGGGCCGCCGATGCGCGCGATCGGATCGAGCGCCGCGGTCTCGACCTTGCCGTCGTTCACGAGTCCGTCGCGGAGGTGGAACATCACGACTTCGCCCACGATGAGACGGCTGCGGGCGTCGCCGAATTCGAGGCACTGCTGGAAGCGGCATTCCATCGCAACGGGTGCAATGCGAAGACGCGGCACCTTGATGCGCTCGCTCGGGATCGTCTCAAGGCCAAGCTCCGCGACCTCGCTGATCTCAGGCGGATGCTCAACCGATGAGTCGTGCACGGCCTGCATCAGCGGGGTGTCGGCGATGTGGATGACGTATTCCTCGGTGTCGAGGATGTTATGCGCAGTGTCCTTGTAGTCCGCGCCCTTGCGGCCGACGCTGATGGCGAGCATCGGCGGCTTCTGCGAGACGAAGGTGAAGGCGCTGAACGGCGCGAGGTTGAGCACGCCCGCGCGCGACAGGCTCGTCACCCAGGCGATCGGACGCGGCACCACGATGCCGGTCATCAGCCGGTAGATGCGCTCGGCGCCGAGCTCGGTGGGGTCGATCCGCATCGATCAATCCGCCTTGATGTTGGCCTTGCGCACGATCGGAATCCATTTGGCGTCCTCACGCTCGAGATAGGCCTTGAATTCGTCGGGCGTCATCGCGACGGCTTCGCCGCCGAGCTTCTCGAACTTGTCGACTACGGCGGGATCCTTCAGGATCGCGGTCAGCGCCTCGTGCAGCTTGTCGATCACGGGCGCCGGCGTGCCTGCCGGCGCGAACAGGCCGGTGAAGGTCTGGCCGTCAAAATCCTTGTAACCAAGCTCGGCGAAGGTCGGCACGTCGGGCAGCGACTTCAGGCGGTGCGGGCTGGTGACGGCCAGCGCCCGGAACAGGCCGGCCTTGATGTGCTGCAGGCTGACCGTGAGCTGGTCGAACGCGAACTGCACCTGCCCGCCCAGGAGATCGTTGACTGCGGGCGCATTGCCACGATAGTGCGCGGTCACCCATTGCAGGTCGAGGCTGGACTGCATCAGCTCGCTGAGCAGATGGTTGGTGGTGCCGGGACCGGGCGAGGCCATCGTCAGCTTGCCGGGCTCGCGCTTGGCGAGATCGATGAATTCCTTGAAATTCGTCGCCTGCACCGACGGATGCACCTCGAGCACCAGCGGCGTCATCGAGATCGTCGTGATCGGCAGGAAGTCCTTCTTCCAATTGTAGGCGTCGCGCTTGTTGATTTCGGTCGCGAACAGCACCGGGCCGTTGGCGCCGACGAACAGCGTGTAGCCATCGGGCGCGGACTTCGCGAACGCCTCGCCCGCGATCATGCCGCCGGCACCCGCCTTGTTCTCGATGATGAAGGGCTGGCCGAGCTTTTCCTGAAGCTTGTCGGCGATGATGCGCGCGGCGCTGTCGACATTGCCGCCGGCCGGATAAGGCACGATCAGCTTGACGTTGCGCGCCGGCCATTGCTGGCCCGACGCCGGTCCCGTCAACATCGCCACTGCGGCAGCTATGGCAATCCAGATTAATCTCATGTTAACCTCCCGACGGCGCTTCCAATTTTAAGTCGAGTGCCCCGAACGTCGTACACGGCATCTCGATTCGGAGCGCAATCTCCAGATGCGCGCTTTACCTGTCGAGTGAATTGTGGCGTTCTTGTCCATATTATGGACAAGAACGCTTCTGCGAAATCCGCCCGCCGCATGACTGAACCGCGACAGGGCGCGCAGGCAATCCGGCGCGCGCTCGCGGTGCTGCGCATTCTGGCCGCGGGCCGCGAAGACGGCGTGCCGCTGGCCGAGGTGGTGCGGGCGACCGGCCTCACTCGCCCGACCGTGCATCGCATCGTCCACGTGCTGATCGAGGAGGGCATCGTCGAACGGCATGACACGACCGGCCGCTACGCGATCGGCAACCAGGTGCCGGAGCTCGCGCTCGCACGGACCCGGCCGTCGCGGCTGCTGATCGCCGCCAATCCGTCGCTGCAACGTGCGTCGACCGAGATCGGCGACACGCTGTTCCTGACGGTGCGGACCGGCAATGATACTCTGTGCGTCGATCGCAGGATCGGCGTTTATCCGATCCAGGTGCTGTCGATCGAGGTCGGCGCGCGCCGACCGCTCGGCGTCTCCAGCGCAGGCGTTGCCATCCTCGCCGCGATGCCGGCCCAGGACGCCCGGAAAATCGTCGCAGCCAACGAGAAGAGACTGGAGGCCTACCGGACCGACGCTGCGACGGTGCTGGGCCAGGTCACCGCCGCAAGACGGCTGGGATACGGCATGAGGGAAATTGGTCTCGTGCAGGGCACGAAATCGATCTCGACCTGGATCAAGACGCCCGACGGCCGCCCCGCTGCCGCGATGACCGTCTCCGCCGTTCGGACGAGGCTCGGCCCGCGCCGCGAACAGGAGGTCGCAGAGATCTTGCTGCGGGAAGCGCGCATCATCGAGCAGGCCATTCGGGGCTAGGCGCCGCTGTCAATGGGCTGACGCAGCGCGCCTTTTTGTGGCACAAGAGCCGCCTCCGCCGACCGAGCAACGAGGCCACGCATGCCCGCGCCAAAACCGCCCGCCTTCGAGACCCTGAGCCTGCATGCGGGCCAGCATCCGGATCCCACGACCGGCGCCCGCGCCGTGCCGATCTACCAGACCACGTCCTACGTATTCCAGGATTCCGATCACGCCGCCGCGCTGTTCAACCTCGAGCGCGCCGGCCACATCTATACGCGCATCTCCAATCCGACTACGGGCGTGCTCGAGGAACGGCTCGCGGCGCTGGAGGGCGGCGTCGGCGCGATCTGCACCGCGAGCGGCATGGCCGCGCTGCATCTCGCCATCGCGACGCTTCTGAACGCCGGCGACCATATCGTCGCGTCGAGCTCGCTCTATGGCGGCACCATCAACCTTCTGGCGCACACGCTGCCGCGCTTCGGCATCACCACCAGCTTCGTCAAGCCGCGCGATCTCGCCGCGTTCCGCGCGGCGATCAAGCCGAACACGAAGTTGGTGATCGGCGAGACCATCGGCAATCCCGGGCTCGAGGTGCTGGACATTCCGAAGGTCGCGCAGATCGCGCATGACGCGAAGATCCCGCTGCTGATCGACAACACCTTTGCCACGCCCTATCTCAGCCGTCCGATCGAGCTCGGCGCCGACATCGTCATGCATTCGGCAACCAAATGGATCGGCGGCCACGGCATCGCGATCGGCGGCGCCATCGTCGACGGCGGCCGTTTCGACTGGCGCGCGTCGGGGAAGTTCGGCGTGCTGACCGAGCCCTATGGCGGCTATCACGGCATCGTCTTCGACGAGCAGTTCGGCACCGCCGCCTTCATCATGCGCGCGCGAACCGAAGGCCTGCGCGATTTCGGCGCTTGTCTATCCCCGACAAACGCGTTCCAGCTGTTGCAGGGCGTGGAGACGCTCGGCGTGCGCATGGACCGCCACATCCAGAACACGCATCTCGTGCTGGAAGCGCTGAAAGCCAACAAGGCCGTGGATTGGGTGCTGCATCCCTCGCTCGAGGACCACACGGACTACCAGCTTGCAAAGCAATTGCTGCCGCGCGGCGCCGGCTCGATCGTCTCCTTCGGCATCAAGGGCGGGCGGCCCGCGGGGCGCAAGTTCATCGAATCGCTGCGCATGATCAGTCATCTCGCCAATGTCGGTGACGCCAAGACGCTGGTGATCCACCCGGCCTCGACCACGCACCAGCAAATGAACGCCGAGCAGCTCAAGGCCTCCGGCATCGGCGAGGAGCTGGTGCGGCTCTCGGTCGGCATCGAGACTGCAAGCGACATCATCGACGATCTCGCGCAGGCGCTGCGCATCTCGCAAAAGGTCTGACAACATGAGACTCTCCGTCAACGGCGCCGAGGTGCTGGTCGCAACCGGCGGCCGCGACTTCGACAAGGCCCTGCCCGCGGTCGTCTTCCTCCATGGCGCCGGCTTCGACCATTCGACCTGGGCGCTGCACACGCGCTGGTTCGCCCATCACGGCTTTGGCGTGCTGGCCCCTGATCTGCCCGGTCACGGCCGCTCGCCCGGACCTTCGCTCGGCAGCATCGCCGAGATGGCCGACTGGACGGCGGCCCTGCTCGATGCGGCCGGAGTTACGAAAGCGCATCTGATCGGCCATTCCATGGGATCGCTGATCTCGCTGGAGACGGCCGCACGTCACCCCGACAAGGTCTCCGCGCTCAGCCTAATCGGCACCGCCGCGACGATGACTGTCGGCCCGGATCTGCTCAAGGCGGCCGAAGCCAATTCGCAGGATGCAAACGACATGGTCTCGATCTGGGGCCTTGGCTTCAACGCCGAGCTCGGCGGCAGCCTCGCACCGGGCCTGTGGATGCATGGCGGCGCGCAGGCCGTGTTGAAGCATTGCGAGCCGGGCGTGCTGTTCAGGGATTTATCAGCCTGCAATGCTTACGCGAATGCGCTTCAAGCAGCCGCGAGCGTGACGGTGCCCACGACGCTCATCCTCGGCGAGCGGGACATGATGACTCCGGTGAAGGCCGGCAAGGCACTTGCCGCGGCGATCCCGCATGCGAAGACCGTCGTGGTGCCGGGGGCCGGCCACATGATCATGGCCGAACGTCCGGACGAACTGCTGGCTGCGCTCAGGAACTGACAGGATCAATCGTCCGTCTTGCGCGTTGCGGTCAGACATCCCTGTGAATTGCAGAGGGAACTGGACCATGCCAAGACAGGAAGCCATTCGCAAAGCCAGGCAAGACAAGCGCGCCGGGAAATCGGCAACCACGCAGGCCGGCGAATTCGTCAAGGACCAGATCGACAAGATCCGCAAGGGCAAGCATGGCGCGCGCTCGACGAAGCAGGCCATTGCCATCGGTCTGTCCGAAGCGCGCCGCGCCGGCGTCGATCTGCCGCCGCCGCGCAAAGGACGCGTCAAGAAGGCGACGCGACGCAGCGCCAAATATGCCTATGAGGTCGGTCAGGGCAAGCGCACCCCGAAACGCCGGCCGCGCGTGTCGCGGGCGGTCGCAGAAGTCTTGAAGAAGGAGCCGCGCTTGACCGCGTCGCGCGGCGCACTGTCGAAACAGGGCAAGCGTGCCGCGAGCCAGCGATCGGCCGCGTCGCGTTCAGCCGCCGCGCGCAAGGCGAGCCGCACCAAGGGCGCCAAGGTCCGCTCCACCGCCGCAAAGAAGGCGGCACGCACCAGGGCGCGCCGCCGGAGTTGATCAGTTCGCGCGCCGGCTCCGCTCGGAGAACACCGCGCGTGCGGCGCGCTCCGCCTCGCGCGCCGAGCGGAACTGGCGACCCTCGAGGCTGTCGAACAGACGCTCGGAGGAGAAGAAGCGGAAGCCGCGCGTATCCCTCGTAACGATGCCGGCGGCGCGGTCGTAGATTTCGATGATGTAGGCATTCGATTGAATTTTGGACATGACTGCTCGTCCACCGGGGTCTCGGCGTTTCCTGTCTCGGGATCTGCTGGGTGAGGTGCTGCTAGAAGACGGCGGTCAGCAACAACAACAGGCGCCGGTGGCCGCTGAGAAACAGCGCAGCGTCATCCACGCATGCATGTCATTGTTACTGCGCTGGTGATCGGTTCTCATATCGCGGCTTCGGCTCGAGGAGCAGTGTCGATGCCTGGAATATCGAGCGTTTAGCGCGATCGGTCAATGAAATGGCCATCCATAATTGCCACCGGCGCGCATCGGCACTTCTCCGGGCGCGAGCGCAGGCAAACGAATTCATCTCGCGATGAGTTCTTCCCTTGCGGGAGAAGGGAAAACGCATCACCACATCGTCGCGGCCGCCCGCTCGGGCCAGGCGCGATCATATTCCGCGCCGCCGACCTTGTTCTCGCTCATCTCGGCGAGGATCTGGCCGGGCGTCGGCAGCGTCTTGGGGTCGATGCGCTTGTCGGGATTCCAGAGATCGGAGCGGACGATGGCGCGGGCGCACTGGAAGTAGATCTCGTCGACCGTCATCACCATGACACTGCGCGGCGCCTTGCTTTCGACCTTGAACGAGGCCAGCAGCTCGGGATCGATCGAAAGATGCGCCCGGCCATTGGCCCGGACCGCATTGCCGGAGCCGGGGATCAGGAACATCAGGGACACCCTGGGATCGCGCACGATGTTGCGCAAGGAATCGACCCGGTTATTGCCGCGGCGGTCCGGCAGCATCAGCGTCTTCGGGTCATGAATGCGGACGAAGCCGGAGAGATCGCCGCGCGGCGAGCAGTCGATCCCCTCGGGTCCGATAGTGGCGAGCGCGGCGAACGGCGCCTTTTCGATGAAGACGCGATAGAGCGGGGTGACGTGGTCGGCGACTTTCACGGTCGAGGCGTCGTTGGTGACGCCGTAGATGGCCTCAAGCTGCTCGACCGTTTCAATCACCGACATTCCAGTCTCCTTGTTGCGCGGGCTATTCGTGCCAGCCCTGGTTCTTGATCACGCGCAGAAGCTGGTGGCCGTGATACTCTGCGCTGCCCGCGTTGAGGATGGTGACGTCGGCTTGCGCCGATGCGTCCTCGACGCTGCGCGTCAGCCGTTCCGTGATATTGCCGTCACTGTTCCGGGCGCGTGCGGCAAGCCGCTGCGCCAACACATCCGGCGGCGCCGTGATCGCGACCACCACGACGTTGGCGTAAGCTTTGCGTAACGCGCCGATCACCGTGCGCGACACATTGGCCACGACGGCGCGTCCGGAACGAATATCGTCGTTGAGGTTGCGCGGCAGCGCGTAGCAATGCCCATGCGCTTCCCAATGCACGGCGAAATCCCCACGCTCGAGCGCGCGGCGGAACTCGTCAGGGCTCACCGCGACATTGTCTTCGTCGGCCGAGGACTCGCGCGTCACGACGCGGCGCGGAAAGACGATGTCGTGGTCCTCGATGCACGCCGCCCGCGCCAGCCGCAGCAGCGTGTCCTTGCCGGCACCGCTGGGACCGACCACGAGCACGAGCCGCCCGGGCCCGATCGCGCCCGCCGTCTGTCCCGCCGAGGTGACGGTCTCGCTCATGCGACACGGCTTCCTTCGCGCCAGACGCTGCGGACGGCGGGGACGCTGCCCGCGACGTGCACACGGATCAGATCGGCACGCTTGCCGACGGCAATTTCACCGCGGTCGGACAGGCCGACGGCCTCCGCGGGCGCCTTCGTCACCGTGCGGATCGCCGCCGCAAGACTGATGGCGGGCACATGCTCGGGCAAATGCAGCGCGGCCATCAAAAGGCTCGAGGGAATGTAGTCCGACGACAGGATGTCGAGCAGGCCCTCGCGGGCGAGATCGACCGCGGCGATGTTGCCGGAATGCGAGCCGCCGCGCACGACGTTCGGCGCGCCCATCAGGATGTCGATGCCGGCCTCGTGCAGGCCGCGCGCGGCCTCCAGCGTGGTCGGGAATTCCGCGACCGAAACCCCATCGCGCACGGCGTCCACGACGTTCTCCTCGGTGGTATCGTCATGGCTCGCCAGCGGGATCTTGTACTTGTGTGCCAGCGCCACGATCTCGCGCATGTTGGTCGCGGCATAGGCCTTCTGATACTCGAAACGCTTCGCGAACAGCTGGTCGAGCTCGGCATCGGTCTTGCCGCCGCC
This sequence comes from Bradyrhizobium sp. 134, assembly GCF_023074155.1. Taxonomy (NCBI): domain Bacteria; kingdom Pseudomonadati; phylum Pseudomonadota; class Alphaproteobacteria; order Hyphomicrobiales; family Nitrobacteraceae; genus Bradyrhizobium; species Bradyrhizobium sp. 134. Next base: position 40,578 of record NZ_JADPKX010000016.1, on the reverse strand, counting down.
CTTGCCGCGATAATAGTCGCGCAGCTTGCCTTCATCGCGGAACTGGCGCTGGCCGGGGGTGTGGTCCATCAGCGACATCAGCCGCACGTCGGGACGGTCGATCAGCTCCCTGGCCTCCTCGACCACGCTCGGCATCGGGATTTCGCAGCGCAGATGCAGGAAGTGATCGGCGCGCAGCAGGTCGGCATCGCGCGCGGTCGTGATCGCGGCGGCGAGCGTGCCGGCGCGTCCGTCGACTTCTTCGGCGCCGTCCTCGCGCCAGACCCGGAGCGAATCGAACACTGTGGTGATGCCCGACGTCGCGAGCTGGCCGTCATAGGAGACGACGGCGGCGACCGGATTCCAGAACACTTTCGGCCGCGGCACGTAATGCGCTTCGAGATGGTCGGTGTGGAGCTCGATCAAGCCGGGCATGATCAGATCGCCGCCGGCATCCTCTGCCCCCGTGGGCGCCCTGCCCTCGCCGATCTCGGCAATACGTCCATCGGCGAGAGCAACCCAGCCCTGCTCGATCACCCGTTCCGCCAGCACGATCCTGGCGTTGGCGATCACGATGTCCTTCTTGGCGTTCATGTCCATTTCCTTCAGGCCGCGGCGGCGAAGCTGGTGACGTCGACGATGCGGTCGGCAATCAGATGACGGATTTCGTCGTCATGGACAATGGCGACCATGGCGACGCCCTGGCGCTTCTTTTCGGCGACCAGCCCGACCACGACGGCGCGGTTGGCGGCGTCGAGCGAGGCGGTCGGCTCGTCGAGCAGCAGGATCGGCAGATCCGAGATGAAGCCGCGCGCGATGTTGACGCGCTGCTGCTCGCCGCCGGAGAAGGTCGCGGGAGGCAGCTGCCAGAGCCGCTCGGGGATGTTGAGACGATGCAACAGTTCGCCGGCACGGGCTCGTGCCTCCGCGCGCGCCAGACCGTTGACGATCAGCGGCTCGGCGACCACGTCGACGGTGGCGACGCGCGGCACCGCGCGCAGGAACTGGCTGACATAGCCGATGGTCGCGCGGCGGATGTTGAGGACCTGCCGCGGCTCGGCGGTGGCGAGATCGATCACCTCGCCACGATGGCGGATGCCGATGCGGCCGGAGTCGCAGCGATAGTTGCCGAATATCATCTTCAGGATCGACGATTTTCCGGCGCCTGATGGCCCCGACAGCACGACGCATTCGCCGGGATCGACGTGGAACGTCACGCCGCTGACCACGGGCAATTCGATGCCGCCTTGCAGGTGCATCGTGAAGGTCTTGTTGGCGTCGGCGATGTCGATCATGGCGGTCATTGGAAAACTCTTCTTGCAAGGCTCATGGCGTTGAAGCCTCATGGCGGCAGAATCGAGGAGACGAGCAGCTGGGTATAGGGCTCGCGGGGATCGTCGAGCACCTGGTCGGTGAGGCCGGTCTCGATCACGCGGCCGCCCTTCATCACCATCACACGGTGCGACAGCAGGCGCGCGACCGCGAGATCATGGGTGACGATGATGACCGCGAGGTGCAGCTCGGCGACGAGGCTGCGCACGAGATCGAGCAGGCGCGCCTGCACCGAAACATCAAGTCCGCCGGTCGGCTCGTCCATGAACACCAGCCGCGGCTCGGTGACGAGGTTGCGGGCGATCTGGAGACGCTGGCGCATGCCGCCGGAATAGGTCCGCGGCGCATCGTCGATGCGTGCGATGTCGATCTCGACGCGGGTCAGCCAGTCCGACGCGGTATCGCGAATGCGGCCGTAATGATTCCAGCCCACCGCCATCAACCGTTCACCGACATTGGCGCCGGCCGAGACCGCCATGCGCAGCCCCTGCGCGGGATCCTGATGAACGAAACCCCAATCGGTGCGGAACAGGAAGCGCCGCTCGGCCTCGCCCAGCGTGGCGAGATCGCGAATGACGCCGTCGCGCATCCGATAGGAGACGTGCCCACCGCTGGCCGCGAGCTGACCGGACAGGAGCTGCAGCAGCGTCGATTTGCCCGAGCCGGATTCGCCGACGATGGCCAGCACTTCGCCGGGATAGAGCGCAAAAGACACGTCGCGGCATGCCGCGATGCGGCCATAGGACTTGCTGAGGGATTTTGCGACCAGCAGCGGCTCGTCGTTCTCGAGCATGTCTTGATCAGCCATTCGATGCCTCCTGCGCCTTGTCCTTGTACGGCGCGGCGCTGAGGCTGCCGTGATGGCCGGCGGCCTGGCGGCCCTCGCAATAATCGGTGTCGGAGCAGACGAACATGCGACCGCCCTTGTCGTCGGTGACGATCTCGTCGAGATAGGAATTTTCCGCGGCGCACAGTGCGCAAGGCGCGTTGAAGCGATACGGCTCGAAGGGATGGTCCTCGAAGTCGAGCGACACGACTTGCGTATAGGGCGGGATCGCATAGATGCGTTTCTCGCGACCGGCGCCGAACAGTTGCAGCGCCGGGCAATTGTCCATCTTGGGATTGTCGAATTTCGGCGTCGGCGACGGGTCCATGACGTAGCGCGCATTGACCTTCACCGGATAGGCGTAAGCCGTCGCGATATGGCCGAAGCGGGCGATGTCCTCGTAGAGCTTGACATGCATCAGGCCGTATTCGGCGAGCGCGTGCATGCGCCGCGTCTCGGTCTCGCGCGGCTCGAGGAAACGCAGTGGCTCCGGGATCGGCACCTGATAGACCAACACCTGATTCGCGTGCAGCGATGTCTCGGGGATGCGGTGACGGGTCTGGATCACGGTCGCATCTTCCGTCGCCGTCGTCGTGGCGACACCGGCGGTCTTGGCGAAGAATTTGCGGATCGAGATCGCGTTGGTGGTGTCGTCGGAGCCCTGGTCGATCACTTTCAGCACGTCCTCGGGCCCGAGGATCGCCGCGGTGACCTGGACGCCGCCGGTGCCCCAGCCGTAGGGCATCGGCATTTCACGGCTGGCGAACGGCACCTGATAGCCGGGGATCGCGATCGCCTTCAGGATCGCGCGGCGGATCATCCGTTTGGTCTGTTCGTCGAGATAGGCGAAATTGTAGGCGGGCGCGTTCATTCCGCGGCCTCCTTCATGGCGTCGGGCGCATTGGCTTCAGTGAATTCCTTGCGCAGCTTGCGCAACAGGCCGAGCTCGGACTGGAAGTCGACATAATGCGGCAGCTTCAGATGCTCGACGAAGCCGGTCGCCTGGACGTTGTCCGAATGCGACATCACGAATTCTTCGTCTTGCGCAGGGGCGAGTGCCTCTTCGCCGAGCTCGCGCGCACGCAACGCGCGGTCGACCAGCGCCATCGACATGGTCTTGCGTTCGCTCTGGCCGAAGGCGAGGCCATAACCGCGGGTGAAGCACGGCGCTTCGGTCGCGGAGCCCTTGAACTGGTTGACCATCTGACACTCGGTGAGCTCGATCGAGCCGAGCGGCACGACGAAGCCGGCGTCTTCCGCCGAAAATTCAACATCGACCTCGCCGAAGCGAATCTCGCCGGCGAAGGGATGGTTGCGGCCGTAGCCGCGCTGGGTGGAATAGCCCATCGCCAGCAAGAACCCTTCGTCGCCACGCGCGAGATTTTGCAGGCGCAGGTCACGATCCGCCGGAAAGTTCAGCGGCTCGCGGGTGAGGTCGCCGACGCTGGCGCCCTCTTCCGCTTGCGGCGAGGATTCGATCAGGCCGTCGCGGCCGAGGATATCCGTCACCCGCGGGGTGGGCACTGTCGATGCTTCGGCCGTCGCTGGCGCTTCCGGCACAAAGCCTTCGGCGAGCGAGGGATCGAGCAGGCGATGGGTGTAGTCGAAGGTCGGCCCGAGAATCTGGCCGCCGGGAACGTCCTTGAAGGTCGAGGACACCCGCCGCTGCACCCGCATCGCGCCGGTCTCGACCGGCTCGCTGGCGCCGAAGCGCGGCAGCGTGGCGCGGAAGGCACGGACCAGGAAGATCGCCTCGATCAGATCGCCGCGCGCCTGCTTGATGGCGAGCGCCGCGAGCTCGCGGTCATAGAGCGAGCCTTCGCTCATGACGCGATCCACGGCGAGGCCGAGTTGCTCCGAGATCTGGTCGAGCGTGATTTCCGGCACGCTTTGATCGCCGCGCCGCGCACTGGCGAGCAGGCGATGGGCGTTCTCGATGGCGCGTTCGCCGCCTTTGACTGCGACATACATGCTTAGCTTCCCTTGCTCACGACACGCGTGGTGCGCGGGATCGCAACCACGGCATCGTCGGCGACCAGCACCACATCGATGCCGCGCGGAAACAGCGTTTCGTTGACGCGCAGGCGCTCGAACAGGTCGAACGGCTTGATCGACGCCTGGAGCGTGGCGACGCCGTCGATGCCGGGACCGCGCAGCTCGAAGCTCCGTCCTCCGTCCAGGCTCTCGACCTGAAGAATCAACGTGGTCGACCGATCCGGATATTCGCTGGTGCCGAGCGCGAAGCGCTCGAGCGAAGGCAGCGCCCCACCATCGCTGATCAGCGCGAAGCTGGCGATCGAGGGATCCTGCACCACCGGTGCGCCGGTGTGGAACTTCAGCCATTTTGTCACGTCGGTGCTTTCCGACATGCGCGCATCGAGCCAGAGCGGCGTGTCGTGGTCGAACAGCGTCAGCGCGATCGCGGCCGTGCCGCGCATCATCGTTTGAGGCGCTCCTGATGTCGGCACGATGCGCTGGACCGATCCCGGCCGCGCCATCGCGTCCATGACCGAGCGAAAGGTCGATTGCGCCGACAGCACCTTGTCGGCGAACCCCGGCGGCAGTTCAGCAATCGTGGTCATGATCTCACCCCTCACCGCGCACCATGGTGTAGAAATCAACCTTCGTCGCGGCGGTCTCGGCCGCCACCTGTTTGCGCTTGGCCATCAGCTGCTCACGCAACGGCGCGATAATGTCCCGCTCCACCGCGCCGCCGAAATCGCTGGACTGCACCAGCGCATCGCACAGCGCGATCAGCCGCGCCTTCTCGCCGTCGCGACCGAGCGTGTAACCGAAGCCGACCTCGCCGCTCGCAAGCCGCACCGCGGCGCGCGACACCGTGGCTTCGCCAAGGTTGAACGGCGCGCCGTCGCCGCCGACCCGGCCGCGCAGCATGACGAGGCCGTTTTCCGGCGCGCGCAGATCCTGATGCGCTGGCAAAGCGAGAGCGCGGAGGCGAGCGGCGATCTCGCCCGCCTCGGCGTGCGCCAGCACGGCCATTGCGGCCCTGCGCTGGGCTTGCTGATTGTTGTGCTGGGTCACCACATCCACCGACTTTTCTGCAGAACTTGCCGAGTCTAAGTTGTCTATGATACTAGACAACTTGATAGCGGAGCGCCATGACTGTTTGGTGACAAGGGCGTGATTTCTGGAGTAGCTTCCCGGCCACATGAGCATGCAGGACACAGCTTCCTCCGGCGTCGCATTGTGGCGCCTCGTTGCCGACGGCATCGAGCGCGGCATCGCCGACGGCCGCTTTGCGGCCGGCGACAAGCTGCCGGGCGAGGTGGAGATCGCCGAAACCTATCGCGTCAACCGCCACACCGTGCGGCGCGCGCTGGCCGCGCTTGCGGAGCGCGGCATCGTGCGGGCCGAACGCGGCAGCGGAACCTACGTCGAGGCGCAGAAGCTCGCCTATCCGCTGCGCTCGCGGACCCGTTTCTCCGAGATCGTCGGCGCGGACGGCCGCGAACCGCATGGCCGGTTGATCGAGGCGTCCGATGATGTCGCGACCCGCGAACTCGCGCGGGAACTCGGCCTCAAGACCGGTGCACCGCTGGTGCGGATCGAGGCGATGCGCCTCGCCGACCGCACACCGATCTGCGTCTCCACGACGTGGCTGTCGGCGCAGCTGTTTCCGGGTGCGGGCGACGTCTTTGCCGCGACCCGCTCGATGACGAAATTGCTCGAGCATTACGGCGTCCGCGACTATCGCCGCGGCGCGACCCGGATCACCGCCGGCATCGTTGACGCAACCGACGCCGCACGGCTCGATCTGGCGCTGGGACGGCCGATCCTGGTGGTCGACGCCACCGATCACGATCTCGACGGCAAGCCGCTGGTCACCAAGCATTCGCGCTTTGCGGCGGAGCGGGTGGAATTTTTGGTGGAGTCCTAGGGTGGGCAAAGGCGCACTTGCGCCGTGCCCACCATCCATCCAGTGCTGCGATTGAACTGGTGCGCACGCTGCGTTTTACCACCCTACGAAATCGGTGATCAGGCGACCGCCCTTCGCCCAATAATCGCGAAGCGCAGTTTTCCCGAGACGAAATCGATCGCGGCGACCGCGACCAGGATCATCAGGATCAGGAACGACACCTTCTGCCATTCCAGCACGCGGATCTGCTCGGCGAGCTGGAGGCCGATACCGCCGGCACCGACGATGCCGATGATGGTAGCCGAACGCGTGTTCGACTCGATGAAATAGAGCACTTGGCCGGCGATCACGGGCAAAACCTGCGGCAGCAGACCGAAGCGGATCTCGTGCAGCGCACTGCCGCCGGAGGCGCGGATGCCCTCGACCTGCTTCTGGTCCGCGCCCTCGATCGCCTCCGAGAACAGCTTTCCAAAGGCGCCGAAATCGGACACGGCAATGGCGAGCACGCCGGCAAACGGGCCGAGCCCGACCACGTTGATCCACACCAGCGCCCAGATCAGCGTGTCGATGCCGCGGATCGAATCCAGGAAGCGTCGAATCGGGAAGCGCAAAATACTCGACGGCACCACGTTACGCGCGGCAAGAAGACTGACCGGCAGCGCGAACACCGCAGCCAGCGTCGTGCCGAGCAGCGCGATCGACAGGGTCTCGCCCAGCGCCTTCAGATAGATCGGCAGCGACGAGCCGGGATCCGGCGGAATCATCATCAAGCTGATCCAGCCGAGCTGGCTGAGGCCGGCGACGAAGCGCGAGGGCGAGAAATCGAGATCGACGAGGCCATAAATCAGGATCGCGAGCGCCGCGACGATCATCCCCGGCATGGCGAGCCGCGCCGAGGCCGGCCGGTCGAACACATCGGGGTAGCGCGCGCGAAGCGCGGCGATGTCGATCTCCTGCGGCCCCGTCACGTCCGCGTCTCCCTGCCGAACAGGCGGCCGCGCAGCCAGCCGGTGCTGATGTCGATGATGAAGACAGTGACGATGATGGTGAGCAGGATGGCGCTGACGTCGGAGTAATAGAACTTGCGGATGGCGACGACCAGCTCCTGGCCGATGCCGCCGGCGCCGACGAATCCCATCACGGAGGCCTCGCGGACGTTGATCTCGAAACGCAGCAGCGCGTAGCTGGCATAGCCCGCCGTGACCTGCGGCAGGATGGCGAAGCGCATGCAGGAGAGCCAGCTCGCGCCGGTCGAGCGGACGCCTTCGACCGGCTTCATGTCGGCGTTCTCGACGATCTCGGAGAACAGCTTTCCGAGCGCGCCGGTGGAGTGAATCGCAATGGCCAGTACGCCCGCCATCGGTCCGAGCCCGAAGGCGATCACGAAGATCAGCGCAAACACGATGCCGGGCACCGTGCGGGCGAATTCAAGTAGGCGCCGCACCGCGAACCGCAGCCAGGGCGCGGGCGAGGTGTTTTCAGCCGCGAAGAAGTTCAGGCAGAAGGCAAAAGTCGCGCCGATCAACGTGCCGACATAGGAGATCAGCAGGGTCTCGCCCAGCATCCTCAGCCATTTGCGCCAGCCCCAGAGCCACTCGCCGACATCGGTCCAGACCCGCTGTCCGCTGTCGAGTGTGAGGATGCGGTCGAAATAGCTGATGAAGTTGCCGTAATGGGCGAACAGCGTCCGCAGATTCACTTCCGCGCCGATCGCCGCCAGAAGCAGCGCAGCGGCGAACACCACGGCTCCGAACAGGAGGCGCCCTCGCCTGCGCGCGACCGCCTGGCGATAGGCGGCGTTGAGCACGGCGAGCTGCTGCTCCGGGAGGATCGAAACCGCGACGGTCATCTTGGCCAGGAAAAATGGTCAATCAAAGAGAAAGAGCCGGGTCCATCGACCCGGCTCCAGTGGCATCGTCCCGAAACTCAGGACGCCTTCTTCTTACGCAGCGCATCGACGAACTTGATCAGCTCGATCGTGCCATCCCAATCCTTGGTGGTCGCGGGATGAAAACCCTTCTTCTGGCCGTCCTGGAGGCGGTCGAAGGCAGCCTTGTCCTTGGCCGGCGCGTCGAAGAACGCCTTCGCGATCGCGGCCTTGGCCTCTTCCGGCAGATCGGAATTGTAGGCATAGGGGCCGTTGATGATCGGCGCCGACTTGTGGATGATGCGGAAATCATCCTTCTTCATCGCCGAGCCATCGGCATTCTTCAGCATGCCCTTAGTCAGCATCTGCGCCAGCGTCGAATCGTCGTCGCTGGTCCACTGGTTGGCCGCGACGTCGACCGTGCCCTGCGCCAGTGCCAGGATCGCGTTCTCGTGGCTGCCGGTGAAGACGACCTTGCTGAAATAGGTGTCGGCGTCCGCGATGCCCATTTTGTCGAGCTCGAAACGCGGCACGTTGTTGCCGGAGGTTGAGTTCGGGTCGACCAGGCCGAGGTTCTTGCCCTTGAGCTGGTCGATGCTCTTGTAGGGGCTGCTAGCCTTGACGAAGAACACCGAGTAGTAACCGGTGGAGCCGTCGGAGTTGATGTCGTTGGCGAAGGCGTCGGTCTTGACGCCGGTCAGGCGGGCGCGGGCAAACGACGCCGAGCCATAGCTTGCGATATGAATGTTGCCGGCACGCTGACCTTCGATGACGGCCGCGTAGTCGTTGGCGATGCGCAGCGTGACTTTCACGCCCAATTCCTTGGAGAGATAGTTCATGAACGGCGCCCAGCGCTCGGTGACGCCCGAGGCGTTTTCCGCCGGAATGACCGCGAAGGTCAGTTCGGGATATCTAGCTTTCCAGTCCTCGGCGGAAGCCGAGGTCGTGAACGCGAGCGCGGCGGCGCCGGCAAGAATCAATCTGCGAGTGATCATGATAGCCTCTTCATTGGTTGAGGTCGGTTGACGCAAAACTGGTGGGTCCTGATGCGGCGCCGCTCAGGCGGCGGCCGCCGTTCCAAGCACCGGAATGCCCTGTCGCACCGGTGCGAGCGTGCCGCCCATGACATCGGCGGCTTCGAGATCGTAGAGCTCGCGCGCAACGTGCTCGGTCAACTCAGCCGGTGCGCCGTCAAACACCACGCGTCCCTGCGCCATGCCGATCAGGCGGTCGCAATAGCTGCGCGCCAGGTCGAGCGAATGCAGATTGCAGAGCACGGTGATGCCAAAATGCTTGTTGATGCGCAAAAGCGCATCCATGACGATCTTGGTGTTGCGCGGATCGAGCGAAGCGATCGGCTCGTCGGCGAGGATGATGTCGGGCTGCTGCACCAGCGCGCGGGCGATCGCGACGCGCTGCTGCTGGCCGCCGGAGAGTTGGTCGGCGCGCTGGGCTGCTAGCGGGGCGATGTCGAACTGCTCAAGCGCGGACATCGCCAGCGCCTTGTCCTGCTCGGGCCAGGTCTGCGACAGCGAGCGCCAGGCCGGCATCGTCGCAAGCCGTCCCATCAGGACGTTGGTGAGAACATCGAGCCGGCCGACCAGATTGAACTGCTGAAAGATCATCGCCGAGCGCGCCCGCCACTGCCGCAGCTCCTTGCCGCGCAGCGCCGTGACGTCGAGGCCGTCGAACAGGATGCGGCCCTGCGAAGGGGCCGCGAGACGGTTGATGGTCCGCAGCAGGGTCGACTTGCCGGCGCCGGACCGTCCGATCACGCCGACGAAGCCGCCGGGAGAGACTTGAAACGAGGCGTCGTCCACCGCGGCTTTCACGCCGAAGCGACACGTTAGACCTTCAACCACCAGCATGCAGGGCTCCAGAGTAGCTGGGACCCACCGCTAACGCCGGCGCTTGACACTTGTGTGACACGGACGTTGCGGTGCGGCGATCCTACACACATCATCCCCTGTTCATCCCCTGTCATCGCGTCGTCATGACATTGTCATCAAGCCGCTCGAAGAGAAACGCCCGCCCTCTCGTTCGGATGCAACATGGCCGCCAAAGCTCTTTCGGTCCAGCCGACCATCGATCCCTCGGCGAAGCTGCACGACGCCAGGCTTGGCGCCTATACCGAGGTCGGCGCGCGCACGATGCTACACGAGGTGACGATGGGCGATTACTCCTATGTCGTGAACGACGCCCAGATCACCTACACCACCATCGGAAAATTCTGCTCGATCGCGGCGGTGACGCGGATCAATCCGGGCAACCACCCGATGCACCGCGCCACGCAGGCGCACTTCACCTATCGTTCGAGCGCCTATTTCGAAGGCCAGAGCGACGACACGGAATTCTTCGGCTGGCGGCGCCAGCATCATGTCCATATCGGCCATGACGTCTGGATCGGCCATGGCGCGATCGTGCTGCCGGGTCGCAACATCGGCACCGGCGCGGTGATCGCGGCCGGCGCCATCGTCACCAAGGACGTGCCGGCCTACACCATCGTCGCCGGCAATCCGGCGCGCATCGTGCGCCGGCGGTTCTCGGAAGAGGTTGCCGGACGGCTCGCCAGCCTCGCCTGGTGGGATTGGGATCACGACAAATTGCGTGCAGCATTGCCCGACTTCCGCAAGCTCGGGATTGAAGATTTTCTCTCGACATACGAAGCACGAGCAAGTTCTCTCAACAGTCCTCTTGGCAGCAAACCAAGCGCGGTCGCGTGACAGACATTTTCCTTGAGGGCGGCCGGACCCTGATCGGCTCCGAGCTCGTCGAAACTTCGCTTGCCCTGTCCGGAACGGACATCGCAGAGATCGATGCCTCTCGCGGCCGGGCGCGGCTGGCTATCGACGCGCGCGACCTGCTGGTCCTGCCGGGCATCGTCGATCTGCATGGCGATGCCTTCGAGCGGCAGATGATGCCGCGCGCCGGGGTCGATTTTCCAATCGACGTGGCGCTCGCCGATAGCGACCGCCAGGCGATCGGCAACGGCATCACCACGGTGTTTCACGCCACGACCTGTTCGTGGGAGCCGGGCCTGCGCAGCGCCGACAATGCGCGCGGCCTGATGGAGGCGATCGAACGGCAGCGCCCGCAATTCGCGGCCGACACCCGCTTTCACCTGCGCCACGAGACCTATAATCTCGACGCCGAAACCGAGATCAGCCAGTGGCTCAGCGATGGCCGCGTCGACCTGTTCGCCTTCAACGACCACATGGACGGCACGGTTGGGGACATGGCCAAGCCCCGCAAGCGCAACCGCATGGTGGAGCGCACCGGCCTGTCGAGCGAGGAATTCGATCGGCTGGTCCGACACGTGCTTTCGCGCGCCAGCGAGGTCCCGGCTTCCATGTCGCGGCTTGCTGCGACTGCCCGCGCCGCCGGGGTGCGGATGCTCTCGCATGACGATGCGACACTGGCGATGCGCGAGGGCTTTCGCGCCATGGGCGTGGCGATCGCGGAGTTTCCGATCAACGAGGAGACGGCGCGGGCGGCGGCAAGCCACGGCGACGACATCGTCTACGGCGCACCGAACGTCGTGCGCGGCGGCAGCCACACGGGCTGGACCAAAGCATCCGACATGATCGCCAAGGGGCTCTGCTCCGTGCTGGCCTCGGACTATTACTATCCCGCGCAGCTGCTCGCTGCGTTCCGCCTCGCCGCCGATGGCGTGCTGCCGCTGACCGAAGCCTGGAACCTGGTCTCCGCCGCGCCGGCGCGCGCGACCGGCCTTGCCGATCGCGGCGTGCTCGCGGAAGGCCGACGCGCGGACATTCTGCTGGTCGACGACAGCGTGCCGCTGCGGCCGCGGCTGATCGCCGTGATATCGGGCGGCAAGCTCGTGCATCTCACCGACGCGACGCGGTTGCTTGGCATGGCGGCTACCCCGCGCGAAGCTGTCGTCGCGGCATAAACCCGCTATGCTCGGACGATGACAAGTTTCCCCCGCTACGCGATCTATTTTGCCGCAGGCAGCGACAGCGCCCTCTCCCGCTTCGGCGCGGAGCTGCTCGGTTACGATGTCTATACCGGCAACGAGCTGCCCTTTCCCGCCGAGGCAGCGCGTCTCGCGCCGGACTGGCGCGACATCACCGCCGATCCTCGCAAATACGGTTTTCACGGCACACTGAAAGCGCCGATGGCGCTGGCGCCGGGCAGGACGGAGGCGGAGCTTTTGGCGGCCTGCGTGGCCTTCGCTGGCGAGGCGCGGTCGATCCCGGTGATCCGCCCGATTGTCGATGCCATCAGCGGCTTCATCGCGGTCATTCCGGCCGAGCCGGTCGATGCGCTCCAAGAGTTCGCCGCCGATTGCGTCCGCGCGTTCGATGGCTTTCGCACCGCCCTGACGGCGGAAGATCGCGCGCGGCGCAAGCCCGAGAAGCTCAGCGAGCGGCAGCGCGACTATCTCGACCGCTGGGGCTACCCCTACGTGATGGAGGAATTCCGCTTCCACATGACGTTGACGGGGCGGCTGGACGCGGAGCGCCGCAGGCCAATTCTGGAGACGCTGCGCGCGCGGTTCGCGGCGCTCCGGCTTGATGCGCTGGCGATCGATCGCATTGCATTGTTCAAGCAGGATGATGCGGGAGCAAGGTTTCGCATTGTAGGCGAGTGGGCGTTGGCGAGATAGCTTCCTCAAGCTCCGTCATTGCGAGCGCAGCGAAGCAATCCAGACTGCGTCCGCGGAAATGGCCTGGCTTGCTTCGTCGCTTCGCTGCTCGCAACGACGATGAGTGAGTTACTTCCCCCACCGCAACGCCAGCGCATCGCGCTCCTTCGCGAGCTCCAGCAGCCCGGCCCGCGTCGCCGGGTGCAACGGCTGCAGCGGATGCCGCACCGTGTCCGACTTGATCACGCCGCCGGCCTGCATCATCGCCTTGCAGGCGATCAGGCCGCATTGGCGGTTTTCGTAGTTGATCAGCGGCAGCCAGCGTTCGTAGGCGGCTTTGGCCTCTTCACGCTTGCCGGCGAAATAGGGATCGACGATCTGGCGGATGCCGTCGGGATAGCCGCCGCCGGTCATCGCGCCGGTGGCGCCGGCATCGAGATCGGCGAGCAGCGTGATCGCTTCCTCGCCGTCCCAGGGACCCTCGATATCGCTGCCGCCGGCGTCGATCAGGCTGCGCAGCTTTGACGCAGCGCCTGGAACCTCGATCTTGAAATAGCGGATGTTGGAGAAATCACGCGCCAGCCGCGCGAGCAGCTCTACCGACAGCGGCGTGCCGGCGACAGGCGCATCCTGGATCATGATCGGAATTTTGATCGCGCCCGACAGCACCTTGAAGAATTCGACCACGCCTTTCTCGGGCACGCGGAAGGTTGCGCCGTGATAGGGCGGCATGACCATGACCATGGCGGCACCGGCCGCCTCGGCCTGCTGGCTCCGCGCGGCGCAGACGACCGAGCTGAAATGCGTGGTCGTGACGATCACGGGAACGCGGCCCGCGACATGCTCCAGCACCGCATGCATCACGGTCTCGCGCTCGGCATCGGTGAGCACGAACTGCTCGGAAAAATTGGCGAGAATGCACAGACCATTCGAGCCTGCGTCGATCATGAAATCGATGCAGCGGCGCTGTCCCTCGAGGTCGAGCTCGCCGCGCTCGTCGAAGATGGTGGGTGCAACCGGGAACACGCCGCGATAGGGGCGCTGGGCCTTGTGTTGGGGCGTGACCGGCATCGAACTCTCCATCCCTGATATCTCTTACACCTGCCGCAACGCTCGCGCAGCGTCACAGATGTACCCGCCGCGTGCATCGGCGGCAATGCCGATGGCACGACGGTGGGACGGAAGATCGTCGAAGTTATGCGGTCCTCACCGCGCCCAAAAAGCCCTCGACCGCCACGCGGAGACGATCGGCGTCGGCGGACATTTTCGACACGGACACCGACAGCACCGAACCGGCATTGCCTGTCTCCTGGTTGAGTCTGGCGACGCTGCCGATGGTGTCGGTGACTTCGCGGGTTCCCTGCGCGGCCTGCTGGAAGTTGCGGGAGATCTCGGTGGTGGCAGCGCGCTGCTGTTCGACCGCGGCCGCGATCGCCGTCATCTTCTCGTCGATGCCGCTGATCGCGCCGCCGATCGCGCGGATGGCGGTGACCGCCTGGCCGGTCGCGCCCTGGATCTCCGCGACCTGGCGGGAGATCTCTTCCGTCGCCGTCGCCGTCTGCGAGGCGAGGCTCTTGACCTCGCCGGCGACTACGGCGAAGCCGCGGCCGGCCTCGCCCGCGCGCGCAGCTTCGATGGTGGCGTTCAACGCCAGCAGATTGGTCTGTCCTGCGATGGCGTTGATCATCTTCACGACCTCGCCGATGCGGCCAGCGGTCTGATCGAGGATCTCGACCGTCGCATTGGTCTGCGCTGCCTGCGACACGGCTTCACGGGCCTCGCGTGCGCTGGCCTGCACCTGCGCGGAGATCTCGCCGACGGACGCGGAGAGTTCTTCGGTCGCGGCCGCGATGGTCTCGAGATTGTTGGTGGCCTGTTCGGCGGAGGACGAGACCGCCGCGGTCTGGCTGCTCGATTCTGACACCAGCGAGCGCACGTCGGTCGCGGTGGCATCGAGCTCCTTCGTCGACGCCGCAACGCTGTGAATGACGGCTTGCACGGTGTCGTCGAAACTGCGGCAAGCCGCATCGACGGTACCGGAGCGGGCGAGCTGCAGCGCCTGCTGCGATTCGCGTTCCCGGCCCAGGCGTTCCGCGGTCGCCGCGCTCTCGCGCAAGCTTTCGAGCGCGGCGGCCATGGTGCCGAACTCGTCGGGATACCTGGATTGCGGGACGGGTGTCGCGTAGTCGCGGGCGCTGATCTTGGCGATGGCATCCAGGATGGCACGCACCGGGCGCATGAGGCGGTTGCGGATCACGTACACGCCGGCCAGGGTCACGGCGAGCGCGAGCAGGAACGCGAGCGACTGCACGACGAGATTGGTGAGCGCCCTAGCCTGCACCGTCTCCGCCCGGACGATCGACTGGTCGAGCGCCTTGTTCGCCACCGCGACGATGGACGCGAAGGGTGACTGACACAGCGTATTCCATTCCGCGGCGGGCATCGCGGGCTTGCCGCTGCCGTCGAAATTCTTGGTGAGGTCGCCGATCTGCTTGAGGGCACCGTCGGTCTTGGCCTTCGCCTCCGTCGCTGCCGTCACCAGCTCCGCCGCCACGCCCGGCGCAGCCAGCAACTCGGCCATGCCCGCCCAGCCGGAGGTGATCGTGCCATCCCATTGCGCCACTGACCGCTTCTGAGCGTCGTCGAGCGGCTTGCTGCCGTTGACGTTGGAGCGCAGCGACGAACAATGGATTCCATAGCGATCGCGCACCTGCCAGGCGAAGCGCCGGACCTGGATCATGCGTGCAATGAAGGGGTCGTCCATCCAGGCACGGTTCGACACCGCGGTGGAGGCGAGGTTGGCCGTGTCGATCACCTTCGTGACGGCGTCATACCAGGAGTTGGTGCGCTCGATCTTGCGCTCGGCACGCGGACGCTTGGCCTCGTCGTAGAACAGCTGGAATTGCGGCGCCGCGGCGCTCCAGCCCTGCTTCAATGTGCCGGCGAGTTCATCGCGGCGGGCGAAGTCGACGGTGGCAAGCGCGGCGCCGATCGCGTCATAGCCGCCCTGCTCGGCCTTCTCCGCCGCCTCTAGTTTTGCTCGCGGATCATCCTCGCCGAGAATCGCGCTCTGGGCATCGCCGCGATTGTTGCGCAGCGCCAGCACGCCATGGAAGATCGCCTTGTCGGCCGCGGCAAGCCGCGCGGTCTCGAGGCTGTCGCTATAGCGGCCGAACGCCCCGACCATCTGGATCGCCGTGGAGGCCAGCGCACCCGCGGCCAGCAGGGCCATCAAGGTCAGGAGGAGCGAACTTACCGATTTCTTAAACATTGCCATGGTGTCGAGGCCTATTCTTTCGAGCGCCACCTTGCCCGCGACATGCCAATGTTCCGTTAAGGTTTTAATCGAATGGGCTTGAAGTTCCGGCCCGACGAGCCCCCGACGAGCCTCAGTACAGCCCCGGATATCACGCAACCTTGGTGAAATCCGGCGGGCGGCGCTCCGCAAATGCCGTGAAGGCCTCGCGCGCCTCGGCGGTGCGCAGGCGCAGTCCGAACTGCTCGCCTTCGGCATTCATCTGCGCGACCAGCGCCTCGCCATTGCGCATCAGCTTCTTGGTGGCGGTGAGCGCTCCGGCCGGCTGACGGGCAAGACGCTGCGCCAGCGCGAGCGCTTCGGCATCGAGCTTGTCGAGCGGCACCACGCGGTTGGCGAGCCCCCATTCCAGAGCGGATTTGGCCGGCACGGTCTCGCCCAGCGCGAACATCTCGTAGGCCCGCGCGTAGCCGATGCGCGCCGGCATCAGCAGGCTGGAGGCGGCTTCCGGCACCAGCGCAAGGCTGACGAAGGGCGTCGACAGTTGCGCGTTGTCGGCAAGCACGACGAGGTCGCAATGCAGCAGCATCGTGGTGCCGACGCCGACGGCGCGGCCCTGCACCGCCGCAACCAAGGGCCGGGTGCAGCGCGCCAGCGACTGGATGAAGCGCACGACGTTGCGGCTTCCTTCCGACTTGCCCGCTGCGACCGCGGCGAATTCGCCGACGTCGTTGCCGGCAGTGAACATGTCGCCTTCGCCGCGGATCAGGATCACGCGGGCCGACGCATCCGACCCGGCGGATTCGATGGCGTCGGCAAGTTTGCCGTACATCGCATCCGTCAGCGCGTTCTTCTTGTCGGGGCGCGCCAGCGTGAGCGTGAGAATTCCGCCGTTGTTCTCGATCCGGACTTGGTCAGTCATTCGTTCGCTCCTCTTGGAAATTTATCCTGAATGCTCGTCAGCCAGCGCGCGACGATGTCGATCTCCGCGCCGGTAAATCCTTCCGTCAATGCCGCATTGACCTTTGCTGCGCTGGCCTTCGCCTGCGCCAGCGCCGTTCGCCCCTTCGGCGTCAGCCAGACGCGCCAGGCGCGACCATCCTCGTGATCCGCGCGCCGCTCGACCAGTTTAGCCGCCGCCGTACGGTCGACCAGCCCCGAGATGCCGGCCGGCCCCATGTCGAGCGCCGCGCCGGCCTCGCCCATCAGGACGCCATCCTGCTTGCCGAGGATGAACAGGAGTCCTGCCTGCGCCGGCGTGACCTCGCTCGAAGGCTGCCCCGCCATCCAGCGCTGCACGCGGCGTTGGGCCACGCTCAACAGGTAGATCAGCCGATGATGCCCCGAGCCGGCCGCTTTATTTCGCATGCGAAATATATAATCGAGGCGGCCCGGGATGTCAAAGGACGGCAGCTGGATCGATGTGCCGCGGCATCGTCGAGCAACAGGGCCGCACCGGGGCACCAGAACCTCACCCACCAATCGCAATTAGTCGCCGCCGCCCATTGACGATCGCTTCTCTTTGTGTTCCCTTTCGTTCTCCGCTACGCGGTTTTGCTCTGCGCACACCGCGAATACAGTCGCGAGCCCGGAATTCGGATCGATATCCTGGTGCCTTCAGGTTCCGCAGGCGCGGCTCTCGTCCAGCGATGCTTCAATGAATTGGAAGAAGCCGTACAGGCTGCGCGGACCTATCGCGGCAAGATCCTGTCGCTCGATGCCGACTCCGACTATCGCGGTCGCTCGCGCGGCATCACGGTGCATCGCTTGCCGCAGGTCGCGCGACGAGGTGATCCTGCCGGAGCAGACCCTGCGGCTGCTCGATCGCAACGTTCTGACCTTCGTCAACACCCGAGACCAATTGCGCCGGCTGGGTCAATCGACACGCAAAGGCATCTTGCTGTACGGGCCGCCGGGCACTGGCAAGACCCACACGATCCGCTATCTCGCAACGCATTTGCCCGGGCATACGACGCTGATCATCATGGCCGAGCAGATCGGTCTGCTCGGCGCCTATATGAGCCTGGCACGGCTGCTCCAGCCGTCGATGGTGGTGATCGAGGATGTCGATCTCATCGCCCGCGACCGCGATGACATGGGACCGTGTGAGGAATCCATGCTGAATAAGCTGCTCAACGAGATGGACGGGCTGAAGGAAGACGCCGACATCCTGTTCGTTCTGACCACCAACCGGCCGGAGGACCTCGAGGGAGCTCTCGCGGGTCGCCCCGGCCGCATCGATCAAGCTATCAAAGTGCCGCTGCCCGACGAGACCGGCCGCGGCAAGCTGGTCCGGCTCTACGGCAGGGGACTGCCGCTCGAGGAGGCGGTGATCGCGGAGGCTGCCCGACGCAGCGAGGGCACGAGTTGCGCCTTCATCAAGGAGCTGATGCGGCGGCTGGCGCAAGGAAGCATCGCACGGGACCGCGGCAACACCGTGATCTCCGCTGATATCGACGAAGCCCTTGACGACATGCTGTTCTCCGCAGCTGCTCGGCGGCGCGCAGGCAATGGCCGCCGGGTGACGCTCCGAAGTGGCGCGCCGGCTACGGCGCGCAGGTGAAGCTCGACGCCTCCGTCACCGGACCGCTCTTGTAGTGCGGCCAGGCCGGCCAGCGGCACAGCGGCAGCGCGCGAAGCGTCGCGAACGACGGCGCTTCGACCTTCTGCTCGGCGACTTCCAAATCGCCGGGCGCCTTGCCCTTTTCGACCCAGTCGACCAGCACGCTCAGCATGTCGACATTGGCCGGCGCGCCGGAGCCGACATGATCGACCCCGGGCGCGGTGTAGAGCCGCGCGAACTCGGACGTCTCGGCCTTGCCGAGCTTGCGTTCGACGCTCTCGAAATAGCGGATGCCGGCATAGGGGCTCTGCGCGTAGTCCGCCATATGTTCGAGCATGATCAGCCGGCCGCCGCGAGCGCGGAAGCGGCTGAGATCGGGGTCGGTTGAATCCATCAGGCTGGAGACCTCGAGCAGCCGCGCCTTGTGCTGTTCGGGCTTATAGGTCGTCACGTCGAGCTTGGGATCGCGCGCGAACACATATTGGATGCCGCCGGCGCCGTAGATCCAGGCGATGCCGTTATTGGGCGCAGGCGGCTGCGCGGGAGACGCCGTGCCGAGCCACCATGCGACCCAGCCGCCGGTCGGCCCAACCGCCGGCGTGTCCTCGCCCGACACGCCCCAGCCCGGATAATCATCGAGACCATTGGCGAGGGGAAACGGGAATTTGTAGGTCGCATGCAGGGTGTCGATCGCCTTGATCTGCGCGTCGGTGAGGCACTGATCGCCCGTCTTGCCGCTCGCGCAACGCAGCGTCTCCGCCTTGAACGCCGCCTTGCAGGACACGGGATCTTGCACCAGCGCGTCGTCGGAGCCGTCGGCCTTGTCGCAAGCCGCGCGCACGGCGTCGCCGACGAGCTTCACCTGCGCCGGATTGATCCAGCCATCGCCCATGGTCACGAGACCCGAGCGGGTGCCGGCATGCTGCAGGCCGACCCAGTTGATGACGGGCACGCGGGCAAAGATGCCGTCGAAATCATCGGGATAGCGCTGTGCCATGGTGAGGCCTTCGCGGCCGCCTTCGGACGACCCCATGAAGTACATTTTCTCAGGCCTCTTGCCGTAGGCGCGCTGCATCAGCGCGACGGCGGCATCGCGTACCTTCTTGTAGGCGCGATGGGCGAAATTCTCGAAGGCTTCGTCGTTGAGCGCGAACAGCTGCGGCGGTTCGCCCGGCTTGGACTCATGACCGGAATCGGTGCCGTAGGTGACGAACCCGCGCGCGAGCGGCGACGGCTTGTCGAAGGGATAGGCCGGCGGCAGCGTCAGGCCCGTGATCAGCACGCCGTTGAATCCGCCCCCGCCATATTGCAGCGAGCGGCCGGTCCATTCGACGGGAAGATTGACCTGAAATCTGATCGGCGGCGCCTTGGGATCGGTGGGATCGATATGGCCGAGCACCTTGCAGAAGCCGGGATTGGCGGGCGTGACGCGCCCCGACGGCGTCGGGCCGCGTTCGGCGACGGCCAGTTGCGACGGCGCCAGCAACGTCGCCGAATCGATCTTCACGGCGTCAGTGCCGCCGACCATGCCCTTGCAGACGGCGTCCGCATCCTCGGCCAGCGTCACCGCTGCAGCGGAGTTCGCGCCCAGTGCAGTCACTGCGCCCACGAGCAATACACACAGCTTCGCACGCCCTTGCGCCATCGTTTCCCCCTGCACTTTCTGTTCTCGTTCGTTCCGCCAGCAGGCCGTATTCAAGGCGCCTTCCGACCGGCCGTCAATGACGCTAGTGCTCAAACACCAGCCGCGCGCCGACGGTGCCCTCGAGGCTGCGGATCTGCTGCAGCAGCGCGCCTGAATCTTGGCCGCCGAGGTCGGCGTCGAGCACGACGTAACCGAGGTCGCCGGAGGTCTCCAGATATTGCGCGGCGATATTGATGTCGCGCTGCAGGAACACTTCGTTGAGCCGGCGCAGCATGCCGGGCACGTTGCGATGGACGTGGCTGAAGCGCGCGCCGGAGGGGCGCAGATGCAGCTGCACCTCCGGAAAATTCACCGCCCCCGTGGTCGAGCCGGTGATGAAGAAGTCGACCAGCTTGCGCGCGACCTCGCCGCCGATGCGCTCCTGCGCCTCCTCAGTCGAACCGCCGATATGCGGGGTGAGGATGACATTGCCGAGGCCCTGCACCGGGCTCTTGAAGCGATCGGAGTTCGAGGACGGCTCGACCGGAAACACGTCGATGGCGGCGCCCGCGAGGTGACCGTCGCGCAGAGCTCCCGCCAGCGCATCGAGATCGACGACGGTGCCGCGGCTGTTGTTGATCAGGAGGGAGCCGGGCTTCATCGCCCGCAGCTCCTTCTCGCCGATCATCCCTGATGTCTCCGGCGTTTCCGGCACATGCAGGCTGACGACGTCGCTCTGCGCCAGCAGCTCTTCCAGCTTCTCGACCGGCTCGGTGTTACCGTGGCGGAGCTTGTCGGTGCGGTCGAAATAGATCACGCGCATGCCGATCGCCTCGGCCAGCGTCGAGAGCTGCGAGCCGATATTGCCGTAGCCGATGATGCCGAGGGTGCGGCCGCGCACCTCGCGGCTGCCGGTCGCCGACTTGTCCCAGCCGCCCTCATGGGCTGACACCGAGCGCGGGAAGATGCGCCGCAGCAGCATCACGATCTCACCGATCACGAGCTCGGCGACGCTGCGCGTGTTGGAGAACGGCGCGTTGAACACCGGAATGCCGCGCTTGCGCGCCGCCAGCAGATCGACCTGGTTGGTGCCGACGCTGAAGCAGCCGACGGCGAGAAGCTGGTCGGCCGCTTCCAGCACCTGATCGGTGATCTGGGTGCGCGAGCGGATGCCGAGCAATGACACGCCTTTGAGCGCCCGCCGCAAATCCTCGCCGTCCAGTGCCTTGGTCAGGCGCTCGACATTGGTGAAACCCGCCGTTCTGAACAGGTCCACGGCGCTGTCGTTGACGCCTTCAAGCAGCAGCGCCTGCGCGCTCCGCTCAGGGCTTTGGCCTGGGACTGACATGAAATCTCCGTGGGTCACAGCTTCGCCGCAGCTCATAGACCGCGGGGGATGCGCAGCACAATAGGGTTCGGATACGGGGAGAAGATGGCGGGCGCTCGTCAGATCACGTAAAACCCGTGCGTGCCGTCCAGACGCAATTGTTCGACCAGGCCATACTCCCAGTCGAGATAGGCCTGCATCGCACGCTCGTCGACACCGGTGCCTTCATAGGGGCGGCGGTAACGGTGGGCGGGGTCGGGCTTGGGCAGGACGTGCGGCGGACCGATTTCGAGCGTTCCGTCATAGCCACCTTCCCGCACATAGACCTCCCAGCCCATCTGCGCGAGCCAAGACGCCGTCATGTCGGCGCGGACGCCCTTGTCATCGGTCAGCGCGATGCGCGCGCCGCGCACCGGTGCGGCCATATCGGTTTCCTGGACCAGCTGTCCGCCGGGATAGTGACGAAACCCCGGGAGATGGCCGGCGGCATATTCCTCGGCGTCACGCACATCGAAGCGATAGAGCGTGCGATCGGTCTGCGCGACAAGCGCAGCCATCTCGCTCGCGTCGACATGGCGGACACCGGCGCGATAGGCGACGTCGCGCGCATTGGCCGGGCCGCCCTCGAACGGCCCGATCGCGCCACGCCGGTCGGCACCGTGGTCGAGCGTATGCCGCGCCAGCGTCCAGCCGATGGTGCCGTTGCGCAGCGCCCGGACCTTGTTCGGCACGCCGGCATTGATCAGCGATTGGGTGCCGATGATCGAGCGGGTGCGGCCGGCGCAATTCACGATGATGGTGGTGTCGACATCGGGTGCCGCCTGCCCTGCCCGCAGCACCAGCTCCGCGCCGGGCACGCTGACCGAGCCCGGGATGTTCATGGTGGCATACTCGTCGAAGCGGCGAACGTCGAGGATCGCGATGTTGGCCTTGTCCGCGATGAGTTTTGCCACCTCGTCGGCACTGAACGACGGGGTGTGCCGGCGCGATTCGACCAGCTCGCCAAACGCTTTTGAGTAGGAGTTGACGTCCTCGAAGATTTGATAGCCGGCGTCGCGCCAGGCCTTCAGCCCACCATCGAGCGCGCGGACATTGGTATAGCCGAGCGCGGCCAACCGCTCGGCGCCGGCAGTGACGAGGCCCTCGCCGTCATCAGAGAGCACGATCGCCACGTCCTTGCGCGGCAGCCGCACCTCGGCTTCGATCCCGATCCGGTCCGCGGCCATGTTGGCAGCAAACAGCGGATGTCCCGTCGCGTAACCAGCCTCGTGCCTGAGATCGAGCAGAGCGATCTCCGCGCGGAGCAGCAGTGCCCGGCGGATATCGGCGGAAGTGACGGTCGAAGGCTTCATGAGACAGGCAACCTTGGGAGACTTGAACGGGACTGGTTCTTGAATGATTGCCGGCCGGTTGGCCAGCCCGATCCGGGGGGTATGGCTCCGACCGGCGGGCGCGCCCACCGTGGTCCCCGGCTGAAAATCGTTTCGTATGCCGCGCTTGAGGGCTAAAGTTCCGAATCGTCTGGGGGGGGGGGCGCAATATGAAAGTGCCAAAATTCCTGGTGGTGTTTCTGGCGCTTCCGGGCGTCGCCATGGCCGCGCTCACCAATGCCGAACGCAAATCGCAATTCGAGCGGGCAATGGCCTCGATCATGGCCGCAGCGACGCCGGCCGTACACCCAACGCTTCGCGACACGCTGATCAAGGACTATCTCGCCTGCAAACCCAACAAGGGACAGGCCGTGGAGCTCGTCAATGCGAGCTACCTTCGGACCTGCGAACAGGACGACGCTTCGGCGACGGGAGACCGTGCACTGGAATCCTGTCAGCTTCGCTACGGCAAGCCATGCGCCCTGCTGGCGGTCAACGAGGAAATCGTCGCTGAAGGCGAGCTCGCGTCGAGAGACATGCCGCGGCTGCATTATGCAGGCAAGTACGACTTGTCGCAGATTCCAATCATCCGGCGGATCACGCGACAGCGCCCTGACGTGCAGAACTACGACAAGGCCATGGAGCCCAAGGCGATCGCGATCCATCCCTGGGGTAAGCTGTTCATCTCGGCAGGGGACCCCAGCCTTAAAGACGCCCAGACCTCCGCGCTTGCGAAATGTAACAGCGATCCCGCGCGGAACGGCCGGGATGGCGGCTGCTTCGTCTACGCCATCAACAACGACATCGTCCTCGACGAACGGCGCATGCAGGCGAAGTGATACGACGACGGCGGCTCACCCGGGCAACATCAAGCCCTGTCGAAGCAGTCCGCCCGTTCACTCGCCCGGCACGAGCTGCCCGAGCGGTGACTGGGCCGGCCGCCGCAGCTTGCGGCGCGACAGATAAAGCAAAATGCCGGTGACCACGAACAGCGGCATCAGCGCGGCCGCGATCATGAACGCAAGTTTGCCGGGCCAACCCAGAATCGCACCGCGGTGGATGTCGAGCACATTCGCAATGATCTTCTCACCGAACGTCTTGTCGGCGTAGCGTTCCGCAGAAACGAATTGGCCCGTGACGGCATCGACGCGGAATCCGTCACGGGTGGTGTCGAGGGTCGAGTCTTTCCCCCAGGAGCGGATCCGGATCGTCGTCCCCGAACCGGCCGGCAGCGTCAACAGAGCCTTGGAGAAGCGGCTGCCCTCTTCGTGCAGGAAGCCGCCCCACGCGCGATCAAAGCCGATCGGCTGTGCCGTCTCGCTGGCGCCGGCGCCACGCGACGCCTTTGCAGGCATCTTCGGCTGCATCTTCGCCGAGGCGGTCTGCGGGCGCGACAGCAACCAGACGGCACCGTCCTTGTACCAGTCGAACGAGTACCACAGCCCGGTCAGCGTCATCACCAGATAGACCGGCAGGACCCAAGTGCCGATCACCGCGTGCAGCGAGCGATGGAGGCCGCGTCCGCTGAGGCCGAGATTGGGCTTCAGCCACATCTTCGCGCTGCCTGCACGCCGCGGCCAGCGCAGCACGAGGCCCGAGATGAGCATCACGATCAAGCCGAGCGCGGCCACGCCCGTGATCTGACGCCCCCAGCCCTTGGCGTCGCCGGGAATCAACAGCCAGCGATGCAGCTTGCGCACGGTCGCGAAAAACTCTTCGCCGCGAGGTGCGCCCAACACGCGCGCGTCATAGGGATCGACATAGAGCGAGGACGGCCGCGCGCCTCGTTCGTCGCGGGCGAAGCGCACATGCACCGCGGCGGAGGGATCACTTGCTAGCGTCACGGCGGAGACCTTGCCGACATCCTGCGCCGCAGTCAGGCGCGCAACCAGTTCGTCTGGCATCAGCGCCGGTGACTGGCGCGGCGCGACCTGCATGATGCCGGCGTTGAGATGATCGACGATCTCATCCTCAAAACTCATGATCGCGCCGCTCAACGCGATCACAGCAAGCAGCAGCGCGAGCACGAGACCGGCGATGGAATGGACCTGGTGGAGGGCGGCCTTGATCGCGCGCCAGCACTCACGCATCGGCGCCGGTCCTTCTGGTCTGCACGACCGGGAATCGGCTTCCTCGCGCCACACTGTCATCGCTAGAACTTCACCGTCGCCGACAGAGATACCCGGCGTGCGTCGCCGATCGCGACGTTTAAGGCGTTCCCGGTGGTGGACGTATAATAGACCTTGTCGAACAGGTTCTTGACGTTGAACTGATAGGTCACCGGCAAATTGTCGACCTTGGTGTCGTAGGTCGCGAAGACGTCCGCGACGGTGTAGGCCGGCATGAAGAACGTGTTGGCGGCGTCGCCCGGCCGGTCACCGACGTAGTGCGCGCCACCGCCAAGCCGCAGACGTCCGGGCAACGCATCGCCGAAATCGTAGACGAGATAGAGCGAAGCCGTGTTCATGGCGGCGTTCAGGAGCTTGGCGTTACCGACAGCGGGATCATTGATCAGCCGGGCATCGGTATACCCATAACTTCCGATCAGGCTCCATTGATCGGCTAGTTTGCCGGTCACGTCCAATTCGACGCCGCGCGACCTGGCCGCGCCGGAGGCACGCGCCGCCGACTTGCCTCCGCCGATGTCATCCAGCACCAGCACATTCTTCTTCTGGATGTCGTAGACGGCCAGGGTGCCCGACAGCCGCTTGTTGAAATCGAACTTCAGACCGGTCTCCCATTGCGTTCCTTCTTCAGGCGCGATGGTGGAGTCGACGACAAAGCCGGTGGCGAACGCCGCGATGACCGATGTCGGCTTCAGCGACTTCGTATAGCTCACGTAATAGGAGAGCTGATCGTTCAGCTTGAAAATGACGCCGCCTAGCGGCAGCACCTTGTCACCCGCCAAATTGGTGTTTGTGATGAAGTTCGGCCGGCCTTTTCCGGCGAGCTGCTCGTATTCCATCCAGCGCACGCCCCCGACCACCGACAGCCAGTTGGTCAGATGGAATGTGTCCTGGGCGAAGAAACCGCGGGTGCCGAGCTTGTCCGTCTGCTCGCTGTCCACTGGCGAAACGGTCGTGCCCGGCACGACCAGCCCGTAGACCGGGTTGTAGAAATTGAAGCTCGCCGTCGCCTGCCGAATCAAATCGTGGCGGTCGATTGTGCGATAGAGCGCCTCGCCTCCGAACAAGATCTCGTTTCGGAAACCGCCGACCCAGACGTCACCCTGCAGATAGGAGGTGCCGTAGCTGGCGTTGCTCAGCGAGCTACGCGTGCCGTCGTTGCTGCGGGTCTCGACGCCAGTCGTCACGTTGACGCCGGTGATGCGAAGTTGGTTGGCACTGAACGTCTCGGTGTTGTAGCTGTAGGCCGCCGTGACCTTCCAATTGTCGTCGAGCTTCTGCTCGACCGAGGCCTGCACCAGGTCGGAGATGCCCCACATGTTGTTGAAGGGCTCGTCGAGCCGGCGCGTCTTCGGGATCGCCAGCGGAGCGCCCTTGACGAAGGCAGTGCCGCGGTCGAATGGGTAGATGAATTCGCGGTGCTCATAGGTGAGCTGGACCGTCGTGGTGTCGCCGTACCAGGCCAGCGACGGGTTCACCAGCATTTCCCTGTGGCGGCCGAAATTGCGCCAATAGTCCTCGCTGACGCCGTAACCGACGAACCGATAGGCAAGGCCTTGGTCGCCGATCGGACCGGTGATGTCGAGCGTGCCGTCGGCGCCGTTGCGATTGTTTGCGAATGTCGAGCCGAGCAGCGTGACCGAACCGTGCTGGTAGAGCTCCGGACGCTTGCTGATGGTGTTGACGATGCCCCCGGGGTCCATGATGCCGTAGAGCAGCGAAGCCGGCCCCTTCAGCACCTCAACGCTTTCGACCGCGGCGTTCAGGCTGCGCCCCTGCACCAGCGGCATGCCGTTGCGCATGATCGAGCCGTCGCGGTTGTCGCCGAAGCCACGGCGGATCACGGCATCCTGGGTGCCGGCGAGCGTGTTGGTCTGGGTGATCCCGCTGATGTTGACCAACGCGTCGTCGATATTGCGCGGGAGCTGGTCCTTCAGCACCTGCGCGGGCACGACATTGACGGCCTGCGACGTATCGAGCGGCGAAGCGCCGCTGCGCAGCGTCGTCGCACTCGGCATCGCGCGGTAGCCGAGCTTTGCGGCTTGTTGCGCGGCGGCATCAGCCGCGGCGCGTTCCGATGGCGTCGGCGCTGCGGGTGTCGCGGCGGCGTTGCGTTGGCGCGCGGCGGTCTGAGCGCGGCGTGGGGACTGCTCCGATGCGCATGCCGTTTTCGGCCGCGGCGCCGGCGCTTCCACCGTCA
Organism: Bradyrhizobium sp. 134; assembly: GCF_023074155.1. Taxonomy (NCBI): domain Bacteria; kingdom Pseudomonadati; phylum Pseudomonadota; class Alphaproteobacteria; order Hyphomicrobiales; family Nitrobacteraceae; genus Bradyrhizobium; species Bradyrhizobium sp. 134. The sequence goes on along the minus strand of NZ_JADPKX010000016.1, from coordinate 13,622 downwards.
CCGGCGGCAGCGCCGATTGGGCCTGCGCGCTCGTCGCGCTGGAGAGAAATTCGGCGAGCAGCACGGCCGCTCCGATGAGAAGAGCCGCGCGGCTGTCGCCGGCAGGCGTTCGACGGCCGCTGACGCGCTGGCCGTCCAGATAGACACGCACTTTCGATTCACTTCCAGGTCAGACGCAGAAGCTGGCGCGTCTAACAGCCGCTGTGCGTGAAGAGAACCGCAAGCCGACTTGAATCGCTCTAGTGTTGAATGGTTCTAGGCTCTAGTCGCGCTATTCGGCAATCCTCGATTGATTGCGCAGCGGTCGCGACACGCAGCGCGCGAATTCGCGGCAACTTGTCACGGTTTTGCGCGTTCTCACGCGATAGCGGGAGCCGTCAGCTCGTCGAGCTTCCGCTTGAGCGCGGTGCCGTCGGACAACGCCCGGAGCGGCGGCCGCACGCGCAGCCAGCTCGCATCGCCCGTCTCTGCCGCGAGGATGGCTTTCAGCGTCGTGAGGAAGGATGGCGATTTCACCACGATGTCCACGGCAGCCTGCATGCGTGCTTCGACATCCTTGCCGTCGATCATTGCCTTGACCAGCTCCGGCGCGATGTTGGCCATGCCGCAGATGGTGCCGGCACCGCCGGCGGCGATCGCGCGGGCGATGTCAACCTCGTTGCCGACGGTGATGGCGAGCTCGGGAGCGGCGGCACGGAACGCCTGGAACTGCTTGAAGTCGCCGCTGGAGTCTTTCAGGCCCGCAACGACCTTGCCGTAGCGCTTGCGCAAATTCGCGGCGACGCCGGTCGGGATCGCCACACCCGAGATCTGCGGGATATGATAGAGGTAGGCACGCAGGCGATCGTCGGCGAGGCGGTCGAGGATCGCGGCAAACGCATTCTCGACGCCTTCAGGGGTGACGCTGCGATCGAAGTAAGGCGGCAGATACAGCACGTGACGCAGGCCGAGACCGAGCACGGCGCGCGTCAGAGCGATGCTGTCGCTGATCGCGGGGAAGCCCCCGCCGATTCCAATGCGGTCCGGCGCGACGCCGGCCTTGAGCACGGCTTCGATGGTCGCGACCCGTTCGGCGACATTGAACGAGGTGCCCTCGCCGGTGGTGCCGAACAGCACGACACCGTCGACGCCCTTGGCGAAGAGTTGCTTGGCGTGGGCGGCGAGCTTTGCGGAGTCCACGCTGCCGTCCGTTGCCAGCGGCGTCGCCGACGCCACCCAGAACCCGCGAATTGCCTCGGTCATCACACTAGCCTTGTTTTTGCTTTACTTTCCATCTTGTACCTTACATACAACAAACGCGCAAACCCTTTCCGTCGTCATGGCGGACATAACACGCAGCCAGATTCCGAGGAGGTCTCGCATGAACATGGTGACCCCCATCCAGCGGCCCGACCAACTGTTCGGCGCCCTGCGCGACAGGCTCGGCGCGGCTGCTGTGCTTGTCGGCACCGACGTGCCCGCGCGCAATTGCAACGACTGGAGCGCGAGCCTGCCGCAAACGCCGCTAGCGGTGATCCGCCCGGTCGACGCCCAAGGCGTGGCCGACGCGATTCTGACCTGCCGGCAGGCGCATCTGCCGTTCGTGCCGCAGGGCGGATTGACCGGGCTGTGCCGCGGCGCATCGCCTGAAGCAGGCTGGGTCGCGATCTCGCTGGAGCGCATGAGCGGCATCGAGGAGATCGATCATGCCTCGATGACGATGACGGTGAAAGCAGGCACGCCGCTTCAGACGATCCAGAAGGCGGCCGACGAGGCCGGGTTCTTCTTTCCGCTCGACCTCGGCTCGCGCGGCTCCTGCGCGATCGGCGGCAATCTCTCGACCAATGCCGGCGGCAACCGCGTGATCCGCTACGGCATGACGCGCGAGCTGGTGCTCGGGCTCGAAGTCGTGCTGCCCGACGGCACCATCATCACCAGCCTCAACAAGCTGATGAAGAACAATGCCGGCTATGACCTGAAGCATCTGTTCATCGGCTCGGAAGGCACGCTCGGCATCATCACCCGCGTGGTGCTGCGGCTATTTCCAAAACCGCGCTCGACCATGGCCGCGCTCTGCGCGCTCGAGGACTATGCCGCGGTGATCGCGCTGCTCGGCGCCGCGCGAAGCGGGCTCGGCCCGCTGCTGTCGGCATTCGAGGTGATGTGGCCGGACTATTGGGACGTGATCACGAATCGCGCCGGCGTCAAGCCGCCGGTCGCGGCAGGCCACGGCCTCTACGTGCTGGTCGAAGCGCAGGGCACCGACGAGAGCCTCGACGCGCCGCGCTTCCAAAGCTGGCTCGAAGAGCTGATGGAGCGCGGGTTGCTCGCCGACGCCGCCGTGGCGCAATCGCTGACGCAGACGCAAAGCTTCTGGCGCGTGCGCGACATCTGTGCCGAGTTCGGCCAGGTGCTGGGGCCGCACATCTCCTACGACATCGGCCTCGCCGTGGCGCGGATGGACGAGTTCGCGACGCGCTGCAAGGCGGCGCTCGCAAAGGGCATCGAGGGATGCGAGAGCGTCTATTACGGCCATATCGGCGACGGCAATCTGCATCTCGTGTCCTGGGTGACCGGCCTTGCCGTCGAGCAGCAGCCGAAGGAAGCGATGGACGCGATCATCTACGGTCTCGTGCGTGAGATGGGCGGCAGCGTCTCCGCCGAGCACGGCATCGGCACGCTGAAGAAGAAGTGGCTGGGTCATGCCCGCAGTGAGGTCGAGATCGCGCTGATGCGGACGCTGAAGGCCGCGCTCGATCCCGATCATCTGCTCAACCCAGGCAAGGTGATCTGAGAGAGCCGATGCGATCGCTGAAGCTCGATGCACCGAAATCGCTGTCGCAACGGGTCGTGCAGCGGCTGCGCCAGGCCATCATCGACGGCGAGTTCGCGCTGGGTGCAACCATCTCGGAGGAGATGGTGGCAAATTCCTTCGGCGTCAGCCGCACCCCGGTGCGCGAGGCGATGGGTCAGTTGCAGGCGCAGGGCCTCGTGGTGATCCGCCCGCAGGTCGGCAGTTTTGTCTTTACGCCAAGCGCCGAAGACATCACCGCGCTCTGCACGTTCCGAATCGCGCTGGAGCCCAAGGCAGCCGAGCTCGCCTTCCACCATGATCGCGCCGGTGCGATCGCGACGATGAGCGAGGCGATCGCGGCGATGGAGCCGGCGATCGCAGCCAGGGACAATATCGCCTACGGGCGCGCCGATGCCGCTTTTCACGAGGCGCTGTTCGCCCATTGCGGCAACCGCTATCTCGCCGAATCCTATCAGCTCGCATCCAGCCGCGTCGCAGCACTGCGCACCAATTTGACTTCGCCGATCGACGTGCGCACACGCACGTCCTTCGACGAGCATCGCAAGCTGCTCGATCTGTTCGCCCGCGGCGAGTTCGCCGCCTTCGCGACGCTGATGACCACGCACGTCACCAATTCGGGCGTGGTCTACGCAAAAGCGCTGCAGGTGGATTGAGCGCTGCTACCGCGCGCCTTTCGTGCCGGGCCTGTCCAGAAAATCCAGCGCGGTGTTGATCTGCTCGAGCTGGTGTTCGATTTTGTCGCGGTCCTCGACCGTGGGCGCCTTCTCGAGCTGCTCAACCAGCTTCTGCTTTCGAAGCAGCAAGTTCTCTATGACTGTACTCACGGCTCCCCCATCCGCCAGAGGCGAACATCGAGGCGATACTAAACCCCGGGCGCGAGCGCGCGCCAGCCGGGCCGGCGCAAACCCTGCATCAGAATGTTCGCGAGGGCAGTTGGTTCCTGCGCATGACCCGAGAAGGTGCACACCTGATGGCGGCGCTCGCGAACGGTTAACGCGGTCGCACGCCCGGGCTGCCGGCCACGGAACCGCATCTTTCACGCGCCTGTCGGTTGTATTCGCCGTCTCGGAGTCCTATGCGTAGGCGCCATGGACATCCAGATCATCGCCGCCGAAAAGCCCCTGATGGCGCAGGCACGCCCGCACAAGCCGGCGCCATTCCTCCCGATGAGCCGCGCCGAGATGGATGCGCTCGGCTGGGACGCCTGCGACATCGTGCTGGTGACGGGCGATGCCTATGTCGACCATCCCAGCTTCGGCATGGCCATCATCGGCCGCCTGCTGGAGGCACAGGGTTTTCGCGTCGGCATCATCTCGCAGCCGGACTGGCATTCGGCCGAGCCGTTCAAAGCGTTGGGCAAGCCAAAGGTGTTCTTCGGTGTCACCGGCGGCAACATGGATTCGATGGTGAACCGCTACACCGCGGACCGCCGCCTGCGCCATGACGATGCCTATACCGCGGGCGGCGAAGGCGGCAAGCGGCCGGACCGCTGCACCGTCGTCTACGCGCAGCGTTGCCGCGAGGCGTTCAAGGGCGTCCCGGTCGTGCTCGGCGGCATCGAGGCCTCGCTGCGCCGGATCGCGCATTACGATTACTGGTCCGACAAGGTGCGCCGTTCGGTGCTGGCCGACGCCAAGGCGGACCTGCTGCTCTACGGCAATGCCGAGCGCGCCGTCGTCGAAGTGGCGAACCGTCTTGCCGCCGGCGAAGCGCCGCGCGAGCTCGACGACATCAGGGGCGTCGCGCTGTTCCGCCGGGTCCCTGAGGACTACGTCGAGCTGCACGCCGACGATATCGACTCCGCCGACGAGGGCGCTTCGCGGACGAAAGGCCTGACCGTGATCCGGCTGCCGGCTTTGGAGCAGGTCGAGCAGGACAAGGAGGCCTATGCCCGCGCGTCACGCGTGCTGCACCGGGAGAGCAATCCCGGCAATGCGCGGCCGCTGGTGCAGCGCCACGGCGATCGCGATCTCTGGCTCAACCCGCCGCCGATCCCGCTGACCAGCGAGGAGATGGACGCAGTCTACGATCTTCCCTACGCGCGCGCCCCGCATCCGTCCTATGGCGAAGCCAAAATCCCCGCCTGGGACATGATCAAATTCTCGGTGACGATCATGCGCGGCTGTTTCGGCGGCTGCACCTTCTGCTCGATCACCGAGCACGAGGGCCGCATCATTCAGAACCGCTCCGAGGGCTCGATCCTGCGCGAGATCGAGAAGATCCGCGACAAGACGCCCGGCTTCACCGGCGTGATCTCCGACATCGGCGGTCCCACCGCCAACATGTACCGGATGGCATGCAAGGACCCGAAGGTCGAGGCGGCGTGCCGGCGGCCGTCCTGCGTCTTCCCCGAGATCTGCCCGAACCTCAACACCTCGCATGACGATCTGATCCGGCTCTATCGCAAGGTGCGCGAGACCAAGGGCATCAAGAAGGTGATGGTGGCTTCCGGCGTGCGCTACGACCTCGCGGTCGAAAGCCCCGAATACATCAAGGAGCTCGTCACCCATCACGTCGGCGGCTATCTGAAGATCGCGCCGGAGCATACCGAGCGCGGGCCGCTCGACAAGATGATGAAGCCCGGCATCGGCGCCTACAACCAGTTCAAGCGCATGTTCGATGCCGCGGCCGAACAGGCCGGCAAGAAATATTATCTGATCCCGTATTTCATCGCGGCGCATCCGGGCACGACCGACGAGGACATGATGAACCTCGCGCTGTGGCTGAAGAAGAACCGCTACCGCGCGGATCAAGTGCAGACCTTCCTGCCCTCGCCGATGGCGACCGCAACGGCGATGTACCACACCGGCGTCAACCCGCTGCGCGGCGTGCGGCGCGGCGGCAGCGACAAGGTCGAGGCCATCAAGGGCCTGCGGCAGCGCCGCCTGCACAAGGCCTTCCTGCGCTACCACGATCCCGACAACTGGCCGGTGCTGCGTGAAGCCCTGAAAGAGATGGGCCGCGCCGACCTGATCGGCTCGCGCCCCGACCAGCTGGTCCCCGCGCACCAGCCGCCCGGCACCGGCAAGGCCGCCGGCACGCGGCGACCGGTTCGTCCAGACGGCAAGACCCAGCGGTTCACGACCAAGAATCTGCGGGTGATGAAGTAGCGGGCGAGCCGGGCCAGGTCCGGTTCATCCTCGCACTGTCGTGCTCTCAAAACAAAAACCTCGAAAACAACCCCATGCACAGTAGCCGGCATGTGCGGGATCAATGACTTAGGTGCTTTGCGAATCCGTTGAATCCGGCGGGCGAGATAACAAAAAAACGAAAATTAGGTTTTGGCGAAATATTGACTCGTCGGGCAAAACAGGCGCACGATGCCATTGTCGCGGCACGCGTGACAGGGCGAGCCCCAACCGCTACTCCGTATCGATATCCTCGAGCTTCACACCACCTCGCGCGCAGGCTCGAAACAATCGTCCTCAGACTTGAATCCATTCAACACAGCAGACTCGGTGCGCGCCCGGATGCGCTGGGGAGCGTAGTCGTAAACGCGCTAGCTCGCGGGGTAGCCGGTGTCCGCTCTGTCCGCGAAACCGGACATGGCCAGTCCGGCTTTGTGAGTCAGCTTCGGGCCAGCAGCCGAAGTGCTGGCTCTGCGTTGCTGCTGACCTAGTTTACTTTCTCATCGGACCTAGAAGGTCCCCAAGCATATGCCTCTTCGGGGCTGCTAAACGCTCGTATGATGGGTTCGGAGAAGCCAAGCACCTCGTAGCAGTAGTCGCCTCCGACAAAGGAGAAGTGCCGCGGCTTCCGACCGACCGGATCGGTCGCAGCGTAGGCTTTCAGCAATGCCGAGTTCTCAGCTTCTTTAATGTAGACTCCGCCGTCGGAGCGGCCAGTTGTTTTGTCCCCGTGATCGGCGACCGAATAGATCATTTCTTCGATGCCCGAATAGATCTCGCAGGACATTTCGATGCCGTAAGCGCGAAGGCCGGGGTTCGGTGCCACCACGATGAGATAGAGAACGCCGCGCCAAAGGCCTTGATCGAAAACAAAAGGTGGGCGTTCGATGCCATCGATTATCGAAGGGTAGGGCCGCCATTTGATAGTGGAATCAGGAAACAATTGGAGTCCTTTTCGATTTGAAAGTTGCGTCATTGCCGACAACAAGGCGCTGGGTCAAGATTGTCGCAATGGCCAGAAGCAGACCTCGCAGCTCATTGGGCTCTCTATTCCGACGTCGAGGGCGGAGTGGACCTCTCTTCCCCTGGGAGAAAAGGTGGCGTCACCCGAACTGCGCGACCACGGCCGACCACAGACGCCAGATTTCGGGGGATTTTTCATCGACGGCGGTCTGCACCATGACCAGCTTCGAGGGCGGATCAACGAGGATGCGCTGCCCGAGGTGCCCCAAGAGCGCGAATTGCCGTCTGCTGCCGGGAAACAGGTAGACCTGATAGCCGTACCCGAACCCTCCCTCGGCTTTTGCCAGATACGTCTCGGACGCAAGCACCGTGGTCGCATCAATCATCCACTGTGCCGGTATTATCTGTTTGCCTTCCCACGCTCCGTTGTGGGCCAGCAGACGGGCGAGCCGCGCGTAATCGCGCAGTACCGCATTGAAGAACCCGTGCGCTACCTCACGGCCATCCGCATCAATCAGCCATTTGGCATCCGCTTCCGTGCCGATCGGCTGCCAAACTTTTTCCTGGAGATAGCCGCACATTGATTGACCGGTCGCGTAATGCAGCACGAGACCAAGCACGTCCGTCTCGATACTGGCGTAATGGAATCGCGTCCCCGGCGGCGCGATCCGGTGGTTGAATTGCGCGATGCTGGCAACGGTGCCTTTTTGAGAAAACCAGTGTTTGCGCACCATGTCGCCCCACAGGCGATCGAGGTCGTCTCCGCTGCCTTTCGCTTCATCGTTCTCTTCACCGAACTTCACGCCGGACGACATGTGCAGCAGCGCGCGGATCGGCGTTGCACCGTATTCCGTGCCCTTCAAACCGGGAACATAGGTCTCCGCAGCGTCGTCGATCGACTTGATCGCGCCTTCCGCGGTCGCGATCCCTACCAGCATGCCAGTGATAGATTTTGCCATCGACTGCGATATCAGCCGGTCTCGATCGGTGCGGCCGTACTGATAGCACTCAACCAGAATCCGGTCGTCCTTAGCGATCAACAGGCCCGTCACCGGATTGCGCGACAGATAATCCGCAAGCGAAGCGCGGTTTCCCTTGTACTGGTAGCTGACATCCGCCGGCGTTCGCTTGAATGGCCAGGATGTGGCCGCGCGATCGACGTGGCGTGTCGGGAATATCTCATCGTAATGACTGAATGCGCCGACGCGGTATTTTGGCGAGGCCGGATTGCCGGGCTGGAAGATCCTCCACCGGTCCTTGATCGGGTAGTTCTCGGCCGCGCCGTAAAGTTCGGCGTCCGGGCCATCGGCGAAAAAGGACGGACCACCACCGATTTCGGCAGCCCAACTCCATTTCGCCGGCGCCGCAACGCAGGTTGCCGCAAGTCCGGTCAGCATAGAGCGTCGCGAGAGTGCATTCCCGGCGCTGGTATCGGACTTTAAAGGCCTTCTCATTGCTCATTGTTCCAAGCTACCGCTGCGCCGCTTGCAAGAGTGATAAAATCGCGCCTTCGCAAACCTGGCCCATCCGACCTTGAAATCGCTGGAGAGGGGCCAACTGCTCCTCACCGCGAATGCTACGGCGCGTAACATTGAGCCAAGCAGCGTGCTGTGTCAATGGCCTACAGCTTTTGAGCGAGGTCCGCTTTGGGCCCAACAGCGGAAATGGCGTTGTCAATCACCCCCACATGTTCGCTCCGCCCTTGTCCAATTGTGCTTCAATGAGCTGGCTCGCCGCACGTCGTTGCGCAGTGCGGCGGCCACCCGGCGGAATCCTGAGAATTTGAACTCTGCTGCAGAAAACATTATCCATATATGCGGCGGAGGATTGTGCGCTTTAACCCCCGCCGAAGGTGCTCGTAACAATGAAACGCAGCATACGATCAGTGTCATCGCTATCGTCTTTTGCCGCTGCCGTCCTGGGCCTCATCTCAGCAATGGCACCACAGATCGGCAGCGCGGCCGAGCCTCCGCCCGGTTTTAACGCCGTCGTGCAGATCGGTCCCGAGGGCACCTCCGCGATCATGATTGCCCCTGACCGAAAATGGTTTCTCACGGGAACCCAGCGCGAGGTCACTGTCCGCGACATGAACACCGGAAACATATTCCGCAATCTGGTAGCCAGCGAGGGCACCCGGTTTACGCGCATGGCCATTTCGGGTGACGGGCGTGTCGTTTTTACACGGGTTGCGCGGGACACCGATGAGGTGGAGACCGCCGCGTGGTCCCCAGAAACTGGCCTGCGGATCGAGAATGCGGGGATGCTTGTCCCATCTCTTGAGGCGAACAACTGGACCTGGATCGAGCACAAATGGCCCTCTTCTTGGTCGCGCGATCCGGACGGGCCAATCGATCTGGCAACCGAGAAACAATATCTCGTCGATCAGAAATTGGCTTCTCTGATCGATCTAGAGAAAGTCGCAAGCGTCGAATCAACCGATCGGCAAGACTTCATTCAAGTGACGACCGCAGACGAGAGGCAGGATGGTTTTGACCCATTTGACTATAACGCCGAACCAGGCTGGTCCTACCATGTGTATTTCATCGACGTGATTAGGAAGGAGATCGTCGCCGACGTTTCCGGAAAGACGCTACGCACCTTCTGCGGTCGGCCGCATGGTGCTTTCGCATTCGACGGACAACATCTCTTGCTTGCGCCAACTGAACTTGATGCCAGCAGTTCGAACGTAAATGCGTTGCTAGTTGATGTCAGCGCAGCGCCGCCGGCGCTCAACTGGAGCTGGCCCTGTCAGGACACCCAGGTTTCGGGCATTGGGTTTTCTCGCGGGCTGATCATCGTTCGAGCAACGCCAGATCAGGTTACGATATGGGACCCGGCGACAGCACGCCGCGTTATCCATCTCGAGGATATATACGACAGCGACGTCCTCGCCTGGTCCAATGACCTCACGACATTCGCAGTCGGATTTCATGAACAGCGGACTATGAAGGAGGGGCACAGATACGGGGTCGCGGTCGTCCGATCGGCCAAGAAGCTGTTCTTCCGGACGGATGCGGAGGTTCTTGAGATTCGCCTCGGCGAAGACGGAAGCAAGCTCTTTGCACGAACGAACGCTGGTTGGTCGGCCTGGGACGCAGCGAGCAGCACCATGCTGTCCTCTTTTGTCCTTCCTCCCGCTCCCGATGAAACCATCCTAGGACGTCAATCGAACGAATCTCCAAGCGGCAAGGGCGAGGTCGTTCAGTCAGCTTACGGATTCGACCCATGTGCGGATTTGCGCTCGACTTCGAACATGTCGATCAAGCTATGCGACGTAGCCTCGGGGCGATCGCTGTGGCTGGCAACCGCCAGCGATGGCGCAGCAGGTCGAGAGTTTCTGATCGTGCAATTTGCGGATGGCCGAGTGCTTGTGTCGGAAGGGGCGGAAGACCTAGTCAAGTTTGTTAACGCGTTCGATGTGCGTCCATTCACGGATCAACGAGGTCGCTAGTCTCTCGCAGAAGCGTGGTCTGATGTAGATCCGGAGCAATACGAAACCGAACGATAAGGTGTAAAGGCGTCGTCCGATCTTCCCAGCGACGTCCGCTCAGGGTCAAAGGCTGCCTCGGCCGCTCGCATGATGCCGGTCGGCTCACCTCCCGAAGGCCGACTTCACAGCCCTCGGAGCGAAGGCCCGCCACGGGCCAACAGCGGACCAACGTTGGGATGCCCGATCTCAGGCGAATACTCTGCGGCGGTGGCGAATGCTGGAGGGCGCGCGCCCATAGAGTTCGCGAAAGACGGCGTTGAATCGGCGAACGCTGCCGAAGCCAGCTCGGTAGGCGATCTGGGCCAATGGTTCAGTCGTCTCGTCAAGTAGGCGCTTCGCTCGCTGTACACGCCTGGTCTTTGCGACCTGTTGGGGGCTGGCGCCGACGTACCGCTCGAACAGACGCGCAAGGTGGCGCGAGCTTACCCCGAGCCGATGGGCCAGTGCGGCAACCGAACCGCCATCCAACGCGCCACCATCGATCAATTTCAGGGCCCGCGCGACTGTCGAACGCGTGCCATTCCAGGCAGCACAGAAGGGAGCGGTCTCCGGACGGCAACGCAGGCAAGGCCGGTATCCCGCAGCCTCGGCGGCCGCCGCAGTTTGATAGTAGGCCACGTTACAGGTCAACGGCTGCTTCACAGGGCAAACTGGGCGGCAGTAGATCCCCGTGGTCTTCACTGCCGTGTAGAAACGGCCGTCATAGCGCGGATCGCGCTGCAAGCGCGCGGTGTTGCATACCTCAAAACTGAGCATGAGTCATCTTACCGCAGGGGGTGGCCAGAATAACAGTCCTGAGATGATCAGGTCCGATTCCGGCCAGCGATATCGGTGCGCCCTTCTTATAGAGAAGGTCCAGATTCGCTGAGCACTCGGAGAAGCAAAAAATGGACAGCACGAATCCTAAAGAGGTCGTGATCAATGCCTGGAAGACTTTTAAAACCCGGGATGCGAGGCTAATCGCCGAGCTGTTTACTCCCGATGCCGAATGGATCGCACCGGCCGGAAATGCCACGGCGGTCGCTCTCAAGCACACCGACCACATGATTGGACCGGACCAAATCGCACACTTTATTGCCTCGGAAATGCATCATCTGTTCTCGAACGTCGACATCTCGTTTCGGGGCATTCATGCCGATGGTGATACTGTGATCGTCGAGGAGCGGATGCGAGCCACTCTTCCTGGAGGCAAGCCCTACGAGAATGACTATTGCTTCGCTTTTGTCCTTTCGGGCGAGCGGATCAAACTGGTTCGCGAATACATGGACACCCGAAAGGGCTGGCAGATGATTTTCGAGCCACTTTAAAGGCCGCTCCGGGTCACAAGCGGACCTGCACCGGCTGCTCGCGGCAGGTCAGCTGTGGGCCAAGAGGAGACTAACCAGTCTGGGCGCGAACATACGTCTCCGCTTCTTCGAGCAGGTGATCGAGCGAGCTAACGGCCGTATCGAGCACCAGGTGTTCTCGATCCCACGGTTCATAGTCTCGGCTCACTACCTCAGCCCACGTTGGCTGCTTGAGGCCGCTGATGTCTGAGGTGCGTGTTTCCACTCGTTGTCGATGCAAGATCAGGTCGCTGCAAACCACTTCAATCTCAACGACGCATGCCGACTTCTGAGCGGCGACCTGTCGCCATCCGACGCGGCTTGCCAGGACTGGATTAGCGCAGTCTACGACAACGACACGACCAAGCTCGAGATTTTCAGCCGCGAGTGCGGTGGCTACCACATAGCCCATGGCGCCGACCGTATGACCTGCGGTCCGTAGCGTCTGCTCAACGGCATCGATACGAAGGTACGTGGCCGCGAGACGTCTGGTCAGCTCCCGAGAAAGCGTTGTCTTGCCCGTGCCGGGAAGGCCGCCAAAGACTATCAGCACAGGTGGACGGCTTGTCATGCGACATCATCGGCCGGCATCCGGAACTCCGCAATGATCACCGGCGGTCCTCCACCGGCTGCGTGCGGCAGGTCAGCTAGCGGACAAGATGCGACATCCCCGGTCGATGAGCTTCCAGTATGAACGGCAAAAAGTTCTGAATCATGCCAGAGCTTTGGAATGCACAATGATAAATCCTTCGCGATGGCGGAACCGCGGAACTCGTAGCTCAGACGCCCGGTTCCGGGTCAACACGGTTCCTTAATTAACAAATGACCAGAGCGTTCCACACGTAGATCGGCGACGTGTGTCTGGCGCGCTACAGCAAATTCGGTGAGTTGAGTTAGCGTTTGGCACACATTCTTTAAACCTGAGAGACTCGAAATGAAAAAGTTCCTTCTCGCTACTGTCGCTTTCGCCGCCCTAGCGGGTACAGCATCGGCAGCTGATATGGCCGCGCGTCCTTACACCAAAGCCCCACCGATGGCGGCCTCGCCGATTTACAACTGGACCGGCTTTTACATCGGCGGTCACGTCGGCGGCGCATTCGGCGGCAGCAACAACATTCTGGCCCCCGGCTTCACCGGCACCAGCAGCAACGATGGTGTGTTCATGGGCGGCGCGCAGGTCGGTTACGACCATCAGTTCTCGCCGAACTGGGTGCTGGGCATTGAAGCGAACTACAGCTTCCTCGACACCAACAACAATCCCTTCGTCAACCGTGGGCTCGGTTCGGTCACCGGTCGCCTCGGCTACACCTGGGGTCCGGCGCTGCTGTACGTCAAAGGCGGTTACGCCTGGGCTGACTCCCGCCTTACGAACGGTTTCGGCGGCGGCACCTTCACCAACAACGGCGGTGGTCGCGACGGCTACACCGTGGGCGGTGGTCTCGAATACATGTTCGCCCAGAACTGGTCGGGCAAGGTCGAATACCAGTACTACGATTTCGGCACGCGGAACGCTCTCTTCACCAGCGCCGGCGGTGTTGTTACCGCCGTCGGCTTCCGCAATGACGAGCACACCATCAAGGCCGGCCTGAACTACCGGTTCAATTGGGGCGCCGCGTCGGCTTCTCGTTACTGACGGCTTACGTAATATACTTAAAGGGCCAGCCATACGGGCTGGCCCTTTCTCCTAAGACGGAATGGCTGGCGCGAGTTGGCGGCTTGCGTTTTTGCGAAGCTCTCCAGAAACTACTTGATGTCAGCTACGGGGCAACAGCGGTCCGCGGCCGGCTGCGCGCGGCAAGTCAGCGGTGGGCCCATGTGTGGACGGCTCCGGGTTGGCAAGGAGAATCTTCACTTGCGGCGTTGGTCGGAGCAGCCATGTGTTCGGCCTTCTTGTGCGGTACTCATGACCGCTGGCCATAATG